>NZ_AUBJ02000001.1:4800000-6039370 GCF_000429185.2 Actinoalloteichus caeruleus DSM 43889 | reverse complement strand
TACGCCTGTCGGCCTCGCCTTAGGTCCCGACTTACCCTGGGCGGGAATAACCTGGCCCAGGAACCCTTGGTCATCCGGCGGCAGAGTTTCTCACTCTGCTTTCGCTACTCATGCCTGCATTCTCACTCCCACACCGTCCACACCCGCTCACGCGACTGCTTCACCCAGTGCAGGACGCTCCCCTACCCATCCACACACCTACACCCACCCCCCAAAAGGGACAGATGGAGCTCTACATGTGAATGACACGGCTTCGGCGGTGCGCTTAAGCCCCGCTACATTATCGGCGCAGGACCACTTGACCAGTGAGCTATTACGCACTCTTTCAAGGATGGCTGCTTCTAAGCCAACCTCCTGGTTGTCTGGGCGACCCCACATCCTTTTCCACTTAGCGCACACTTAGGGGCCTTAGCCGGCGTTCTGGGCTGTTTCCCTCTCGACTACGAAGCTTATCCCCCGCAGTCTCACTGCCGCGCTCTCACACACCCGCATTCGGAGTTTGGCTGACGTCAGTAACCTTGTCGGGCCCATCGGCCATCCAGTGCTCTACCTCGGATGAGAAACACACGACGCTGCACCTAAATGCATTTCGGGGAGAACCAGCTATCACGGAGTTTGATTGGCCTTTCACCCCTACCCACAGCTCATCCCCCAGGTTTTCAACCCTGGTGGGTTCGGGCCTCCACGCGGTCTTACCCGCGCTTCACCCTGGCCATGGGTAGATCACTCCGCTTCGGGTCTAGGACACGCGACTCTGACGCCCTGTTCAGACTCGCTTTCGCTACGGCTACCCCACCCGGGTTAACCTCGCCACGTATCACTAACTCGCAGGCTCATTCTTCAAAAGGCACGCCATCACCCCACAACGGAGGCTCTGACGGATTGTAGGCACATGGTTTCAGGTACTATTTCACTCCCCTCCCGGGGTACTTTTCACCTTTCCCTCACGGTACTAGTCCGCTATCGGTCATCAGGGAGTATTTAGGCTTAGCGGGTGGTCCCGCCAGATTCACAGCAAATTCCACGAGCTCGCTGCTACTTGGGATCCCCTCCAGGAGACACAGTGCTTTCACGTACGGGAGTATCACCCTCTACGCTGACGCTTTCCAGACGTCTTCCGCTAACACCATGTTTTCTGACTCCTCGCCGAGATGGCAGCCTCGACCGGTGGGTCCCACAACCCCGCATACGCAACCCCTGCCAGGTATCACACGTACACGGTTTAGCCTCATCCGCTTTCGCTCGCCACTACTCACGGAATCACGGTTGTTTTCTCTTCCTACGGGTACTGAGATGTTTCACTTCCCCGCGTTCCCTCCACACACCCTATATATTCAGGTGCGGGTGACCAGACATGACTCTGGCCGGGTTTCCCCATTCGGAAATCCTCGGATCACAGCTTGGTTGACAGCTCCCCGAGGCCTATCGCGGCCTCCCACGTCCTTCATCGGCTCCTGATGCCCAGGCATCCACCATGTGCCCTTACTTACTTGACCACAAAGATGCTCGCATCCACTGTGTAATTCTCAAAGAACAACCGGCCACCACCCCCACACCAGCACCACCAACCCCGCACACCCACCAGGGGCACGCCAGACGGTATGGCACTCGGGGACAGCACCACCAGAAGACCCACGCACCACGCGTGTTCCCTCAGGACCCAACAGTGCACCGACCACACCACCACCCCACCACACAGCAGCTTTCCCCACCCCCACCCGAAAGCAGGAGCCGTACTCACCACCACACAGCAGAACAGCCATGCGGGTAACCAGCAGTCCACAATTCCACTGAGCAGTCACCCCCAGAACACACGCCTGAGACAGTGACCACCCCACCACCGAAGCAGTGGGATACATGCTCCTTAGAAAGGAGGTGATCCAGCCGCACCTTCCGGTACGGCTACCTTGTTACGACTTCGTCCCAATCGCCAGTCCCACCTTCGACCGCTCCCCCCACAAGGGTTGGGCCACGGGCTTCGGGTGTTACCGACTTTCATGACGTGACGGGCGGTGTGTACAAGGCCCGGGAACGTATTCACCGCAGCGTTGCTGATCTGCGATTACTAGCGACTCCGACTTCACGGGGTCGAGTTGCAGACCCCGATCCGAACTGAGACCGGCTTTAAGAGATTCGCTCCACCTTGCGATTTCGCAGCCCTCTGTACCGGCCATTGTAGCATGTGTGAAGCCCTGGACATAAGGGGCATGATGACTTGACCTCATCCCCACCTTCCTCCGAGTTGACCCCGGCAGTCTCCCATGAGTCCCCACCATTACGTGCTGGCAACATGGAACAAGGGTTGCGCTCGTTGCGGGACTTAACCCAACATCTCACGACACGAGCTGACGACAGCCATGCACCACCTGCACACTGACCTTACGGAAACCCCATCTCTGAGGCGATCCAGTGCATGTCAAACCCAGGTAAGGTTCTTCGCGTTGCATCGAATTAATCCACATGCTCCGCCGCTTGTGCGGGCCCCCGTCAATTCCTTTGAGTTTTAGCCTTGCGGCCGTACTCCCCAGGCGGGGCGCTTAATGCGTTAGCTACGGCACGGAGGACGTGGAAATCCCCCACACCTAGCGCCCACCGTTTACGGCGTGGACTACCAGGGTATCTAATCCTGTTCGCTCCCCACGCTTTCGCTCCTCAGCGTCAGTATCGGCCCAGAGACCCGCCTTCGCCACCGGTGTTCCTCCTGATATCTGCGCATTCCACCGCTACACCAGGAATTCCAGTCTCCCCTACCGAACTCAAGTCTGCCCGTATCGACTGCACGCCCACAGTTAAGCTGTAGGTTTTCACAGTCGACGCGACAAACCGCCTACGAGCTCTTTACGCCCAATAATTCCGGACAACGCTCGCACCCTACGTATTACCGCGGCTGCTGGCACGTAGTTAGCCGGTGCTTCTTCTGCGCCTACCGTCACTTTCGCTTCTTCGGCGCTGAAAGAGGTTTACAACCCGAAGGCCGTCATCCCTCACGCGGCGTCGCTGCGTCAGGCTTTCGCCCATTGCGCAATATTCCCCACTGCTGCCTCCCGTAGGAGTCTGGGCCGTATCTCAGTCCCAGTGTGGCCGGTCGCCCTCTCAGGCCGGCTACCCGTCGTCGCCTTGGTAGGCCATTACCCCACCAACAAGCTGATAGGCCGCGGGCCCATCCTGCACCGCCGGAACTTTCCACCCACCCCCATGCGGGGGAAGGTCGTATCCGGTATTAGCCCCGGTTTCCCGAGGTTATCCCAGAGTGCAGGGCAGGTTGCCCACGTGTTACTCACCCGTTCGCCGCTCGTGTACCCCGAAGGGCCTTACCGCTCGACTTGCATGTGTTAAGCACGCCGCCAGCGTTCGTCCTGAGCCAGGATCAAACTCTCCATAAAGGTTTGATTCTGTTACATTCGACGCATGACACTCACACCCACCCCGGAGGGCAGGGAATGCCACCGTCACTCAAAGGAACTCCTCTAACGAGGGTTCATATTTAGCTCTACTGGCTATTATATCGGTACACTGTTGAGTTCTCAAAGAACACACGCCACACCAGAACCCCACACCCACATCGTGGGCCCGTCGTCCTGGGACGCACTCTTCTCGTATCTGAAGCTTGTGTCCGGTAACCCCCACCACCACGTTCCCGTGATGTCCCATCCGGTGTTTCAGGGAGTTCCCGTTTTTCGCTGGAACCAGCTTAGCATTTCCGTTTCCACCGGGTCAAATCCGGGGTTTCCGTGGAAACCGCCGTTTTCTCAGCGGAACCGGAATCACCGTTGACCACCCTTCCGGGAAGGCCGTCGCTGTTTCCGTCGTGTTGTGTTGTCAACGCTACCAGACCGTGTTTCCGGTGTTTCCCGGGGGGTGTCGGTGTCACCGTGGTGAACCGTGCACCGTTTCCGGTGGACCGGTGTTTCTTTCCGGTCTGGCCGTTCCACCGTATCGGTCGGTGTTTCCTGGTGTCAAATCCGGTGTTCACCGGGTTTGGCCTGGTCACGACCGTTTCCGAATATCGTGGAACTGTGTTGTCAAAGTGTGGTTCCGGGCAGCACCGTGTGTGCGGTGTTTTCCGGTTCCGGGTCAACGTAACCGATCTTCGTTCGTTCCGTCAACTCGGCGCTTTCGACCGGTTGGCGGTGAACTCCTGGCTTTGTTGTTGTCAATGTGGAGCGTAGTGGAGCGTACTGGGCT
Source organism: Actinoalloteichus caeruleus DSM 43889 (assembly GCF_000429185.2). Lineage (GTDB taxonomy): Bacteria > Actinomycetota > Actinomycetes > Mycobacteriales > Pseudonocardiaceae > Actinoalloteichus_B > Actinoalloteichus_B caeruleus. The sequence goes on along the minus strand of NZ_AUBJ02000001.1, from coordinate 6,035,185 downwards.
GCTTTTCCCTGTCGCGTTCGGGGGCCGCGTCTTGGCCTCGCCAGATCCGTGTCAGGTCCGAGCTGCTCAGTGGTGTTGCTGTTTTCAACGCCCGGGAACGCTACCAGGCGGAGATCCTCACCCCTGTCGGGGGTCCGACTCTCCGACCGACCTCGTCCCACGGCCCGCGCGCCGTGACGCACCGACCGTTCTTCAGGTGTCAACCCCACCCCGGGCGCACGTCGAACCCGCCACGAAGGGACTGGTTCGCCAACACGCACAAGCGAGATCCCGGCTTTCGCCGCTGATCTTCACTGGGAGGGAGCAACGACTCTAGCCGGTCCGGATTCGCGGTGTCAAGTCCTGACGTCCGCTCGTCCCGTCTCGCCGTTCCGGGGATGAACTCTAGCACCCACATCCGTCCCGCTGATCACCCCCCTCCCCTCGGCGCGCCGCGTGGGTCGCCGGCGGCGGCCTGGTGGGTGCCCGAGGCGCCGGACACCCACCGGCCCCCACCCGTCAGGCCGGCACCGGCACGGGCGCGGGCGGACCGACGTACCTCGCGGCCGGCCGGATGATGCTGGACTCCCCGGCCTGCTCCAACAGGTTCGCGCACCAGCCGATGACCCGGCTCGTCGCGAACGTCGGGGTGAACATCGCCCGGGGCAGGCCGCACAGCTCCATGACAACGCCCGCGTAGAACTCGACGTTCGCGTGGAGCCGGCGCTCCGGCTTCAGCTCCGCGAGGAGCTCCACGACCCGGGCCTCCACCCGCACCGCGAAGTCCGCGAGGTCACCGCCCAGTTCCAGCGCGGTCCGCCGCAGCATCACCGCCCGGGGATCGGCCGTCCGGTAGACGGGGTGCCCGAAGCCCATGATCCGGTCGCCGGCCTGGACACGGCCCCGAACCCAGCCGTCGATCCGGTCCGGTGAGCCGATCTCGTCGAGGGCGTCCAGGGCGCGGTCCGGCGCGCCACCGTGCAACGGGCCGGAGAAGGCCCCGACGGCCGCGACCACGGCCGCCACCAGATCGGCGCCCGTGGAGGCCACCACCCTGCCGGTGAAGGTCGACGCGTTGAAACCGTGGTCGACCGTGGACACCAGGTAGCGGTTGATCGCCGCGACCTCGTGCTCCGCCGGCTCCTCCCCTGTCACCTGGTACAGCCAGTTCGCCGCGGCGGAGAGGCCCTGGCGCGGCTCCAGCGGTTCGAGCCCCACCCCGAGGCGGTACAGCGCGGCCAGGATGGTCGGCGTCACGGCAGCCACCCAGAGCGCGTCAGCCCGCCGCTGCTCCCCGCTGGAATCCCACAGCGGCCGCACCCCCCGGACCGCTCCCGCGAGGGACAGGGCGGCCCGCAGCCCGGCGAGCAGATCACCCCGGCTGGACCCGGCGATCGCGGGCAGCACGGCGAGCAGTTCCGCCGGGAGACGCCGTAGCGGCGCCACCTCCTCGACGAACGCCGCTCGCTCCTCGGCGTCGGGCAACCTCCCCTCCACGAACAGGAACCACACGTCCTCCAGGCTCCTGGTCTCGGCCAGGTCGACGGCCGAGTACTCGCGGTAGTGGTAGAAGCCCTCCTCTCCTCGGACGTCCCCGAGCGTGGTCGACGTGACGACGACCCCGCGCAGGCCGGGCGGCACCTCGCTGGCCCTGATGGTGTCCCGCGGCGAGTTGGTCGTTGTTCCGGACATCGCGCACCTCCTTGTGTGCCCGCCACTGTCAGCAGACGTCGCGATACCGTCAACGTTGATCCAGTCAATGTTGACGACAGGAGCTCCCGGATGACCGGACGGACCGGGCACGACGCGAACGAAGCAGGTCAGGAGGGTGTGCGACATCACCTGACCACCGCGCAGGTGGCGGACCGGCTCGGCGTCCGGCAGGAGACCGTGTACGCCTACGTGAGCCGGGGGCTGCTCACGAGCCACCGGGAGCCGGGACGCCGGGGCAGCAGGTTCAGCGTCGCCGAGGTGGAGGCCCTCGCCAGCGCGGGCCGCGAACGGCGCACGTCCACCGGCGTCCTGGAACGCATCCGCACCGAGATCACCCTGCTCGCCGACGACCGGCTGCGCTACCGAGGCAGGGACGCCGTCGACCTCGCGTCCTCGTGTTCGGCCGAACAGGCCGCCAGGCTGTTGTGGACGGGGAACCTGACCGACCACCGCCCCTTCGCCGCCCCCGACGAGCTGGTGCGCGCCGCCAGACGGGCCGACCGCGCGCTCCCGCCCGCCGCGCGGCTGACGGACCGGATCCGGGTGCTGTTGACGACCGTCGCCATCTCCGACCCCCTCCGCTTCGACCTCGACGAGGGCTCGGTGACCAACCGGACCGAGACCCTGGTCGGCGTGCTGGTGCGTGCCCTGCCCCTGGTGCCCGGGGCGAGCGGGCCCAGCTCGGCCGCGCTGGCCGACCAGCTCTGGCCTCGGCTCACGGCCGAGGAACCCACCGAGGAGGCGGTCGACCACCTGCGCGCCGCGCTCGTCCTGCTGGCGGACCACGACCTCGCCGCGTCGACGCTCGCCGCCCGCCTGGCCGCCAGCACCCGGGGCCCCCTGTACTCGGTCGTCTCCGCCGGGCTGGGTGCCGTCGAGGGAACCGCGCACGGCGCGGCCAGCGGGATCGCGTACCGGTTCCTCCGGGAGGCCCTCGACGACACCCTCGGCGCGCTCGCCGACCGGCTGCGGGTGGAGTCGGCCCTGCCCGGGTTCGGGCACCGCGTCTACACCGCGCGGGATCCCCGCGCGGAGGCCCTGCTGGGTCGGCTCCGGCAGTCGGCGGAGGGCTCGCCCCGCCTCGCGCAGGCCGTGGACGTGGTGGACACCATCGCCGACCGGCTGCGGGACCGGCCCGGCGGGTTCCCCAACATCGACCTGGCATTGGCGGCGATGCAGCACGGGTACCGGATGCGGGCCGACGCGGGCGAGGCGGTGTTCGCGGTCGCGCGGATCGCGGGGTGGGTCGCGCACGCGTTGGAGGAGTACCGGGAACCCGGGGTCCGGTTCCGGCCCGCCGGCGTGTACGTCGGTCCGCCGCCCACGTCGGACGCCGACGACGACCGGTAGGCACGCGGGCCGAGGAGTCCCCGGTCCGGGGGCGTCCTCGGCGGCTACCCCGTCGTGCCTGCTCGCGCCCTTGTCGTTCCCGTAGAGCGCCGCCGCTCGGGTGCCGCCGCCACCCCATCCCGTCCGGCGTTCACGATGCGGGCTCCTACCTGGAAAAAGACCCGCGACGGGGAACCGCTGCTCCGTTCCGGCGATGTCCGAGCAGGCGCCGGACCCGGGCGTGCTGGTGCCGTTCCACTGTCCCTGTCCGACGTGCGTCGGACCGCTCCCGGTACCGGGAGCCGCGTTCGTCAGGTCAGGAGGAGGAACAGATGCGTACTCGTGTCACGCTGGCGGCCGCCGTGGTGGCCGCACTGCTCGGCGGTACGACGGTGGCGGCCGCCGCCAGTCCCGCCGAGAACACGGCCACCGCCGTCGCCCCGACCCAGATGCGGTGTGGCGACAACTTCACGGACACCCGGCTGGGGACCACCGTGATGCGCGACCTCACCTACTACAACTGCGGCACCACGACGGTGTGGCGCAAGGCGACCGGCTACCCGCCGGCGAGCTGCCGGCAGATCGGCCCGGGTGAGCGGAGGTCACTCGCCTACGTGAACACCTTCTACTACTGGCTCGGCCCGTCCGTCGCCTGCTGAGTCCGGAGCGGTGCGCGTCGCCGGTGCGGCAGGACGGGCCTCGAGTCGCCACAGGGAGGGGTCGGGCTGCCCGGAGGGCGCGTCCGTGTCGGCCAGGACGAGAACCCGTTGCGGCGCGGTACGAGGGCCGTGGGCGGCGTCACCGGTGAGCCACGATGAGCGGAGGGGAGGGCGGCGGCGCTGGTCGTCCTCCCCCCACCCGGTCGTCGTGCGGTCCCGCGACGGAGCGCACCGGCGGCGTGCGGTATACCGGAACGACGCCCCCGGGAACGACGGAAGTGGGAGACAGGAGCCACCACGGGTGCGGCCGGATTTCAGCGAACCCCCCGGGTCTGACGCCAAACCTCGGGTTCGCTGCGGAACGGACGCGAGCGACGCCCTTCAGATGTATCCTGACCTGCGACTTTACTCTCGGGTCCTCATCGCTCCTACGAGGAGTTCCAACGAGTCGCTCGCCGCGCGCCGCCGCCAGGAGGTCGTCGTCCTCATCGCTCCTACGAGGAGTTCCAACATGTCCCGGGGGGACCGGGACGTCATGGCCGATCCGGTCCTCATCGCTCCTACGAGGAGTTCCAACCCTGCGCCAACTCCAGGAGCTCTTCGCCTCCTTCGCCGGTCCTCATCGCTCCTACGAGGAGTTCCAACTCTGGATGTCCGAGTGGACGGACGCGGTGACGTCCCGTCCTCATCGCTCCTACGAGGAGTTCCAACGCGAACCCGCTGATCCTCTCCACCGCGCCGGGGGTCCTCATCGCTCCTACGAGGAATTCCAACCGGCGGTAGGTACATCCCCTCCGCTGGGCGCGGCGTCCTCATCGCTCCTAGGAGGAGTTCCTGCGCCACCCTGTCCGCCTGCTCCGGGGTGTGGTCCGTGGTTCTCTGAGTTCCGGTGCGGGCCTCGCGAACCGGCGCCAAGTCGTCCAGGACATGGGAAGCGTTGACACCGTGTGACCGCCCTGCTGCAATTCACCCGTGGTTCCCACGGTGCTGACTCGACGGCGGCACATCGACTTCGCCCGCGTCAACACCCAGGCGTGTCGTAGCTCCCTGTTCCTCGAGCTCTGACCGCCCATCCCGGGTCGCTCCGGCCCGCTTCCCGTGAGGAACCACCACCATGTCGTCGCGTTGGCAGTCCACGTCCGATTCCCCCAGCCCCGAGTTGCGGGCGGTGCCCTGTCAGGTCTCCTCGGCGCCGGTCCACCAGGGCCAGCCGAGTGCTCACGCCGAGATGACGGTGACCATCACCGTCCGCACGGACGTGGAGGAGGCGGCGTCGGTCACGGGCCGCCTGGTGCGGGCGGTACGCCGGGCCGTCGACCTCTCGGCGGCCTCGCTCACGGTCGACGGGGTGACCGTCTCCCGCCGGTGCCCGGCGTCGCGCGAGGACGCGGGGCGGGGTGACGTCGGGCCTCGGACGTCCGGTCCGCTGCACATCGTCCTACCGGCGCGCCGGGTGACCCGCGCTGGCGTGGACGTGCCGTTGACGCGAATGGAGTTCGACCTGCTGGTGTTCCTGTGCGAGAACCCCGGGGTGGTACACCAGCGCTCCGACCTGGTGACGCGGGTGTGGGGGGCGCCGGGTCGGAGTTCGGAACGGACCATCGACGTCTACGTGCGGCGGATCCGGAGCAAGCTGGGCGTGGACTGCCCGTTGATCACCACGGTGCGGGGTGTGGGGTACCGGGTCGACGATCCCACGCTGGTGGTCCTCCACCACGCCGTCGCCTCGGGGTCCGCCCGGTCCTGACGGTGGTGCCGGGTGCCCCGGGCCGGGGCTCCCGACCCGCTCGGGTCGGTCGAGTCCGCCGGGGCGTCGTTCTCACCGCCGCGCGGCGGGTTCAGTCCCAGACGTAGCCGCGTGGGTTCCGCTCGCAGTCCTCACCGAGGCTGGGGAGGACGGTGCCGTCGAGCCCGGGGCAGCGGGGGTTCGCCCCGATGGGCGCGTCGTCCGCCTCGGCCGCCGGGGTGCTCGGCTCGTCGCCCGCGCCCGGCCGGGGGACGTCGTCGCTCGCCTTCCTGCGCGGGATGTCCATGTCGGTGACCTCCGGCTGGTCCGCTCGCGGGGGTGGGGTGGTGGTGCGGCCGGGCGGGGCGACGCGGAGGTGCCCCACCGGGGCGGGGGACGCGTGTCCTGGGGCCGAGGGGCGGCCGTGGGCGTTGGAGGCGGCACGGCGTCGGGTTCCCCGCCCGGGGGCGACGCGGTGCCCCGGTGGTGGACCGTGCCGGCGCCCGACGGGGTTCCGGCGCCCGGCCGGGAGGCGGCGGGGCGCGGAGGCTCGGTCGTCGGGGGCATCGGTCCTCCCCTGGCCTGCGAGGGGGTGGCGCCGCCGCCGGCGCTCGTCGGCGGGTGGGCGTCCGCGTCAACGGTAGGCAGCGGGCGGTGGGGAGGGCAACGGGGTGGGGTACCCGCCTCCTCACGATGTGGGATCGGGGCCGGAGGTGTGGATCTTGGGACTCCCGTTCACCCGTTCCCGGGATGGCGGTGCGGTGGGCCGGCGGCGGACCGGCGCCACCTCGGGGGGGCGGGTGCCGGTGCTCGGGCCCGCCGCGCCGGCCGCCGGCTGACGTGCCAGGGGACACGGAGATACCGGCGGCCGGGCCGTCCCGGGAGGACGGCGTCAGCGGGGCGACCTCACTGGCACGCCTCGCACTCGCCCGGCTCGGTGGAGCAGGCGACGGCGCCGGCGAGGAAGTCGTCCTCGTCCTCGGCCGCCAGGTCGCGGATCTCGGTAGCCGCCTCGGTCACGTTCGGGTCCTCTCTCTCGTTCGTCGGCACGACGTGTCACCGCGCCGCACTACCGCTGCCCAACCCGTGCGGCCCCGGGCGCATTCCCGCTCCGGGTGTGACGAGGTGGGGCGGCGGAGGAGATTACCGGCGACCGGTGGTCGGGTGTTCCCAGGTGCCGCACGGAGTCGGGGCCCCGGGGCGGCGGACGCCGTACCGACGTGCTCACCGAGGCCGCGAGCGCCCTCGGAGCCCGGGCGGTGGTCTTCGACGCCACTGGTCGGGGAGGCGGGGCGGCACGCGGTTCCGGTGGTGGTGTCGCGGTGGGTTCAGCGTCCGGAGTGGGCGCCACCGTGTTCAGTTTCGGGGCGGAGGGGGCGGGACCCGGCGCCCGGGGTTCCGGGAGACGCGGAAGGCGGTCCGGACGTCCCGGTGATCCGTTCCCCGAGCGGCGAAGTCCGGCCCCGCCCGCGTGGGCGCCGGCCCTCCCCCGGTGGCCCGTTCCTGGTGGGGCTGCCCGTTCGGAGCATTGACACCGGTTGGTCGAAGCTTCTACTTTCCGATCAACGACACCAGGTGAATCGTTTCGACCCCAGTCGCCTCAAACCGGACCGCAAAGGAGCGGAATGGTCACGATCAAGGACGTCGCCGAGAGGGCCGGAGTGTCCACGAGCACCGTGTCCTACGTGCTCAGCGGTGCCCGCAAGATCTCCGCCGGCACTCGGGAGGTCGTGCGCCAGGCGATCGACGAACTCGGGTACCACCCCCATGCCAGTGCCAGGGCGCTCCGCGCGGCGCGGACCAGGGTCCTGGCCCTGGCCCTCCCCCAGACCACCCGGTCCTACCGGGCCGTCGACGGGCGCTTCATCCACGACCTGAGCGTCGCCGCCGTCCGCCAGGGCCACGACCTGCTGCTCATGACCGCGCAGGAGGGTGTTCCCGGGCTGCGGCGGATCGCCAGGGGGCGGTTGGCGGACGCCGGGATCCTGATGGCGGTCGACCTCGACGACCCCCGGATCGAGGCGATGCGGGAGGCGAACTTCCCGATCGCGGTGGTGGGGCGGCCCACCACCACTCTCGGCACCCCGTGGACCGACCTGGACTTCGAGCAGGCCGCCGTCCTCGCCCTGGGGGACCTCGCCTCGGCCGGACACCACCGGCTCGCCTACCTCGCCGTCACCGAACAGGAGATCCAGGCCAGGCGCAGCTACGCCGCGCACGGGCTCGCCGGGGCGCGCCGCGCGGCCGGGCAGCTCGCGGGGAGCGTGGAGATCCTGCACTCGACCTCGGACCGGCTGGAGCTGCGGCGGCGGTTGGCGGCGCTGTTCGCGATGCCCGACGCGCCGACGGCGTTGGCCGTGCAGGACGCGGCGGCGGCGCGGGTGGTGGTCGACGCGTTGGCGGAACAGGGGATGCGCGTTCCCTCGGACGTGTCCGTGGTGTTGATCGGCACGTTGCCCGACGACCCGGAGCACGTCGCGTTCCGCCGCGTCGAGCTGCCCGTCGAACGGATGGCCGAGCACGCCACAGCCCTGGCGATCGCCGCCGTCGATGACCCGACGAGCGGGACGCGGGTCCTCATCCCGCCGGACCTGCTGCCAGGCCCGAGTGTCGCCCCGCCCCGCGAGGCGGGGTGAGGGCAGCCGCGCGGCCGCCGGGTGTCCCGTCGACGGGCTCCCCGGCACGGCGCGCGCGGCGGACCTCGTCGGCCGCGCCGTCCCCACGGGCGGCTGGCGAGGCACCGTTCACATCCACGAGAAGAGGAGCGACCCTTGTCCGACCTGCCCGTCCTGCCGCCGGATTTCGTCTTCGGTGTGGCCACCGCGAGCTACCAGATCGAGGGGGCGGTGCGGGAGGGAGGTCGCGGACCCTCCATCTGGGACACCTTCTCCCACACCCCGGGTCGGGTGGCCCGGGGTGAGACCGGGGACGTGGCCTGCGACCACTACCACCGCTACCGGGAGGACGTGGCCCTGCTGCGGGACCTCGGGGTGGACTCCTACCGGTTCTCCACGGCGTGGCCCCGCGTGCAGCCGGAGGGCCGGGGGCCGGCGAACGCGGCCGGCCTCGACTTCTACGACCGCCTGGTGGACGAGCTGCTCGCGGCCGGGGTGGCGCCGGCGCTCACCCTGTACCACTGGGACCTGCCCCAGGCGTTGGAGGACGCCGGGGGGTGGCGTGCGCGGGACACGGCGCACCGCTTCGCTGACTACGCGTCCCTGGTGGTGGGCCGGCTCGGTGACCGGGTGGCCCGCTGGATCACCCTGAACGAGCCGTTCTGCTCCGCCTTCATCGGGCACGCCGAGGGCCGGCACGCGCCCGGTGCGCGGGAGGGCACGCCGGCGCTGGCCGCCGCCCACCACCTGTTGTTGGCCCACGGGCTGGCCGTGTCGTGCCTGCGGGACGCCGGCGCCGGGGAGGTCGGCATCACGCTGAACCCCGAGCGGATCACCGCCGTCGGTGACGGCGAGGAGGAGATCGCCGCGGCTCGGCGCGCGGAGACGCTGCGGAACCTCGCGTTCACCGATCCGATCCTCGGTGCCCGGTACCCGGAGTGGGAGCGGGAGACCTGGGGGCCGCTGGCGGACGGGTCCTACCGGCGGGACGGGGACCTCGCCGTGATCGCCGCGCCGCTGGACTTCCTCGGCGTCAACTACTACGCCCCCAGCCGGGTGGCGCCCGCGCCTCGGGTCGAGGCCGATCCGGCCCGGCGGACGGCGTGGGACGTGGGGGCGGTCGCGGCCGGGTGGCCGGGTGCGCGGACCACCGAGATGGGGTGGCCGGTGGTGCCCTCCACCCTCACCGACCTGCTCACCGGGCTGGTGGAGCGCTATCCGGGGCTGCCGCCGCTGTACATCACCGAGAACGGGAGCGCCGAGGCCGACCAGGTCGGTCCCGACGGGGTGGTGCACGACGAGGGCCGGGTGGACTACCTGCGGGAACACCTGGGGGCGGTGGCGCGGGCGGTGGACCTCGGGGTCGACGTCCGGGGCTACTACGCGTGGTCCCTGCTGGACAACTTCGAGTGGGCCTACGGCTACGACCGCCGGTTCGGCCTGGTCCACGTCGACTACGACACCCAGACCCGCACGCCCAAGGACAGCTACCACTGGTACCGGCGTGCCATCGCCGGTCACCGGGAGCGGTCCGCCCGGGGCTGACCAGCATCACCGATCCGCCCGTTCCAGCGCGTTCGTCGACGTCAGAACGCTCGGCTTCCCGGCCGGGCACCTTCCAGTGGGAAGAGGAAGCGGATGAAGTTCACCAACGGTGTCTGGCTGATGCGCGACGGTGTGCGCGCGTCCTACGCCACCGAGGCACGGGACGTGGTCACCACCGGGGAGACGGTGACCGTGCACGCCGCCACCCGGGCGGTGAGACATCGGGGGGACACGTTGTACGGCCCGGTGTTGACCACGCACTGGTGGACGCCGGCGCCGGACGTGATCGCGGTCCGCACCACCCATTTCGCCGGTGGGCGGCCGCGGTCCCCGGAGTTCTCCCTGGCGGTGGAGCCGGACACCACCGCGAAGGTGGAGCGGGTCGGGCCGGTGGTCGAGCTGACCAGTGGGCGGCTGTCGCTGCGGTTGGACACCTCGGCCGAGTGGAGTCTGGACTTCCTCGCCGAGGGCCGGGTGCTGACGCGGACGGGCCGGAAGGGCACGGGGATCGCGGTCACCGAGGAGGACCGGCACTACTCGGTGGCCCAGCTCTCGCTCGGGGTCGGCGAGCTCGTCTACGGCCTCGGGGAACGTTTCACGCCGCTGGTGCGCAACGGCCAGGTCGTGGACATCTGGCAGGCCGACGCCGGGACCGGCAGCGAGCAGTCCTACAAGAACGTGCCCTTCTACCTCACCAACCGGGGCTACGGCGTCTTCGTCAACGAACCGGGGCAGACCTCGTTCGAGGTGGCCTCCGAGCACACGGGCCGCGTCCAGTTCAGCACTGAGGGCCAGACCCTGGAGTACCTGGTCATCTACGGGCCGACGCCGAAGGAGATCCTGTCCCGGTACACGGCGTTGTTGGGGCGGCCGGCGCTGCCGCCGGCGTGGTCGTTCGGGCTCTGGTTGTCCACCTCGTTCACCACCTCCTACGACGAGGAGACGGTGACCGGGTTCATCGAGGGGATGCGCGACCGGTCGATTCCCCTGAGCGTGTTCCACTTCGACTGCTTCTGGATGCGGGAGTACCAGTGGTGTGACTTCGAGTGGGACCCGGCGGTCTTCCCCGACCCGCCGGGGATGCTGCGGCGGCTGCACGACCGGGGCCTGCGGGTCAGCGTCTGGATCAACCCCTACATCGGGCAGAAGTCCCCGCTGTTCGAGGAGGGGCTGCGGGAGGGGTACCTGCTGCGGCGGCCGAACGGCGACGTGTGGCAGTGGGACCTGTGGCAGCCCGGGCTGGCGATCGTGGACTTCACCAACCCCGCCGCCCGGGCCTGGTACTCGGACAAGCTGCGTGGCCTGCTCGCGATGGGCGTGGACTGCTTCAAGACCGACTTCGGGGAACGCATCCCGACCGACGTCGTGTTCCACGACGGTTCGGACCCGGTGCGGATGCACAACTACTACACCCACCTGTTCAACCAGACGGTGTTCGAGGTGTTGCGCGAGCAGCGGGGCGACGGGGAGGCGGTGGTGTTCGGCCGGTCGGCGACGGCGGGCGGGCAACGGTTTCCCGTGCACTGGGGCGGGGACTCGGAGTCGACGTTCGAGTCGATGGCGGAGAGCCTGCGGGGCGGGTTGTCGTTGGGCCTGTCGGGTTTCGGGTTCTGGAGCCACGACATCGGCGGGTTCGAGGGCACCCCCGACCCGGGGGTGTTCAAACGGTGGTTGGCCTTCGGGTTGTTGTCCTCCCACAGCCGGCTCCACGGCAGCAGGTCCTACCGGGTGCCGTGGGAGTTCGACGAGGAGTCCGTCGAGGTCGCGAGGTTCTTCACGGAGCTGAAGTGCCGGCTGATGCCCTACCTCTACGGTGCGGCGGGGCAGGCCGCCGACCACGGGTGGCCGGTGATGCGGTCGATGGGGTTCGGTTTCCCCGACGACCCCGCCTGCGACTACCTCGACAGGCAGTACCTGTTGGGTGATGACCTGCTGGTCGCGCCCGTGCTCAGCGCGGACGGCGAGGTGGAGTACTACGTGCCCTCGGGCCGGTGGACCCACCTGGTCACCGGGGAGCCGATGGAGGGCCCCGGTTGGCGCCGGGAGCGGCACGGTTTCCTGGGGCTGCCGGTCCTGGTCCGCCCGGGTGCCGTGGTCCCGCTCGGTGGGCGGTCGGACCGCCCCGACTACGACTACACGCGGGGGTTGACGCTGCGGGTGGGCTGGTCACCGGAACTGACCAGGACGAGGACTGCCGTTCCGACGCTGGCCGGGGAGACCGGGGTCGAGTTCGAGACCACCCGCACGGGGGCGACGCTCACCGTTCGCGTGGTGGCCGGGGCCGCGGCGGGCTGGCGGGTGCTGGTGGTGGGTGTCGCGGCGGTGACGGCGGTGCGCGGAGGCACCTGGGAGCCGCACGAGCAGGGCGTCCTGCTGTCGGCGACCGGGGCGGAGCTGTCGGTGGTCGTGGCGGACTGAACCGGTTCGGGCGCCGCCGGCCCGTGCGGGTCGGACCTCGCGGTGGGAGCCGCCGAGGGGTCCGACCGGGTCGGCGGTGTGCCGGGGCGCCCAGGGGCTGGGCGGCCGGAAGGAGGATCCGGGCAGGGCCGCGCTTCCAACCTTCGGGTGATCGTCTCCGCCCGGTCGACCGATGCCGGGGTCCTGGTCGCGCACCTAGCGTGCTTCCCGCCGAGGTTAGGCACGGCCGAACCCGAGTCCAGGGAGGACCACATCCTGATGAAGCACCAGAGAACACCGCGAGCGCTGGTGTGCGGCGCGCTGGCAGCGCTGCTCGCGTTGGGGCGCCCCCGGCGCTCGCCGACCCCGGCGCCGGCTCCGCCGCGCCGCCGGACACGAACGGGGACTCCGACCGGAGCGCGATGCTCGACGCGCTCCGCTTACCCGTGGAGGCAGCCGGGTACCCGGGCATCCAGCTCCGCGTCCGGGACGGCGCGGACGAGGAGGTCCTGACCACAGGGGTGGCCGACCTCGGCACCGGGGTCCCGACACCGCCGGACGGGGTGTTCCGGGCGGCGAGCGTGACGAAGAGCCTGGTGGCGACGCTGGTCCTCCAGCTCGTCGAGGAGGACCGGCTCGCCCTGGCCGACCCCCTCGCCGAGCACCTGCCGGGTTCCGTGCCGACCGCCGACCGGGTCACCGTCGAGCAGTTGTTGAACCACACCAGCGGGCTCACCGACTACCTGGAGGACGCCGAGTTCGACGACGTCGCCGAGTACTCGCGGCGCACCTACACGCCGTGGGACCTCGTCCGGTTCTCCGGCGCCCAGGACCCGGTCGGGGAACCGGGAGGGGAGTTCTCCTACGCCAACATCAACTACGTGCTGCTCGGCCTCGTCGTGGAGTCGGTGACCGGGGAGCCGCTGGAGGTCCTGCTGCGGGAGCGGGTGTTCGAACCGGCGGGGATGGCCAACAGCTCCTTCCCGCTCACCGAGCGGGAACTCCCCGGCCCCCACTCCCTCGGGTACTACCGGCTGGCCGGGGACCCGGCTGGTGAGTGGCGGGAGCTCACCGAGCTGAACCCGTCCTTCGCCTGGGCCGCCTACGCCCTGGTGTCGGACACGGCCGACGTCAACCGCTTCTACCGGGCGCTGTTCGGCGGGGAGCTGGTGTCGCCGGAGTCGCTGGCGCTGATGACGGACGGCGTCCCCACCACCGATCCGACGCTGTTCCCCCAGTACGGGCTCGGGCTCCAGACGTTGAACACGGTGTGCGGGGTCCCGCTCGTCGGGCACACCGGCGGCATCCCCGGTTTCCTGACCTACTCGTTCGGGACGCTGGACGGCGAGCGGCACGTCACCGTCTCCGGTAACGCCTGGGCCGGGGACGAGAGCGTCGCGCTGTTCCACCTCGGGGTGGTCAACGCGATCAACCTCGAGTTCTGCGGCGAGGAGTGGGCTCCGGTGGGGAACGTCCCGACCGTCCTGACCGAGCAGCCGCCGCTGGGCGCCGCCCTGAACGGCTGACGCGACCCCGGCCCCGCCGCCCGGCGCGGCGGGGCCGGGTACCCGTTCGGGAGTGGAGCGGACCTCGCGGGGCGCGGGGGAACGCTCCGCCGCGCCGAGGACCGACGGGAAGCTCAGCAAGGCTTCCCCCCGTCGGGGTGGGTGGCTGGTCGTCGACGGTGGCCGCATCGGGCCAGCCCCACCGACCGGTTCCGGGCCGCCGCCGGCGACAATTCCCGAGAACTCGGGCGAAAGCCGACCGATAGTCACGAGAAACCACCGCCGCCCCACCGCCGGATCCCGATTTCGACGATCGCCGGTACTCCGTCCGGAGCATTCGGGGCGAATTCCTCGACGAGGAGGCACCGCCCGGGGCCACTTCGCCCCCGCTCTCCTCGACGAACACCGTTGTTCCGGCTTTCTTGGCTCCCCGATGAAGTCTGGGTAACATTCCCGCCCAGCCAGCCGGCACCGGTGGCCACCGTGAGGCCACCGCTCGACGACAAGCGTCCTGACCAGCCATCCCGCGCCGACACGAGAGACGGCGGGCGCCACCCCGCCTGGTATTCCGCGGAATTTCCGCCGTGGCGACACGCTCACCGCCCGGGCTGCCGTGACATCGCCGGCCCCGAACGGACGAGTGGCCTTCTCCTTCTTCCTCCCGGCGGGACACCAGGCACGTCGACGTGCGACCGGGCCGTGGTCAGGCCCTGAAGGGAATGACGATGTCGAACAGCGGAAGAATATCGGGAGCGCGCCCAACGCGAAGATGGAGAACGGCGGTCACCGCGGTCATCGCCACCGTGTTCGCCACTCTCGGGGTTCCGGCGGCCGCCAACGCCGCGACCGTCGACCCCAACGCCTACTACCAGCTGGTGAACCGGCACAGCGGGAAGGCACTGGACATCGAGGCACGGGGCACCGGGGACGGCGTGAACGCCGTGCAGTGGACCCGGAACTCGGGAACGAACCAGCAGTTCCGGTTCCTGCCCTCGGGTGACGGGTGGTACCGGATCCAGGCCCGGCACAGCGGCAAGGTCCTCGACCTCTACGAGTTCGACGTCGCCGATGGAGCCCGCGTCGTGCAGTGGGCCGACCTCAACGGGCACAACCAGCAGTTCCGCGCCGCCGACTCGGCCGGTGGCCACGTGCGGTTGATCAACCGGCTCAGCGGCAAGGCGCTCGAGGTGTGGGAGTGGTCCACCGAGGACGGGGCCAGGGTCTCCCAGTACTCCGACCACGACGGCCACAACCAGCAGTGGCAGCTGGTCCCGGTCGACGGGGGTGGCACGCAGCCACCCGGGCAGGCCAGGCAGGTGGAGGACCTGAACCGGGGTCTGATCAGCGCCAGGTCGGGGAACGGCAACCTGGTGAGCTGGCGGCTGCTGGGGACCGACCCGGCGGGAGTGGCGTTCAACCTGTACCGGGGTTCGACCCGGGTGAACTCGTCGCCGATCACGGACTCGACGAACTACTTCGACGGCGGGGCCTCGGCCACGGCGAGCTACACCGTCCGGGCCGTGGTGAACGGCACCGAGCAGGGCGCGTCGGAACCGTCGCTGCGGTTCGGCGGCGGCAACTACCTCGACGTCCCGCTCCAGGTGCCCTCGGGTGGTCGGACTCCGGACGGCGTGGACTACACGTACTCGGCCAACGACGCCAGCGTCGGTGACCTCGACGGCGACGGCCAGTACGAGTTCGTCGTCAAGTGGGATCCGTCGAACTCCAAGGACAACGCGCACTCGGGGCACACCGGGAACGTGTTCGTCGACGCCTACCGGCTGGACGGCACCCGGCTGTGGCGGATCGACCTGGGCCGCAACATCCGGGCGGGGGCGCACTACACCCAGTTCCAGGTGTACGACTTCGACGGCGACGGCCGGGCGGAGGTCGCGATGAAGACGGCGGACGGCACCGTGGACGGTGCTGGACGCGTCATCGGCAACGCCAACGCCGACCACCGCAACTCCAGCGGCTACGTCCTCGCCGGGCCGGAGTTCCTGACCGTCTTCGACGGTCGGACCGGAGCCGCGCTGTCCACGGTGGACTACCTGCCGGCGCGGGGCAACGTCAGCGACTGGGGCGACAACTACGGCAACCGGGTGGACCGCTTCCTGGCGGGCACCGCCTACCTGGACGGCCAGCGGCCGAGCCTCATCATGTCCCGTGGCTACTACACGCGCACGGTCATCGTGGCCTGGGACTTCCGCGACGGCAGCCTGACCAGGCGCTGGACCTTCGACAGCAACTCGGCCGGCAGCCAGTACCGGGGGCAGGGTTTCCACAGCCTGTCGATCGCCGACGTGGACGGTGACGGTCGTGACGAGATCGTCTTCGGCGCGATGGTCATCGACGACGACGGCACCCCGTTGTGGAACACCGGCTACGGGCACGGCGACGCGCTGCACGTCGGCGACTTCGTGCCCAGCCGCCCGGGGCTGGAGGTCTTCGGCGTCGCCGAGAACAGCAACCAGCCCAGTTCGTGGCTGGTGGACGCCCGCACCGGGCAGCCGATCTACACCACGCCGGCCAACGGCGACAACGGGCGCGGGGTGGCCGGTGACATCTGGGCGGGCAGCCCCGGAGCCGAGATGTGGTCGTCGCGGGTGGACGGCATGCGCGACACCCAGGGCCGGAACGTGGGGCGCAAGCCGTCGTCGACGAACTTCCTGATCTGGTGGGACGGCGACCCGGTGCGGGAACTGCTCGACCAGACCAGGATCGACAAGTACGGGCCGAACGGGGACACCCGGCTGCTGACGGCGAACGGTGTGGCCTCGAACAACGGCACGAAGGCCACTCCCGCGCTCTCGGGCGACCTGTTCGGGGACTGGCGGGAGGAGGTGGTGTGGCGGACGTCGGACAGCCGCGCGCTGCGGATCTACACGACGACCGACCTCACCGACCTGCGGATTCCGACGCTGATGCACGACACCCAGTACCGGGTGGCGATCGCGTGGCAGAACACCGCCTACAACCAGCCGCCGCACCCCAGCTTCTTCATCGGGGACGGCATGGCCCCTGTCCCGCAGCCCAACGTCTACTACCCGTGACCCGTCGAGCCGCTGAGCCGTGATCGCGCGTCGGGGAGCCCGGGTGGACTCCCCGACGTGTTCCCGGGAACGCGTCGGGGTGACGCGGGTCCGCAGGCGGCCCGGGAGGAATCGGAGAACGGCGCACCGGACGAGCTCCCTCCCCAGGGGGCGCGGACGGGGCGGCACGGACGTGGTGGTCCCGCCACCGCTCAGCCCGGGTAGCGTCCGACGGCGGCGTGCCGGGCCGCGGTGCGCAGCCGCCGCCACTCGCCGGCCGCCGTGCAGTCCCAGCACCACTCCTGCCCGTCGGGCCACCAGCCGCCGTTCCGGCAGGTCCGGCACCGCCGGAACTCCAACCGCACCCGCCGGGGCGCGGCCGGCGTGGGCGAGGACCGCCGCCAGGCGCGGGACCACCAGGCTGCTAACCGGCCGGCCGTCCCGGTCTGCCCCTCAACCCGGGGGGCGGGGACCTCGGCTGCCACCGGGGGATACTGGCCCGCCAACCTGCGCAGCATGTCGAGGCTGTCCCGCGCTGAGCGCGCCAGCAGCGCCGCCGTGCGTTGGATCTCGTCGAGGGTGTCCGCGACCTCGTCGAAGCACTCCGCCCACCGCTCCCGGTAGGCCAGCTGCTCCTCGGCAGGCGCGTCCTTGGGTGGCAGGTGCTCCACGAAGGTGAGGAACAGGGCGCGCAGTTCCCGTTCCCACGCGGGCACCTCCGGCTGGTCCTCGCTCACCGGTGGCACTCCCCCTCGTCGGTGGGCTCAGGTGCCCGCCAGTGGTGCGCCCCACCTGGGGGGTCCTCGGGTGGGGTGGCGGGCAGGTAGCCGGCCAGCGCGGTCCGGGCGGAGTCCACGTCGAGCAGACCGTGGGTGTGCCGAGGCTGGGAACGCAGCCAGGCCAGCGCCCGAGCCGCTTCCCCGGAGAGTTCGGACAGGAACCGGTCGAGGTGTTCCCGGTCCTGGCCGTCCTGGTGGAACCGGACCTGGACGCACAGGCTTCCCAGGTCCACCATCAGCATCGGCCCGGTGCCGGGCATCTCCACCGTGAACAACGCCCCCGCTCCCTGCGCTGGGGCCGCCACCACCTGGGGGACCATCATGGTGTGTCCCTCTCTCCGGTCGGCCACGCTCGACACCGCTGCCCTCGTCCCGCCGCCGGCGGGCCGCACTGCCCGCTGTCGTTCCGGGGAGCCGCGGTCAGCCCCTCGAAGACCACTGGTCGCAGGTTGGTGCCGGGCAGCGCCTCCGCCGCCTGGTCGATCACCGTCACCAACCACTGACAGTGTCCGGTGCCGGGGTCCAACTCGGGGACCCGAGCCGCACCCCGCGCCCGCTCCTCACGGCTCCGGGGCTCCATCACCCGCCCCACCCGCATCACCAGCGCACCGTGTGGGAACACCTCGTCATGCCCGGCCCGAAGTCGGGCTCCACCACCGCTCGCCATGCGAACACCTTTCACTTCTGCACGGCAAATGCTCATTGCGTCAAAGTCCTCAGTTCCCGGGGAGGATCAGATTTGTGACCTCGAAGTTGCCGTCCAACTCGTCACGCCGAGCGGCGGACTGATCCGCGCCGCGTGCTTCGCGTTTCCTGCCGCCACACCCCATCGCGATATGAGCGCGAGTCGTGAACAGCCGCCATACCAGCTATCCGGGTGGCGTCTACCGAACGTGCACCAGGACTCATAACCTCATCAGCTTCGTCCATCCGGTCGTGGTTGCGCTGTGCCCTCTGCCCGCACCTGTCATCCATTCCAAGAGCTAGAATCGGCCTCAGCAGCACCACAGTCGACCGAATGCGTACCCGGCGCATGCGATGCGCATAGCCAGGTACGGGAGGTGCCAGCATGGAACGGTTCGCAGGAGAACTCGCGCGGCTTCGGCGGCGTGCTGGTCTCAGCCAGGGAGAGCTCGCGAAAGCCGCGCACTGGAGCCAAAGCCAGGTCAGCCGTTGCGAGAACTCCAAAAGTCTTCCCGACGAAGGCATGATCGATCGCCTGGACACGATCCTGGGCGCCGACGGCTCCCTGGCCGCCGCTGCCCGCGCGACGGGCCGTGCGGTCCTTCCTCCCACGGCTCCGTCGGCTCCGGGCCGCCCCTGGGGACTGAGCGACGTCGTGCGACGCCTTCACAACACCGATGTCGGTAGCAAGACGCTGGAGCAGATGCAACTCGTCACCGAGCAGCTCTGTTGCGAGTACGCCTGGCGGGGCGCCCGTGAACTGCACCGTGAGACCATGCAGTGGTTGGAGTACAGCGCCCAACTGCTCGAACGCCCCACGACGCTCAGGGAACATCGGGACATCCTGGTCAACGCTGGGTGGCTCACCCTGCTCCTTGGTTGCCTGGAATACGATCTCGGCAACATCAGACAAGCCGAACTCAGCCGCCTTGCCGCCCTACAGATAGGCAAGGAATCCGGACACGCCGAGATCGTGGGATGGACCTTCGAGTTGAGCGCATGGTTCGCGCTCACGCAGGGACGCCTACGCTCCGTCGCCCAGTACGCGGAGGCCGGCACCGCAGCAGCTCCCCATTCTTCGGTCGTCGTGCAGCTTGCCGCGCAATCGGCGAAGGCCCATGCCCGGATGGGGCAGCGGGATCGCGTACATCGAACCCTGGACGGGGGGTACCGCCTTCTCACCCGGCACGATCACCCAAGCCGACCCGAGAACCATTTCGTCATCGACCCGACCAAGTGGGACTTCTACGCGATGGACTGCTACCGCCTGGTGGGCGATGATCGAAGGGCGACGGAGCACGCGCACGAAGTCATTCACCTGTCCCGAGCATCTGACGGAACCGAGAAAAGCCCCATGCGCGCGACCGAAGCCAGATTCACCCTCGGCATCTCCGCACTGCGAACCGGGGATATCGAATCAGCACTACCGTGGATCGAGGAAGCGAAGCAGGAAACTCGTCGATCTCAACTGCCGTTCGCCATGCTCGCCCAGGAGGCCATGCGGCAGGCACGTGAACTCTACCCCGGAGACCCAGCCGCACAACCCATATTCGAGGCACTTCAGCTGTCGGCCCCAACTGAGTGATCGATCTCGAACCGCCATCCCCCACTCGACCGCACGGCCGCTTCGGTCGAGGCGCCTGCCCGGCGCGGCACTGCCTGCCCAGGTTGCCCGCCGTTAACCCGGATTCGGAGACGACGTTCGCGCCCGAGATCATGGTCGGCGCAGCCCACGAGAAACGAGCACGGACGAAGGGAACGCAAGGGGCCGGACGGGACTACTACTACGACGAATCCGGCCCCGGGGCGAACAGCATCGCACCCGCCGTGACGGCAGTAGTTCGCAACTGGTCAGGGCACTTTTTGATTATTCGTCGGACCGACAACGACCTGTACGCCATCCCCGGCGAAACACAGGGTATCGGTGAAACCATCTCCCAGACCGTCGTCAGGGAAGTCGAGGAGGAAACCGGAATCACCGTAGTCCCCAGGGCGGTTACCGGAATCTGTACGGACCCCAACCACGTAGTCTCCTACAGCAGCGACGGCAGGTTCGTCAGGAATTCTCCATCCGCTTCCTTGCCGACCCGGTGTCTGGGAGCTTGCGGACCAGCAGTGAGAGCAAGGAGGTACTCTGGGCTTCCCGAGGAACTCATGACCCTCAACATCCACCCGGCGATCCGACTGCGCATCGACCATGCACTCGGACCCCACGCTCGATCTTGCTCAACCAGTCCTCGGATCGGCCCATCATGCCCGCCGGGGCCACCTGGGCGAGGCCCCGCCGGCGCCGGTAGAAGGCCACTCGTTCCCCGATGCTCAGTGGGTCGCCAGCACCGCGCATGACCACGAGACTAGCGTCCTCAGCGGACGGGGTGCCCGCCACGAGCGTTCGACGACGCACTCCCATCCAGGTACGCCAACCATCGGCCACCTTCCACAGGGAATCCCGAGGCGGGTGCGTACACACCCGGGTCGGGGCAGCGGGCGGACCAGCGGTCCGGTCAGTGGCGGGTCCCGCGGTGGATCACCGCCACCGACCGTGGACGGCCCTCCTCCGACTGCCTCCTCGTCGGGTTCACGCCGGCGAGGCGAGTTCCCAGGGCCGGGGGTGGCTGACGTCGGCATCGGAGGACCCGAAGGAGTGCCGCCGCAGCGGGGTGACGTACCGGCAGAGCCGCATCCAGGTGCGGCTGACGATGGTGTCCAGGGTTCCGCCCGCGACCATCTGGTCCCGCACCGCGAGCGCGTCCCGCACGGCCGCGTAGCCGTGTTCGCGGAGGTCCCGTTCGTAGGTGCGGACGGAGTCGAGGATCCCGTCGCCGCTCGTCGTGGCCAGCAGCTGGGTCAGGCGGCGGGCGTCCCGCAGCGCGGCGTTGCCGCCGAGGCCGCCGGTGGCGGGGACGGCGTGGATGGCGTCGCCGAGCAGGGTCACCCGGCTGGATGGCCAGGGCGGTAGCTGCGGCGCCACCCGGAAGACGCTGACGCCCCGGCTGTCGTCCTCGGACTCGTCGATCATGCGGCGGACCACCGGGTGCCAGTCGGCGACGAGTCCGGCCGCGACCTCGCGCAGGCGGTCCGGCCCGAAGTCCCCGATGTCGGGGGGCAGGTGGTCGGGGGCGGACACCAACGCGGTCAGCAGGTAGGGCTGGTCGATCGGTGGCGGCGTCCGCCCGGTGACCTCGGCGAGGACCCGCTCCGCGCCGGGGGGCGGCTGGTAGGCGGCGGTGAACAGCGAGTAGGGGCCGTCCCCGGTCACCAGGTTCATCCCCTGCCGGAACCGGCCGGGCACCCACCCCCGGCCGTCGGTGAGCACCAGCTTGTTGGCGAGCCCGACGACTCCGGCGGCCACCGGTTCCCCGTGCGGCAGGTACTGCCGACGCACCCGGGAGCCGGTGCCGTCCGCGCCCACGAGGAGGTCTCCGGTGGCCGAAGAGCCGTCGGCGAAGTGGGCGACGACGCGGCCGTCGTCGGTGACCTCGTACCGCTCGAACTCGGCGCCGAAGTGGACGACGTCCTCGATGCCGGCGAGCAGGAGTCGCCGCAGCGCGCGGCGGTCGACGGCGTAGTGCCCTTCGGCCGGGTCGTCGGCCCGGGGGTGGGAGATCTCCTCCTCGACGACGAGGAGTTCGGTGAGCCGCTCGGTGAGGAAACCGAAGTCCCCGCCCGGTGCGGCCAGGTCGAGGAAGGCCCGCCACAGCCTGTCCGGGAGGCAGGCGCGGAGTGATCTCGCTCCCGCCGGGTCGATGTGGATGCGGTACCCCTCCCACCGGCCGGCCGGGTGGGTGTCGCGTTCGTGGACGGTGACCGGGACGCCGGCCGCGCGGAGCCCCTGCGCCAGGCAGAGGCCACCGATGCCACCGCCGATGACCAGGACGTGGGGTGCGTTCATGACCTGTTCCCTCCTTCGGGAGCGGGTGGCGCGGTGAGCAGCGTGGCCAGGGGGTCGAGGACGGCGGGGGCGAGTTCGGGGGTGAGCCGAACGCCCTTGACCGCGGCGATCACCAGTTCGACGGCCTCCGCCACGGGAAGACCGGCGCGGGGCAGGTCGGTGAGGAGGGCGGACAGGGCCTGCCGCCACCCGGCCTCGTGCCGTTCCACCTCGCGCCGCACCTCGGGGTCGCGGCGGCCTCGCAGGTCGAGTTCGGCGCTGACCGTGAGCAGTTCCGGTTCCGTGCGCATCATCGCCAGCAGGGCGTCGAGGTGTGCGATGAGCGCGGCGGGCGGTTCGAGGTCCCACGGCGGCGCGGTGGTGGCCAGCCGGCTGGTCGTGTACTCGGCGACGGCTCCGATGAGCGCGTCCTTGGTCGCGAAGTAGTGGTGCAGGGTCGACTGGTCGAGGCCGACGTCGGCGGCGACGCGGCGCAGCCGGAGTCCCTCGAAGCCGACGTCGGCGACCACGCGGAACGCGGCCCGGACGACCTCACCCGCCCGCCCACTGTTTCCATCAATCACTTGATGGACTGTAGTGCACTCGTCCGGCGTCCTTGATCGGGTGGGCTGAGGCCGGCCTGGTCGTCCGTCAACGGTCAGGCTCGGACCCGCGCGGCGAACCGCCGAGGGGCGACGAGCCGGCGGTTCCGGTGCGGGGACAAGCGGAAGCGCGGCGGAGGTGGCAGGACACATCGGACCGCCGCTGGCCGCCAACACCCTGACAGAGCCTTCACAAGGAGTTCTCGGGGCATCACACTCGGTGTCACCTGTTCGGCTGGTGTGGCCGGGCAGGTCATCCCCCGAGAGTCCTCTGGAGACCACATGGGTCAGCACCTCGACGCTGTCACGCTCGATCCGACCGGGCGGGACGTGTACGCGGAGATCGAGAAGCTGCGGGGCCGGGGCCCGGCGGTCCCGGTCGTCCTGCCCGGTGCGGTACGGGCCTGGTCCGTGACCGGTCACGAGCACGTGCGTGCCCTGTTGGCCGACCCCCGTGTCTCCAAGGACCCGCACCAGCACTGGCGGGACTGGCGGGAAGGTCGAGTGCCCCGGGACTGGCCGCTGGCCAACTTCGTGTCGCTGCGGAACATGTTCACCGCCTACGGCCCCGAGCACGGGCGGCTGCGGCGGATCGTCAGCGCGGCCTTCCTGCCCCGTCGGGTCCAGGCGCTGCGCCCTCGGGTGGAGCAGGTCACGGCGGACCTGATCGTGCGCCTGGCCGCCAAACCCGCCTCCGAGGTGGTGGACCTGCGCGCGGAACTGGCC
Source organism: Actinoalloteichus caeruleus DSM 43889 (assembly GCF_000429185.2). Taxonomy (GTDB): domain Bacteria; phylum Actinomycetota; class Actinomycetes; order Mycobacteriales; family Pseudonocardiaceae; genus Actinoalloteichus_B; species Actinoalloteichus_B caeruleus. The sequence goes on along the minus strand of NZ_AUBJ02000001.1, from coordinate 6,012,023 downwards.
AGCCCGCTGCCGATCTCCGTGATCGCCCAGCTCTTCGGCCTGCGCCGTGCGGGGTGGACCACGTTGCGGGAGTGCGTGGACAACCTCTTCCAGACGACGGTGTCATCCGAGCACGCCGCGCGGGACCGCGCGCGGCTCGACGTGTTGTTGCGGGAGATGGTCGAGGAGAAGCGCCGCGAACCCGCCGACGACCTCACCAGCACCCTGCTGCACGGCGCGCCGGCCGAGGGCGACCAGCCCCTCAGTGACGAGGAGCTGCACGACACCCTGTTGTTGATGCTCGGCGCCGGGTTCGAGACGACGCTCAACCTGGTGCACAACCTGGTGCTGGCGCTGTTGACCCACCCCGAGCAGCGGGAGTTGGTGCGGGTGGGGGTCGCGTCGTGGTCGGATGCGGTGGAGGAGGCGTTGCGGTGGGCACCACCGGTGCCGCACGTGCTGTTGCGGTACGCGGTGACCGACCTGGACGTGGGGGGCACCGTCATCCCGGAGGGGGACGCGATCATGGTGTCCTACGGCGGAGCGGGCCGTGACCCCGACCAGCACGGGGATCGTCCCGACGTGTTCGACGTGCTCCGCCCCAGCCGTCGCGGGCACCTGTCGTTCGGGCACGGTGCCCACTTCTGCGTGGGTGCTCCGCTGGCCAGGATGGAAGCGGAGCTCGCGGTGTCCGCGTTGTTCGACAGGTTTCCCGGCATCGCGCTGGCCCAGCCGGCGGCGGCGCTCCCGCCGCTCGGGACGTTCCTGGTGAGCGGGCACGCGGCGTTGCCGGTGTTCCTGCACCCGGCGGGCGGCTTCGGCCGTCCGCTCCCGCCGCTCGGGCCCGTCCGCCCGTGACCCCGGCGGGCGGAAGCGCGGCTCAGGGGCCGTGACGGTCACCCCGCCTGGCCGGGACGGCCCGTTCCGAGTGCGCTGGCGGGCGGGTCGGCGGCACCCTGCGGTGTCCCCTCCGGGGTGGGTAGCGCGGTGCCTCCGGGACGGAGACCGTCGAGGAGCAGGGCGAGGGAGCGGGCACGGTCCACTCCGGCGCCGTCCTGGTCGTGCGCGGTCGCCAGCGTCATCACCAGGATCGCGGCGAGGTCGCGGAGGACCGCGTCCGGTCGTACCTCCCCGGCGTGCTGCGCCGCCACCAGCACCGCGCGCAGGTCACCCAGGTGGTTCTCGACCAGGTCGAGGTCGATGGCCCCTCGGTCGCGGGCGGCGTGGACCAGCGCGGGGCGGGCGACGAGTCGTTCGACCGCCTCGACGATCGCCGCCCTCAGGGCCGGGCCGGGGTTGGAGGCGGTCGCCGCGACCGCCGCGAGCGGCCAGACCTCGTCGGCGAGGAGGACCCGGAACGCGGCGCGGACCAGTCCCCCGCGCCCGCCGAAGAGCCGGTACACGGTGGCGACGCCGACGCCGGCCCTGGCGGCCACGTCCTCCAGTCGGAGGTCGGTGGGCCCGCCGGCCGGCAGTTCGGAGAAGGCCGCGAGGGCGGCCCTGGAGATCCTCTCCCTGTTGCGCCGAGCGTCGGCGCGTCGGGGTGTCTCGCGCATCAGCGCATTCAACAGGACGGATGTCGCAGGGCGTGCCGCTCGGCGAGCACGGTCACCCGGGCCGGTCGCCGGTTCCGCCCGTCAGGGGCGTGGCGGACCGACGGCGGTCCCGGTCGGCTTGGAGGTCGTCCCGCCCCGGGGGGTCACGGGTTCACCAGGTGACGGGGAACCTGGCGAGCCCGTAGACGGCGTTGAACGACCGGAACTCCGCCCCGCCCGGGACCTCCCGCAGGGTGGGGAACCGCCGCAGCAGCGCGGGGAACGCGACCCGCATCTCCATCCGGGCCAACGGCGCCCCCAGGCAGTGGTGCACACCATGACCGAAAGCCAAGTGCCCCAGCGCACCCCGGGTGAGATCCAGCCGATCCGGATCATCGATCACCTCGGGGTCCCGGTTGGCGGTGGGCAGGCCGCAGAGCACGACATCGCCGGCGCGGAGCGGGGTGCCGGCGAGCTCGGTGTCCTCGGTCACCGCCTTGAGGGTTCCGGTGTGGACGATGCTCAACCACCGCAGCAGCTCCTCGACCGCCGCGTCCACCGCCCCCGGATCGTCCCGCATGATCGCCAACTGCTCGGGATGCCGCAACAACGCCAACGTCCCCAACCCCAGCATGTTCGACGTCGTCTCGTGCCCGGCGATGAGCAACAGATCAGCGATACCGGCCAGCTCCCCGGTACCCACGTCCTCACCGTGCTCACGCACCAACATGCCCAACAGGTCCTCACCCGGCTCACGCCGAGCCCGCAACACCAGTTCCCGCATGTACTCCCGCGACTCCAACTGGACCCGCACCCGCTCCTCCGGCGTGCTCGACACGTCCAGCAACTGACCGCTGCGCTCCTGGAACGCGTCCCGGTCGGCATAGGGCACACCCAGCAACTCGCAGATGACCAACGAGGGAACCGGCAACGCGAAGTCGCTGACCAGGTCCGCCGGCGAACCACCACGCTCCATCGCGTCCAGGTGATCGGCGACGATGTCCCGGACCCGGGGTTCCAGGAGCCGGATGCGGCGGGCGGTGAACGCCCCGGTCAGCATCCGCCGCAACCGCGTGTGGTCGGGCGGGTCCGCGGCCAGCAGGTTGCCCTCCAGGACCCGCTGGATCTCCGCGTCGGTGACGCCTCGCCGGCTCGCCCCGCTGAGCACCTGGCGGGTGTTGCTGAACCGAGCGGGGTCCGACAGGACCTCCCGGACGTCCCGGTGCCGGGTGACCATCCACGCGTCGAACCCGAAAGGGGTGTGGACGAGCTCGATCCCGTCCCGCTCGCGGATCTCCCGCACCTCCGGGGCGGGGGCGAACTCCTGCCTCCGCATGTGCAGCGGTAATTCGGTGATACGTCCGGGCGCTGTCTCACTCACGTGCGGCCTCCGTTCGGGCGTGTCCCCGACCACCACCGTACTGATAGCGGTCTATCACATATTACTCAAGGTATCCGAACGGACACGAAAAATCACCGCGTGCGCACGGAGAAGGCCGGCGAGGAGCGAAGCCCCCCTGCACCGGGCTCCTACCCGCGCACTCCCCTCACCACGTGGTGGGGTGACGATCGCGGGGCTCCGCTCACCCGCGGCGAGGACGCCTCGCCGCCGGCGCGCGACCACTCCGTCCGCCTCCCCCTCACGGATGCCGACCCGGTGGCTCCCGCCCGGGACCTCGCCACCGACACCTCGTACCCGCACGGCGGCAGCCCTCCCCGCGTGGACCACGTGCAAGACGCGAGGCGCGCTCGGGCCGGGTGCGCGAGCGGACGCACCACGACCAGATTCGCCACGGTCCCCCGCGACGCCGAGCGTCGGGGCGCCCCCGCGCGAGCACGTCCCCGCCAGCGGTGGTGCCGGTCGAACGCGCCAACCGGCGGGGACGCTCACCCGGCACGGCGGCCGGTCACGTCGCGCGAGTCCGGGGACGGACGCGGACGGCCACGGACCCGGAAAGGGGACTCACCAGTCGACCGGCAGCGAGGCCAGCCCGTAGACGGCGTTGAACGACCGGAACTCCGCCCCGCCCGGGACCTCCCGCAGGGTGGGGAACCGCCGCAGCAGCGCGGGGAACGCGACCCGCATCTCCATCCGGGCCAACGGCGCCCCCAGGCAGTGGTGCACACCATGACCGAAAGCCAAGTGCCCCAGGCCACCCCGGGTGACGTCCAGCCGGTCCGGGTCGTCGATCACCTCGGGATCGCGGTTGGCCATGGGCAGACCGCAGAAGAGGACGTCACCGGCGCGAAGGCGCGCCCCGCCCAGCTCGGTGTCGGCGATGACCGCCTTGAGGGTTCCGGTGTGGACGATGCTCAACCACCGCAGCAGCTCCTCGACCGCCGCGTCCACCGCCCCCGGATCGTCCCGCATGATCGCCAACTGCTCGGGATGCCGCAACAACGCCAACGTCCCCAACCCCAGCATGTTCGACGTCGTCTCGTGCCCGGCGATGAGCAACAGATCAGCGATACCGGCCAGCTCCCCGGTACCCACGTCCTCACCGTGCTCACGCACCAACATGCCCAACAGGTCCTCACCCGGCTCACGCCGAGCCCGCAACACCAGTTCCCGCATGTACTCCCGCGACTCCAACTGGACCCGCACCCGCTCCTCCGGCGTGCTCGACACGTCCAGCAACTGACCGCTGCGCTCCTGGAACGCGTCCCGGTCGGCATAGGGCACACCCAGCAACTCGCAGATGACCAACGAGGGAACCGGCAACGCGAAGTCGCTGACCAGGTCCGCCGGCGAACCACCACGCTCCATCGCGTCCAGGTGATCGGCGACGATGTCCCGGACCCGGGGTTCCAGGAGCCGGATGCGGCGGGCGGTGAACGCCCCGGTCAGCATCCGCCGCAACCGCGTGTGGTCGGGCGGGTCCGCGGCCAGCAGGTTGCCCTCCAGGACCCGCTGGGTCGCCGTGTCGGAGATACCCGACCTGCCCGCGCTGTTGAGGACGTGCTGGGTGTTGCTGAACCGGGTGGGGTCCGACAGGACCTCGCGGACGTCCCGGTGCCGGGTGACCATCCAGGCGTCGAACCCGAAAGGCGTGTGGACGAGCTCGATCCCGTCCCGCTCGCGGATCTCCCGCATCTCCAGAGCGGGGGCGAACTCGTGCCGTCGGATGTGCAGCGGCAGTTCCGTGATGCGTCCGGGCGCTGTCTCACTCATGGGCGGCCTCCGTTCGGACCTGACCACGACCACCACCATGTTGGTAGCGGCCCGTCATTGATCACACAAGGTATCCGAACGACTACCGTCCATCACCGCGTGGTCGCGGCGAGCGGGGAGCGTCGCCGGGCCGATGCCGGCCGGTTCGGCGTGCCCCGCCGGGCACGCCGTTCCCTCGGGTGCTCCCGCCGGGGCACTCCCCACCCCACCGCGGGTGGGTGACGGTCCCGGGGGTCGCGCGCTCAGCCCGTCGCCGAGGAGGCGTGGCGCCCCCAGCGGGCGACCGCCTCGTCGACCTCCTCGTCACCGATCCCGACGAGGTGGCCATCCCGGACCAGGACCTCGCCGCCGACCACCGTGTGCCGCACGTCGGCGGCCGTCGCCGCGTAGACGACGGTGGAGTACGGGTCGTGCTCTGGCCGGGTGTGCGGCCGGTCGGTGCGCACGACGACCAGGTCGGCCAACTTCCCGGGCTCCAACGAGCCCAACCGGTCCTGCAACCCCAGGGCCCGGGCACCGCCCGCCGTGGCCATCCGCAGTACCGACCGCGCCCCCACCGCCGACGGGTCCCCGGTGTGGACGCTGTGCAGGAGCGCGCCGTACCGCATCACGTCGAACAGGTTCAGGCCCGTCGCGCAGGCGGAACCGTCGGTGCCCAGCCCCACGGGCACGCCTCGGGCGACGAGGTCGGGCACCCTCGCGATCCCGGCGGCGAGCTTCGCGTTGGACACCGGGCAGTGCGCCACCGACGCCCCCGAGTCGGCGACCAGGTCCAGTTCGGTGTCCGTCAGCCAGACGGCGTGGGCCAACACCGTGTCCGGACCGAGCAGGCCCAGATCCGCCAACAGCTCGACGGGCCGCCTCCCCGTCCGGTCGAGGACGGTGTCCACCTCGGTCTGGTTCTCCGCCGCGTGCACGTGGAGCAGTGCCCCGTGTTCCCTCGCCAGCGCCCCGACCGACCGCAGCTGCGCCTCGTCCAGGGTGTAGGTGCTGTGCGCGAAGACGCTCGGCCGGCCGAGCGCGTCCGGTTCCCGGCCGGCGAGCTCGGCGTCGGCGAGGCGGAGCCGTTCACCGAAGTCACTGATCCCGTCGGGCAGGTCCGGCACGTCCATGAAGGTCGGACCGGCGAGCAGGCGGAAACCCGCGCGCCGGGCGACACCGGCGGCGGCCTGGTGGAACCAGTACATGTCCAGGGCGGTGGTGGTGCCGCCCCGCAGCGACTCGGCGAGCGCGAGCAGCACCCCGGCGGCGACGTTGTCGGTCGTGAGCAGGCGCTGCTCCAGCGGGATCACCCTGGCGAGGAAGCCCTGGAGGTCGACGTCGTCGGCGGTGCCCCGCAACAGGGACATCGCCAGGTGGGTGTGGGTGTTCACCAGACCCGGTAAGACCACCGAGCCCGTCGCGTCGAGCACCGGCGCGTCCGGGTACCTGGCCCGCACGGCGGCGGCCTCCCCCACCTCCACCACCCGGCCCTCGCCGAGGGCGACGGCGCCGGCGGGCAGGACCGTGTCCTCGGCGTCCAGGGTGAGCACGACACCGCCGGAGACGACGAGGTCGACCGGGGTTGGCTGGCTGTGGTTGGCGGACGCGGGCGTCGGGTTCATGCGGTCAGCCTAGGTCAGCGGACCGAGGCTCCCGGTCGGTTCGGAGCGGGGGCCACGGGCCTGGTCTCGGCACGGGACCGGAAGTCGCCCGGTGCGGCGGGCCGCACGCGGGGGAACCGACGCCGGGAGAGCCCGGGGAGGGGAGCCGTTCCGGCACCGGTCTCCCCCAGGTGTTCACCCGCCGTGAACAGCCGTGCACACGGAACCGCGCCGGCCCCTAGGCTTCTCGGCATGGCGAAACGAGCCGTCGTCCTCGGCAGTTCCGGCCAGATCGGACGAGCGGTGGTGCTCGGTCTGGTCCGCACCGGGTGGGAGGTGCGGACCGTCGACAGGGGTCGCCGTCCCGTGCCCTCGACCTGGGCCGAGCTGGGGGTGCGCCGAACCCTGCTGGACCGGGACGAGCCCGGCGCACTCCGCGCCGCCCTCGCCGCTCAGGGCGGCGCCGACGTGCTGGTGGACACCATCGCCTACGACGAGGCGCACGGCCGGGAGCTGTGCGCCCTGGCGGACCTGGTCGGTTCGGCCGTGGTGGTGTCGAGCGCGGCCGTCTACGTCGACGAGGCCGGCCGGAGCCTGTCCGGCGGGCTGACCGACTTCCCCCGTTTCCCGGTCCCCCTCCGGGAGGACCACCGGACGGTCGCACCGGGCGACTCCGGCTACGCGGCGCGGAAGGCGGCGCTGGAACGCGTGGTACTGCGCTGCGACGCGCTGCCGGTCACCGTGTTGCGGCCCGGTGCCGTGCACGGTCCCGGCTCGACCGCTCCCCGCGAGCTGTGGCCCCTGCTCCGCGCGGTCGACCGTCGTCCTGTCGTCGCGCTGGCCCACCGGGGAGCAGGCGTGTTCCACACCGCCAGCGCCCGGAACCTCGCCGAACTCGTCCGGCTCGCCGCCGCCCGTCCCGGGAGCAGGGTGCTCAACGCCGGCGATCCGCATCCCCCCTCCGTCCTCGACATCGTGCGGTGGGTGTGCCAGGCGGCCGGCCACGCACCGGAACTCCTCCTGTTGGACGGGCCGCCGTTGGGCGGCGGTGTCGGTGCCACCCCGTGGTCGGTCCCCCACGACGTGGTGTTGGACCTCGGCGCGGCCGAACGCGAGCTGTCCTACCGGCCGGTCACCACCTATGAGGACACGGTGCGCCCGGCGGTGCGCTGGTTGACCGAAGCGCTTGAGGGCAGGGGGTGGCGGGAGGCCTTCCCCGAGATCGTCCGGTTGTACGGGGACGGGTTCGCCGACTACGCCGCAGAGGACGCCGTCCTGGGCGGCGTCGGGACGTAGCCCGGCGGCCCCGGTCCCGCGCGCCGGACCGGGCCGGGACATCGGCGACGGCCACTGCCCCGGGCCGGGTCGGGTCCGGGCCGACGACACGCACCGACGCGGGTCACCTCGGGTGCGCGGACGGGCCACCGGGCGGGGGAAACCGGTGGCGCTGAGGGTGACGCCGTTGGTACAAGGAACGGATGACTCCGCCTGCCACCGACGTCCCCCACCTGTTGGCCCGTCTCGGCCACCCGGGCGCGGAGCGGCTCGCCGGGGGGATGGAGGGGGAGGTCTGGCGCCTCACCGACGACCTGGTGGCGAAGGTGTGGCGAGCCAGGACCCCGGAACAGCTCTCCCCCCTCGTGGCGTTCTCCCGGGAACTCGCCGACCAGGGGCTTCCCTTCGCCACCCCGTACGTCGAGGAGGTCCGGGAGGTCGACGGTGTCGTGCTCAGCCTGGAACGGCACCTGCCCGGGACGTCCCTGGCCGACATCGTCACCCGGGGCGAGGTGACCGGCGAGCGGGCGGTGGAGATCACCGTCGAGGTGGTGTCCGCACTGGCGTCGACGGTGGCCGGCCCGGCCAGCCGGGCGCTACCGGTGTTCGGGGAACCGCGTCCCCTGTGGGCGGGACACCGGTCGTGGGGAGAGGCGCTCGCGGCGCTGGTGCGTCGTCGCGCCCCGGCGGGGCCCGCCGGCGGGCCGCTGGGTTCGACGGTCGACGAGCTCGACCGCAAGATCGACGGGCTCCTCGTCCTGCTGGACAGGGTCCGGGTGGCGCGGCCCGCCGTGGTGCACGGGGACATCTGCCCGGAGAACATCCTCGTGGACCAGGCAGGAGCGGTGACCGCGCTGCTGGACTGGGGTTTCGTCTCCACCGCCGGCGACAACGCCTTCGACGCCGCCACCGCCGCCGGGTTCCACGACATGTACGGGCCGGACGCCGGGGTGAAGCGGGAGCGGCTCGTCGACGCGGTCCACGCGGAGCTGGGCTACCCCGTCGAGCTGCTCCTCACCTACCTGGCCGCCTACGCGGTCACCGGTGCCACCGCCTACTCGTCGTCCGGAGCGGACGGCCACTTCGCCTGGTGCGCCCACATCCTCAACCAGGCGTCCGTCACCGACCTGCTGGTGGCCAACGCCCCGAGATGACCGGGCGGCCGGGGACCGGCGGTGCCCGGAGGACACCGCCCGGGTCCGCCCGTGCCGGTCACCTCGGCGGCTAGCCCTGCGGCAGCAGGGTCTGCATCTCGTCGATCTCGGCCTGTTGGGTGTTCAGGACACGCTCGGCCAGCTCGGCGACCTCCGGGGACTCCCCCTCGTCGAGCACGGCCTGGGCGAGGTCCACCCCGCCCTGGTGGTTGATGAGCATCATCGACAGCCAGAGCTGGTCGAACTCGTCCCCCTCGGCCTCGGCGAGTCGACCGAGTTCGTCCTCGGACAGCAGTCCGTGGGGCGGCACGGCGGACGCGGACGGTGACGTGCTCCCGTCCCCGCCGGCACCGTCCTCGGGGACCTCCTCGTCCCATTCCTCCAGCCAGGAGGTCAGCTGGTCCAGCTCGGGCCGCTGGGTGCCCTCGATCCGGTCGGCGAGTTCCTGGATCTCGGCGTTCTCGGTGTGCTCAGGCGCCAGATCCGCCATCTCCAGTGCCTGCCGTTGGTGGGGGACCATGTCCCGCGCGAACTCGATGTCGGCGGCGTTGGGGGCGGTGTCCCCACCGGTGGTGCCGGAACCGGTGTCCTGGCCGCCGTCGGAACAGCCGGTGAGGGCGAGGCCGACGGCGGCGGCGGCCGAGGTGAGGACGAGGCGGAGCGGGAAACGGGTGGTCACGGGCGTTCTCCTCGGGAGTGGCTGAGACGGGTGGACGCGACGACGCCGCGGCTGGCGGCCACGGCGCGACCGTCACAGCCGCAGCAGCCCCAGCCCGGCGAGCCGTAACGCGACGCGGGGGGCGCGGGTGACCTCGGGGAGTCGCCGGCGGCGTTCCCGGTGCCGGCGGGTGGGGCGGAGTTCGACGAGGGGGCGGGGGCGGCGGGCCAGGGCGGCCAGCGCGAGGGCCAGCACCACCGCGACGCAGACGTGGAACAGGGAGTCCTCGGCCACCACGGGTGTCCCGGCGCACGACGAGCAGGCATCGGACCCGACCGCCCACTGCGGCGGGGCCGGCGAGGACGAGGACACGGCCACCGGGGACGGGGCGGTCGGTGTTGCGCGGCCCACCACGTGGTGGGCGCCGACGAGGCCGACGAGCAGGACGAGCAGGACCAGCCACCGGCCGTGCGCGCTCCTCCACCCGTTCATCCGCCCCAGGCTATCGGTTCACCGTGGGAAAACCCGGGGTCCGCGGCGTGTCCGTCGGGGGAGTACCCGGACAGGCAGTGCGGGCGGAGTGCCGTGGAGTCGGCGGAAGGCGGGGCTCGCCCGGGTGGTGGGAGCCGGTGCCCCGCGCCGTCGCCGCGCCGGGTGGTGCCCGCGCCCGGGTGTGCCCGCGAAGGCGAGCGCCCCCGGGTCACGCGGCCAGCCGGTGGCCGGCGGCGAACCCGAGGAGCGAACCCCCGGAACGCCGCAGGCCCGCCGTCCAGAGTGGACGACGGGCCGGCGGTGTGCGTGTTCGGGAGCGGCTCACAGCGGGAGCGCGCGGAGCTCCTCGATCTCTCCCGGGTTCCGGTCGAGCACCCGCTGCGCGAGTTCCCGCAGCTCCCGGGCGGGAGCCTCGTCGAGCATGATCCGGGCCTTCTCCAACGCGATCTCGTGGCTGGCCACGAGCGAGTCCCGCCAGAACCGGTCGAACTCCGGGCCCTGGAGCTGTTCCAGCCGCTGGACCCTCGGCCACGGGCTCTCCTCGGGCCCCTCACCCTCCCCCTCGGCGTCGGACGGGTCGGCCTCGGGCTCGGTCTCCACCACCTGCTCCGCCGGGGACAGTTCCTCGTCACCGGGCAACGCGGGCGGGTCGTCCAGCGGTTCGAGGGGTGGCCACTGGCCCGTCATGTAGGAGAAGCCGACGAAGCGGTCCTTCAGCCGGGTGTGCTCGATGGCCGTGCGGTCCGCGTACTCCCGCAGCGCCGGCGAGGTGAGGCGCGCGTTCTCCTCGCCTCGGGCATCGAACAGGGCGACGGTGCGCTCGTAGTGGGCGACCATGTCGTGGGCGAGCGCGATGTCCTCCTCCGTGTAGGACGGTTCGGAGGTGAACTCCAACTGGGGGCCGGCTGGCTCGGGATCGCTGTTGATCTCGTGGGAGGTGCAGCCGGCCAGCGCCGCGGCGGTCACCGCCGCGAGCAGCGCGGCCTTGGTCCACGGCCTCACAGTCATGGTCAGGGTTCCTCGTCGTGTCAGCAGGGACGGGGCGCGCGGTGACCGGCCTGCGCCGCAGGACGGTGCCCGACCGGTGGGAGGGGGAGGACCGTCGGCGGCCGGGCGGTGGGGAACGCGCACGATGGTGGTTCCATCCGCCCGGGATCCTACTGAAGGGGGCCACCGCGCCCGGCTGGCCGTGGGCCAACACCGTCGACGCTCCCAACCCCACCCGCTCACCCGGACGGGCGTAGTCGGACGCGGCGCAGGAGCTGTGCGTTCAGGGCCACGACGATGGTGGACAGGCTCATCACGACCGCCCCGACGGCCGGGGGCAGCACGAAACCGACGGGGGCGAGCACGCCGGCGGCGAGGGGAACCGAGACCAGGTTGTAACCAGTCGCCCACGCGAGGTTCTGCCACATCTTGCGGTAGGTGGCGGCCGAGAGCCGCCGGACGGCCAGCACACCGCGCGGGTCGTCGGAGGCCAGGACCACGCCGGCCGACTCGATCGCCACATCCGTGCCGGCACCGATCGCGATCCCGACGTCCGCCCTGGCCAGGGCGGGGGCGTCGTTCACCCCGTCGCCCACCATCACGACCCGGTGCCCTTCGTCCCGGAGCCGGGTGATGGCGGCGTCCTTGTCCTCGGGCAGCACCTCCGCGATGACCTCGTCGACACCCACCTCGCGCCCCACGGCCTCCGCGACGTGCCGCGCGTCCCCGGTGATCATGAGCACGGCGAGCCCTTCGGCGCGGAGCCCGCGCACGGCCTCGGTGGACTCCGGGCGCACGGTGTCGGCGAGCCCGACCGCCCCGACCACCTCACCGTCCCGCACGACGTGGAGCACGGCCGCGCCCCGCTCGGCCCACCTCCCGGTGGCGGGTTCGAGCCGCTCGGGCACGCGGAGTCCCAGCTGGCGGAGGAGGGCCGGGCCGCCGACGGCGATGTCGACGCCTCCGACGCGTGCCGTCACGCCCCGACCCGTCAGGGAGCGGAAGTCCGCGGCCGGTTCGAGCTCGCCGCGCTCCCGCGCGGCGGCGACCAGCGCGCGGGCCAGCGGGTGTTCCGACTCGGCTTCGGCCGACGCCGCGAGCAGCAGGACGCGTTCGGCGTCACCGTCGACGGCCTCCACCCCCACCAGGGAGGGCTGTCCGGTCGTGAGGGTCCCGGTCTTGTCGAGGACGACCGTGTCGACGGTCCGCATCCGTTCGAGGGCGAGCCGACTGGTGACCAGGATCCCGGCCCTGGCGGCCAGGGAGGTGGAGATCGCGACGACGAGGGGGATCGCGAGCCCCAACGCGTGGGGGCAGGCGATGACGAGCACCGTCACGGTGCGCTCCACACCCGAGGTCGTCTCGCCGAGGAGGGACCACACGGCGAAGGTCAGCAGGCCGACCACCAGCGCGAAGTAGAACAGGGCGGCCGCGGCGCGGTCCGCCAGGGCCTGCGCCCGGGAACTCGAGCTCTGCGCCTCGGCGACGAGCCGGCGGATGCCGGCCAGTGTCGTCTGGTCGCCGACGGCGGTGAGGTGGACGCGCAACGCGGAGTCGGTGGCGACGGTGCCCGCGACGACCGGGTCTCCCTCCTCCCGGGTGACCGGCTGCGACTCGCCGGTCACCATCGACTCGTCCACCTCGGCGCTCCCCGCGACGACGGTGCCGTCGGCCGGGACCCGCCCGCCGGACCTGACGAGGACGACGTCCCCCACCCGCAGCTCGGGGAGCGGGACTGGGCGGGGCTCCCCGTCGTCGCCGAGCAACTCCGCCTCGTCGGGCAGCAGCTCGGCCAGTGCCTCCAGCGCCCCGCTGGCCTGCCCCAGGGCCCGCATCTCCAGCCAGTGCCCGAGGAGCATGATCACGATCAGCAGCGCCAGCTCCCACCAGAAGTCCAGGTCCCACCCGCCGAACCCGAGGGTGGTGAGTGCGCTGGCGACGAACGCGACGGAGATGGCCAGGGCGACCAGCGTCATCATCCCGGGTCTCCGGGCCCGCAGCTCGGTGGCGGCACCGGCGAGGAACGGCCAACCGCCGTACCCGAAGAGCACCGTTCCCAGGACGGGGGCCACCCACGCGACCGGGTCGGCGACGGGGTAGCCGAACCAGTCGGAGATCATCCGGCTGGTCAGCACCACCGGGACGGCGAGGACGAGGCTGACCCAGAAACGTCGGCGGAAGACCGAGGCGTGATCCGCGTGGCCGTGATCCGCCTGTTCCGCGTGGTCCTCGTGGCCGCCGCCGGGCGCGCCCTCGTCGCCGCTCGCGCGGCGCGTCACCCCGACTCCCGTCCCGCGCGGACCGGGGGCCGCGTGCTGTCCGGCATGCGGATCGCCGTCCTTCTCACTCCGGGCTCGTTCCGGGCGGGGTGTCCCGCTCCGGGTTCCCCCAGTGTCGGGCCGTCCCCTGGTGCCGTCGACCCGAACCCGGCCGCCCCTCCCCACCTCGGAAGTGACGGAAGAGGACGGCGGAATCCGGTCAGTCCACACCCACCCGTGTGACAGTCCCGCGTAGTCTCACTGATCGTGACTGTGGAACCGGACAGGCCGCTGAACTGGGGGATCGTCGCGACGGGTGGCATCGCCGGCACCGTCGTGGAGGATCTGGCCCGGCTGCCGGACGCGATCCCGCACGCCGTCTCCTCGCGTCGCCTCGAGCGGGCGGAGGAGTTCGCCGCCCGGCACGGCGTGCGACGCGCCTACGGCGACTACCGCGAGCTGCTCGACGACCCGGACGTGGACGTGGTCTACGTCGCCACGCCCCACGGCCAACACCACGAGATCAGCAGGGACGCCCTGCTGGCTGGCAAGCACGTGCTGTGCGAGAAGGCCTTCACGGTGACGGTGGCCGAGGCCGAGGAGCTGACCTCGCTGGCCCGCGCCCGGGGGCTGTTCCTCATGGAAGCGATGTGGACCCGCTTCAACCCGTTGATCCGCCGGCTCGGCGCGCTGCTCGCGGACGGCGCGGTCGGCGACGTCCGCTCGGTGCGGGCGGACTTCGGGTTCGCCGTGCCCTACGACCCGGCCGCCCGGCTGTGGGACCCGGCGCAGGGCGGCGGTGCCCTGCTGGACCTCGGGGTCTACCCCGTGTCGTTCGCGCACCTCGTGCTGGGCGAACCCACCGACCTCACCGTTCGGGGGAGCCTCGCCGCGAACGGGGTGGACGCGGAGGCGGGTCTGCTGCTGGGCTACCCGGACGGCAGGTACGCGTCCCTGGGCTGCACGCTGCTCGCGCACCAGACGGCGCGGGCGTCGGTGGTCGGGACGGCCGGCCGGCTCGAACTCGCCGACCCCTTCTTCAACCCGAGCGCGTTGACCCTCGTCAACCCGGGCCGGGACCCGGAGGTGTTCGAGCACCCGATCGAGGGCCGGGGCTACGGGCACCAGCTCCGCGAGGTCCACCGGGCGGTGCGCGCCGGGGAGGTGGAGAGCCCGTCGATGCGCCACGAGGAGTCCGTGGCGGTGATGCGCACGCTCGTCGGCGCGCTGCGCGGCCTCGGTGCGGTGACCGCCAGCTGAGGACGGCGCTCCCGAGCCGGTGAGGGTTCCGGGAGGTCGGTGGGCGGACGGGGTGGTCCGCCCACCGAGCGCGCTCAGCCGCCGATCGGATCGGCGTAGAGGATGCCCCGGCCGTTGGTCCCGAGGTAGACGCGGCCGTGCCGGTCCGGGTCCCCGGTGATGGTCTGGCCGATCCAACCGTACTGGTGGTCGTCGTCGTTGACCCGGACCCAGGTCGCGCCGGCGTCGTCCGACCGGAAGACGCCGCGCACGCCGTCGACGACACCGGTCACGAACACCGCCGGGGCCGTCGCCCCGGGGGCGGGCGCCCCGAACCCCACGGTGTGCGCCTCGTCGAGGACCTGGACGTAGCTCTCCCCCGAGTCCGTGGACCGGAGGAGCCCGCCCCAGCCGGCGGCGAGCCATACCTCGCCGGCGACGCCGGGCACCGCCTTCCACTGCGCCTGTCCGGTGGCGGGGACGTCGTCGTTGACCAGGGCGAAACTCGCCCCGCCGTCGTCGCTGCGGTAGTGGGCGCCCTCCTCCGGGTCGACGGCGTGGAACACGGCGGCATCCACCCGGTCGGAGCGCACCGCCAGACCGTCGGGCAGCCCCGAGGACGGGGTCCAGCTCCGGCCCAGGTCGGTGGTGCGGTGGGCGACGCCGTCCTCCGGGGTCCACACCACCGCGTCGCCGTTCGCCGACACCGCGATCGTGCCGCCGCCCGAGACGGTGGGGGGCTGGGTCGGGAACGGCTGCCAGCTGTCGCCCGCGTCGGTGGAGTAGGCCGCCCAGGGGCCGTCACCGGTCCCAGCCCGGACGACGGTGGCCGGGTCGTGCTCGGCGTGGTCGAGGCTGGTCGTGTTGCCCAGGATGGGGTTCTGGTGCATCCCGGCCGGCGGGCTGGTGGTGAGGTCGTGGTGGGTGAATCCGCCGATGTCACCGAGGCCGCTGATCAGCGGTCCGTCGGGGAGGCTGACCAGGTCGAGCACCGCCGTCTCCTCCAGACCCTCGGCCCGGACCGACCAGTCCGTCGCCGCTCCGGTGTCAGCGGGGGTGACGTCGTCGGTGCCGAAGATGGTGGCTCCGGTGACGTAGCGGACGCTGCCCGGGTCGAAGGGATCGATCTCCAGGTCCCCGATCATCCAGCCGAGCTTCGGGGTGTCTCCCCAGTCGAGGAACGGCGACACCGAGGTGTCGAGGTTCTGCCCCTCCTGGATGGACACCCAGTTCTGGCCGCCGTCGGTGGTGCGGAAGATGTCGTCGACCGGTCCCCAACGCCCCATCGTCGCGACCATCAGCGTGCCGGGGTCGGTGGGGTCGACGGCCAGGCCGCCGTAGCCGAACCCGGCCTCCTCGCCCTCGTTGGGCCGCAGCGGGGTGATGTCGGTCCACGTCCCGGCCCCCGGGTCGTGGGTGTGCACGGCGCCGTCGTACATCTCGTAGGGACCGGGCAGGTCGCCGTAGCTGACGTGGAGCGCTCCGGTGGTGGACAGCGCCGCCTGGTGCGGGATCAGGCCGGTGGGCTGCCCGGGGACCGGTTCCCAGGTCCGGCCGGCGTCGTCGCTCCGGTGGAGCGGGGCGTCCTCCCCGGAGACGGAGGCGTACACCACGGGTGTGGGGTCGCCGGTCTCTCCGCTGGCGGGATCGAACAGGACGGGCCCCACCCCGATGCCGGCCTGGCCCGTGGAGGGGAGGCCGTCGACCACGGCCCAGGTCGCTCCCTGGTCGGTGCTGCGCCAGAGCCCGTCGTCCCGCGTCCCGAGCAGGAGGACGTCGTCGTCGTTGGGGTCCACCACCAGCCGTTCACCGATCGAGCGTCCCGGTTCGTTGCCGCCCAGCCGGAAGGGCAGGTCCACCCGGTCCCAGGTCTCCCCTCGGTCGGAGGACCGGAGGATCGCGCCGGTGGAGGCCCATTCCTGGCTGTAGGCGCCGGCGGCGAGGTAGACCCGGTCCGGGTCGGAGGGGTCGAGGGCGATGCTGTCGATGCCGAGCAGGTTGTAGTCGTCCCACCCGATCCAGTCGGTCAGCGGCAGCCACCGCTCCGTCCCGGTGTCCCACCGGTAGGCACCGCCGATGTCGGTGCGCGCGTAGGCCAGGCCGGGCTCCGTCGGGTGGTACTCGATGCCCGTCACGAAACCCCCGCCCACGATCTCCACGTTGCGCCAGTCGTGGGCCTGCTCGTGGGCCAGGACGGCCGGGGACGGGTCGGCGGTGGCGCGCGGCACGTCGGGACTCGCTCCGGCGACGGCGGGGCCGGCTCCACCCGCGGTCGCCGCCGCGAGGACGGCGGCGAAGGCGGGCAGGATGCGTGGTCGCATTCCCAGTTCTCCTCACGTCGAGGCTGTCGTTTCCGCTGCGCGCCCATTCCCCCGAGCAGCCAGCCTCACCCGGGACGAAAGCGGAAGTCAAGGTTTTCCCGGCCTTTCCGGACCACCGGCACGCGTTCGACCGGAGTCGTCGAAATCGTTTCGACACCCCTCGTTCGAGTCCTCCTCGGCGAACTCCGATCGCGCCGCCGCGAAACTCGAAGGCGCATCACGGCGGAATCTCGTACGAATCCCCCGAGGAGATCCCACTTTCCCGATGAGTGTCCCGATACGCCGTCCGGCGGGTCGGGGTTGGCTCGGCACCCGGGGCGACCAGGGACATAATGCCTGGTCACGGGATCAGTACCGGCCGGAGATTCGGCGTCCCGCTTCGCGGGCACCCCCTCGGGCCGAGGGCGGCGATGGTCCGCGAGAACCCGATCGAGCCGCCTCCTCCGCACCGGGGAACTGACACCCGAATCCGCACCACCCCGTTCCCGAGCGCACCGACCTGGCGCCTCGGGAAACTCGACAATCCGGTGTGCGTTCGATTCTCGTGCCAGCCTTCGGTCGAATCGACACGATTGTCGACGGAACCCCCCCGAACGGCGCGCGGTCCTTTCCCGGCCGAAACCCGGGCCGAGCCCGGCGATCGGGCGGTCCCTCCGGTGGTTGCCCCGTCGGCGGGGGCCACCCGTCCGCCGCGAGTCGGGTGGGGAGGACGCTCCAGCGTCCAGCCGCTCCCCGGTTCCCAGCCCACGCGGCTTCCGCGCGAGGCGTCAGGTTCCGCTCCCGGTCCGGGTGGGGGCCGCCCGGTCGTCGCCGACCGGCGAGAGCGTCGGTTCGAGTGCGACGCCGGCCGCCGGGTCCGTGCCGAGGGCCCGGACCGAGCGGGAGGCCAGCAACGAGAGCACGGCCCCGCCCGCGAGCACGGTGCCGACCAGCAGCACCGGCGGTTCCCCGAAGCGGAGCGCGAGGTAGCCGCCGGCGAGCTGTCCGAACGGGACCGCCACCCTGGACACCAGCATGTCGTAGGAGATGACCCTGGACAGCACGCCCGAGGGCACGTTGCGCTGGAGGGAGGTCTCCCAGCAGACGATGAAGATCCCGCCACCGACGCCGGCCAGGACCGCCGCGGGCAGGAGCACGGCCGGGTGCGGCGCGACCACGACCGCCAGGTACATCGGTACGAAGGTCAGGTGCAGGAGCAGCCCGGTGGCCAGCGGGCGCCGAGGTCCCCAGTACAGCATCACCACGGTGCCCACGACCACGCCGGCGGCCTGGGCTCCGAGGGTGGCCCCCCACCACGCGCGTCCGACCGTGTCGTCCGCGATGCTCGCGCCCAGGGTGAGCCACGCTCCGGCCGTGACAGCGTGGACCAGGGAGAACACCGAGACGACCTGCCACAGCCACGGCCGGGAGGCGAACTCGGTCCAGCCGTGCCGCAGGTCGGCCACGATGCGCCCACCGCGCTCGCTCACCCGCTTGGGGAGGCGCATGAGCGCGAAGAAGAGAGCCGCGAGGAGCATGCACCCGGCGTCGAAGGCGAGGACCCAGCCCGGCCCGAGCACGGCGACCAGCGCCCCACCTCCGGATGCCCCGATCACGGTGATCCCGCCCCTGCTGAAGCCGACCAGCGCGTTGGCGCGTTGCCAGAGCGTCGAGGGCAGGAGCTGGGGCACCATCCCGTTGGTGGCGGGCAGCGCGAACGCGGCCGCGATGCCGTTGACGGCCTCGATGGCCACCAGCTGACCGACCTCGCCCGTTCCCGTGATCACGAGGGCCGCCGCCGCGCCCTGGGTCAGGGCGGAGACGAGGCAACCGACGAGGAGCACGAGGTGGCGCGGCAGCCGGTCGGCCACCACACCACCGACGAGAAGGAACAGCAACAGGGGGATGCTGCGCCCGGCCAGGACCAGCCCGACATCCGCCGTGCTCCCGGTCAGGTCGAGTACCGCGAAGGTGAGGGCGACGGGAGCGATGGCCTCACCGAGCAGCAGGACGGACCGGCCGGTGAAGTAGTTGCGGAAGGGGCGATAGGACAGCGGGGCGAGCGCGCTGTTCGAGGTCATGGGCGTTCAGCCTGCTCCACCCACCACCAGATGGGCAAGCGCTTTCCCCCACCTGGTCGGCGCTGACGGCGTCCCGCCACCCGCCACCGGCCCCCGACCACGAACGACGGGTCCGGCCGTTGCCTGATGTGGCCGTTCCCCAGAGCGGGGGGCCGGGATCACAGCCGGCGCAGTCCGTCGAGAACCCGGAGCATCAGGTGGGTGTCCGGGCGACCGGTCAGGGCGGCGGCCGGGTGCACGACGATGCTGCCCGTCTCCGCCATGTCCCCGAGGAGGACCTTCGCGACCCCCAGGGGGACGGCGAGCCGCGCGGCGACCTCGGCCACCGAGAGGGGCTCCGAGCAGAGCTGGATGATGCCGCGGTACTCCCGGGTGAGGCCGTGCCGGCGCAGCGACTCATCCCGGTCGCTCACCGACACCAGCGTCTCCACCCGCAGGTCCTCCCGCGCGCGCGTCCGTCCCCGCGTCCAGGCGTAGGGGCGGACGAGGGATGAGGACTCGCCCCCGGTCGCCTCCGGATCCACGGACCAGTCGGTCGAGGGCCAGGCCGGCTCGTCCTCGCCGGAGGTCCCCGTCGGGCCCGACCGACCGTGGTGCAGGGCCTCGAAGGAGACGACCAGGTCCCCGGTGTCCACGACGTCACGTCGCGGTCCCCCTGGCTCCCGCCGGCGGTCCGTCGCCGCGAACCTCGCGCCCGTGGTTCCGACCGGGTCGCCGGAAGGGAACGGAGGGTCATCCCGCTCCTCCTCCACCGGCGGTGGGGCTCCACCGAAGCGCGCCCCGGTTCGCCCGAGAACACCGCGTCGCCGATCACTCTCCGTGCCATGAGGAACGTCGGGGGTCGTCCGATCGGCGTGGGATCGCTGGCGCCGGGGACCTCCGAACCGCGCGCCCGTACGACCGACGCGGTCCTCCCCCGTTCGCTCCGCCGGTTCCTCCGGCGGACGTGTCCGATCAACCACCGACTCCACCCCTCGCCTGCCGGGAAACGTCGCGTCGGGTGCACCGGAGGACGCGCTGATCGTGCCGAGGAGAAATGGACGCCGTCCTCCGGTACTCACCGTAGTACCGAGACGGACGCCCGCATTACCGCCAACTGCCGGTCGCGTCGTGGGCGGATGAACCATGCGGAGTCGACATCGGACCAACACACCGGGGTCAATTGCGAAACAAATTCACAATGCACGAATCCGCGTCCCTCGGCCCTTCCCGTTCTTCCCCGCCGACTCGCCGGACCGCCGGACCGCCCGACCCCGCCGGCCGAATGCGCGAGCCACCTCCCGCGTCGCACCGGGAAACCGCGTTGCTCCCCGGACGCGGGTCGGCGAGGATCCCCCGGTGCTCGAGTTGACTCCCGAACGGTTCGCCGCGCTGGCCCGTTCCGCGCCGTGGCGCTGGGACCACCTGACCTTCACGGTGTGGTGGCCAGGTCGGGCGCCGGCGGTCCGGGCCTGGACGAGCCGCCGGGGCGCGCTGCGGGTGGAGACACCGGACGGACGACCGCTGCTGGTGAGTGCCGGCCCACGCCCACCGCGAAGCGACGGGATGGCGCCCGCCCCCGGTCGGTTCCCCCGCCGCCCGCCCGCCCGCTACCGCGACGGGGAAGGGACGTCGCCGACCTGGGGAGGGGACTCGGATCGGGGGGACCCGGTCAGCCACCACCCGCCGGAACTGGACGAGGACGGGCTCGTGCGCCGCCGACCGCCGCTGGGCCGTGGTGACCTCGACGCGCCGATGTACCAGGACTACCGCTGGGTGGCGATGCTCGATCCGGTGGAACTGGCGGACGGCACCGATCCGGACACCGGTGGCTGGGCGCCGGCCACCGCGGTGCGCGGTCTCGCCGTCGTCGAGCACCACGGCCGGACCGCGTGGGAGGCGGTGCTCACCCCGACGGGGGACTACGACCCCCGCTGTTCGTGCTGCCCACTGCTGTTCTCGCCGGAGTCGGAACGGATCGAGGCCGAGGCCGGGGCGCCGCCACCCGACCGGGGCCCCGGTTTCCGCCACGCGGAGGCCCACCGGGTCCGGCTCGACGTCGCCACCGGCGTCTGCGTGTTCACCGAGGAGATCGGGGGCAGCGACCCCGGCCCACGCCACGACCTCCGGATCGAGGAGGTCGACGTCCCGCCGCGAACCACCTCCCGGCGCCCCCGCTGATCCGGACGGGGTACCTCAGACGGGCGCGGCCGTCCGCTGGTAGCGCTCGGCGATGTGGGCGGTCAGCGGGGAGCGGAAGGCGTGGGACACCCGCTGCCACCAGGCGATGTTCTCGGACAGGGTGTGGTGGGAGTCCATCGGTCTCGCCCGTTCGCCCTCGGGGAGCACGGGGTGGTCGCCCTCCGCGCGGCGCAGGGCGACCGCGATCATCACCGCCTCGCTGATGGCCGCCGCCTGGTGGGGGTCACCCGTCTCGGCGTGCGCCCGCTCGTAGGCGTCGGACCGGATCTGGTCCGAGAGGTGACCGTGCAGGTACACCAGGACGTCCCAGCACTCGATGACCCGGTGGTACAGGCGGAGGGAGAGGTTCCCCAGCGAGACGCGGTCCCAGAGGCGTCCCACCGAGGCGGGCAGGTAGCGGAGGACGAAGGGTTGGGGCATCGCCAGGACGACCTCCGGGCGCACCCGGGTGAGGGCCATCCACAGGGGGCCGAGCCGTCCGTAGGCGGCGCGGTGCCGGCCGAGGCGGACCGCCGCCGGCAGGCCGGTGGCGATGAGCGGCATCGCCAGGCCGGCGAACAGCAGGGCGGCGCAGCAGACGATGAGCGCCCACTCCACCTGGTACTGGTCGTAGGTGGGCTGCCACCCGCCCAGGACCAGGGCGAGGAACACGACCTTGTGCGCGAGGTAGCTGATGCCGACGACGCAGCCGAGCGCGATCAGCCGGAGCCCCCTGGCGGTCCACGGCCGGTCGCTGTGCCGGGCCCACATCCAGGCGAGCGCGGCGATCGAGGCGCCGGAGAGCCCGACGTAGAGGGCGTAGAGGATCATGGCGGCGGCGCTCCAGGGCGCCTCGGTCCACTCCGAGCGCATGGCGGCCGCGACGTCCGCGTCGCCCGCCAGCAGTCCCAGGACCCAGCGCGTCGCGATCACCCCGACGAGGATCACGGCGTGCACGCTGATCCGCCGGGCCCGTGGGCGCCCCGGTTCCCACACCCAGCAGAGGAAGGCGGCGCGGAGGCAGAACAACGAGGTGAGCACGGCGGTGTGCTTGAGCGCGTAGGCGGCGGACAGCCCCAGCACCTCGTCCAGCCAGGGCGAGACCGCCGCGGACTCCATGATGAGCGCGGCGCCCATCGCGACGAGGAAACCGCACATCGCGCGGATCGCGGACCGGTTCGTACCGGGCCGGCGTAAGTGCAGCAGTTTCAGCACGCTGGCGGCCACCGCGAGCCCGATCACCGCCAACTGGACGACATCCCGCATCGTCGATCATCTCCTTCGCTGACCGTGCTCGAACGCGGCGGTCATCCTGCTCAGCGGATCCGTGACGAGGGCCCTCGGTGCCCCCGCCGCCTCCCAGATGGTGTAGGCGAGGGTCTCGGCCTCCAGTTCGGCCTGGTCCGGGTAGTGGTCGCGGTGCAGCACCCGGGCCGGCACCTCCTCCGGCGGGTCCCCCTCGCGGCGATCCGGTGGTCTGGTGGTGGCGGCGCCGCCGGCCTCGGCCGTCGGCCGGGTGGGACCTCCCGGTGGTGACAGGCCGGGCAGGGGAACGCCTCGGTGGTCGAGCAGCATGTGGGCGAGCTCGTGCAGGACGGTGTTCTCCTGGTGGAGCGGGCTGGAGGTGGCGTCGAAGACGACGATGTCCGCGTCGGGCTCACGCACCCACAGGCCGGAGGCGATGGAGCGGTAGGAACTCATCGTGCGCGGCACGAGTCGGATGGGGCGCCCCCGGCGTTCGGCGACGTGCTCGGTGAACTCCCGGAGGTCCCAGGGGTCGGGGATCGTCAGCGTGGCGACCGCCTCGTTGGCCAGCCGCAGTGCTCGCGCCAGGTTCAACCGGGGTGGACGGCGCCTCATCGCGGCCGGTGGTCGCCGGTCTCGCCGGGCGGGTGTTCCTACGCGTGGAGGTCGTTGATGAGCTGGAGCACCGCCTCCTGGCGTTCCGGGCTGAGGTCGGCGAACCTCCCCATCACCTCGACCTCGAGGGACGTGGGAGGCGCGTCGAAGTAGACGGGGCTGACGCCGAAGAAACGCGCGAGGCTGTTCTGCAATTCGCGGCCGGGATTCCCGTGGGTGCCGTTGACCAGGTTCTGGAGTGTGCCGTGGGAAATCGTCACGCCGTCGGAACGCATTTGGCGGGTGAGGGCGCGGATGCTGAGCTTGGGCTGTCCGGTGCGCTCTTTGTAGTCGTCGATGAGCCGGTTCAGGGCTTCGGCGATGGACCAGGACCCGCTGTCACCGACCGTCATTGCGACTCCCACGAAGCATCCCCCGATCGGGCGATACGCTCCGTGACTGAAATCCTTGACAGCCCATACTGGCGCTCCCTATCGTCGGGGGTAGTGTTAAGAATACTAGTCAGCATTCGGAGAGCAGAGTAGAGCAGCAGGGCCGTGAGTCGCATCCACTCCCCCCGACCGGGGGTAACGGTGTCGGGGAATGGATACGCCTGTCCGGGCGACAACTTGAGATGGACGACGCGGCCGGTATTCGCGTGAACGCGAGCGGGGAACTCGTACGCCGCCCAGCAGGGGGTCTCCGGAACGCAGGGCAGGGTGCCGGGAGGGGCAGGCATGATCAGGTGCAGGGGCGAGTTGACGGCGCACCCGGGCGGTGCGCGGTGACCTGGGTGATGGCGGCGCTGATCACCGGGGGTTGGATCATGTGGGCACTGCACGCCGCCGTGCTCCAACAGCGGATCCGGGGGCTCGAACGGCGCAACCGCGCGCTGTTGGAGGCCGTCGAGGCGGGTAGGCGTTGCGAGCGGACCAGGGTCTGGAACCGGGCCGCGTGGGGCAACGAGGCGAGGCCCCTCCTGGAGGAGTGCCCTGACCCGGCCGTGCTCTTCGTCGACCTCGACCAGTTCAAGCAGGTCAACGACACCTGGGGCCACTCGGCGGGAGATGCCGTCCTGGCGGTGCAGGCGGAACGGATCACCGCGACGCTCGGGCCCGCCGCCGTCGTCGGCCGGTTCGCCGGCGACGAGTTCGTGGCGGCCCTCCCGGAGTTGGCCGATCCCTCGGTGTTGGACAGGTTGGTCGAGGCGCTCGCCGAGCCCATCCAGCTCGCCGACGGCGGCTGGTTGGCGCCCAGTGCCTCGATCGGCGTCGCCGAGGTGTCCCAGATCCGGCGGGTGACGCGGACCCAGCCCAGCCTCCCCCAGTGGGTCGGTGCGGCGGATGCCGCGCTGTACCAGGCGAAGCTCTTACGCGGGCGGTGGGTCAGGTACGAACCCTGGATGCGCACCGCCCAGGTGCCCCGGCAGCAGACCCCCCGTCAGTACCGACCGGCGCTGACCAGCGCTCCCCGCATGGTGATGCCGGTGCGAACGGCCTCCGCCCAGAGCTGAGCTCGCCTCCGGCCCGCAGGTGTCCGCGCACTCGACCGCTCCTCGGGCCCGTCGTGCGGGACCAGGGCTGATCTCCCCCGTGGCCATCCCGGACGACGACGAGCACCGGCCACCTCCTCGGAGCACCCGTACTCCGAGCGGAGCCCTCGGCCACCCGTGACGGGTGCGGGACCGCGCGAGCGCGTGGCGCCGCCCTCTCCTTCGCCGGCCGACCACGACGCGGCGGGCAGGACACCCGGCCCGGGTGGACCAACCCACCGCGTCGAGCGACCCGCCGGTGCGACGGGCGCTCACCGCCCCGGTTCGCGGCGCCGGCGGTCACGCTCCTCCCACTGGCCCCGAACCCCGTGCCGTTCCGACCGGGCGGGGCTGCCGGGCCCGTGACCCGGCAGCGCCCGGCGTCGCCTCCCCACCCACCTCGTGCCGGCCGGCGATTCGGACGCGCTTCCGCTCCACCTCCGCCACCGCGGCGGCCCGCCGCCTCCCACTCGCGCACCGCTGGCCGGACCCCGAGGCCGAGGGCCAGGCGGAGGACAGCGATCGGACAACGGTGACCAACACCCGGTCGTCGCCTTGTGCCTGGCTCCACCCCGGTGGTTGCCTTGATCGTCGACCGGTGCGCCCGCGACCGCACGCGGGGGCCGCCCACCGACCCGGGAGCCGAACGCAACCATGACGGACGGGATCATCGCGCTTCGCGCGGCGGGAACCGCGCTCGTGCTCGACGTGCCGGCGTCCGGGACGCCCCGGGTGCTGCACTGGGGAGCCGACCTCGGCGAGGTCGACGCCGAACTGGGCGCCGCCCTGCGCACGGGCGTCGAACAACCCGCGCCACCCAGCTCGGTGGATTTCCCCCGCTGGTTCCCGCTGCTGGCCGGGGAGGCCGACGGCTGGTCCGGGCGGCCCGCGCTCGCCGGCCACCGCGAGGGCGCCGTCTCGCATCCCCGGTGGACGGTCCACGAGGTCGACCTCGACCACCCCTCGGACGGCCACCCCGCCAGCGGGTCCGGTGGGGAACTCACCGTCAGGGCCTCCGACGAGCGTTCCGGGCTCGCCGTCACCGTCACGCTGCGGATGGAGGCGGGTGGGCTGGTCAGGACCCGCCACCGCGTGACCAACACCGGGACCGGCGCGTGGACGGTGGGAGGGCTGGTCAGCGCTCTCCCACTGCCGGACGAGGCGACGGAACTCCTCGACCTGACCGGCCGGTGGTGTCGGGAACGCAGCCCCCAGCGGCGCCCCCTGGTGGAGGGTTCATGGGCGCGGGAGAGCCGACGGGGGCGGACCGGGCACGACGCTCCCCTGCTGCTCGTCGCCGGCCAGACCGGGTTCGGGTTCCGGCACGGCGAGGTGTGGGGCGTCCACGTCGCCTGGAGCGGCGACCAGACACACCTGGCCGAACGACTGCCGGAACGGGCCGGGCAGGCCTCGGCCACGCTGGGCGGCGGTGAGCTGCTCCGCCCCGGGGAGGTCCGCCTCGCACCCGGGGAGACCCACACCACGCCGTGGGTGTGCTTCTCCTGGTCCGACCGGGGCCTGGACGGCCTGTCGGCCCGGCTCCACGACTGGCTGCGCTCCCGCCGGCACCACCCCGCACCCCCCGCCCCCTGGTGCTGAACACCTGGGAGGCCGTCTACTTCGACCACGACGTCGACACGTTGCGCGAACTGGCCTCGGTCGCGGCCTCGGTCGGGGTCGAACGCTTCGTCCTCGACGACGGCTGGTTCCTCGGGCGCCGCCACGAGCGCGCCGGCCTCGGCGACTGGCACGTCGACCCCGGGAAGTACCCGGACGGTCTGCGCCCCGTCTTCGACCACGTCCGCGAGCTGGGCATGGAGGTGGGCCTGTGGGTCGAACCCGAGATGGTCAACCCCGACTCGGACCTCTACCGCGCCCACCCGGACTGGGTGCTGGCGGCGGAAGGGCGGTTACCGCTCCCCTGGCGCCACCAGCACGTCCTCGACCTGTCCCGACCCGAGGTCGCCGACCACCTCTTCGAACGCCTGACGGCGCTGGTCACCGAGTACCGGATCGACTACCTCAAGTGGGACCACAACCGCGACCTGCTGGAAGCCGTCCACGGACCGACGGGGCGCGCGGGCGTCCACGGCCAGACCCTGGGCGTCTACCGGTTGCTGGACAGGCTGCGGGAACGGCATCCTCGGCTGGAGATCGAGTCCTGCTCGTCCGGCGGGGCCCGCGTGGACCTGGGAGTGCTGGAGCGGACCGACCGCGTGTGGGCCTCGGACACCAACGACCCCGTCGAGCGTCAGGTCATCCAGCGCTGGACCGAGGTCCTCCTCCCTCCCGAGCTCGTGGGCAGCCACGTCGGCGGCCCCACCTCGCACACCACGGGACGGGTGACGGACCTGCGGTTCCGCCTGCTCACCAGCCTCGGCGCGCACGCCGGCATCGAATGGAACCTCGTCGGGCGGGACGAGGCCGAACTGGACGCGATCCGGGCCTGGGCCGCCCTGTACCGGGAACTGCGGGGGCTGCTGCACGGAGGTCGCGTCGTCCACGTGGACCACCCCGACCCGGAGGCCCTGGTCCGGGGCGTCGTGGCGCCGGACAGCCGGGAGGCCGTCTTCTCCTACGCCCGGTTGGGGACCTCCACGGGGGCGGTACCCGGGCGGGTCCGGCTACCCGGCCTGGACCCCGACCACCGGTACCTGGTGCGGTTGCGCACCGAGGTCGGCGAACCCACCTCGGGGTCCGCCGTCGCGCTGCCCCGGTGGATCGAGGAAGGCGGGGTGGTGTTCACCGGACGGGCCCTGGACGCGGTCGGGCTGCAACTGCCCGTCCTCCACCCCGCGCACGGGCTGCTCCTGCACCTCCGGGCGGCGTGACCCTGGTCGGCGGTCGTCCGGTGCCGGGAGGTCAGCCCTGCTTCCAGGTGCCGGAGGCGAGGAACTCGTCGATGGTCCGGCGGTGCGGCGCCAGGTCCAGGTCCTGCCGCTCCACCCAGGAGTCGTCGTAGTAGGTGTGGTCGTAGCGGTCGCCGCCGTCGCAGAGCAGGGTGACCACGCTGCCGGTCGTCCCGGCGTCCAGCATCCGGCTGATCAGCTGCCAACTGCCCCAGAGGTTGGTGCCGGTCGAACCACCGGCGCGCAGACCCGTCATCTCGTGCAGGTGGCGCACGGCCGCGATGCTCGCGGCGTCCGGCACCGGGATCATCAGGTCGATGACGCTGGGCACGAAGCTGGGCTCGATGCGGGGACGGCCGATCCCCTCGATGCGGGAGGGCATCCCGGTGGCGTAGTCGGGAGCGTTCGTGGTCCACCCGGGGAAGTACGCCGAGTTCTCCGGGTCGACGACCGCCAGCCGGGTCGGGTAGCGCCGGTACCGCAGGTAGCGGCCGATCGTCGCCGAGGTTCCGCCGGTACCGGCGCCCACCACGATCCACCGGGGGACGGGGTGCCGTTCCTGGCCGAGCTGCTCGAAGATCGACTCGGCGATGTTGTTGTTCCCCCGCCAGTCGGTGGCCCGCTCCGCGTAGGTGAACTGGTCCATGTAGTGCCCGCCGGTCTCCTCCGCGAGCCGCTGGGCCTCGGAGTAGATCTCGATCGGCCGGTCGGTGAAGTGGCACCGCCCGCCGTAGCGCTCGATGAGCGCGATCTTCTCGGGGCTCGTCGTGCGGGGCATCACGGCGATGAAGGGCAGGTCGAGGAGCCGGGCGAAGTAGGCCTCGGACACGGCGGTGCTCCCGCTGGTGGCCTCGATGATCGTGGTGTGTTCGGTGATCCACCCGTTCGCGAGGCCGTAGAGGAACAACGACCTGGCCAGCCGGTGTTTGAGGCTCCCCGTCGGATGCACCGACTCGTCCTTGAGGTAGAGGTCGATCCCCCAGTCGGCGGGGAGCGGCACGAGGTGCAGGTGCGTGTCGGCGGAACGGTTCGCGTCCGCCTGCACCCGCCGCACCGCCTCGTCCGCCCAGGCCCGCGCTCGACGGCCGAGACCGCCGGCCCACTCGTCCTCGTCCCGCGCCCCAGCCCGCATCGCGGCAGGATAGCCGACCCACCACCAGCCGGGTCGCCGCGCGTCCCACCGGCCAGCGGCGTTTGTTCCTCCCCCACTCGGGCACCCCCGGGAGACGCGCCTCGTGTGAGCAGAGCGGTGTGGGCCGCCTCGCCGGGCCGACGACGCCGGGCTGGCCGCGCCACGTGCCACCGACAGCGGGGCCACGGCAGGTCGTCAGCACTGGGAGGTTGGCAATGAGCGGCTACTTCGGCCCGGAGGGTGGCCTCGGCGGGGGACCGGAAGGCTTCGGCGGGGGTTCCTTCGACGAGTTCCTCGCCCGGTTCTTCGGCAGCGGTGGGCAGCGCCACCCCGCGCGACGGGTGGACATCACCTTGCTGATGAGCGAGCAGGCGCGGGAGCTGATGGCCAGGGCCGCCCGGAAGACGGCCGACTGGGGTCGGGCGGACGTCGACACCGAGCACCTCCTCTGGGCCGCCACCCAGGTGGCCCCGACCCGGGAACTGCTGGAGGAGGCGGGGCCGATCCGGGGGCGTTGGCCTCGGCCGTGGAGGAACACGGGCCGGCCTCCGGCGAACCCCGGGAGGCGCCCCCGACGCTGGCGCCGGCGGCGAAACGCGCCCTGCTGGACGCCCACCAGCTGTCCCGGGCGACGGGCGCCAGCTACATCGGCCCCGAACACCTGTTGCTGGCGCTGGCGGCGAACCCGGAGTCGAACGCGGGGCGGCTGTTGACCGCCGCCCACGTGACCCCCAACGCGTTGAGGTCGGCGTTCTCGGGGCGCGGCGCTCCGCCGGAGCGGGCGCAGCAGACCAGCACGCCCACCGTCGACCAGTACGGCCGGGACCTGACCGCCGCGGCGCGGGAGGCCAAGCTGGACCCGGTGATCGGACGTGACGGGGAGATCGAGCAGACCATCGAGGTGCTCTCCCGGCGCACCAAGAACAACCCGGTCCTCATCGGGGACGCCGGTGTGGGCAAGACCGCGATCGTCGAGGGGCTGGCGCAGCGCATCGTCGACGCCGACGTCCCCGACCTGCTGTTGGACAAGCGGGTCATCCAGCTCGACATCACCGGGGTGGTCGCGGGGACCCGCTACCGGGGTGACTTCGAGGAGCGGATGAAGAAGCTGATCGACGAGATCAGGGAGCACGGGGACGACCTGATCATCTTCATCGACGAGCTGCACACGGTCGTGGGGGCTGGCGCCGGCGCCGAGGGCACCATGGACGCGGGCAACATGCTCAAGCCCTCGCTGGCCAGGGGCGAGATGCGGGTGGTCGGCGCGACGACGCTCGACGAGTACCGGCGGAACATCGAGAAGGACGCCGCGCTCGAACGGCGGTTCCAACCCATCCTGGTCCCCGAACCGACGTTGGAGGACACCATCGCCATCCTGCGTGGTCTCCGGGACCGCTACGAGGCGCACCACCAGGTGCGGTTCCGCGACGAGGCGCTGGTGGCGGCCGCCGAGCTGTCGGACCGCTACGTCACCGACCGCTTCCTGCCGGACAAGGCGATCGACCTCGTCGACCAGGCGGGGGCCCGGGTCCGGCTCCGGTTGCGGACCCCGAACGCGCAGTTGCGGGAGCTGGAGCAGCAGCTGGAACAGGTGCGGCGGGACAAGGCGCAGGCGGTGGCCGACGAGCAGTACGAGCACGCCTCCCGGCTGCGGGACCGGTCCGAGGAGCTGCGGGACCGGATCGAGTCGATGCGGGAGGACGGCACCCCGCGTTCCCCGGAGGTCACGACGAACGACATCGCGGAGGTCGTCTCCCGCTCCACCGGCATCCCGGTCAGCCAGCTCACCGAGGAGGAGCGCAGCCGGTTGCTCCGGTTGGAGGACCACCTGCACCACCGGGTGATCGGGCAGGACGAGGCGGTGCGGGCGGTGGCCGAGGCCGTCCGGCGGTCCCGCGCTGGGCTGGGTGACCCGAACCGCCCGATGGGCAGCTTCCTGTTCCTGGGGCCCACCGGGGTCGGCAAGACCGAACTGGCGAAGGCGCTGGCGGAGGCGCTGTTCGGCGACGAGGACCGGATGGTGCGGATGGACATGAGCGAGTTCCAGGAACGGCACACGGTGAGCCGGCTCACCGGGGCTCCCCCCGGTTACGTGGGGTACGAGGAGGCCGGCCAGCTCACCGAGACCGTGCGGCGGCACCCCTACTCCGTGCTGCTCTTCGACGAGATCGAGAAGGCGCACTCCGACGTGTTCAACATGCTGCTCCAGGTGTTGGACGACGGGCGGCTGACCGACGGCCAGGGTCGGACCGTGGACTTCCGCAACACGGTGGTCATCATGACCAGCAACGTCGGATCCGACCTCGTCACCAGGGGCGCCGGGCGGCTGGGCTTCAACCCAGGATCGGCAGCCGGGGCGGACCGGGAGAGCGAACGGGTGGAGGCGCGGCTGATGAGCCGGCTGCGGGAGACCTTCCGCCCGGAGTTCCTGAACCGCATCGACGAGGTCATCGTCTTCCGACAGTTGGACTTCGCGCAGTTGCGGGAGGTGACGGACCTGATGTTGGAGGACACCCGCCGGCGACTGCGGGCCCAGGACGTCTCCATCCGGTTCGAGCCGGCGGCGGTGCAGTGGGTCGCCGAGCACGGCCACCAGCCCGAGTTCGGCGCGCGGCCGATGCGGCGCACCATCCAGCGGGAGATCGACAACCAGCTGTCCGCCATGTTGCTCGACGGCCAGCTGACGCCGGGGCACGAGGTCACCGTGGACGCCAGGGACGATCACCTGTACTTCGCCGTGGACGGCGGCGAGGGGGGTGTCCGGGAGCAGCCGCAACCCGCCTGAGCCGGCCGGGTCGGGGGCCGGCGTACGGTGTGGCCGGGGGTGCATCCCGGGAGGGGTGGTGGGAGCGGGGTCGCACCGGAGGAGGTGTGCGGCCCGCTCGGTCACGTGCCGGGCGGAACAGCACACCGTCCGTCACGGTGCCCGGCTCCGACCAGCCCGCCGTCCACCGGGACCACCACGGGAGACTACGGAGAGTGCTCGTCGCCCGCCGGAGGGGAGTCATCGCGGACTCCCACGCGACCGACGTCACCGGGGATCGGGGACACGCCGGGCCGCAAAGCAGCGGGTTGTCGGCGGCGTCCTTCAGGATGCCTTCTGACGTCCCTGCGACCAGCGGGAACATCGACGCACCATCAGGAAGGACGATCCACACATGGCTCTGCCCGAGTTGACGCCAGAACAGCGGCAAGCCGCGCTGGCGAAGGCCGCCGAGGCTCGCAAGGCCCGTTCCGAACTGCTCGCGGGTCTCAAGTCGGGCCAGCACACGCTGCCCGCGGTGCTCGACAAGGCCAAGACCGACACCATCGTCGGCAAGACGAAGGTGACGGCCCTGGTCAAGGCACTTCCCGGCATCGGTGACAAGCGGGCCGCGGCCGTGCTGGAGCAGGCCGGCATCGACACGTCCCGCCGCGCCGCCGGGCTCGGCGACCGGCAGCGGCAGGCGCTGATCGACGCGCTGGCCGGCTGAGCGATCACAGCGGACGAGGCCGGGCCCGGGCCCGGCCTCGTCCGCGTCCCGGACCGCCCCTCAGGCGGGCACCTGGTCGGAGTCCCGCTCCCAGTGCCGGTGCGCGCCCAGTGCGTGGACGAAGTGCCCGCTGACCCCCGGACTGCTCGGGTTGTCCACGTCGGTCACCACTCCCTGGTCGGTCACCGCGCCGTCCCCCTCGTTGGCCAACCGCACGTTGACCAGGCCGGCCCTGCCGAGCAGCGCGACGCCGTGCCCGGTCGCCGCGAGCGGCTTGCCGTGTTTGAAGGACTCGGCGACGAAGTGCAGGGCCAGACCGTCCGAGGAGAGGTTCTGGAGGTTCTCCTCCCCCGAGGGCACGTAGACGGCGTCGTAGAGCACGGAGGCCATCGTGGACAGCGCCCGGTCGACCGCGATGCTTCCCCCGTCGGAGGTGCGCACCGAGCCGTCGGTGGGCGCCAGCAGCTCGGGGATGGCTCCGCGCGAACGGAGTTCCTCGCTGATCAGCCGGACCGCGCTCTCGTCGACCCCGTCGGACACGAGGAACGCGACCCGCCGGGTCTCCAGGCGGCCGGTGACGGCGTTGGCCTGGCTCAGCGCTGGCGAGCTGCGGCCGTGGTTGGGCCGGACCTCCGAACTCGGGGGCGGGACTCCGATGCCCTCGGCCACCTGCACGGCGAGGTCGTGGTCGACGTGGTTGATCTGGGCGACGGCACGTTCGCGGACCTCGACGGTCTCGACCTTGCCCAGCTCGAAGCGGAACGCGGCGATGATGTGCTGCCGTTCCCAGGGCGACATGCTGTTCCAGAACAGGGTGGCCTGCGAGTAGTAGTCCTTGAAGCTCTCGCTCCTGGCCCGGATCTTGTGACCCTCGACCTTCTCCTGGTAGTGGCGGAAGGCACCCTGGTCGGCCCCCGCGGTCATCGGGCAGCCACCGCCGAGGCTGTTCTTGGTGTAGCTGGTCCGCCCCCGGTGGATCCGGGACTGGTGGTAGCCGTCTCGCTGGTCGTTGGTGACGGGTGCCACCGGGCGGTTGACCGGGATCTGCGCGAAGTTCGGTCCGCCGAGCCGGATGAGCTGGGTGTCGAGGTAGGAGAAGTTGCGGGCCTGGAGCAGCGGATCGTTGGTGAAGTCGATGCCGGGCACGACGTTGGCGGTGTGGAAGGCGACCTGTTCGGTCTCGGCGAAGAAGTTGTCCGGGTTCTGGTTGAGCACGAGTTTGCCCACCGGGCGGACGGGGACCTCCTCCTCCGGGATGATCTTCGTGGCGTCCAGCAGGTCGAAATCGAAGTCGAACTCGGCCGACTCCGGGACCAGCTGCACGCCCAGCTCCCATTCGGGGAACTGCCCGGCCTCGATTGCGTCCCAGAGGTCGCGGCGGTTGTAGTCGGGGTCCTTGCCCGCGACCTTCTGGCACTCGTCCCACACCAGGGAGTGCGTGCCCAGCACCGGCTTCCAGTGGAACTTCACGAAGGTGCCCCGGCCGTCACCGTCGACGAGGCGGAAGGTGTGCACGCCGAAGCCCTGCATCATGCGGTAGCTGCGAGGGAGCGCCCGGTCGGACATCAGCCACATCATCATGTGCATCGTCTCGGGTTGGAGCGAGACGAAGTCCCACAACGTGTCGTGGGCCGACTGGGCCTGCGGGATCTCGTTGTGCGGCTCCGGTTTCACCGCGTGCACGAAGTCGGGGAACTTGATGCCGTCGTGGATGAAGAAGACGGGCATGTTGTTCCCGACGAGGTCGTAGTTGCCCTGCCGGGTGTAGAACTTCGTCGCGAAGCCCCGCACGTCGCGAACCGTGTCGGCGGAGCCCCGGGAGCCGGCCACGGTGGAGAAGCGCACGAACACCGGGGTGCGCAGGCTGGGATCGGTGAGGAACTCGGCGGCGGTGTACTCCCCGAGGGAGCCGTCGTAGGGCTGGAAGTACCCGTAGGCCCCCGCTCCCCGCGCGTGGACCACCCGTTCGGGGATGCGTTCGTGGTCGAAGTGGGTGATCTTCTCCCGTGCGTGGAAGTCCTCCAGCAGGGTGGGGCCACGTTCCCCGACGGTCAGCGAGTCGTCGGTGTGGTCGACGCGCACGCCCTGCTGCGTCGTGAGGTAGGCGCCGTCGGCGCTGACGCGCTCGGCGTCGAGTTGCCGTTGCTTGTCGTCAGCGCCGCGACCGGTGGGCGGCGGGTTGCCCGAGACAGGATCTGGACCGCTCATCTGACAAACCTCTCCGTCGTGGTCTGGCTTCCCTCCGTAGGGGTTCCTCCGCTCCTACCCGACGGGTGGCAGCCGAAACCCCGCCAGCCCGTCGCGGGGCCGGCACCGGGCGGGAGTGGGCCACCGGACGACGGGGTACCCGGAGGGCATGACGAGGCACTTCGAATCCGGCCATGGTGGGGACGGCACGCCTGCTCACGATCCCGAGCGGGTTCCTCCCACCGAGACCCCTCCGGCGGAGAGCAGCGCCACCGAGGGGCTCGCCTACCGGGAGCCGAAGCCCCCGTCGCGGTGGAGCGTCCGGTTGACCGTGCTGGCGATCGTCCTGCTGGCCGCGCTGGTGGCCGGCTTCTTCGCCGGCTACCTCGCTGGCCTGTTCCTCTGAACGTTCTCCGCGGCCGGCCACTGGTGGGGATCCTGGGCCGGACCTCGGCCCGGGGGTCGGGTGTCCGGACGCCGGGACGCGCCCGGACCCGCCCGATGCGTGGCCGGGTCGTCTCCTCGTCACGATGTGCCGAGTGGTCCTCTCCTGGCCCGGGAGCTGGTCCGCCCCGCTCGACGCCCCCCGGTCCGCTCCGCGTGACGCGGACCGGCGCGGGTGCGCGTCCCCGCCTCGGGTCACTCGTGGTCCAGCACCGCTCCCATCGCCGCCACCACGATCGGGTGGCCGAGCGGCAGCGGCCGACGGCGCTCGTTGCGGGTGCCCGCCGGGTCGAGTTCCCGGACCGGCACCGAGCCGAAGTGGTCGGGGACCTCGGGGGGTTCGGGCAGCGCGGGGCCGGCGAGCAGGTAGACGGCGTCGACCCCGGACCGTGGGCGGGTGGCCAGCCACTCCGCCGTGTCGACCAGGTCCCGCGTGGTCAGCAGGACGACGGGGGCCTCCCCGAGCAGGCTGGCGGCCAGGTGCGCGGGGTTCGGCAGGGCGGGCCACCGGACCCATTCGACGCGGTAGCGGGCGGACAACGACCGCCAGGTCGCGGGCAGCTCGCCGTGGACCGCCTCCCCCGCCGGGTCCAGCACCATCACGGTGGGCGACTCCGGCGGTCCGGCGGTCACCACTCCCGGACCGCTCTCCGGGGAGAACCTGCGCTCGCTGATCGTCATGCTCGTCCTCCACTGGCCGCCTCGTCGCGTCCTTCCGGTGCGGGGCCTGGCCCGGTGGTGGGCGGCCCCGTGCTCGGGGTGTACCCACCGGGGGAGGTGGGCACACGGCGGAGCGGTGGGCGGTGCCGCCACCCCGCGCCGGGGGAGCCGGTCCCGCCCGGTGGGGGGCGGCGTCGCACCCGGGTGCTCGCCGGTCCCTGGTGGGCGGGGTGGCGGCGGTCGACGTCAGCGGATCGCCACCGCCTCCTCCCCGCGCGGCAGGAGTTCGCCCACCACCGGGAAGCCGGGGACCTCCCCCGCCACCAGCAGCCCACCCGAGATCTGCGGGTCGGCGAGGAGCAGGGCGTCCTCCTCCGGCAGGCCGTCGGCCACCAGGTGCTGTCCCAGCCACCCCAGGACGCGTCGCGCGCGGGGGCAGTCCGCGTGCGCCGGGCTGGTCCGCGCGCCGTCCAGGAACGGGAGGGCAGCCGAGTCGAGGACCACGGTCACGCCGCTCGCCCGCGCCAGCAGGTAGGCATGGCCGAGCAGGCCGTAGTCACCCACCTCGACGGCTCCCCTGGCGCCGTTCGCGAGGGCTTCCTCAGCTGCCCGGTGGTTGAGGGCGGTCATGCTCGCCACGGCCTGCGGGAAGTACTCGCCGGTCGCCCGGTGCCGTCGGGTCAGCACCCCGCTGCCCAGGGGTTTGGTCAGGGTGAGCGGCATCCCTGCCACGCCCGCGTCGGTGCCGAGGACGGCGTCGGGGCGCCCCGCGCCGGTCACGGACAGGCCGTAGGCGGGGCGGTCGTCGCCGAGGGGGTGGGTGCCACCGAGCTGGCAGCCGGCGTCGCGTGCCACGTCCAGACCCCCCTGGAGGAGTTGCGCCGCCTGGTCGGCGGGCAGGGCTCTCGGCCAGCCCAGCAGGTTCACGGCGAGCACCGGGCGGCCGCCGGTCGCGTACACCGGGGAGAACGCGTGGGCGGCCGCGACGCAGCCCCAGTCGTAGGGGTCGTCCAGGACGGGCGGTAGGACCCGGGTGGAACTGGCCAGGGTGTGGTTGGTGGCCCACCGCAGGACGCTGGCGCTGTCGGTGTCGTCGCGCCCGGAGAGGAGCTCGCCGACCGCTCCGCTCCCGGGCGGGGCGCCCGCGAGCCCGTGGACGAGCCGTTCCAGTTCGGGCGGGAGTAACGCCGGGTCCTCGTCCTCGGGGAGGAACCGGGTGAGGCGCTGGTCGCCGGGGGCCGGTCGGACCGGGTCGGCGGGGTGCGCTGGCTGTGGGGAATGGGACATCCGATCATGGTGCCCGAAGCCGGACCTCCGGCGGGGCGGTGGAGGGCACGTCGGCCGCCCGATCGGCCCGCCCGCCAGTCACGGGTCCGGTGCGACCGCTGGCGGGTCCTGGGCACCGGCCCCCGGGTTCGCGGGGCGTCGGACCGGAGGCGGGGCCGACCGGGAAACGCGGTGGTGTGAACGGAGGCGGCGCCCGAGGATGACCCCATGATCGATACTGGCCTGACGGACACCGTCGTCCTGGTGACGGGAGCTGACCGGGGGATCGGCGCGGCGACCGCGCTCGCCTTCGCGGCGCAGGGGGCTCGGATCGCCGTGCACCACCACCCTGGCACGGCGAGCGCGCCGCCGCCGGGTGTGCGGTTCGAGCACACGC
Source organism: Actinoalloteichus caeruleus DSM 43889 (assembly GCF_000429185.2). Classification (GTDB taxonomy): domain Bacteria; phylum Actinomycetota; class Actinomycetes; order Mycobacteriales; family Pseudonocardiaceae; genus Actinoalloteichus_B; species Actinoalloteichus_B caeruleus. The sequence goes on along the minus strand of NZ_AUBJ02000001.1, from coordinate 5,975,372 downwards.
CGGGAGGCGCGGACGCGGCGGAGGAGCTGGTCGACCGGTTGGTCCACGCCGGCGCGGGGGCGGCGGCGACGTTCCCGGCCGACCTCGGAGCTCCCGGAGCGCCGCGAGCGCTCCTCGACGCCGTGGCGGACAGGCTGGGGCCGGTGGAGGTCCTGGTCAACAACGCCGCGCACTGCGAAAGTCCCGACCTCGTCACCGAGCTCACCGATGGTGTGCTGGACCGGACCTACCGGGTGAACGTGCACGCGCCCGCGCTGCTCATCTCGGAGTTGGCGCGGCGGCACGGGACCGGCGGTGCCGGCAGTCCGACCGGGCCCGAGGCCCAGGAGTGGCTTCCGGCGGTGGTCAACATCTCCACCGACGCCGCCCGGGCGTTCCCCGGCCAGCTCGCCTACGGCACGTCCAAGGCGGCGTTGGAGGCGCTCACCCGTGCGACCGCCCTGGATCTCGGGCCGCTGGGGGTGCGGGTGAACGCCGTCGCCCCGGGGCCGGTCCAAACCGGTTGGATCGCCGCCGATCTGGTGGAGCGGGTGACCCCGTCGATCCCGTTGCGCAGGGTGGGGGACCCGAGCGACATCGCGGACTGCGTCGTCTTCCTCGCCTCCCGGCAGGCGCGGTGGATCACCGGGCAGGTGGTGCAGGTCGCGGGCGGCCACGCGCTGTGAGACGTGCCCGGTCCCGGTCCGCGAGGCGAGGGCGGGCGGCGGAGCGAGGGCGGGCGGCGCGGCCACCCGGCCTGCCCGGCCCTGGGCCGGCGGCGTCCCGGGGTAGCCCGGGGTGCCCGCTCAGCGGGAGCTCGCGGCCAACCAACCCGCCAGGCCGAGGAAGACGACCCCGGTCCCCTGGTCCACCCGCCGCATGGCACCGGGTCGGGCGATGGCGCCGATGCGGGCGCCGGCGGTGGCGTAGAGCAGCATGACGACGAACTCGACGACCAGGTACCCGGCCCCGAGGGCCAGCAACCGCGCGGTCGCGGACCCGCTGCTCTGGTCGACGAACTGGGGCAGGAAGGCCGTGAACAGCAGCAGTGCCTTGGGGTTGGTCGCGGCCACCAGGAACTCGCGGCGGGCGAGGCGCCAGCGGGACGGGCGGGCTTCGGCGTCCGGGGCCGGGGTCGCGCCCATCCCCTCCCGACGGGCCCGCCAGAGCGTGGAGAGCCCCAGCCACCCGAGGTAGGCCACGCCGCACCAGGTCAGCACGGTGTAGGCCAGGTCGGAGGACGTGATCAGGGCGCCGGCGCCGAACGCGACCGCGACGATCATGAGGACGAAGGCGACCAGGCGTCCGGTGGCGGCGACGACCGCGGGGGCGATGCCGTGGTGGATCGCGTTGCGCATGCCGAGCAGTTGGTTCGCCCCCGGTACCAGCGACACCAGGAACGCGGCGGTGAGGAACCCCGTCCACTCCGCTCCCACCCCGGACCTCCCCTGTCTGGCGGGTGTGACCGCCGTACCCGACGACGCCGGGGGCGCTCCGGCCCCACCCGATGACCCGCGTGTGAGTGGGCCACGCTACTGGTCGTGGTCCCGAGGTGGGGGCTCCCCGGGACCAGCCCTCACTGTGGGCGCCACCACCCGGGTGGGTGCCCGGCCGGGACCTCGTCCGGCCGGCGCGGTGGCCGGCCGGACGGGTCAGCCGTCCCCGGTGAGGGATGTCAACCGGGATCAGTTCGCGGCGACGCGGATGACGTTCCAGGACAACGGCGGCAGCTCGGCGGTGAGGGTCCCGTCCTGGCAGCTCGTACCGGACACCTGGCGAGGAGCGACCCGCTCCTGGTTCTCCAGGGTGTTGGTGGCGTGCCGGTCCTCGTCGGCGAGCACCCGGTGCTCCAGCACCCTGGCCTTCCCGAGACCGCGCAGGTCCGCGGTGAGCCGGAGGGGCTTCTCGGTGTCCCGGTTCACCGCGAAGACGGTGAGGCCGCCGTCCTCCGCCTCCACCGCGGTCGCGTGCAGGTGGTCGACCTCGCCGAACTTCGCCGTCTCATAGGTGGTGCTCGTGCCGGCCAGTCGCAGGACTCGACCTCGACCGTGCCGCGCCGCGTCCGCGAAGGGGAAGAAGCTCGCCTGGCGCCACGCCGGGCCACCCGGCTCGGTCATGATCGGCGCGATGACGTTGACGAGCTGGGCCAGGCAGGCGGCGGTGACCCGGTCGCAGTGCCTCAGCAGGGTGATCAGGAGGCTGCCGACCACCACGGCGTCGGTGACCGAGTAGACGTCCTCGATGACCCGGGGCGCGACCCGCCAGCCGGGGTCCTCGCCCTCGCGGGACTGGTACCAGACGTTCCACTCGTCGAAGGAGATCTCCAACCGCTTGGAGCTGCGGACCCTGGCCCGCACGTGGTCGGCCGTCGCCACCACGCTCTCGATGAAGTGCTCCATGTCGACGGCGGAGGCCAGGAAGCTGCCGACGTCGCCGTCACGCTCGTGGTAGTAGGCGTGGCAGGAGACGTAGTCGACGCGGTCGTAGCAGTGTTCGAGCATCGTCGCCTCCCAGGAGGCGAATGTCGACATCGCCGACGAGGAGCTGCCGCAGGCGACCAGGCGCAGGTCCGGGTCGATCAGGCGCATGACGTTGGCGGTCTCGTTCGCCAGCCGGCCGTACTCCTCGGCCGACTTGTGGCCCATCTGCCACGGGCCGTCGAGCTCGTTGCCCAGGCACCACAGCCGGATGTCGAAGGGTTCCTCGTCGCCGTGCCGCCGCCGCAGGTCGGACAGTTCCGTGCCACCGGGGTGGTTGGTGTACTCCAGCAGTCGACGGGCGTCGTCGACGCCCCTCGTCCCCAGGTTGAGGGCCATCATCGGCTCGATGCCCGTCTTGCGGGTGAAGTTCATGAACTCGCTGAGGCCGAACTGGTTGGTCTCGGTCGACTTCCAGGCCGGCTCCAGGCGGCGGGGGCGTTCCTCGACCGGCCCGACCCCGTCCTCCCAGTTGTACCCGGAGACGAAGTTCCCGCCGGGGTACCGGACCATCGTCACGCCCAGCTCCCGGATGAGGGCCAGCACGTCGGTGCGCAGGCCGTCCGCGTCGGCGGTGGGGTGGTCCGGCTCGTAGATGCCGGTGTAGACGCACCGGCCCATGTGTTCGACGAAGGAGCCGAACAGTCGGGGGTTCACCTCACCGACGCTGAACGCCGGGTCCAGGGTGAGGGAGGCGGTGGGCTGTTCTGGGGTGGCGGAGTCCTGCATTGCTTCCTTCCATCGGTTCACTGCGGGGGTGGTCGCCGGGCGGCGGCCACCCCCTGGCGGCCCGGGCCGCCACACGTCACGGCCGGTCGGCCGTCCTCGGTCAGGTCACGAGGGGCCAGCCCTCGTCATCCCAGGAGAGCCGGTTCAGGCCGACCTTGGACAGGCCGCCGTCGGCCCGGTCGTAGTAGTGGTAGACGAGCAGGTCGACATCGCCGTCCCGCAGGACGCTCTGCCCGCCGGGTCCGCGCACGTCGCCGTGGCTGGCGAGCAGCTGGGTCCCGCCGCCGTCGAGCATCGGCACGCCGTCGCGGTCGAGGTACGGTCCGGTCGGGCTGGTCGAGCGACCCACCATGATCCGGTAGTCGCTGTCCACTCCCCGGCAGCAGTGGTCGAAGGAGACGAACAGGTAGTAGTGGCCGCCGCGTTCGATGACGTAGGGCGCCTCGACGGCCTGTTCCACGGGTCGGCGGGCCAGGTGGTGGAGGGTGCGGTCGGTGGGGTGCGGCATCCCGGTGAAGGGGTCGAGGCGGATCATCCTGATACCGCTCCAGAAGGAGCCGAACACGAGCCACCACCGGCCCTGCCGGTCCACCAGCAGCGCCGGGTCGATGGCGTTGTGGTCGTCGTCGAGGTCGGTGGACACGACGATGCCGTGGTCTCTGAACGTGCCGGGTCGCCCGGTGGGGCTGGTCGCCAGTCCGATCGCCGAGTTCCGGGAGCCGGAGGTCGAGGCGGCGTAGTACAACCAGTACCTGCCGCGCTGGTAGGAGATGTCGGGCGCCCACACGTCACCGTCGCTGTACTCGTGGACCCAGGCGGGCACGGTCGGGAACACCGGGTCCGTGCGGGTGAACCGTGACCGGTCCGGGGAGGTGCGCGCGCCCAGGTTGCCGTGGCTCTCCAGCAGGAGGTAGCCGTCACCGGTGCGGACCATCGAGGGGTCGTGGATGCGGGTGTCCCCGCTGACCGGGTCGGGGCCGGGGTAGGCGGCGAACGCGGGGGGCGCCGCCGCCATCCACACCAGCACCGTGCCCGCCGCGACCGCCGCCCGCAGGGGCCCGCGTCCCTTCGTCCACCGCATACTCGTTCCTCCACCCTGCCCGCCGCCGGGATCGGCGGCTCGTCCCCCCAGCGTCGGGGGGCCCTGCCGCAGAGGCAGGGCGCGGTCAGCCGGCAGGGTGGCGGTGTCGCTCGATCGGCGGAGTACGCGGGCACGGCGCGAGCCGGCCGGTCCTGCCCGAGTGACGGGACGTGCCGCCGGCCTGCCCCGAGGGCAGGGGGCGGCGGCCGGGCTCCGCGTCCGGCCGCGCCCCGGGAACGGGATGGACTCAGTGGACACTGGGCCACCCGCCGCTCCAGTCGAGCAGGTTGACCCCGAGCTTGTGCCGACCGTGGTCGGCGCCGTCGTAGTAGTGGTACACGAGCAGGTCACCGTCGACGTCGGAGAGCACGCTCTGCCCGCCCGGCCCGATGATGGTGCCGTGGGTGGAGAGCACCTCGGTGCCGCCGCCGTCGAGCATCCGAACGCCGTCGCGGTCGACGTAGGGGCCGGTGGGGCTGGTGGACCGGCCGACCATGACGCGGTAGGTGCTGTCGACCCCGCTGCAGCAGTGGTCGTGGGAGACGAACAGGTAGTAGTAGCCGTTCCGCTCCAGGATGTGGGGCGCCTCGACCGCGTGGGGCGCGTCGGGGCGGGTGGCCAGGTGGTGCAGGGTGCGGTCGGTGGGGTGCCGATGCCCGGTCTCGGGGTCGAGGCGGATCATCCGGATGCCGGTCCAGAAGGAGCCGAGGGAGAGCCACCACGACCCGTCGGAGGTCACCAACAACGAGGGGTCGATGGCGTTGAAGTCGTCCCCGTCGGTGCTGGAGATGACGATGCCCTGGTCGGTGAACGTGCCGGGCCGCCCGGTGGGGCTGGTGGCGAGACCGATCGCGGAGTGGTTGGAACCGAAGCTGGAGGCCGTGTAGTACATCCAGTAGGTCCCCCGGTGGTGGGAGACGTCCGGCGCCCAGACACCTCGGACGTCGTTGTAGTCGTCCACCCAGGCCGGCACCTCGGCCAAGGCGGGGCCGACCCGGTCGAAATCGATCCGGTTCGACGAGCTCCGGACCTCGATGCCGTTGTGGGTGGAGTAGAGCAGGTATCCCTCGGGGGTGCGGACCATCGACGGGTCGTGGACCAGGACGTCGCCCCGCACCAGGCCGGGCAGCGGGTAGCCCTGCTCCGAGGACGACGCGGGGGCGCCAGCCTCGGCGGCGTGCGCGGCGGCGGGCGCTCCCGTCGTGACGAGCGCGGTCACCGCGAGGAGAGCGACGGTGGATCGGAGGCGGCCGGCGGCTCTGACAACCATCTTCGTGCTCCTTGTCACTGGAGGGGGTCGGGACACGGGTGGTGCTCGGTCACTGACCGGAGAGCCCGGTGTGGGCGACGCCCCGGACCACCTGGCGCTGGAAGAGGACGAAGAGGACCAGCAGTGGCAGTCCGGCGAGGACGGCGGAGGCCATGACCCTGGCGAACCGCAGGCCGTAGCCGTTCTCGATGGCCGCGAGTCCCACGGGCAGGGTCATGAAGTGGGGGTCGGTGCTGACGATGAAGGGCCAGAGGAAGTTGTTCCAGGTGGTGATGAACGTGAAGATCGCGACCGCCGCGATCACCGGGCGGGAGAGGGGCAGGATGATCTGCCAGTAGATCCGCCAGCGGCGGGCTCCGTCCATCAACGCGGCCTCCTCCAGTTCCCGGGGGATGGCGTCGAAGAACTTCTTGAGGATGAAGACCATCGCGGGTGTGACGATCTGCGGGAGGATGATGCCCCAGTAGGTGTCGACCATGTTGAGCAGCACCATCTGGTCGAACAGCGGGACGATCAGCACCTGCGGGGGCACCATGATGCCGACCAGGGTGATCGCGAACAACGCCCGTTTCCCGGGGAAGTCGGTCCTGGAGAACCCGTAGGCGGCCATCGTGCAGAGGATCACCACGAGGACCGTCACGACGGTGGCGGTGAACAGGCTGTTGAACAGCCACAGCCAGAAGTGCCCGCCGTCGAGGACGGCGCGGTAGGCGTCCAGGGTGAACTCGGTCGGGAACCAGCGCAACGGGATGCCGGTCGTCTCCGCCTCCGGTTTCACCGAGGTCAGGACCGCCCAGGCGAGCGGCAGCAGCCAGAGCGCCGCCAGCAACGCGGTGATCACCAGCAGCAGCAGCGCGCCGGGGCGGAACCGTCGGCGGCGGCGGGGCGGCGCCGGGGGCGGGACGTCGTCGCTCCGGCCGACGGAGGAGTGGGAGTCGGCCCTCCGGTCCGTCTCGGGCACGGTCACGATGCCTCCTCGCGCGGTCGGAAGAGCCGGATCTGGGCGACGGCGACGACCAGGATCAGGGCGAACAGGATGTAGGAGATGGCGGAGGCGTAGCCGATGCGGAAGTTGGTGAACCCGGTCTGGTACATGTACTGGATCACCGGTCGGGTGGTGTGCTCCGGTCCGCCACCAGTCATCAGGTAGAACTGGTCGAAGATCTTCAGCGAGGCCAGCAGCTGGAGCACCACGACCAGTCCGGTCGTGCGACGCAGCATCGGCAGCGTGATCCGCCAGAGCTTGTCCCACCAGGTGGCCCCGTCCAGCTCGGCCGCCTCGTACAGGTGGTGGGGGATCGCCTGGAGCCCGGCCAGGTACAACAGGAAGTTGAACCCGACCGTCCACCACACGGTGGTCAGGACCACCGACATCATCGCGGTGTTCGGCTCGGTCAGCCACCCGATGTCGGCGTCGATCCCCAGGCTCGCCAGCAGGCCGTCTGCCAGTCCGAAGTCCGGCTGGAAGATCCAGACGAAAATCATCGTGACGACGGTGGACGGCAGGACGTACGGGGCGAAGAAGGCGAGGCGCCACAGCCAGCGCCCGGGGCTGAGGTGGTTGGTGAGCAGGGCCATCACCAGTCCGACGGCCACCAGCAGCGGGGTGCTGAGCAGGGTGAACTTGACGGTGACCCACAGTGCCTGCCAGACGGCGGGGTCGCCTACCGCCTCCGCGTAGTTGTCGAGGCCGACGAACCGGGCCTCGTCGCTGGCGAGGCTGGCATCGGTGAGACTGCTGATCAGACCGCCCACCAGGGGCCAGCCGAGGAACAGCGCGTAGGCCAGCAGGAAGGGGAGCACGAACAGCAGCCCGGTCAGGTTGCGGCGCCGTCGTCGGGGTGGACTCGCGGTGGCGGGCGCGCGCCGGGTCGTGCCGGTGGGTCCCGTGTCGACGGTCATGGCGGCCCCTCCCCTCAGTCGATCGGATTCGGACGGTCGAGCAGGTCCTCCATCACCCGGCGGATGCCGAGGACGCCCTGCTCCGGACTGGTGCGGCCGGAGAAGACCGCCGAGATCACCGCGCCCAGTTCGAGCCACATCACCGACGCGGACCCCGCGAACCACACCTCCGGGTCCAGCTGGGCGTCGTCGGCGACGGACCGGTAGTTGGACTGCGGCCGGAGGTCGAGGTACTCCGGGTCCTCCTGGACCGGTCGGTACACGGGGACGTGTCCGCCCCGCGCCCAGGTGATGCTCTGGCGCAGGAGGAAGGCCACGAACTCGTAGATCCGGCGGTGGTCCTCGTCAGTGCGGTCGGACCGGTGGGGCAGCACGAAGACGTGCGCGTCGGCCTGGGCGTTGGCGTTGTCGAAGACCTGGGGTATGCGGGTCATGGAGAACGGCGTCCCGGTCTCGAGGAAGGTGCTGACCTCCCAGTCGCCGAAGATGAAGAAGCCGGCGTGCCCGCTGGCGAACAGCGACACCGCACCGTTGACGTCGACCTCCCTCGGGGCGAGGCCGTCGTCGGTCAGCCCTCGCATGTACTCGAGGACCCGCAGCACCTTGTCGTCGTCGACGGCGAGGCCGGTGCCCTCCGGGGTGAGGAGGTGCCCGTCCAGCTGGCGGTAGAGGGTCCAGAAGACCCGCCAGGGACCGACGGTGTCGCTGCCGACCGTCTCGGTGACCAGTCCGTGGTGCCCGGTGACCTCCTTGGCCGCGGCGAAGGCGGCCCGGAGCTCGTCCTGCCCGGTGATCGGGGCCAGTGAGCCGTCCGGAGCGAGGAGGCCGGCCCGCTCGCAGACGTCCACGTTGTAGTACAGGACGTAGGGGTGCACGTCCAACGGCACGGCGAAGAGCCGTCCGTCGTGGTGCGAGCGCCGCCACAGTTCCGGGGGGAAGTCCTCCTCCCGGATCCCCGCCTCGGCGAGCAGGTCCGGCCGCAACGGGTCGATGAGCCCGCTCGGCGCGTAGCCGGGCAGCCGCGCCAGGTGGAGCGCGCTGACGTCGGGGGCCCGCCCGCCGGCCCCGGACATCGAGAGCTTGGTGTAGTACCGCTCGCCCCAGGCCAGCGTCACCGCCTCCAGGTCCACCTCGGGGTGGGCGGCGCGGTAGGCGTCCAGCATCTGGTTCATGTTGATGCCGTCGCCGCCGGCGAAGAGGTGCCAGAAGCGGAGTGGTGTCCCGTCGGAGAAGCGCGGCGGCGCGCAGGCGCCCAGAGCTCCGAGCGCGCCGAGCGAACCCAGTCCGAGTGCGCCCCCCAGCACCGCGCGGCGGCTGAGGCGACGGGAGCGATCGCGTGGTGTCACGGCAGCACCCTGTCCCGTATATCGACATTGATCCGGTTCCTCGAACGCAAGCTATGACGCGGATTACAGCGGAGTCAACGGAACAAGAGCGAGACGTGACCGCTTTCGGACGAGAACCGCTGGTGAATCTGGGGCCGACTCGGGACGTTCCCTCAATTCCGTGCCCACACAACGACCAGGAAATGTACGAAATATCGAACCAAAGCCGTCGGGTCGGATGGTCACGAGCTCACGCCCCACGAATCGGTAGTGATCCACATCACCAGTGCGGGCCGGTGGGATCAGGTGTTCGCCGCCCGGACCTCCGACGGCGCCCGAGCGCCCCACCCACGCCCCCGCCGATCGGACCAGCGGGGAGCCACCCGGGCGGGGCACCCCACGACCGGACGGGGGACGAGCGGACCGCGCCGCCCCCTCGTCCGCTCGACGCACCGGGGGTCCACACTGGACTGACGCTCCCCGGCGCGACACCAACCCCCGTGGCATGACCACGCTTCACCGCGACTTGACGCGGTAGTGAGCGTGGCTAAGGATCACGAGAACCACGTCCGAGGAGGTCGCTTGTCGTTGCCGCGTCGTCTCACCTCTGTCCTGCTCAGCGCGGCCCTCGCCGTCGGCGCCGCGCTCGGGCCCGGCACGGCGCAGGCCGCGCCCGCCACCCACCGCGACCCCGGGAACGGCCCCGACCGGCACGAGGTCGCCGCGCCCGGGCCCACCAGCCGCACGGTCCCGGTCGCCGGGGAGAACCAGCCCGGGACACCGGGCGGCCGATCGTTGTCGGGACCCGCCCCCACCCTGGGCGACCCCGGTGTCCAGCAGGGGTACCCGCGCCAGACACGACTTCGCGAGTACCCCGAGGCCCCCGGGGACCGCGCCGTCAAACTGGGCCTGCTGCCCTACCACGAGATCGCCCCGCGCCTGAACGACCTCCAGCGGGAGAGCGACCGGGTCTCGGTCGAGGTCGTCGGCGAGTCCACCCAGGGCCGCGACCTCTACCTCGTCACGGTGACCGCCCCCGAACGCCCGGCCGAGACCCGCCGGCAGGACGCCTGGCGGGACCTCATCCAGGACAACCCGGACCTGGCCGCCCGGCGCGGCGCGCTGCGGGCCCAGTACAAGGCGCCGGTGTGGATCAACGCCAACATCCACGGTGACGAGTGGGAGGGCACCGACGGGGCCATGCGGGTCATCGAGCGGCTCGCGACCTCGAACGACGAGGACGTCCGCACCCTGCTCGAGGAGACGCGGGTCCACGTCACGATCAGCAACAACCCCGACGGCCGGGTGGCCGGCACCCGGTCCAACGCGGCCGGCTTCGACGTCAACCGGGACCACATCACCTCGTCGCAGCCGGAGTCCCGAGCGGCCCGCGACGTGCTCATCGCGACCCAACCGGTGCTGATGCTCGACCAGCACGGGTACACCGGCGACACCCTGATCGAACCCGGGACGCCACCGCACGGGCAGAACTACGAGTTCGACCTGTACATCAGGCACGCCTACGCCAACGCGCTCGGCATGGAGCGGGCGGTCCAGGACCTGGGGCACCCGGAGACCCGCCAGGTGGACATCCCCTTCCGCGACTACCAGCCGGGGGCGTGGGACGCCTGGCCACCGATCTTCACGCCGATGTACGCGATCTACCACGGAGCGGTCGGTCACACCGTCGAGGTGCCGATGCGCGTCAACCGCACCCAGTACGACACGCTGCCGGTGGAGGAACTGCGGCGCCGGGCCGGGATCAACACCGACGTCGCCGAGGCCACGATCGACGCCGCGCTCGACTACGTGGTGGAGCACCGCGAGTCGCTGGTGGCCGACCAGATCGAACTGTTCCGGCGGGGCTGGGCCGGTGAGGCTCAGCGGGACGTGGAGGACGACTACGTCCCGGGGTTCGGTGACGAGGACCGCTACCACACCACCTTCCCCCGCGCCTACGTGATCCCCGCCGGCCCGGGACAGCGCTCCGAGGCCGCCGCGGCCCGCCTGGTGGACCACCTGGTGGCCCACGACGTGCGGGTGGAACGCGCGGAGGCCGGTTTCCGGCTCGGCGGTGCGTCCTACCCCGCCGGTTCGTACCTGGTGGACATGCACCAGCCGAAACGGGGACTGGCGAACGTGATGTTGGAGGCGGGGCGGGACATCTCGACCGACGTTCCCACGATGTACGACATCTCGGGGTGGAGCCACGGCCTGCTGTGGGGCGCGTCCGTGGACGTGGTGCCCGACGAGGCACCCGCCGTGGCGACCAGCCCGGTGGCGGCCGCTGGGCCGACGGGTGCGGTGGACGCCCCGCCAGGATCCGACCTGGCCCTCGACGTGGTGGACGGCGGGGACGTGCGGGCGGTGAACGCCCTGCTGGCCGGCGGTCAGGCGGTCCACCGGCTGGACGACGGTTCCGTGGTGCTGCCCGCGTCGGCCAGGTCGGAGGCGCGGACCGTGGCCGACCGGTACGGGGTCCGTTTCACCGCTTCGGCGCACGGGGAGCGGGGCGTCCCCCTGCACCGGCCGGTGGTCGCGGCGGCGGCGTCCGCCGACGAGTCGTTGGTGCTGCGGGACCTGGGCTTCGAGGTCCGGTCCGTGTCGACGGCCGTGCTCGACGACGGGTTCGACTGGTCGGACGTCGATGTCCTCTACGTCTCCTCCGGACTGCGCTACTCCGCCCTGTCCGTGGCGGCGCGCTCGGCGCTGGACGACTTCCTCGAGGTCGGCGGCGTCGTGACCCGGGGCGGCACCGGTGCGACGTTCAACGCCGAGGCGGACCTGCTCACGGTCTCCGCCGTCGCCGGGCCGTCGAACGCCAACGGCGTCGTCGCCGTCTCCGGCGGTTCGGGTCCCGTCGGGACCCACGCCCCCGACCACTCCTTCGTGTACTCGCCGTTGTGGTTCACGGAGCTGGGCCCGGAGGTGCGGGTCGAACAGCGCTACGAGGAGGACGGCCCCCTCGTCGCCGGCCACTGGAGCGCGGGGGATCGGGGCCCGGGAGCGGCCGCCGGCGCCGCCTCCGTGGTGAGCGGTGTCGCTGAGCGCGGCGCGCGGACCGTGCTCTTCGGCACGGAGCCGCTGTTCCGGGCGCATCCCAAGGGGCTCCACGCCCAGGTGGGCAACGCGGTGTTCTGGGCCGTCTCGGCCTGACCGGACATGCCGGTCCGCCCGCCCCGCCGCCCACCGGGTGGCGGGGCGGAGTGCCATCGGGGCTCCCCCGCCGGGCGACGACGGGGCCTCGAACACGGGAACGCGATGTCCCGCGCGAGCGACCACGCCCCGCCTCAGGCAGCGCCCGCGACACCCCGGCCGCGACCTCCCGGGCCGTCAGCCCGCGAGCACGTCGCTCCCCTCGACCCGGCGTGCGCCACCACCGGACGAGCCAGGGGCCACGGGCGCGGGATCCCTCCCGGGTTCGGCGGCCGACGTCCCGCCGGCCCAGCCGTCCCGGTGCGCGCCCGGCCCGGCGGGGCCGAGGGGACGGGACCCCGGCCGCACGTCCGTTTCATCCGATTCCGTGATCGTTGCGTGGTCCCGGCCTCACCCGAGGTGACAGCCCGCTGACCTGCGTCATCACCGTGTCGCGGCCGGTGACGGCCCCCGAGGGCGGCTGGCAGGCCGATATTGGCCAGCGACTTTGAGAATGTCCGGTTCCCGGCCTACGGTGACGCCACCCACCGCCCCCGGGGCCTGTCCGGCCCCCACCGGTGAGCGCGACCGCGAGTGGAGTCGCGGGGCGGGTCAGGTCCAGGCCGCCGCGCCACGTGTCGCGGCACCGCAACGTCGAAGGAGACGCCGATGCGGGCATCCTCTCGGCCTCGCCACGCGACGCCAGGCACGCCCACCGCTGACCTCCGGGTGCCGGTATGGGCCGGACCGCCGTCGTGGTCGTACCACCGCCAGCGATCCCGGCCAGCGGGTGACGGGGGCGGGACACCGGGCGACCCGCCCCACCGCCACCGGCTCGCCGGCGCCTCCGGGCGGGGTGGGGCCCACGCCCACCAGCACATCGCCGGAGCGAGGTGACCCTTCACCGCGTTCCGCCGCAGACTGCCGTTCCGACGTCGCGCCCCGCGCCCGTCGGAACGTGCTGACCCCGCCTCCAGGGCGGGGGGCAATCCGGGAGAGGAAGACAACAGTGTCGTTGAGAACCAGGCGGTCCTGGCGGACCAGGGTGGCGGCCACGTCGGCCGCGTTCGCGGTGACAGCATTAGTGGCTGGGTGCGGAGCGGACAGCGGTGACGGGACCATCGAGCTGCGCTACACGTTCTGGGGCAACCCGGATCGCGGCGAACGGACCGACGAGGCGGTGGCGCTGTTCGAGGAGCGCAACCCCGGCGTGAAGATCACCACGACGTACTCCGAGTTCGGCGGGTACTGGCAGAAGCTCGCCACCGAGGCCGCGGGCGGCAACGCTCCCGACATCATCCAGATGGACTACACCTACCTGCGGGAGTACAGCGAGCGGGGCCAGTTGCTGGACCTGACCCCGCACATCGGCGAGGAGCTCAACGTCGACGACCTGCTGCCCGGCCTCGACGAGGCCGGCATGATCGGCGACGAGTACTTCGCGGTGCCGGTGGGCCGGAACATGATGGCCTTCCAGTACGACGCGGCGGTGTGGGAGGAGTCCGGGGCCCAGCTGCCCGAGGCGGGCTGGACCTGGGAGGAGTTCCACGAGGCGATCGCGGTCGTCCGGGATCACCTGCCCGAGCGGCAGTGGGCCACGGGCGCGCTGGGTGAGCACCTGCACATGCTCGACGTGCTGCTGCGCCAGGAGGGCAAGACGATCTTCACCGACGAGGGCGAGCTGGGCTTCGACGAGGCCGACCTCACCGAGTTCTGGGAGATCAGCGAGCGCATGCGGGAGGACGGGACGACGATCCCGCCGGAAGTCCTCGTGAAGGGCGACACCGCGACCGCGCTGGGCAAGGGCCAGGTCATCGCCGAGTTCGGCTGGGACAACTTCATGGCGAGCGCCCAGAACACCTACGGCAGTGAGCTCTCGTTGGCGCCCTACCCCTCGGACACCGACGAGCTCGGGCTGTACTTCAAGCCGTCGATGCTGATGAGCGTCTCGGCCCGGTCGGAGCACCCCGAGGTGGCGGCCGAGTTCATCGACTTCATGATCAACGACCCGGAGGTCGGCTCGATCTTCGGCGCCAACCGGGGTCTGCCGGCGACCAACACCCAGCGGGAGCAGGCCGAGCTGGAGGGCGTCGACGTGGTGATCGACGAGTACGAGGCCAGCGTGGAGGACATGCTCGGTGAGCCGGGAATCGCGCCCCCGCCGGGTGGCGCGGGCGTCGAACGGCTGATGTCGCGGATCGATGAGGAGATCAGCCACGGAAGGATCTCCATCGAGGAGGGCGTGGAGCGCTTCTTCCGCGAGGCGGAGCAGACGCTGTCCAACCCCTGACCCCCGTGACCGTCGGGGTCCGGCCACCGCGTCCGGGCCCCGACGTCCACGCCCCGGCGTGGTCGACCTCGGTCAGTCGGCCAGCCGGGCGGGGAAGCCACCGGTGGCGACCGGTCCCCAGCGGGTCGGGGTGATCCTGACCAACGACTTGCCCTGTCGGCGCATCGCCTCCCGGTACTCGTCCCAGTCGGGGTGTTCGCCGGCGATGGCGCGGTAGTAGTCGACGAGCGGTTCGACCGAGTCTGGCAGGTCCACCACCTCGGCGGTGCCGTCCACCTGGACCCAGGGCCCGTCGAAGTCCTCGGAGAGGAACAGCACGCTGACCTCCGGCGCGCGGCGTGCGTTGCGCGCCTTGGCCCGCTCCGGGTAGGTGGACACCACGATCCGGCCCTCCTGGTCGACACCCGCGGTGACCGGCGAGGCCTGGGGACCGCCGTCGGAGCGCCGGGTGATGAGCACGGCGCGGTGGCGGTCGCGGAGGAAGTCCAGCAGGCCGACGCGGTCGACGGTCTGGTTGGTCGCGATCTTGGGAGCCATCCGTCCAGGCTAGTCGGTGGGGTGCGTCGAGCCGGCCGGCCACGAGGTCGACGCCGGCGGTTCGTGCCTGGCTCCCACCCGCGCCCTGGCGTCACGTTCGGCCGCGCGGGCGATGTTGCGCGCCATGCCCCCGAAGACGAGGTCGTGGAAGGGCCAGACCGCCCACCAGTAGAGCTGGCCGGCGAGCCCCCGGGGGAGGAACACGGCGCGCTGCCGGTAGACGCTCCCCCCGTCCTCCGGCCGTACCGCCATCTCCAGCCAGGCCCTCCCCGGCATCTTCATCTCGGCGCGCAACCGCAGCAGCGCCCCCAGCTCGACCTCCTCCACCCGCCACCAGTCCAGGGCGTCCCCGACGTGGAGGCGGCGCGGGTCCCGGCGGCCACGGCGCAGTCCGACGCCGCCCAGCAGGCGGTCGAGCCAGCCGCGCACCGACCAGGCGAGGGGGAACGAGTACCAGCCGTTCTCGCCGCCGATGCTCTCGACGACCCGCCAGACCTCGGCGGGGGGTACGGGCACCCGTCGTTCCCGCACGTCCTGGTACCGCGAGCCGCCCGACCAGCTGGGGTCGGTGGGCAAGGGCTCCGACGGGGCACCGGGTACCGAGGCGTTCGCCCACCGCGTCTCCACCTCGGCGTCCCTGATCCTGGCCATCGCGAGCCGGATGGCCTGTTCGTAGTCCTGGAGGCCGCCCGGCGGGTCCGGGACGTACTGGCTGATGTCGTCCTCGGTGCGCACGACCTCGTAGGCGAGGGAGTCGATGAGTGGCCCGGCGATGCGCCTGGGAACCGGCGTCACGAGGTTGATCCAGTAGGAGGACAACCTGGGGGTGAGGACGGGAACGGGGATGACGTGCCGGGCCGGGAGTCCCGCGACCTCCGCGTAGCGGATCATCATCCGCTGGTAGGTCAGGACGTCCGGTCCCCCGAGGTCGAAGGTGCGGTTGACCTCCGCTGGCAGGTCGGCGGCGCCGACCAGGTAGTGCAGGACGTCGCGGATGGCGATGGGTTGGATGCGGTTGCGGACCCACCTGGGGGCGACCATCACCGGTAGGCGTTCGGTGAGGTAGCGGAGCATCTCGAAGCTGACCGAGCCGGACCCGAGGATGACGGCGGCCTGGAGCACCGCCGTGGGCACCCCGGAGTGCAGGAAGATTTCCCCGACCTCGGTCCGCGACGCCAGGTGCTCGGAGGTGCGCGCGTCGGGAGGGCGGAGCCCGCCCAGGTAGACGACCCGCCGCACCCCGGCCGCGCGGGCCGCCTCGGCGGTGAGCAGCGCTGCCCGCCGGTCCGTGGTGGCGAACTCCGGGCCGCTCAGGGAGTGGACGAGGTAGTAGAGCAGGTCGCGCCCGTCCATCGCCGACCGGAGGCTCTCCTGGTCGAGCACGTCCCCCCTGGCGATTTCCACCCGGTGGGCCCACGGGACGTCCCGCAACTTCCTCGGGTCCCGGGCCAGGCAGCGGACCTGGTGGCCCCGCTCGAGCAGCAAGGGGACCAGCCGACCTCCGATGTACCCGGTTGCTCCGGTGACCAGGATGCGCACCGGTCGATGGTCCTACCGGGCCGGCGGAACCGCACCTCGGAGGCGGCGCGTCCCCGCGAAGCCGTCCCGTGGGACGTGGGTCAGTTCGCGAGCGTGTAGCCGGCCTCGGCCACCGCCGCTCGGACGAGGTCCGGCGCGATCTCCGCGCTGCTGTCGACCACCAACCGGCCGGTGGCGAGGTCGACGGTCACCCCGGTCACCGCCTCGATCTCCCCCACCTCCTCCTCGACGGACCGCACGCAGTGCTGGCAGGTCATGCCTTCCACGGTGTAGGTCGTACTCGCCATCGTCACCCTCCCACGCGGTTGTCCCCTCCCCCGACCGCCCGCTCGGCGACCGGGGAACGCGACCAAGGATACCCCCCACGGGTATGCCCCACGAACAGGTGAGCCCCGGGTGTCCCGTCCGGTTCCGGACAACGACGCGCCGCTCGACCGACCGGGGGCCTCCCGAGCACCCCGGGGCGCCGGATCCCGGGGCCCGGCCGAGGGGAGGGCCTGCCGCACCCGCCGTGGTCATGGACGAAGCGGAGGTCGAGACGGGATGACTCGACGCCCGAGCCCGGCTGGTCCGCTTCGCACTACTCGCGACCGGGCGGCACCCGTTCGGGCGGCATGAGTCGGACACTCACCACGTTTTGGCAGAAACGGGACGAAGCATACTTCGGATGGATGGCGTAAGCCGACACGTTCTGCGCCTAAACTGTCACTCCGGGTTAATCCGGCGGCAGCACTCGCCGTGTCGACCTCAGGAGGAACAGTGCGGATCGCGGAACTCAGCCGCCGCACCGGTGTACCGGTGCCCACGATCAAGTACTACCTGCGTGAACGCATACTCCCACCGGGAAGGGAGGCCACCGGGGTCGCGCCCCGGTACGGCCCGGCGCACGTCCGGCGCCTCAACCTGGTCCGGGCACTGGTGGACGTCGGGGGTCTCCCGATGGCCACCGTGCGCGACCTGGTCGCCGACCTCGACTCCAGGCGGTCCACCCCGCCCCGGGACGTGACCGGGAGGGCCACCGCTCGCGATCACCGGGACCACCGGGAGACCGGGCTGTGGCGGGAGGCCAGCGCCGAGGCCGACGCCCTGTTCCACCGCCGGGGGTGGCGGATCAGGGAGAACCACCCGGCCCGGCAACAACTCGTCGGACTGGTCGTCCAGCTCCGGCAGCTGGGCCAGGCGAACCTCCTGGGACTGCTCGACGAGTACGCGGCGGCCGCCGAGCACCTCGCCGCGGCGGAGATGCGCACGGTGCCGGCCGAAAGCGACGCCAGCAGCGTCCTGGAGGAGGCGGTGCTGAACATGGTGCTGGGGGACGTCATCAGCTCGACCCTGCGCCGGCTGGCGCAGGAACACGTCTCGGTCGGACGCTTCGGCGCCGAGAGCGCCCGCGCTGCTCGGGAGCCCGCCTCGGAGACGGGCTGACGGCGAACCGGCGCCCGCCGCCACGACGGACGGAACGCCCCGTGCCCACGCGGACCGCTTCCGCCTCCGCTCGCCGTCAGTCGGGCCCCGACAACGGCGACGGGCCCGGGGCGCCGCTCCGAGGAGCCGGCGCGCCCGGTCCCTCGACGAGCTCCACCCACTCGCCCGCTCCTCCGGCTCCGCCCATCCGGCGCGCCCGCCGCCGCAGCAGGAGGACCACGGCGACAACCAGCGCGCCCACCACCAGCAGGGGGGCTCCCAGCAGACCGACGGCGGCGCGCACCTGGTCGAACGCCGCACCCGCGGAGTGCCCGACCAGCACGAGAGTCCAGGACCAGAGCGCGCAGCCGACGAGGTTCGCACCCGAGAACCGCCGCCACGCCACTCCCGAGGTCCCGGCCAGGCGCGGCGCGAGCGTGCGCGCCAGCGCCACGCAGTGCGCGCCGATGATCGTGGGGGCACCGCCCCGGTCGAGGAGCCGCGTCAGGCGCTCCCGCGCCCCGCCCACGCCCGCGCGGGCCAACCCGCGACGCGCCACGCCACCCGCGACGCCGAGCCCTCGACGGCGGCCCAGCTGGTACCCCAACTGGGCGCCCAGCGCGGTCGCGGCGAACGCGAGCGCCAGGGCGGCGGGCAGGGGGATGACCCCGAGGTCGGCGACAAGACCGAGGACCAGCACCGTGGACGCGCCGGGCAGGAACAGCCCGATCAGGACGCCGGACTCCAACACGAGCACGGCACCCGCGAGGAGCAGCACGAAGGGGGCCCGCAGGTCGAGCAGCAGGTCGGCCGGATTCATCCCGACCGCCCGCCCGGCCGGGGAGCGGACCGGGCCACGAACCGCCGCGGGTACCGCATGTGTCGTCCTCCTCGGGTCCTCCGGTCGGGCCGGCCCCAGGAGGCGGTCGCGATGGGTGTCCGATCCGGACCGCCATCCTGCACCGCCGCGCCCCGCTCGGGCGACGCGGGGTGGGGTGGACAACGCCCGACGACGGGTGCGGGTTCACCCGGTCCAGGCACGCACCGGCTCCAGCACGACCCCGAGGACGCCGAGGGCTCCACGGGAGGTCCACTCCACGGGGCGGCTCCCCACCCGGCGCGCCCTTCTCCCCCTGCGGGCGGGACCTGGGCTGCCTAGCCTCGTCACGACGGCGAAAGGTGTCAGGAGGAGTCGGAATGACCACCGCGCACAGCGAGCACACCCAACACCCGCACCGGCACGGTGAGGGCTGCGGGCACGTGGCGTTGCCACACCAGGACCACGTCGACTACGTCCACGACGGCCACCTCCACCGGCCCCACGAGGACCACTACGACGAGTGCGAGCCGACGTCCCACCAAGCGCACGAGGGTCACCCGCACCGGCACGGGGTGGACTGCGGCCACGTCGCCGTGCCCCACGGCGACCACGTGGACTACGTCCACGACGGCCACCGGCACGCCGAACACGGCGACCACTACGACGACCACTGACGGCGCGCGGCCCACGACCAGACCCGCGCGTGCGCCGGGTCTGGTCGCCCGTCCGCCCCGACCGGTCAGGCGGGCCGGTCCACGGCCAGCGTCAGACCTCGCGGTGCACGTGGCGCAGGAGGTTCCTGGGCACGAGCCGGCGCTCGCCCCGGATCACCACCGGCACCAGATCCGGCGCCGTGGCCTTCCACCGCGCACGCCTGGTGCGGGTGTTGCTGCGGGACATCCTGCGTTTGGGTACTGCCATCAACGGCCTCCTTCGTTCCCGCGCCGGCCTCCCGGCGCCCGTTCTCCGTACCGGCGGCGGAACTTCTCCACCCGGCCCGCCGTGTCGACCAACCGCTGCGTCCCGGTCCAGAACGGGTGCGAGGACGAGCTGACGTCCACCACCACCAGCGGATAGGTGTTGCCGTCACTCCACTCGACGCGTCGTTCCGAGGTGATGGTGGACCTGGTCAGGAACGACTCCCCCGTCGAGGAATCCTGGAACACGACCGGGTGGTAGTCGGGATGGATGTCCTTCTTCACTGTTCGTCCAGTCCTTTCGTCGTCTCGACGCCGGCGTCCCGCTCCGGGGCGCCGTCCTCGCAGGGCTCGGTGTGCCAGCTGCCGAAGGGGTCGTCGAACCGCCGCCAGCCGGCCGGGCCCAGGGCGAGTTCGTCCTCGGTGAGCAGCGCCTCCCGCAACGCGGTGGTGATCTCGCCCGCGGAGGCGCGGTGGGTGAGCACGACCAGTTCCTGGTGGCGGTCGCCGTAGCGGTGGTGCCACCGGGCCGCGGCGATGGCGGCTCGTTCCGCGTCCACGGACCCCCAGACCTCCCCGTCGGCCGAGGCCAGCCAGGGCCCGGCGTGCCCCACCCGGAGCCCGCCCCGGCGGACTCCAGCCACAGGGCCACGTCGGGTTGGGTGGCGACCCAGACACGTCCACGTGAGCGGACTACCCCGTCCAGCAGCACGTCCAACGCGTCGTGCAGCCGTTCGGGGTGGAACGGGCGCCGCGCGGAGAAGAGCACCAGTTCGACGCCCGCGTCGGGCTCCACGGGGGGTTCACCCCGGAGCAGCGGGGCGTGCGCGTCGTCCACCTCACCTCGTCGGGCCGTCGGTGGCAGCTCGGCCAGTTCGGCCCAGAGGTCGGCCCGGTGGGAGGTCCGCCGGGCTCGTGGTGCCAGGCGGTCGAGCACGGCCCCGGTCCGGTAAGCGGTCCAGGCATCGGTGGCCTGCCCGGTGAGCAGCACGAGGTCCGCGAACTCGACCTGCGCGGTGACGACCTGGGCGACGGTGCGTTCGTCGTCGGCGCTGCCGACCCTGCCGTCCTCGACCAGCTCGCGGTCGCCGGTGGCGTCGGAGAGCCAGCTGCCCTCGTCGACGACGGCGACGACCCCGAGCAGGTCGACGAGGTCGAGGACGGGGCCGTCCTCGACGACGACGTGGCGCAGGGCCCAGCACACCGCCTCGGGTTCCAGGGTCGGGTCGAGGTGCAGCACGACCCGGGTGACGGTGTCGTCGAGCGCGAGCCGCCGGACGAGGGGGAGCAGGTCCTCGCGCAGGGTGCAGGAGACACAGCCGTGGGCGAGCTCCAGCACGCGGGTCTCGTCGTCGGCTCCCACCCGGAGGCGCCGCCGCACCACTCCCTCCGTGATGAGGGCGAGGTCGTGGTGGACCACGGCGGTGGTCCCGTCGACGAGTTCGGCGGCCTGCCGCTCCACCTCCTCGGCGGCGTAGCCAGCCAGGACAAGCAGGGTCGGACGGGGGGCGCCGGGCACGTCAACTCCTCCTCACGACAGCACGGGCCGGGTACCTCCCGGCCTCGGCGCGAGGCTAGTTGAAAATGGTGTTCAACACCAATAAGAGGTTGCGCATACCCCGGGCCGCGCCCCCACCCCGACCCACGACGCCGGCTGCCGCCTAGAATGAGAAACGATTGTCATTTTCACTAGTGGGGAGGTGTCGAATGTCAGCCGTCTGCCAGGTGACCGGGCGTCGCCCGGGCTTCGGCAAGCAGGTGTCGCACTCGCACCGGCGCACCAGCCGGCGATGGAACCCGAATCTCCAGGACAGGAGGTTCTGGCTGCCGAGCGAGCGACGGTGGGTCCGTTTGCGGGTATCCACCAAGGGTCTGCGGACCATCGACCGGCGAGGCATCGAGGCGGTGGTCGCCGAACTGCGAGCACAGGGGGTGAAGATCTGATGGCCAGGTCCGAACTGCGTCCGATCATCAAGCTCCGGTCCACCGCTGGCACGGGCTACACCTACGTGACCAGGAAGAGCCGGCGCAACGATCCCGACCGGATGCGCATCAGGAAGTACGACCCGGTGGCGCGTCGCCACGTGGAGTTCCGGGAGGAACGCTGATGGCCAAGAAGTCCAAGATCGCGCGCAACGAGCGGCGTCGGGTACTCGTCGCCCGGCACCGGGAGCGGCGGGCGGAGCTGAAGGAGACCATCCGGTCTCCCCACTCCACCGACCAGGAGAGGGAGACCGCCCAACTCGCCCTCCAGCGGCTGCCTCGCGACTCCAGCGCCACCAGGCTGCGCAACCGGGACAGCGTGGACGGGCGGCCCCGCGGCTTCCACCGGGCCTTCGGCCTGTCCCGGCTGAGGCTGCGCGAGATGGCCCACCGCGGTGAACTGCCCGGCGTGCGCAAGTCGAGCTGGTGAGCCGTGGCGACCCGAGGTAACAAAGGACGGCACCGCCCGGTGGGCCGACGCAGCAACCTGCTGATGGCCGCCGGGGTCACGCGGGTGGACTGGAAGGACGTCGCCCTGCTCCGCAGGTTCCTGTCGGATCGGGGCAAGATCCGCTCCCGCCGGGTGACCGGCCTGACCGCACCGCAACAGCGCCAGGTCGCCGCCGCGATCAAGAACGCCAGGGAGATGGCGATGCTCCCCTACCCCTCATCACACCGCTGAGCACCGACGCCGGGCCGGTGCCGCACCGGCCCGGCACCGGGCCACGGCCCTCCGGACCACCCGGGCCGCGGTCGCCCACCGGCGCGGCTCTCCGACCGCGTCTCGCTCCACTCCAATGGCGGTGGAGCACGGCCGACGGCGGACGGGGAATACCGATCCCATCAATCACCGACGGTGAGCACTATCACTCGAATGCGGGATTGTTCTCCCCGTTCACACTAAATTCCTGTTCAGAGCGTGACACCCTTACCCGAGCTACTCGATCGTGTTAGGCTGCGCCGGCCCAGGGTACTCGTCACGCGTTTGGGGAGATGGTCGAGTCGTTCCCGCACACTCGCCCGGACCACCGAACCGGGCCGACCCCCCTCCTTCCGAGGGCATCCCATTCCGGCCGACGGACCGGCCCCACCTCGACACCCCGGATAACCCCGTCGCGGGGAAGAACACCGTTCCCGGGATATCCGCACGCCGACGAGTTCGCTGGCCGTTGCCTTTCCCCGGCCGGCCGTCCCCCGGGCTCACACCGTCCACGTCGACGCCGTCCGCCGGCCCGTCGTCCCGGCTCCCCCACGTGGGCGGCGACGACATCCGCCCGCGTGCGGCGAGGAAGCAGGCCACCAGCAAGATGAGTCGTCCCAGGAGCGCCGAGGCCCAGAAACTGGCCTGGTTGGTGAACAACTTCGTCTCCCTGACACCGAGCGTCGTGCACGCGGCGGTGGTGTCCGTGGACGGCCTACCCCTGACCTGTTCGGACGGGGTCCCGAACGAACACGCCGAACAGCTCGCGGCGCTCTCCAGTGGCCTGGTGAGCCTGGCGCACGGCAGTTCCCGACTGTTCGACCTCGGTTCCTACGACCAGACCGTCATCCGGAACGAACACGGGTTCGTGCTCATCATGACGGTCGCCGAGAATTCCTGCCTCACCGTTCTCACGACCGCCGACTGCGACATGAAGGTCGTCGCCTACCAGATGACCCTCCTCGTCGAGAACGCCGGACACGTTCTGACTCCCCAATTGCGGAAGGAACTCCGCGAGGCCGTGGTCGCCTGATTCTCCGGGGCC
Organism: Actinoalloteichus caeruleus DSM 43889; assembly: GCF_000429185.2. Lineage (GTDB taxonomy): Bacteria > Actinomycetota > Actinomycetes > Mycobacteriales > Pseudonocardiaceae > Actinoalloteichus_B > Actinoalloteichus_B caeruleus. Next base: position 5,952,239 of record NZ_AUBJ02000001.1, on the reverse strand, counting down.
GCGTTCCCAGGACGTGACAGCCAGTGCGAGGTGACCGTGGCCCCGCCACCGAGCTGGCCGCCCATCGGGACGAGGAATGCGGGAACGCCGACGGCGACCCCGCTTCGCGCGCGGTGCCGGTGAGGGTGGCCGCGCCAACCCGGTCGGGCAGGAGGAGGAGAACGGATGCGCAGGATTCTGATCGTGGGCAGCGGGCAGTCCGGGTTACAGCTGGGCCTGAGCCTGTTGCGCCACGACTACGAGGTCACGATCATGTCCGCCCGCACGGCGGAGGAGATCCAGGGCGGGCGGGTCATGTCGACGCAGCTCATGTTCCACCCGTCCCTGGAGCACGAACGTGCTTACGGGCTGCACCTGTGGGAGGAGGAGACTCCCGACACGGGCGGCTTCGGGATGTCCGTGGCCGGGCCCGACGGCTCCCGCGCGGTCAACTGGTTCGGCTCCCTGCCCGGGCACGCCCACTCGGTGGACCAGCGGTTGAAGATGCCCCGCTGGTTGGAGGAGTTCGAGAACGCCGGCGGCAGGGTCGTCATCCACTCGGTGACCCTCTCCGACCTCGACGGTTTCGCGCGGCTCTACGACCTGGTGATCGTGGCGGCCGGCAAGGGTGACCTGGTGCGGCTCTTCGACCGGGACCCGACCCGGTCGGTGTACTCGGCTCCGCAACGGGCCCTGTCGGTCACCTACGTCCACGGCATGACCCGGCGACCCGAGCACCCGGACGTCGACGCGCTCCGCTTCAACATCGCGCCGGGCGGCGGCGAGATGCTCACCATGCCGTCCCTGACCACGAGCGGGCCCTGCGAGATCATCCTGTACGAGGCGGTGCCGGGTGGGCCGCTCGACGCCTTCTCCGATGTGCGGGGGCCCCAGGCGCACCTGGACAGGGCGTTGGAGCTCATGCGGGAGCACTTCCCGTGGGAGTACGAACGCTGCGGCGACGTCGAGCTCACCGACGACAGGGGCGTCCTGACCGGCGCGGTGAGCCCGGAGGTCCGGCACCCGGTCGGCCGGCTGCCGGGCGGCGGCCTGGTGCTGGGGATGGCCGACGCGGTGGTGGTCAACGACCCGATCTCCGGCCAGGGGTCGAACAACGCCGCGCGGTGCGCCGCGGTCTACCTGCGCGCGATCCTGGACCACGGCGACCGGCCCTACGACGCCGAGTTCATGCGCGACACGTTCGAGGCCTACTGGGACTACGCGCGCCACGCGACCACGCTGACGAACATGATGCTCCGCCAACCGCCGCCAGCGCACCTGATGGAGGTGTTCGGCGCCATCGGGGCGTACCCGCGCATCGCGGACCGCTTCGCGCTGGGCATCAACGACGCGTCGAGCTTCGACGAGTGGCTCTTCCACGAGGACCTGGCCCGTGGCTACCTGGCGGAGGTCGCGGCCGGCCGGGCGTGAGCTCCTCGAGTGCGGCCGCCCCCGGCGGGGCGCGTCAGAGCTCCTGGTCCAGCCCCATCGCCAGCAGCAGGGTGCGGAACTTCGCCGAGCTCTCCGCGAGTTCGCCGTGCGGGTCAGATCCCGGGACGATGCCGCCGCCGGCATAGAGCCGGATCGACTCGCCCGCGACCTCGGCGCAGCGGATCGCGACCACCCACTCGCCGTCGCCGTTGGCGTCGCACCACCCCAGTGTCCCGGTGTAGAACCCCCGGTCGAACGGCTCGATGTCCTCGATCGCCCTCCTGGCGGTCTCCGTCGGCGTGCCGCAGACGGCTGGCGTGGGGTGGAGGGCCGCAGCGAGTTCCAGCGCGGAGGGAGCGGGATCGTCCAGGACACCCGCCACCCGGGTGGAGAGGTGCCACATCGTCGCCGTGGTCACGAGCGAGGGTTCGGACGGCACCTCCAGCTCGCGGCAGTGGGGGCGGAGGCGCTCCGCCACCGCGTCCACGACGAGCGCGTGCTCGTGCCGGTCCTTCTCCGAGGCCAACAGGGCGGCGGCCCGGCGCCGGTCCTCGACCGGGTCCGGGCTGCGGGCGGCTGACCCGGCCAACGGGTTGGACAGCACCCGGGTCCCGGACCGCCGGACCAGCAGCTCCGGGCTGGTGCCGAGCAGGGTGCGCGTCCGGCTCCCCTCGGGTGGGAGGTCGACGGCGAAGGTGTACCCGGTGGGGTCACGGTGGGCCAGGTGCGCGAGCAGCCGGGCGACGGCGACCGGTTCCCCGGCTGTCAACCGCAAGGTCCTCGCGAGGACGACCTTCTCCAACTCACCGGCGTCGAAGGCCTCCAGGGCCTTGCTGACGCCCGCCAGGTACCGGTCGGCGGGAGGATCCGGCCGGACGCTCCAGCCGTGGGAGGACACCGGCGGTACCGAGCGCCAGCCCGAGCGCGCCGGTCCGCTCCACCGGACCTGGGCGGGGAGCACCAGGTGCGGGGGGCTGGTGGGGGAGAACGGGACGGCGCCGACCACGACCGCCGGGCCGCCCGCGGTGACCCGTTGGGTACCGCCCCACCGACCGAGCGCGTCGTCGACCTCACCGGCCAACGCGGCCGGAGTGGCCGCGGTGCTCTCCACCGGCAGGACGTCGCCCGCCCCACTGGCGAGCATGCTGTGCCTGGGTGCGGTGAGAAAGAACGAGGAACCCTCTCGGTACTCCCCGAGCAGGTCAGGTTCACTGCCCTGATCGGTTGTCGCGTGGTCCGCCATCACCATTGCCGCCCCCGAGTCCGCCGGGTCCTTGCCCCACTCGTGTGCCCTGCGCTTCCCCATTCCGGGGACGCGTCGTGTCCACTGGTCACGTTATTGCTCCCACTTCGCGAGCGTGCACGCGGTCTCCGCCCGACGCGGCCACCCCATCATCGTGACCGCGTGCCGGCCACCGCCGGCCCCGGCGGCGTACCGACCCGGTGACGTCCACCACCGCCGCCGACCGGCGGCGCCGCCAGGAACCACCCACTGCACAGCACGCCGACCAGGGACGATGTGGACGGGCAGGGCAGCGGGCGCGAGCCCGACGGTTGGGGACCACCGCCGCCCGGCCCCGTCCATGACTCATCCGCCTCGTCCTCGTTCCGTGCGAGAACGTAGGCGACTCGACGCCATCAGTCACGCTCGGTGACGTCGGGCGCGCCGCCGTGATCGGGGACGCGCGTGCCGGACCGGCGGGTCCACTCCGAGTGGACTGGGGCGTTGTGCCAGGTCAGGGCGCCTCCCGGCGGAGCTCGTCCGGATTGGGGCCTCCGGTTGTGGCGCTCGGCACACCGTGTCCCGCCCGGCCACCGGCCGCCCTGAGGTGGCGGCCGGCGGTCGCGCCGCTGGGTGGGGTCAGCGCAGTGGTTCCGGCGCGCCCGCCAACAGCGGGTCGCCGGGCAGCTCCCGGATCCGCAGCGGGCGGGCGTCCAGCACGGCGAGGCTGGCCAGGTGACCGGCCGGGGCAGCGAGCTCGTAGAGCCGCAGCGCCTCGGGAGGCGGCCGCTCCGAGCGCCAGTCCACCATCGCGGGCGCCTCGTCGGGGCCGGAGAGCAGCACGGACCGCATCGGCAACGCCAGCCCGAGGCCCACCGCCTTGAGCACCGCCTCCTTGCGGGTCCAGTAGGTGAAGAACGCGTCCTGCCGCCGCTCGGCGGGAAGCGCGGCCACCGTGCGCTGCTCCTCCTCGCACAGCACGGTGTCGCCCAGCCGGTCGACGTCGAGGTTCTCCCGCACCTCCTCCACGTCGACGCCGACCTCACCGCCCCGGCACACCGCCAGCACGACGGACTCGCCCGAGTGGGACAACGAGAACCGCAGCCCGCTGTCCGGGGTCAGCACGGGCTTGCCGTGCGCCTCCTCACCGCAGTGCGCGCACTCGTAGCGGAACCGGACATCGCGGGGGTCCAGGCCGAGGTGCGCTCCCAGCACGATCCGGGAGAGCGCTCGGGCGACGAGGTGACGTTGCCGGTCCTCCTCGCGGCGGAAGCGGTCGTGCCGGGTGCGTTCGGCGTCGTCGAGCAGGGAGATCAGCCCGGGGTCCGCCGCGTCCCTGGCCGCCCACCACACCTGGCACTCACCGCTGTCCAGCGGTGCGATCTCGGGTGCGCCCACCCGCCCACCTCCTGTTCGGTTGGCCCGGCCACGCGGGCACGGGACTCGGGTCGTGCTGTCGTCCGCTCAGAGCACGCCGCCGTTGCGGTCCACGACGTCCCCACCCGGCCACCGGGTCAGCGGGGCGGCGACGGGCAGCACCAGCAGCGGGTCGCGGAGGTCCGCGTGCCGCCACGGGTAGTCCGGGTCGGCCCACCTGCTCGCGACCCCGGTCAACACCGACCAGCCGGAACGGGCGTAGAAGGTGGCCGTCGTCCGGTCGGTGTTGAGCAGGCCGAAGGGCACCCCCAGGAGGCGCAGGCGGTCCTCCACCCTCGCCAACAGCTGGGCGCCCAGACCGTTCCCCTGGGCGTCGGGGTGGACGGCCACCAGGCCGACCTCAGCCACGAGCTGGTCGGTCTCCCCCACGCGCACGAAACGGCGCAGCACGGCCGCGTGCGCCACCACCGCCTCCCCCACCCGTGCGCCCAGGCGCAGCTCGGGCCGGGCACCGGCCCAGCTCCGGGCGTCGCGGAAGTGGTGGGAGGTGCTGGCGAAGGCGGCTGACAGCAGCTCCGCGATCCGCAGGTGGTCGAGCGGCGCCAGTTCCCCCTCCCAGCGGTGGAACCAGTGCGGCTCCTCGACGCTCATGGGCTCTCCTTCGTCGGCGGGCTGCCACCGCGTCGCGGTCGACGCCGGCTCCGGCAAGCATGTCGGTGCCACGGCGGGCACCGCCCGGGACCCGTCCGATCATCGTCAGCTCGGCGTCCCCCGTCCACCCGTTTCGACGGTCCTGGTGCTGTGGACCGCGCGCGCCGCGCCGTCATCCCCGGTGGGGAGCGGTCCGTCCGCGCCCGCCGGCCCGCCGTCGGCCCGCCTTCAGGTCGTCCCCCAGGGCGAGCGGTCCTCCGGGCGGGGGAAGGGTGCCCCGGGGTGGCCGCCGATGCCGTCGCCCACCGCGGGGCCGGTCGTGCCGGGCTCACGCCACCGCCCCGGCATGAGCGCCGAGGCGAAGAGGACCGTGCCCAACAGCAACAGCAACCCGAAGGACGCCAGTGAGATCAACGCCGGTGACACCGAACCCAGCCACCCCATGACGCGGGTCGCCGTGCCGGTGCTGACCATGAACAGGAGCCCGGCCGCGAGGAACGCGACGCCGGGGACGAGAGCGGCGACCGGTGAGACCCGCTCGCTCGTGAGCACCGCGATCGCGAGGCCGATCGCGACGATGACGAGGCTGGGCAGCAGCAGGTCGACGCCGACGTCGAAGACCCGGAACGCCCGCACCAGTTCGCCCGAGGCCCACCCGAGCCCCCAGCCGATCGCCGGTGTCAGCAGGACGCCGAGCACCGCGCCGGTGATGTGCCGTGACGAGTTGCGCAACTCTTCTCCTTGTGAGCGTGGCGGAGACGTGGCCGTGGTGACTCGCGGACGGTGTCACACCCACCGGGCGGCCGGGTCCTCCCACCGGGGAGCGTCAACGCCGGGCCGCTGACACCGCGTCGCCCGTGTGGGCCGCCGCTCGCCCGATGTCGCGTTGCACCATTCTGCCCAACGAGCCATCCGCCGAACACGGTAGGTGTCGATCGGTGAACCCGTCACACCGGGCCGTGGCGGGGCTGGGCTGCCCGGCGGGTCGGGTCTGCCGACCCGCCCACCACCGACCCGCCCCGGTAGGCACGACACGGAGGACACGATGACGACACCGGCGGACACCCCCTTCACCGCCGCCGTGGTCGCGGCGGTGGTGCGGCACAGGAACGAGGACCACGCGGAGGACTCGTTGGTGATCCGCCGGGCGCTGGGCGGCGCACCGGACGCCACCCGGGCCGTGCTGGTGGCACTCGACGACACCGGGCTGGACCTCGGACGTCACCACCGGCGCGTGCCCAGGTGCGCACCGAGGTGGTGCGCCTCCGCCAGGAGGCCTGTGGGGTGCTCGGGGCCCCGAACCGGCACTGGCGACGCGACCCGACCGGCGCCGCCCGGGCGGAGGCGGCGCCGGCGGGCCACCGGTCAGGTCGACGAGCCTCGGTCAGAACGGCCAGCCGAAGACCGGCCAGCCGATGACGGAGTCGACGGCCAGGCCCACGAACACCGCCATCAGGTAGCTGTTGGACAGGTGGAACAGGCGCATCGGCCGCACCTCCTCCCCCCGGAGCACACCGGAGTGCAGTCGGTGGGCGCCGACCAGGAACCAGCCACCGCCCAGGACGGCGAGCAGCAGGTAGATCCAGCTGGCGGCGGGCACCAGCAGCAGCGACCAGAGCACCATCACCCAGCTGAAGATGACGATCTGCCGGGAGACGTGGCTGGCCTCCGCCACCACCGGCAGCATCGGGACGCCAGCCCGCTCGTAGTCCTCGCGGTACTTCATCGCCAGCGCCCACGTGTGCGGCGGGGTCCAGAAGAAGATCACGCCGAACATCACCAGGGCGGGCCAGTGGATCGTCCCCGTCACCGCCGACCAGCCGATCACCACGGGCATGCAGCCGGCGGCCCCGCCCCAGATGATGTTCTGGGCCGTCCGACGCTTCAGCACCATCGTGTAGACGAGGACGTAGAACAGGATGGTGGCCACGGCGAAGACCGCCGCGAGCAGGTTGGTGGTCGTCCAGAGCACGACGAACGAGGCCACGCCGAGGGACACGGCGAACACCAGCGCGTGCGTCCGGGAGATCTGGTCCCGCACGAGCGGACGTTTGCTGGTCCGCTTCATCACGGAGTCGATGTCGGCGTCGATGACGCAGTTCAGCGCGTTGGCGCTGCCGGCGGCCATCGTGCCCCCCACCAGGGTGCACAGGACCAGCCAGAGCGACGGCACCCCCCGTTGGGCGAGCAGCATCGCCGGGATCGTGGTGATGAGCAGCTGCTCGACCACCCGCGGCTTGATCAGGGACAGATAGGCGCGTAGGACCTGACGCAGCGATCGGGATCGGGGTGCGACAGGAGTGGCAACGGTGCTCATGACGCGCTCCGTGCGGCGCTCCCCGGCGACATGGGACTCCTCGTCAGTTCGGGTCAGACCCCTGGACAGCAGGGCCACCGGAATGGTAGCCGCGCTACGGAACCGGACCAGCAGGTGGGGCGTAGACTGGAGCGTTCCGGTGACAGCCGGTAGCGGATTCCGCGACGAGGGTGACCGCCGCACTACGTGTGAGTGGAGCGCCCGCCGGGCACCCGTGACGCGACGGGCTGCGAGATCACCGAGATCAAAAGCCGCTATTAGGCTGGCGGCCGGACCAGGGACGACAGCGTGTCCGGCCCGAGGGTGCAACGGAGCGCCGTCCGGCAGGCCGCACCGAAGGAAATGGGGAGCACTGTCCGTGTCCGTCACTGAGGACCTCAACCAGCTGATCACACCGAACCTGCCCGCCGACTGGACGGCGCTGGACACCCGCGCCGTGGACACCCTGCGGGTGCTCGCCGCCGACGCGGTCCAGCACAAGGGCAACGGCCACCCCGGCACGGCGATGAGCCTCGCGCCCGTCGCCTACACGCTGTTCCAGCGCGTCATGCGCCACGACCCGAGTGACGCGGACTGGGCGGGACGCGACCGCTTCGTCCTGTCCGCCGGCCACAGCAGCCTCACCCTCTACCTCCAGCTGTTCCTGGCCGGGTACGGCCTGGAACTGGAGGACATCCGGCAGCTGCGCCAGTGGGGTTCCAGGACCCCCGGTCACCCGGAGTACAAGCACTCCCCCGGGGTGGAGATCACCACGGGCCCGCTCGGGCAGGGGCTGGCCTCCGCGGTCGGGATGGCGATGGCCGCCCGCCGGGAGCGCGGCCTGTTCGACCCGGACACCCCGCTCGGTGAGAGCCCGTTCGACCACCACATCTACGTGATCGCCTCCGACGGCGACATCGAGGAGGGCGTCACCGCCGAGGCCTCCTCGCTGGCCGGTCACCAGCAGCTGGGCAACCTGACGGTGATCTACGACGCCAACGAGATCTCGATCGAGGACGACACGAACATCGCGTTGTCCGAGGACACGGCCAAGCGCTACGAGGCCTACGGCTGGCACGTCCTGCGGGTCGACGGCGGTGAGGACGTGGTGGCGATCGAGGCGGCGCTGGCCGAGGCGAAGGCGGAGACGGAGCGGCCGACGCTGATCGTCCTGCGCACCGTCATCGGTCACCCCGCGCCGACCAAGCGCAACACCGGGAAAGCCCACGGCGCGGCGCTGGGCGAGGAGGAGGTCGCCAGGACCAAGGAGATCCTCGGCTTCGACCCGGCGAAGAACTTCCAGGTCGAGGACGAGGTGCTCGCCCACGGCCGACTCGCGGTGGAGCGGGGTGCCGCCGCCCACGCCGAGTGGCGGAAGTCCTTCGACGCCTGGGCCAAGGCCAACCCCGACCGCGCGGAGCTGTTCGACCGGCTGACCGCCGGCAGGCTCCCCGACGGCTGGACGGACAAGCTCCCCACCTGGGAGCCGGACGCCAAGGGACTGGCCACCAGGAAGGCCTCGGGTGAGGTGCTCAACGCCCTCGCCGACGTGCTCCCGGAGGTGTGGGGCGGCTCAGCCGACCTCGCCGAGAGCAACAACACCACCATGAGCGGGGTGGACTCCTTCGGTCCCACCAGCATCTCCACCCGCGAGTTCAACGCCCAGCCCTACGGCCGCACGTTGCACTTCGGTGTCCGCGAGCACGCGATGGCCTCGATCCTCAACGGCATCGCGCTGCACGGGCCGACCAGGCCCTATGGCGGCACGTTCCTCATCTTCAGCGACTACCAGCGGCCGGCGGTCCGGCTCGCCGCGCTGATGAGGGCCCGGTCCACCTTCGTGTGGACCCACGACTCGATCGGGCTCGGTGAGGACGGCCCCACCCACCAGCCCATCGAGCAGCTCGCCTCGCTGCGGGCGATCCCCGGGTTGTCCGTGGTGCGCCCCGCCGACGCCAACGAGACCGCCGCGGCGTGGCGGGCCACGCTGGAGTGGGACGAGGGCCCCGTCGGGCTGGCGCTGACCCGGCAGAACCTGCCCGTGCACGAGGGCACCTCCGCCGAGGGCGTGGCCCGGGGTGGTTACGTGCTCGCCGACGCCGGCGACGGGAACCCGGAGGTCGTCCTCATCGCGACCGGTTCCGAGGTCACCCTGGCCCTGGAGGCACGGCAGGCCCTGGAAGCCGAGGGCGTGGGAACCCGGGTGGTGTCCATGCCGTGCGTCGAGTGGTTCGACGCCCAGGACCAGAGCTACCGCGACCAGGTCCTGCCGCCGTCGGTCCGGGCCCGGGTCGCCGTGGAGGCCGGTATCGCGCAGCCCTGGCACCGCTTCGTCGGCGACGCCGGCCAGATCGTCTCCATCGAACACTTCGGCGCGTCCGCCGACTACCAGACCCTCTTCCGGGAGTTCGGTTTCACCCCGGAGGCCGTCGTGGACGCCGCCCGGACCAGCATCGCGCGAGTGGAGGGAACCAAGTGAGCAGCAACGAGCGCCTCGCGGCACTGTCCGAGGCCGGCGTGTCGGTGTGGTTGGACGACCTGTCCAGGGACCGCATCAGCTCCGGCCAGCTCGCCGACTACATCCGCGACTACAGCCTGGTCGGCGTCACCACGAACCCGACGATCTTCGCGGGTGCCCTCGCCGACAGCAGCTCCTACGACCCGCAGGTCCGGGAGCTGGCGGCGCGGGGCGCCAGTGTGGAGCAGGCCGTCAGGGAGATCACCACCACCGACGTCCGCAACGCCTGCGACGTGTTCCGGGAGACCTACGAGGCCACCGGGACCGTGGACGGTCGGGTCTCGATCGAGGTGGACCCCCGACTCGCCCACGACACCGAGGCCACCGCCGCGGAGGCCAGGGAGCTGTGGAAGACCGTCGACCGGCCGAACCTGTTCGTCAAGATCCCGGCCACCCTGGAGGGCCTGCCCGCCATCACCAGGGCTCTGTCCGAGGGGATCAGCGTGAACGTGACGCTGATCTTCTCCGTGGAGCGCTACCGGGACGTGATGGAGGCCTTCCTCACCGGGCTTGAGCAGGCGAAGCGGGCCGGCCACGAGCTGGCCACCATCGAGTCGGTGGCCTCGTTCTTCGTGTCCCGGGTCGACAGCGAGGTGGACAAGCGGTTGGAGGCCCTGGGCACCGGGGAGGCCTCCGCCCTGCGCGGCAAGGCCGCCGTGGCCAACGCCCGGCTCGCCTACGCCGCCTTCGAGGAGGTGTTCTCCTCACCACGGTGGAAGGCGCTCGCCGAGGCCGGCGCGCGGCCGCAGCGCCCGCTCTGGGCGTCGACCGGGGTCAAGAACCCCGACTACTCGGACACCCTGTACGTCGACGAGCTCGTCACCGCCAACGTGGTCAACACGATGCCGGAGAAGACCCTGCTGGCCGTCGCCGACCACGGCAGGGTGGAGGGCGACAAGGTCCGGGGCACCGGTGAGGAGGCCAAGCGCGTCTTCGAGCGGCTCTCCGAGGTCGGGGTGGACGTGGACGATGTCTACGTCGTGCTGGAGACCGAGGGTGTCGACAAGTTCGAGAAATCCTGGACCGAACTGCTGGACAGTGTCACCGAACAGCTGAGGGCAGCCACCGAGTCCGGGGGGAGCGCATGACGGGAGCGACGGCATCCGGTGACGGGCCGGGAGTGACGGTCGAGTTCACCGAGGCGACCGCGGCGGCCGAGGCCGCCGCGGTCGCGGAACGGCTGGTCGGCGAGCGGGTGGCGTCCCGTCTCGCCGACCAGGACGCGACGCTGTGGGGTCCGGAGGCCGAACCGGAGGCGTCGATCAGGCTGGCCTGGACGGGGCTGCACCGCGGCTCCCGTCCCCTGGTCGGGGAGATCGAGGCGGTCCGGGGCGAGTTCCACGCCGAGGGCGTCGACCGGGTGGTGCTGGCCGGGATGGGCGGTTCCTCCCTCGCCCCCGAGGTCATCACCGCCGCCGCCGGGGTGCCGCTGGTGGTGTTGGACACCACCGATCCGGCCCAGGTCGCCGAGGCACTGTCCGGTGACCTGTCCAGGACGGTCCTGGTGGTGTCCTCCAAGTCGGGGTCGACGGTGGAGACCGACAGCCACCGGCGGATCTTCGAGGCCGCGTTCCGGGCGAACGACATCGACCCGGCCAGCCGCATCGTGGTGGTCACCGACCCCGGATCCCCGCTGGAGTCGACGGCCAGGGAGAACGGCTACCGGCGGGTGTTCCTCGCCGACCCGAACGTGGGAGGACGCTACTCGGCGCTGACCGCGTTCGGGCTGGTCCCGGCGGGCCTGGCCGGAGCGGACATCGCCTCCCTGCTGGCCGAGGCCGCCGCGGCGGCGCCCGCGCTCGGAGCCGACTCCCCCGACAACCCGGCGCTGCGGCTGGCCGCGGCGTTGGGGGTCGCGCACTCGGAGGGCGCCGAGAAGGTCGTCTTCGCCGACAACGACTCCGGGTTCCCCGGCTTCGCCGACTGGGCGGAGCAGCTCATCGCCGAGTCGACGGGCAAGGAGGGCACGGGACTGCTCCCGGTGGCGGTGGAGAACACCTCCGCGCCGGGTTTCGTCGACGCCGGTGACGACGCCACCACCGTCGTGCTGGGTAACCCGGTGGAGACCGCGGCGCTCACGGTGTCCGGCACGCTGGGCGGCTCCCTGTTGTTGTGGGAGTTCGCCACCGCCTTCGTCGGCCGGCTGCTGGGGATCAACCCCTTCGACCAGCCGGACGTGGAGGCGGCGAAGAAGGCGGCTCGGGCGCTGCTCGACGCCCCGGAGCGGGCGGCCTCCGGCCCGGAGCCGTTGCTCCGGGACGGGGCGGTCGAGGTGTACGCCCCCGGGCGGTGGCAGCCCACCGACACGGGGTCGCTGGCGGCGGTGGTGCGGTCGCTGCTGGACGAGACGCCCCCGTCGGGTTACCTGGCCGTGCAGGCCTACCTCGACCGGGAGCAGGACGCCTCGGCGTCGGTCCTGCGGCCGGAGCTGGCCCGCCGGTCCGGCGCGCAGACGACGTTCGGGTGGGGACCCCGGTTCCTGCACTCCACCGGGCAGTACCACAAGGGCGGCCACCAGAACGGGGTGTTCCTCCAGCTCACCGGGGACAACGAGCAGGACCTCGACGTTCCCGGCCGGCCGTACACCCTCGGCACCCTCCAGCTGGCGCAGGCGCTCGGGGACGGCCAGGTGCTGGCCGACCACGGCAGGCCCGTGCTCCGGGTGCACCTGACCGACCGCGCGGCCGGCCTGGCCCAACTCGTCGCAGCGATCCAGGAGACGACCCCGTGACCAGCAGACACTGGCGCAATCCGCTGCGGGACGACCGGGACAAGCGCCTGCCGAGGATCGCCGGCCCCAGCGGGCTGGTCATCTTCGGGGTCACCGGTGACCTCTCCCGCAAGAAGCTGATGCCCGCCATCTACGACCTGGCCAACCGCAAGCTGCTGCCCCCGGGTTTCGCCCTCACCGGGTTCGCCCGACGGGACTGGGCGGACCAGGACTTCAGCAAGGTGGTGTACGAGGCGGTGCGGGAGCACTCCCGCACCCCGTTCCGGGAGGACGTCTGGCGGCAGCTCTCCGAGGGGCTGCGGTTCGTCTCGGGGAGCTTCGACGACGACCAGGCCTTCGACGACCTCGTCACGACGGTCGCCGACCTCGACCGGGTGCGGGGAACCGGGGGCAACCACGCCTTCTACCTGTCGGTGCCGCCCAGCGCCTTCCCGACGGTGTGCCGGCAGCTGGCCCGCTCGGGTCTCTCCGCGCAGAACCCCGAGCAGTGGCGTCGGGTCGTGATCGAGAAGCCGTTCGGGCACGACCTGGAGAGCGCCCAGGAACTGAACAAGATCGTCAACGAGGTCTTCCCCGAGGAGTCGGTGTTCCGCATCGACCACTACCTCGGCAAGGAGACGGTGCAGAACATCCTGGCGCTGCGCTTCGCCAACCAGCTGTTCGAACCGCTGTGGAACGCGCACTACGTGGACCACGTGCAGATCACCATGGCCGAGGACATCGGCCTGGGCGGTCGGGCCGGCTACTACGACGGCATCGGCGCGGCGCGGGACGTCATCCAGAACCACCTGCTCCAGCTGCTCGCGTTGACCGCGATGGAGGAGCCGGTCTCCTTCCACCCCCGGGCGCTGCGCACCGAGAAGATCAAGGTGCTCGCCGCCACCAAACCGTGGGAACCGTTCTCGGAGACCACCGCCCGCGGCCAGTACACCGGCGGGTGGCAGGGGGGCCAGCTCGTTCCGGGGCTGTTGGAGGAGGGCGGTTTCGCCAAGGACTCCACCACCGAGACCTACGCGGCGATGACGATGCAGGTCAACACCCGCCGCTGGGCCGGGGTGCCGTTCTACCTGCGCACCGGGAAGCGGCTGGGGCGGCGGGTCACCGAGATCGCGATCGTGTTCAAACGCGCCCCGCACCTGCCGTTCGACTCGACGTCCACCGACGAGCTCGGGGAGAACGCGCTGGTCATCCGGGTGCAGCCGGACGAGGGGGTGACGATGCGGTTCGGGTCGAAGGTGCCGGGCACCTCGATGCAGATCCGCGACGTCACGATGGACTTCGGTTACGGCCACGCCTTCACCGAGGACTCGCCGGAGGCCTACGAGCGGCTGCTGCTGGACGTGCTGCTCGGCGAACCGTCGCTGTTCCCGGTCAACGAGGAGGTCGAGCTGTCCTGGCGGATCCTCGACCCCGTCCTGCGGTACTGGGAGAAGGAAGGCAGTCCCGAGCCCTACCGGGCCGGAAGCTGGGGACCGGAGTCGGCCGACCGGATGATGGCCCGCACCGGACGTCACTGGAGGCGCCCGTGATCATCGACCTGCCCTCGACCACGACCTCCCAGGTCAACAAGAAGCTGGTGGAGATCCGGGAGACCGGTGGCGCGGTCGCGCTCGGCCGGGTCCTCACGCTGGCGATCATCACCGACGACGGCAGCCAGGCCGAACAGGCCATCGAGGCCGCCAACGACGCCAGCCGGGAACACCCCTGCCGGGTCATCGTGCTCGCCAGGGGGGCCCGCAAGGCGGCCGCCCGCCTCGACGCGCAGATCCGCGTCGGTGGCGACGCCGGGGCCAGTGAGGTCGTCGTGCTCCGCATGTACGGGCCGTTGGCCGACGAGGGCGCCAGCTGCCTGGTGCCCCTGTTGCTGCCCGACGCGCCCGTGGTGGCGTGGTGGCCCCTGGAGGCACCGAAGGTGCCGGCCGAGGACCCGATCGGCAAGCTCGCCCACCGGCGCATCACCGACGCCAAGTCGGAGCGCAACCCCGTCCGCTCACTGGAACAGCGGCGGGCCTCCTACCGGGGCGGGGACACCGACCTGGCGTGGACCCGGTTGACCTCCTGGCGCGCCTACCTGGCCGCCGCCCTCGACCTGCCGCCGCACGAGCCCGTGACCCGGGCGACGGTGACGGGCACCGCCGACTCCCCCTCCACCCAGCTGCTCGCCGGCTGGCTCGCGTCCTGCCTGGACATCCCGGTGCGCCGGGTCCGCACCTCCAGCGGGCAGGGCATCGTGTCGGTGGTGTTGGAGCGCCGGTCAGGGCTCATCGAGCTCGTCCGGCCGGATGGCCAGCTGGCGACCTTGACCCAGCCGGGGCAGCCCGACCGGACGATCGCGCTGCCGCGCAGGTCGGTGCGGGACTGCCTCATCGAGGAGCTGCGCCGGCTGGACCCCGACGAGGTGTACGAGGACACCCTGGAGGCCCTGTCGAAGGTCGTGGCCGCCAGGGGCTCGGTGACCACGGCGAAGTCCAGCCCGGCGGCGCGGTCGGCCGGGCGCCGGACGGCCACGTCGGCGGGGTCCACCTCGCGGGCCGGCGACTCCGACGGGGCCGGCGGGGCCGGCGGCCGGAAGGGTGGCGCGGCGAAGTCCCCCGGGTCGGAGCCGACGGCCTCGGAGGGCACGAGCGGTCGCGGCGGCACCGCCAAGCGCGGCACCCGCAGGACCACCGGTTCGGCCACGGGCGCGGCGAAACGGACCGGGGCACGGCGTTCGGCTGCCCCCAAGCCCGCCCGTCGGGGGAGCGTGGGCAGGTCCTCCCGGGGGGAGTCCTCGTTATCCCGAGGTGAGGACACCCCGCCGACCACGGAAGGGACGGAGAGCGGATGAGTTCGACCGACGGGAACACCACCCCCGGGTGGTGGTGCACCGCACTCCTGACCTGCTCGCTCCCGCCGTCGCGGCACGGCTGCTCACCGCGTTGGTGGACGCCCAGGCCGCGAAGGGCTCGGCGTCGGTGGTGCTCACCGGGGGCCGCACCGGGGGCGCCGTCCTGGAACGGTTGCGCGACGCCCCGGCCCGGGACGCCGTGGACTGGTCACTCGTCGACTTCTACTGGGGCGACGAGCGCTTCCTGCCCTCGGGTGACCCGGAGCGGAACGAGACACTGGCCAGGACGGCGTTCCTCGACCACGTCCCGGTGGACCCCGCGCGGGTGCACGTGATGGCTGCCTCCGACGGTGAGTTCGGGGACGACCCGGAGGCGGCGGCCGCCGCGTACGCCCGGCTGCTCGCCCAACGGTCGGTCGAGCAGGGCGGGACGGCCGGGGTGCCGCGCTTCGACGTCTGCCTGTTGGGGGTCGGGGAGGAGGGGCACACCGCCTCGCTGTTCCCCGAGACCCCCGCCGTGCGGGAGCCGGAGCGGACCGTGGTCGCGGTCCGGGACTGCCCGAAGCCGCCGCCGACCAGGATCTCGCTGACCCTGCCGGCCATCCGGGAGTCGGCCGAGGTGTGGCTGTTGACGACGGGGGCCGCGAAGGCGGAGCCGGTCGGGGCCGCGCTGCGTGGAGTCGATCCGGTGCTGGTCCCGGCGGCGGGCGCGACCGGCCGGGTCGCCACCCGCTGGTTGCTGGACGAGAGCGCGGCGGCCCGGGTTCCGGCGGACGCGCCCTGAGCGCGGTCCGTTCGCACCCTTCGGGGCCCGTCCCAGGCTGGGGCGGGCCCCGAACCATGTCGGCCCCCTGAGCTGACCGCCCGGGTCCGGCCGTCGCGGCCATCTCGTGGGTGGGACGCGCCGAGTACCTTCGGCGGACTGGTGGGAGGCCGGTGGGGTGGAGCCGTTCGGGGCGCACCGGCGCGGCTGGCCGGGCCCCGGACGCCGTCCAGTTCGGTCGAGGAGCCCTCGGCGTGCCAGTCCGGTGGAGGGTTGCCCGGCTCCACACTCGCACCGGCTCGGACGGACCTCGGCTCGGCGCCCTCCCCCGGGCGGGGATCGTCTCGACAGGGTGTTCTCGGAACCGTGACCGCCGTGGGGAGGGTCTCGCCGCGCCCCGGTCGGATGACTCCGGCGCCGGCGCCGTCCCCCAACTCCTCCGCGTCTGGTCCTGCCCGACGCGGTTCACGGGGTCGTCGTTCCCTTCACCACCGCCCGTGGCCACACCGGCGGACGTCGGCTCGCGATGGCTCCCGGCAGGGGATCACGAGCTCGCCGGCGAACAGGGCCACGCTCGCCGGCACCGCCCGGCGGCGCGCCGCGCCGCGTCACCGAACCCACCGGGCGGGCCTTGGCCGCCCCCGCGTCGGGGGTGGTCCAGCGCGGCCCTCGGGGCACCCGCGCCGCCCGGCTCCACCGTGGTGCGAGCCGGGTGGCGGGCGAGGCTGGGTCGCTTCGCCGGGTGCGAGGGCCGCCAGGCTGCGATGCTGGGCCGATGGGTGTGTTGCTGCTGGTCATCGCCCTGATGCTCGGCGCGGTGCTGCTCGTCGGCGTTGGTGACCGCCTCCGGCTGCCCTGGCCGGCGCTGATGCTGCTCCTCGGGCTCACGGTCGCGGTGATCCCGGGCCTCCCGGACCGGTTCGACCTCGATCCAGACCTCATCCTGCCACTCTTCCTGCCTCCGCTGCTGTTCGCCGCCGCCCAGCGCACCTCGTGGGCGGTGTTCCGCACCCGGTGGCGCAGCATCGTCACGCTGGCCATCGGCCTCGTGGTGGCGACGACGGTCGCCGTCGCCACCACGCTGGCGCTGTTGGTGCCGGGGGTCGCCATCGCGGGCGCGATCGCGCTCGGCGCGATGGTCGCGCCCCCGGACCCGGTGGCGGTGGAGTCGGTCGCCGGCCGGGTGAGCATCCCCCGCAGGTTGCTCGCGGTGCTCCAGAGCGAAGGCTTGTTCAACGACGCGGCAGCCCTGGTGATCTTCCAGACGGCGATCGCGGCGACCGTCCGGGAGCAGGACGTCAACGTGGGTGAGCTGGCGCTGCGGTTCCTCCTGGGCGCGGTGGCCGCGGTGGCGATCGGACTCGGGGTGGCCTGGGTCGCCCGCAGTTTCCTGACCCGGATCACCGACAGCACGGGCAGTACCGCGCTCACCCTGGTGCTGCCCTTCGCCGTGTACCTCGGCGCGGAGGAGCTGGGAGCCTCCGGGGTGATCGCGGTGGTCGTCCTCGCCCTCCAGCTGCGCGGTCACAGCGAGGTCGACGAGGCGGACGAGCGCCTCACCCAGCGCTCGTTCTGGAACGTGGTGGAACTGCTGGTCACCGGCCTGGCCTTCGGCCTGATCGGGCTGGACATGCGCCAGGTGGTGACCGAGGCCGGCAGCGAACTGGGCACGATGCTGCTGCACGCGGCCGTGGTGTGCGCGGTGGTCGTCACGGTGCGCCTCCTGTGGTTCCTGGGCGCGTGGCTGGCCCTACGACGGTCGCGGGACGCCTCGTCCGCACCGAGGACGAGGGCGGAGGCGGTGGTGATGACCTGGTGCGGTATGCGGGGGTTGGCGACGCTCGCGTTGGCGCTGTCCGTGCCCTCCACCACCGAGGACGGTTCCCCCTTCCCCGCGGGCGCGGAGCTCACGGTGATCGCCTGCACGGTGCTGGTGGTCACCCTGCTGTTCGCGGGTCTGACGCTGCCGTTGGTGGTGCGGCTGCTCGGGGTGTCCTCGGACGCCGGTGTGGAGGAAGCCGAGGAGCGGGCGGTGGCGCGCCGCGCGCACCAGGCGGCGTTGCGCCAGATCACGGAGTGGGAGGAGCGAGCCGAGCTGTCCGAACAGGTCAGCGCGTTGCTGCGGAAACGGGCCAGCCGGCTGGAGGCGAAGCTGTGCGGTGACCCGGAGGACGAGGAGCAGCGGGAGCGCATGGAGGCGTTGCGCCGGAAACGGGACGCGCTCCGCGACATCGAGGCGACGGTGCTGGCGGCGGCGCGTGCCGAGGTGTTGGCGGCCCGGCAGGAACCCGGAGTTGATCCGGCGGCGGCGGACCGGGTGCTGCGCCGGTTGGACCTGAAGACCCTGCTGCTCGACTAGGCGACGCGCGACCCAGCCGGTACCAGCGTTGCTGGGAGTCGCGCCACGTCCAGCGGGGTGGGCCGGCCCTTCGCCGCCGGCCGGTCGGGTGGTCCCGCCCCTGGTCCTCCCGACCGGCGGGAGGACGGGGCTCGGCGGCTCCACCACCTCACTGGGGCCAACGCGCCGCACCGGCCGCCACGGGGCACCGGTCCACCCGGTCCCCGGGAACACCGGCCGCGCCGCGCGCCGAGCCACCCCGGGTCAGCGCCTGCTCAGCGGCGTGGCCCCGGTCAGGGCCGGGCGGCGCCGAAGTACTCCACGGGGGTGCAGCAGGGCAGGACGTCCACCGGTTCCCCTGACAGGAAGGTCAGCACCACCTCGACGAACTCGACGGGACGTTCGAGGTAGACGAGGTGGTCCGAGTCCCGCACGGTGGTGAACCTGGCGTCCGGGCAGTCCTTGGCGACCTCCCGGCAGAGTTCGGGAGTGGTGAAGGGGTCGTGCTCCCCGGTCATCACCAGGATCGGCAGCGTCGGCGGGCTGGTGGAGCGGTCCCAGCGGTAGGCCAGCAGCCGCTCGGTGTTGTGCACGTACTTCTCGGCGGCGTCCTCCCCGAGCTGGCGCAGCTGCCTTCCGAGCAGGCGGCGCAGCACGTCGCGCTTGCGCACCACCACGCCCGGGTCCTGGCACAGCAGGAGCTCGATCACCCGCTCGGCGAAGGTGTCCCGGTCACCCGACCTGAGCAGCCGGACGGTGTTCTCCACGTCCGCCCGCGCCCGTTCCGGCAGCTCGGTCATCGTGCCCACCAGCACCAACCTGTCCACGAGGCCGGGGAACCGTTGGGCGAGTCGATAGGCGATCCCACTGCCGTAGGAGCCCGCGCCGACGTTGACCCGGGACAGGCCCGAGCTCACCAGCAGGTGGTGGAGCGCCTCGCACAGGAAGTCCACCCCGTACTGCCGGGGCAGCGGGTCCGCCGACCCCCAGCCAGGCAGGTCAACCGTGACCACCGAGGTGCGGCGCAGGAACTCCCGCTCGTGCCGAGCCCAGGAGTGCTTGTCCTGGAACGCCCCACCGAGCAGCACGAGGGGGGCGAGAGCCGGGTCCTCCGCATCGACGATGCGGATCTCGCAGGTGAAACCTCGGAAGTCGAAGGCTTGGCTGTGCTCTGGCACGACGGTGATCCTCTGGCTCGCACGGATTCGGGATCGCCGGCCGTTCCCTGCCCGTCCCAGCGGACGTCACCTCGGCACACGGGTTGGCGGGACACGGGGACGCGTCGTCGCGGACCACGGACAGCGCCGGGAACAAACCGGCAGGGTAGTCATCGGACGTCGCGGCGCCACGCCGAATCCACGCTGGAGCGTTTGACCCGAACGTGTGAGCGCAAAGATCAACAGGACGCGTTATATGCCGGGAATTTCGGATTCCTTCCGCAGTGGTCACCCACTCCCTCGGGTTACCACCGCCGTGAGAGCCCGGCAGGAACCCGGCGGGTGGCCCACCACGCCACCCCAGCGGGCCCGGGAACGCGGGCGGGGCACGGCGTCCGCCGCCGGCCTCGCCGTGACGTCGCGGCACGCACCGCACGTCCGCGCCGGCGCGGACGACCGGCTCCCACAGGGGTCTCGACGGCGTCTCGACGGCACGAGGGGTTCACTACCCCGCACGCCGGTCGGCGGTCGAGACGCGCGCCCCCGGCAGGCCCGACCACCCCCACGCGCACCGACGGCCCGGCACGTCGTCACGTGCCGGGCCGTCGACTGGTCCCGAAATCCCGTTCCCCGGCTCACGCCGGGCCCGGCCACCCGTGGTCGCCGCCAGCGACAGCGGACGTGATCAGCGTCCCCGCTGTTGCCGCAGCCGGGACAGGGCCTCGTCGAGAATGGCCCTGCCATCGGCCTCGCTACGCCGTTCCTTCACGTAGGCCAGGTGGGTCTTGTACGGCTCGGTCCGCGGCGGGTCCGGCGGCCTCTCCTCGTTGCGGCCGGCCGGGAAACCGCAGCGTGGGCAGTCCCACATCTCCGGAATCTCCGCCTCCACCGCGAAGGAGGGACGCGACTCGTGCCCGTTCGCGCACCAGTAGGAGATGCGCCGTCGCGGGGCGGACTCGCCACGCTCGGACTCCCCCATCGGCCCAGCACCGACCCGCGTGCCGCGGATCGCGTTACCACCTGCCATCGGCCCTCAACACCCCTGCGATCCTCGATCGTCGCCACTCACGACCCCGGCGGGACCCGCTGGCCCCGCCGGTCGCGACGTCCCGCCGTCACGACGTGGCGCGCGAACGCCACGTCATACCAATTACTCCACCTTGAGCAGCAATCCCACCGCGACGATGCAAATCACCCAGATAGCCGTAACGAACAGGGTGATCCTGGTCAGGTTCTTCTCCGCGACGCTCGAACCGGACAGGCTGGACTGCATCCCGCCTCCGAAGAGCGAGGACAGCCCTCCGCCGCGACCCTTGTGCAGCAGAACCAACATCACCAGCGCCAGGCTGGAGATCACCAGTGTGATTTGCAGGAAGAACTTCATCTCATCCTCGCAGTACGGCGGTAGGCATCACAGGGTACCCGGCAGTCAATCACGCAACGGAGTCGACCGGAAGGCCACACCGTTGGCGTGATCAGGGCAGCGGGCCCCCCGCGGCGAGGGCGGACAGCTTGGCGAACTCGTCCCCGTCGAGGCTGGCACCGCCGACGAGGGCGCCGTCCACGTCCCGCTGTTCGATCAGTTCGCCGATGTTGCCCGACTTCACCGAGCCGCCGTAGAGCACGCGCACCTGTCCGGCGACCTCGTCACCGTACTTCGTGGCCAGCGCGGACCTGATGGCGGCACACACCTCCTGCGCGTCGGCCGGGGTGGCGACGCGGCCGGTGCCGATCGCCCACACCGGCTCGTAGGCCACCACGACGTCGGCGACCTGCTCCGCGCGGAGCCCCTTGAGCCCCGCCAGCAGTTGGGCGGTGGTGTGCTCGACGTGACCGCTGGCCTCCCGCACCTCCAGCGGCTCCCCGACGCAGAGGATCGGCCGCAGACCGTGCTTGAGCGCCGCCCGCACCTTCCGGTTGACCAGGTCGTCGTCCTCGGCGTGGTACTCGCGGCGCTCGGAGTGCCCGACCACGACGTAGGTGCAACCCAACTTCGCCAGCATCGCCCCGGAGACATCGCCGGTGTAGGCGCCCGAGTCGTGCGGCGACAGGTCCTGGGCACCGTACTTCAGCCGCAGCTTGTCCCCGTCCACCAGGGTCTGCACGCTGCGGAGGTCGGTGAACGGTGGCAGCACCGCCACCTCGACCTTCTCGAAGTACTTCTCCGGCAGGGCGAAGGCCACCTTCTGGGTGAGACCGATGGCCTCCAGGTGGTTGCGGTTCATCTTCCAGTTGCCCGCGATCAGCGGTTGCCTGGCTGCCATCTGGTGTCAGTCCTCCAGAACCTCGACGCCGGGAAGGGCCTTGCCCTCCAGGAACTCCAGGGAGGCGCCGCCACCCGTGGAGATGTGGGAGAACCCGTCCTCGGGCAGGCCGAGCGCGCGCACCGCCGCGGCGGAGTCGCCCCCGCCCACCACGGTGAAGGCCGAGCTGCCGACCAACGCCTCCGCGACCGCCCTGGTGCCGCCCGAGAACGCCTCGAACTCGAAGACACCGGTCGGACCGTTCCAGAAGACCGTCGCCGCGTCGGCGAGCTTGCCGGCGAACAGCTCCCGCGTCCTCGGGCCGATGTCCAGTCCCTGCCGGTCGGCGGGGATCGCGTCCGCGTCCACCACCTGGTACTCGGCGTCCGCCCCGAACTCCTTGGCCGCCAGCACGTCGACCGGCAGCACCAGCTCCACGCCACGCTCCTCCGCCTCGGCGAGGAAACCGCGGACGCGGTCGAGCTGGTCCTCCTGGAGCAGCGACTGCCCGACCTCGTAGCCCTTGGCGCGGAGGAAGGTGTAGGCCATGCCGCCGCCGATGAGCAGCCGGTCGACCTTGGTGAGCAGGTTGGCGATGACCCCGAGCTTGTCGGAGACCTTGGCGCCACCGAGCACCACCACGTAGGGCCTGGCGGTGTCGGTCGTCAGGCGGCGGAGCACCGACAGCTCGGAGAGCACCAGGCCGCCGGCGTAGTGCGGGAGCCGCCTGGCCACGTCGTAGACCGAGGCCTGCTTGCGGTGCACCACCCCGAAGCCGTCCGAGACGAAGGCGCCGTCCTCGCCGACGAGCCCGGCGAGTTCCTCGGCCAGCGCGCCGCGCTCCGCCTCGTCCTTGCTGGTCTCCCGGCTGTCGAACCGCACGTTCTGCAGCAGGGCGACCTGGCCGTCGGCCAGGCCCCCGACCGTCTCCCGGGCCGAGGGCCCGGTGACGTCGTCGGCGAGCGCGACGGGCGTGCCCAGCAGCTCACCGAGGCGGCTGGCCACCGGGGCCAGCGAGAACCTGTCCTCCGGCGCCCCCTTGGGCCGGCCGAGGTGCGCGGCCACCACCACCCGGGCGCCGGCCTCGGCCAGCGCCCGAATCGTGGGCAGGGAGGCCCGCACCCGACCGTCGTCGGTGATCCTCCCGCCCGGGAGGTCCGGGGTGGGAGTTCCGTCCAGCGGCACGTTGAGGTCGGCCCGCACCAGGACCCGCCGTCCGGCGACCCCGGTCGCGAGCAGGTCGTCCAGCGTCGCGACGGCCGGCCGGCCGTCCTCACCGGTCGCCGACCCAGTGTTCGTCACCATGAGGTTGTCCTTCCCACCCCTCGCTCGCGCGCGCCGGTCAGGCCAGCTTCGAGCCGACCAGGGCGGTCAGGTCCACCAGGCGGTTGGAGTAGCCCCACTCGTTGTCGTACCAGCCGACGACCTTGACCTGGTTGCCGATGACCTTGGTCAGCGGCGCGTCGTAGATGCAGGAGGCCGGGTCGGTGACGATGTCGGTGGAGACGATCGGGTCCTCGCTGTAGCGGAGGATGCCGGCCAGCGGGCCGTCGGCCGCGGCCTTGAACGCGGCGTTGACCTCGTCGACCGAGGTCTCCCGGCCCACCGTCACCGTCAGGTCGGTGGCGGAGCCGGTCGGCACCGGGACGCGCACGGCGTAGCCGTCGAGCTTGCCGTTGAGCTCCGGCAGCACCAGGCCGATGGCCTTGGCGGCGCCGGTGCTGGTCGGCACCAGGTTGACGGCGGCCGCGCGGGCGCGACGCAGGTCCTTGTGCGGCGCGTCCTGGAGGTTCTGGTCCTGGGTGTAGGCGTGGATGGTGGTCATCAGACCCTGCTCCACGGTGAAGGTGTCGTGCAGGACCTTCGCCAGCGGCGCGAGGCAGTTGGTGGTGCAGGAGGCGTTGGAGATGACGCTCTGCGACCCGTCGTACTTGTCGTCGTTCGCGCCGAGGACGACGGTCAGGTCCTCGCCCTTGGCCGGGGCCGAGATGATGACCTTCTTCGCGCCACCCTCGTCGATGTGCTTCCTGGCGTCGTCGGCCTTGGTGAAGAAGCCGGTCGACTCGACGACCACGTCGACGCCCAGGTCCTTCCAGGGCAGCTTGCCCGGGTCGCGCTCGGCGAGCGCCTTGATGGTGGTGTCACCCACCTTGATGCCCTCGTCGGTGACGCTGACCTCCTCGCTCAGCCTGCCGAGGACGCTGTCGTACTTGAGGAGGTGGGCCATCGTCGCCACGTCGCCGAGGTCGTTGAAGGCGACGATCTCGATGTCCTGGCCGCTGGCCTGGGCGGCGCGCCAGAAGTTGCGCCCGATGCGCCCGAAACCGTTGACACCTACGCGAACCGTCACGGTACGTCTCCTCGCTACTCGGACCGGCGCAGCCCTTCGCCGCACTGGCCGGTGGGCATGATGAAGGTTGGCCACGTTGCCGAGCGCCACCCTAGCGCCCAACAGCCGACCAAGGTCACACGGACCGGCGTTCGACTTGATCGAACCAGTCCACCGTAACCGGCGGAGTTCGCCGCCGGCCGACCCGGTCCCAGCGGCGTCCGGTGCGTCCCGGGAAGGCGACCGCTCGTGGGCGGGGTCGACCGCCGGAGTCGGGCGGGAGGGCCCGGTGGGCTCGCCCCCGAGGGGCACCGCGTACTCGACGCCCCGGCGCCGCCATCGAGGCTACGCCCACTGGCGGTCCCACCGGCGGTTCGCGGCCGCGCCGAGGGGACCCCGGCGCCTCAGGCGTCGACCTCCAACATCTCCTGGGTGACGGCGGAGTCCGTTCCGGGCACGCCCAGATCCCTGGCGCGCTTGTCGGCCATCGCCAACAGGCGGCGGATGCGGCCGGCGACGGCGTCCTTGGTCATCGGGGGTTCGGCCAGCTGGCCGAGCTCCTCCAGCGAGGCCTGCCGGTGGCTCAGCCGGAGCTGCCCGGCCACCACCAGGTGGTCGGGGGCGTCGTCGCCCAGCAGCTCGATCGCCCGCTCCACCTTGGCGGCCGCCGCCACCGCGGCCCGGGCGGACCGCCGGAGGTTGGCGTCGTCGAAGTTCGCCAGCCGGTTGGCGGTGGCCCGCACCTCGCGGCGCATCCGCCGTTCCTCCCACGCGAGCACGCTGGCGTGGGCTCCCAGCCTGGTGAGCAGGGCGCCGATCGCGTCGCCGTCCCGGACCACGACCCGGTCCGCCCCCCTGACCTCGCGCGAGCGGGCCTGCACGTTCAGCCGCCGGGCGGCGCCCACCAGGGCCAGTGCCGCCTCCGGCCCCGGGCAGGTGACCTCCATCGCGGAGGACCGACCGGGCTCGGTGAGGGACCCGTGGGCGAGGAAGGCCCCGCGCAACGCGGCCTCGGCGTCGCAGGCACCGCCGGAGACGACGTGCACGGGGAGGCCCCGCACCGGCCGGCCCCGGGAGTCCAGCAGGCCGGTCTGCCGTGCCAGCCCCTCACCGTCCTTGACCACCCGCGCGACGTACCGGGTGCCCTTGCGCAGCCCTCCGGACGTCATCACCTGGAGTTCGGCCGTGTAGCCGTAGAGCTCGTGGATCTCCTTCCGGAGCCTGCGGGCCACCGAGCCGGTGTCGACCTCCGCCTCGACGACCACCCGGCCGGCCACGATGTGCAGGCCGCCGGAGAATCTCAGCAGCGCGGACACCTCGGCACGACGACAGCAGGTCTTCGTCACCACCAGGCGACTGAGTTCGTCCTTGACCGCCGCGGTCATCGCCACCGCTCGTCCTCCTCGTCTGCGCGCGCCGCCGGTCCGCTGGGCTGACCGCACAGGTCAGCCGGCCCGGCAAGCCCAAACCGGTCCAGGTCGGCGACGCCCTCGGCGCCACCGGAGTGCTCCACGGTCCGGTCCGCCACGCCGATCGCCGCGGCGAGCGCGGCACCCAGCGCGGCCGGGTCGTGCCGGTCCGGAGCGTCGTCGTCGGCGACCCGTCTCAGGTGCGTGGTGCCGCCCAGTTCGCCGGTGGCGCGACGCAGTCGGTCGGGCGTCGGCACCGAGTCGATGTCGGCGATGACGTCGTCCACCCGCAGACGCGGAGCATGTTCGGAGAGTACGTGCAGGTGCTGCTCGGGCGAGAAACCGGCCGTCTCACCCGGTTGGGGGACAAGGTTCAGGACGAGGACCTTACGGGCGGTGGTCGTCAGCAGGGCGTCGTGCAGCTCGGGGAGCAGCAGATGCGGCAGTACGCTGGTAAACCACGATCCCGGGCCGAGGATGACGACATCCGCGGAGTGCACCGCGTGTACCGCTTCCGGGCAGGCCGTGAGCCGTCCGTCAGGATCGGCCACGTTGCGCAACCACACCCTTTTCACCCGACCGGGGGTAGTCGCCACGGCGACCTGACCCCGGATCCGCCGGAGCCGGTGCGGGTTGTCCGACAGTCCGGACACCTCGGCCTCGATGTCGAGCGGTTCGGTGGACATCGGCAGGACCCGGGCCCGCACGCCGAGCAGCCGTCGAACGTGGTCCAGCACGGCCACCGGGTCGCCGAGGACCTCCAGCAGTCCGGCGATGAGCAGGTTGCCCACGGCATGCCCAGCCAGGGCGCCACTCCCGCCGAACCGGTGGCCGAAGACGCGGGACCACAGCTGCCCGTCCGGTCCGTCGGGTGCCAGCGCCTCCAGAGCCTTCCGCAGGTCCCCCGGGGGCAGCAGGCCCAGTTCCCTGCGGAGCCGACCGGACGAGCCACCGTCGTCGGCGACGGTGACCACCGCCGTCACCCGCGGGGTCACCCCGCGCAGCGCGGCCAGCGTGGCCTGGAGGCCGTGGCCCCCGCCGAGCGCGACCACTCGCGGTGGCCGGGACCAACCGGCTCCGGCGTCGTTCGTCCGTGCCTCGGGCACTGTCGTCATACTCTCGAAGGTCCTCGCTGACATGGGCCGAGCCGGCCGCGACCGGGCCCGGCCCTACCGGGTGGCGATGCCGCGAGCACCCCCCGTCGTCGTGGGGCCTACTCGCGGCCGAGGTCCCGGTGTACCACGGTCACCGCCATCCCGTCCTCGGTGGCCAACCGGCCGGCCAGTTCCTCGGACAGGGCCACGCTGCGGTGCTTCCCCCCCGTGCACCCGACCGCCAGTGTGAGATACCGCTTGCCCTCCCGCCGGTAACCGGCCCCGACCAGCCGCAACAGTTCGTGGTATCGCTCCAGGAACTCCTCAGCCCCCTCCTGGCCCAGCACGTAGTTGCGCACGTCGGCGTCCTGCCCGGTGAACTCGCGCAGCTCGGGGATCCAGAACGGGTTGGGCAGGAAGCGGACGTCCATCACGAGGTCGGCGTCCATCGGCAGCCCGTACTTGTAGCCGAAGGACAGCACGGTGACCCGGGTGTGCGTGCTGGCCTCGGTGCCGAAGGTGTCCTCGATCTTGGCCCGCAACTGGTGGACCGAGAGCGCACTGGTGTCCAGGACCAGGTCGGCCTCGGCCCGCAGCCGGGCGAGCAGCGCCCGCTCGGCGGTGATGCCGTCGACCAGCCGCCCGTCGCCCTGCATCGGGTGGCCGCGCCGCACCTGCTCGAAGCGGCGCACCAGCACCGCGTCCGTCGCCTCCAGGAACAGCACCCTCGGCTTGTAACCGCTGGCGTCGAGGTCCTTGATGACGGAGGCCAGGTCGTCGGTGAACGCGCGGCTGCGGACGTCCATGACCACCGCGACCCTGGTGATCACCGCGTTGGACCTGGCGCCCAGCTCCACCATCGTCACGATCAGCTCGGGCGGCAGGTTGTCGACCACGAACCACCCGAGGTCCTCCAGGCACTTGGCCGCGGTGCTCCGGCCCGCGCCGGAGAGCCCCGTGACCACGGCCACCTCGATGCCGGTGCCCTCCGCGCCGCCCTCGTCCACGGGTGTTGCCCTCACTTGGCTCCCCCTTCGTTCCTCTCCTGGGTGGGACGCTCCGTCCGCCCTTCCTGTTCCCCCGACAACGCGCGTCGCACCGCCTCCGCGGTGTGCCGGCCCACTCCCGGCACCCCGCTGATCTCCTCGACGCTCGCCGCCCGCAACCGGCGCAGCGAACCGAAGTGCTTCAGCAGCGCGGTCCGTCTGGCCTGGCCCAACCCCGGGATGTCGTCCAGCTCCGACCTGGTCATCCTGGACGACCGCTTCTGCCGGTGGTAGGCGATGGCGAAGCGGTGCGCCTCGTCGCGGACCCGCTGCAACAGGTACAGGGCCTCACTGGTCCTCGGCAGGATCACCGGGTCCGGTTCGCCGGCCACCCAGACCTCCTCCAGGCGCTTGGCCAGCCCGACGACGGCGACGTCGGTGATCCCGAGGTCGGCGAGCACGTCGGCCGCGGCGTTCGCCTGCGGCCCGGCACCGTCGACCACCAGCAGGTTCGGCGGGTACGCGAAGCGTCGTGGCCGGCCCGTCTCGGGGTCGACGCCGGCGGGGGTGCCCGTGTCGGACCCGGTGGCCGAGGCCCCACCCAGGGTCTCGGCCACCGCGTCCTCGGTGACCCGGCGTTCGGCGGCGTCCTGGCGCTCACCGTCGCTCCGGAAGCGGGCGAACCTGCGTCGGGTGACCTCCGCGATGGAGGCCACGTCCCCGCCCTCGGCGCCCTCCCGCACGGCGAACCGACGGTAGTCCGACTTGCGGGGCACCCCGTCCTCGAAGACGACGAGGGAGGCGACGACGTCGCTGCCCTGGACGTGGCTGACGTCGACGCACTCGATGCGCAGCGGGGCGCTGTCGAGCGCGAGGCCGTCCTGGAGTTCCTGGAGCGCGGCGGACCGGGCGGTCAGGTCGCCGGCCCTCCGCAGCTTGTGCTGCGCGAACGCCTCCGCCGCGTTGCGGGCGACCGTCTCCATCAACGCCCGTTTGTCCCCGCGTTGGGGGACCCGGAGGCGCACGCGCCCCCCGCGCAGCCCGCTCAACCACTCGGTGACGGCCTCGGCGTCGGCGGGCAGCTCGGGAACCAGCACCTCGCGGGGGACGGCCGCCGCGTCCGAGTCGGTGTCGGTCACCTCCACGAGCGTCGCCTGCTCGCCGTAGAACTGGCTGAGGAACCGCTCGACCAGGGCCGGGGTGTCGGTGGCCTCGACCTTGTCGATCACCCAACCCCGCTGGCCCCGGACCCGCCCGCCCCGGACGTGGAAGATCTGGACCGCCGCCGCCAGCTCGTCCTGGGCGAAGGCGATGACGTCGGCGTCCGTGCCGTCACCCAGGACGACGGCCTGCTTCTCCATCGCCCGCCGCAGCGCACCCAGGTCGTCGCGCAGTCGGGCCGCGCGTTCGAACTCCAGGCCCTCGGCCGCCTCGCCCATCTCCCGCTCCAGACGGCGGATCATGGTGTCGGTGCGGCCGCCGAGGAAGTCGCAGAAGTCGTCGACGATGTCACGGTGCTCCTCGGGGGTGACCCGTCCCACGCACGGAGCGGAGCACTTGCCGATGTACCCGAGCAGGCAGGGGCGCCCGATCTGCTGGTGGCGCCGCAGGACCCCCGCCGAGCAGGTCCGCGCGGGGAAGACCCGTAGCAGCATGTCGAGGGTCTCGCGGATCGCCCAGGCGTGCGCGTACGGACCGAAGTAGCGGACTCCCCTGCGACGCGGCCCCCGGTAGACCAGGAGCCGGGGCAGCTCCTCGTTCATGGTGACGGCGAGCACCGGGTATGACTTGTCGTCCCGGTAGCGGACGTTGAACCGGGGGTCGAACTCCTTGATCCAGGAGTACTCGAGCTGGAGCGCCTCCACCTCGGTGCTGACCACGGTCCACTCGACGGAACCCGCCGAGGTGACCATCTGGCGTGTGCGGGGGTGCAGGCCGGTGAGGTCGGCGAAGTAGGAGGACAGGCGGGAGCGCAGGCTCTTCGCCTTCCCCACGTAGATGACCCGGCCGTGCTCGTCGCGGAACTTGTAGACGCCAGGCGCGTCCGGGATGGAACCCGGCTGAGGACGGTAGGTCGACGGGTCGGCCATTCACCCAAGGTTACGGCCACCCTCCGACAACTCCGAACCGGCTGGTGAGTGCCGGGCGGGCTCCACCCGGTCAGGTCTCCGAGCGCAGCACCGCGTCCCGCAGCCGTGCCAGCGCCTCGGGGGGCGCCGGGCGGGCGGGGTCCGCCGAACTGGCATGGGCGCTGCGCACCACCAGGTCGTGACGGACCGTGGTGGCGGTCGTGACGAACTCGACGGTGTCGGCTCCGCTGTTGGCCAGGGCCACCGGCTCGCCGGTGAGCCGGGGTCCGACCAGGCGGCCCGGGTCGGGGCGGCCGAGTTCGTCGTCCAGGGCACGCGCCGTCTCCTCGTCCGGCATCACCACCTCGGCGAGGAGCACGTCGACCGGCGCTCCGTCGACCTCGCCGCGGTACACCGTGCGGTCCAGGCGCTCGCACGGGTTCCTGGTGAAGAACTCCCGCAGCCCGTCGGTGGCGTGTTCGCCGCAGTCGTTGTTGGTGGCGACGGCGATGACGTTGAACTGCTGCCCGTCGACCTGGGCGGTCTCGCCGATCCGTACCGGTGCGGCGGCGTCCTCGTCGGATGACCCGAACCAGGACAGGACGCCGGTGACACCGCTGACCAGCCAGACGATGAAGGCGATGGCCACGATGGCCGGGATGAGGATGGCGGGGACCACCAGCAGCTCGGGCCGGACGAACCGGCGCAGGCCGGCCAGCGGCAGGTCCTTCTCCGCCTCCTCGACGGGGTCCGGCTCCCCCCGATCGGGTTTCTCCGCTGGTCCCCCGCCCTCGGCCGGCTCCGACCGGGTCTCGGTGACCGCGCGGACGTCGTCACGTCCTCGGCCGTCGAAGTCGTCGGGGGCGAGCTGGTGGTCCTGGGGCATGTCGAAGTGCAGGTGCAGCGAACGCAGGACCTCCCGGACGTCCTCGGCGTCCCACACCCCGCGGCCGCCGGCCTGCCGGGCCACCGCCTTGGCGATGGCGGCGGAGTCGGCCACGCACACCGCGTAGTGGCCGAGGCGGCGCACCGAGCGCGGCTGGCGGACGCGGAGACCGGGGCCGGCCACGCAGACCAGCCCGCGGACCGGCAGATCCGCGAGGCCGTGCCGCCGGAGGTGGTCGCGGAGGGCGAACACCATCCTCGTCACGCGTTCCCCCGGGTTGCGGTCGACCTCGTCGCCCAGTCCGGAGTCCATGCCGTCCACGGTCCAGGGCCCGGTCAGCTCCACCCGCAGTTCGCCCCGCCGGTACCAGGGCAGTGATCGGAACTCCACCACCAACAGGGCACCGGGTGTGAACAGCAGCGCGGGCACGACGAGGTCCGGTTCGCCGCCGGCGGCGGGAACGAGCACCTCGAAGTACGCCACGCCGGGTGGGCCGAGGTCAGGACTGATCTCCAACAACCGTTGTCGGAACCACGAGCCGGACGTGCTGGTCAGCGGTTTCGCCCGCTGAGTACCGACGACCCACATGCCGCCTCCTGCACCCTCCGCAGTCAACCGGCAACCTAACGCACGAAAGGAACGAAAGGAACGCTCAGCGGGGGAAACACCGGGACGGAGGGGGATGCTCACTCGCTCAGACCAGTTGGGGTGGAACGACGTCTCACCCTGGGTCAGGAGGAGACCGGTCCTCGCCCTTCGAACGGGAGAGCGCCGCCCGCCCGGGTCGTTCCCGCTCACTCCCCGCCGGGAACACCCCCCTCCAGGGGTGCTCCCGGCGCTCGGGCGCTCCGGTCGCGACCCAGCCGGGCGTTCCGGTGTCAGCCGACCTCGACGCCCCGGAACAACAGCAGCGCCAGCCCGAGACCGACCACGAGGTTGACCAGCGTGGCCCCCGCGAAGACACCGACGGGACGCCACCCTGCGCTCCGCAGCGAGTCGAGCCGGAACTCCAGCCCGATGCTGACGAACGCCAGGATCAGGAACCAGTCGCGCAGGTCGTTGGCCACCCCGACCACGTCACCACCGGTGGTGGGGTTGATCCAGGTCAGGTAGGTGGTGGTCAGGACCGAGGCGGCGACGAAGCCGAGGACGAACTTGGGGAACCGCCGCCACAGCTCGCCCGCGCGGGGCGCGGCGGCCCCTGGCCGCCGTTCCACCCTGACCGCGAAGTAGACGGTCAACGCGACGGCCACCACCCCCATGAGGGCGTTCTGCGTGACCTTGACGATGCTGGCGATCTGGAGTGGGCCCTCACCGGCGATGGCACCGGCCGCGCTGACGGCGGCCGTGGTGTCGATGTTGCCGCCGATCCAGGCGCCGGTCACCGCCTCGCTGAGACCGAGCGCCCCCGCGGCCCACGGCAGCAGGAAGATGGAGGGCAGCGCGAAGAGGATCACCAGACCGCTGACGTAGGCCAGCTGTTCCCTGCGGGCCTGGACCGCGCCGGCGGCGGCGATGGCCGCGCTGACCCCGCAGATCGACACCGCGCTCGCGAGCAGGGCCCGCAGCCGGTCATCGAGGCCGAGACGGCCAGCCAACCACCAGGTGAAGAGGAAGACCGCGCTGATCAGCAGCAGCGCCTGGAGGATCGCCGGGCCGGCAGCACTGACGATGAGTCCGAGGTTGACCGACGCGCCGAGCAGGACGAGTCCGGTCTTGATGAGGAACTCGGTGCGGAAGGCGAGGGCCATCCGGTTCCGCGCTCCCGTGATGCCCAGCGCCAGGTTGCCCAGCAGGCCGAGGGCGATCGCGTACACCGGGTACTCGATCGAGGAGGCCAGGTCGGCGAGGGCGGTGTCCGCGAGCAGGGTGGGGACGTTGTCCTCCAGCAGCCGCACCGAGGCCGCGAGCGCCAGCAGCACCAGCAGGCCCAGGGCGGTCCAGAGGACGGTGTCGGAGGTGGGCCTGGTGGCGGGAGCCCCCGCGATCGGCGTGCTCGCCGGCTCTGGTGATTGGTCGTCGGTGTCGCGGGTGACGCTCATCAGGGCACCAGTCCTTCGGGGATCGCGCCGGTGAGCACGAGGACGAGCAACACGAGACCGAGCAGGGTCGCGGCCCAGTCCTCGTTCACCCGCCACCGGTGGCGTCGGGCTCCGGCGACCGGTGCGGGCGGAGGGGGGTTCTCCTGGTTCATGTCAGGACCTCGGGTGGTCGGCGCCCGACCCGTCCGGTCGGACGTGGGCGGCGGTGGGGGCGCGCGTGGTGACCGGCCCGAGGGCGCACGGCGGGGGACCGGGGCACGGCGAGGAGGACGACGCGGCGGGTGGTGGTGGTCCGTCCACCCGGGACGGTCGAGGTGAGAGGAGAGGTGTCAGCGCTCGTGATGACAGAGCGCGCTGGCCACGCGCATCAGATCGACGGCGAGGCGGGCCACCAGCGGAACGGGCCGCGACATGCGGACAAGCCTGCCCCGTCTCCTCGGGGCTCTCAAGACCGTATCGCCTGGTGGAATGACGGCGGACCAACCAGGCGGGCGACGTGGGTGCGCGTCGGCGGTGGCCGACCGGACCCGTCGAGGGCCGCCCGGACCGTCGCCGGCCATGCGGGCAGGGGGATGCGGCCCCCGTGCCCGGAACCGGTCTCGGCGAGGGGCGCGGACCTCGCCGGGCGCGACCGTTGACCGCGTGCTCCTGGGGCGTCGCGGCGGCCGCGCGGGACCGGCGGCGCGTTCCCCTCGGCACCGGCGCGCCGGCCGAGCTGGCCCCCGGGCCCGACGGGATCGCGGTGCCTAGGCCCGGCTCTCGCCGTGCTCGGCGGTGAGGGCGTCCCGGATCCGTCCCGCCATCAGGTCGAGGGTGGCGCGGTGCGGCTGCCGGCGGTTGGCGTGCAGCCGGACACCGTCGCGCACGGTGCGGGGGATGACGTGGAGGTGCACGTGGAACACCTCCTGGAACGCGACGGCTCCGTCCGCCAGCAGCAGGTTCACGCCCTCGCAGGGCAGCGGTCCGGCACGGAGCCCGCGCGCGATCCGGTGCGCCGTGCGGAACAGGTGCGCGCCCAGTTCCTCGTCCAGGTCCGCGAGGCCTGGGGCGTGTTCCCTCGGGACCACCAACAGGTGCCCCGGCGTGAACGGGAGGATGTCCAGGAAGGCGAGGACGAGGTCGTCCTGGTACACGACGCTGGACTCCGCGGTACCGGCGACGATGTCACAGAACGCGCAGTCGGTTCCCTGTCCGCTAGTCATGGGGTCCACTGTGCCGGCAACGGGCCCTCGAATGAAGGCATCCAGGCCGACGGACGGTGCCCGTTCGGGAACCCCGGGTCACGCCGCTCCCACCGCGCGGCTCCCCGCCCGGCTCCCACGGCGGTACGCCGCCTCCGCCGTCCGGTGGAGGGGGCACCGGCCGGGTGCCACCCGACCGACGGGTTCCGGGCCCCGCGACTACGACGTCCGGGGGACTTTCGCGGAAGTCGGAGGTTCGGCGCAACCCCGCGCACCGGGAGGTCCGTCTCCTCGACGGCAGGGTCGCATCCGCGTGTTACGCGGACGTTACCGGTGGGGTTGTTCCGTGGTGCGGTGCGTGAGGACGCGCCACACCGCGTCGACTCCGCCGGGCGAACCGATCTCGCCGGGCCCCGCAGCAGGGAGCGGGGACCGGTGGAAGGTGGGGGCGTTCGGCACCGCCGCGAGCACGGAGGAGAGTGGGTCCCTCCGCGCGGTCCGGTGCCGACGCCACCCGCTGTCCTCCTGGTCGGCCCCCCCGCTCGGCCCCGCTGGTCGGGCGGGATGACGTCCCCCTCATCCGCTCCGCGCTCGGTTCCCCGTGTCCTCACTGCCGCCCGACCCCGGTGACGGGGGCACCCGAGGGCACCGGCCAACCACCACCACGGGCGTGGGCCGGCGCGCGCTCCTGGCCGCTCTCGTCCGACGGGCACGGCAGGGGAAGTGCGGGGTGACCGCGCGGGACACCGGGTTGATGGGTCCGAACCGCCCTGTCCTCCCCTCGGCTGACCGGGGTGTGACAACCTCCGCGGCCGGTCCGGTGCCAACCCGGTCCCCGTGCCGCCCGGCGGGTCGGGGACGAGCGGGTGACCAGCGAGCCGCGGTGGTCCGGATCGTGCGGCCGGGTCGGCGGGGAGCAGCGGTGGCGGTCAGCCGGTCGGTGCCACCGGCCAGCGCCGGGTGTACGACTCCGGCAGGGGAAGGCCCCGTTCGGCCAGCACCGAACGCAACCGGTCCGGGTAGTCGGTGATCAGGCCGTCCACCCCGTCGTCGAGCAGTTTGCGCATGGTCGCCTGGTCGTTCACCGTCCACGGCACGACCCGCAGGCCGGCGGCGTGCGCCTCCTCCACCAGCTCCCGGGTGGTGAAGGGCTGGTAGTCGGGGTCGTCCACCGCCCCGTTCTGCGGGTTGCCGTGCACCGGTGAGATCGCGTCGACCCCGAGCGACGCCGCCGCCCGGACGACGCTGCCGTCGAAGTCGTCGATGTCCAGGCCGCCGAGCCAGGGCGAGGGACCGCCGTCCGGGGCGCGGAGGAACTCGGGCTGGGTGAGGGCGACCAGCCGCAGTCGGGGTTCCACCCGGGCCATCAGCATGAGCGCGCCCCAGTCGAAGCTCTGCACCGTCACGTTGTCGAGGAAACCGGACCGTCGGATCTCGCGGGCGGCGACCCGCACGAACTCGGCCCGGGGCGCGGTCTCGTGCGGTGCGGCCGCCTCGACCTTCGTCTCGATGTTGAAACCGACGTCCCAGGCCCGGTACTGCCGGGCCAGGGCGAAGACCTCGCCCAACGTGGGCATCCTCGCGCCGGGCGAGGGCTGCTGCCCCGGGTGCTCCGGCAGGGTCAGCGAGCCGCAGTCCAGGGTGCGCACCTGCGCGAACGTCAGGTCCTTGACGTACCGGCCGACGTAGGGGTAGTCGGGGTCGTCCGGTCGGACCGGGCCGGTGTCCTGGCACTTGGCGGGACTGATCCGCCGGTCGTGGGTGACGACGTCCCGGCCGTCGCTGGTGATCTGGATGTCGAGTTCCAGCGTGGACACCCCGAGCTCGAGGGCGTTGGCGAAGGCGTCGAGGGTGCCCTCCACCCGCAGGCCGAGACCTCCTCGGTGGGCCTGGACGTCGAAGACGTCCTCGCTCGCCCTGGCCTCCACCGGACCCGCGTCGTGGGGGCCCGCCGTGGCGACTCCGGTGGCCGTCGCGACCGTTCCCAGGGCCAGGGTCAGCGCGACCAACGCCCGGGGGTGTCCCCGTGTCCAGCACCGCATGCTCGGCTCCCTCCCCGTCCCGTGCGGGACAAGGCTGCCTCGGCAGCGTGTCCCCGGCGTGTCCTCAGTCTGGCCGGGTGTTGAACGGGTGACTACCGACCACCGGGTGGTCCGCGACGGGAACCTCGGGCTTGCGGGACGGGTGGGGCATCGCCAGGTCGGTCCGCCCGGTGCCCCACCGGGTGGTGGGACGCCCCGCCGCGTGGGGCGGGCGGGGGAACGCCGTCACCCCGGTGCCGCCGCACAGCCCGTGGAGGTCCGGTCGGAGCGGGACCTCGTGACCGGAGCCCGCCGCGGTGGTCCCCCCGTTCCCCGGTCACGCGGGTTCGAGCACGCCACCGGCCCGGAGCGGTTCCTCCCTGCCGTCGAGGTAGCGCACCACGACCCGTCCGCCGCTGGCTCGTGCCCGGTGCATCGCTCGCCCGTCGGCCACGAGTCGGCGCAGCGCCTCGGTGTAGGGGACGTTCTCGCTCTCCGCCACGCGAGCGATGGCGGCGACGGTGGTGGGGTGCAGCGACAGCGACTCGCGGGGCCCCGCTTCGGAGCAGGAAGTGGTGGCCGACTCACGGAACTGGTTCATGGCTCCCCTCAGGAGGTGGCATGGTCGCGGACCGGCGAACGGGATCCGGTCGACCGCTGGTTGACGCGGACACCCGACACGTCTCGTCGATGTGGTCCGCCCGCGTCCGGCGGCGCACCGGCGTCCACTCCGGGTCTCCCGGACCGACGCCGTCCGCGCGACGGAGGATGGGGCGTCCGCCCCCGGTCGTCGTGCGCCCTCGGGAATCGTCGGCCCTGTCGCGCGGGGAGTGCTCGGAACTCCGTCCGCCGCGCGTGATCATGGCAGCGTTGCCGAGGGACGGCAGCACGACATCATCACCGCACCCCACTTTCACCACCTTCGAGTGGTTCCAGGCCACCCACTGGAGGTAACGACGGCCCGGCCCAGGACGAGGACGCCGCCGCCGGGGCCCGGACGGCCGACTAGCAGGGTGTGTCGTCGAGGTCCGGGAACCACCGCCGCCAGTCGGATCCGAACTGGGCGTCCACCACCGTGGAGCAGAGCCGTTCCGTGGCCTGGTCCACGCTGGTCGGCCAGAGCAGGACCCGACCGTCGTCGCTGGTACTCGCCAGGGTGCGGCCGTCGGGGCTGAACGCCAGGTCGTTCACCGCCGCGTCGTGCCGGTCGAGCACCGCGTACGGCTCCCAGGTGTCGGTCCGCCAGAGCCGGATCACGGCGTCGACACCACCGACGGCGAGCAGCGAACCGTCCGGGCTGAAGGCCGTCGCCCTGGCGCCGGCGGACGTCGCGAGCTCGTGGACGAGTTCGCCTCGCCCCCAGTCCCAGACGGAGACCCGGTCGTCGGCGCGCGTGGCCGCCAACAAGGTCCCGTCCGGGCTGAAACGCAGTGTCGAGACGAGACTGGTCCCGACCACGCCCGACTGGCTGACCGCCGCTTCCCCCAGGTCACCTCGGCGTTCTCCCGTCCCGGACTCGAGCAGGGCGATGGTGCCGTCGAGCCTGCCCACCGCGAGCAGCGTGCCCCACGGGTGCAGGTCCAGGGCACCGGTCGTGCCCCGGACGTCGTGGGCGCGCAGGGCACCGGTGTCCGGATACCAGGTGAGCACTCCGGGTTCCGCCTCGTCCGGCTCGGCGACCTCGAACTGGGCGAGCGCCGTGTGCACGGCGCGCCCGTCCGGCCGGAACCTCAGCACGGCGGGTTCGCCGGGGGTGTGCGCCGGTTCCGCCGTCGACTCCTCCAGGGGCAGGGTGATCTCGGCGAGCTGCTCCCCGCTGTCCAGCTCCCACAGCCGGAGCGCGCGGTCGGTGCCGCCGGTGGCGAGGCGCCGGCCACCGGGGTCCACGGCGACGCAGTGGGGGCGCGCGGAGGGCCCCAGGTCGACGGCCCCCGTCCGCCGTCCCGTGGCGTGGTCCCACACCCGGACGCGGGCGTCGCCGGCAGTGGTGGCGAGCGTGGTCCCCGTCGGGTCGAAGTCCACGCAGCCGGCGGCGCCCTCGTGCCCGAGGAGGACGGTGCCCTGGTGGTCGTGGACCACGGCGTCCCCGGTGCCCCCGGCCCAGACCACCGCTCCGGTCGACGGGGACGACGCCAGGGCCCGCACTCCGCCCACACCCCGCGCGGTGCCCAGGACGTTCGACTCCCAGGATCCGACGACGGTCACCCGCAGTCGACCGCTCACGTGCCCGGTGACCACGATCCCGTCTCCCGGCAGGTGGCTGACAGCGGTCGCGGGATCCTCCGAGTTGTCCCGTGCGAACAGTTCGAGACCGGTGTCGACGTCCCAGTACCGGACCATCCCGTCCAGGGACGCGGTCACCAGCCGGGTGCCGTCCTCGTTGAGGGATACCCCGCTGATCGCCGCGCCGGTCGGGCGCACCCGCACCAGTTCCCGACTCCCGGGCAGGTCCCGGACCACGATCTCGCCGACGAGATCGCCGGTGGCCAGTCGGGACCCGTCCATGCTGAACGCCATCCCGGTCACCAGGTCCTCGTGCGCGGTCGCCTCGTCGACCACCTGGCCGGTGGCGGGATCGCGCAGCCGCACCACGTTGTCGGCGTCCGCGCTCGCGAGCAGGTCTCCCGAGGGCCGGTAGGCGAGCTCACTGGTCCCCGGGCCACCCCGCCAGCGCGGGTTCCCGCCGGCCGCGTCCCAGGCGGCCAGCCCACCTCCCGGGTCCAGGTCCGTGGTGACCACCTGGTCGCCGTCCGGGGACAGCACGACCCGGTAGACGCCGCTGTCGGTCACGCGGAGCCGGGTGCGTTCGGTCCGGTCCGCGACGTTCCACAGCACCACCTCCCCGCTCACCGCCGCGCCCTGACCGGTCAGCGGTCCTCGTAACGGGTTCAGCACCTGGGAGAACAACGCGCTCCTCGCCTCCACGGTCGGGCTGGCCCGCCAGGCGGCGAGCGCACCCAGCTGGGCGCGACGTTGCTGGGTCGCCTCGTCGAGCGCCGCCTGGGCCGCGTACTGGCGGGACAGCGCCTCGGCGGCGAGCACCGTGGAGGTCCGCAGTTGCACCACCGCCACCCCTGCCCCGGTGAGGGCCGCCACGAGCAGGGCGACGAGGCCGACCACGACCCCCACCCTGGCCCGGTCGCGTCGCCGGTCGAGGCGGACCGACGCTCGGACGAAGTCCGCCTCGACCGGCGGCAGCCCCACCGGGGAGGGCGGGAGGAGTCCTCGGTGGACCGGCGGCCCCGCAGCCGCCGGCCGGGTAACCGCGATCGGGGCCGCTCCCCCACCCACGCCCGCACCACCGCCAACTGGGTACCCCGCCACAACGAGTCCGGGGGCCGGCCACCGCCGTCCCAGTCGCGGGCGGCGACGGAGAGGCGGCCGCGCAGGACCAGTTCCTCGCGGTCCTCGGCGAGCCAGGCGCGCAGGCGGTCCCAGGACCGTGGCAGGACCTCATGGCTGATCTCGACCGAGTCCTCCCCCACGGTGACGAGGCGGGCCTCCACCAGGCCGTCCAGCACCTCCGGGTCCCAGGAGCCGCTGGGTTCCCACGCCTCAACCAGCTCGGCGCGCCCCCGGCGCCGCCGATGGGGTTCCGCGTCGCCGGACACGGTGACCAGCTCGGTGAACAGGCGCCGGACGAGGCGCCGCTGGTCGGGGGACAGCCGTTGGTAGCAGGACTCGGCGGCGCCGCTGATCGCGCCGGAGACACCGCCGGCGTCCCGGTAGCCGGCGACGGTGAGCGTGTTCCCCTCCCGCCGCCGCCAGGTCTCCCGCAGGGCGTGCCCCAGGTGCGGGAGCGTCCCGGGTTCCCCGGACCGGTGAGCCGTCCCGAGATCCGCGAGCAGCAGGTCCACCAGGCCCGGCTCGACGCGCAACCCCACCGCCTCGGCCGGACCCAGCACGGACCGCGCCAACTCCGCTGGTCGCATGGGTTCGACCGCGAGCGTGGTCCGTTCCAGCGCGGTGAGCAGGAGGGGGTGGTCGACGCAGCGACGCACGTGGTCGGCGCGGAGCCCGACGACGGCGAGCACCGGAGCGCCACCGCCCCCGTCGTGCGCCTCGGTGAGGGCGGCCAGCGCGTCGAGGAAGCGGGCGCGGTCGACGGCGTTGGCCTGGGTGAACAGCTCCTCGGCCTGGTCGACGACGAGCAG
The DNA here is from genome assembly GCF_000429185.2 of Actinoalloteichus caeruleus DSM 43889. GTDB lineage: Bacteria > Actinomycetota > Actinomycetes > Mycobacteriales > Pseudonocardiaceae > Actinoalloteichus_B > Actinoalloteichus_B caeruleus. Next base: position 5,912,535 of record NZ_AUBJ02000001.1, on the reverse strand, counting down.
GACGCGCCCGGTCCCGTCAGAGGTCGTGGCGTCCAGCGCACGACGCACCGAGCCGGGTTCCTCACCGAGTCGGCGTCGGATCCGGGTGACCGGCCAGTCCAGTCCCGGGGAGTCGGAGCCGGCGGCGGCCGACGTGAGCTGTTCCGCGAGCCGGAGCACCGGGTCCGCCCCGGGGCGGACCAGCCGGGGACGCCACCTCCGGGAACCGGGGAACGGGAGGTCACCTCGGGCGACCGCTCGGGCCAGACCCGCGCGGATCAGCGACGATTTTCCGCTGCCGGAGGGCCCGAGGACCAACACCGGTCCCCCGTTGTCCGCAGTGGCCGCGAGCCGGCCGACGAGCATGGCGGTCAACCGCTCCCGTCCGAAGAACCACCGGGCGTCGTGCGCCTCGAACGGGGCCAGGCCCGGGTACGGGCAGGGTTCGGGCGGGCAGGCGTCTCGGGAGGAACGGTCGTGGACCGGGGCGGGCGGGTGCTCGCCCTCCTCGGCGGGGGTGGGCGCGCCGGCCAGTTCGGCGCGCAGCGCGGTGAGTTCGTACAGGGACCGCTCGGTGAGCAGGATGTGCCGCCGCTGGGCGGAGGTCTGGTCGGTGAGCTGCCGCTGCATGTCGAGGAGCGCTTCCCGCGCGCCGCTGATCATCCAGTGGAACTCGCGGAACTCCGCGCCGAGGGAGAGCAGCGCCGCGACGACGTCCTGACGCGTCTCCCGGGCTTCGGCGCGCACGGCGGCTTCCAGCGCCACACCGACGGCGTCGACCGAACGGAGGACGGCGGCCATCTCCCGGCGCAGCGCCGCCGCCTCCTCACCGCCGACGGCCAGCCGGCGTTCCAGTTCGACGGCGAGCAGTTCTCGGAGGAGGTCGGGGTCCACGGCCGTGGCTCCGCCGTCGGCGGTCGTTGGCTTCCGCTCCGACTCCGGCGCGTCCTCATCGGAGTCCGCGCCTCGCGCGGCCTTCTCGGCACGTTCCCGGACGCCGGAGACGAGGTCGCTGAGGTAGTCGCTGCCGAGCCCACCGAGGAGGTCGACCAGTGCGCCCGCGACGGCTCCGCCGGCCAACCCGAGGGCGGGGGCGGCGACGGGCGCGAGGGCGCAGGCGGTCAGGGTCGCCGCGATCGCTGGTGGACCGAGCCGGCGGAGACCGGAGCGTGCCGAGGAGCGGCCGAACCAGCGACGCACCCCGTTCCTGGCCGCCGCGTGCGCTGGGCTCTCCTGCTCACGGGGGACGTCGCGCGAGACGTCGCCGGCCAGGTGGTTGTCGTCGTTCTCGGTCCGCTCACCGCTTCCGGGGCGCTCACCGGTCTCCTGGTTCCCCGTGCGTCCGGCGTGGCGCCGGTCGCGACGAGCTCGCTCGGTGGACGACGGGTCCGGGCGTGCGAGGGGGTGGTCGCTGGCGGGGGTGGGCGCGGCGGGCGACGGGAGGTGCCACCCATCTTCGCCGGTGGCGTGGTCGTGGTCGGAGCCGCGCCCGATCCCATCCCCGGTGCCGGCGTGCCCGTGGCCGCCGGTCGCGGCCCGGCCCTCCGGTTCCTCGTCCCCCGCGTCGAACGATCCCTCGTCAGCCTTCACCCAGCTACCCCCGAAGCTTGAGGTGACCCCCGTCACAAGGAGCTTAGCGGTGGGGTGGCGCGAGGAGCGGCGGTTCCGCGAAGTCCCCGGCGGGGTCGGGACATCCCAGGGGCTGGCACGGGCCGGGTCGGTGCGGCGGGGCTGGTGGAGTGCCCGGTTCGGACCACGTCCCGGCGTGGCCCGGGGTTAGGGTCATCCGGGTGGGAATCCCGGTGTTCCTCGCGGCCGGCCGCGACGCGGACGTCTTCGCCCTCGACGACCGCCGCGTCCTGCGCCGCTACCGCGCGGGTACGGATGCGGCGCCCGAGGCAGCGGTCATGGCGCACCTCGGGAAGCTCGGATACCCGGTGCCCCGGGTCCACCGGGTGGACCACGCCGACCTGGTGCTGGAGCGACTGGACGGCCCGACCCTGCTCCAGGCCGTGGTCGACGGTCTGGTCAGCGCGGACGACGCGGGCCGCGAACTCGCCGACCTCCAGGCGCGGCTGCACACGCTGCCGCCCCGGGTCTCGACCGAACCGGACTGGCGGATCCGCCACGGCGACCTGCACCCGGGCAACGTGGTGCTCGCGGCGCGGGGTCCGGTGGTCATCGACTGGCGCAACACGACGGAGGGCCCGCCCGGCCTGGACATCGCGCTCTCAGCCGTGATCCTGGCGCAGGTCGCCGTGGACGGGGGCGGCGCGTTGGCGGGCATCGCCCGTGCGGTCCTCCCGGCGTTCCTCGCCCACTCCCGCCGGGACGCCCTGGTGGCGTTGGAGGAGGCGGTTGCGGCGCGCGGCGCCGATCCGAACCAGGGGGACGCGGAGATCGCCCACCTCGGACGGGCGGCGGCTCTGATCCGCGCGCTCAGCACCGACCCCTGATCGGCACGACGCGGACGGCTGGTGGGGGCCCTCCTCGCCGGAGTGGTGCCCGCTCCCCGCCCGACCGGAGTCGAGGGAGCGGGTTCCCGGGTGGACGCCGTCACCGCCCCCGACCGACCACGGTCCGGGGTACGCGCCGGACCTCCTCGCTCCTCCCCCAGGCCGGCCACCGCGAACACCGGGCGGGGCGCGGCTCCGCGCACCCGCCCATCTCCAGCGGAGCCCCGCGCCACTCCGAACCGAGGGACCGTCTCCGCCCGCTCCGCCGCCGGCGACCCTGACCGGGGCTTCTCCTGGGCGGGAATGGCAGCGACCGACGTTGGTTCAACCGGGTACCGACGTTCGTAGGGTGTGCGCCGCCGCCGGTGGCCACACGGTGGACGACAGCGAATCCACCGGTCACCACGAGCCGCCGCCGGTGTCGCGGCGGCGCTCCGCGCGTCCCCGGCCCCTACGAACCCGCGATCCGCGAGTCCTTCGGGGCGCGGGCCGAGGCCGTGCTCGCCGAGTACCCGGTGGAGTCCTTCGCCGACGACACCGAGGCCTGGTCGGCGGTGCGCACCGACCGCGCCCTCGCCTGTCCGCGATCGCACGCCAACGACGTGATGTCCGAGAAACACCGACGTCCACGCCCACGAGTTCGCCGACCGCGCCGCGCCGGCCCCGCTGCCGCTCCTCGACGGCGCGCCCCGAAGCCCGGCGCGGCGCACTCCGCTGAACTGCCCTACCTGTTCGACATGGCCAGCCAACCCCTCGACATCGAGGGCAACCACGTTCCGCTGACTCCGGCGCAGCGGGAGACCGCCTCCCGGGTGATCGAGGTCTGGGCGGGCTTCGCGGGGACGGGACGGGCGCCGGTGGCGCCGTGGACGCCGGGTGGGCGGTCGCTGGTGTTCGGCGCCGAGGACGTCACCACGGGAACCCGGTCGAGACCTGCCACCGCGACTTCCGGGCGCTGGTCGCGGAATCCACCGGCTGAAGCCGGAATCGAGGTCGTCGCTTCCCTGTCTCCCGCCCCCGTGCGGCGCCCCCAACGGGTGCGGGGTGGGCAGGGACGCCGCTGACCGGCACGGACGCGTCCCAACGGGCTCGCTCCGGACGGCACCGGGTCCGGTCCGCTGACCCCGGCACGCCCTTCCTACGGCGCGCGCACTCGCCTGACGGGTGCGCTGAACCACCGGGGTAGCTGGACGAGCGGGTCCCGCTGGTCGTCACCGGCCCACGTGACGTGATCGTCCGGCCACGGCGGCACGGCGGGCCTGTCGAGTTCGCCGGGTGCGGGCGCGCGACGGGTCGGCGGGTGGGGCGCTGGCCGGCGAGTGGATGCCGTGCGGTCCCCGCCGCGGTCCTCCCGACGACGCCCTACAAGCCGAAGGCCCCGCCCTCGACGAGGATGACCAGTCCGACGGCGATCAGGACGACCGGCATCAGGATGTGGCCCCACCGGGCCAACGCCCTGGCGACGGTCGGGCGGGTGGCCAGGTGACGACCGGTCAGGACCAACAGGGCCAACAGGACGAGGGAGACGACGATGTGGACGCTCGTCCCACCGACCCCCGCCGTGGCGAAGACGGGCACGTAGACACCGATGTTGTCCCCACCGTTGGCGAAGGTCACCGCCGTCACCGCCACGACGGTGGGGCCGGTCCGGGCGGTGGCCCTCTCCTCCTCCGAGTCGTCCCGGTGCAGCCACACCTCCACCGCCGCCCTGACGCCCAGGAGGAGCGGGAGGAGGCCGAGGTAGGGCACCGCCTGGTCGGGCAGGAAGGTGGCACCGAGCGCGGCGGCGACCGAGACGATCAGGATGCCGCAGAAGCCGAGGTACTGGCCGAGGAGGATGGTGCGGGTGGTACCGGAACGTCCCGCGCCCTGGGCGAAGAACAACGCGATCACCACGATGTCGTCGATGTTCGTGACGACGAACAGCCCCACCGCCTGACCGACGAGACCCAGGTTCACGGCGCCACCGCCGGCGACAGGGGAGCCCGGAGGGCCGCCCGTTCGGTGGAGTGCCCGGTGCGGACATGACGGCAGGATGTCGGTAAGCGCATCTTCACCCTTCGGCTGCTCGGTACGGTGGCACGACGCGGCGCGACGTGACCAGCCGCGCGGAGCACGTCCCACGTCCTGTCGGCACCGAATGATCCGGCGCGGGATCAGGGCGGGTCGCGCGTGGTTGGGGCGGAACACCGGACGGGCCGGGTCTCGTCGGCCCTCGGCGGAGCGCCGACGCCGAGCGCCGAGGGCCGACCCCGATGCCGAGGGCCGAGGGCCGAGGTCATCCTCGGACGTCCCGAGGCGAGACGCGCGAGGTCGAGGGTGGCCTGCTCCGGCCCACGCCGTGGGGCGATCCGTCTTGGCCGGAGGTCGGCGAACGGGACTGGCGGGTCGCGCACCACCAGGTGGGGATCGGCGCCGTGACCACCAGCACGCGACGCCCCTCGCCGCGCCACGGCGTCCTCGTGCCCGAGCGTCCACGTCCCCCGCCCCCCGGTGCTCCTCCCCGAAGCATCACACATCCCTGAGGTGGAGCCGCCCGATCCCCGACGCGCGCCCACCAGGCGGGAAGGGGGTCCGGGTCTCGGGAGGACCCCTGGTGCCCGCGCGGACCAGGGCCCGTACCCGTCCGGACGCCCGGGCCGTCCCGGCACCCGACCCCGGTGGCGCCAGGCGACCGGCTCCCGTGGCCAGTTGCGGCCCGGATCGGCGCCACCGGCGGCAATACACTCGGCGCACCGGCTGTGGTTCCGCGGGGTGTTCGTGGTGAGCGGCCGTGCCCCTCCACGTCGAACCAGGGAGAGTTCCGGATGAGACTGCTCCGCCTCGGCCCGGTGGGCGCCGAACGTCCCGCCGTTCGCGCCGACGACGGCACCACCTACGACCTGTCCCCGGTGACCGCCGACATCGACGGCGCCTTCCTCTCCTCGGGCGGGCTGGGCCGGGTCAGGTCGGCGTTGCGGGCCGGGGAACTGCCCGTGCTGGACACCGACGGGCTGCGGGTCGGGGCGCCCGTCGTACGCCCGCAGTCGGTGATCTGCGTTGGGCAGAACTACGCGGCGCACGCCGCCGAGTCCGGGGCCGCGCCGCCCGAGCAGCCGATCATCTTCCTGAAGACGCCGAACACCGTGGTGGGGCCCTTCGACGACGTGGAGATCCCCCGTGGTGCGGAGCGGACGGACTGGGAGGTGGAGCTGGCGGTGGTGATCGGCCGGCAGGCCGCCTACCTGGAGTCCCCCGAGGACGCCGCGGCCCACATCGCCGGCTACACCGTCTCCAACGACGTGTCCGAGCGGACCTACCAGCTCGAGGACTCGGGTGGGCAGTGGTCCAAGGGGAAGTGCTGCCGCACGTTCAACCCGTTGGGGCCCTGGCTCGTCCCGGCCGACGAGGTCCCGGACCCCTCCTCGCTGGGCTTGCGTTCCTGGGTGAACGGGGAGCCCCGACAGGACTCATCCACGTCGGACATGATCTTCACCCCCGCCTACCTGGTGTGGCACCTGAGCCAGTACCTCGCGCTCGAACCGGGCGACGTCATCAACACGGGCACCCCGCAGGGCGTGGCCCTGTCCGGGCGGTTCCCCTACCTGCGGGCGGGTGACGTGGTCGAGTTGGAGATCGACGGGTTGGGCCGGCAGCGGCAGAACCTGGTCCCGGCCTGATCACGGACTCGTCCTCGACCACCCGAACCACTGACCTCCAGTCACGCTCGGGTAACAGCTGGCGAGCAGCCCTCGATCAGGTGATCTCCGGCTGGATAGCGTGGCAGGGTTCGATCTCGACGACGGTGGGCGAGGCGCCGACCGCGCGACACAACTGAACAGGTGGCCCCAGCGGGGGAAGCCGGTGCGAATCCGGCGCTGACCCGCAGCCGTGTGTGACGGGACCGTGTGGAACGAGCCCGCCACGAGTCGGAATGCCCGCTCGGACACCGGTCGCTCGCTCACGAACTGCCGAGGATTGCAGGACGGAGCCCTCACGCGCGGGCACCTCCGACCGCCGGTCCACCTCGGGTGGCCGGCTCGCGGGGCGGCGGCCGGGCGGCCGGGCTTCCCCGACCGCCAGAGGTGCCATCGATGTCCAGGTTCCGTCTCCTCCGGGTGTCGGCCGCCGCCGTCACCCTGCTCGTCGGCGGTGGTACCGCCGTCGCGACACCGGCTCCGCCGCCGACCGCTCCCACGGTGACGTCGGTCGAGGTGGTGGCGCCGGCCACCCCCGGTCACTGCCCCGACGACGACGGCGTCACCGTCATCGTCGACTTCCAGGAACTCTCCACCGCCGACCCCCTCGTCGCCTGCGCCCCCGGCCCCCAGGAGACCGGCCTCGACGCCCTCGAGAACGCCGGCTTCGAGGTCACCGGGACCGACCGCTGGGGCAAGTCCTTCATCTGCCGCATCAACGGACTGCCCACCCCCGACACCGAGGACTGCGTCGACACCCCGCCCGCCCACGCCTACTGGTCCTACTGGCACGCCCCCAACGGCGGCGACTGGGAGTACAGCAGCCACGGCGCCACCTTCCGCACCCCACCACCCGGCAGCTTCGAAGGCTGGTCCTTCGCCCTCGACCGCGACTTCGACGACAACCCGCCCCCACGGCTCGACCCGGTCCGCCCGGTCGTGGTGGAGGAGCCCACCGAACCGACCCCGACCCCGCCCACGGCGACGGGGACGCCGGTCCCGGAGCACACGGCCGCCTCGGACGTCGCCGGCGCACTGGACGCCCCGCCACCCAACCCGCACCGGGGGCAGGCGGTGGCGGCCGGCCGGTGGCTGGCGGAGGAACTGGTCGACGGTCGGATGCCCGGGTTCGTCGGGGCCGACTGGGGACTGACGATCGACGCGCTGCTGGCTCTCGCGGCCACGAACGCCGACCCCGCCGCGGTCGAGGAGGCGGCCGACGCCGTGGCCGCGAACATCCGCTCCTACAACAGCCACGACGACTGGGGAGTGCCCGGTGTGCGCGTCGCGGGCGCCACCGCGAAAATCCTGGTCGCGGCCGTCGCCGCCGACCGGGACCCCACCGACTTCGGCGGCCACGACATGCGCCGGGAGACGTTGGACCTGATCGCCGGCCCGGATGCGGGGGTCCAGGAGGGGCGGTTGAAGGACCAGGGGACGGCCGACCAGTCCAACACCTTCGGGCAGTCCCTCGGCGTGATCGGCCTGGCCCGCAGCGGCGGGGTCCCGCAGTCCGCCGTGGACTTCCTCATCCGCCAGCAGTGTTCCTCCGGTGGGTTCCGGCTGTCACCCGAACTGTTCGGCACACCGTCGGCGTCCTGCGACTCCTCCCCGGACGCGGTCCTCGACCCGGACTCCACCGCGATGGCGGTGCAGGCGCTGTTGGCCGCCGACGAGGCGGGCGCCGAGCACGCCGGTGCGGCCGCGGCCAGGGGCGCGGGATGGCTGGCCTCGGTGCAACGGGACGATGGTTCCTTCGGGGGGTCCGGCCCCACCGCCGGGTCGAACACGAACAGCAGCGGATTGGCGGGGCAGGCGTTGGCCGCCGCCGGCCTGCGGGACGCCGCCGACGAGGCGGCCGACTACGTCGCCGAACTCCAGTTGACCGAGGGGAACGCTGGTGCGGCCTCGGCCGACCGTGGCGCGATCGCCTACAACCCGGGCTCCTTCGCGTCCGCCGTCGCCGACGGCGTGACCGACATGGCCCGCGACCAGTGGCGGCGGGCCACCGCCCAGGCCGTGCTCGCGTTGGCGAAGGTCCCGCTGGGTGAATCGGGGAAGGAGGAGCCGGGACCTCCGCCCCCGAGCACCTCGCAGCCGACGACGCCGTCGGCACCGGAAACCTCGCACACGCCACCGCCCGGTTCCTCGCCGGCCCCGACGTCCTCGGAGCCGGTCACCTCTCAGCCCACCGGTACCGCTCCCCCGCCCGTCGACCCCGCCGGGGTCGACCCGAAGTCCCCGCCACCGCTGGCCAGGACCGGTGCCGACGTCGGGGTCGCCGTGGCGTTGCTGGGGGCCCTGCTGCTCGGCGGTGCCGCGCTCCTGTGGATGTCCCGCCGACGGATCGGGAGCAGCTGATGGGACGACGCCCACTTCGTCGGACCCCGGCCGCCGTCGCGCTCGCCGTCGCGCTGTCGGTCGGTCTGACCGTCGGGCCGGCGGCGGTGGTGGCCCACGGGGAGTCCACCGGTCCGCGACCGACGTCGGTCGCCCCGACGTCCGGCTCCGCCGGCTACTGCCCCGACGCCAACGGGGTCACCGTGGTCATCGACTTCCAGGAACTCGGTGGGCAGACGATCATCCGCTGCGCACACGGCGACCAGGCCACCGGTCACGCCGCGCTCCGCAACGCCGGGATCAACATCACCGGGACGAACCGGTGGGGCGAGGCCTTCATCTGCCGGATCGAGGGCCTGCCGGTCCCCGAGGCCGAACCGTGCATCGACACGCCACCTGCCACCGCCTACTGGTCCTACTGGCACTCACCCAACGGCGGGGCCTGGGAGTACAGCCAGTGGGGGGTCATGAACCGCAAACCTCCGCTGGGCAGCTTCGAGGGCTGGTCGTTCTCGTTGAACCGCACCGAGACCACGAACCCGCCGCCCCGGGTGGCTCCTCGGCGTCCGGCCGCGCCCCCACCGCCGCCTCCGGCTCCCGACCAGCCCGCCCGCCACCGCAGGAGCCGGAGCCGGAGCGTCCCGTACGGCCGCCGGCCGAGCAGGGAGGCTCCCACGGCGGCACCGAGGAGGCCCCGAGCGGGGCCGAACGCACCGGAACGGTCTTCGAGTTCGAACCATCGCCCGAACCCGGATCCCCGTCGCGGTCGGGGACGGCGACCCCGTCGGGCTCCACCGAGCCCAGCTCCGAGCCCTCCGCCGGGGCCGGCGCCACCTCGTCCGTGGCCGGTGCCTCGGCGTCACCGGGACCGCCCGGCTCCCCGGCGGGTGCGGATCCCGGATACCCCGACCCCCTGGCCGACCGGGCCGACACCGGCGCCTCCTCGGGGATCCCACCGGCGACCCTGTTGGGGCTGGCCGCCGTGGTGGTCATCGTGGCGGCGGGCACGGCGACGGCGGTACGGCGACGACGCGCCGAACAGCACCACCCGTGACGCTCGGGTTCCCCGATCGACGCCGGCTCCCGAGGACGCTGCACCCGGGAGCGTGGTGGCTGTGGGCTCTCGGGCTGGCCACCGCGGCCAGCCGGACGACGAACCCGCTGCTGCTGGTCCTGATCATCGCCGTCGCCGGGCTCGTGGTGGCCCGCCGGCGGGGTGACGCGCCGTGGGCGTTGGCGTTCCGGCTGTACCTGCTGCTGGGCGCGTTCATCGTGTTCTCCCGGGTGCTGTTCCGGGTGATCTTCGGTGGCGGGCAGGGAGATCACATCCTGTTCACCCTGCCCGAGATCCCCCTACCCGCGTGGGCGGCCGGCATCCGCCTGTTCGGGCCGGTGGCGGTGGAACAGCTGCTCGGCGGCTTCTACGACGGGCTGCGGTTGGCCACCATGGTGGTCTGCATCGGGGCGGCCAACGCCCTGGCCAACCCCAAAAGGCTGCTGAAGGCGGTCCCTGGCGCCCTGTACCAGGTGGGTTCGGCCGTCGTGGTCGCCCTCTCGGTGGCTCCGCAACTGGTGGAGAGCGTGCTCCGGGTACGGCGGGCGCGGCGGCTGCGGGGTGGCCGCCAGCGGGGGATGCGGGCGTTGCGGGGCATCGTCATCCCGGTGCTCGCGGACGCGATGGACCGTTCGCTGGCCCTGGCCGCCGCGATGGACTCCCGGGGGTACGGCCGGGTCGGGGCGCTGTCCCGCCGGGCCCGGCTGGTGACCGGGGTGCTGGTGCTCGGCGGCCTGGTCGGGGTGTGCGTCGGGGTGTACGGGCTGATGGACGGGTCGACCCCCCGCCAGTTGGGGTTGCCGATGCTGGTGGCCGGCGCGGCGGTGGCGGCCGCCGGTCTGCTGTGGGGCGGCCGGCAGGTGCGGCGCAGCGTGCACCGCCCGGACCGGTGGCGGCTCGGGGAGGTCCTCGTCATCTGCTGCGGGGTCGGCGCCGGCGGCCTGCTCTACCTGACCAGCCAGGTCGACGCGGCGAACCTGTACCCGTCGCTGAACCCGTTGGCCTGGCCGGAGCTGGCGTTGTTGCCCTCGCTGGCCGTCCTGGTCGGGGTGCTGCCGGCGTGGCTGGCGCCGCCGCCGGAGCTGTCGTCGCCCTCGCCCGGCGACCCCGACGAGCACCGACCGGCTGGCAGCGGGGCTCCCGCCCTGGCCTGGCGGAGGACACCGGGAGGGGACGTGCGGCAGCCAGTGCCACCGTCGGCCACCCACGAGAGGACGACACCCTGATGATCGAGTTCGACCGGGTCACGGTCCACTACCCCGAGGCTCCCGGGCCCGCGCTCCGCGACGTGGAACTCACCGTCGGCGAGGGGGAGCTGTGCCTGGTGGTGGGCCGCACGGGCTCCGGGAAGTCCACCCTGCTCGGTGCGATCAACGGCCTGGTGCCCCATTTCACCGGCGGGCACCTGCACGGGGAGGTGCGGGTGGGTGGCGTGTCCACCGCGAGCCGACCACCCCGGGAGTTCGCGCACCTCGTGGGGCGGGTGGGGCAGGACCCGCTGGCGGGTTTCGTCACGGACACCGTCGAGGACGAGCTCGCCTACACGATGGAGCAGCTCGGGGTCCCGCCGGAGGTGATGCGCAAGCGGGTCGAGGAGACGCTGGACCTGCTGGGGATCGCCGAGCTGCGACGGCGTCCCCTGCGCACGCTCTCCGGTGGCCAGCAGCAGCGGGTGGCGATCGGGGCGGTCCTCACCGCCCACCCCGCCGTGCTGGTGCTCGACGAGCCCACCTCGGCGCTCGACCCGACCGCCGCCGAGGACGTGTTGGCGGCCATCACCCGGCTGGTGCACGACCTCGGGGTGACCGTGGTCGCGGCGGAGCACCGGATGGAACGGATCGTGCAGTACGCGGACCGGCTGGTTCACCTGCCCGGGGACGGCTCGGTGCTCGCCGGCGCGCCGCCGGAGATCCTCGACGTCTCCTCCGTCGCCCCGCCCGTGGTGGAACTGGGCAGGCTCGCCGGTTGGCGTCCGCTGCCGCTGTCGGTGCGGGACGCCCGACGGCGGGCGGCCGGGCTGCGGGACCAGCTGCGGGAGCGGCCGCGGCCGGCCCGGGGTCGGGCCGCCGTGGGCGAGGGTGACCGGCCGAGGCTGGTGGCGCGGCGGGTGGTCGTCCGCTACGGCCGGGTCCCCGCCGTCCGGGAGGTGTCGGTCGAGTTGGCCCCGGGGGCGGTGGTGGCTCTGATGGGGCGCAACGGTTCCGGGAAGTCCTCACTGCTGTGGGCGCTCCAGGGTTCCGGGCCACGTCAGGGAGGCACCGTCTCCGTCGACGGCACGGACCCGGCGAAGGTCAGCGCCGCCGAGGCGCGGGCGCTGGTGGGCCTGGTGCCGCAGACCCCGGGCGACCTGCTGTACCTGGAGACGGTGGCCGAGGAGTGCGAGCAGGCCGACCGGGAGTCCGAGGTCCCCGAGGGGACCTGTCGGCGGCTGCTCGACCGGTTGACCCCGGGCATCCGACCAGAAAGGCACCCGAGGGACCTGTCGGAGGGACAACGGTTGTCCCTGGTGTTGGCCGTGCAGCTGACCGCCGCGCCCGCCGTCGTGCTGCTGGACGAACCCACCCGAGGGCTGGACTACCACGCCAAGGCCAGTTTCGGCGACCTGGTGCGGGAGTTGGCCTCGGAGGGCAGGGCCGTGCTGCTGGCCACCCACGACGTCGAGTTCGTCGCCGGGGTGTCCGACCGGGTCGTGGTCCTCGCCGAGGGCGAGATCGTGGCGGACGGGCCGACCGCCGACGTGGTGGTCGCCTCCCCGGCGTTCGCGCCGCAGGTGGCGAAGGTGCTCAGCCCGCAACCCTGGCTGACCGTCTCCGAGGTGCGGGACGCCCTCGCGGGTGCGGAGGCCCGGGTATGACGGGGGCGGGTCGTCCCGAGGTGCCGGTCGACGACGCCACGGCGGACCCGGCCGCCCCGACCGGTCGCCCACCGGGTGCCGGCGGCGACGGGGCCAACGCGGACGGCACGACCACCGGTTCCGGTGCGGGGGGCGAGGACGGATCCGGGACGCCGGCCTCGGGTGCCACCGCTGGGCACCGGCGACCGGGACCGCGCCCACCGGCCTCACGGGAGGAGGAGCCGGCCCCCGGCGCGGGGGACGAGGAGGTCGCCGGCGCGCCGCCAGTGGAGGCGCGGGCGGCGGAACGGCGGGAACGCACGGGTGGCGAATCCACCGGCCTGGTCGGTTCCGGCGAGGGACCGGTCGACGCCGCCGCCCCGCGACCGACCGAGGCCGGACCGCCCCGGGTGGTGCGGATCGCGCCGCGCACCGCCGTGGTCCTCGCCCTGGCCTCCCTGGCGGGCTTCGCGATGTTCTTCTGGCCCCTGTTCGCCGCCCCGGAACCGGAGGCGATGGCCCACAGCGCCGACGCTCCCCTGATCTTCGTCGTGGTGCTGCCGGTCCTCATCGGCATCGTGCTGGCCGAACTGTCGAGCGGGGGCATCGACTCGAAGGCCCTCGCGATGCTCGGCGTGCTGTCGGCGATCAACGCCGCCCTGCGCCCGCTCGGCGCGGGAACCGCCGGCATCGAGACGGTGTTCTTCATGCTGGTGCTGGCCGGCCGGGTGTTCGGGCCGGGTTTCGGGTTCGTCCTCGGGTCGACCTCGCTGTTCGCCTCGGCCCTGCTGACGGCTGGGGTGGGGCCGTGGCTCCCCTTCCAGATGCTCGCCTCGTCCTGGGTCGGCCTGGGTGCCGGGCTGCTCCCGCGCCGGGTCCGGGGGCGGGCGGAGATCGTGATGCTCGCCGGGTACGGGGCGTTCTCCGCCTACTTCTTCGGGTTCGTCATGAACATGTGGTTCTGGCCGTTCACCGCCGGCATCGACACCCAGCTGTCCTTCGTCGCGGGCGACCCGGTGCTGGAGAACCTGCACCGTTTCGTGGTCTTCACCCTCTACACCTCCACCTTCGGATGGGACACGGGACGTGCGCTGACCAACGTGCTCGCGATCGCGCTGATCGGCGGCGCCGTGCTCGCGGTGCTGCGGCGCGCCGCCCGGCGGGCGGCCTTCCACGCCCCGGCCACCTTCGACCGGGGTTGACCGCGTCTCCCGGAGCCGTCCGCCGAGTCCCCCGGCGCGCGGTAATTCGGCCCCGGCGATCCGGGTGGCCCGTGGACGGCAACGGCACGTCCCCCACGACCGGGGGCCGCGGGGGCGCACCACCCGGCTCCGTGTCCCGACGTGGTCGCGGCACGCACCCGACGGCCGAGGTCCGGGCGCGACCGGGCGGCCCCGCCCTCCGGATGGAGCAGGAGCGGGAATGGCCAAGGCCCCGGTAGGACGGGACCTACGTCCCTGATCACCGCGAGGGCGCTCTGGTTCGCTCGGATGTGCCGGCCGACGCGGAGGACGCGGTCCCGGACAGGCGGCAGGAGGTGGGACGGTGCGCGACCCCCAGCCACCCGCGCACCCCCGCGGCCCTGCCCGCCAGGCCCCCACCGGGACCACCGCGTCCGGCCGGTCCAACTTCCCGCCCCGGACGGGGTGCCCGCCATACCCGACGCAGGTCAACGGCCGGAACCGCCATCTGGCCGCGGGTGGGTGGGGCGGGTCACACCAGCCAGGACCGGCCCGATGCTCCCCCGTGAGGCCGTTGCCGCCGCTAGATAGGGTGCCCGGTATGAGCTCGCACTTTGACGTTGTGGTCCTGGGCGCCGGCCCGGGTGGCTATGTGGCCGCGATTCGGTCGGCCCAGCTCGGTCTGCGCACCGCGATCATCGAGGAGAAGTACTGGGGCGGCGTGTGCCTCAACGTCGGGTGCATCCCGTCGAAGGCGCTCCTGCGCAACGCGGAGCTGGCGCACCTGTTCCAGCACGAGGCCTCGACCTACGGGATCCGCACCGAGGGCCAGGTGACCTTCGACTACTCGGCGGCGTTCAAGCGCAGCCGGAACGTCGCGGAAGGCCGCGTCAAGGGCGTGCACTTCCTGATGAAGAAGAACAAGATCACCGAGTTCCAGGGGCGCGGCTCCTTCACCGACGCCAACACCATCGAGGTCACCACGGCCGGCGGCACCGAGACGGTCACCTTCGACCACTGCATCATCGCGGCCGGCGCCACCACCAAGCTGCTCCCCGGCACGTCGCTGAGCGAGCGGGTGGTGACCTACGAGGAGCAGATCCTCACCGAGGAACTGCCGGAGAGCATCATCATCGCCGGTGCGGGCGCCATCGGTGTCGAGTTCGCGTACGTGATGCACAACTACGGCGTGCACGTCACGATCGTGGAGTTCCTGGACCGGGTGGTGCCGAACGAGGACGCCGAGGTCTCCGCCGAGCTGAACAAGCGCTACAAGAAGCTGGGCATCGACATCCTCACCTCCACGCGGGTCGACGCGATCGACGACAGCGGCGCGAAGGTGAAGGTGACCGTCACCAAGGACGGCGCGCAGCAGGTGCTGGAGGCGGACAAGGTCCTCCAGGCCATCGGTTTCCAGCCTCGGGTGGAGGGCTACGGCCTGGAGAACACCGGTGTCGCCCTCACAGACCGGGGCGCGATCGACATCGACGGCCGGGGCCGGACCAACGTGCCGCACATCTTCGCGATCGGTGACGTCACCGCGAAGCTGATGCTGGCCCACACCGCCGAATCCATGGGTGTGATCGCCGCGGAGACGATCGGTGGCGCGGAAACCATGGAACTCGACTACCGGATGATCCCCAGGGCCACCTACTGCCAGCCGCAGATCGCCAGTTTCGGCTGGACCGAGGAGCAGGCCCGGGAACAGGGCTTCGACGTCAAGGTCGCGAAGTTCCCGTTCATGGCCAACGGCAAGGCGCACGGCCTGGGCGACTCCGGTGGCTTCGTGAAGATCCTCAGCGACGCCACGCACGGCGAGCTGCTCGGGGCGCACCTCATCGGCCCGGACGTCACCGAGCTGCTGCCCGAGCTGACGCTGGCCCAGCAGTGGGACCTGACGGTGCACGAGATCGCCCGGAACGTGCACGCCCACCCGACGCTGGGTGAGGCCGTCAAGGAGGCCGTCCACGGCCTCGCCGGCCACATGATCAACTTCTGAGCGGTGAGCCAGCCCCCTCCACTCAAGGATGGGGGCTGGCCATTCACTCCCGCTCCACCAATACGGTTCACCGCCACCGCACATTGTCGGTACTCACTCAGGGCACGACTGTCCACGGTTGGAGCCCAGTTGTAGCCATACCGCGGACTGGTTTGAGCTGGTGTGCGCCCTCACTCCGATGCCCGGTCGCTTTCGAACGTCTCCCCCGCTCGCACTACACGGCTGATCCGTTCGGCCGCATCCGCTGGGTCCTCGTGTTCCCACACCCTGATGACAGACCAACCGGCGTCACGCAACAGCCGATTGGTTTCGGCGTCTCGAACCCGATTCCCCTCGAGTTTCGCCGCCCACGCATCTGCGTTCGTCCTAGCTGCCCGAAGGTGCTCGGGGCAGCCATGCCAGAAACAGCCATCCACGAATACAGCTACGCGCTTGCGCGGAAAGACGATGTCGGCTCTACGCCGAGTTGTACCCAAGGGGCAGACGTCCACTCGGTAGCGCAGCCCCGCTTTATGGAGCAGGGACCGAAGGGCGATCTCGGGGCCGGTGTCTCGCCTGCGATTCGCTCGCATGACTGCCCGCGCGCTTCTTGACGACGCCTTCGACTGTGGTGGGAGCGGCTCTTCACCAACCAAACCTCGATCGAGAGCCAGACGCCAGGCGTCAGCTAGGTTTCGAGACCGTGTTGCCTGGTCTACCTCGCCGATGTACCGCTCCTCGGTCTTTCCGCCCTCCGACCAGCGAAGATAGGCCCGAATCCGTCGCTGCCCCTTCGCCAACCTGAGGGAGACCGACGCCCGTGCGAAGCGGCCATCTCCTAGTGCGACAGCCCGCCGATGGTGCCCACCCGCGGCACGGTCCTGCTCAGCGGAAGGTTTGACGCCTCGTCGCGGCTTGTAGGCTCGCGCCGTTGGCCAAGCGGCCTTCCAGGCGCGACTCGAGAGGTTCATCGTCACCGCCTAGTGCCCGACCATTTCAAGAGCCTCAGCTACCTTGTTCGCGATGAACTCGGCGAGCACCACTGGAACCGCGTTGCCGAGTTGACGCATCTTCTCACCCCGCGGTCCCGCCCCCTGCCACTCGTCAGGGAAGGTCATGACGCGTGCCGCTTCACGGACCGTCATGTAGCGATGTAGCCTGCGCCACCCGTCTGGCGAACCCACTTCCTGCTTACGTTCGTCCAGGAGAACGACCGACTCTCCTCCCGGAACACCGTGAACCCCCGCTTTGACAGTCTTCGCGGGCCGGTCCAGCTCGTTCGGGGTGTGCCCCTTGTAGATGCGCGCGTTGGGCCACCCCACATGGTCGGTGATGCTACCGCCTTGCTCGGTCTTCCTGTCCAACTTTTCCAGGTCTATCGCTGGAAGGGAAGGAAGATAAGTTCCAGTACCGTAGCCTCTCACAGCGTCGCGCAACGTCCTCCACGGCAGTACACCAAGTTCATCATTCTTGTCCTCTGACTCAAGACCCCGAGGAAGACGAGAAATGACCTCTTCCCGAACATATCCAGGTACATCACCGTGACGCTTCCAGTAAGATCCCCCCTTGAGCATGGTTCGATGCAAGGCCTCTTCACTAAACGGAGCCTTCTGCACCTCCGCAACAAATCGATCCACATCGACGCCAAGATCCCGCCGAAAGGCGACAATGATAACACGATGACGAATTTGCGGGACACCGTAGTCTGCCGCATTCACGGGAATATGTCGGACCGCGTATTTCTCGTCCAGCCCTCCACCTCCCCCAGCCTCAATCAGCGTACGCAACCTATCATTATGATCCTCCCATCTAACGATGGATCCACGCTCAACAGCCGGCAACGAAAGCTCGCGCTTTATGTACTCAAAGTATTCACGAAAGGACTTCCGCAGCAGTCCGCGAACATTTTCGCAAATTACGACCTTGGGGCGTATCTCGCGAACTGCCTTGAACATGGCGGGAAACATGTTTCGCCTGTCCTCGTCACCCTTCGCCGCACCACCGGCACTAAACGGCTGACACGGCGGCCCGCCCGCAAGAACGTCCACCCGCCCCCTAAAAGCACTGAAATCGAGATCTCGAACGTCACCAGGATAGAGCGGAGCCGGCTCCCCACGCCCGGGAGGAATCGGACGGGTGTCCATGACACGTCGCACCCCTTCGGAACCCAGGATGCGCGGCGCGCTCGCCTCGAGGGTCTCACAAGCACGCTTGTCGAACTCGTTGAACAGCAGAGACCGGAACCCCGCGCGATGAACCCCCATCGCCAGACCACCACCACCCGCGAACAGCTCCACACTGGAGCGGCCACCTTCTACAGCGGGTACTTGCTGCTCAGACATGCCAAAATCGTACCGCGGCCTTACTGCGAAGGATGAACCGGCCCAGAACTTCCAACCCATCGTGTCGCTCGGATCACGTAAGGTGCGCACTGCGAGGAGAGCAGAAGGGACCGACAAGGTGACACCAAGCCCCCCTAGAAGCGTTCACTTCAGTGATTTTCGACTCAGCATCACGAAGGCACTCGGGGACCAGCTCGCCGAATCATTGGACAAGCTCACGCCAGCTCCGCTCACAACTGAGAACCTGGACTGCGTCGAGAGGACAGCAGGCGTCTACCAGCTCTACCACCGCGAGGAGCTCGTCTACGTCGGCAAGGCCGACCAACCGCTTCCCAGCAGGATCCACCAGCACCTCCGAAAAGTGTCAGGTCGGCGAAACATATCCCTACAGGACATGAAGTTCACCTGCCTCTACGTCGCCGAAGATTTTTCGGCACTCGCACCGGAAAGACTACTCATCAAGACACACCGCAAAAATGGACTGGCCATCTGGAATAACAACGGATTTGGAAACAAAGACCCAGGAAAAAGGCGCGACGAAACCCTGGTCAAGGAGAACCATTTTGACGCACTATACCCCATTGACGTGGACCGGAAAATCTCTGGGCTACCCTCAGGGAAAGTTGAAGTAGGCGAATTACTGATCGAAGCGAGCAAGAGAATCCCATACACGTTCCGCTACGACAAGAAAGGACACAGCAAGAGTTTTCGCGGCATAGTGGACAGCTCGGACACGCTATCCATCGATCAAGTTTTCAGGCTGACCACAGCGGCACTCCCCGAGGACTGGCAGATTACCATCCTTCCAGGTCGCGCCATCATGTACCCCGAACCTCGAATTTACCCCAGCGCTTTGAGCTATTATCGGCGAGGGGCCGCAACCGAGGTCACCCCTCAGTACGGAGAGGCGGGACTGATCACCGAAGAGAGCGAAGACGATACGAACAGTTCTTGACACTTCGCCACGCTACGCAATACCTATTACGCGTGGACCACTGGTTCCTCACCACGCGCTGAGGATGAGCGAAACTCGCTAGGCGAGCTAACGTTCATGGCGAAACACCGCTCACCTCAGCCCCAATGGCCGGCCCGTTGTGGTTGAGCGGAGGCGAAGCCCTCGACTCAATATCCTTCCGTCCAAGGAGTGTCGCGTCGTCACACCCGCCCGTGGACTCCGTCGCTCAGAAGTAGGCGTGCACCGTGTAGCCGTAGTGGCTGACCATCCTGCCCACCCGAACGGGGTGCGCCACCGGGAGCGGTTCTCCGCGCAGCGGCGGGATGCGCACGGTGTCCCAGTGGGGCTGGGCGTCCTCGCCCAGCTCGGCCAGTTCGATGCGCTCGTCCTCCTCACCGGCCTGGAAGGTCATCAGCGTGGTTCCGGCCAGCGACCCGTAGGTGTGGAAGAAGCGGTCGCAGGCCCACCTGAGCTCGTCGGGGTCGGTCACCACGAGTTGTTCCACGTAGCTGACCGCTCCGCTCCCGGTGTCGACCTCGACGAGGTACCAGCTGTAGCGGGACTGGCGCAGCTCGTCGGCCGACGGCTCCTCGTCGCTGGCGGCGGCGCGCAACGCCGCCAGTCCTGCGGAGGCCGCCGGGTCGGCGACGTTGACGTCCAGCACCCGGTCGTAGAGGGCGAGGGCCTCGCTCCGCCGACGTTCGACACCGTCCCGCGCCGACTCCTCCCCCAGGGTCAGGTCGGTCTCGTGGATGGCGTCGATCTGCTGCACGAGGCGACTGGCCAGCAGGTTCGTGGTCACGCTGTCACCCGGGCGTTCCCGCAGCGCGGCCCGCAGCCACCGTTCGCTGGGCCACAGGTCCTCGACGTCGTCCGCGTCGGAGAGCGCGGGACGCACGCACAGCAGCCGCCCCAGTTCGGCCGCGGCCCCGGCGTCCCCGGACTCGGCCTCGGCGCGCAGCGCGACAACTCTCTGCTCGATGTCCGCCATGACCCAGCACGCTACCGGCCGGAAAACGCCCCCGACGGGCGGACACTCCCGCCGGCGATCATGTCCTCCCGCCGCGCGCCCGGAAACTCGGTGGTCGCGGAGCCCCTCCCTGCCTACGGTGGCGGTCATGACGGACGTGGTGCGCACCGACCGCCTCCTCCTCAAACCCTACGTGCGGGAGGACGAGGAGAGCTTCGTCCGGCTCTTCCAGGACGAGGAGGTCGTCCGGTACGTGGGCGACGGCCTCCAGACCGAGGCGGCGGACCGCGCGCTGTTCCACCGCGTCCTCACCGACGTGTACCCGACTCGCCGGTTCGACGTCTGGGCGGTCTGGCTCGACGGTGCGCACGTCGGCCACGCCGAGCTCAAGCCCTGCTCGCGCGCGGAGGGCCACGAACTGATCTACGCGCTCGCCCGTGCGGTCTGGGGGCGGGGTCTGGGCCGGGAGCTTGTCGGCGGGCTGCTGCGGCAGGCCTTCGCGGTACGCCGCCTCCCCGAACTGCACGCCACCGTCGACGTCCTGAACACCCGATCGCTGGTCGTGCTGGCCGCCGCGGGCTTCGAGGCCGTCCGGGACTTCACCGAGGAGGGTGGTGGGATCACCCGGCTGCTCACCGTGCGCCGGGGTCGGATCCCCGAGCAGGCGCCCCCGGAGGACGCTCCCCTGCCTGCGGGGCCGTGAGGCGGGGCCGTCCGCCCGACGGTGGCGGGCTCGACCTCCGGTGGGAGCGGCCAGCGCCTCGCCGGCCGCGCTGACTGGGGCTGACCGGCGGGGACCGGCACCGGGAATCGTCGCCGGCGCGCCGGTGACCTCGTCCCGAGCGGGGCCAACGCCCCGGGCGGGCACGGCCGGGAACGGCGCGCGGGTTGCCGGGACGGGCGTCCCGGAGCACCCGTGATGTTCCGTGCGGGGCGACTCGGGTGGCGACGCGAGCCCGACCGGCCTGCGAGACTGGTGGTCATGACGACCGCCGAGGACACCCGCCTCGTCCTGTGGGACATCGACCACACGCTGATCGAGAACCGGGGCTTCGGCCGGCTGGTGTACGAGCGGATCTTCCCGCGGGTGGTGGGACGGCCGCTGCGCGCCCTGGCCGACGTGCACGGTCGCACCGAGTTGGACATCATCCACGACACCCTCGCCCTGCACGGGCTGGAGCCCACCGAGGACCTGGTCGCCCGGCTGTCCGCCGCGCGCACCGCCGCCTACCGGGAGGGGGAGGGGGAACTCGCGGCACTCGGCTGGGCGCTGCCAGGGGCGGAGGCGGCCCTGCGGTCGTTGGCGGCCGACCCCCGCGTCCACCAGAGCGTGCTGACCGGCAACACCCTGGAGGTCGCCGAGGTGAAACTGCGTGCCTTCGGCCTCGACGGCCTCCTGGACCTGGCCAGCGGTGCCTACGGCGACGACGCGCACGACCGGGCGGAGCTGGTGGGGATCGCCCGCCGCCGCCACCGGGCGGTCACGGGTCGCACCGCCACCGAGGAGACCTCGGTGCTGGTCGGTGACACCCCGCACGACGTGCTCGCGGGGCTGCGGGGCGGAGCCAGGGTGGTCGGGGTGGCGACCGGCGTCTACTCGGTCGCCGACCTGCGGGACGCGGGGGCCGTGCGCGTGCTGGCGAACCTGGAGGACCTGGCCCTGGTGCGGGAGGCGATCCTGACGGCCTGAGCGCCGTCGGCCGGAGCCCGCGGGCGGCGGGGTGCGCTGGCGGGTTCGGTGGGGGTTGGGGGCGGCGGGGTCCCGACTGCCGAGGGGAACGCTCGCCCAGCACGGGGGCGGGACGGCCGTCGGGGGCGGCACCCGCCTCCTGGTCCGGGCGGACCGCTGGTGGCCTCGGTGACCGAGCCCGTCACGCTGACCAGCGCCTCGGAGTGCGTCGTTCCGCCGACCCAGCGCGGGGACGACACCGAACGGTGGATAGTCGGGGAGCCCGCTCCCGTCTACCGTGGGAGCGGTCAACGGCGCGCCGACCTCGTGCTGTCCTCCCCCAGCCGCCGGTCGCATCCGTGACGAGGTTCGGCCAGTCCACGCTCCGCGCCGGCGGATCACCGCGCCCGCCGCTGGGCGCCGGCTGGCGGAACACGCATCGAGTCGCTCCGCTTCCCCGCGTGGTCGCGTGGGGACCGCTCGTCGGGAGGATCCACATGCGATTCCGCATCCGCCGCCAGGCACTCGTGATCGCCGTCGCCGTGGTCGCCGTCCTGCTCACCCCCACCGCCCAGGCCAACGTCGTGGACCCGCCGCCCGGTGCCCTCGGGATGTCCGCTCCCGCATGCTCCGAGGAGGACTGCCTCGGGCAGGACCCGCTGGTCACCCGGTGCGCCTCCGATGCCTACACCCCGAAGAACGGGTGGCGGGACCTCGCCGGCGGCGGGTATCTCGAACACCGGTACAGCCCCCGCTGCCACGCCTCGTGGACGCGGGTCTCCCGGTCGACCAACGGAGACGTGATCAGCGTGGAGAACACCCAGGAGCGGCGGCACGGGGCCACCATCGCGACGTCGGGGGTGACCGAGTGGACGGGCATGGTGCCCAACCGGTGGGGGCTGGACGAGGCGCGGGCCTGCGCGTTCTCCCGCCAGGTGCCGACCTGCACGGACTGGTACTGATCCACCTCCGGCACGGTCGGCGGCGCGGCGCATCCGTCCATGCCTGGTGGTTCGAGGTCCGGCCGCCGTACCCGACTGGCGCCCACCCGCCGCGCCTCGGGCCGCGGGCTGAACCGGCGACGGGCCGGCCGGTGGGCCGGAACCACGTGGGGAGGGCTCCCGGCCGGAGGTCACGCTTCCGGTGCCCTCGGGCAGGGAGCTCGCGCTCCGCCGGCCCGGCGGGCGGTCAGGGGGCGAGCAGCACGCTGGTCGTGGCCGCGGCGAAGAGCACCACCGCGAGGAACAGCGCACTCCGCCACGGCACGTCCACGGTTCGGGTGAGCGGCCGCTCGGGACGGCCTCTGGCCGCCTTCCTGGCCTGTTCGGCGGCCTCGGCGACCGCGTTCTGGAGGCGTCGGCCGCTCAGGCTGCTGGCCATCGAGTAGGCCGTGATCGTCGGTTTGACCACGCTGCCGTCGCGCAGCCGCACCGCGACGTCATCCGCCGCGTCGACGGCCCGGACCTCGGACCACGGTATCCAGTACCGGACCAGCGAGTTCACCACCAGCAGGCCCCGCTCCCGCACCTCGACCCGGTTCTTGGCCCCCAGGACCAGCACCAGCAGGACGGCCAGCGCGACCACACCGGCGAAGGCGAAGACGTCGGCGACCGGCAGGTTGGGGGAGATCAGCGAGAGCAGGCCCCACAGCCCGAGCAGTACGGCGAAGGCCGCCGCCAGCCAGGACACCAGGGCGGTGCTCCACCGCCAGAACACGGCGATCCTCCTGCCAGCGGCCTCGTCGTGCCGGGACCCGCGGATGGTCCACTCCGCGAACGCGCGCAGCGCCGAGCCGGGTTCCGACGCCATCGGGCCACTCCTCTCCTCAGCCCTTGTTGCGCTGCTTGCGCTCCCGCACCCGAACCGACAGCCGAACGGGGCTTCCGGAGAACCCGAAGGTCTCCCGGAGCTTGCGTTCCAGGAACCGCCGGTAGCCGGCCTCCAGGAAACCCGTCGTGAAGAGCACGATCGTCGGCGGCCGCGTCTGCGCCTGGGTGGCGAAGAGGACCTTGGGCTGCCGGCCACCTCGAACGGGTGGCGGAGTGGCGGCGATGATCTCGTTCAACCACGCGTTGAGCTGGCCGGTGGGCACCCGGGTGTCCCAGGACTCCAGCGCCCGGTCCAGCACGGGGGCGAACTTGCCGACGGCGCGTCCCGTCCTGGCGGAGATGTTCAGCCGCTCCGCCCACGGGACCCGGACCAGGCCCCGGTCCAGCTCGCGCTCCAGCTGGTGGCGCCGGTCGTCGTCGACGAGGTCCCACTTGTTGAACGCGAGCACCAGGGCTCGGCCCGCCTCCACGATCTGCGTGATGACCCGCAGGTCCTGCTCGGTCACCGGTTCGCTGGCGTCGAGCAGGACGATGACGACCTCGGCCGCGTCGATGGCGGCCTTGGTCCGCAGCGACGCGTAGTACTCGGTCCCGCTCGCGGTGTTGACCCGTTTGCGGAGGCCGGCGGTGTCGACGAAACGCCAGGGGCGTCCCTCGATCTCGATCAGTTCGTCGACCGGGTCGACCGTGGTCCCGGCGACCGAGTCGACGACCACCCGCTGTTCCCCGGCGAGCCGGTTGAGCAGGCTCGACTTGCCCACGTTGGGCTTGCCGACGAGGGCCACCCGCCGGGGGCCGCCGGGCTGCCCTCCGAAGGTGTCCCGGGGGGTGGTGGGCAGGGCCTCCAGGATCGCGTCGAGCAGGTCGCCGGATCCCCGGCCGTGCAGGGCGCTGACCGGGAACGGTTCGCCGAGTCCGAGCCCCCACAGGGCCGCGACCTCGGCCATCGCCCGCTCGCTGTCGACTTTGTTCGCCGCCACCAGCACGGGCCGCTTGGAGCGCCGCAGCACCTTGGCCACGGCGTCGTCGGTCCCCGTCGCCCCGACGGTGGCGTCCACCACCAGGAGGATGGCGTCCGCGGTGCTCATGGCCAGTTCGGCCTGGGCGGCGACGGCCGCCTGGAGCCCGCTGGCGTCCGGTTCCCACCCGCCGGTGTCGACGACGGTGAAGCGGCGGCCGTTCCACAGCGCGTCGTAGGCGACGCGGTCCCGGGTCACACCCGGCGTGTCCTGCACGACGGCCTCGCGTCGCCCGAGGATGCGGTTGACAAGGGTGGACTTGCCGACATTGGGTCGCCCCACGACGGCCAGCACGGGTTGCGGCAGCGCTGACCCCTGGTCAGCGCTCTCGTCTCCGGCTTCCGCCGAGAGGTCCCAGTCGGCCTCGTCGGTCCAGCTACCGTCCAGGCCGGTCACGTTCGTTCTCCTCTGCTGCTGTCGGGGTGCCCCCCTCGCCCGCTCCGGCCCGCGGCCGCGGTCGCCGGCGGTCGAGTTCCCGCACCAGGCCCGCCAGTTCCTCGCGTACCCGTTCGGTGGCGGCGGTCAACCCCGCGCGCCCACGAGCGTCGGGCAAGGTTAGGGGCTGTCCGAACAATACGTGCACGGTCGGCCGCGGCCTACGCCCGGATCCTGCTTCGCGGCGGGTTCCGCGCAGGGCGACCGGCAGCACGACCGCGCCGCTCGACCGCGCGAGCCACGCGGCGCCGTGGTGGGCGTTGTCCACCGCTCCCGCGCCCCGCGTGCCCTCCGGGAACACGCCGACGACGCCACCGGCCCGCAGGCGGCGGACCGCCGTCAGCAGCACCTCCCGGTCGGTCTGACCCCGGCGGACCGGCAGCTGGCCCAGCCTGCGGAGCAGCGCGCCCAGCGGCCCCCGGAACATCGACTCCTTGACGAGGAACACCGACGGGCGGGCGAGGAGACCGAACAACAGGGGGCCATCGGCGAAGGACGTGTGGTTGGCCACGACCACGACCGGCCCGCTGGCGGGTAACCGGTCCTCACCGTTGACGAGGATGCGGTAGCCGATTCCGCCACCGAGGCGGCCCACCCACCGTCCGGCGCGGTACCAGCCGGCCGAGCCGCCCTCCGGCACCCCGTCTCCCGGACCGTCCCCCAGCGCCGACCAGCGCTGCCACGGGCGCCGGTTCACCGCGTGCCCCCGGTGGCGGTGTCGGCCAGCAGCTCACGCTGTTCCACCAGTTCCCGCAACCGGGAGAGCACCCCGCTGACGTCCAGGTCGGAGGTGTCGACCTCCACCGCGTCCGGGGCGGCCCGCAGCGGAGCGACGGCGCGCGTGGAGTCGAGGGTGTCCCGCCGTTCCACGTCGGCCTGGGTGGCGGTGAGCGTGGCCCGCCGCCCCGCGGCGCTGTCCTGGACGCTCCGACGGCGGGCCCGGACCTCGACGCTCGCGGTCAGGAACACCTTCAACCCGGCGTCGGGGACGACCTCGGTACCGATGTCCCTGCCCTCCACGACGACGCCACCGACGGTGCTCAGCGCCTCGCGGATCAGGGAGCGCTGGTGTCCCACCAGCCTCGTGCGCACCGTGGGCACCGCGGACACCGCGGAGACGGCGCCGGTGACCTCCGGGCCACGGATCTCGGCGCTGACGTCCTCGCCGTCGAGGGCCACCGTGGGGTGGCTCGGGTCGGTCCCCACCCGCAGGTCGGCCGCCGTCACGACCTCGGTGACGGCCGCCGGGTCGTCCAGGGGGGCCTCAGCCCGCAGGACGGCCAGGGTGGCCGCCCGGTACATGGCCCCCGTGTCCAGGTAGCGGGCGGTGTAGCCGACCGCCAGTTGACGGGCCACCGTCGACTTCCCGGTGCCGGATGGCCCGTCCAGCGCCACCACGCCGCGCAGTTGCCCGCTGTCCACTCGTGCTCCTCATCGCCGTCACCGACCCGTGTTGGTCGGCCCCCATTCTGCCCGCCCGCCGGGGGTGGCCGTCAGGGCTCCGCACGGGTCGGCGACGGCGGGCGCGTCAGGAGGACGCGCTGGTCGAGGCCGGCTCCTTCCGGTCGGCCGCCCCGGAGCCCTCCTCGCTCCGATGGCCGCCCTCGGCGTCGAGCTTCATCAGCTCGTCCATGTCCACGAGCTTGGGGTTGTCGAGCACCTTCGCGAGTCGCTCGCGGTCCAGATCACCCTGCCAGCGGGCGATGGCGAGGGTCCCGATGCCGTTGCCGGTGAGGTTGGTCAACGCGCGCCCCTCGGACATGAACCGGTCGATGCCCACGATCAGTGCGATGCCGACCAGCGGGATGACGTCGTCGAAGGCCTGGAGGGAGGCGGCCAGGGTGATCAGGCCAGCACCGCTGACGCCGGCGGCACCGTTGCTGGAGACGAGCATGAACAGCAGGATCGCGATCTGCGTCCAGACGGAGACCTCGTTGCCGGTGGCCTGGGCGATGAACATCGCGCCCATGGTCATGTAGACGGCGGTGCCGTCGAGGTTGAAGGAGTAGCCGGTGGGGATGGTCAGGCCGACCACCGACTTCTTCGCGCCGGCTGCCTCCAGCTTGACCAGCATCCTGGGCAGCACCGACTCGCTGGAGGAGGTGCCGAGCACGATCAGCAGCTCGTCCTTGATCAGGCGGATGTACTTGAGGAGGCTGAAGCCGGCCAGGCGGCAGACCGTGCCGAGCACGAGGAAGACGAACAGGACGCACGTCAGGTAGAAGCTGAGCATGAAGTAGGCCAGGCTGCCCAGGATCTGCTCGCCGTAGCGGCCGATGGTGAAGGCCATGCCACCGAAGGCGCCGATGGGGGCGGCCCACATCACGATCTTGATGATGCCGAAGAACACCCGCGAGGTGGTGTCGAGCGCGCGGATCACCGGCTCGGCGCGGGTACCCAGCATGGACAGCGCGACCGCGACGAGGATGGCCAGGACCAGGACCTGGATGAGCTGGCCGTCGACGAACGCGGAGAAGAACGAGTCCGGCACCATGCTGAGGAGGAAGGAGGTGAAGCCCTCCGCCTCGGTCGCCGCGGCGGCGTCGAGGGTGCTCTGGGCGGCCGACTCGTCGAGTTCCATGTCGAGCCCGGCGCCCGGCCTCAGCAGGTTGATGGTCACCAGGCCGATGCCCAGGGCGAACACGGTGGTGATGTTGAAGTACAGCACCGTCTTCAGCGCCAGGCCGCCCGCCTTGGCGAGGTTGCCGAGGCTGGCGATCCCGACGACCACCGTGCAGAAGATGGTGGGCGCGATGACGACCTTGACCAGCTTGATGAAGAGGTCGGCGAGCCACTTCATCTCGGACGCCTGCGCGGGGAAGGCGATCCCGACTCCGACGCCGAGGGCGATCGCGATCAGCACCCAGAAGTAGAGGTGGTGGTAGATGCGCTTCTTCTTCGGCTTGGTGGGGGCGTTCGCCGCAGTGCCCGCCACGGCGGTATCCACTGCCGACGACATCGCGTCGTCAGGCGATGCCCCCTCTTTCCTCTTCCTGTCGTCGGCAGACACGAATCCTCCTTGATCTGTCGTCCGGGACAAGGAGTGATCCTGAGCACAGGGGTAACACCAGGCAAGAAACGCACACGAAACTTCAGATTCGCTTGACATAACGCGCACACCAGGTGATGGAGTGGTCGCTCCTGGTGTCGCTCGCCCACGGAGTGGTCGTCGTGCGTGCCTGAGCGTGTTCGCCGGCACCGTGTGCCCCGCCGAACGGGTTAACCTGCCGTGGTGCCCAGGAACCAGCCTCGCTCCGCGGCGCCGTCGCTGTCCCGTCGTTCCCTGCTCCGCCTCGGCGCGGTCGGCGGAACGGCGTTGGCCCTGGGCCTCCCTGGGTGCTCCGCCGGCGGCCGTGGGTTCCCTCCCCGGCTGGTCCTGGCGACCGGACCGGAAGGTGCCGTGTTCCGGGAGATCGGCGGGGCGCTGGTGGAGGCGTTGGACCAGCGGATGCCGGACACCGATGTGGAGGCGTTGCCGAGCAGCGCGAGCGTGGACAACCTCTCGCTGTTGTCCTCCGACGACGCGCAGCTCGCGTTGTGCAGCCTGGACGCGGTGGTGGGAGCCGAAGGCCGCCCCGCGGACTCGGTCTCGGCGATCGGCCGGCTCTACGACAGCTTCCTCCAGCTGGCGGTGCTGAACGGGTCGCCGGTGCGGAACCTGTCCGATCTGGCGGGCCTGCGGGTCTCGATCGGGGCGTCCGGTTCCGGCACCGAGTTCATCGTGACCCGACTGCTCGACCTCACGGGGGTCGAGGTGGAGAAGCTCCCACTCCCCCAGGCGATGTCCGCCGCCTCCCTCGCGGGTGGGGAGATCGACGCCGCCTTCACCCTCACCGGCATCCCCACCCCGGCTCTCACCACCCTCGCCGGGGTCGCCCCCTTCCGCCTGGTGCCCCTGGACGAGGAGGCCGACCGGATGGCCGACGCCCACCGTGGCGCCTACATCCCGGCGACGGTCCCCGCCACCACCTACCACCGGGTGCCGCCCTGTCCGACGGTGGCCGTACCGAACGTGCTCCTGGTCAGGAACGACGTCGCGGACCAGGTGGCCACCCTGGTCACCGAGGTGGTGTTCACCGAGTCGGGCCGGATCGCGGCCAACCGCCCCGAGGCGGCGCGGATCAACGTGCGCACCGGGATCGCCACCGGTCCCGTGCCCCTGCACCCGGGGGCGCGGGACTGGTTCGAGGACGCCAAGCGGTGAGGGCGGCCGGCGGGCTGCCGGTCGGTGCGCCCGAGTGGTGGCCGTCGACGCCGGCAGGCGCCCAGCGGGAGCCAGCACCGGCGGGAGCCCCGAGGCCCCCTCCCGGCAGGCGCGGGAGGGAGTTCGACCGCCCGCTCGGCCGGAGACGCGCCGGCCGGGGTTCGACGGGTGCCGTCCACTCGCTGACCCCCGGTCCCACGACTCCCGGGTGGTCCGCCGCCCAGCCGAGCACGACGACGTCGGGGCGGCCCTGGACGGGCACGGTCACGGCATCAGGCCTTCCCGCGCGGCGGCGTGGACGGTGGGAAGGACGAGCGCGCCCCCGCCAGCGGCCCCGGGGTGCGGGGACGTCGCCGGCCGACGCCCCTGCCCGCCCGGGCCCGGTGGGTCGGCACACCAGCCCCGCCGTTCCTCGACCCCGGTCGCCGGCGAGCCCCACCCGGGTCGTCGCAGCGGGGGCGGGTGGGTACCGTCCGACGCGGCCGGTGCCTGGCCCCGTGGTTCGCGCACATTCGGCACCGTCCCGGCGCCCGAACATCCTGGGCGACCCCGACGGCTCGGCCCGCGCCCGGCGACGCGGGCCGGGTCCCCCACGCGCTCCGGCCGGCGACGTCAGGGCGTCCCGCCAGCCACCTCCCCTTCGACGGACCCGGCGGGCGCGCGCAGCGTGACCACCGCCGCCAGCCCGTGCTCGCCGGCGGGGCGCAGCTCGAACCTTCCCCCCGCCGCCGTGACCAGCTCGTGGCAGATCGCCAGGCCCAGCCCGGTCCCGGCGACGTTCTGGTGCCGGGGGGAACGCCAGAAGCGGTTCAGGGCGGCCGTCCGTTCGGCCTCGTCGAGACCCGTCCCGTCGTCGGTGACCTCCAGCCGCACCCATTCCGTGCCGGAGGCCGGAGTGGCCACCTCCTCCGAGCTGAGGTCGGCCAGCTCGGTCGGCTCCCGCACCCGGCGGGCCCGAACCGTCACCCAACTCGCGCCCGAGAGCCGAACCGCGTTGCCCACGAGTTCGTCGAGGACACCGCCCAACCCGCCGGGAGGCTCCAGGGCACCGAGGCCCCGCCCCGGGTCGACCTCCAGGCGGATGCCAGCCTGCCTCGCCTGCACCCGCCACCCGGGCTCATGGGTCGCGAAGAGGTCGTCGAGGGCCACCGGCTCGGCGTCGGTGGCGCTGTCGAGCCGGGTCGCGGCCAACATCGCGTCCAGCAGGCGCCCGAGGGCGGCCGCCTCGTCGACGGCGACCCGCTGCGCCTCCCTGGCGTCGTCGTCCCGCAGGTGCGGTTCCAGGTTCTCGACGGCCAGCCGCAGGCTGGCCAGGGGGTTGCGCATCTGGTGGGAGGCGTCGGAGACGAAGGCCCGCTGCCGTTCCAACGCGGTCCCCACCACGCCGACCATCGTGTTGAACGACGCGGCCAACCGCCGCAGTTCGGGCGGGCCGGTCACCTCGTCGGCGCGGGTGTCCAGGCGTCCCCGCGCGACGGCCGCCGTGGCCTCGTCGAGCTGGCGCACCGGTCGCAGCACCCAGCGGGAGATGGGCCAGGCCGCCAGGACCAGCCCCCCGAGGGGAACCAGCCCGACCAGCCCGAGCAGCAGCCACTGCCAGCCGATCTCCGCCCGCAACCCGCCCGTCGGGGAGGCCATCGCCACCACGGCGACCACCTCGCTGTCCCGGCCGACCGGTTCCACGACGTGCAGGGGTCGCGCCTGCCACGGCCAGAGGAGGGCGGGTGGCTCCGGTCGGTACCCGGCGAACGCCTGCCGCAGCTGCCCCGACAGGTCGTCCCCGTCGATCTCGTCGGCCGCCGGCCACGCGTCCCTGGACGAGAGCAGCACCTCACCGCCGGGTGCGAGGACCGCCACGGGGATGCCGTACAGGTCGTCGTAGCGGGCGATCTCGTCCCGCAGGGCCTCGATCCGGCCGGAGGACAGGGCGCTCTCGGCGAGCGAGGCGAACCGGCCGACATCGCTGAGGCGGTCCAGGTACACCTCCTGGGTCACCCGTTGGGCCACCACCGCGCCCAGGGGCACCCCGAGAGCGGCCATCAGCACGACCAGCAGCGGGACCAGGACGGCCAGCAACCGGCGCAGCACTAGTCGGCCCGCCCGCCGGGTGAGAGCCGGTACCCGATCCCCCGGACGGTGTCGATGCGCGCGGCGTCCCCGAGCTTCGCCCGCAACGAGGCGATGTGGGTGTCCAGGGTCCGGGAGGACGTCTCCCAGGCCGCCTGCCACACCTGGTCGAGGATGTGCACCCGGCTCACGACGGCTCCCGCCTGCGCCACCAGGAGGGCGAGCAGGTCGAACTCCTTGCGGGTGAGCGGCAGCGGGCCGGTGGGGGTGCTGGCCACCCGGGTCGCCGGGTCGAGGACGAGATCGCCGGCGCGCAGCGGCGCGGCGGGCGCGGAGTGCGCCCGCGCGGCGCGGGTCCGCCGCAGCACCGCCTCGATGCGCGCGAGCAGCTCCGCCGTCCCGAAGGGTTTGACCACGTAGTCGTCCGCGCCGGTCCGCAGGCCCCGAACCCGGTCGCGTTCCTCGCCGCGCGCGGTCACCGCGATGACCGCGACGCCGGGCCGCTCCCGGAGTCGGCGCAGCACGTCGATCCCGTCACCGTCGGGCAGTCCGAGGTCGAGCAGCACGACGTCGGACTCCGGCGCGGCGAGCGCCGCGGCGGCCGTACCGACCCGGTTCACCTCGTAGCCGGCGTGGCGCAACGCCACGGTCAACCCGCCCGCGACCCGGTCGTCGTCCTCGACGAGGAGGATTCGCATGACTGGGGATCGTAAGGCTCCGACGGCACGGCGCCGCTTCTCAGCTGGTCCCGTCTCCGTCCGAGCGGTCCGTTCCGCCGGCCGGGCGACGGGGTTGGCGGGGTTCGGTACCGGCGGGGCGGGCCGGGGTGCGAGGAGTGGCCGCGGTGTCCCCGTCCGCCGGGGCGTCCCCGGCTCCGGCCGGGACGTCCCCGTCATCGTCGGTCCGGGTGACGGCCAACACCGACGGGTCCTCCCGTCCCTTGGGGGCGACGAGCAGGTAGACCAGGGCACCGAGGAAGACCAGCGCCGCGACGTAGACGTTGACCCGCACCCCGAGGATCTCGGTTGCCTGGTCGGTCCGCATCAGCTCGATCCAGAACCGGCCCAGCGTGTAACCGGCGACGTAGAGGGCGAACACCCGGCCGTGGCCGAGGCGGAACCGGCGGTCGGCCCAGACGATCACGAGGGCGACGAGCACGTTCCACAGCAGCTCGTAGAGGAACGTGGGGTGGACGACCGCGATCGGGGTGTGGTCGATGGCCACTCCGTTCAGCGGGTCGTTCAGCCCGGTCGCCGGGTTCACCCGCTGGTAGATCTCCAGCCCCCACGGCAGGTCGGTCGGTCCACCGTAGAGCTCCTGGTTGAACCAGTTGCCGACGCGTCCGACGGCCTGCGCCACGATGATGCCCGGGGCGATGGCGTCCGCGACCACCGGCAGCGGTATCCCCCGCCGCCGGCAGGCGATCCACGCCCCGACCCCGCCGAGGGCGATCGCTCCCCAGATGCCCAGGCCCCCGTTCCAGATCGCCAGCGCGTCGAGCGGGTTGCGGCCGGGGCCGAAGTACTGGTGGTAGTCGGTGATCACGTGGTAGAGGCGGCCGCCGATCAGCCCGAACGGGACGGCCCACACCGCGATGTCGAGCACGGTGCCCTTCTCCGCGCCCCGGGCGACGAGCCGCCGGTCGCCCCACCACAGTGCGATGAGGATGCCGGCGAGGATGCACAGCGCATAGGCGCGGAGCGATATCGGGCCGAGGTGCCACACACCCTGGTCCGGGCTCGGGATGTTCGCCAGGAACACGGTTGCCGTAGTGCTCACCGGACCACACTAACCGTCCACGTGTCCCCGGCGTCCGGCGGTGTGGTCGCGATCGCGCTGGCAGCGGGCGGTCCGGACGCGCGGTGGTCGGGGTGGCCGCGCAAGATCCCTCGGGAGCACCTCGGGTGCCGCCGTTCGGGTGATGGCGGGCCGCCGCCAGCGGCCCGCGACGGGTCGGGCGAGGCCGCCCCCGAACGGGCTCCACCGATGTCGCCGCCGCCGGCGGGCGCGCGGGTCCGCCCCGGCGGGTGGCGGCACCAGGCTGGTCGGGCGGCCGACGCCCCCGGTCAGCGGAGGGGCGGGGCTCGTCCCCGGCCGGTGGGCGCGGTCCTCCCGTAACGGGCCGCCGGGCAGCCGGCCGGTCAGCTGACCTGGCCCCGGACCCCGGCGGCGAGCTCCTCGGCCAGCGACCGGACCTCCGACCGGGCCCGCTCCTGGTCACCGCCGGCGCGCGCCACGAAGGCCGAGCCCACGATCACCGCGTCGGCGAAACCGGCGATCTCGGCCGCCTGCGCCCCCGACCGGACACCCAGCCCCACGCCGACCGGCAGGTCGGTGTGCTGCCGGGTGCGGCGGACGAGACCGGGAGCGTCGGAACCCACCTGGTCCCTGGCCCCGGTCACCCCCATGACGGCGGTCGCGTACACGAAACCCCGGCTCGCCTTCGTCGTCATGGCGATCCGCTGTTCGGTGGAGGACGGCGACACCAGGAAGATCCGGTCGAGGTCGTGGGCGTCGGAGGCCGACAGCCACGGCTCCGCCTCGTCCGGGATCAGATCGGGGGTGATCACGCCGAGCCCCCCGGCGGCCGCGAGGTCGCGGGCGAAGGCGTCCACGCCGTAGCGGTGCACCGGGTTCCAGTAGGTCATGACCACGGCGCGACCACCGGCGGTGGCGACCGACTCGACGAGCGAGAACACGTCCCGCAGCCGGAACCCGGCCCGCAGCGCGGTGTCGGCCGCGGACTGGATGGTCGGCCCGTCCATCACCGGGTCCGAGTACGGCACACCGATCTCGACCAGGTCACAGCCACCCGCGACCATCTCGCCCAGCAGGGCGGCGGAGTCCGCCACGGTCGGGTAACCGGCGGGCAGGTAGCCCACGAGAGCGGCCCGCCGCTCGGCCCGGCAGGAGGCGAACAGGGAATCCAACCGCCCCATCAGGCGTCCTCTCCGGGAAGCAGCCCGAACCACCGGGCCGCGGTGTCCACGTCCTTGTCGCCCCGACCGGAGAGGTTGACCAGGACCACGGCGTCCTCGCCGAGCTCACGGCCGAGGGTCAACGCCCCGGCCAGGGCGTGCGCGGACTCGATCGCCGGGATGATGCCCTCGGTGCGGCACAGCAGCTGGAAGGCGTCCATCGCCTCCGCGTCGGTCACGGGCCGGTACTCGGCCCGCCCGGTGTCCTTCAACCAGGAATGTTCCGGCCCGACACCGGGGTAGTCGAGACCGGCGGAGATGCTGTGCGTCTCCTGGGTCTGGCCGTCCTCGTCCTGGAGGAGGTAGGACATGGCGCCGTGCAGCGCGCCGGGCGAACCGGCGGTCAGGGTGGCGCCGTGCCGCCCGGTCTCCAGGCCCTCCCCACCGGGTTCCAGGCCCACCAATCGCACGCCCGGGTCGTCGAGGAACGCGTGGAACGCGCCGATGGCGTTGGAACCGCCCCCCACGCAGGCGGCGACGGCGTCCGGCAGCCGACCGACCCGGTCCAGGACCTGCGCCCGCGCCTCCAGTCCGATCACCCGGTGGAAGTCACGCACCATCACGGGGAAGGGGTGGGGTCCGGCGACGGTACCCAGCAGGTAGTGGGTGTCGGCGACGTTGGTGACCCAGTCCCGCATCGCCTCGTTGATGGCATCCTTGAGGGTGGCCGACCCCGTCCGCACGGGGATGACCTCCGCCCCGAGCAGGCGCATCCTGGCGACGTTGAGCGCCTGCCGCCGGGTGTCGACCTCGCCCATGTACACCGTGCAGTCCAGACCGAACAGGGCGCAGGCGGTGGCGGTGGCCACGCCGTGTTGCCCGGCGCCGGTCTCGGCGATCACCCGGGTCTTGCCCATCCGCCGGGTGAGCAGGGCCTGCCCCAACACGTTGTTGATCTTGTGGGAGCCGGTGTGGTTGAGGTCCTCCCGCTTGAGGAGGACCCGGGCCCCACCGGCGTGCTCACCGAACCGGGGCGCGTCGGTGAGCGGCGACGGCCGCCCCGTGTAGTCACGGAGCAGTCGGCGCAACTCGTCGACGAAGGCCGGGTCGACCCGGGCCTTCTCGTACTCCGCATGCAGCTCGTCGAGGGCCGCGACCAGGGCCTCGGGGACGAACCGGCCGCCGTAGGGGCCGAAGCGCCCGCGCTCGTCGGGGTCGTGCCCGCTGGGGAGGGTGCTCGCGGGAGGGGCCGCGTCCGTGGTCCGCGCCGCTCCGTCGTCTCCGCTCACGTCACCCACCGTCCGTCCGTCTCCTGCTCCCTGGTGCGCGCCCGCCATCAGCGGCTGGGGCGGGGGCACGCCGGATGGGAACCGGCCGTCACCAGCTGGGTGACCGCCGCCCTCGGGTCACCGCTGACGACCAGGCCCTCACCCACGAGCACGGCGTCCGCGCCCGCGCCCGCGTAGGCCATCAGGTCGCTGGGGCCCCGCACCCCGGACTCGGCGACCTTGAGCACGTCGGCCGGCATGCCCGGCGCGATCCGCCCGAACACCTCGCGGTTGACCTCCAGGGTGTGCAGGTCGCGCGCGTTGATGCCCACCAGGCTGGCCCCGGCCTCCAGCGCGCGGTCCGCCTCCTCGGCGGTGTGCACCTCCACCAACGCCATCATGCCCAACGACTCGACCCGGTCCAGCAACGCGGACAGGGTGTTCTGGTCCAGGGCGGCGACGATCAGCAGCACGATGTCCGCGCCGTGCGCCCTGGCCTCGTGCACCTGGTAGGTGCTGACGATGAAGTCCTTCCGCAGCAGAGGGACGTCCACCGCCGCCCGGACGGCGTCGAAGTCCTCCAGCGATCCGCCGAAACGTCGCCGCTCGGTCAGGACGCTGATCGCCCTGGCCCCCGCCGCCGCGTAGGAGCTGGCCAGCTCCGCCGGGTCGGCGATCTCGGCGAGCTCACCCTTGGAGGGGCTGCGCCGCTTGACCTCGGCGATGACCCCCACACCCGGGGCCAGCATCGCGGACTTGACGTCCTTGGGAGGCGCGACCTCCAGGGACCGCCTCTTGATCTCCTCGAAGGGGACCGCGGACTCGCGTTCCGCCAGGTCGGCCCGCACCCCGTCGAGGATGGACTCCAGGACGCTCACGAGATCACCTCGTCGCCGTGCCCGTTCGTGCGCTCGATCACGCCCACTCCCCTCGCGCGCCGCTGGTTGTCGAGGATGCTAACTCCGCTCGCGGGCGACCCCCCGCACTGGGTGGACCATCACTCGCGCGCCGCGTCGTGCTGGTCGCGTGCGGTGGTCGGATCGTCACCACTGTCCATCGCCTCCCAGAGTTGGCGGTCGGACGGCGCCGCCGAGCGCCGGTCGGCGGGCGTGCGGTAGCGCCCGCCCAGCACGGGCAGCGCGCCGGAACGCAGGACCAGCGACAGCCCGCTGAGCACCAGGACGACGCCGCCCGCGCCGCCGAGCACCCTGCCCCACGGCGGGCCCCCGTCGCCGGGGTCGGCGACGGACATCGGGTCCACCGGGACGTGACCAGTGTCGCCGACCACACCGACAGCCGCGCCCGGATCGAAGGAACTCACCGACCAGAGGACCCAGATCCCGGCGAGGGCCAGCACGACGCCCACCCCTCGGCGCAGCCAGCCCCGGGTGCCGAGCACGGCCGCCACGGCGGCCAGGGACAGCAGCGCGACCGCGGCCAGTCCACCGACGGCCGCGGAACCCGGGATGTCCCCGGGCAGCCTGGCCTGCCCCGGCCGCCAGTCCGCGACGAAACCCCAGCTGAGCTGGTTGGCGCCCCACAGCAGGAGCGCGGCCGACACGAGGCCGGCCACCAGCGGCCACAGCCGACCGCCGCGCCGGCGGGCGGCGTCCTTGCTCGCGGGAGCCTCCGCCTGGGCGGGCCCCGTTCCCGAACCGCCGGGTTCAGACGCCCGCGACATCCGCCGCCGCCCTCGTCGTCGTCTCGGCACCGCCGTCCGTGCCCTCGCCACCCACGGGTCCCGGTTCGGCCAGGGTCTCGGCCGTGGCGATCGCGGAGAGGACGGCACCGGCCTTGTTCAGGCACTCGTTGTCCTCGGCCTCCGGGTCGGAGTCGGCGACGATACCGCCCCCGGCCTGCACGTAGGCCACGCCCTCCCGGATCAGCGCGGTGCGGATGGCGATGGCGGTGTCGGCGTCGCCGGCGAAGTCCAGGTAGCCCACCACTCCGCCGTACAGCCCCCGGCGCGTCGGCTCCAGCTCCTCGATGAGTTCCATCGCCCTGGGCTTCGGAGCGCCGGACAGGGTCCCGGCGGGGAAGCAGGCGGCGACGGCGTCGAAGGCGGTGCGGCCCTCGGCGAGTTCACCGCGCACGGTGGAGACGATGTGCATGACGTGGCTGTAGCGCTCGATGCGGAAGAAGTCGACGACGTGCACGCTGCCCGGGCGGCACACCCGGCCGAGGTCGTTGCGGCCGAGGTCGACGAGCATCACGTGTTCGGAGCGTTCCTTCTCGTCGGAGAGCAGGTCCTTCTCCAACAGCGCGTCCTCGTCCGGGTCGGCGCCCCGCCACCGGGTGCCGGCGATCGGGTGGGTCGTCGCGTGGCCGTCCCGCACCGTGACCAGCGACTCGGGGCTGGAGCCGACGACGCTGAACGGGCGCTCCACACCGTCCTCGTCGGGCGCGGACAGCCGCAGCAGGTACATGTACGGGCTGGGGTTGGTGGTGCGCAGCACCCGGTAGACGTCGAGGGCGTCGACGTCGGTCTCCACCTCGAACCGCTGGGACACCACGACCTGGAACGCCTCGCCGGCCCGGATCGCCTCCTTCGCGGTCTCCACCGCCGCGAAGTGCTCCTCACGGGACCGGCGGCGCGTGAAACTCGGGCGGGGGCGGCCGAACGCCGAGACCGTCGGCTCGGCCGGGGTGCACAGCAGCCGGGTCATCTCGTCGAGGCGGCGGACGGAGTCGGCGTAGGCGGCGTCGACGTTCTCCGGGCTGTCGTCCCAGTTGACCGCGTTGGCGATGAGGGTCACGGTGCCCTCGTGGTGGTCCAGCGCGGCGAGGTCGGTGGCCAGCAGCATCATCAGCTCGGGCACCTGGAGGTCGTTCTCGGTCAGTTCGGGCAGCCGTTCCAGCCGGCGCACCGCGTCGTAGCCGACGTAGCCGACCATGCCGCCGGTCAGCGGCGGCAGGCCTGGCAGCGGATCGGTACGCAGCAGCTCCACCGCCTCCCGCAGCACCGCCATCGGATCACCCCCACTGGGCAACCCGACCGGTGGGCTCCCGGTCCAGGTGGCCTGGCCGTCGACCACCGTCAACGCGGCGGGGCTGCGCACACCGACGAAGGACCAGCGCGACCAGGACTTGCCGTTCTCGGCCGACTCGAACAGGAAGGTCCCGGGCCGGTTCCTGGCGAGTTTCCGGTAGACGCCGACGGGCGTCTCCCCGTCAGCGAGGAGCTTGCGCACCACCGGGATCACCCGCCGTTGGACCGCGAGCTGCCGGAACTCCTCCCTGGTCGGGCTCACCGAACCAGTACCGCCACCGTGCACGCCAGCCATGCCGGCCATTGTGCCGCCGGACCGGGCCGTCACCCAAACCGGGCTTGGGCTCGGCGAACGCCCTGCCCGCGAGGCGCTCAGCCCGTCTCGGCGGCGAGCAGGAGCCCGTCGTCGAAGCAGGTGGCGCTGCCGGTGTGGCAGGCGGCGCCCGTCTGGTCGACGGTGAGCAGCACGGTGTCGCCGTCGCAGTCCAACCGCACCTCGTGCACGTACTGGGTGTGCCCGGAGGTCTCCCCCTTGACCCAGTACTCCCCCCGGCTCCGGGAGAAGTAGGTGGCGCGCCGGGTGGCGAGGGTGCGTCGGAGGGCCTCGTCGTCCATCCACGCCACCATCAGCACGGCGCCGTCCTCCCGGCGCTGCGCGACCGCGCAGACGAGACCCGCCTCGTTGCGCTTGAGCCGGTCGGCGATGGTGGGATCCAGCCGCGCCGAACTCATCGACGACCTCCACGTTCTCGGTGTTCGCCGCCCTGGAGGGGCGGCGTGGCCGGCGGCGCCCCGGTCGGGGCGGCCCCCGGGATCAGGCCAGTCCGCCGTACCGGCGGGCGGGCCCCGTGTTGAGCAGGACCAGCGTGTAGAAGGCGCTGGCGGCCAGCAGCAGACCGACCACGGTCAGCCACCAGGGTCCGTCGCTCATCGCCAGCAGCAGGTAGAGGAGCCCGGCCAATGTCGCCCCCGCCAGTCCCAGGGCGCGCAGCGACGGGCGGCCGGCGTAGATGCTCACCGAGGCGGCCAGCACCAGCATGGTGATCATGGTGGGCAGCAACATCACGTCGGAGCCGCCCTCGGTCACCAGGCGCACCAGGCCCAGCACCAGGAACAACAGGCCCCCACCGGAGAGGACGCCGATGGCCACCCGCACCTCCAGTGGCGGACCAGCCTCGGTCGAGCGTTCCGCCCGGGTCATCGCACCGTCACCGCGCCTTCGCGCAGCGCGTCTTTGACCTGGCCGATGCGCAGCTCGCCGAAGTGGAAGACGCTGGCGGCGAGGACCGCGTCCGCACCGGCCCGCACCGCCGGGGCGAAGTGCTCCGGGGTCCCCGCGCCGCCACTGGCGATCAGGGGGACCGAGACCTCCCGGCGGACCGCCTCGATCAGTTCGAGGTCGAAGCCCCGTTTCGTGCCGTCGGCGTCCATCGAGTTCAACAGGATCTCCCCCACTCCGAGTCGTTCGCCGGTGGCCGCCCACTCCACCGCGTCCACGCCGGTGCCCCGGCGGCCCCCGTGGGTGGTCACCTCGAACCCCGACGGGGTGGGTGGCTGCCCGGCCGGGACCCGTCGGGCGTCCACCGACAACACGACGCACTGGGCGCCGAACCGGTGGGAGGCCTCCCGCAGGAGCTCGGGGCGGGCGACGGCGGCGGTGTTCAGGCTCACCTTGTCGGCACCGGCACGCAGCAGCCGGTTGACGTCCTCGACGCTGCGCACCCCGCCGCCGACCGTCAGGGGGATGAACACCTGCTCGGCGGTCCGGCGCACCACGTCGAAGGTGGTCTCCCGCTCGGAGGAGGAGGCCGTGACGTCGAGGAAGGTGAGTTCGTCCGCGCCTTCGGCGTCGTAGGCGGCCGCGAGCTCCACCGGGTCACCGGCGTCCACGAGGTCGGTGAAGTTGACCCCCTTCACGACCCGTCCCCGGTCCACGTCCAGGCAGGGGATCACGCGTACGGCGACTGACATGCGCCCAGGGTAGAGGCTGCCCCCTCCACGTCCGTCGACCGCCGGTCACCGCGCTCCGGTTCGGGCGGGCAGGGCCCGCGTCCTCCCCCGCCGGCCGGGCCGGCCACCACCTGGCCGAGGGCGCCGCCCCGTCCCGGCCCCCAGGTGGCCGGGCCGGCCAGGACGTCGCCCGTCCGGGGCTCCGGCGCCACGTCCTACCCGGGTCCCGGGGGGCGGGGTGGGATCACGGCGGGGCGCCGTTCGGTGCGATGCCGCATCCAGAACTTCCCGAACAGCGCGATCACCGGGAGGGTGAACAACAGCGGGCCCACCAGGGCCAGCGGGCGGCGGACCCACCACCCGGCGTCTGGCACGATCGCCTCCGGCACCGTGACGCCGAACACCCCCCACGACACCACCAGCCACAGGGCCATCCCGGTCGTGTGGAAGAGGAACAGCGGCAACGCGAACCGGTTGATGACGTCGTTGAACCGTCGCCAGCGCACGCCCTCGAGCACTCCCTCCATCCGGGGGCGGAGGGTCTCCACCACACCCATCTGGAAGACGAGCAGGGCCACGATGACGAAGGTCGGCGGCGCCATGTTCGAGAGCCGGTCGCCGGGGACGCCCACCATCGACCCCGGGTAGAGCCCGGAGAACACGAGCCCCACCAGGGCGAACAGCCCGGCCCACAACAAGGACAGGTCCAGTCGGCGGGAGGCGAGGACGAGGCGCCGGTAGAAGAAGCCGGCCTGGTGGGCCAGTCCCCACACCAGCACCATGTTCAGCCAGCCCAGCTCCTCCAGCCCGTAGCGGAACCGGAGGACGTCCACGCACATGGCCAGGCCGCCCAACCAGACGAGGGCGAGCACGTCGAAGCGGCGGTGCAACCAGAGCGCCACGGGGAGCAGGGCGATCAGCATGAGGTAGACGGCGAGGAACCACAGCGGGCTGATGACCATCAGCACCGCCTGGCCGATCCACTGGATGTCGAACAGCGCGCCGAGGACCAGTCCCAGCACGATCCACGTGAGCATCAGCGCGGCACCCGGGACGGCGAGTTGCCTGATCCGGTGCCAGACGAAGCCACCGAGTCCCGAGCCCCGCGCCTTCGCCCGCCGCCAGGACATCATGTGCACGTAGCCGCCGATGTAGAAGAACACCGGCATCACCTGGAGCAGCCAGGTGAAGATCCACAGCCCCGAGGTGAAACCGAGCGGGCTGGTGGCGACGGGGCCGTCGGGAGTCCAGATCAGGATGGTGAACGCCCAGTGCCACAACACCACCACCAGCAGGCTGAGAGCTCGCAGGAGGTCGACGTAGCGGTCCCGCTGGCCGGACGCGGTGAACTGGGATTCGTCCCCCGCGCCCGGAGCCTGCCCCACCCCGTCCGGCCCGACCATCGCTACCCTCTCCCCAGGTTCTCCGGCAGGATGGCATGACGATGGCGCAGGTCGGTTCCGATCCGGGGACGGCTCGGTGGTCCCGCCGCCGCGGCCTGTTCCTCGTGCTGGTCATGTTGGCCTGCTCGGTGGTGATGACCAACACGATTCTGCCCGCGACCGCCTACCCGTTCTGGAACGGGGTGGTCGCCGTGCTCGCCGTCGTCGTGGCCCGCCGCTGCGGCCTGAGCTGGCGGACGCTGGGCATCGGGTCCGATCTGGACCGGCGCGGGCTCCTCGTCGGCGCCGCCGCCGTGGCGGTGGTGCTGCTCGCGTTCGCGATCGCGCTGGTCGTTCCCGAACTCCGGCAGGCCTTCGCCGACGAACGCGCGGCCGAGGTCGGCACCGGGGCGATGCTGTGGGCGGTGCTGGTCCGCATCCCGGTCGGGACCGTCCTCCTGGAGGAGGTGGCGTTCCGGGGGGTCCTGCCCGCGTTGTTCCGGCCCGAGGGCCGCGGCTGGTGGCCGGCGGCCGCCCTGGCCTCGGCGTGCTTCGGCCTGTGGCACGTCCTGCCCTCGCTCGGCCTGAGCGAGGGCAACGACGCGGTGGGCGCGCTCTTCGGCGGTTCCACCCTGTTGACCAGCCTCACCGCGGTGCTGGCCACCTTCGTCCTCGGTCTGGTGCTGTGCGGCGTGCGGCGGCTCGGGGGCGGCCTGCTGGCGCCGGTCCTCGGACACCTGGCCAGCAACAGTGGCGCGTTCCTGCTGGCCTGGCTGCTGCACGCCTGACCGGGCCCGGTCAGGCGCCGCCACCAGAGCGGGTCAGCCTCGGACGGCGGTGTCCCGGACCGCGGCCAGCGCCGCCGGGAGGGTGAACGCGCCGGAGTAGAGCGCCTTGCCCATGATCGCGCCCTCCACACCGAGGTCGGCGAGGCCGGCCAGGGCGGTCAGGTCCTCGATGCTGGCCACGCCACCGGAGGCGACGACCGGCGCCGGCGTCCGTTCGCAGACGGCGCGGAGCAGGTCCAGGTTGGGGCCGGTGAGGGTCCCGTCCCGGCCCACGTCGGTGACGACGTAGCGGGCGCAGCCGTCCCGGTCGAGGCGTTCCAGCGCCTCCCACAGGTCGCCGCCGTCGCTGGTCCAGCCCCGGGCGGCCACCCGGTGCCCGCGTTCGGTGATGCGCACGTCGAGGCCGACGGCGATGCGGTCGCCGTGCTCGGCGATGGCGCGGGCGCACCAGTCGGGGTTCTCCAGCGCAGCCGTTCCGAGGTTCACCCGTCGGCAGCCGGTGGCCAGGGCGGCGCGCAGCGAGGCGTCGTCCCGGATCCCGCCGGACAGTTCCACGTCGATGTCGAGGCGCCCCACGAGGTCCGCGAGGAGCTCGCGGTTCTCACCCCGTCCGAAGGCGGCGTCCAGATCCACCAGGTGCACCCACTCGGCTCCGTCGCGCTGCCAGGCGAGCGCGGCGTCGAGGGGGGAACCG
Source organism: Actinoalloteichus caeruleus DSM 43889 (assembly GCF_000429185.2). Classification (GTDB taxonomy): domain Bacteria; phylum Actinomycetota; class Actinomycetes; order Mycobacteriales; family Pseudonocardiaceae; genus Actinoalloteichus_B; species Actinoalloteichus_B caeruleus. Next base: position 5,869,558 of record NZ_AUBJ02000001.1, on the reverse strand, counting down.
TACGAGGTCTCGGTACCGGCCTCACCGCGCACGAGCCGGACGGCCTGGCCGTCCACCACGTCCACGGCGGGGAGCAAGGTGAAAGTCACCGGGCAACCTTAAGGCCTGACGCGCCGCCGACGCCGGAGCGGTTCCCCGTACCGGCGCGCTGGGCGGCACATCGTGGCTCAGCGGTCGCGGTCCCGGTTGCGGCCGAACACCACGGCGGCGGGGACCGCGATCACCAGCAACAGCACGGCCAGCGCCTCCCACAGCGAGAGCCCGAAGTTGACCAGCACGGCCTGGCCGACGCTCGCCGTCATCACGACGATCAACAGGAGCGCGACGAACCTGGACCCCCTCCCGGGCCGCACGGAGCGGTAGCGGCGCCCGGTCACCGGAGTTCCCGCAACCAGTTCCGGAGTAGGACCGCGCCCGCGTCCGCCGACTTCTCGGGGTGGAACTGCGTCGCCCACAGCGGACCGTCCTCCACGGCGGCCACGAAGTCCTCGCCGTGGTGCCCCCAGGTGACCAGCGGTCCCGCGCCGCCGGTTCCGTCCGGCTCCCAGGTGCGGACGGCGTAGGAGTGGACGAAGTAGAAGCGGGTCTCCGGGTCGAGGCCGGCGAAGAGCCGACTGCCCGCCGGCACGCGGACCGTGTTCCAGCCCATGTGGGGTAGGACATCCGCTTTCAGGCGCTCCACCTGACCCCGCCACCGGCCGAGCCCGTCGGCGGTGACCCCGTGCTCGACGCCGCGTTCGAAGAGGACCTGGAGGCCGACGCAGACCCCGAGGACGGGGCGCCCGTCGCGGAGGCGCCGGTCCACGATCTCGGCGCCGCCCACCTCGCGCAGCCCTCCCGCGCATGCGGCGAACGCGCCCACGCCCGGCACCACCAGGCCCTCCGCCTCGACGGCCGCGCGAGCGTCGGAGGTCACCGTCACCTCGGCGCCCGCTCGCTCCAACGCCCGCTCGACGGACCGGAGGTTGCCCGACCCGTAATCCAACACGACGACTGATGCCACGCGTCCAGGCTAAACCGTCGGGCCGGCGTGCCCACGGGCCGGAGTCGGGAGGAGGCGGGGTGTGACGGACGCCGCGCCGAGGGAGGTCGGCGGCGGCCATCGCCGGAGCGGGTCGGGCGCGAGTGGCCTCGGCGTCCCGTCCGCGTTCCGCCACCTCCCGCCCCGACCGGAGGGCCACACGCGGACGAGGCCCTGGTCAGCGGCCGGAGCGGCGGCGGCCCTGGCGGAACGCGGAAGGTGGGGACCACCTACCGGGGCTGATGCCCCGGGCCACCCCGCCTCGGGTGCTCCGCCTCGGGTGCTCCGCCCGTCCAGGGCGACCTCGGCCAGGCCCCGGACAGGTCACCACGCCCACTTGTTCACCGTGACGGCACCCGATCAGGGTCTCGGGACCCCGGATCCGTACCGCTCACGAAGCGTGCGGGTGCCTACCACCGATCCGAGTGAGATCCGCGCCACCGAGCTACCGCCAGCCGGCGCTCAGGGGGTGTCGTCGAACGAGCCCCGCCGCACGTTGCCCACGAAGCCCGACCACTGCGAGGAGGCGAAGACCAGTGCCGGCCCGCGCGGGTTCTTGGAGTCCCGCACCCCGGCTTCCCCGGAGACGAACCGCACCTCCACGCAGGAGGAGTTGCCCGCGCTCCGCGTCGACTTGAACCAGGAGGAGCGCGCCGACCGATCGTGACGAACGGGGGACACCCGACTGGTCACAGCAGCTCCTTGGCGATCAGGCGGATGAGGGCTAACGAGTCGGCCGCGCTCAGGGCCAGCGTGGCGGCCTGCGAGTACGCCAGATCGTACTCGCGGACCCTCATGTAGTGATCGATCAGGTCCGTGGAGGTGACGGTCTCCTGCCAGACCAGCGTGGGTAACCGCGAGCTGGCGAAGTCGAGCAGGTAGAAGGTCGATCCGCCCAGCGCGTGGTAGGCGTCCGCGGTGAAGGGCACGACCCGCAGGTCGAGGGTGTCCGGGCAGGACTCGATCATGTCGACGAGGTAGGTGAGCTGGTCGGCCAGCACCCGGGGGCCTCCGACGTGTTGGCGGAGGACGGCCTCGTTGATCACCGCCGTGTAGTGGATGGGTGTGGGGCCGGTGAGCCGCTGTTTGCGCTGCATCCGCGCCTCGACCCGCCGGTCGACCTCCGCGAGCCGGATGTTGGGGCCCCCTCCCCGGATCACCGCGCGGGCGTAGTCCTCGGTCTGGAGGAGACCGGGCACCAGGCCCCCGTCGTAGGCGCGGCAGCTCTCCGCGCCGTGCTCGTAGCCGAAGAACCGGAGGAGGTCGTCGCTGAACAGGGCCGAGTAGGAGTTCCACCACGGGCGTTGGTTGGCGTCGCGCCGCAGCGCCGCCAGTTCCTCGGCCTCGTCGCGGTGGAACTCGTAGATCTCGGTCAACGCGGCCAGCCGTTCCTCGGCGATCTTGGTCTTTCCCCGTTCGACCTCCGAGAGGTAGCCCTGGGTGCACCCGCTGCGCTTGGCCACCGCCTGCGCCGTGAGCCCCATCAGCTCCCGACGTTCACGAAGCCGAAGTCCCAGTTCCCAACTTGCGACGGTGGGTGAGGACGGCGCCATCACGGTTCCTTCCTTCGAACTGCCGTGCGAATTGCCGCCGCCCACACAACCCCATCGGTGTAGCAGTGGCAATCAACCTCTTGGGCGATAGCCACTAGTGATATTGGCTGACGCCGTCACGGTCGGAAGAACTCCCGGGCGGCCAGCCCGATGCTCGTCGCGTCCAAGCCGTGCGCCGCCCTGTGCTCCTCGGGTGTGCCGTACGCGCGCAACTCGGCGTCCCGGGACACGCCCAGCGACCGGACGCGGTGGGGCACGGCCTCGAGCGCCGAGCCCACCCGGTGCGCGGAGGTTCCCGCCAGGTAAGGCTCGACCAGCATGACGTCGGCGTGCCGGGCACGACCGACCGCCTCGGCCAGGCCGACCGCGTCGAAGGGCCGGACGGTCGGGGTGTAGAGCACGGTGACGTCGAGGTCCCCGACGCCCTCGATGACCTGGTCGAGCACGGGGCCTACCGCGAGCACCACCCCCCTGTCCGAGCCTGACCCGCCCCTGACCTGGTGGAATCCGGCGCCGACCGGCATCGGCGTGGAGTTGGTCTGACCGGACAACCGCACGTAGACGGGGCCGTCGGAGTCGAAGGCGTCCCGCAACAGCGCGGGGACCTCGTCGGGGTGGCCGGGGACGTGCACCCGCCACCCCGGCAGCGTGTCGAGCAGGGCCACGTCCCCGGGTGCCTGGTGGGTGCGTCCCTCGCTGCTGGCGTCGAAGGAGGCGCCGATGCTGACGAGCACCGCACCCACCCCCTGGTGACCGATGCTGATCTTGAGCTGTTCGAAGGGCCGTTCCACCAGGAACGGGGTGTAGGAGTGGACCACGGGGCGGAGACCGGTCAACGCGAGGCCGCCGGCCACCCCGACCATGGCCTGTTCACGAATCCCGACGTTGAGCACGCGGTCCGGCCAGCGGGCCGCCGCCGGGGCGAAACTGTCCGCGCTGATGTCGGCCAGCACCACGGCCAGCCGGTCGTCGGTGTCGAAGCGGGCGGTGGTCGTCTCGACGAACACGTCGCGCATGGTCCGGGTGGGCCGCTCGTCGATCTCGCTGCTGGTGGCGGGTCGGGTGCTCATCGGGTCTGCTCCTCCGTCGTCGTGGCCGTGCCCTGGTCCTGGCTCTCGGAAGCGTCGTCGTCGTACGGTTCGACCTGGGCGACGACCACCGAGGGCCGCCCGTTCGAGGGCCTGGTGAACGCCGCGTACAGCGCGTCGTGGTCCCGTCCGTCCACGGTGGCCCCGTTCCAGCCCTCCCGGGTGAACCGGTCCTCGATGCCGCCTGGCCAGCCGTACGAGGCGGAGTCGTTGTCCACGACCACCGTGGTCAGCTGCTCCAGCCCCAGTCGACCGGCGACCGCGATGGCCTCGTGGTTGCTGCCCTCGTCCAGCTCCGCGTCCCCGGTGAGGACCACGACGCGGGAGCCGATGCCCCGGGCGCGCAGTCCCAACGCGGTGCCGACGCCCAGGGGGAGCCCGTGACCCAGGGAGCCGCTGCCGATCTCCACCCCCGGGAGCAGCATCCGGTCGGGGTGGTGGCCGAGGGGGGAGCCGAAGGACGCCCAGTCCGGGAACTGGTCGGCGTCGAGGAACCCCTTGGCCGCGAGCACCGCGTAGTAGGACATCGGACCGTGCCCTTTGGAGAGCAGGAAGCGGTCGCGCCCCTCGTCGTCGATCCGCTCGGGGCTGACGTCGAGGATCCGGTCGTAGAGGACCCAGAGGACGTCCAGGGTGGAGGAGGACGCGGAGTGGTGCTTCTCGTCGCCGGTCATCCGGCGGACGAGGGCTGGCAGGTCCGCGTACCCCCACCGCGTGGTGGTGGGGGTGGTGGGGTTCTTCATCATCATGACCCCAGCCTGATACCTCGACATTGGTTTAGGTCAAGGGTTAGGCTGTCCCATGCCCGCGAGCAGCCCCACCCTCAGCATCGGCGAGATCGCCCACCGCAGCGGAGTCCCCCACAGCGCCCTGCGCTTCTACGAGGACCGCGGCCTGATCTCCTCCCACCGCACCAGCGGGAACCAGCGCCGCTACGAGCGGTCCGTCCTGCGCCGGCTCGCCTTCATCCGTTCCGCGCAGCGGGTCGGTCTGAGCCTGGAGGACATCCAGGCGGCGCTCACCACCCTTCCGGAAGGGCGCACCCCGACCAAGGCGGACTGGGCGCGGCTCTCCCGGCAGTGGCGGTCCGAACTCGACACCCGCATCGACGGGATGGTGCGGCTGCGGGACCGCCTCGACTCGTGCATCGGCTGCGGCTGCCTCTCGCTGGCCACCTGCGGGCTGCACAACCCGGACGACGAGCTGGCCGCGCAGGGCCCGGGAGCCCCCATGCTGCGACCGTCACGCGAGGGTGGCCGCTGATCCACGAAAGGACGCCGACCAGCCGGGACGCGGCGGAGGTGGGTCGTGCGGCCGGGGTGGCGGGGCGGACCGCGCGGAACATCGACCCCGGCGGGATCCCGCGCGTCCTGGCCCACGCACTCCGGCGCGACCCGGGAACGCTGGGGGTCTCCCCGGGCGCCGCGGGGTGGGTGTCGGTCGAGCCCCGGCTCGCGGGGCTTGCGGGACGAGGGCACCGGATCGACCGGCGCCCTGGACCGGGTTGGTCGGCGAGAACGACCGGAAGCGCTTCGCCGACGACGGGTCCGGCTCGTGGATGCGGGCGAGCCAGGGGCCCCCGGTGCCCCTCGACCCCGGCCTCACCTCCGCCACCCCCCACCGACGTCGTTCCACGGCACGACGGCGAAGTCCCCTGCCTCGATCCGCCGGGAGGGGCTACGCCCGGTGCGGGGCCACGCCGTGCGTCTCCCCTGACGAGGCGACGGCCGGGGCCGTCCGCACCGCGGGGGCGCACCCGTCGTGCTCGTCGTGGACGCCGGAGGCATGACCCGGGGCAGGCACGTGTTCCACCTCAGCGCCAACGGCGGGTGGCTGGTCTGCCGGTCACCACCCTGCCGTCGGCGACCAGGTGGCTGGGCTCAGCCCGTCCAGAGCACCGCTCCCGCGGCGGCGAGCACCGCGCCGACCAGGAGGACCACCACGCCCGCCCGGCTGGTCCGGCGCAGCGACCAGGCCCCTCCCAACAGGAAACCCGCCACCCCGAGCAGCACGATCGACACCCAGGTGAACTCCACGCGGAACCCTTTCTCGTCGTGACACGTCGTCAGCCGGCGCCCGCGCCGGGGCGGACCGTGGTAGCGGCGCGGGGCTCCCCCCGCGCCGTACCGGTGCTCGGTCAGAGGGCGCCCTTGGTGGAGGGCACTCCCCGCAGCCGCTCGTCCGGCTCGACGGCGGCCCGCAGCGCCCTGGCCACCGCCTTGAACTGGGCCTCGGTGATGTGGTGCGGATCCCGACCGTGGATCACCCGCACGTGGAGCGCGATCTGGGCGTGGAAGGCCAACGAGTCGAAGACGTGCCGGTTGAGCACGAAGGGGTAGTTCCCACCAATGGTGAAGGTGTTGTAGGTCTCCGGCTCACCGGTGTGCACGCAGTACGGCCGGCCGGACAGGTCGACGGCCGCGTGCGCCAGGGTCTCGTCCATCGGGATCCAGGCGTCCCCGAAGCGGCGGACCCCCTTCTTGTCGCCCCACGCCTCCCGGAGCGCCTGCCCCAGCACGATCGCGATGTCCTCGACGGTGTGGTGCGCGTCGATCTCGGTGTCACCGCTGGCCCGCACCCGGAGGTCGAAGGCCGCGTGGGTCCCGAGCGCGGTCAGCATGTGGTCGTAGAAGGGCACGCCGGTGTCGATCTCGACCTTCCCGGCGCCGTCGAGGTCGACCTCCACGTCGACCGAGGATTCCCTGGTGGTGCGTTCCACCCGCGCGATGCGGTTCACCGCTGGTCCTTCCCGTCTGCGGCCCCCTCGGCGAGACCCCTGCTCGCGGCGAGGAAGGCGTCGTTCTCCTCGGCCGTGCCCACGGTCACCCGCAGGTGCCCCGGGATGCCGACGTCACGAACGAGCACACCGTAGTCGAGGTAGGCGCGCCAGGCCGCGCCCGCGTCGGGGAAACGGCCGAACAGCAGGAAGTTGGCGTCGGAGTCCACCACGTCGAACCCGAGCGCCCCGAGCCCGTCGGCGACGCGGTGCCGTTCCTCGACGAGGGTCCGCACCGACTTCAGCGTCGCGTCGGCGTGGCGGAGCGCGGCGCTGGCGGCGGCCTGGGTCAGGACGGACAGGTGGTAGGGGAGCCGGACGAGCAGCAACGCGTCGACGACCGCCGGGGCGGCGGCGAGGTAGCCGAGACGCCCCCCGGCGAAGGCGAACGCCTTGCTCATCGTCCGGCTGACCACCAACCGGTCCGGGTACTCGTCGATCAACGACACCGCGCTGGGGGCGGAGGAGAACTCGGCGTAGGCCTCGTCGACGACGACGATCCCGGTGGCGGCGTCCAGCACGGTGCGCAGGTCGGCCAGCGGCACCGACTGCCCCGTCGGGTTGTTGGGGCTGGTGACGAACACGACGTCGGGCCGCCGGGAGCGCACGGTCTCCGCCGCGGCGGCCGTGTCCAGCGAGAAGTCGGCGCGCCGGGGCGCGGCGACCCATTCGGTGCGGGTGCCGGCGGCGATGATGGGGTGCATCGAGTAGGACGGCTCGAAGCCCAACGCCGTCCTGCCGGGGCCGCCGAAGGCCTGCATCAGCTGCTGGAGGATCTCGTTGGAGCCGTTGGCCGCCCACACGTTGCGGGCGTCCAGCGGGGTGGAGGTCGCCCGGGAGAGGTAGGCCGCCAGGTCGGCGCGCAGCGCCACGGCGTCCCGGTCCGGGTAGCGGTGCAGCTCGGCGGCGGCCCGGCCCACCGCCGCGGTGACGTCCGCCACCAGCTCGGCGGGCGGCGGGAAGGGGTTCTCGTTGGTGTTCAGCCGGACGGGCACGTCGAGCTGCGGTGCCCCGTAGGGGCTGCGGCCGCGCAGGTCGGGGCGGAGCGGCAGGGCGTCCAACCCGACACGGGCACCGGGCACGGCGGAAGCGGGCGGCTCGGGGGTGCTGCTCAACTGGAAGCTCCAGACTCGGGACGGAAACGCGCGGTGACGGCCTGCCCGTGGGCTGGCAGGTCCTCGGCCTCGGCCAGGGCGACCACGACGTCGGCGACGTCCCGGAGCGCCTGCTCGGAGTAGTCCACGACGTGGATGCCCCGGAGGAAGCTCTGCACGGACAGGCCGCCGGAGTGGCGGGCGCAGCCGCCGGTGGGCAGCACGTGGTTGGATCCGGCGCAGTAGTCGCCCAGCGAGACGGGGCTGTGGGCTCCGACGAACACCGCTCCGGCGTTGCGCACCCGGGCGGCCACCGCCCCGGCGTCCTCGGTCTGGATCTCCAGGTGCTCGGCGGCGTAGGCGTCGACCACCCGCAGCCCGTCGGTCAGGTCGGCGACCAGCACGCAGCCGGACTGGGCGCCCGACAGCGCCGTCCGGACCCGCTCGCTGTGCCGGGTGGCCGGGACCCGGCGCGCCAGTTCGGCGTCCACGGCGTCGGCGAGGTCGGACGAGGTGGTCACCAGCACGCTGGCGGCCAGCTCGTCGTGCTCGGCCTGGCTGATGAGGTCGGCGGCGACGTGGACCGGGTCGGCGGTGTGGTCGGCGAGCACGGCGATCTCGGTCGGACCGGCCTCGGCGTCGATGCCGACCAGCCCGCGCAGTTCCCGCTTGGCGGCGGTCACGTAGATGTTGCCCGGCCCGGTGACCAGGTCGACGGGGACCAGGTCCTCCCCCGTGGTGTCCTGCCCCCCGTAGGCGAGCAGGGCGATCGCCTGCGCGCCCCCGACCGCCCAGACCTCGGTGACGCCGAGCAGCTGGCAGGCGGCCAGGATGGTGGGGTGCGGCAGCCCGCCGAAGTCGGCCTGGGCCGGCGAGCACACCACCAGCGAGTCCACGCCGGCCTGCTGGGCGGGTACGACGTTCATGACCACGCTCGACGGGTAGACGGCGTTGCCCCCGGGGACGTAGAGGCCGACCCTGGCCACCGGGACCCACCGTTCGGTCACCGTGCCGCCGGGCACGACCTGGGTGGTCACGTCCCGCCGGCGTTGGGCGGCGTGCACCCGGGTGGCGCGGGAGATGCTCTCCACCAGCGCGGACCGCACCCCGGGTTCGAGGTCCCGCTCGGCGTCGGCGAGGGCCTGGGCCGGGACGCGGACGCGGGCCGGGCGCACACCGTCGAAGCGCTCGGTGAGGTCGAGCGCCGCCGAGACCCCGTACCGCCGGACCTCCTCGACGAGCGGGCGCACCCGATGCAGCACCGTGTCCACGTCTACCTCGGCGCGCGGCAGCACCGCGCGCAACTCGGCGGCGGACGGGACGCGGTCCCGCAGGTCTGTTCGGGTGAGCATCGGGTTCCTCGCACTCGTCGTTCCGTCGCGGCGCTCCGGGTCCCGCGCACGGGGCTGCGGGTGGGCTCGCGGCCGTCCGGGCAGGTCCAGGCCCCGCCGGCCGCGTCCCGGCCGGAACGCCCCCCAAGGGTAGATGGCGGGACGCGGCCACGAACGGGGCTCTCCGGTCACAGCTGTTGACAGTGAACGGAACCGGGAGCGGTTCCCTGCTTGTGGACCGCCGGCCAGGTGGAGAACCATCAGGGGATCACGCTCCGCGATCACCCGGAGGCAGGATGTTCCCGACCACACGCACCCTTCGCCGGTCCGCCGCGGTTCTCGCGGCCGGCTGCTGCCTCGCGCTACTCGCGCCGATCAGCGCGACGGGCATCGCCCGACCCGCCGTTCCGGCGTCCACGTCCCTACAGGAGACCCAGCAGGAGGTCCGACCCGGGAGTGGGGCGTCCCCCCACCGGGTCGAGGGCACGGGCGAGGCCCGGGACCGGACCGCCGTGAGCCGCACCGGCGTCGACATCCTCGCGGTGGAGGGCGACGCGCTGACGGTGCTGGCCACCCCGGACCAGCTGGCCGAGGTGGAACGGCTCGGTTTCCCCACGGCACCGCTGGCCCCGCGCACGGAGGACGTCCCGAGCGATCCGCTGGCGTTTCCCCCCAACCACCAGGGCTACCACGACTTCGCCGAGGTGACCTCGGAGCTGCGGCGAACGGTGAGCGAGCACCCGGACATCGCGAGGATGTCGAGCATCGGCGCCTCCCACGAGGGGCGTGACCTCTGGTTGCTCAGCATCGGCACCCCCGGCCCCGACGTCCCCGAGGTGCTCTTCACCTGCTCCCAGCACGCCAGGGAACACCTGACCACCGAGATGTGCCTGCGCATCGTCGAACGGTTCACCGACGGCTACGGGACCGACCCGGACATCACCAGGGTCGTGGACGGCCGCGTGATCCACGTCGTCCCGGTGGTCAACCCCGACGGCAAGGAGTACGACATCGCCACCGGGCAGTTCCGGAGCTGGCGGAAGAACCGCCAGGGGCAGGGCACCGACCTCAACCGCAACTGGGGACACCAGTGGGGGTGCTGCGGCGGCTCCAGCGGAAGCCCCGGCAGCAGCACCTACCGGGGGGCGGCGGCGTTCTCCGCGCCCGAGACCGCCAGGGTGCGGGACTTCGTGGCGTCCCGGGTCGTCGGCGGTGAGCAGCGGATCACGGCCCACATCGACTGGCACACCTACTCGGAGCTGGTGCTGTGGCCCTACGGCTACACCTACGCCGAGACCGGCCCCGGGCTCACCGCGCGGGACGCGAGGGTGTTCGCCACCCTGGGCAGGCAGCTGGCGGCCACCAACGGGTACACGCCCATGCAGGCCAGCGGGCTGTACATCACCGACGGGAGCATCGACGACTGGATGTGGGCGGCCCACGGGATCTGGAGCTACACCTTCGAGATGTACCCGAGGGGGGCCGGCGGCGGCGGCTTCTACCCGCCGGACTCGGTCATCGAGCGGGAGACCGCCCGCAACGACGAGGCGGTGGACCTGCTGCTCTCCTACGCGGACTGCGTGCCCAGGGTGATCGGGGAGACCTGTTCCTGAGCGGGGTCCGGTCGCGAGCGGGCGGGTCCGGTTCCGAGCGGGCGGGCCCGCCCCGCGGCCGCCCGTCAGAGCTGGTCATACCGCGCCCTGGATGGCCGACACCCCGGGGCACGCCCCGCGTCCGGCGGCTCGCACGGTGGCGGACGGCCCGACCAGGCGAGCAGCACCGGACTCCCCGTCCGGTGGCACCGGTCAGCGGGCCAGCCTGTCCACCTCGGCGACGGCGGTGGCCACCTGGTCCGGCGAGACGAAGTAGTGGGCGGAGGCCCGGACCAGGTCGGGAAGGGACCTGCGGGTGGCGTCCAACAGGGTCGAGTTCGGCGGGCTCACCGTGACCGCGACCCGCTGGTCCCACAGCGCGTCCCGCACCTGACCGGCGGGGCGGCCCTCGACGGTGAAGGTGACGATGCCGCCCGGATCCGGGCCCAGGTCCCAGAGGCGCACGCCGGGGAGGGCGGCCAGGCCGGCGCGGAGGCGGGCCGCGCGGTCGGCCACCTCGCTGGCGATGGCCTCCATCCCGAGATCCCACGCGTAGTCCAGCGCGGCGATCAGCCCGAGCCGGTTGGCCACCCCGAACTCGAACCGCTCGAACACCCGGGCGTCGGTCCGCATCCGGTACCGCCCGGGCGCTGTCCACTGGGCGGCGGTGTGGTCGACGAGCCGAGGGCGAAGCCGGGGCAGGACCTCCTCCCGGACCACGAGCAGGCCGGTCCCCCTGGGGGCTCGCAGCCACTTGCGGCCGGTGGCGCTGAGCAGGTCCACACCGAGGGCGTCCACGTCGACGGGACGCTGTCCGACGGTCTGGCAGGCGTCCAGCAGCACCAGCGCGCCCACCTGGTGCGCGGCCAGCGCGGCCTCCCGCACCGGGTTGACCAGGCCGCCGTTGGTCGGCATGTGCACCAGCGACACGAGGCGGACCCGTTCGTCGAGCATCCGGCGCAGCGCGGCGAGGTCGAGCCGCCCGTCCTCGGCCGACGGAACGGTCTCGACGGAGATGCCCGTCTCGTCCCGCCGCCGGAGGAGTTCGACCGCGTTGGTCCCGTACTCGGCCTCGCTGATCAGCACCCGGTCGCCGGGCACGAGGGGTACCGCGTCGAGCGCGGTCAACCAGGCCTGGGCGGCACTGCCGAGGAAGGCGACCTCGGTGGGCCGGCACCCCAGCAGCCGGGCCGCGCTGTGGTAGCCGCGTTCGAGGTCGTCGGTGCGCTCGCCGGCGGCCCGGTAGCCGCCGATCTCGGCCTCCCGGCGGAGGTGGCCGGTGACCGTGTCGAGGACCACGGAGGGTGGCAGGGAGGAGCCCGCGCTGTCCAGGAACACCAGGTCCTCACAGGCCGGGGTGTCGGCTCGCACCCGGTTCAGCTCCACTTTTCCCCCTCGGTGCGGTGACAGACCTCGTCGCAGCCTAACCGGGTCACACTTTTGGGGGAAGGCGGTGCGGCTCCGGCCTCGGGACCAGGGTCGAGACCCCGGGAACGGCGCGGCGGCTGGGCGCCGGGACGCCGCTCCGGCCTCGCCTCGGCCCACGGGTGGGAACGCCCACCCGCGCCAGCCGGCACCCCCGGAGCGCCACCTCTCTCAGGCCCGGCCGGGGGCCGCCGTCCGCAGCCGGTCGCGGAGGTCCCCGGCCTCGTCGGTGGAGGTCCGGAAGAGCACGCGCAGTCCGGCTCCGCCCGGTTCCGGTCCGGTCGACCCCGCCACCGCGTCCAACACCCGGATGAAGGTCGTCAGCTCGGTGACGGGTTCGGCCACCAGGAGGTTCTCCGCGTGCCGCACGGTGATCTCCTCACGGGACCCCGGGCCCCCCTCCCGAACGCCGATTCCGGCGCCACCGGTGAGGAGGTCGGACAGGCACTCGTCGAAGGCGTCCCAGTTGCGGCCGAAGTAGTCGGGGAACCCCAGCGCCCTGGCCCACTCGTCGAAGAGCTGCGCCCTGGTGGCGCAGTGGCGACCGTCGACGGTCCAGCGACCGGGACTCGCTCCGCCGCCCTCGCCACCCCGGCTCGCGGTCGTGATCTCGTCGTCCAGGGCCAGTTCCGCCCATCGGTGTCCGGGGAGTACGGGCGCGTCCAGTGGCTCGGTCATGGTGGGGGTGTCCTCGGGCGCTGGGGCTGGCCGGGTGGGCCCGGCCGGCGCGGTGGGGGGTTGTCGTCCTGCCACCCGCGGAGCGGGTGGGCGGGCCGTGGCCGGGTCGGCACGGCCGTCGTCATCCGCAACCACCGGAGATCAGCCGGAAGGACTCGTAGTGGTCGGCGGTGTACCAGACCTCGTGGGTGTCGCGGTCCCGGACCAGCCGCTCGGCGTCCCGGCGCTCACCCGGCGGGCGCGGGTTGACGTCGTACTCCCGGTAGGACCCGTCGAGCGGCAGGTCCTCCCCGTAGTTGTGGTACTGGTTCCCGCCCCGGATGACGAGTCCGCCGCCCGCCGGGTGGTCCACCGCCTGGTCGTTGACCGGCCAGCTCAGGTCCGCCCAGGTCCCGCACGCCCGCCCCACCTGGTCCGGGAACTCGTCGACGGGCAGCGGCGGTCCCACGAGGTCGGCCGGGGTACCGCTGGTCGAGCGGGTGTCCTCGACCAGCGGCGCGGGAGGTGCGCAGGCGGCGGCCGCCGTCAACGCGGCGAGGAGGAAGGCGGTGATCGGCCCTGGCGGTCGGGTGCGGGCGCCGCCTCGCCGGCCCCGCCGGGGTGACGGTCCCGCTTCCCGGCCGGGGGGCGCGCCGCGGTCCCGGACGAGGGGGTGCCGAGTTCTCGAGGCGGGATCGCCCACGACGTGGTCCCGGGTGCGGTCCTTGCTCCACATGCCGCTCACCTGCCTGCCTCCGAGCCGCTGGGGTGGTTCTCCGTCGGGCGCGCTCACCGTCGTCCTCGTTCGACCACGGTAGGTGTGTTGATCACGGGGAGGAAGACGTTCACCCCCGAGCCCCCTGATCAGGTGAGGCGCGGACCGGGAGCCAAGGCTCCCTCGGCGGAACGTCACCTGCCGCCCCGCGCACCGGGCCCGGGCGCCAGCGGGTCCACGTGGACCGGTGCGTCCTCCCGCCCACCGCGCACCCGTCCCCCGGGGGCGCTCAGTTCCGGGACCAGTCCTCCAGGTTCCACCAGGGCCCCCAGGTCATCCCGTGGCCGCGAGGCTCGGTGACCCGCTGGTACCCGGCCCACCCCGGGCCCAGGAGGTAGCTGTGGCGGGGGAAGACCAGGTACACCAGCCCCGGCTCGGCCACGTAGGCCCGTTGCGCGGCCCGGTAGTGGGCGGTGCGCTCCGCCTGGTCGAGGCCGAGGCGGGCGGCGTCGAGCGAGGCGTCGACCTGGGGGTTGTCGTAGCGGCCCAGGTTGGCCTCGGCGACCGAGGAGGAGTGCAGCGACGGGTAGCCCTGGAGGTCGGGGTCCAGCGGGTTCCCGTGGCTGACCACCACGGCGTCCCTCCCGGCCCGGGGGAGGATGTCCTCCCAGGGCAGCCCCTCGACCCCCACCTCCACGCCGATGCTCGCCGCCCCCTCCGCGAAGGCGGCGGCGAGCTCGGCGCTCAGCGGGTCGTCGTCCGGGTGCAGCAGGGTGAAGCGCGCGGGGGTGCCCTCCCGGGTGCGGACCTCCTCGCCGTCGTCGAGGTCCCAGCCCTCGTTCTCCAGCATCCGGCGGGCCTGCGGGGCGTCGAGGACGAAGGACGCCTCGGGGTCGACGAACTCCGGGAGGGTGGGCGGGAACGGGGTGTGCGCCGGCTGTCCGTGCCCACCGAGGACGTCGGCCACCATGCCGGCGCGGTCGACGGCCAGGTTCAACGCGAGGCGGATGGCCGGGTCCCCGGCGACCGGGTGACCGGAGGGCAGCGTCACGGCCCGGAACTCCCCGCTGTCGTGGTGGACGACCTCCAGCTCGGTCTGTTCCGGGAGGTCCCTGGCCTCCCACGGGTGCAGCACCGCCCCGTCGAGCTCCCGGTCCCCCATCCCCCGGACCCTCTCCTCGAACCCCAGGCCGAAGACGACGGTCACCTGGTCGATCTCGGGTGCGCCGTCCCAGTAGTCCTCGTTGGCCTCCCACACCATCCGCTCGCCCTGGATCCACTCGACGAGCCGGTAGGGGCCTGTCCCGACGGGTTGGGTGTTCAGGGGTGAGTCGACGAGGGGGCCGGCGGCCACGTCCTCGCTGGGGACGATGCCCAGCACCAACAGGTCGGGGAAGGACGCGTGGGGGTGGCGCAGGTCGAACTGGACGGTGTGGTCGTCGAGCTCGGTGACCGACTCGACCACGTCGAGACCGGCGGCCACCAGGGACCCGCTGGCCGGGTCGATCGCGGCCCGGTAGGTCGCGACGACGTCCTCCGCGCCGAGGGGGGAACCGTCGTGGAAGGTGACGTCCTCGCGGAGGCGCACCGTCCAGGTGGTCCCGTCCGTGGAGGGTTCGGGTTCCTCCAGGGCCAGGGCGGGGCGCGTGACCCGTTCCGCGTCGTGGGTGAGCAGGCCGTCGTAGAACTTGCCCTTGCCCTGTTCGGCGTAGCCCAGCAACGGGTGGAGGGTGGCCGGTTCGGCGATCTCGGCCAACACGATCGAGTCGCCGGCCCGCACCTCGTCGGTCCGCTCGGAGGTCGGCGTGGTGCACCCGGCGGAGAACGCGACGGCGGACAGGGCGAGGAAGGCCACGGGCCTGCGGCGGACGAACACCCACCAACTCTAGGAACCGGCGTCCCACGACCGGCACGCGGAGTGCCCGGCGGGGTGCGAGCGCGGTCCACCGGCGGTTCCGCTCCGGTCGGCCCGCACACCCGACGGACCGCCGGACCGTCCGCCGCGTTCCCCGGCTGGCGCGGGCGGAGGCGTTCGGTTCCCCCGGGCGTGGCCTTCCTCGCCCGCCCGATCGGTCCAACCGGCGCGGTGGACGCGGGGTGGGGCAGGATCGGAGTGTCCGATCACGACGATGGCTACGGCGAGGTGGATGATGGCAGGCTCGTTGCGGGTGGCTCTCTGCCAGCTCAGCACGACACCGGATCCCGCGAGCAACCTGGAGCTGGTCCGGCACGGCGCGGCGGAGGCGGCCGCCGCCGGCGCCCAGGTCGTCGTGTTCCCGGAGGCGACGATGGCGTGCTTCGGGATCCCGTTGCGCCCCCTCGCCGAGGGCCTGGAGGGGCCGTGGGCGACGGAGGTCCGCCGGATCGCGGCCCAGTACGAGCTGCTCGTGGTCGCCGGCATGTTCACCCCGGCCCCGAACGACCGGGTCACCAACACCCTGCTGGTCACCGGGCGGGGGGTGGACACCTACTACGACAAGATCCACCTGTACGACGCGTTCGGCTTCCAGGAGTCGGCGACCGTGGCCTCGGGGGATCGGCTGGTCAGCGTCGAGGTCGAGGGCATGCGGTTGGGTTTCGCCACCTGCTACGACCTGCGCTTCCCCGCGTTGTTCACCCGGTTGGCGGCGGAGGGGGCGGAGGCGGTGGTGGTGCCCGCGTCCTGGGGCGCCGGGCCGGGCAAGCTGCGGCAGTGGGAGCTCCTGGTGCGGGCCCGCGCGCTCGACTCGACCAGCTGGGTGCTGGCCTGCGGCCAGGCCCTTCCCGATGGCGCGGACGTCGAGCAGGCCGGGGGACGGGCGCCCACCGGGGTGGGGCACAGCATGGTGGTCGACCCGTTGGGCACCGTGCGGGTCGCGGCGGGCTCCGCTCCCGAGGTGGTGCTCGCCGGCATCGACTCGGCACGGGTCGCCGCTGCCCGGGACTCGGTGCCGGTGTTGGCCAACCAGCGGCTCTGACGACCGCGACGACCAGTGCGCGGGTCGCCGTGCTGGGCACCGGCTCCGACCTGGGCGCGGGAGCGGGCGCGTGCCGCTCCCACCCGGGCCGGGCTCGTGGCTCGGACGGCCTCGGGGCGTTCGACGGGCGGCTCGTCCTGACAGGACGGTGCCAGCCCAGGACGGGGATCGGGGCGGAACCGGGGCGACGCACCGGCCGTTGTCGGGGGGATGCCCACCGCCTCCGGAGAGCAGGTCCTCGCATGCACCGTCCACCGTCGACCTCGTCGTCGCCGGCCCCCACCCTCCCGGAACGCCGGGGGACGGCGTTGCTGGAGTTCCGGGGGCTGACGGTGCGCTTCGGTGACCACGTCGTCCTGGACCGCCTCGACCTCGCCCTCGAGGCGGGTCGGGCGGTGGCGGTGGTCGGACCGAACGGCGCGGGCAAGTCGACGGCGTTGCGCTGTGCCGTGGGCGCGGAGGCGCCGACCTCGGGAGAGGTGCTGTTCGACGGGGCTCCGCTCGACGAGACCTCGCCCGCCTTCCGCGCCTCGGTCGCCGCCGCCCTGGACGACGCGGCCTCCTTCCCTGACCTCTCCGTCGTGGAGCACCTGCTGGTGGTGGCCTGGGCACACGGGGTCGACGACCCGGCGGTGGTCAACGCCGCCGTCGTGGACTGTGGACTGCGGTCCGTGCGGGACAACCTCCCCGCGACGCTGTCGAGCGGGCAGGCGCGGCGGCTGGCCCTGGCCTCCTGCCTCGTCCGGCCACGGCGCGCGCTGGTCCTCGACGAGCCCGAGCAGCGGCTGGACGAGAGTGGGCACGACTGGTTGCGGGAGAGGCTCCTCGCGGAGAAGGCGGCCGGGACGGCGGTGCTCTTCGCGTCCCACCACTCCGCCCTGGTCGACGCGGTGGCGGACGACGTCGTCACGGTCGCTCCGTGACCGCGGTCCGGCGCGCCGGTGGGCCGGGCACGACGGTCCCGGCGGTGGGTTCCCCACCTCCCACGGCGCGTGCGCTGCGGGCCCGGTTGCGCGCGGCGCGGCGGGAGCGGGGTGGGCGTGGGGCGATGGGTCGGGTGGGGGACCTCTCCTCGCCGGTCCTGGTCGCTCTGGTGGTGGCCGGTGCCCTGGTCAGCTTCGTCTCCGCCGTGGCAGGGGGGCCGGCGGTGCCGGCGCCCGAGGAGCTGGCGTCGCTGCGCTGGTTGGTGCTGGTGGGCGCGGTCGCCGCCTGGGCGGGGGTGGTCCGTTCCCTGCTGACCATCGGACCTGTGGTCGTCGGCGCGACGAAGCGGTTCTGGCTGTTGGGCGCGCCGGTGAGCCGCCGGGGCTTCCTGGCTCCGACGATGGTCGCCCTGTCATCCGGGATCGCGGCGCTGGGCGGGCTCGTCGGGGTGGTGCTGGCCGCGTTGGCGTCCCTGCGCGGCCCGGACGTCCTGCTCGCCGGTGCCGCCGGGGTGGCCGGTGGTGCGCTGGCGGTGGCGGTCGCGGTGCTGGGCCAATCGGTTCCGGACGGGCCGCGTCGGCTGCGGTGGGCCGTGGACGGGGTGCTGGCCGCCTGCGTGGTGGGCGGGGTGGTCCTCGCCGCACCGGCGGGGTGGATGGTCACCCTGCCCGCGCCCTCGTCGGCCTGGGTGGTCGTCTTGGGTGTGGTGGCGGTGGCCGCCTCGCTCGCCTCGTGGGTTCGGCTGGCCCGGGTGGGCGGGCCACCCTCACCGCTGGTGCCGACCTCGCGGGCACCGCGTCCGTGGCGGTGTGGTGGCTGGACCTCTCGGTGCTCTCGTCGGCTCTCGACGAGAAGGCGATGCGACGCCGGGGCCGGGTTCGGTCGCGGCGGCTGCGGGGGACGCGGGTGACGGTGTCGCTCCGCGCCGACTGCCTCCGCCTGCTGCGTCGGCCGGCGCGGGGTGTGGTGTGGGCGGTCCTGCTGCTCGTGCCCTACGCGGTGGCGGGCGTGGCGCTGCCCGAGGCGACGGTCGCGGTGGTCCAGGCGCTGGGCGCGGCGCTGGCCACCGACCGGCTCGCCGGGGGCTGCGGACGGTGGCGCGTTCGCCCGGTCTGCGGCGGGCGTTGGGCGGCACCGATCGCCACTTGCTGCTCGCCCATCTGGTGGTGCCGGGTGTGGGCGCGCTGCTGTGGGTGCTGTTGACGGCTCCCGCCCTGCCGTCCTCGACGTGGTGGTGTTCGGCGGTGTCGGTGCTCGGCGCGGTGCTGGTCACCTACCGGCTCGCCACCCGCCCCCCGCTGTCCTACGACCTGACGCTCTACGACACCGGGCTCGGACCGATGCCGCTGAACCTGATCCGCGAACTGTCGCGGGGGCCGCTGCTGCTGGTGCTGGTGGTCGTCGCCCAACTGGCCATCGTCGGTTGAGGACCGACGGCCACCTGGTCGCGGGCGAGCGGATGGCGGGTGGGCACGGGGTCAGTCCAGGTCCAGCCCCAGGTCCAGCGCCGGAGCGGAGTGGGTGAGCGCCCCCACCGCGAGGTAGTCGACGCCGGTGGCCGCGTAGGAGGCGGCGACCGCCAGTGTGAGCCCGCCGGAGGCCTCCAACCGGGTGCCGCTGGCTCCGGCGGCGTCCCGGCGGCGCACCGCCTCGGCGCACTGCTCGACGGTGAAGTTGTCCAGCAACACCTCGTCGGCGCGCGCGGCGAGCACCGCGTCCAGCTCCTCCAGCGTGGTCACCTCGACCTCGCACGGGAGGTCGGGGGCGTGTTCCCGCACGGCGGCGAGCGCGTGGGTGACCGAGCCCGCCGCCACGACGTGGTTGTCCTTGATCAGGACCGCGTCCCCCAGTCCCATCCGGTGGTTCGAGCCCCCGCCGCACCGCACCGCGTACTTCTGCGCCGAACGCAGCCCCGGCAGGGTCTTGCGGCTGTCCCGGATGACGCAGCCCGTGCCGGCCACCGCGTCCACCCAGGCGGCGGTGGCGGTGGCGATGCCGGAGAGGTGGCAGAGCAGGTTGAGCGCGGTCCGTTCGACGGTGAGCAGCCCCCGCACCGGTCCGCGTAGCCGCATCGCTGGCTGCCCGGCCACGACGCGGTCACCGTCGGAGAGCGCCTCCACCACCTCGTACCCCCGGGGGCCGAGGTGGAGGTCGCAGACGGCCCGGACCAGGGGGAGCCCGGCGAGCACCCCCGGCGATCTCGGCGCGATGTCGGCCACGGCCCACTGGTCGGCGGGGACGGTCGCCTCGGTGGTGACGTCCGGCCCGTACCGCAGGTCCTCGCGCAGGGCGGTGGCGATCAGCGTCGCGATCTCCGAGGGGTCCAGCCCGGCGGTGGTGAGGGCGGTGGCCACGGAGTCGGACAGGGCGGGGGCGGCTGGGGCAGTGCTCACGATCGCACCTTCCTCGTGCGGGTGGCCCCGGGGGGGCTCGGGGCGGGGGCCGGTGGCGGCGCGGCGGTTCACGCGGCGGCTCCGAGGGCGGGTGCGTCCACGGCGATGGGCTCGCCGAACACGTCGAGCCGGAACGCCGTGGACCGCCTCCAGACCTCGTCCTCGCGTCCGGGGTGGTCCAGGCGTTGGTGGCAACCCCGGGACTCGGTGCGGTGTGCGGCGGCGGCGAGCAGGGTCCTCGCCACCAGGGTGAGGGCGGCGTCCTCGGCGAGCCGCCGGGTGGACAGCGGGCGGGACACCGAGCGGGCCTCGAGCTCGGCGTGGGCCGTGGCCAGTCCCGCCGCGTCCCGGCCGAGACCGGCGTGCCGGGTCATCACCCGCTGCACGACGTCCCGGTCGCAGATGCCGCTGGCGGGCAGGGGTGCCCGGTCCACGGCGCAGGGGCCGCCGACCAGGCCGGCGTCGAGGTCACCGGCGACCGCCTCGGCGGCGAGTCGTCCCGTGACCAGCCCTTCGAGCAGGCTGTTGGAGGCCAGCCGGTTCGCGCCGTGCAGTCCGGTCCTCGCGGTCTCCCCCGCCGCGTAGAGGCCGGGGACGCTGGTGCGCCCGTGCACCGTGGCGAGGACACCGCCGCAGGAGAAGTGCGCGGCCGGAGCGACCGGGATGGGCTCAACCTCGGGGTCGATGCCCGCGCGGCGGCAGGCGGCGCTGACGGTGGGGAACCGGCGGGCGAAGGCGCCGCCGGCGAGGTGGGTGGCGTCGAGGAAGACGTGGTCGTCCACGCCGCCGGGCGCGGCGGCCAGGTGGGCGCCGATCGCCCGGGACACGACGTCCCGGGGGGCCAGGTCACCCAACGGGTGCACGCCCGCCATCACCCGGGCTCCGGTGGCGTCCACGAGGACCGCTCCCTCGCCTCGGACCGCCTCGGTCACCAGCGGTCGGCTGCCGGTCGCGTCGGCCGAGGTGTAGAGCACGGTGGGGTGGAACTGCACGAACTCCAGGTCGGCGACCTTCGCTCCGGCGCGCAGGGCGAGCGCGATCCCGTCGGCGGTGGCCACCGCCGGGTTGGTGGTGGCGCGGTAGAGCTGGCCGAGGCCCCCGGTGGCCAGCAGGACGGCGGGGGCGCGGACCACGCCGGGCACGCCGTCGGCGTCGAGCACCGTCAGGCCGGCGACACCGCCCGACCGGCCCCGCAGCACCTCGACCGCGGTGTGGCCGGTGAGGAGGGCCGGACCGCCGCGGGCGGCGGACAGCAGGGCGCGTTCGACCTCGGCCCCGGTGGCGTCCCCGCCGGCGTGGACGACCCGGAACGCGGTGTGGCCCCCCTCCCGCGTGCGGTCGAGCCGCCCGTCGGCGCCCCGGTCGAAGACAGCTCCCAGGTCCCGCAGGTCGGTGACGGCGGCGGGGCCGGCGCGGACGACCGCGTCCACGGTGCCGGGATCGCAGAGCCCCACCCCGGCGGTGAGGGTGTCGGCGATGTGCCGTTCGGGGGTGTCGTCGTCGGGGCCGTCGGGGAGGACGACCGCCACGCCGCCCTGGGCCCAGGCGGTGCCGCCCTCGGACGGTTCGCCCTTGCTGATGACCAGCACTCGGAGCCCGAGGCTGGTGGCGCGCAGCGCCGAGGTCAGTCCGGCCACGCCGGATCCGACGACCACGAGGTCCGCGCTGGCCTCCCAGCGCGGTGTGCCCTGGTCGCCGGTGTTCATTCCCCGCCGCCGGGCTGCCCGATGGCGATCATCCTCCGGACCGCGTCCCGGCCGCGTTCCGCGGTCTCCTGGTCCACGGTGACCTCGTCGAGGCCCTCGCGCAGGCAGCGGAGCAACGCGGCTGGCGTGATCATCTTCATGTAGCGGCAGGACGCCCTGTCGTTCACCGCGCGGAAGTCGATCTCCGGAGCGGCCCGGCGGAGCTGGTGCAGCATGCCGACCTCGGTGGCCACCAGCACGGAGCTGGCGTTGGTGGACCGGGCCGCGGTGAGCATGTCGCCGGTGGAGAGGATCTTGACCTGGTCGGCGGGGACGGCTCCCTCACCGGCCAGGTAGAGCGCGGAGGTCGCGCAGCCGCACTCGGGGTGGATGAAGAGGTCGGCGTCCGGGTTGGCCGCGGCCTTCTCCGCCAGCTCGGGGCCGTTGATGCCGGCGTGGACGTGGCACTCGCCGGCCCAGATGTGCAGGTTCTCCCGGCCGGTGACCCGCTTGACGTGGGCGCCCAGGAACTGGTCCGGGCAGAAGAGCACCTCGCGGTCCTCGGGGATGGAACGCACCACGTCCACCGCGTTGGAGGAGGTGCAGCAGACGTCGGTCTCGGCCTTCACCGCCGCGGTGGTGTTGACGTAGGAGACGACCACCGCCCCGGGGTGCTGGGCCTTCCACTCCCGCAACTGCTCGGCGGTGATGGAGTCGGCGAGTGAGCACCCGGCCCGCTCGTCGGGGATCAGCACGGTCTTCTCCGGGCTGAGGATCTTCGCCGTCTCGGCCATGAAGTGCACACCGCAGAAGACGATGGTGGACGCCGTGCTGCTGGCGGCGATCCTGCTCAGCGCCAGCGAGTCTCCCGTGTGGTGCGCGACGTCCTGGATCTCCGGGAGCTGGTAGTTGTGCGCCAGCAGCACCGCGTCGCGCTCCTCGGCGAGGCGCAGCACCTCCTCCCGCCACGCGGCGTCGGGGGTCACGCCGCCGTAGGGGGTCAGGTCCAGGTCGGTCGTGGTGGTCGCAACCATCTTGTCCTCCTCGAGGGAACCGGAGGTGGGTCACCACCCGCCGGTTTTCGCCCTCCGATCGAAAACTGGGTGGATACTATCAACCAGGTGAGTCAGACCGGTCACGAGGTGTTGGCGGCGGTGCTCGGAGTCCGGGGCCGCGACCGCGAGAAGTCCCTGCGGGTACTGCTCTGGCGGCGCGGCAGGCCGCCGCAAGCCGGCAGATGGGCGCTGCCCGGCGGGCAGTTGGGCGCCACCGAGGACGTGGAGTCCTCCATCCGGCGTCAGCTCGCCGAGAAGGTCGACGTGCGACAGCTCACACACGTCGAGCAGCTCTCGGTGTTCAGCGCCCCCGAACGGGTCCCGGGGCGACGGGTGGTCGCCACCGCCTTCCTCGGCCTGGTCCCCTGCGACGTCGACCCGGAGATCCCCGACGACACCGAGTGGTTCCCGGTCTCCGCGCTGCCCGAGACCGCCTTCGACCACGGGTCGATCGTGTTGCGCGCGCGCGACCGGCTCCGCGCCAAGCTGTCCTACACCAACCTCGGGTTCGCCCTGGCTCAGCCGCAGTTCACCATGTCCGCCCTGCGCCGCGTCTACTCCGCCGCGCTGGGTTACCGGGTCTCGGCCACCAACCTGCAACGGGTCCTGTCCCGACGCGGCCTGCTCGAACCGACCGGCGGCACCGCCCCGTCCGGCCCCAGCGGAGGACGGCCGGCGGCGCTGTTCCGGTTCACCGGCTCGGGGCTGCGGGTCACCGATCCGTTCGCCGTGCTCCGACCCCCGAGCGGGGAGGACGTCCGCTCCTGCTGAGCGCCCGCCGCGGGGGGTCGGACGGCACCGTCCCGCCCCCGGCGAAGGCCAGCCGGGCGCCCGCCGCCGGTGTCAGCCCCGCCGTCGACCCAGGTCGTCGGTCCCCGACCAGGCGACAGCCATGCCGTAGCTCAGTGCCGCTCCGAGCGGTTGCGCGACCAGGGCGAGGGCGGTCGTGAGTTCCGGAGGGCGCACCAGCGTGGCCCCGGCCGACACCGTGTCCGCCAGGGGGAACCGGCTCATGGCGAACGACGTGCCGATCCGGTTGGCCAACCAGGCCGCGGCCAGGCAGCCGAGGACGACGGCGACGAGGACGACCGGTCCCCGCCGGCTGCGCCACGACCAGGCCGCGAAGCCGGTGACCACGCCCGCTCCCAGGCCGAGGAGGACGAACAGCGCCAGGGCGTCGAACCGGTGGTAGCTCTCGGCGGGCAGGCTCGCCAGGCGCCCGTCGGCGAGCACCCGCAGCCGCACCGGGGGCGCCAGGGCGGACCACAACCACCCCAGGGGAAGGCCGGTGAGCGCGACCAGGGACAGCAGGTTCAGCGCGGGCAGCAGGTCGGGCCGCACCAACGGCGGGCGGGGGCGCCGCGCCGGCATCGCCACGACGTGCCCGGCACCTGGTGGCGGGACGGCCGGGAGGTGTGCTGGTCCGACATCTCCGGTGCTGCGCGGTTGCCGCGACACCCGCACCTCCGCTCTCTCGGTGGGTTCCGGCCGCCGCGCGGTTCACCCTGGTCGGTCCCGGGGCCGGGCGCCGTGGGCGACGCCGCTCCCGGGCGGTGAGTGTCCCAGGACGCCTCAACCGACCGGCGGGGTGGGTGCGTCGGCCTCCACCCCCAGGCTGCCGTGCCGGCCGCACCGGGCACTCCACCCGGCCGGGGTCACCTGCACCACCATGCGCCGGGCGCAGGAAGGACAGTACCGGGGAGGGTCGGTGCCGCGCCGACGAACACAGACCGCCCGGTCCGGGCAGGCCCCGTCCGGCCGGCCGCACCACCCGCAGTAGCCCGTGCCGTCCACGTCCCCCTCCTCCCACCCCCGGGTGCGTCGAGTCCGAAACCCCGAGGGCTCACAGGGTGCTGTTGAGCGCCTTGATCGGCATGTTCAGCTCGGCCAGCATGTCCAGGTCCTCGCCGGCCGGTCGCCCGAGGTTGGTCAGGTAGTTGCCGACGATGATCGCGTTGATCCCGCCGAGCATGCCCTGCCTGGCCCCCAGGTCACCGAAGGTCAGCTCCCGGCCCCCGGCGAAGCGCAGCATGGTGCGCGGCAGGGCCAACCGGAACGCCGCCACCGTGCGCAGCGCCTCCGGCCCCTCGACGACCGGGTAGTGCTCGAACGGGGTGCCCGGGTTGGGGATGAGGAAGTTCAACGGCACCTCGTGGGGGTCGAGCTCGGCGAGCTGGCTGGCGAACTCGGCTCGCTGCTCTGTCGTCTCCCCCATCCCGATGATCCCGCCGCAGCACACCTCCATGCCCGCGTCCCGCACCATCCGGAGGGTGGACCAGCGTTCCTCCCAGGTGTGGGTGGTGACGACCCGGGAGAAGTGGGAACGGGCGGTCTCCAGGTTGTGGTTGTAGCGGTGCACCCCCATCGCCGCCAACTCCTCCACCTGCTCCCCGGTGAGCATGCCCAGGGAGCAGGCGATGTTGAGCTCGCGGGTCACCTCGTCGGCGCGGATGGCCTCGATGCCCGCCCTGACCTGCCGGAGCAGGCGCTCGTCCGGCCCGCGCACCGCCGCCACCACGCAGAACTCGGTCGCACCGGAGGCCGCGGTCTGCCGGGCGGCGCGCACCAGGCCCGGGATGTCCAGCCAGGCCGCCCGGACCGGGGTGGGGAACAGGCCGGACTGGGAGCAGAAGTGGCAGTCCTCCGGACAACCGCCCGTCTTCAGGCTGACGATGCCCTCGACCTCGACCTCCGGACCGCACCAGCGCAGCCGCACCCGGTGTGCCAGGTCGAGGAGTTCGGGCAACCGGGAGTCCGGCAGGGACAGCACCTCGCGCAGCGCGCCCTCGCCCAGCCCCCGGCCGGCCTCCAGCACCTCGGCCTCGGCCCTGGCCAGGACGTCCACCGGCTGGGCGCTGGTGGTGGACCTACCGTCGACATCGCTCACGAGTTGTCACGATGTCAGTGACGGTACGTGGCGCGCACTGCCGAAGACCTACAAAATCGGTCGGCGAGTCTGTGCTGGCTCCTCCACTTCGGACGGCGTCGTGGGGGCGGTGCCCGGTGCGACGCCCACTCCGGCCGGCCCGGTGATCCCCTTCGGGGTGAACCGCCCGCCCAGTGCGCCGGCGAGACCGTCGCGGGCGGCGAGCAGGAAGTCCGCCGGGGACCGCCCCGCACACCCGGTGGGCAGCACGCCGAGCAGCGGTACCCCGGTGACCAACGGCAGGTCCCGGAGGTTCTCCCGGCACGCGAGGTCCGGGTGGGCCGGCCACTCCCCCACGACGAGCCCCGCGCAACGCAGGCCCCGCCCGCGCAGCGCCTCCACGGTGAGCGCCGCGTGGTTCAGCGTGCCCAGACCGGCCCTGGTCACGACCAGCACCGGAGCAGCCAGCTCGGCCGCCGTCTCGGCGAGGCCCCCGCTCTCGTCGAAGCGGACCAGCAGCCCACCGGCGCCCTCCACGAGCACCAGGTCGTGGTCGGCGGACAGGGAGCGGGCCAGGTCGGCGACATCGCTCGGGGACACCGGCGCCAGGCCCCGGCGGCGGGCCGCCGTCGCGGGGGCCAGCGGATCGGGGTAGCGCGCGGTCTCCCGGCAGGTGACCGCACCGGCGAGGCGGACCACCTCGTCGACATCCCCCGGTTCGTCCTCGGCCACCCCGGTCTGCGCGGCCTTGAGCACGGCGACACGCCGACCGCTCGCCGCCGCCAGCGCCGCCACCCCGGCCGTTACCACGGTCTTGCCGACACCGGTGTCGGTGCCGGTGATCACCAACAGTCGCACGCGGCGACCCTAGCGGCAGGCGCGCCTCACGCCTCCTCGGCCACCGCGGTCATGGCCGCGCAGATCGCGGCGATGTCCTCGTCCTCGCTGACGTAGGGCGGCATCGTGTACACCAGGTCCCGGAAGGGGCGCAGCCACACCCCGTGCCGGGCGGCGGTCTCCCTGGCCGCCGGGAGGTCCACCGGGCGGTCGAGCTGGAGGACCCCGATCGCCCCGAGCACCCGGACGTCCACCACGCCGGGCAGCGCGGAAGCGGCGGCCAGGCCGGCCCGCAGGCCCCGCTCCACCCGGGCGACGCGGGCGCGCCAGTCACCCGCCAGCAGCAGCTCGACGGAGGCCGCCGCGACCGCGCAGGCCAACGGGTTGCCCATGAACGTGGGGCCGTGCGCCAGGACGGGCACGGCACCGGCGGAGATCCCCTCCGCGACCTCCTCCGAGCACAGCGTCGCGGCCAGGCTCACGTACCCGCCGGTGAGGGCCTTGCCCAGGCAGAGGACGTCGGGCGCGACTCCGGCGTGGTCGGCGGCGAAGAGCTCACCGGTGCGACCGAAGCCGGTGGCGATCTCGTCGAAGACGAGCAGCACGTCGTGGGCGAGGGTGAGTTCACGCAGGACGTGCAGGTAGCGGGGGTCGTGGAACCGCATCCCTCCCGCGCCCTGCACCACCGGCTCCACGATCACGGCCGCCAGCTCGTCGGCGTGCCGCTCCACCAGGTCCGCCAGGGTCCGCACGTAGTCCTGGTCGACTCCGGCGTGGGCACCCGGGGGCGGTGCGGGGGCGAACACCTGCTCGGGCAGGACCCCCGACCACAACGCGTGCATCCCCCCCACCGGGTCGCAGACGCTCATCGGGTGGAAGGTGTCGCCGTGATAGCCGCCGCGCCAGGTGAGCAGGCGGGTCTTCTCCGGTCGTCCCCGGGACCGCCAGTGCTGGAGGCACATCTTGGCGGCCACCTCGACGGCGACCGATCCGGAGTCGCTGAGGAAGACGTGGGGCAGTGACCCCGGGGTGATCTCCGCCAGCCGTGCGCACAGCCGCACCGCGGGCTCGTGGGTCAGCCCCCCGAACATGACGTGGCTCATCCGCCCGAGCTGGTCCCGCGCGGCGGCGTCCAGCTCGGGCACCTGGTAGCCGTGGATCGCCGACCACCACGAGGACATGCCGTCGACCAGTTCCTCCCGCCCGGCGACGGGGGTGGCGAGGCGGAGCCGCACGCCGGACGCCGAGTCCACCACCAGCGGCTCCACCGTTCCCGGCATGGGCCCGTACGGGTGCCAGACGTGCCGTCGGTCCAGGTCCAGCAGGTGTTCGACCGTCACCCCAGCAGGGTAGAGCGGTGATCGCCCCGCCCGAGGTGGTCCCCCGCCCTGGCGGAGGACCGGGGACCACCTGGGTGGAGCGGGTGGCCTCAGCGCAGGCGGACCGGCAGTTCCTCCAGCGCCCTGACCAGGGTCGACTGGCGCCACCGGATCTCCGACTGGGGCGTGCCCAGGCTCATGTTCGGGAACCGGCGCAGCAGCCCACCGAAGGCCACCTCGCCCTCCATCCTGGCCATCGCGGCTCCGACGCAGTAGTGCACGCCGTGGCCGAACGCCAGGTGCCCGCTGGCGTTGCGGGTGATGTCGAACTCGTCCGGGCGGGAGTAGCACTGGTCGTCCCGACTGCCCGCGAGCAGCGAGACCAGCACGATCTCCCCGACGCCGATCCGGGCGTCGCCCAGGCGGAACTCCTCGGTGGCGTACCGGATGCTGGCCAGGTGCACCGGGCCCTCGAAGCGCAGGGTCTCCTCGATGGCGGCCGGCAGCATGGTCAGGTCGGACCGCAGCGCCCGCAGCTGCTCGGGGTGGCGCATCAGGTGCAGCATCCCGTTGCCGATGAGGTTCACCGTGGTCTCGTGACCGGCCACCACCAGGAGGAACGCCATCGCGACCAGCTCCTCCTCGCTGAGCCGGTCCTCACCGTCCCTGGCCTCGATCAGGTCGGTCAGCAGGTCGTTGCCCGGGTGCGCGCGCTTCTCGGCGATGAGGTGCTGGAGGTAGGCGAGCATGTCGTTGATCGAGGACTGGGTGCCGTCCGCCGGTCCGTAGTTGGCGACCACGTCGGCGCTCCACCGCCGGAACTCGTCCGCGTCGGCGTGCGGGATGCCCAACAACTCGCAGATCACCCTGATGGGCAGCGGGAAGGCGAAGGCGTCGAGGAGGTCGACCTCCGTCCTCGACTCCATCTCGTCGAGCAGCTCGGTGGTGATGGCCTCGACGCGGGGGCGGAGGTTGACGACCATGCGGGGGCTGAAGACCTGCCGCACCAGGCGCCGCAGCCGGGTGTGCTCCGGCGGGTCCATGTTGACCATCTGGGCGGCGAAGCTGCCGGCCAGCTCGGCCGGTGTCTGGCCGTCGGGCAGGTCGAGGTGCCGGAAGAGGCTGGAGAAGCCCCGGTAGTCCTTGCTCAGCGACGGCGTGGTCAGCGCTTCCTTCGCCTCGTCGTACCGGGTGACGACCCACGCCCGAAGACCGGAGGGTAGTCGGACCGCGTGCGCGGGTCCGGTGGTCCGTAACGCCTCGTAGACGCGGTGGGGATCCTGGAAGAAGTCGTCCCCGAGCGGCCGTGGGGCGGTCAGCGACTGGGTCATGGAGATCCTTCCTCGTTCAGATGATCTTGCGCGTGACGAGTGAACCGTCTCGATGGCTCGGAGTAAACGGCCAATCACGGGAAGCCGCCGGAACTACTCCGCTCGGCCCAGCGCGGGGTCCGCGGGCGGCACGGCCGCTACTCCCCCTGGCGGGTGCGGCGGTCCGCTCGGGCGCGGGGGCATGGGGCGCCCGGACCAGCGGGGGCGTCCGCCCGCGAGCCGCCCTCCCCGCCGGCCTCGCCCGGGCTGGCGCGCTCTCCCGGCGAGGCACGCGGCCGGTCGCCGCGACCCCGGAACCGACGGCTGGTCCCACGCCTCCCCGCCACCTCGATCACCACCCGAGCCGGTCACGGCGAGCACCGGCGCGCGGTCGTCACCGCCCCGGCCGCACCGGGTCGATGGGCCGGCCCAGGCCGACACGCCGGTCATGCTCCGACCCCTCCTCGACGATCATGCGGTGCCCGCCGGGCCTGACGGGACGTCACGTTGCCGGTTCAACCAACTACCACCCGTCGCCACCCCCGATCAACCTCGGGGGGCGGGTGGGACTCGCCAGCCACGCCACCCCGCCACACCCGAGGGGCGTCGTGGCCTCGCCCCACGCCGTCCCACCGTGCGGTGGGACACCCCGAACCGAGGGCGACACCCCGGGTGGGGTGCTCTCGTCGCGGCACGGCCAGGACATAGGCTGGGCGCTTCTCCCGCGCGGCCCGCACCGCCGCCCCCGCGCGCCGTCGACACGCCCCGGAGGTCCCTGCCC
Organism: Actinoalloteichus caeruleus DSM 43889; assembly: GCF_000429185.2. Classification (GTDB taxonomy): domain Bacteria; phylum Actinomycetota; class Actinomycetes; order Mycobacteriales; family Pseudonocardiaceae; genus Actinoalloteichus_B; species Actinoalloteichus_B caeruleus. Next base: position 5,840,179 of record NZ_AUBJ02000001.1, on the reverse strand, counting down.
GTGCCCGGTGACTCCTTCGTCCACCTGCATGTCCACACCGAGTACTCGATGCTGGACGGAGCGGCCAAGATGGCGCCGCTGTTCGCCGAGGCCAAGAGACTCGGGATGCCGGCGGTCGGCATGACCGACCACGGGAACATGTACGGGGCCGACGAGTTCTACCAACAGTCGAAGAAGGCGGGCATCAAGCCGATCATCGGGATCGAGGCCTACCTCGCTCCCGGCAGCCGGTTCCACAAGAAGCCGGTGTTCTGGGGCCAGTCCCATCAGCGCTCCACGGACCAGTTCGGTGAGGGCGGTGACGTCTCCGGTGGGGGTGCGTACACCCACATGACGATGCTGGCCGGCGACGCCACCGGCCTGCGGAACCTCTTCAAGCTGTCCTCGCTGGCCTCCATCGAGGGCTACTACCGCAAGCCCCGGATGGACCGCGACCTGATCGCGGAGAACAGCCAGGGCATCATCGCCACCACCGGCTGCCCCTCCGGCGAGGTCCAGACCCGGCTGCGACTGGGCCAGTACGACGAGGCCATCCAGGCCGCCAGCGACTACAAGGACATCTTCGGCGCCGACAACTTCTTCGTCGAGCTGATGGACCACGGGCTGGCCATCGAACGCTCGGTGCGGGAGGGGCTGCTCGACATCGCCAAACGGCTCGAACTGCGGCCGTTGGCCACCAACGACTCGCACTACGTCACCAAGGACCAGGCGGAGTCGCACTCCGCCCTGCTGTGCGTGCAGTCCGGCAAGACTCTCTCCGACCCGAACCGCTTCAAGTTCGACGGCGACGGCTACTTCCTGAAGTCGGCCGAGGAGATGCGGGCGTTCTGGGACAAGGAGGTCCCCGGCGCGTCCGAGTCGACACTGCTGATCGCCGAGCGGGTCGAGTCCTACGCCGAGGTCTACGAGCACCGCGACCGGATGCCCGTCTTCGACGTGCCCGAGGGCGAGACGCAGGAGTCCTGGCTGCACCGGGAGGTGATGAAGGGGCTGGACTGGCGCTTCCCGGAGGGCGTGCCCGACGGCTACCACGAGCGGGCCGAGTTCGAGCTGAGCGTCATCGCGCAGAAGGGCTTCCCCGCCTACTTCCTCGTCGTGGGTGACCTCGTCCAGCACGCCAAGGAGATCGGCATCCGCGTCGGCCCCGGTCGTGGTTCCGCGGCGGGTTCCCTGGTGGCGTACGCCCTGGGGATCACCAACCTGGACCCGATCCCCCAGGGACTGCTCTTCGAACGGTTCCTCAACCCCGAGCGCGCGTCGATGCCCGACATCGACATCGACTTCGACGACCGCCGCCGGGGTGAGATGGTCCGCTACGCCACGGAGAAGTACGGCGCCGACCGCGTCGCGCAGGTCATCACCTTCGGCACGATCAAGACCAAGGCGGCGATCAAGGACTCCGCCCGGGTGCACTTCGGTCAGCCCGGTTACGCGATCGCGGACCGGATCTCCAAGGCCCTGCCCCCGCCGGTGGCCGCCAAGGACATCCCGCTGGCCGGCATCGTCAACCCGGAGCACGAGCGGTACCCCGAGGCCGCCGAGGTGCGCACCCTGATCGAGACGGACGCGGAGGTCTCCAAGATCTTCGAGACCGCCCGTGGTCTGGAGGGCCTGATCCGCAACGCGGGCGTGCACGCCTGCGCGGTGATCATGTCCTCCGAACCGCTGATGGACGCCATCCCGCTGTGGCAGCGGGACGACGGGTCGATCATCACCGGCTGGGACTACCCGTCCTGCGAGGCCATCGGCCTGTTGAAGATGGACTTCCTCGGGCTGCGGAACCTCACCATCATCAACGACGCCATCGACAACATCAGGGCGAACCGGGGCGACGAGATCGACCTCGACGTGCTGGGCCTGACGGACACGAGGACCTTCGAGCTGCTGGGGCGCGGGGACGCGCTCGGCGTGTTCCAGCTCGAGGGCGGCGCCATGCGGGACCTGCTGCGCAGGATGCAGCCCACCGAGTTCAGCGACATCATCGCCGTCAACGCCCTCTACCGCCCGGGCCCGATGGCGATGAACAGCCACAACAACTACGCCGACCGCAAGAACGGCCGCCAGGAGATCACCCCGATCCATCCCGAGCTGGCCGAACCGTTGGAGGAGATCCTCTCCGAGACCTACGGCCTGATCGTGTACCAGGAGCAGATCATGCGCATCGCGCAGAAGGTCGCCGGGTACTCGATGGGACGCGCGGACGTGCTCCGCAAGGCGATGGGCAAGAAGAAGCTGGAGGTGCTCGAGAAGGAGTTCGAGGGCTTCCAGGCCGGGATGCGGGAGAAGGGTTTCTCCGACGAGGCCATCAAGACGCTCTGGGACACGATCCTGCCGTTCGCCGGTTACGCGTTCAACAAGTCCCACGCCGCCGGCTACGCCCTGGTCTCCTACTGGACCGCCTATCTCAAGGCCAACTACCAGGCCGAGTACATGGCCGCCCTGCTCACCTCGGTCGCCGACAACAAGGACAAGTCCGCGGTCTACCTCTCCGAGTGCCGCCGCCTCGGCATCCAGGTGCTGGCTCCCGACGTCAACGAGTCGGCGCTGCGCTTCGCCGCCGTGGGGACCGACATCCGCTACGGCCTCGGCGGCATCCGCAACGTCGGCGGCAACGTCGTGCAGTCGATCATCGACACGCGGAAGAAGAAGGGCGCCTACACCTCCTTCAACGACTTCCTCACCAAGTCGGAGATCGTCAGCTGCAACAAGCGGGTGATCGAGTCGCTGATCAAGGCCGGCGGGTTCGACTCGCTCGGCCACTCGCGCCGCTCGCTGATCGAACACCACGAGGCGGCCGTCGACGCCGTGATCGGCCTCAAGCGGCAGGAGGCGATGGGCCAGTTCGACCTGTTCGGCGGTGGCGACGACACGCCGGCCAGCGAGGACGCCTCCCCGCTGGCGCACCTCACCTACACCCCCGAGGAGTGGCCCCGCAAGCAGAAGCTGGCCTACGAACGGGAGATGCTGGGGCTCTACGTGTCGGCGCACCCCCTGGACGGGGCGGAGCGCATCCTGCGCAAGCAGGCCCCCCGGGACATCGCCGCCCTGCTCAACGACCCACCGAAGGAGGGGGAGGTCATCATCGCCGGCATGATCTCCTCGGTCGAGCGGCGGGTCAACAAGAACGGCGAGCCCTGGGCGATCACGACCGTGGAGGACCTGGACGCCTCCATCGAGGTGCTGTTCTTCCCCAAGTCCTACGCGGTGCTCGGCCAGGACCTCGTGGAGGACACCGCCGTGGCGGTCAAGGGCCGGGTCAACTGGCGCGAGGACAAGATGAGCATCTTCGGTTCCGGGGTGATCCCGCTGGACATCAGCGAGGCGGAGAACAACCCCGGCGTCGAACCACCGTTGACGCTGCTGGTCAAGTCCGAACTGATCACCGAGGAGGTGGTCAGCGACCTCAAGCAGGCGCTGCGCGCCCACCCGGGGGAGACCCCGGTGCGGCTGAAGCTGCACTACCAGCACAAGACGGCCATGCTGGCCGTGGACGACTACCCGATCTCCACCTCGCCGGCCTTCTTCGGAGAGCTGAAGGCGATCCCGGGCGTCACGATCAGCGCCTGAGGCCACACCACCGAGGGGCCCGTTCCCGCGCGTCGGGGGCGGGCCCCGTCGCACGCCCGCCCGGACCGCCTCGCCGAGGTTCACCGGCCTGCCCGACTGGCCCCCTCGCGGGTGATCTTCCTCGTCCGACAGCCGCCACGTCCCGCACCCTGCGTGGTCGCGCGCGGCCGCGGCCCCCACGATCTGATGATCACGCTCGTCGTCGGTTTGGCGTGAGAATATCGGCAGGCCCAACGCAAGGGGCGACCCGAGCACTGGACGACATCCGGGAGAACCCGACGTGGTGGATCAGGCGGACACGAGATCACTGCCGGACGAGTTGGCGGCCCTGTTCCCCGAGGGCGGGGACGGGCGGCCCCTCCCACCGGACCTGCCGCCGGGCGAGCTCATCTGGGCCGACGAGAGCTTCGCCCGCTACCGGCTGTCCACCGTGCGGCCCGCGCTGTGGCTCAGCCGGGACCCCGCCGGGGCTGGGACGTGGGCCCGGTACCGCGCCCTCCACCCCGAGACCGGGCTGTGGCCGCTGCTGCTGCGCCCCAGTGACCTCCAGGGCGGTGAGCCGTGGGAGACCGGGGAGCTCGCTCCCGAACCGGTGTCCCGCGTCGACCGGCACGACGCGCGGGCCCTGATGGCGGAGTGGTGGGCCGAATCGGCCGCCCCGTCCGGCGGCGGACACGACGTCAGCGAACAGCTGCTGCCCTTCGGCCCCGACTTCCCCGGCCTCGCCCCCAGGGCCGTGCCCGACCGACCCCCGGAGGAGGTCGCCGACTGGCTGGCCGGTGAACTGACCGACGGGGTGGCTCGGCTGGGGCTCGTCGCGGCGTCGCGCGGCGCGGACGCGCTCGCCCAGATCGGCTGGATGGGGCCGGTGAACTACTCGGAGCGCACCGCCCCCCTGTCGGCGATCCTGCGCAGCTGGGAGGACCGGTTCGGGGTGCGCGTCGTCCGGCTCGGGTTCGACACCCTGGACCTCAGCGTGGCGGCGCCGCCCAAGACCCCGGAGCACGCCCTGGCCGTGGCGGCCGAGCACTGGTCGTTCTGCCCCGACAGCATCGACCAGGGGGTCGGCAACCTGGGCGACTACGCCCGGCAGATCGTGGGGCACCACTCCTGGACCTTCTGGTGGGAATGATGCCGCCGCACCCCCGTTCCCGCGCCGTCCCGCTACGGGAACGAGCCACCGTTGTCGGCTCCGCCCGGTGGGCGGCCCCCATGATTAGGTAGCGTGCCTGACGTGGTTGGTCCTGATCCCGTCGACACCCGGTTACTCGCGTTGATCGCCGAGGCCGGTCGCGCGTCCGTCACCGACATGGCGCACCGGTTGGGCATGGACGTGCGGGAGGTGGCCGCCCGCCTGGCGGCCCTGTCCGCCGCCGGCCTCCCCCTGGTGGTCGGGGTGGAGTGCGACCAACAGGCCATCCGCAACGTGTTGATGGCGGCCGGAGCCTGGGCGCAGCACCAGTACCAGTCCTACCCGCCCGGCCCGCCACCGGGCTACCCGGCGCCAGCCCCGCCCGGCTACCCGGTGCACGGCACGCCCAGCGGCTCCTACCCTCCCCCGGGCAGCGGTAGCGGCCCCTACCCCCCGCCGGGCAGCGCCAGCGGGGCCTACCCCCCGGCGCACCACCCCGGCGCGGCCAGCGGTCCCTACCCGCACCCGGCACCCGGCTTCCCACCGCCGGGGCAGGCGCCACCCAGCGGCCCGTTCCCCGCACCGCCGCCAGGCCCGGCCGCGCCCCCGCACCCGGCTCCGGCCGCGCAGGAGGGGGCGCCCTCGGATCCCGCCAGCGTGTGGGGTCCACCGCAGTCGGCGTCGTGGGCGAGAGGGGACGGCCCTCCGGCTGCCACCCCCACCCCACCCCGGGCCGGTCAGGTCGGGACGGCCCTGGAGACGCACGGCGTCGAGGGCGAACGCGTCCGCATCCAGCTCCTGGAGGTCGTCGACCCGGCGAACTTCCTGTTCGAGGCAGCCGGGTACACCCTCCAGGAGGGCGAACGCGCCGTCGTCGTCCACACCGAGATCACCAACCAGGGCCCCCTGCCGTTCGCGGCCCTGCCCGACCTGTACCTCGTCCTGGTGACCGAGGACGACCAACCGGTGTCGAAGGCCCCCGTGTCCCTGTCCTCCCGGCCCGCCTACCGCATCGGAGTGGGACCCGGGGAGACCGCCGGCGGCCACTCGGTGTACGTGCTGCCCGACAGCACCCGGGTCACCTCCGTCCGCTGGAGCCCCGGACCCGACCCCGACCACCGCACCCTGACCTGGACCGTCGACGAGGACTGAGCGGGCCGCCCGCGCGGCGCCGGCCCCGGAGGGTGACGCCGGCGAAGCTCCGCCCGGTCAGGCGTCGCGGCGGCCGAACATGCGGCCGACCCAGCCAGCCCTGCCGTCGGGCTCCTCCCGGTCGTCGTCACGGCTCCGGCTGAACGTCGGCCAGTCCCGGGTCTCGCCCTCGACCGACTCGGGCGCCTCGGCCCCGATCACCGCCGGCGCCGCCTGGCCAGCCGCCGTCTGGTCCACCAGCGGTCGCGGGGTCGGCTCGGTCGGCGGGTCGAAGGGGTCCCTCCGACCGCCCCCGGCCATCGACGCGCCGCCGGCCGAGGCCCCCACGGCCACCGGTGGCAGCGCGAACCCCATCGGCGGGGTGGGCGGTTCCTCCGGCCCCGCCAGCCTTCCGCGTCCCGCCTCGATGTACTGCTCGTCTCGTCCTTGCCGCACGACGTCTCCCCAGTCGGTCCCGTTCGGGCTCACAGCCGTCCCCACCACGCTAGACGGTGACGGCGCATGATCCACCCATTCCGGTCACTTCGTCCCGAGGTCGTGGCCGACCCGTTGCGTCGGCACACGCCCGACCGGCTGGGCCCGGGCCGGGACAGCCCGCGCCAGGGGACCACCGCCCGGCGGTCAACTCTCCGAACGCAGCCGCCGCAACGCCTCGGCGAGGTCGTCCGGGTACTCGCTGGTGAACTCCACCCACTCCCCCGTGCCCGGGTGGTCGAACCCGAGCCGCCTGGCGTGCAGCCACTGCCGCGTCAGCCCCAGCCGCTGGGCGAGGGTGGGGTCGGCACCGTAGGTGAGGTCACCGGCGCAGGGGTGCCGCAGCGCGGCGAAGTGCACCCGGATCTGGTGCGTCCGCCCGGTCTCCAGCCGCACCTCGGCCAACGAGGCGGCCCGGAAGGCCTCCACCACCTCGTAGTGGGTGACGCTGGGCTTGCCCCCCGCCACCACCGCGAACTTGTAGTCGTGCCGGGGATGCCGGTCGATCGGGGCGTCGATGGTGCCGTTGGTCGGATCAGGGTGACCCTGGACCACCGCGTGGTAGATCTTGGAGACCGTCCGCTCCTTGAACGCCCGCTTCAGGGTCGAGTACGCGGTCTCGCTCTTGGCGACCACCATCACCCCGGTGGTGCCCACGTCGAGCCGGTGCACCACCCCCTGCCTCTCGGCGGCACCGGACGTCGCGATCCGCAACCCCATCGCCGCCAGCCCCGCCAGGACCGTCGGCCCGGTCCAGCCCGGGCTCGGGTGGACGGCGACCCCGACCGGCTTGTCGACGACAGCCACGTCCTCGTCCTCGTGGAGGATCCGCAAGCCCGGCACCGGCTCGGGTGCGGCCACGACCGGCCGCTCCGGCTGGGGGAGCTGGACCTCCATCCACGAACCGGCCACCAGCCGGTCCGACTTGCCCGCGGGAGCACCGTCGATCACCACGCCACCGGACTCGGCGATCGAGACCACGGCCGTCCGTGACAGACCGAGCAGCTTCGCCAGGCCGGCGTCGACCCGCATCCCGTCGAGTCCGTCGGGCACCGGAAAGGTGCGGGTGTCGCTCATCGCTGGTCGTCTCCCTCGGCGGTGGTCGTCTTCTCCTGGTCGGCGCGCCCCCGGACGGTGCTCCCGTCGTAGTCCCGGCCGAGCACGGCCAGCACCACCAGCAGCGCCACCCCGCCCACCAGCGCGGAGTCGGCGACGTTGAACACCGGCCACACGCTGCCGTCAGGAGCGAACAACGAGACGAAGTCCACGACGTGGCCGTGCAGGGGCGCCGGGGAACGGAAGATCCGGTCCGCGAGGTTGCCCAGCGCACCGCCCAGCATGAGGCCCAACCCCAGGGCCCAACCCACCGAGCGCAACCGGGGCGCGATCCAGATGATACCCACGACCACGCCGACGGCGACCAGGGTCAGCAGCCACGTCATGCCCGTCGCCATCGAGAAGGCGGCGCCGGGGTTGCGCAGCAGCACCAGGTACACACCGCCACCGAGCAGCCGCACCGGCTCCCGCCCCTCCAGCTGGGCGACGGCCACGACCTTGGTGACGAGGTCGAGGGCGAACGCCACCCCGGCCACCACCGCGAGCAGGCCCACCCGTCGTCTCGGCGACCCCCCACCAGGGGGCACGGCGGGCCCGCTGGGTCCGCCGACGGCTCCCGCGTCGGCGTTGGCGGGATCGTCGTCGGCGTTGGACCCCGCAGGGCCGGTCTCGGTCACCCAGTCATTGTGACCTACCGGCATCGACGCTGGTCACAGGCGTCGACACCGGCCAGCGGGCGCTGGTCGGGCAGCCCCGGGCCGCTCGGTGGGGCCACCCGCGCTCAGGCGGGCCCGTCCCCCAGGAGCCCGACCGGCAACCGCCGGGGGTCCGGGACGGGCACCCAGCGCCCGTCCCGCTGGGCATAGGACCAGGCCGGCCCCGAGGCCACCACCGCCCGGAGCGCGGCGAGCAGGCGGTCGACGTGCTCCTCGGTGGCTCCCAGGCCCACGCTGACCCGCACCGCGCGTCCCCCACCGACCCCCGCCCGGGCCAGCAGGCGCTCGGTCGCGACGTGCGCGCAGAACGCCCCGTCCCGCACCCCGATCCCGTACTCCGCCGACAGCGCGGCGGCCAGCAACCCCGGGTCGATCCCGTCGACGCCGAAGCTGACGACGCCCACCGAGGGGGTGGCATCGTCGAACAGCCGCAGCGGACGCACCCCCGGCACGGCCGCGACGCCCTCCCGCAGTGCTCCCGCCAGCCGGTCCTCGTGCTCGGCCACCCCCCGCCAGTGCCCCGACAGCGTCTCGCAGGCCACCGCGAGCGCGTGCGCTCCCACCACGTTCGGCGTCCCGGCCTCCTGGCGCTCCACACCGGCCGCCCAGGTCACCCGCAGATCAGCTCCCACGGACTCCACCAGGGCCGACGCTCCTCCACCCCGCAGGTACGGCGGCGCCGACCGCAGCAGGCGCGCGGGCCCCGTCAGCGCCCCGCAGCCAAAGGGCGCGTAGGCCTTGTGCCCGGAGAAGGCGAGGAAGTCCACCCCGAGCTCGGACACCGACACGGGCCGGTGGGGCGCCCACTGCGCGGCGTCGAGGACGGACAGGGCTCCGTGCCGACGGCTGACCTCGGCCAACTCGGCCACCGGCCACAGTTCACCTGTGACGTTCGACGCGGCGGTGAGCACCACGGCGACCCGGTCACCGTCGGCGACCAGCCCGGACAGCTCCGCCTCCAGCGCCGCCACCGCCTCACCCCGGGTACGCGGCGCGCGGACGCGGCGCACCCGGCGGCCGGCCCAGGGCAGCAGCGCCGCGTGGTGGTCGGTGTCGAAGGTGACCACCACGGTCCCCACCGGCAACACGGCGGCGACCAGGTTCATCGCGTCGGTGGTGTTGCGGGTGAACACGACGTCGTGGTCGGGCGGGGCGTCGACGAACCGGCGCACCGTCGCCCGCGCGTTCTCGTAGATCCTCGTCGACGCCTGCGACAGCAACCCGGCTCCCCGGTGGACGCTCGCGTACCAGGGCAGGACCGCGTCGACGGCGTCCCGCACCGCCTCGAGGCAGGGGGCGCTCGCCGCGTGGTCGAGGTTCGCGTACGGGACATCCCCGCCGGTCACCAGCGGGACCCGCAGGTCCGCACCGACCACCGGCGGCAGGGCCGACACGGGGGGCGCGAGGCGGGACGGGCGGGCGGTGGTGGGTGCGGACGACATGGCACGACCTCCTCGGATCCAGGGGGGACCCGGTGGTAGGCCCCGCGCTTGCCCGACACCACACGGCTCGGGCCTGGTCCTCACCCGGAGCACCCCACCGCGGAGGAGGGTTGCCGGCCAGCGAGCCGGGGCTTGGCGCTGGCGCTCATGACCTGCGGCAGAACCTAACCGCCGCCGCCCGACCTGTCCAGCGGGCCTCCCAGCCACTGGGAGCCGGCCCGACCGCACCCACCGGAACAGCCACCCCCGCGCTGGACCCGCCCGGGCACCGTCGTCCGCCCCTCCTCGGTCGCCGCCGGCATCAGCCCTCCAGCAGGGTGCGCAGGCGGTCCTCGGCCGCGGTCTCGTCGAGGTCGACGACCAGCCACTTGTCCCGACCGCGTTCCCCGGCGTCCACTCGCACGGCTTGGCGGCGGACACCGAACGCGTCCGCCACCGCGCGGCGGAGCGCCTCATTGGCCTTGCCCTCGACCGCCGGGGCGGCCACCGCCACCACCAACGCCGGCCCCAGGACCCCGTCCCACCTGCCCCCGACGACGGTTCGTCGCGCGCCGGGTTTGACACGCACCGCGAAACGGAACACGACCGTCCACCTCCTCCGCCGGGCGTCCCGACCGGCCGCCCGCACCGACCACCCTGCCCCGACACGCGAGCCGAGCGCGGTCGGGGTGCTGGTGGGCCCGCGGCGGGCGAGCCGCCCAATCAGTGCCGCTGTCTCGTCAGGTCCAGGGACCGGGGCACCAGGAGGCAGGCCACGACTGGCACCGCCAGGAGGGTCACCGTCGCCAGCGACTCGCCGAACGCCGCCCTCGCCAGCCGCACCCACCTCGGGCACCCCGGACTCCGAGGACAGCTCCAGGACCGCGGCGAGGGGCTCCCCGGCCGGACCGGCGTCAACACCCCCGACATCGGCCTCCCCCAGCCCGACTTCCAGTTGGGCGCGGTAGAACACTGAGGCCAGACTGCCGAGCACGGCGACGCCGAGCACGGTGCCGAGGTCGTAGGCGGTCTCCTCGATGGCGGCGGCGTTGCCGGCCTTCTCCGGGGGTGTTCCGGACATGATGATGGCCGAGGCGATGGCCAGTGATCCCGCGCCAGCGCCCAACAGGGCCAGCCCGATCGCCAGGGTCGGGTAGGAGAGGGGATTGGGCGCCACGGGCAGCAGCAGGAACCCGACTCCGGCGACCGCGAGCCCGCCGGCCCTGGCCGAGGGGCGGACCTGACCGGAAGCTGAGGTGATCCGCGCGGACGGCGACACCGACGGCTGGATGGCGTCGGTGGATCACCGGCGCGGTCGCGGTGCGTGCACCTACGGGATGGAGGGCTGGTTTCAACCAGAACTGACCTGATGGATCGCGTCGACCAGTGGGTACGCGACGGCCCGGTGCCACCGAGGTGGCGGTGCGGGAACAGGGGCGGGGACCGCCCCTGGGACAGACGCGTCCCGGCTCACGGGAGCGGCCACCACACCGGGCAGGCGGCCGCCGGGGCCTGCGACCCCTCGTCGACGGGCCTCGGCTGACGGCCCCGCACCGGGGACCGCGCCCCACCGGCTCCCCTTCCCGGCATGGGAGGGCGGGACGGCCCGTCCGTCCCCCCGCACGACCACCACGGCCCACCCGCACCGCTCGCCACGCCCGAGCGGGGGCGCCCATGGCGCGGCGGACGACCGGTTCGTCCCAATCCCGGCGGGAGCGGGACGGCCACGACGGCCCCGACTGCCGCGCCGGTCGGTCACCGGCCCGGCGGCCGGGACCTCGTCGATGGTCCCGCCGGGCGCCGCCGGGCGGGACACGTTCCCACCGGCGGCGACGCCCGAGGGCTCACACCCTGGTCACGGAGACCCGCACGGAGGTCCCCTCGCCCACCGTGCCGGTGAGCGCGGGCGCACCCTCCTCGATGGCGGTGGACAGCGACACCGCCAGGGTCTCGCCCCGCACGAACTCCTCGTGGGCGGTCACCGCCGCCACCAGGTCCGCCGGCACCTCGACCGCCAACCCGATCCGGTCCGAGACGTCGAGACCCGCGTCGCGGCGGGCCTGCTGCACGACGCGGACCAGGTCGCGGGCGACGCCCTCGGCCGCCAGTTCCGGTGTCACCTCGGTGTCCAGGGCGACCAGCCCCGCGTTACCCGGCAGGGACTCGACGTCGTCCACGTTCTTCGCCAGCCGCTGCTCGTACTCGCCCGGCAGCAGCTCCACACCGGCGACGACCACCGTGCCGTCCTCGGTCTCGTGCCACTCCCCCGCCTTGGCCGCGCGGATGACCTTCTGCACGTCCCGGCCCAGTCGGGGGCCGGCCACCCTGGCGTTGACCGCGAGCTCGAAGGAACCGTACGAGCTGCCGTCGTCGGTCAGCTCGACCTCCTTCACGTTGACCTCGTCCTTGATGAGGTCGGCGAAGGGCGCCAAGGCCCCCGGGTCGGCGACCACGGCGGTCAGCCTGGCGAGCGGGAGACGAACCCGGCGCCGCGCCGCCTTCCGCACGGCCAGGGCCGAGGAGCACACCTGCCGGACCTGGTCCATGGCCGCGACCAGGTCGGGATCCGAGGGCAGGGAGTCCGCGTCCGGCCAGTCCGTCAGGTGCACCGATCGGCCGCCGGTGAGGCCGCGCCACACCGCCTCCGAGGTCATCGGCAGCAGCGGGGCGACGACCCGGCAGGTCACCTCCAGCACCGTGTGCAGGGTGTCCACCGCCTCCTGGGACCCGGCCCAGAACCGGTCGCGGGACCGACGCACGTACCAGTTGGTGAGCACCTCCAGGAAGTCCTGGACCTCCGCGCACGCCGAGGCGATGTCGTAGTGGTCCAACCGCTCGGTGACCCGCCGCACCAGGTCGTGGGTCTTGGCGAGGACGTAGCGGTCGAGGACGTGCCGGGAGACGCCGCGCCCGGCGGCGGCCAGTTCCTCCCCGTCCGCGTAGGACACCCCGGTCAACGACTCCGCGTTGGCGTACAAGGACAGGAAGTACCAGGAGTTCCACAGCGGCAGCACCGCCTTGCGCAGCGACTCCCGGATTCCCCGTTCGGTCACGATCAGGTTGCCGCCGCGCAGGATGGGGCTCGCCATCAGGAACCAGCGCATGGCGTCGGAACCGTCGCGGTCGAAGACCTCGTTGACGTCCGGGTAGTTGCGCAGCGACTTGGACATCTTCTGCCCGTCGGACCCGAGCACGATCCCGTGCGACACGCAGTTGCGGAACGCCGGCCGGTCGAAGAGCGCGGTCGCCAACACGTGCTGGGTGTAGAACCAGCCACGGGTCTGGCCGATGTACTCCACGATGAAGTCGCCGGGGTGGTGGTGTTCGAACCAGTCCGCGTTCTCGAACGGGTAGTGCACCTGCGCGTAGGGCATCGACCCGGAGTCGAACCAGACGTCGAGGACGTCCGGGACCCGGCGCATCGTGGACCGACCGGTGGGGTCGTCCGGGTTGGGTCGGGTCAGCTCGTCCACGTAGGGGCGGTGCAGATCGGTCAGCCGCACCCCGAAGTCCCGCTCCAACTCGTCCAGCGAGCCGTACACGTCCACCCGGGGGTGGCTCGGGTCGTCGGAGACCCACACCGGGATCGGCGTACCCCAGTACCGGTTGCGGGAGATCGACCAGTCCCGGGCGCCGGCCAACCAGTTCCCGAACTGACCGTCCTTGACGTGCTCGGGGTACCAGGTGATCTCCTGGTTCAGCTCGACCATGCGGTCCTTGAACGCGGTCACCCGCACGAACCAGGAGGACACCGCCCGGTAGATCAGCGGGTTGCGGCACCGCCAGCAGTGGGGGTAGGCGTGGTCGTAGGTCTCGTGCCGCAGGAGCACCGCGCCCTGTTCGGAGGCGCCCTCGGTGCCGTCCCGCAGGTCGCGGATGATGTTCGGGTTGGCCTCGAAGACCTGCTGGCCCTCGTAGTCGGACACCTCGGAGGTGAAGCGGCCCCTGGCGTCGACCGGGGTCACCGGCTCGATGCCGGCGGCGTCGGTGACCGCCTTGTCCTCCTCACCGTAGGCGGGGGCGATGTGCACGACGCCGGTGCCGTCCTCGGTGGTCACGTAGTCGGCGGCGAGGACGCGGTGGGCGCCCTCGTGCCCGACGAAGTACGGGAACGGCGGTGCGTAGCGCAGCCCGAGCAGCTCGGAGCCGCTGTGGCGGGCCAGGACCAGCGGGTCCTCGCCGAGCTCCCTGGCGTAGGCGGCCAGGCGCGCCTCGGCCAGGACGAACCGCCGCCCGTCCGACTCCACCAGCACGTAGTCGACCTCGGGGTGGACCGCGGTCGCCAGGTTCGCCGGCAGGGTCCAGGGCGTGGTCGTCCAGATGAGCAGGTACGCGCCGTCGAGGGCGGAGTCGTTGCCGGTGACGCGGAAGCCCACGGTGACGGCGGGGTCCTGGCGGCGCTGGTAGACGTCGTCGTCCATCCGCAGTTCGTGGTTGGACAGCGGGGTCTCGTCCCGCCAGCAGTAGGGGAGCACCCGGTAGCCCTCGTAGACCAGCCCCTTGTCCCAGAGCTGCTTGAAGGCCCAGATCACCGACTCCATGTACCCGATGTCGAGGGTCTTGTAGTCGTTGTCGAAGTCCACCCACCGGGCCTGCCTGGTGACGTAGGACCGCCACTCGTCGGTGTAGCGGAGCACGGAGGACCGGCACGCCTCGTTGAAGGCGGCCACGCCCATCTCATCGATCTGCGACTTGTCGGTGATGCCCAGCTGCCGTTCGGCCTCCAGCTCGGCCGGCAGGCCGTGGGTGTCCCAACCGAAGCGGCGCTCGACGCGGCTGCCGCGCATCGTGCGGTAGCGGGGAACGACGTCCTTGACGTAGCCGGTCAGCAGGTGGCCGTAGTGCGGAAGACCGTTGGCGAAGGGCGGACCGTCGTAGAAGACGTACTCGTTGGCCCCGTTCTCGCCCGCCGGCCGCGCCTCGACGCTGGCGGCGAAGGTGCCGTCGGCAGCCCAGTAGTCGAGGACGGCGAGTTCGAGGTCGGGGAAGGAGGGCTGGGCCGGCACGCCGCGCCGCTCGTCGGCGGCCGTGGTCCCGTCGGCCGAACCGTCGGCCTCGGATCGCGGTGTTCCGGTGAGATGGACCCGGGGGTAGGCCATCGGTGTCGCTCCTTGGGGCGTCGTGGCTGGCGTCCTGCGCACGGACCGGAGTCTCAGGGACTCCAGCCCCCACGGGGACGACGCGCACTCGCAGGCGCACCGCGGTACCACCCCGCTTGCCGCCGTCGCCGGTACGACCGGCCGCGACGACCTCTCTTCTGGGCTGTGACGGGCCCACCCGTCCGGTTCTACTTGGCTCCCGTCCCAGGGGGCGGCGCCGTTCTTCCGGAGGCTCCCCGGTGATGGCCGGATCGGTGCCTGTGACGACCAGCATAGCGAGGGTCGCGAGCGGGAACGCGCACGGATGCCCTCCGCTGGCCCGACCCGCTCCGCCGGCGACGTCACACCTGCCCGGCGAGCTCGTCCTCGCTCTCCGGAGTGAGAGAACCCCGACCGAGTGCGCACTGATCACGGTCCGTTTTCACCGCAAGGAGTGAACAGCCGGCGGCCGGGCGACCCCTCGGGGGTCGCCCGGCGGACAGCTGGCAGTCAGCCCACAGCCGTGGGAACTCCGGTCAGCCGGCCTCCGCCCGCGTGCCGAAGGTGTAGCCGGACTGGTTGGCCCGCCCCTCGGGCACCGCCGAGCCCCGGTCCTCCAGCTCGCGGAGCTGCGAGTCCAGCATCGTCTTCAACCTGGTCCGGTACTCACGTTCGAAGGTGCGCAGCACCTCGATCTGCTTCTCCAGGCTGTTCTTCTCCTGGGTGATGCTCCCCATCACCTCGGCATGCTTGCGCTGGGCGTCCCGTTCCAGGCCGGTCGCCTTCTCCCTGGCCTGCCGCTCCAGCGTCTCGGACCGGGTCCTGGCCTCGGACACCATGGTCTCCGCGCGGGTCCTGGCCTCGTTGATCATGCTGTCGGCCTTCGTGCGCGCCTCCGAGAGCAACTGCTCGGACTTGGCCCGTGCCTCCGAGAGCATCCCGTCGGCCTCGGTCTTGGCCTCGCCGGTCAGGCGGTCGGCCATCTCCTGGGCGAGTCCCAGCACCTTGGCGGCCTGCACGTGGTGGTCGCCGCCCGGGGAGGTCTGCTCCATCGGGGTGGGCGGCGGGACCGGCGAGAGCCGACGCGGTTCGTCCACCGGCCGGACCGCGGTCACCGACCCGGCGTTCGCCCTGGCGTCCTCCAGGTCGGCCCTGGCGTTGTCGAGCTGCTGGTCGAGCTGCTCGACCTGGTTGCGGAGCTCGTTGTTCTCCTCGATGAGCCTGGCGAGCTCGGACTCAACCAGGTCGAGGAAGGCGTCCACCTCGTCCTCGTTGTAGCCCCGTTTACCGATCGGGGGCTTGCTGAACGCGACGTTGTGAACGTCGGCGGGGGTCAGAGACGGCATGGTCAGATCACCTCACGCACTCCTCGACTCTGCGGCACCTGGGCTCCCCGTAACCCCGTGTGCTCCAGTCGAAACCTGTTAGGAAGGCACAACCAGTTGCATCGCGATGAAGACAACCAGCAGTAGCACCATAATCGACAAGTCCAGCCCCACGCCGCCGATCCGAACGGTCGGGATGAGCCGACGCAGCGCACGAACGGGTGGGTCTGTCACTGTGTAGATGGTCTCCAGCGCGACCGCAACCCCTCCGTTGGGTCGCCACTCGCGGGCGAACGACCGCACGAGCTCGACCACGATCCTGGCCATCAGCAGCAGCCAGAAGAAGAACAACACGTAGTACAGGACGATCCGGACCGCATCCACGCTCTTCACTCTGCCACTAGTCAGCCGCGACCAAACAGCCCGCCCTCGGCGAGCTTCTTGCGCTGCTCGGCGGTGACGTCGACGTTGGCCGGTGAGAGCAAGAACACCTTCGTCGTGACCTTGTCGATCGACCCGCGCAGCGCGAACGCGAGGCCGGCGGCGAAGTCCACGAGACGCTGCGCGTCCGCGTCGGCCATCTCGGTGAGGTTGATGATGACCGGGGTGCCGTCACGGTAGTGCTCCCCGATCGTCCTGGCTTCCTTGTAGGTCTTCGGGTGCAGTGTCGTGATCCTGCTCATGACGCTGCTCGCCGGCTCCGGCGCCGGGCGGATCCGGGTAACGGGTTCCCGTTGCGGATCCACGGCCAGCGCTCCCCGGGTCGGCGCGTCCCCGCCCGACCACTGCCGCCGGGGCCAGGGGCGCTGCTCGCCCTCGGTGTAGTCCTCGTCGTCGTCCTCGAACTCGGCGGGGCGGTAACCGCCGCGGTAGGAGCTGGAGCGGCGGCCACGAGTAGCCGACCGGTCGCCGTAGGAGTCGTAGTCATCACCATCTTGGTACCCGTCCCGGTAGCCAGACGACGACTCGTCGTACGCCTCCAAGTCGTCGGTGGGGACCATTCCGAAGTAGGCCTTCAGCTTGTGCAACGCGCTCATGGACAGCCCTTCCCCGCCTCCCGGTCCGCCAGGCCGTCGGCCTCAGCTTCCCCCCGTACCACACGACTCGACGGCCATCCGGCCGCCGTGGTTTCCCCGTCAACCTCAAGGCGAGGCTAACTTCCGGGTACCCAGCAGACCGGTTCCGACACGCACGAGGGTTGACCCCGCCGCGATGGCGTGTTCCATGTCCCCACTCATCCCGGCGGAGACTTCGGTGGCTCCTGGGTGGTGGCGCTGGATCTGATCGGACACGGTAGCGAGACTATGGAACGCCGTCAGGGGATTACCACCCAATGGCGCGACAGCCATCACTCCGCGCAGCCTCAGTTCACTCGCCTGGGCTACGGATTCCGCGAGAATTGTCACTTGCCCGGGTGGGCAACCACCACGGTCAGCATCCTCGTCGAGACTCACCTGGACCAGCACGTCCAGCGGCCGGCTCCGGTGGCCCTCGTCGAGGGCGGCCCGTACCCCGCCGCGCAACGCCTCGACGAGCCGGAGGCTGTCCACGGAGTGCACGACGTCCGCCCACCGGGCTACCGCCCGCGCCTTGTTCCGCTGGAGCCGGCCGACCATGTGCCAGCTCACGTCGAGCGCGGGCCGCAGCTCGCCGACCCGTCCGATCTTGGGCCGGGCTTCCTGGTCCCTGCTCTCCCCGAACTCGCTGAGGCCGAGGTCGGCCAACAGAGCCACGTCCTCCGCCGGGAAGTTCTTCGTGACGGCCAGCAGGCGCACCGAACCCGCCTCCCGGCCGGCCGCCCGTTCGGCGTCGGCCAGGCGACGGCGCACCGTCCGCAGTCGCTCCGCCAGTTCGCTGGCGCGGTCCTCGGTCACGGTCAGCTCCGTTCGAACCACGTCACCGCGGCGAACCGCCCGGTGGGGGCTCCCCGTCGGTGGCTGAACAGTTCCGGGGACTCCACCGTGCACCGGGGGTCCGCGCCGACCCGGCCCACGCCGGCCTCGGTCAGTTGGCCCAGTAGACCCGCCCGGAGGTCGAGACCGGGAGTTCCCCTGCGCGTGCGGCACGCCGTACCCGGAACGTGCCGCTCGACGTCGGCGCGCATCGCCTCCGGCACCTCGTAGCAGTCCCCGCACACCGCCGGGCCCAACAGCGCCTCGACATCGCCCACCCGCGCCCCGGCGCGTTCCATCGCGGCCAGGGTCGCCGGGAGCACGCCGACCCGGGTACCGATCCGTCCCGCGTGGACCGCGGCCACCACCCCGGCGACCGGGTCGGCGAGCAGGACCGGCACGCAGTCGGCCACCAGCACCACCAGTGCCAGCCCTGGTTCGGCCGTCACCAGGGCGTCGGTGGCCTCCACCGCCTCCGCGCGCGGGCCGTCCACGGTCGTCACGCCGCGGCCGTGCACCTGTTCCATCCACACCAGGCGGTCCGGGGGCAGCCCGAGCTCGTCGGCGAGGCGCCGGCGGTTCGCCGCGACGGCGGCGGGGTCGTCACCGACGTGGTCCCCCAGGTTGAAGGCCTGGTAGGGACCGGAGGAGCGACCGCCCTCCCTGGTGGTCACGATGCGGCGGACGCGCACGTGTCGGTCTTCCCTTCGCCCGGGTGTCGCACTGTCGAGAGTGATCTTAGGAAGAGCCGGGGTGGCCCGGACGCGGGAGTCCCGCCAACGGCGACCAACCCGCCCCGCGAACAGCGAAACGGCCGCCCCCCGGCTTGGACCGGGGGGCGGCCGTTGGTGCTGGCCCGTCGTCACCGCCTCATGAACGGTGGGATGTCGACCTCGTCGTCCTCGGCGTCGTCGGCCACGGGTACGGCCCGCCCCGGCAGGGAGCTACCGCCACCGAGACCCCGGTTGGGGAAGGCCGGCCGGAGCCCTTCCGCTCCCCCGGACTGGACGTGGGGGTGCTGCTGCTCACCGACCCCACCGATGCCCGGCTGACCGGTCGGGAACGCCGACTCGGCGGACGCGGGCGGCCGGTAGGGCTCCGGGGCGGGGCGGGGCGGGTCGGTCGGGTGGGCGTGGGTGAGCCGGGGCTGCGCGGGCGGCGGGTCCACCGCCGGAGGCGAACTGGGCCGCGCCGGCTGCGCGGGCTCTGGCTGGTAGGTGCTCGCGGACTCGCCGGTGGGTGCCGACCGGTCGGCACTTCGGGAGGTGACCGGCGCGGGCTCCAGGCTCTTGTGGGCGGGAACGCCCCCGTCGAAACCGGCGGCGATCACCGTCACCCGGACCTCGTCGCCGAGCGAGTCGTCGATCACCGTCCCGAAGATGATGTTGGCGTCCTGGTGCGCCGACTCCTGCACCAGCGACGCGGCCTCGTTGATCTCGAACAGACCGAGGTCCGACCCACCGGCGATCGAGAGCAGCACACCGTGCGCGCCGTCCATCGACGCCTCCAGCAGCGGGGAGTTGATGGCCTTCTGCGCCGCCTGCACCGCTCTGCCCTCCCCGCGCGCCGAGCCGATGCCCATCAACGCGCTCCCCGCGTCCGACATCACGCTCTTGACGTCGGCGAAGTCGAGGTTGATCAGGCCCGGGGTGGTGATCAGGTCCGTGATGCCCTGCACACCGGAGAGGAGCACCTCGTCAGCCGACCGGAAGGCGTCCATCAGGCTGACGCCGATGTCACCGAGCTGCAACAGCCGGTCGTTGGGGATGACGATGAGCGTGTCGCACTCGTTGCGGAGTTCCTGGATGCCCTGTTCGGCCTGCTTGCCCCGGCGGTTGCCCTCGAAGGAGAACGGCCGCGTGACCACACCGATGGTCAGAGCGCCCAGCTTCCGCGCGATCGAGGCGACCACGGGCGCGCCGCCCGTTCCCGTACCACCGCCCTCACCGGCGGTGACGAAGACCATGTCGGCCCCCTTGAGGACCTCCTCGATCTCCTCGCGGTGGTCCTCGGCGGCCTTGTGGCCGACCTCCGGGTTCGCGCCGGCGCCCAGCCCTCTGGTCAGCTCGCGCCCGATGTCCAGTTTGACGTCCGCATCGGACATCAACAGCGCCTGGGCGTCCGTGTTGACCGCGATGAACTCGACGCCCTTGAGCCCGACCTCGATCATTCGGTTGACCGCGTTGACGCCGCCGCCACCGATGCCGACGACCTTTATCACCGCGAGGTAGTTGTGCGGGGGCGTCATCGGATCCGCCTTCCTGATCTGGCTCGTGCTTCGAGTGCTGCGCTGGCCAGGACCAGCGCGTCCAGGACCTGGTCGTCCTGGACCGGAAAACCCCGGCGCGGAACCGGGAGTGCGCCTCGTCCAGTCAACCCGTGTCTCGATTGCGGACGTTAGGCACCGTAACGCCTGTGGTCCAGCAGCCACGCCGCACGGCGGCACACGCTGTGCCCCGTGCGCGCTGGTGAATGTGCACCCGACGTGTCAGCGCCCGCGGTCTGGCGCCGATGGTATCGGGTTCCCACCCGCGCGGTGCGCCCTCGTCGGGTCTCCCCTCCGAGCGGGCCCCACGGCGCCACCGCCCACGGTGTCCACCGTGTCCGTCCGGTGGTCCGCGCGCCGGCACCGGCACGGCCCACCCCGGCGGCGTGGACTCTGGTCGGAACCGGGATTCCCGCCCAGGTGACGGACGTTCCGGCGGTTCGTGGTCAGGTTCCCGACATCGGGATCGCCGGCGGACCGGCAGGACCAAGATCAATTTACCAGGGCGGTGCTGGCCGGCGGCGGGCAAGTGCGCCGTTCGCACCGCCCGGCGATGGCACGGTCGGGCCGGGGACGCACCGGAGCGTTCTCCGGTCCACCTCGGACCCAGCCGGGCCCGCCGGCCCGAACGGCCCGCTCGACTCCCCTCCCGTGGTCGCCGGCCCGCCGGTCGTCGCCGACGGGCCCGGGGTACGGCGCCGAGGTCCACCCCAGACCACCGCTCGCCACCCGGAACGCCGACGTCCTCCGGCGTCAGTGGTGGTGATCGTCCTCGTCGGGAGGCTCGACGGCCTCCCGGTACCGGGCGAAGCCCTCGGCGAGCTCCTCGGCCCGGGGGCCGGGGAGCACGGTCTCCCCCACGGACTCCGCCACCGGGGGTGACGGCAGACCGAGTGCCCCGGCGGCGAGGTGGGCCGCTCCGACGGCGGCGGCGCTGCGCACCTCGACGGGCCGCAGGGGCACGCCGAGCACGTCGGCGACCAGTTGCCGCACCGCCGGTTCGGTGAGCCCCCCGCCCGTCAGCCGCAGGGCGTCCGGAGCCGGCCCGGGCAGCTCCCCGGCGGCGTGGCGCACCGCGAAGGCGACGCCCTCGATGGCGGCGGTCAGCACGGTCCGCCGGTCGTGGTCCAGTCGGAGACCGCGCAGGGAGGCCGTGGCGGTGGGGTCGACCAGCGGGGTGCGCTCCCCGGTCAGGTGAGGGACGAAGAGGACCCCGCCGCTGGAACCGTGGCGCGCGGCGTCGGCCAGTTCCTCCCGGTCGGCCCGCACCACCGCGCGCACCCAGTCGAGGGCGAGCCCGGCGTTCTGGACGGCGGCCATCCAGTACCAGCCGGTGTCCTCCGCCCGGCGGTAGCGGTGGACCACCGGCCGGCCGGCACCGACGGCGTCCTCCGAGGCGGGTGAGGTGTCGTCGACCAGGCGCACCAGCTGGGCTCCGGTGCCGACGGTGAGCTGCACCTCCCCTGGGGCGGGCCCGGTGGCCAACAGCCCGGCGGCGGTGTCGGCCGCGCCGACCGCGACCGGGGTTCCGGCCCGCAGGCCGAGTTCGTCCGCGACCTCGGCACCGAGCTCCCCGGCGATCTCGGCCGAACGCGACACCAGGGGTAGCAGATCCTCCCGGAGGTCCTGCGCGCGCAGGACTGCCTCGCACCACCGGTCGGCGGGGATGTCCCAGAGCAGGGTCGCGGACGCGTCGGACGGGTCGGTGGCCGCCCGACCCACCATCCGCAGCCGCAGCCAGTCCTTGGGGGACAGCACCCACTCGGCGGCCGCGACCGCGTCGGGTTCCACCGTCGTGAGCCAGTCCACCAGCGGACCGGCCATGCCGGGTACCACCGGGTTGGCGAGCCGCACCCGGAGCGAGGTGGGCAGTTCGTTCCACCGGTCCAGCACTGACAGCGCCCGCTGGTCCGGCCAGAGGACCGCCGGTCGGGTGGGGCGGCCGCCGGGCCCGGTGAGCACCACGCCGTGCATCTGGCCGGCCAGGCCGACCCCGAGGACGCGCGTGCCGGGGCCCGCGCGGCTCACCGCGCTCCGGACTGCCGTCGCGGTCGCCCGCCACCACTCCTCGGGGTCCCCCTCGGCGGCACCGGGGGCGGGCCGTCGGACGGGGTACTCGACGACCGCCTCGCCGAGCACCGCGCCGTCCAGCGCGACCACCAGTGCCTTCACGCCACTCGTGCCCAGGTCGACACCGAGCAGGGCCTCGGCCATCACACCCTCCTCATCGTGTCCCGGCGCGCGACCGGGGCCGTCCTGCCGTCCCCGGGTCCTGTCGGCCGGGGTCCCGGCCACGTGGCCTGGTGGGGATCCCGGTCGCCGGCTCCATCAGTCGCTGGCCGGCGCCGGGAGGGGCCCGGGGGTCAGGTCCCGCAGCCGGGGCAGCACCCGCTCCGCGTAGAGCTCCATGAACCGTGCCTGGTCATCGCCGGGGGCGTGGAACACCAGGTGCGTGAACCCGAGGTCGACATAGCGGCGGATCATCTCGACGTGCTCGTCGGCGTCGCTGGAGACGATCCAGCGCTTCGCCGCCTCCTCGGTGGTGAGCGAGTCGGCGAGCCGCTCCATCTCCCGGGGGTCCTCGACGCCGACCTTGGACTCGGCGGGCAGGCCGAGCGCGGCCCAGTTCCTGGTGTCCGACAGCGCCCGCTCGTGGTCGGTGTCGAAGGAGACCTTCACCTCGATCATCCGCTCGATGTCCCGGGGGTCCCGGCTGGCCTTGACGGCGCCCTCCACGAGGGCGGGCAGCAGCGAGTCGCGGTACAGCTCCTCGCCCTTGCCACTGGTGCAGATCATGCCCTGGGCGGTGCGGCCGGCGTACCGGGCCATCCTGGGCCCGCCGGCGGCGAGGTAGACGGGCAGGGGCGCGTCGGGCTTGTCGTAGATCGTCGCGTTGGAGGTCTGGTAGTACTCGCCCTCGTAGGTGACGAAGTCCTCGCGCCACAGCTTCTCGATGAGGTCGACGGCCTCGCGGAACCGCCCCAGCCGTTCGCGGTACTCGGGCCACTCCATCGCCGTCGCCGGCACCTCGTTGAGGGACTCCCCCGTCCCGACCCCGAGCAGTACCCGGCCCGGGAACAGGACCCCTAGCGTGGCGACGGCCTGCGCGACGACCGAGGGGTGGTAGCGGAAGGTCGGCGTCAGGACGCTGGTACCGATCGTGATCCGCGATGTGCGTTCGCCGAGCGCGCCCAGCCAGGCGAAGGAGTAGGGGGCGTGGCCGTCGGTGTGCTTCCAGGGTTGGAAGTGATCGCTGACCATGACGCTGTCGAAACCAGCCTGCTCGGCGAGCACCCCGAACTCCAGCAGCTGTCGGGGGCCGAACTGTTCCGCGGACGCCTTGTATCCGAGCTTGACCATGTGCTGATCCTTCCGCGTCGGGTGGTGATCGTCATCCTGACGCACCGATTCTCGTCTCCCCTCGGCGCCTGGGCCCACCGCCGTCGCACGGCGCCGCGGGGGCGGCAAGGGGGTCAGCTGACCGTCGGGAGCTCCGGGGCGCGAACGTCGTAGACCTCGCCGTCCTGGGTCAGCAGCGCGGCCAGGGTCGCGGCCTTCCGCTCGGAGTCCCGGGTGTCGCCCCAGCGCGCCTCCCGGCCCAGGCTGAGCCGGAGCCGGATGTCGGTGGCGGTGGGAACGGCCACGGCGAGCACCTCGCGAGCGACCTCGGGGGGCAGCGTCTCCAGCACCCGGAGGCCAGCCAACGTCGGCTCGTCACCCACCCCGGGGTTCGCCACGTCGAGGACGGGCACCTCCGCGGGCTGGTCGGCGACCCGCGCGTAGGGACGCCCGGTGCGATCCACCAGCCAGAGGCCGTCGTCCTGCCGCACCACGGCCTCGGGTGCGCGCTCCGTCACCGAGATCACGGCCGTGTCCGGCCAGGACCGGCGCACGGACACCTCCGCGACCCGGGGGATGTCCCCGATCCGCGCCTCGATCCCGCTGGTGTCCAGCCGCAGGATCGGGACGTCGGACTCGATGGCGGCCGCCGCGAGGACCTCCTGCCGGGTGAGTTCGTCCAGCCCCTCCACCTCGACGGTCCGCAGGGGCAGCACCGGGGTGTACAGCAGCACGGCCGCGGAGGTCAGGCCGAGCAGCAACACGATCGCCAGCCCCCGCGGGGTCAGCAGGCTCCGGAGCCGGAGGCGGCGACGGGGGCGACGGGTGGCGTTCCGGCGCGTGCCGGGACGGCGGGGCACGTGGCGGCGGGTGGTCTCGGACCGCCCGCCGCGCCGGTCACGCGGCCGCCGCGTGCTCGTGCCGCCCCTGCCGCGGGCGGAACCGCTCCCCCGCCCGCCGCGCCCACCCGCCGCCGCCACTACCGGTCCGTTCCCGCGCCGCCCAGCCTGAGCGCGTCGATCACCTCGGGGCCGAGCATCGTGACGTCGCCGGCGCCCATCGTGATCACCAGGTCGCCCGGACGCGTGAGGTTCGCCACCTGCGCCGGCACCCGGTCGAACGAGGGTTCGTAGTGGACGTGTTCCGGTGGGAGGGGCACGGCCTCGGCGATCAGCGCGCCGGTCACCCCGGGCCTGGGTTCCTCCCTCGCGCCGAACACGTCGAGGACGAACACCTCGTCGGCCAGACCGAGCGCGGTCCCGAACTCGGGTGCGAACCGCTCGGTCCTGGAGTACAGGTGTGGCTGGAAGACGACGACGAGCCGGCCCTGGCCCGCCACGCCCCGCACCGCCTCCAGCTGCGCGCGCACCTCGGTGGGGTGGTGGGCGTAGTCGTCGTAGACGCGGACCCCGGCGCTCTCGCCCTTGAACTCGAACCTGCGGCGCACCCCCCGGAACCCGGCCAGCCCCGCCAGCAGGTCCTCCTCCGGGCCACCGGCCTCCATCCCGGCGAGGAGCGCGGCGACCGCGTTGGACCCCATGTGCTCCCCGGGGACGGCCAACCGGACGTCCAGGCGGCGGCCCGCCGGCTCCGCCGGCCCCTCCGGACCGACCTGACCGCCGTCGGCGGCCGCGCCGTCCCCGCCGGCCGGGGTGGCCGGGGCACCGGCGGTGTCACCCAGGACCTCCACGGTGGTCACCCCGCCCACCTCGTCCGGGCGGTGGCCCAGGATCCTGGCATCGCCTGGGGCCGTCACGGCGGACCCGTAACGGCGGACCCGGACCCCCCTGGCCGCCGCGCGGTCCCCGAGCGCCGCGGCGCCGGGGTCGTCCTGGCAGACGATGAGGACCCCGTCGGCGGGGATGCGGTCGACGAACTCGTCGAAGACCGCGACGTAGGCGGCCTCGGTCCCGTGGTGGTCGAGGTGGTCGGCCTCCACGTTGGTCACGACCGCCACCGACGGCTCGAACACCAGGAACGACCCGTCACTCTCGTCCGCCTCGGCGACGAAGATCCCGCCGGTGCCGTGGTGGGCGTTCGCGCCCGACTCGTTGAGGTCGCCCCCGATGGCGAAGGACGGGTCGACGCGGCACCGTTGCAGGGCGACGGTGAGCATCGAGGTGGTGGAGGTCTTGCCGTGCGTGCCCGCCACGCACACCACCCGGTGACCGCGCATCAGCTCGGCCAGCGCCTCCGCCCGCCGGACGACGCGCAGGCCGCGGCGGCGGGCCTCCGCCAGCTCCGGGTTGTCCTCCCGGATCGCCGTGGAGACGACCACGGCCGTCGGGTCCGCCTCGAACTGGTCGAGGTGGGCGGCGTCGTGGCCCACGCCGACCCGTGCTCCCTGCGCGCGCAGCGCCAGCACCGTCCGCGAGTCCCTGGCGTCCGAGCCGGACACCTCCGCGCCCCTGGCCAGCAGGATGCGCGCGATACCGCTCATCCCGGCCCCGCCGATCCCGACGAGGTGCACCCGGGACAGCGGTCCCCCCTCCCGGGTCGGGTCCTGCCGCCCGTCCCTGCCTCCGCCCGTCACCGGCGTGCCACCTCCAGCACCATGTTGGCCAGCTTCACGGCGGCTTCCCGGTGGCCGAAGCCCTGCGCCGCACTCGACATCGTGGCGAGCCGGTGGCCGTCGAGCAACAGCGGGACGACGGTCTCGGCCACCTTCTGGCTCGTGAGGTCCTCGTCGGCGACGAGGAGTCCCCCGCCAGCGTCCACCAGGGGCCGGGCGTTGAGCGCCTGCTCGCCGTTGCCGTGCGGCAGGGGGACGAAGACGGCGGGCAGGCCCACCGCGGAGATCTCGGCGACGGTCATGGCGCCGGAGCGGCAGAGCACCATGTCGGCCGCGGCCAGCGCCAGGTCCATGCGCTCCAGGTAGGGGACGGCCACGTAGGGCGCGGCGCCGGGCACCGACTGCACCGCCAGGGTGTTCTTCTGGCCGTACGCGTGCAGGACGCCGATCCCGGCCCTGGCCAGTTCCCCCGCGGCCCCGGCCACGGCGGTGTTCAGCGACCGCGCCCCCTGCGAGCCACCGGTGACCAGCAGGGTGGGAGCGGTGGGGTGCAGCCCGAAGTGCTGCCGGGCGTGGGCGCGCAGCGCCGCCCTGTCGAGGGACGTGATGGACTCGCGCAGCGGGATGCCGACCACCTCGGCGTTGGGCAGGCCGCTGCCCGGGACCGCCGCCGCGATCTTGGTCGCGAACCGGGCGCCGACCTTGTTCGCCAGGCCGGAACGGGCGTTGGCCTCGTGGACGACGATGGGGACGCGTCCGCGTGCCGCCAGGTAGGCGGGCAGCGAGACGTAACCCCCGAAGCCGACGACGACGTTGGCCCCGACCCGGGTGAGCACCTCCTTGGTGCGCCGCACCGAGTCCCGGACGCGCAGGGGGAGCTTCAGCATGTCCGGGCTGGGCTTGCGGGGCATCGGCACCGGGGGGATGAGCTCGAGCGGGTACCCCCGCGCGGGGATGATCTTGTTCTCGAGTCCTCGTTCGGTGCCCAGGGCCACGACCCGTGCCGTCGGGTCGAGGCGCCGGACGGCGTCCGCTAACGCCAGCGCCGGCTCGATGTGGCCGGCGGTGCCGCCGCCGGCCACCACCACGCACAGCCCGGCGCGGGCCGGTTCCGCCCCCGGGTGGTGTCCGGGCCGCCGGTCACCGGCCCCGTACGGAGGCATCTCTGGACCACCAGGACCGCCCTGACCGCTCAACAATGACCTCCCCGTTCCGACCGGGCCCTCACCGGCTCCGGTGTCCTCGTCCGACGTGCGCGTCCACCGCCGCGCCCTGCTGGTCGCGGTGGTGCGCCGGCGCACGTCCTTCTCGTGTGTGTCGTGTTCGCGTCGTCCGTCGTCTGGTGTTGCCGGGCGTTCGTCCGGTTCTCCTCCGCCCAGCCCGGTGGTGACCCGGTCAGGGCGACCGGCGTCCCCGTTGCCGGGGTCCGCCTCCGGTGCTCCTCGCCGGGTTGACCCGCCGGCGGCCCGCCGTGGCCGGGCGCCGCCGCCGCGCCGGGCCGCGGTGTTCTGGCCGGTCCGCCGGGGTGGGGCTGACGGCCCGACCGGTCGGCGACGACCGGCGGGGGGCCGGTAGGGGTCGGGCAGGGGGAGCCGGAGCCACCGGCTCACCCGGGTGCTGCGCTGGGCCCGCAACGCGGCGACGGCCTCCGGTTCGTGCCGGGCCAGGTTGGCCAGTATGCCGAACACGACCATGGTCGTCACCGTCGCACTGCCCCCCGAGGAGATCATCGGGAGGGGGAGCCCCGTCACGGGGAGGAGACCGACGACGTAGCCCACGTTGATCGCGGCCTGCCCCACCAGCCACACGGTCAGGGAACTGGCCACCAGGCGCATCCACGGGTCGGTGTTGCGGGCCGCGATGCGCAGTCCCACGTAGCCGAGGGTGCCGAACAGGCACAGCAGCAGCACCGCTCCGACGAACCCGAGTTCCTCCCCGACCACGGCGAAGATGAAGTCGTTGTGCACCATCGGCAGGTAGGACCACTTGGTGCTGCCCTGCCCGAGTCCCTGGCCGAAGAGCCCGCCGTCCGCCAACGCGTACAACGCCTGGCGCGCCTGGTACCCGGCGTCGAGGTGGTCGTCGCCGTCGCCGAGGAACGAGGTGATCCTGGCCAGCCGGTAGCCCGCCGTGAGTGCCAGCACGATCGCCCCGCTGACGAAGGCCAGCACCAGGATGGCGAACAGCCGCATCGACGCACCGGCGAACCAGAGCAGTCCCATCAGCACGATTCCGAGCGTGACGGTGCTGCCGAGGTCGGGCTGGAGCATGACGAGGGCGAACATCACCAGGGCCACCGGGACCACCGGCACCAGGACGTGCCGCCACTGGCTGAGCATGGCGCGTTTGGTGGCCAACACGTGGGCGCCCCACAGGCCGAAGGCGACCTTGGCGGCCTCGACGGGCTGGAACCCGACGGGACCGAGCCGGAACCAGCTCTGCGCCCCGCCCCCGGTGGAGCCGAGCGGGGTGAGCACCAGCACCAGCAGGACGACGCACATGACCAGCAGCGGCAGGCTGACCTGCCGGATGAGCCGGGGCGGGGTCCTCAGGGCCAGGTAGAACAGCACCAGCCCGACGGCGACGTACCCGAGCTGGGAGAGGAAGATCCGGTACGGGGAGCCGTAGGTCTGGATGGAGTCCTGCGCGGAGGCGGAGAGCACCATCACGAGACCGAACGCGGTGAGCAGCCCGAAGACCGCCAGGACCAGGTGGAACGACGTCAACGGGCGGGTCAGCCACGCGCTCCACAGGCTGCGGAGCAGCGCGAAGCCGCTGAGCCGGTCGATGGACCGCGTCGACTTCGCCCGTCCGCCGGTGGTGGTGGTGCTCACCGCGCCCCTCGCCGCCCGGCGCCACCGCCTCCAGCGGCGGGTGCCCGTCCCGGCCGGCCCGGATCACCGGCGGGTTCCCCGGCGACGAGGGACTCCACCGCCTCGACGAAGCGGTCACCCCGCTGCCGGTAGTCGGTGAACATGTCCATCGAGGCCGCCGCGGGAGCCAGCAGCACCACGGTCTCCTCGTCGCCGGCCAGTTCCCTGGCCACCGTCACCACCCGCGCCATCGCACTATCGTCACCCGAAAGGACGGTACGAACCGGGACCTCGGGCGCGTGTCGTGCGAGGGCCGCCGCGAAGACGTCGCGATCCGCGCCGAAGAGCACCACGCCGGCCAGCCTGGTCCGGGCCTCCCGGACCAGGTCGTCGACGGACGCGCCCTTGAGCAGACCGCCGGCCAACCACACCACGCGGTCGTGCCCGAGGAGCGAGGCCGCGGCCGCGTGCGGGTTGGTGGCCTTGGAGTCGTCGACGAAGGTAAGCCCGGCGACCCTGGCCACCACCACCGAGCGGTGCGCCCCCGGCTGGAACTCCCGAAGGCCGGCGCGCACGGCCGCCGGGGCGAGACCGTGCGCCCTGGCCAGCGCGGCGGCCACCAACGCGTCGGTGACACCGGGCGGCCCCGAGGGGTGGACGTCCTCGACCTCGGCCAGCACCACGGTGCCGGAGCCCTCGCCGTCGTCGGGTCCCGGTCCCTGTTCGGCGGCGGTCGCGTCCGGGCTGGCGGCGAAGGCTCGGTCGACCAGGCGCCCTCGCGACACCCCGAACTCGCCGGGCGCGGGTTCCCCCAGCCGCGCGGCGACACGGCGGCGGGCGGGGGACTCGGCGAGCATCCGCGCGGCGCGCTCGTTGTCCACGCCGGCGATCGCGACGTCACCGGTGAGCAGTCGCGCCTTGGCCGCCATGTAGGCGGCGAGGGACCCGTGCCAGTCGAGGTGGTCCTCGGCGATGTTGAGCACGGCCCCCGCCGCCGGCCGCACCGAGGGCGACCAGTGGAGTTGGAAGCTGGACAGCTCGACGGCGAGGACCCGGTGGCCGGCCAGCACGGCGTCCACCACCGGGAGTCCGACGTTCCCGCAGGCGACGGCGTCGATCCCGGCGGCCCGCAGCATCGCCTCCAGCATGCCCACGGTGGTGGTCTTGCCGTTGGTCCCCGTCACCGCGAGCCAGGTCGCCGGGCCGGCCGGCCTGGCCTGGTCGATCCACCAGGCGAGTTCCACCTCGCCGACGACCTCGATGCCCTCGGCGGCCGCCGCGGTCAGCAGTGGGCTGTCGGGCCGCCACCCGGGGCTGGTGACGACGAGCTCGGTCCCCTCGGGTGGCCGGGCGGCGCCCGCCAGGGTGTCGACCCCGGGGAGGTCGAGCTCGGCCAACCGCCGCTCCGACCCGTCCGCCACCGTCACCTCGGCCCCGACCGCCACCAGCGCCCTGGCCGCCGACACCCCGGAGACCCCGGCTCCGGTCACCAGCACGCGCCTCCCGGCGAGGGCGGTTGCGTCCACTGCCTCTCCCACTTCCTCGAACGGTCTCGGGTCTCACCTGCCCGGCTAAGGGGTGAGACCGAACTCCACGGCCCAGTCGCTGTAGAACACGCCGAGCCCGAACAGGCAGGTCACCCCCGCCATCAGCCAGAACCGGATGATGACGGTGGTCTCCGCCCAACCTCCCAGTTCGAAGTGGTGGTGGAACGGGGCCATTCGGAAGATCCGTTTCTTCGTCGTCCGGAAGACCAGCACCTGGAGGCTGACCGAGGCCGCCTCGACGACGAACACACCACCGATGATGACCATGAGGAGTTCGGTCTTGGTGGTGATGGACAGACCGGCGAGCAGACCACCGAGGGCCAGCGACCCGGTGTCGCCCATGAAGATCTTCGCGGGCGCGGCGTTCCACCACAGGAAGCCGATGCAGCCCGCCATCGCCGCGGCGGCGAGGATCGAGAGGTCCAGCGGGTCACGGACGGCGTAGCAGCCCGCGGTGTCCCGCAGCCCGCAGTCGTAGCGGAACTGCCAGAAGGTGATCAGCACGTAGCTGGCCAACACCATCGCCGCCGTGCCACCCGCGAGACCGTCGAGGCCGTCGGTGAGGTTCACCGCGTTGGACCAGGCCATGACGGCCAGGTTGCAGAACACGATGAACCCGACGACGCCGAAGGAGATGGCGGCGAAGTCGCGCAGGAACGACAGGTGGGTCGACGCCGGGGTCAGCCCGTCCGAGTTGGGGAAGTTGACGGCCAGCACGGCGAAGGAGATGGCCGCGACGAACTGCCCGACCAGCTTCGCCGTCTTGTTGAGACCGAGGTTGCGCTGCTTGCGGATCTTGAGGAAGTCGTCGAGGAACCCGACGAGTCCGAGGACCGAGGTGAGCAGCAGGACGATCAGACCGGACGCGGTGGGGCCGTCGCCGACCGTCAGGTGGGTGACGAAGTACCCGGCCCAGATGGCCACGAGGATCGCGACGCCACCCATGGTGGGCGTGCCGCGCTTGCTCTGGTGGCTCTGCGGGCCCTCCTCCCGGATCTCCTGGCCGAAGCCCTGCTTGGAGAACAGCCGGATCAGGTAGGGGGTGAGGAGGATGGAGACGGCCAGCGCGACGGCGGCCGCGATGAGGATCGCTCTCACGCGGCACCTCCCGCGGCGCCGCCACGCTCACCGGCCAGCAGGCTCTCGGCGACCCGCCACAGCTCGGCGACCTTCGACGCCTTCACCAGGACCACGTCACCCGGCCGCAGCTCCTCCTCCAGGAGCCGCGCCGCCGATCCGACGTCGGGCACCAGTACCGCCTCCTCGCCCCAGGAACCTTCCAGGCACGCGCCCTGGTACATGGGGCGGGCCTCCTCACCGACTACAACCAGGCGGCTGATGTCCAGCCGCACCGCCAACCGGCCGATCTCGTCGTGCGCGGTGGTGGAGTCCTCGCCCAGCTCGCCCATCGGCCCCAGCACGGCCCAGCTGCGACGTCGACCGGCGGGGGCGTCCCGCGCCATGGTGGCGAGGGTCTTCAATGCCGCCCGGACCGATTCCGGGTTGGCGTTGTAGGAGTCGTTGACGACGGTCACCCCGTCGGCGCGGTCGGTGACCTCCATCCGCCTCGGGACCGGCGGACCGCCGAGGACAGCGAGGCCGCGACGTCGGTGACCTCGGCTCCGCACTCGAGGGCGACGGCCGCGGCGGCCAGGGCGTTGCCGACCTGGTGGGCTCCGTGCAGGCCGAGGCGCACCGGTGCCGATCCGCGCGGTGTCACCAGCCGGAAGCTGGCCCTGGCCTGGTCGTCGAGGACCACGTCCTCCGCCCGGACGTCGGCGGAGGGCGCGAGCCCGACCCGGACGACCCGGGCGGTCGTCCGCTCCGCCATCGCCGCCACCAGGGGGTCGTCGGCGTTGAGCACGGCGACGCCACCCTCGGCGGCGGACGGCAACGCGGCGGGCAGCTCTCCCTTGGCCCTGGCCACCGCCTCCCGGGAGCCGAACTCGCCGAGGTGGGCGCTGCCCACGTTGAGCACGACCCCGATCCGGGGCGGGGCGGCCTCGCACAGGGCCGCGATGTGCCCCTCGCCCCGGGCCGACAGCTCCAGGACGAGGTGCCGGGTGCGCTCGTCGGCGCGCAGCACGGTCCAGGGGTGGCCGATCTCGTTGTTGAACGAGCCGGGCGGCGCCACGGTCGGGCCGAGGGGTCCCAGGACCTGGGCCACCAGGTCCTTGGTGGAGGTCTTGCCGGAGGACCCGGTGATCCCCACCACCGTCAGGTTCCCCTCGGGTCGACCGGGTGCCGTCAGCCGGTCGGTGACGTCCCTGGCCAGGGCGGCCAGGGCGGCGAGGACCGCCGCGCCCTCCCCCGCGACGTCCGCGGCCAGCACCATGGGGTTGCCGCTCGGGCCGGAGCCCGCGGCGACCGGCGGGACGATGATGGCGGGGGCGTCGACCTCGTGGGCCGCCAGTACGGCCACCGCTCCCTGGCTCACGGCTCGCGCGGCGAAGTCGTGGCCGTCGACCCGTTCCCCGGGCAGCGCCACGAACAGGCCGCCTGGCCCGACCTTCCTGGAGTCGAACTCCACCGACCCGGTCACCTCGACCGAGCCCTCGCAGCCGTGCGGCCGTCCACCGACGGCCCTGGCGATCTCAGCCAGGCTGAGCCTGATCACCGTGCCTCCTCAACAGCGCGGGCCTCGATGGCCTCCGCGAGTACTTCCCGGTCGGAGAACGGGTGGACGACGCCGGCGACGTCCTGCCCCGTCTCGTGGCCCTTGCCGGCCACGACGAGCACGTCGCCGGGGGCGGCCCGCCTGACCGCCTCGACGATGGCGTCGCGACGGTCGCCGATCTCGACGATGTCCCCGCGCTGCACGTCGGGGACGTCGTAGGCGCCCCGCAGCATCTCCGCGCGGATGGAGGCCGGGTCCTCGCTGCGCGGGTTGTCGTCGGTGATGATCAGCAGGTCGCTGCCCCGCGCGGCGGTCTCGCCCATGGCGGGGCGCTTCCCGGTGTCCCGGTCCCCGCCGCAGCCCAGGACCGTGATCACCCGGCCCCGGGTCTGGGCCCGGACGGCGTCGAGCATCGCGGCCACCGCCGCCGGCTTGTGCGAGTAGTCGACCATGGCGACGAAGGGCTGGCCGAGGGCGACCCGTTCCATGCGCCCGGGCACGTCGACGGCGGCGAGGCCGCGTTCGATGGCGTCGACGGGTACCCCGGCCTCGTGGAGGCACGCGGCGGCGACCAGTGCGTTGGCGATGTTGAATGAGCCGGGGAGGCGGAGCCAGACCCTGGCGACGATCCCCTCCGGGCCGACGGCCTCGAACCGCTGTTCCCCGCTGGGCATCGCCTCCACGTCGCGTGCCGTCCAGGTGGCCGCTCCGGCGCCGGTCGACACGGTCACCGTGCCGTCCCGGACCAGGCGGGCACCCCAGGGGCCGTCCACGCAGACGACCTCGCGGCGCGCCCTGCCGTCGAACAGCTTCGCCTTGGCCGCGAAGTAGTGCTCCAGGTCGGGGTGGAAGTCGAGGTGGTCCTGGGAGAGGTTCGTGAACGCGCCGACCGCGAAGTGGGTGCCGGCGACCCGGCCGAGGCTGAGGGCGTGGCTGGAGACCTCCATCGAGACCGACCGGACGCCGCGTTCGAGCATCACGGCGAACAGCGCCTGGAGGTCGGGGGCCTCGGGGGTGGTGAAGGCGCTGCCGAGCCGTTCCCCGGCGACACGGGTCTCGACGGTGCCCACCAGGCCGGTCGTCAGCCCCGCCGCCCGCAGGCCCGCGTCCAGCAGGTAGGTCGTGGTCGTCTTCCCGGCCGTGCCGGTGACGCCGATCACCTGGAGGGACTGGGAGGGGTCGCCGTAGATGCTGGCGGCGAGCGGGCCCAGCGCGGACCGGGGGTCGGGGTGCACCAGCACCGGCACGGAGCCGCCGGCGGCGGTGGCGCGGCCGGCGCCCTCCTCGTCGGTCAGGATGGCGACCGCGCCGGCAGCCACCGCCTGGCCGGCGAAGTCGGCGCCGTGCGCCCGGCCGCCGGGCAGCGCGGCGAAGAGATCCCCGGGCCGGGCCTCCTGCGCGCGCAGGGTGGCCCCGGTGACGACCGCGGCAGCGGTGTCCGCAGTGGACGGTGTACCCGTCTCGGCCAGTGGGCGGGCCGCCACCAGACTGGCGAGCTCGGCAACTGACCTCGGCTCTACTCGATGTGGTCGCAACGAGGCCATGGCTGCTTTCGGATTGGAGAGGACGGACACGGGCGAAAGGCTACCGACGGGCCACCGGCCCCTTGACACACGGCTCCTCTCCTGGATCTTCCCGCCAGATGGCAGGATCCGCCCGTCGGGACCGGGAACCCCGAGGGGGGTCCCGGGTCCACCCGGCGGGTGCGCGCCGTCGCCGCGGTTCAGCGCAGCGTCAGCTCGGCCACGGGACTGGGCTCCTCCGACAGGGGGATCTCGTACCGCTGGGTCAGGTAGGAGGCGATCTCCCGGAACAGCGCCGCGGACGAACTGCTGTGCTCGGTGCCCAACCGGTTGAGCATGACCGCCACCACGAACTGGGGGTCCTCGGCCGGCACCATGCCCGCGAAGGTGATCCAGTGGTCCTCCCGGCTGTAGCAGCCGCACTCGGGGTCGATCTGCTGCGCGGTGCCCGTCTTGCCGGCGATCTGGTAGCCGGGGAGCGCGGCCGCCGTGCCGGTCCCCCGTTGCCCCGGGGCGTCCTGGACCACCGCCCGCAGCATGTCGCGGACCGTGCGGGCCGTCTCCGGGCTGACCACCCGCACCCCCTCCGGCCGGGGCCGGTCGAGTCGCTCGCCGTCCGGGGAGATCTCCGCCTGGATGATCCTCGGCGGCACCCGCACCCCGTCGTTGGCGATCGCCTGGTACATGCCGGCCATCTGCAACACGGTCACACTGAGGCCCTGGCCGATGGGCAGGTTGCCGAAGGTGCTGCCGGACCACTGGTTGAGCGGGGGGACATAACCGGCGCTCTCCCCCGGAAGACCGACTCCGGTACGCTCTCCCAGGCCGAAGCGGCCGAGCATCTCGGCGAACCGTTCCCTGCCGAGCTGGTCGGCCACCATGAGGGTTCCCACGTTGGAGGAACGCGCCAGCACCCCGGTCAGCGTCATCCGCTCGACGTTGTGCGACCAGGCGTCCCTGATCACCCGGTCGGCGACCTGGATGCTCCCCGGAACGTCGAGCACGCTGTCCGGACGCAGGTGGCCGTCCTCGATGGCCCCGGCGGCGGCCACCACCTTGGCGACCGAGCCGGGTTCGAAGGCGTGGGTGACCGCCGGGTTGCCCATCTCGTCCCGGGTGGCGCCGCTGGTGTCGTTGGGGTCGAAGCTGACGTCGTTCGCCAGGGCGTAGACCTCGGCCGTCCTGGCGTCCAGCACGACGGCGCTGCCGCTCTCGGCCCCGGTCTCGGCGACGTAGGAGGCGAGTTCGTCCTGCAACACGTACTGGAGGTCGGAGTCGAGGGTGAGCGCCAGGCTGGAGCCCGGGGTGGCCTCCTCGATGACGCGGGTCGACCCGGGGATGGTGATGTTCCTGGCCCGGTCGAGGCTCAGGATGCGTTCGCCGTCGCGGCCGGCGAGCAGGGTGTTCTCCGAGTTCTCCAGGTGCGCCATGCCCAGCACCCTCGGCTCGTCCTGGTCGAGGCGCCAGTTGGCGAATCCCAGGATGTTGGAGGCCAGGTGCCCGCCCGGGTAGGTCCTGGTCGCCCGGTACTCGGTGGCGATCTCGGGGTACTCGGCGGTGATCTCGTCGGCCTTGCTCGGTTCGATGGGCCTGCTGGTGAGGTAGGTGAACCGGGCGTCCCGGGACAACGCCTCGCGCAGGGTGTCCTCGTCGACGGCGTCCCCGAGCGCGTCCTTGATGAAGGCGGCCATGGTCCGCTTGTACTCGGCGGGGTCCTCCCCCAGCTCCTCCCGGTCGGTCTCGATCTGGTTCGGGCTCGCGGTGAGCATCCGCGCCTCCCCGCTGAGCGCCAGCGGGTTGCCCTCCCTGTCGTAGATCGCGCCGCGCTCGGCGTGGATGCGCTGGGAGACCTCGCGTTGCCGCAACGACTGCTCGGACAGGGCAGCGGCCTCGAAGGTCTGGACCTGGACGAGTTTGACCCCGGCGGCGAGCAACGCGATGGCGAGTCCCAGCCGGGCGATCCGCAGCCGGAGGCTGTGCTGCCGCGCGTCGAAGGGCCCGCGCGGCCGGGAGGACCTCAGCTGCCCCGAGCTCCTGGTGGGGCGGCGGCGGGTGCTCGAGGGCATCAGTCCTCGCCCCCTTCCCCAGCCTGGTCACGAGCCGCCGCGTCGAGGACCGGGCGACCGGGCTGGTGGCCGGGGGCCTCCTCCCGGGAGGTGTCCTGGGCCGCCTCGTCCCCCGCCGCGCCGGTCGGATCCCCGGTGCCCCCGGCCGCACCGCCGGGCGGATCGGCGTCCCCGTCGGGGGCCTGGTCCTCGGCGCCGTCCCGTTCCTCGCCGGTCGTGCTGTCCTCGTCCGTCCCCGCACTGCCACCGGCCGCCGCGACGGGCGCCTCCACGGGGGACGGGGTGCCGACGACCCGCACGGAGTCGTCCGGCTCGACGACGAGGCGGGCCGGATCCCGCGCCGCGACCAGTCCCAGCTGTTGGGCTCGCTCGGCGAGGGCGGGTGCCGCCTCCTGCCGGGCGATGTCCTGGCGCATCGCCGCCGTCTCCTCGGTCAGCGAGTCCACGTCGGACTGCAACTGCTCGAGGTAGTAGGCGTCGTCGCCCGCCGCGGTCGACAGCCAGAGGGTGGCGACGAGGCCGGTGCTGAGCAGGGCCATCACCAGGAGCACGAAGGGAGCCTTGGTGGCTTTGCTCCCCGAGCTGGCCAGCAGCCCACCCAGCCCGCTCCGGCGACGACGCCGGGGGCTCGGAGCGTCCCGCCGTCGGGGTTCGCTCCGCGCGCCCGCCTGGCGAACGGGCGTTCCGATGGTCCGCTCGCGGCGGCCCCGGGTGGGCGTGCGGGTGGTCATGGTCGTGTCCCCCTGGGTTTCCGGATCCGTTCGGCGGCCCGCAGGCGGACCGAGGCCGCCCTCGGGTTCTCCTGGATCTCGTCCTCGCCGGCCTGTTCGGCGCCCCTGACCAGCAGGCGCAGCTCCGGCTCGTGTCCAGGAAGTTCGACCGGCAGCCCTGCCGGTGTGCTCGACTCGGCGCGCGGCGCCACCGCCCGCTTGACGATGCGGTCCTCCAGGGAGTGGTAGGACAGCACCACGAGGCGACCCGACACCGCGAGGCTGTCCACGGCGGCGGGGATCGCCGCGCGCAGGACGTCGAGCTCGGCGTTGACCTCGATGCGCAGGGCCTGGAAGGTGCGTTTCGCGGGATGCCCGCCGGTGCGGCGGGCCGGGGCCGGCACCACGTCGTAGAGCAGCCGCACCAGCCGTCCGCTGGTGGTGAAGGGTTCCTTGGCCCGTTCCCTGACGATGGCGGCGGCGATCCGGCTGGCGAACCGCTCCTCGCCGTACTCGCGCAGGATGCGGACGAGGTCCTTGCTGGGGTAGTCGTTGAGGACGTCCGCCGCGCTCGGACCGGCGCCCTGGTTCATCCGCATGTCCAGCGGGGCGTCCTGGGCGTAGGCGAAGCCCCGCTCCCGGGCGTCGAGTTGGAGGGAGGAGACCCCGAGGTCGAACAGCACGCCCTGGACCAGGGGTGTTCCCAGCTCCGCCAGCACGTCGGGGAGTTCGTCGTAGACCGCGTGCACCGGCCTGATCCGGTCGCCGAAGGGGCGGAGCCGCTCTCCCGCGAGTTCCAGCGCCTGCGGGTCCCGGTCGAGACCGACCACGGTCAGCTGGGGGAAGGCGGTGAGCAGCGCCTCGGTGTGCCCGCCGAGCCCGAGGGTGGCGTCGACGACCACCGGTCGCTCGCCGGCCAGGGCCGGTGCGAGGAGTTCACGCACCCTGCCCAGCATCACGGGGACGTGGCCGTACCCCCCGCCGGAGCCTCGCTCCGCCGCCGTCCCGTCGTCGTCCCCCACGCCGGTGTCGGCACCGCCGGGGACGGCCGTTGGCTCGTCGCCCATGGCCTCCTCCTTCGTCGTCGGCGCCCCATCATCCGGATCTTCGCTCCCGGCTCGCCCCCGGGTCCGGAAAACGGCGGAATCGGGTGCGGTCAGGTCCCCGCCCGCCCGAGTGCCCTGGCACCGGGGAAGGTGTGCCAGGGCCGTCAGCCGAGCGGACCGAGGCCTCACCGCACCCGATTCCCAGCTCTGCTCGAACCTGCCCGGTTCGTCTCAGAAGATTCCGGGCAGGACCTCCTCCCTCGCCTGGGCGTAGGAGTCCTCGTGCTGGTCGAGGTAGGTCTGCCACGCCTGCGCGTCCCAGATCTCGAGTCGCGTGATGGCGCCGATCACGACGCAGTCCTTGCGGAGGTTCGCGTAGCGGCGCAGTTCGGGGACGACGGCGATGCGGCCCTGCCCGTCGGGTTTCTGCTCGTCCGTGCCGGCGAAGAGGTAGCGCTGGTAGGCGCGGACGGACTCGTTCGTCAGCGGCGCCTGCGCGACGCGGCGCGCCATCTCCTCGAACTCCGCGCGGGGGAAGACGTACAGGCAGTGATCCTGGCCCTTGGTGACCATCAGACCCTCCGCGAGCGCGTCCCGGTACTTGGCCGGCAGCGTCAGCCTGCCCTTGTCGTCGAGCCTGGGACTGTGCGTGCCGAGGAACACCCCGCACCACCTCCCGCCCGGCTCGGGTGGAACCGGCCGTGGGGTCCCCGTCGCCCCACCGCGCGCCACATTACCCCACCACAGCCCACCGTCAACGCGGATCGGAGCGCGCCAGGCCCGAATGTCGGACCGTTTCCGCTGGTAGGAGGATCGACGCGCGGTGGGGGGCGGTGGGGGGCCGCTCGCGTGTCGGCCGGCGGGGCAGGCGGCCGCGCCGGCGCCGACAACCCGGGAGGTGGTTGGTTTCGTCTCCGACCGGAGCGTGGTGGGGAAGAATGGAGATCATCATCCCGGGCTGCCAGTGTTGGCCGCCGCCGCACTCGTCACGGGACGGCCCCGGCGACGTTTGACAGACTGCGTCCCACACCGCCTCACCCAGGGCGCCGGCGCGGGGTCCGGCCCCTCACGAGGGAGCGGCGGTGTCGGGACGCCTGCGATGCACAGGAGGTCGTGTGACGCCGAGTACCGAGTCCCCAGCGCCGCCGAACGAACGAGCGGCTCCGGCCGACGAGCGACACCGGAGCGGCACGCTCGGGCTGTCCGAGCTGCACGCGATCACCGGCCGGATCGCGGCCAACGTGGAACGGGTCATCGTCGGCAAGCCCGAGGTGGTGCGGGTCGCCATGATCACGATGCTCGCCGAGGGGCACCTCCTGGTGGAGGACGTCCCGGGGGTGGGCAAGACGTCGCTGGCGAAGGCGTTGGCGAAGTCGGTCGGGGGCACCGTGAGCAGGGTGCAGTTCACCCCGGACCTGCTGCCCAGCGATATCACGGGTGTGTCCATCTTCAACCGGCAGAACAGCTCCTTCGAGTTCCGCGCCGGCCCGGTGTTCGCGAACGTCGTGGTCGGCGACGAGATCAACCGGGCCTCCCCCAAGACCCAGTCCGCGCTGTTGGAGTGCATGGAGGAACACCAGGTCACCGTCGACGGGCAGACCTACGCGTTGACGCCGCCGTTCATGGTGATCGCGACGCAGAACCCGGTGGAGATGGAGGGCACCTACGCGCTGCCCGAGGCCCAGCGGGACCGCTTCACGTGCCGGGTGTCGATCGGCTACCCGGACCCGGCGGCCGAACTGGCGATGGTGGACGAGCACTCCGGGCACGACCCGCTCGCCGAGCTGCGGCCGATGTGCACGGCGGCGCAGGTGCGGGAGATGGCGCACGCCGTGCGCGGACTGCACATGTCCTCCGAGGTCCGCCGCTACGCCGTCGACCTGGTGGCCGCGACCCGCCGAACACCCGACGTCCGGCTCGGGGCGTCCCCCAGGGCCACGTTGCACCTGGTCAGGGCGGCCCGAGCCCAGGCGGCGCTGGTCGGGCGGGAGTACGTGATCCCCGACGACGTCCAGGCGGTCGCCGTCACCGTCCTGGCGCACCGGCTGGTCCTCGCACCGGAGGCCCAGGCCGCCCGGCGCTCACCCGCCGAGGTCGTGCACGGTCTGCTGCAACGGGTGCCCGTCCCGCAGGGGGCCGGTTCGGCCCAGCAGCGGAGCGGGCAGTGGCCGGTCGAGCCGGCGCACCGCGCGCGCTGAGACAACGGTCCCGTGACCGAGCGGGCGGACAGCCTCCGTCGCCTTCCGCGTCCCCCAGTTCCCCGACGACCAGCAGCTCCCGGCGACGACGAGAAGGCAGAAGATTGACAGCGCTCTCCGGACTGACCACCCGAGGCCGGTGCCTGTTCGCGGCCGGCACCGCGGCGGCCCTGTGCTCCGTCGTGCTCGACGAACGCGACCTGCTGCGGGTCGGCCTCTTCACGCTGCTGTTGCCCCTGCTGTCCGCTCTCGTGACACGCCGGTCGCGCACGCAGGTGAGCGTCGAGCGCGCCGTCAGCCCGGCCCGGGTCCAGGCCGGTGACCTCGCGCGGATGCGGCTGACCGTGCGGGGGCGCGGGACCCTGGGCGGCGGGACGGTCCTGCTCCAGGACACCCTGCCCTACGCGCTCGGCGAGCGCCCCCGCTTCCTCGCTCCCCGGCCGGTGCGGGGGCAGTGCGTCGTGCTGACCTACGAGCTGCGGCCCACGCTGCGGGGCGTCCACACGGTCGGTCCGCTCGCGGCCAGGTTCACCGACGCCTTCGGGCTGGCCGAACACGACGAGGCGTTGGGCGAGCAGCTGCGGTTCGTGGTGACCCCGCGGGTCGAGGAACTCGCCGGGCATCCGGCCGGGTCGGGCACCGGGCGGGGGGAGGAGGGCATCGCCAGGGCGCGGTCGGGGCAGGGCCTGGACGACGTGGTCGTGCGCCCCTACCGGCACGGTGACGACATGCGCCGGGTGCACTGGCGGTCCACCGCGCGCCGGGACGAACTGATGGTGCGGGTCGAGGAGAGCCCCTGGGTGGGTGGCACGACCGTGCTGGTGGACGTGCGCAACGCCGCCCACCGGGGCACGGGGCCGGCGTCGAGCCTGGAGTGGGCGGTGTCGTTCACCGCCAGCGTCTGCCTGCACCTCAGGAGCACGGGCAAGGGCTTCCGGCTCCTGACCAATGAGGGGGTCCCGTTGCTCAGCGAGGACGTCCTCGGTTCCCGGAGCGACGCCGTCGTGCTCGACACGCTGGCCAGGTTGGCACCCTCGCGGCGGCGGGAGCTGGCCTTGGAGGCGGACCCGGCCGAGGGGCGTGACCTGGTGGCGGTGCTCGGCATGCTTTCGGCGGACGAGGCGCACCGGCTCGCGGTCCGCCGCCCGCCCGGGAGCCGGACCAGCGCGGTCCTGCTCGACGTCCGGCAGTGGGCGGGCCTCGGCGACACGATGGCGCCCAGCCAGGAGCCGGCCGCGCGGGTGCTCCGGGCAGCCGGGTGGCGGGTCGTCACCCCGCTTCCCGGTGAGGAGATGGTCGCGGTGTGGTCGCGGTTGTGCGGGCGGGGAGCGGAGGGCCCGCCGGCCACGCCGACCGCCCGGGCGGTCTGGCACGGAGGAGTCGGGTGATGGTGGGCGTGGAGGTGGGCCGGACCGACCTGGGGCGGCACGCGGCGAACGCGGTCCTGTGCGGGCTGGCGATGCTCGGCGCGGCGAGCGCGGTCACCGGCATCGTCGACGGGGCTGGGCCGATCCTCCTGGTGGCGCTGGCGGTGTTCACCGTGGCCGCCGCCGGTGTGGCGCTGCGCGTGATGCGGCTGCCGG
The DNA here is from genome assembly GCF_000429185.2 of Actinoalloteichus caeruleus DSM 43889. GTDB lineage: Bacteria > Actinomycetota > Actinomycetes > Mycobacteriales > Pseudonocardiaceae > Actinoalloteichus_B > Actinoalloteichus_B caeruleus. The sequence continues at coordinate 5,798,146 of NZ_AUBJ02000001.1, read as the reverse complement.
CGTGGATCGTCGTCACCGGCCAGCTGCTCGTCCTGTCGTGCCTGGTCACCGTGCTGTTCACCGGGAGCGGTGTCCTCGGTCTGCTGCCAGGGCCGGAGGCGGTGCGCGAGGTGCTCGGGCTGCTGGGCGAATCGCTGGAACAGGTCAAGGTCGGGGTCCCCCCGGTCGAGGCGACCGCTCCCATCCTGTGCCTGCTCATGCTGAGCATCGGCGTGGTGGCCGTGGTGGCGGACCTGCTCGCGGTGGGGTTGCGCGCACCGGCCGCCGCCGGCCTGCTGTTGTTGTCCGTGTTCGCCATCCCCGCGTCCCTGGCCAGGGAGATGCTGCCGTGGTGGACCTTCGCGGCTGGCGCGGTGGGCTTCGCCCTCCTGCTGGCGGTCGACGGTCGGCACCGGCAACGCGTCCTCGCGGGGGCCGCGACGGACAGCGGGGCGCCCCGGAACCGGTGGACGCCGGCGGCGACCGCGACGACGGCCCTGTCCGTGGCCGCGGCACTGGTCGCGGGCGCGAGCCTGACCTTCATCGGGACCGAGGGGCGGTTCCCCGGTGGGGGCGGCGGTGGTGGGGGCGGTGACCAGGGCGGTTACGGCGTCGGGCTGAACACCTTCACCTCACTGCGGGGACAGCTGGACCGGGAGACCACGATCGATCTGCTGCGGGTCGAGGGGATGCGGGAGCGGCAGTACCTGCGGGCCTTCACCCTCAGCCACTACGACCCCGGGGAGGGGTGGCGGCTCGGCCCCGTCGACGAGGGCGTCGACGCCGCCGCGGGGCGGCCGTTGCCGCGCCCGGCCGGCAGCGCGCGCCTGCCCGCCGAGAGCAGTCGCATCCGTGTCGAACCGCTGAACTACCAGGACCACTGGCTGCCCGTGTTCGGAGTCCCCACCGTGGTCGACGACGTGGCGCCCGGCTGGCGCTACGACGCGCGCTCCGGCCTGATCTACGCCGAGGAGAGCCGGCGGGCCACCCCCTACACGGTCGAGGCGGTGGTGCCCGAGTACCCGCTCGAGGAGCTGCGCACGGCACCGGACCCGCAGAACGTCGACCCGGTGTACCTGCGGCTGGACGGGGTCACTCCCGAGGTGAGCGCGCTGGCCGACCGGCTGGCCGCCCCCCACGCGGCGCCGATCGACAAGGCCAACGCGCTGACCGCCTTCTTCCGCGACCCCGCGAACGGCTTCCAGTACAGCCTGGAGACCGAGACGGGCAGCGGTTCGGACGCCCTCGCGGACTTCCTGTTCGAGGGGCGCACCGGGTACTGCGAGCAGTACTCCTCGGCGTTGGCGGTACTGCTCCGGTCGATCGGGGTGCCGGCCAGGGTCGCGGTCGGGTTCAGCCCCGGGTACCAGACGGGCACATCACGGCTGATCACCAACAACGAGGCCCACGCCTGGGTGGAGGGCTACTTCGAGGGTTTCGGCTGGATCTCCTTCGAGCCCACGCCGCTCAACGACGGCCGGGCCGTGGAGCCGGCGCACAGCACACCGGAGGAGTCCGACCGGCCGGACCGCCCGGAGGAGACGGACTCGGTGCCGACCACGACGGCGCCCACCGACACCTCCACGACGACGAGCGACGCCCCCCAGGCCGGTCACGACGAGGGCGTCGTCGAACCGGGCAAGGGCGCGTTCCCCGTCGCGCTCTGGGTGTGGTTGGTGGTGGGTGTCCTCGTCTCCGCCGCCCTGACAGCGCTGGTGGCTGGTCTCACCCTCGGACGCCGGCGGGCGACGGGCACGGGCCCCGGGGAGTTGGACGCCTGGCTCCGGCCGGTGGCGGCCACCCGGCGGGTCCTGCGGTTCGCGCTGTGCGGAGCGGTGGCGGCGACCCTCGTCCCGGTGTTGTGGTGGTTGGTGCTCCCGGTGGGGCCCGACGGCCTGTGGTGGCTGGCGGCCGTCCTGCTGCCCCCCGCTGTCGTGGTCGCGTCGCCGCCGCTGCTCCGCTCCTCGCGGCGCCGCATCCGCCTCCAGACCGTCCGGTCCGGGTGGGCCGGTGCCGCGACGGCCGCCTGGGCGGAGGTGCTCGACCTGTGCGCCGACCGGGGTTCCGCTCCCCCGGCATCGGACACCGTCCGGGTCGCGGTGGACCGCCTCAGCCGGCAGTACCGGTTCGACGGCCGGACGGTGGCCGGTCTGACCGTGCTGGCCGAGGCGGTGGAACGGGAGTGGTACGCGCCGTCCGCCGCCCCGTCAGGGGAGTTGGCCGGGGCGTTGGACTCGGTGCTGGCCGGTTTCCACCGGAACGCGCCCCCGCGCTGGGTCGACCGGGTCGTTCCCCCCTCGACACGGCGGCGGCCGCGCCGGGCCCCCGAGGGGCCGTCGAGCGACGGGGCTGGGACCGAGTAGGGCACGCCGGGCCCCGGAGGTGGGGCGCGGCTGGACGCGCGCTGGAGGCTGGCTGGAGGCGGAGGGCCGAGTGTGTGCCGCCGGGCCGGGGTGGGCGGCCCACGCGTCCTCCCCCGCCGGCGGAGCCACCTGGCGGCGATGGCCTCGCCGATGCCGCCAGGCCGGGTCGAGGTGACCCGGGCGGGTCAACCCGGAGGACTCGGTGCGGTCGGGGCGGGCGCGGCCACCAGTGGCTCCTCGCCGTCCCCCCGGCTACTCGGGCCTGGTGGCGCGGCCCCCCAACAGAAGAAAGGCACCCCGGCCGAAGCCAGGATGCCTGTCTGCCTGCTGATGCGGAGGAACACGCTCGGCTCGCGGCCCGATCCTTCGCACCGGGCCGCACGCACCACGTCCTATTCGCCGTCGAACCGCCGGCGGAACCGCTCCTCCATCCGTTGGGAGAAGGAACTCCTCGACGTCCGGGACGTCGGTGGCGGCTCGCCTGCGCCTCCCCCTTCGGCAGGTTCCTCGGTCTCGGAGGAACTGGCCCGAAGAGCGGTCAACATCAGTACGGCACCACCGAACATGAGCAGGAAGCCGAAAACGCTGATGACCGGTATGTCCGCCACCCGTACCGGGAGTACCACTCCGAGCACGAGCGTGAGCAAACCAACGGCCAGCAGCGCGACGCCCTGGAGGCGCCGACGCCTGGAAGGCCTCCGCACGCGTGCGCCACGCACGTTGGAGGCGAACTTGGGGTCTTCGGCATAGAGCGCGCGCTCGATCTGGTCGAGCAAACGCTGCTCGTGCTCGGAGAGTGGCATGGCTCCTCCTCCGGCACAGCGATTGCGGCGCCGGACAATCCTTCGAGACTTCCGGCGGACGCCCTCATGGGGCGTCACGTCTAAGGATACGAGCCGCGCAACCCGACCACTACCCGGACCGACCACCAGAATGTTCGCACACGCACACATTATCGTCGTGCGAGGTCAGTGAGTCGATTGTTCGACGCGGAGGGCGGGCCGCACGGCAGCGACACCCCGTGTTCCCCGGATCGGGGGAAGACGGGCGGGCAGCTCCTCAGCGGGGGCGGCGGGCCAGCACGTGCAGCCGGCTCGACAGCTCGCGCAGGGGCGGTTGCCGCGCCGCGAGCAACTCCAGTTCCGCGAGATCACTGGGCGAGCAGGTGTCGAGCACGGACCCCGGCACCAGGTCGGTGACGGCCCCGTCCCCCTGGAGCAGTTCGACCGCCAACCCGGCGGCGGTCACCAGCTCCGACAGGCCGGCGGCGTCGAAGCGGCGGAGCAGCGGGTCGGCACCGGTGCCGGGGGCGAGGGTTCCGCTCGGCGAGGTCAGCACCTCCCTGGCCTCCGCGACACGTCCCGAGAGGACGCGGTGCAGGACCGCCGCGTGCCGGTTGGCCACCACCACGGAGATCGCGCCACCCGGGGCGGTCACGGCCGACAGCTCCGCCAGCGCGGCACCCGGGTTCTCCACGTACTCCAGCAGTCCGTGGCCCAGCACCAGATCGGCCCGGCCCGGTTCCGCCACGGCGGTCAGGGCCTCGGAATCGCCCTGCACGGCGGTGACCCGGTCCAGCACGCCCCGCTCCGCCGCCCGGGTGCGCAGCGTGGCCAACGCGTTCGGGCTCGCGTCGACGACGGTGACCTCGCACCCCGCCTCGGCCAGCGGCACCGCCCACACCCCGCTGCCCCCGCCCACGTCGAGCACCCTCGGCGGACGCCCGGCCCCGGAGCGGCGGCGCACCGCGACCAGTTCGACGTTCAACGCGGACAGCACGGCCTCGGAAACCATGGGACAGAGCCTAGAACCCGTCGTGCGGGAGTGGCGGCGGCCTCCCTCCCCGCGAACCGGCTCGTCCGGCCGGCCGTGGTTCGCGGCGTGCCAGCACCTCGACCACCCGGGGCCACGACCGGTTCCGCCCCGGTCGGCAGCGGGGCCGGCCCGGAGCTCGTTGGGCCGATGCAGTGACGGCTCCACCACTGATCGGGGCAGACCGTAGGCTGCAACCCGTGCTTACTACGGTGGCAGTGCTCAGCCTGAAGGGTGGCGTGGGGAAGACGACCGTCGCGCTGGGGTGCGCCTCCGCCGCCCTGCGGCGGGGCCTGCGAACCCTGGTCGTCGACCTCGATCCCCAGTGCAACACCACGGCTGCGATGGATCCCGCCGAGACGGACGCCGACCTGGCCGACGTCCTCGCCGACCCCTCGCCGGACACGGTGCGGGCGGCGATCGCACCCAGTTCCTGGGGAGAGGGGCTGGACGTCCTGGTCGGTTCGGAGGGCGCCGAGGGCCACAACGTCCCCAACCCGGGCGCGCCGGAGCTCTCCCGGCTCCGGGAGGTGCTGACGACGGTGCGCGAGCTGGACGAGGAGGAGGGGCTGCCCCCCTACCAGCTGGTGCTCCTCGACTGCCCGCCCTCCCTCGGCCAGCTCACCCGTTCCGCGCTGGTGGCCGCCCAGCGCGCCATGCTCGTGACGGAACCGACGATGTTCGCCGTCTCCGGCGTGCAGCGCGCGTTCGAGGCCGTCCAGGCGGAACGGGAGAACACCAACTCCGACCTGCAACCGCTGGGTGTCGTGGTGAACCGGGTGCGCCCCCGGTCGCACGAACACCAGTTCCGGATCAACGAGCTCCGGGAGATCTTCGGTCCGCTCGTGATGCCGGTGGTGCTGCCCGACCGCCTCGCGGTGCAGCAGGCCCAGGGCGCCTGCATGCCCATCCACCAGTGGGGCACCCCCGGGGCGCGGGAGGTGTCGCTGGCGTTCAACCTGCTGTTGGCCCGCGTGTTGCGCTCGGCGCGTGGCCGGCGGGCCGGGCGGGAGCCCGAGACCGAGCCCGCGTTCGACTGAGCCGGGCGGTGGACCGGCTACCGGCTCCGGCGGGATGGCACCATCGGAGGTGTGCCGGAGGGTGACACGGTCTTCCTGACCGGACGGCGCCTCGACGCGGCGCTCGCCGGCCGGGTACTGGTGCGGGGTGAACTGCGGCACCCCGCGTTGAGCGCGGTCGACCTCGCCGGCCGGGCCGTCGTCGGGGCCGACTCGGTGGGCAAGCACCTCTTCGTGCGCTTCGACGACGGGCGGAGCCTGCACAGCCACCTCCGGATGGACGGGTCGTGGCGGCTGCACGGCCCCGGCGAGCGGTGGCGACGTCCCGCCCACGAGGTCAGGGCGGTGCTGGCGAACCAGGACCGGGTGGCGGTGGGGTTCCTGCTGCACGACCTCGCGCTGCTACCCACGGGGGAGGAGTCGTCGCTGGTCGGCCACCTCGGCCCCGACCTGCTGGGGCGGACCTGGGGGGAGGCGGACCGCCGGGAGGCCGAACGCCGGCTCGCCGCGCATCCCGGACGAGCCGTCGGCGAGGCACTGCTCGACCAACGGGTGATGGCCGGTGTGGGCAACCTCTACCAGTGCGAGATCTGCTTCCTCCTCCGCGTGTCGCCGTGGACGAGGGTGGCCGACGTCGACCCGGCCGCCACCGTCGACCTCGCCAGGAGGCTGCTGGCGGCCAACGCGTGGCGCTGGGAGCAGAGCACCACGGGCTCGTTGCGCCGCGACCAGCGGCACTGGGTGTACCGGCGGGCCGGCCTGGCGTGCGCGCGCTGCGGCACCGCGATCCGCCGGGGGACGCTGGGGGTGGGAGTTCAGGCCCGCACCGTCTACCACTGCCCCCGGTGCCAGCCAGCTCCCGAAGGGGCTCCCGGGCACTCCGCCCCGGCGGGAGCCGAGGGCTGACCCGGCATTCACGCCCTGGTGCGCGGGTGCTCGACGGCGGCAGCGGTCCGGACGGCTCAACCGGTCAGGCACCAGCGGTCGTCGCGCGGTCTCCCACTCCACGCCCGTTGTCCCCCCACCCCGTGCCGCCAGCCCCCCGGCCCGAGCGGGACCGGCCTCTCCCCCACCCCGGTCGCCGGGGCTCGGCGCCCTGTTCCCCGGGCAGCGGAGCAGGAGGTGAACACCGCGCGCCCCGAGGGACGGTGGCCACCGTGAGAGTGGACGATCGCGAGACGGTGCGGCACCAACACCTCGTCCGGGGCCGGCCGGGAGTCACGGCCACCGGCCGAGGGTTCCGCGAGGGAGCCGCCCCGAGCTCACCCGGCTGGCGGCCGGCGGGGCACCACGGCGCGGAGCCCGCGCAGCACCGGGTACAGGAGGACGACGACGAGCGCCCCCCAGGCCATCCCGCCGATCTCCACCCCACCGACGGTGAAGGTCAGCCCACCCACTCCGGCGACCAACGCGGCACCCGCCACCACGAGGTTCAGCGGATCCCGGAAGTCCACCTGGTGGTCGGACCAGACCCGGAAGCCGAGCATCGCGATGAGACCGAAGAGCACCAGGGCCACCCCGCCGATCACTCCTGGCGGGACGAGGACCACCGCCGCGCCAACGCGAGGTGAGAAGGACAGCACCACGGCCAGGACCGCCGCCGTGGCGCACGCGGCGGTGGAGTGCACCCTGCTCAGCGCCATCACGCCGATGTTCTCCCCGTAGGTGGTGGTCCCGACCCCGCCTCCCGCACCGGCCAGGCTGGTGGACAGCCCGTTGCCGATGAGCACGTCGCCGGCGTGACGGTCGAGGTCACGTCCGGTGACCGCGGCGACGGCCTTCAGGTGGCCGAGGTTCTCCGCGAGGACGGTGATCACCACGGGTAGGACCAGCAGCGACACCGAGGGCGTGATGACCGGTGTGACCAGTTCGGGCAGACCGGTCCACGGGATGTCGAGGAGTTCGGGGGCGTTCTCCAGGGGCCCGGACAGCCAGGACGCGGTCCAGCCCACCGCGATGCCGAGCACCACGGCCAGACGGCGCCACAGCCCGCGACCCACGACCGCCGCGACGACGATCGTCAGGAGTGTCACCCCGGCGACCACGGGCTGCGCCGAGACACTGGCGGTGGCGTGGGGGGCCATCCCGAGCCCGACGAGGACCACGACGGCCCCGGTCACCACCGGTGGCAGCAACACCTCCACCAGACCGACGCCCAACGCCTTGACCGCCACCCCGAGCATCACCAACGTCACGCCCGCCACCAGCACCCCACCGAGCATCGCCGAGGGCTCCGCCCCCGCCTCGGAAGCCGCCAGGAGCGGACCGACATACGCGAACGAAGCGCCCAGGTACCCGGGAACACGGTTGCGGGTGACCACCAGGAACAGCAGGGTGCCCAGACCGGAGAACAACAACGTCGTGGTCACCGGGAAGCCCGTGATCGTCGGCACGAGGACGGTGGCGCTGAACATCGCCGCCACGTGTTGCGCCCCGAAGCCCAAGGTCAGCGGCCAGCCCAACCGTTCCTCCGGCGCGACCACCCCGCCCGTCCCGGTGACGTCCTCCGCTCGCACCCGCCACAACGGCATGCCGACACCTCCCCGTGCGAGGTCGCATCCTGCCACCACGCGGCGCCCGCCGTCCGCCGAACACGACCGGCGGCCCCGCCCGCGCGCCCACCGGCATCCACACCGACGGTCCACGCGGACCGGAGGTTCAGGCCGCCGAGCTCACCCGAGGCGGAAGGAGGCGACGCCGATCACGGCGACACCACCTCGCGAACGGTCACAGCGCGGTGATGTGGTGTTCCGGGCTGTCCAGCCACAGCACGTGGCGACCGTCGGTGGTGACGGTCAGGCCGTACCGGTCGATCTCAGGACGGCCCGCGACGTCCCAGGTCTCCAGCACGGGTTCCACCTCGTCCCACAGGCGACGGCTCCCGGCCTGGTGCACCGTCGCCGGATGCTCACCGAGGTCGACGCGCACCCACGACCCGGATGCCGGATGCACCCACCGGTACGAGACCACCTGCTCGTCCTCGCCGAGGAACACGAGGCGGCCGTGTTCGGCGATCAGGGAGGTGAAGAACGCCGCCGTCGACAATTCGAGCCCCTTCGGGACCGTGACGGAACGCGTGTCGTCCGCGCTGCCCCCGGTCTCCTCGAGAACGCGACGGCCGCTCCACCTCGGCTGGTAGCCGTGGGAACGCAGCGGCATGAACCCCGCTGCCCCCAAGAACCGGCCGTGAACGGCGCCGTCCGGGGCGCGGCGCAGCAGCGCGATGCCCGTCGAGACGGTGACCAGGATCGCGCCGTCCGCCGTGAGCTGGTCCAGCCATGCTCCGGGCACGCGGTCCACACCGCAGGTCGCCATGATCCTGTCGAACGGCGCCCGTTCGGGCACACCGGCAGCGCCGTCGCCGCACACCACGGTGGGCGCGTAGCCGGTGACGTCGAGCGCTGCGCGAGCCGTGTTGATCAGCTCGCCGTCCACATCGATCGTGGTCACCTGCTCGTCGCCGACGAACCTGGCCAGCAAGGCCGCGTTGTAGCCGGTACCCGTACCGACTTCGAGCACACGGTGGCCAGGGCGCAGATCGAGCGCGGCCAGCATGGACGCCATCATGCTCGGTTCGGTGGACGAGCTGATGGGGTTGCCGTCATCGTCGAACCGCGTGATCAAGGTGTCGTTCGAGTACGCGGCCGCCATCGCCTCAGCACGCCGGACCGGGTCGGGATCGTGGACGTCGTAGTGGGTGAAGCTGCCTGTCACCGGGTCGAACAAGGCGAACCGGGGCGCGAAGACGTGGCGGTCGACGACGCGGAACACCTCGGGCCAGGTCCGCGAGGGCAGCTCTGCTGCGAGCTGGTCGGCCAAACCCGCGCGCAACGCGGGGATGTCCTGGTGGGGCGTGGTCATGCGGCATCCGTTCTGGTGAGTTCATCGGTCCACGCTTCCGTCACCACGTGATGCGCGAGCACCTGCTGTGGCTGCCGCACGTCGTCGAGTGGCCGACGGTGGACCTTCGCGTGGTGCCGATGGGTGTGGGCTGGCATCCCGGGCTCGAGGGTGCGTTCGGCATCGTCGAGCGCGGGGGCGATGACGCGCCAGTGGTGCGGTTGGAGACACGGCGGTCCGCCCTGTTCCTCCATGAAGCCAAGGATGTCGGCGCGTACCAGGAAGCGGCGGACAGGGTGCGGGAAGTCGCGATGAGCCCGGACGACACCTGCGCACTCATCGCTGACGTGATCGGGAGAATGGAGAGGAGATCATGACGGTGCACCACGAGCCGGAGCACTGGCGGAAGGCACGCCGGTCGCGGAATGGTTCCGCCCGCGTCGAGGTCGGCCGGTTCGCCGACGGTGTCGCGGTGCGGGACACCAAAGATCGGGCCGCTGGCCACGTCACCGTTACGGGCCCACGGTGGTCCTCTTTCCCGCGCGCCATCCAGGCCGGCCGTGACGACCGGTGAACACGCGCTGGACGGCCCCCGCCCCACATCGTGGCGAGAGGCCGTCTCGTCGCTGCCGAGGCCGACGAGGACCGCCACAACGGCATGCCGACACCTCCCCGCGCGAGGTCGCATCCTGCCACCACGCGGCGCCCGCCGTCCGCCCAACACCACCGGCGGCCCGCCCGCGCGCCCACCGGCATCCACACCGACGTCCCACGCGGACCGGAGGTTCAGGCCGCCGAGCTCACCCGAAGCGGAAGGAGGCGACGCCGAACGCCGTCCCCGCGAGGCCGCTCCCGAGGCGGGAGGGACTCCAGTGCTCATTCCGGCCGGGTTCCTGGCACCGCCAGCCCAGCGCACCCCTCCGGCGCGCACCCGGGCCGAACCCGCCCTCCTGACGGCTCCACCCGGCCTGCCGCACATGGTCCGAGAGTGGGAACCGGGCTGCCGGCCCCCGGGGCCGAGGGTGGGGGTACGGGAAGGGGGAACCCCGGTCAGAGCCGGGGTGAGCGGGACAGCTCCCGCAGCCCGGCGGCGAGCCCGTCGAGGTAGTCCGCGGCCTCGGTGAGCGCCGGCGCGGAGGTGTCGTGGTCATGGGCTGCGACGGTGCGACCCGCCGTGGCCACCAACCGCCCGAAGCCGTCCACGCCGTCGTGGAGCCTGGCGGCCAACCGGTCGATGTCCCCGGCCAGGGCGGCACGTTCCGAGGCGGGAGAGGCATCCCTGGCCCGCTCGACCGCCTGGAGCCGAGCGGCGGCCGCCCGAGCCGCGTCACCCGCCTCCCGCGCGGTCCCCCGAATCCTCCGCACGGACTCCTCCGGGACGAGCGGCGCCCCGCCGACCGGGGTGGACAACTGGTGGAGCAACTCCGCGAGACTGGCCTCCGCGTCGGCGAGCCGCCGCATCGGCTTGTGCGCGGCGGAACCCGGATCGGGCAGGGGCGGCGGAGGTGGCGGTGCCACCGCCTCCTCGGGCAGCGGGGTCCGGTACAGCCGGACTGTCCGCACGCCGGAGGACACCGCGCTCGCCCCGATCAGGGCGCTCACCCCGCCCACGACGACCTCGGACGTCTCCAGCCCTGGCTCGCTGCCCACGGTGAACGCGAACGCCCCGGCGAGGGCGGCTAAACCGGTCTTGACGTAGAGGCCCCGCCGGGCCCGGCGCCGCTTGCGCAGCAGCTGGGCCCGCGGGTCACGCCACTTGTCCAGGCCCTGGCGGAACTTGCTGGCGATCAGGCCACCGGCCTGGTTCGCCACCGAAACGAGGTCGGACACGTCGCCCCTGCGATCCGCCACCTGGAGTCACACCCTCGGTCGCTCAGGCCTGGCCTGGCTGCTGCTGACCGGGCTGCTGGATGTTCTGCGGCTGGGCCGGCTGCGGCGCCGCGGCACCGCCACCCACCTGGCCAGCGGATCCCCCACCCATGCTGGCACGGATCTGCTCCAGCCTGGAGACACCGGCCATGTTCACCGAGGCCTGTTCGACCTCCATCATCCGCCCCTGGACCGAGTTCTTCGCCAGCTCCGTCTGCCCCATCGCCGTCGAGTACCGCTTCTCGATCTTGTCGCGGACCTCGTCGAGCGACGGGGTGTTCTTCGGGGCGGCGAGCTCGCTCATCTGCTGGAGGGAGCTGGACACCTGCTCCTGCATCTTCGCCTGCTCCAGCTGGCTGAGCAGCTTGGTGCGCTCGGCGATCTTCTGCTGGAGCTGCATGGCGTTGCGCTCCACCGCCTGCTTGGCCTCGTTGGCGGCCTGGAGCGCGGAGTCGTGGAGGCTCTTGAGGTCCTCGATCTCCTGCTCGGCGCTGACCAGCTGGGCCGCGAACGCCTGGGCGCTGTTCTCGTACTGCTGTGCCTTCTCCAGGTCACCCTGGTTCCTGGCGTCATCGGCCATCACCAGTGCCTGCCTGGCCGAGGCCTGGAGCTTCTCGACGTCCCCAAGCCGCCGGTTGAGCTTCATCTCCAGCTGACGCTGGTTGCCGATCACGGCGGCGGCCTGCTGGGACAGCGCCTGGTGCTGCCGCTGCGCCTCCTCGATGGCCTGCTGGATCTGCACCTTCGGGTCCGCGTGCTCGTCGATCTTCGACGAGAACGCCGCCATGAGGTACTTCCAGAACTTCACGAACGGGTTGGCCATCTCCTCCGCCTGCCTTCTTCTGCTACCCGGCCGCCCGAGGCGACTATCCGGATAATCACCCGATGCCTGATTGCCTGTTCCATCGTGTCAGGTACCGTCGCGCGGTTCCAGCGACCCCGGAACATCTCGGGGCTGTCCCTGACCAGAGCCCGGGTCACCCCCCGCCGCCGAGAGCCGCTGAACCTCCACCAGCCCGGACCGCAAACCACGCAGTCGGTCGGCCAGGTCAGCCACCGGGTCACCGACGGTGACCGGGAGGGCACGGGCGGAGGTCAACTCGGCGATCTCCGTGCGGGACCGTTCCAGACCCGCCACCGCACCCCGCATCCTGGCGAGCAGCGTCTCCTTCGCCCCCTGCCGCGCCTCCGCGGCCCGGAGCCGGTCGGTGACGGAGGCGGCCGCGCCGGCCAGCTCGGCCCGGGTGACCTCGTCCGTCGCCTGGTCGGCGGCCTGGGACAGGCGCTGCGACTCGGCCCGCAGTTCGGGGGCCAGGTCCTGGCCCAACAGCTGGTCGAGCCTGGCCACCTCGGCCGCGCTGGACCGCACCTCCACCAGCACGAGCTCCACGTCGTCGTGGACACCCGACAGCTCGGGTCGACCCGCCGTGGCGGAGGTGATGGCGCGCGCCGCCCGCTCCGCCCGCTCCGCCCAGACCTGGGCGGGGCTACCGCGCACCGGGCGGGGCGCCTCGGCCGCGAGGCGCGGGGACGAGGTGCCGCTCCGGGATCGCCGCACGGCGACGAACAGCAGTGCCCCGCCCGCCAGCACGACGACCGCCAGTACCGCGACGAGGACTTCGAGAATCACTGGTGGTCCCCCACCCGCTCCGAGGGTTCTGACACGTCTCGAATTCCGGGTGCCCCACACCGTGACGTGTTATGACGTCGCTCCGTGGCCCCCGGTCAACGAAGTGCCCCCAATAGTAGTCAGGCGCACTCGCGTGGTGGTGCTGACCCGATCACCGGGTGGCAGCAGGCCGCGCGGGGGTGGCGGTCGTGACCCGGGTCCGAACCGGGAAGCGGCTCGTCAGGCCGCCACCACCACCTTGTTGGTGATGCGCATCGAGGAGTCGAGGCGTCCGCCGAGCACCGGGGCGACGGCGAACTCCGAGAACTGCTCCCCCACCACGGCGGGGACGAGCTCGTCCGACTGCTGGGCCTGCCGCGCGACCCGGGCCTCGGCGGTCGCCGGCTGGGCCACCCGGGCAGCGGCGCCGGGCACCGGCGTCGCCACCTGGCGGGTCCCGGCGTCGGACCGGATCTCGGTGGCCACGTCGTCGAGGAGCCTGGGCAGCTCCAGTTCCAGGGCGTCGCAGATGGCCGCGAGGAGCTCGCTGGAGGCCTCCTTGCGCCCCCGCTCGACCTCGGACAGGTAGCCCAGGCTGACCCGGGCGATCCTGGACACCTCACGCAGAGTGCGGCGCTGGGCCGTGCGTTCCTCACGCAGGCGCTCGCCGATGGCCTCCCGCAACAGAACGGCCATGCCGTGTCTCCTTCCACCCTGGATGTGTTCGACGGTTCACTGTCGGGCTGACGCGCCGGCAGCGCGCCGCGATCGAACGACGATCCAGTTGAGCGCGCCGTCCACTCCACCGTACCCAGCCGAGCCAATACGATCAGCAACTTCGGGTCAACGTCCGCCGAGGGCGAACGGGTTCCCGTCCAGCCAGTTCCCCCTGTTGTTTGCCTGATCGGGTTAACGGATCGCGACCGCCCGGCATTCCGGCCGGCGTCCGGGCGCCGGCCGGTGACCGGGCGCGACCGGGCCTTCCCCGTCCCTCACGCGGGTGGCGCCCGGTCCAGGGCCGCGCCGAGGGCGTCGAGAGCGGCGCGGACCGCCGCCGCGCGCACGCCGTGCCGGGAGCGGGACAGCCGGAGCGTACGGACCGTGACCTCGTCCGCGCCGGCCACCGCGACGTGCACGAGGCCGGGTGGGAGCCCGTTCTGCGGGTCCGGGCCGGCGACCCCGGTGAGCCCCAGACCCCAGTCCGCCCCGCAGCGCCGCCGAGCTCCCTCCGCGAGCCGCCTGGCGACCTCGGGGTGCACGGGCCCGTGCTCGTCGAGCACGGCGGTGTCGACGCCCGCGAGGCTGCCCTTCAGGTCGGTCCCGTACACGACGAGGCCGCCCCTGACGACCGCGCTGGCCCCGGGAACCGAGGTCAACAGCCCGGTGACCAGGCCCGCCGTCAGGGACTCGGCCGCGGCCACCGTCTCACCACGCTGGCGGAGCCTGTCCAGGAGGAGGGTGAGACGCTCCTCGTCCAGCCCGAACCCGGGCAGGGGCGAGTGGTCGTCCGCTCGGCTCACGCGGTACCCGCGAGCGCCCGCCGCCCCCGGGCGCGCATGCGCACGGCCCGAACCACGTAGTCGATCCCGGTCGCGAGGGTGAGCAGCAACGCCACCGCCATCACCGACCAGCGCACCAGGTCGAAGCCGTCGGAGAGCGGCAGCACGTACAGGCCGATGGCGACGATCTGGACGAGGGTCTTGAGCTTCCCTCCCCGGCTGGCGGGGATCACGCCGTGCCGGATCACCCAGAACCGCAGCAGGGTGACGCCGAGCTCGCGGACACCGATCGCGATGGTCACCCACCAGGGCAGCTCGCCGAGCACGCTGAGCCCCACCAGTGCCGCCCCGATCAGCGCCTTGTCGGCGATCGGGTCCGCGATCTTGCCGAAGTCCGTGATGAGGCCTCGGCGGCGGGCGAGGTCCCCGTCCAGGCGGTCGGTGATGGCCGCGAGCGCGAAGAGCCCGGCGGCGACCAGGCGCCAGGTCCCGCCCTCCGCCCCCACGAACAGGGCGACGAGGAAGAAGGGCACCAGGACGAGGCGGAAGACCGTCAGGGCGTTGGCGATGTTGACCACCGGGACGGCGGTCGGTGTCACGCCGGCGGGGTCGGCGGGCTCTGGCGCTTCCGCCTTCGCCCAGTCGGCGCCGGTCGGGGTTCCGGTGCTGTCCATGGTCGCGTCCTCGGCTGCCGTCACGGGTATCCCCTCGTCAGGACTTCCTGCGGCCGCACGATGAGGTCGACGCCCTCGGAATCGACCACCGTGGCCCGCACGAACTGGCCCACCTCGATTCCCTCAGCATCGGTGAGAACGCACTCCCCGTCGACTTCGGGCCCCTGGTGCTCCGCCCGACCGGTGCAGTCGCCCTCCTCGTCGGCGGTCCGCTCGACCAGCACCGTGACCTCCTCACCGACCCGTTCGGCGGCGCGTTGGGCGGTCAGCTCCTCCACGAGGGCGGAGACGCGCGTCACCCGCTCGGAGATCAGGTCCGGGTCCAGTTTGTCGGGGAATCCCGCCGCCTCGGTGTTCTCCTCGTCCGAGTAGCCGAAGACACCGACGACGTCCAGGCGGGCCGCAGTGAGGAACCGCTCCAGCTCCGCCACGTCGTCCTCGGTCTCGCCCGGGAACCCCAGGATGACGTTCGTCCGCAGACCGGCGGTCGGGGACAGCGCCCTGACGCTCTCGACGAGGCCCAGGAAGGACTCGGTCGACCCGAACCGGCGCATGCGGCGCAGCACCGACTCGCTGGAGTGCTGGAAGGAGAGGTCGAAGTACGAGGCCACCCCCGGTGTGGTGGCGATGGCGCTCACCAGACCCGGCCGGGTCTCCGCGGGCTGGAGGTAGGAGACGCGCACCCGGTCGATCCCCGGGACCTCGGCCAGGCGGGGGAGCAGCTTCTCCAACGCCCGCAGGTCCCCGAGGTCCTTGCCGTAGGAGGTCGAGTTCTCACTGACCAGGAAGAGTTCCCGCACCCCTGACACGGCCAACCACTCGGCCTCGGCCACCACGTCGTCGGTGGGGCGGGAGACGAAGGAGCCCCGGAAGCTCGGGATCGCGCAGAAGGAGCACCGCCGGTCGCAGCCGGAGGCGAGCTTCAGCGGGGCGACCGGGGACTTGTCGAGGCGGCGGCGCGGCACCCTCGGCCCCCAGGCGTGGCCGGGAACGGCCACCTGCTCGGCCGAGCCGGCCAGGGCGGAGGGGCGCTCGACCGGCGAGATCGGCAGCAGGCGACGGCGGTCACCCGGGGTGTGGGAGGCCACCGCGTTCCCGGCCAGCACCTCGTCGAGCCGGTTGGCCATGTCCGGGTAGTGGTCGAAGCCGAGGACGGCGTCAGCCTCGGGGAGGCTGTCGGCGAGTTCCTTGCCGTACCGCTCGGCCATGCACCCCACCGCGACCACCTTGGCTCCGGTGTCGGCCGCGGCGAGCAGGGTGTCCACCGAATCCTTCTTGGCGGACTCGATGAAGCCGCAGGTGTTGACCAGCACGACGGAGGGGGTGTCCTCCCCGCTGGCGTCGGTGTCGACGAGCTCCCAGCCCGCACCGCTGAGGCGGCCGGCCAACTCCTCGGAGTCGACCTCGTTGCGGGAGCAGCCCAGGGTGACGACGGCGACGCGGCGGGGTGGTTCGGGGGTTGGCACGAGGTCAGGGTAACGGGGCCCGTCCACCCGTCCGGTGGGGCGAGGGCCGCCAGGTGCCGGACGGCTCGGGGCCGGTCACCACCGCACGGGTGGTGAACCAGGCGGATAGGCTTGCTGAACGTGCAGGTAGCCGAGGACGAACCACTGGTGGTCCGGCGTGCCCGGGTGGGTGACGTGCGAGCCGTCAAACGACTGGTCGACGCCTATGCGGGCAAGGTGCTGCTGGCGAAGGAGCTCGTCGCCCTCTACGAGGGGGTGCAGGAGTTCTGGGTGGCCGAGACCGGCGGCGACATCGTCGGATGCGGCGCGCTGCACGTCCTCTGGGAGGACCTCGCCGAGATCAGGACCGTCGCGGTGGCCCCCGAGGCCGCCGGGCGGGGTGTGGGCCGAGCGGTGGTGAGCAGGCTGGTGGAGGTCGCGATCGAGCTCGGCCTGCGGCGGATCTTCGTGTTGACCTTCGAGACCGCGTTCTTCGCGCGGCTGGGCTTCCGCGAGATCTCCGGCACGCCGGTGTCCGCCGAGGTGTACGAGGAGATGCGGCACTCGGTGGACGAGGGGGTCGCGGAGTTCCTCGACCTGCCCTACGTCAAACCCAACACCCTGGGGAACAGCCGGATGCTGCTCGAACTGCCCGCCGAGGAGCAGGAGCGCCCGGGGCCCACGTCGCCCGGTCCGCGTGTGACCCCCACCTGACCCGCGTCTGACCCGCGTCTGACCCGTGGGAGCCGCGCCTGGCCCCGGCCTGGTCCGGTCCTGACCCGACGGGACCCGCCCGACCGGGTGGATCCCGCGACGCCGGCCCACCCGCGGCGGCACCGTCCCGTCGGGTTGACGGCCCGCCAGGGCGGAGCCCGGTCCGGACGGGACGCGCGGCGGCGGTTCCGGCTGCCGCCTCCCCCACCTGGCCACGGCGCCGGCGGTGCGGGTGCCTCGGAGCCCGCTCCCGCTCCGGTGGGCGGCCACATCCGGTGCGGCGAGGCCCTCGGGGAAGGCGGCGCGAGCCCGTGCCCGGTGTGGTGACGGGGTCGGCGGCGTGGCGCCGCTTCGGGCCGCCGCCATTCGCGAGCGCCCTCATCGGACTCCGCCAGTGCCCCGTGCCGACCATCCACCGTGGACCACGAGCACGTCGGTCGAGGACCCCGGGCCTCGTGGGCGGCGCACGCCGCGGGCGAACCCCTGATCCCCGGTTCGGGAACCCCTGCCCACACCCGGGAAACCGCCCCAGGACCCCCACCACCCGGAGTTATCAAACGAACACCCAATGTTTATCGGAGCCACATCGCATGACGGTTCCGCGCGGGGAATCGGTCGGCTAAGAATTGTGATCACTTCGACATCCCAGCGACCCGCCGGCATCCGGTTCCCGCGTTCCCCGGGGGGCCAGGCCCGTCGCGGTCGCCTTCCCCGCCCAGGAGATCGCATGTCCTCCAGATCCCCGCGCCGTGCCCTGCGAACGCTCATCGCCTCCGTTCTCGCGACGATGGCGTTGCTGGTGGGAGGGGGAGTCGCCCACGCCTCCCTCCCGCCGGCCGAACTGCGACAGGTGACCGACGACTACCTGTTCACCCAGAGCCTGCCCTTGTTCGTCCAACTCCGGTCGCAGCGCCCGCACGCGCCCCAGCTCGACTGGTCGTCGGACGGTTGTTCGTACTCCCCCGACGAGCCTTTCGGGTACGAGTTCCTGAACTCCTGCCACCGGCACGATTTCGGCTACCGCAACTACAAACTCCAGAACCGGTTCACCTCGGCCAACAGGAAGGCCATCGACGACCGGTTCCGTGACGACATGTACTCCGTGTGCTCCTCCGCCGTGTGCCGCCGCACGGCGGACGTCTACTACTGGGCAGTCCGGGCCTTCGGTGGTTCGGGCACCACCACCGCCGAGGCGATCGAGCGGGCCCTGCACGAGCCCTCGGTCCAGGCACGGCTCGCCGAGCTCGGTTCCCGCTGACCGGGCGCCGCCCCTTCCGCCGCCGTCGGCCGGGTCCCCACCGGTACGACGGCGGTCGCGGCCGCCGGTGCGCGTGCCGGTCCACGAGGGACGGTGGACCGGGCGCGACGGTCCGCGGCGCGGTCGGCACGGGTGGGCCCGCGCCGTTCGCCCCCGTTCACCCCCCCCCGGCCAGGCACCCGTCATCGGCTGGCTCCGCCGGTTGGCTGCAATCGTCCCGTCCCGATCAGCACAGTCCTTCCGACTGGAGGTCCGATGGTGACGCCACGGGGTGTCAGGACACTGCTCTGCGCCGCACTGGTGACGCTGCCCCTGGCCGCGCTACCGACCGCCACCGCCGCCCCCGATCCGGGGCCCCCGCCGGGGCGGCACTCCCCGAGGACGGTCCCGCGGCGTCCTCGCGGATCGAACCCGACCTGTGGGCGGCCCCGGGCGGGAGCGCGGCGGACCTCGGTTTCACGGTCAGCAGCAGCACGACCGCCGTCGCCCCGGGACTCGAGTTGACCGAGTTCGCCCGTTTCGACCCGAACGGCTGGGTGGAGGGCGACGTGCTCACCGCCGACCTGAGCGGGACCGGGCTGCGTCCCACCTACCTCCACCCCGGCTCGGTGTCCGACCGCGCGCCGCTCTCGGAGCAGGTGGCCTCGGCCGGAGCGGTCGCCGGGGTCAACGCCGACTTCTTCGACATCAACGCCACCGGCGCTCCTCTCGGGGTGGGCATCGACGACGGCACGTTGCGGCACGCCCCGGCCGACGGTCGCAACCTGACCGCCACCTTCACCGAGGAGGGCCTGGCCTCCCTCACGGAGGTCTTCCTGGAGGCCTCGGTGACCCTTCCCGGTGGGGAGTCCGTCCCGGCGAGCAACTTCAACTCGCCGGTCGTGGCCGACGGCGGCATCGGCGTGTTCACCCCGCTGTGGGGGGAGTCCGACCGGACGACGGCCGTCGTCGGCGCCGACCGCGTCTCGGAGGTGGAGGTCCGGGACGGACGAGTGGTCGCGGTCCGGGAGGCGCCATCCGCCGGGCCGGTGGCCGACGGGAGCCAGTTCCTCCTCGGCCGTGACGGCGGGGCGGACCTCCTCGGCGCGCTGTCGGTCGGGGACGCGGTGGGACTGGACGTCGACGTGCGCTCGGACGTCGAGGACATCGCCGTCGCCGTCGGCGGGAACCGGGTCCTGGTCAGGGACGGTGCGGTCCTGCCGGTCGACGACGTGGCCCTGCACCCGAGGACGGCGGTGGGCTTCTCGGAGGACGGCGAGCGCTTCTGGCTGGTCACCATCGACGGACGGCAGGCGAGCAGCCGGGGGATGACGGAGCGGGAGCTGGGCCACTACCTGCGGTCGCTGGGAGCGCACCACGCCCTCAACCTCGACGGCGGCGGTTCCTCCACGATGCTGGCCCGCCCCGTGGGCGACGCCGAACCCAGTGTCCGCAACTCGCCGTCGGACGGCGGCGAGCGGACGGTGCCCAACGGGCTGGGTCTGGTGACGCCGGAGGGCAGCGGCGAACTGACCGGCTACCGCGTGGAACCCGCCGTCACCGGTGCCGACTCGGAGCGGGTCCTCGGCGGGCTCGGCCGCCGGCTCGTGGCCCACGGCCACGACGAGACCGGCGCGGCCGTCGCCGCCACCCCGAGGTGGTCGGTCACCCCGCAACGGCTCGGTCAGGTCGGTCGCGGTGTGTTCCGGGCCCGTCCGGGCGCGCCGGGTGTCGACGGCCCCCGAACGGTCACCGTCGCGGCCGGCCGGGACGGCACTCGCTCGGAGGTGGAACTGAGGGTGTTGGGCACCCCGGTCCGGTTGGGTACCGACGTCGGTCAGGTCGCCCTCGCCGGTGACGGCGCCGTCGGGCACTTCACGGTCCTCGGGTACGACGGCGACGGGTTCGGCACGTGGGTCGAACCGGCCGACGTGTCGCTGGACTACGACCGGGACGTCGTGCGGATCACCCCGCACGAGGACGGTTTCGCCGTCACCGCCCTGGTGCCCAGCGGATCGACCGTGGTCGAGGCGACCGTCGGCGGACTGCGCGCCGCCGTCGGGGTGTCGGTCGGGACCGAGGACCACGTGCTGTCCAGCATGGACGACCTCGCCGCCTGGCAGGCCACCGGCTTCCCCGCCGTCGTCGACTCGGCGATCTCCTCGGCTCCCGGCCGCGACGGCGGCACCGGGATCGCCCTGGACTACGGGTTCACCGGCACCACGGCGACCAGGGCCGCCTACGTCGCCGCCCGGGGTGACCTCGCACTGCCGGCGGGCACCCAGCGGATCGGGGTGTGGATCAACGGGGACGGGCGCGGGGCGTGGCCGAGGCTGGACCTCCGGGACAACGGTGGGGTGGCCACGATCCTGGACCTCGCCGCCGCCGTGGACTGGACGGGCTGGCGCTACGTGGAGGCGACCGTGCCGGGAGGACTGGCCGGTCCGCTGCGGGTGCACCGCGTCTACCTCGCCGAGACCGACGGGAACAGCCAGTACGAGGGCAGGGTGGTCTTCGACGACCTCACCGCCGCTGTCTCCCCCGTCGCCGAGGTACCGCCACCCGGTGCTCCCCGGGACCCCTCGGTGCTGGGCGCGGCCCCGCGGGGGCCGGCGGGAGGCCTGCGGGTGGCCGTGGTCAGCGACGCCCAGTTCACCGCCGACTCCCCGGACGGCGAGGCGGCCAGGCAGGCGAGGAGGTCCTTCCGCGAGGCGTTGGCGTCCGAGCCGGATGTGGTGTTGATCAACGGCGACCTGGTGGACCGGGGGTTCGCCGAGGACTTCGCGGTGGCCCGCCGGATCCTCGACGAGGAGTTGGGCGACTCCGTGCCCTGGTACTACGTGCCCGGCAACCACGAGATCTCCGGCCCGGGTGACATCAGCGAGTTCCAGGCCGCGTTCGGCGCTCCCTTCCAGGTCGCCGACCACGGGGGAATTCGGATGGTGTTGCTGAACAGCGCGTACGGCACGCTGCGCGGTGGCGGGTTCGACCAGGTGGAGATGCTGCGGGACGCCCTGGACTCGGCGGTGTCCGACCCGGACGTGGACGGGGTCCTCGTGGCGATGCACCACCCGACCGTCGACCCGGGGCCCGCGGCGAACTCGCGGCTCGCCGACTCCAGGGAGGCCGACCTCATCGCCGGGTGGCTGACGGAGTTCGAACTGGAGTCCGGCAAACCCGCCGCCGTCATCACCGCCCACGCGGGACTGTTCCACGCCTCGCGGGTGGATGGCGTGCCCTACTGGATCAACGGCAACGCCGGCAAGGGCCCGTCGGCGCGGCCCGAGTCGGGCGGCTTCACGGGGTGGAGCCTGCTGCACCTGGACCCGAGCCGGGAGGAGCTGCCGATGCGCGTCGAGATGCGTCCGCACGTGGACGGGCTGTCGGTCGAGGTCCCGGACGAGCTGGCGATCGGCGGGACCGGCGAGGTGGTGGCCGAGGTCCACCAGGACGGCCGGACCGTCCCGGTGGCCTACCCGGTGGCCGGGTCGTGGTCCGGCTCGGACGGACTGCACGTCGCTGGCGCCTCGACCTCCGAGCCCGGCCCGGAACACGTGGCCTCCTTCGACCCGGCCACCGGTCAGGTCCGGGGGCTTCGGGCGGGGACGGCGTCCCTCGAACTGGCGGTGAACGGGGTGACGGAGCGGGTGCGGGTGACCGTGCGCTGATCTCGCCCAGGGTGACCGCCGCCCGCCCTTGACGCCAGACCTCGACGGCCCCGGGAACCGCTCCGGTTCCCTGGGCCGTCCGCCGCGCGGGGACGGCACACGGCCCAGGTCGATGACCAGGCGAAACCTGGACGCGCTCCGCGCGCGCGGTCTCCACGAAACGGTGTGCGGACACGAAGTTCGCGCCTGGGTCCGATTCGGATCGACGGTGTTCCCGAAGTGCCCCTCACACCCTTCTCACGCCTGCTAACTTCACAGAGGGGAATCACCAGCCGGCGGTGTGTGCACCGTCCCCGCCCGGCTGACGAGCATCGGAAGGGCCGCGGATGGCGACCGAACAGGGTGGGGAGCGCCTCGTCGCGTCACCGGACGCCGTGGGCACCGTCGACCGCCGGACCGCGCGCTCGCCCTCGCTGGTCCCGCGCGAGCACGCGGTCCGGGCGCCGGGTCGCCGGCACGCGCCCACCGCGCGGCGGGAGGCGATCCACTGGCCGTCAGCGCCGGCCCCGTGGTCCTCGCCCGCACGGAGAGCGTGCCCGCTCGTCGGTTCCCCCGAGGTCGGGTCGAGCGGCGGCGACTCCGCTCCACGGCGAGCACGGACCTCCGTGACGGCCGAGCGCCGGCCCGCGCCCCCGCGCGCCCTCCTGGCGAGCGAGCCGAGCCTGCCGGACCGCGCCTCCCTCCCCTCCGGCGAGGGCACTCCGCCCCCGAACACGGCTCACCCGCCCAGGAAGCCTGGGCCGGCGGGATCCGGCACCACCTCCCGCACGGCCCACCCGCACCAACCAGACCGGCGTCCCATCCGCCCCGGCGGCGGGCGACCGGTCGGCACGTCCACACGACCAGACAGCACCAAGGACCACCACGCGATCACGGCCACCGTTCCTCCGACGACGGGGGCGACCGGCACCACGTCGGCGGTCAGCGGGTGCGGGGCGTCCCGCCGCCCATGCGCACCCGGCCGCCGCGCACGGGCCGACGACCTCCGGGCATCCGGACCAAGCTGGGGAGAGCCGGTCCGGGTTCGTCGGGGAACGGTGATTTCCTTGTTGCGGCCAGCACTTCGGGGAGCAGCACCATGACCGACGCCGAAACCCAGGAACCAGACTTCACGCAGTCCGAGTACCAGAGACAGGAAAGCCCGACCCTGGAGTCCTTCGGGGATGTCTTGAAACTGCCCTCGACCTGGATAAACAACCAGTTGATCAGGAATCGGGGCGAGAAGCTCAACCAGGGTCTGGACCACCGGGACCCGATGCTCACGAGCTGCCACAACTACGCCTCGTCGGGGCACCCCGAGCTCAAGCAGTGGGTCGACGAGGGCAACGAGCCCGAGCACACCCACGCTGTCGGCGAGACCTGGAACAGCATCGGCAACGAGTTCGTCGAGGACTTCGAGGAGCTGAGGTCACTCGCCGACAACGGCGCCGACTGGGAGGGCGAGTCCGCCGACGCGGCCTTCGCCGCCGTCGCCTCCCTCGGCGAGTGGACCGGGGAGAGCAGCCAGGCGTACCACGCCACGTCCGCGCAGGTGGAACAGCAGGCCTTCGCCGCGTCCGAGGCGAGACAACGGATGCCGGAACCGGTCGAATACGACCGGGCCGAGTTCCAACGGCGGATATTGACCACGGCCAACCCGCTCGAGATGATCGCCATCGGCAACGAGGCCGTCGAGACCTACGAACGCGCCGTCGCCGCGCACGAAGAGGCCGTGCAGGTCATGGGCACGCTGGAGTCGACTTTCCAGACGACGGACAGCAGCATGCCCGCGTTCGCTCCGCCGCCCTCCATCACGGGTGGGGACGGTGACGGAACGGTCGACCGGTCCAACATCCGCACCCCGGTCGGTGAGGGCAGCCTGGACCGGTACGGCCGGCCGGGCGACGGTCCGGGCGGCGGGGGCCTGCCCGGCGGCGGTGGCGGCCTTCCCGGCGGTGGCGGGGGCCTGCCCGGCGGCGGGGGAAGCCTTCCCGGTGGCGGTGGCGGTGGCGGCGGGGGCGGTCTGCCCGGTGGCGGCGGTGGACTTCCTGGCGGCGGTGGTGGCGGCGGCGGGGGCGGCGGCCTTCCCGGCGGTAACTACCCCGGCGGCAACCCCCCTGGCTCTGACGGCCCGGGCAACGTCCGCCCCGACTGGGTGCCCAACAACCCGAACTACCCGGGCGGCAACCTGCCCGGCGGCAACCTGCCCCCCCTGCCGGGCGGTGGTGGCCCGGGGGGTGGGTTCCCCGGCGGAGGGCTACCGGGTGGCGGTGGCCCCGGTGGCGGCGGTCTCCCCGGCCCGCTCGGTGGGCTTCCTGGTGGCGGCGGCTTCGGCGGTGGACCAGGTGGGGGCGGCCCGGGTAGTGGCATGCGCCCCGGAGGTTTCGGCCCCGGTGGCGGCGGCTTCGGACCGGGCGGCAGCGGGGGCGGCGGTGGTTTCGGCCCTGGTGGCAGCTCGGGCGCGGGCGGTCCCGGTGCGGGTATGGGCGGCGCCCGGGGCATGGGCGGTATGGGTGCCGGTGGCATGGGTGGCGGTATGGGCGGCGGCATGGGTGCCGGCGGCGGCCGAGGCGGGCAGAACGCCGAGGACAAGGAGCACACCCGTGCCTCGTTCCTCCAGGAGACCGACGACATCTTCGGGGACGGGCGGATGGTGGCTCCCCCGGTGCTCGGCGACACCAACCGCTGACGGCTGACCGAGGCCCGGTGGCCGCGCGGCGGGTCCTCCCCGCCGCGCGAACGGGTCCCGAGAACCCCGGCGTGCGGCGGGCGGATCGGCACCGCTCGCGGAACGGAACGGCTCGGACCGCGCTTCCCGCCCGGGGTGCCCTCCCGGCCCAGACCGGTACCGACCGAAGCCGTCGTCGGCTGGCCGCCGCCGTGGGGCGGGGTTAGCGTCGGGAGGCTGCCCGGACCGGCCGGGCGACGCCGTCGGAGGTGCGTGTGATACGACCGATGACCAGCCTCGGGCACTGGCCCAGCCGGCTCGCGGCGGGGACCTTCATCCTCAACTCGGGTCTGAGCAAGCGGGACGCGGACGACGAGGCTGCCGCCGGTCTGCACGGCGCGGCGGCCGGCGCCTACCCGTTCCTGAAGTCGATGGAGCCGAAGCAGTTCGTGCGGCTCCTCTCGACCGCCGAGATCGGCCTCGGTGCCGCGCTGCTCATCCCCCTGGTTCCGACCGGGGTGGCGGGGGTCGGCCTGACCGCCTTCTCGGCCGGCCTGGTGGGCATGTACCTGCGGACTCCCGGGACGCGGCACAAGGGCAGCGTTCGTCCCACCGAACAGGGGCTCCCGCTGGCCAAGGACATCTGGCTGGTGGGCGCTGGCGTGGGCATGGTGGTGGAAGGGGTCGTGCACCGCGCGGCCCTCCGGCGGCACCGCAGGCGCAAGGCACTGCTGCGCGCCGGCGGTGCGGCGGCGCACCACGGGCGTTGCCGGCACCGCGGAGCCGGTGAGGGGCGCGGTCACGAACACCACGGGCACCACGAGTCCCGGCGGCATCACGGGCACGGGAAGCACGAGGGGTGGCACCACCTCGGTCGGCACGGTGGTCGAGCTCGGCACGACGAATCGGCTGCCACCGAACACCACGGTCACGGCGCCGCCGGCATGCTGTGGCGGAAGGCCCACCGGGAGCACTGACTTCCACCTCCTCCCCGGGCAGCCCACTCCCCACGCCGCGTGCCGGCGGTACCGCTGGCGAGCGGCGGCGCACCCCCTCCGCGGGGACGCTCGGGTCGGCCGGCGACAACGGCCGTGGCCCGCCTGGGGCTTGGGCGCTCCCGGTGGCGGGACGAGGACCGTCCGCGCCGGTGGGGGGATCCGGGGTGCGGGCCACCTCGGGTCGGCCGGAGCCGGCGGGTCTCCCGCCGAACGACCGACCGGCCGCCCCCGCCTCGGCACGGGGTTCCGCCCGGCGTCCCCTCGGTGCGGCGCTCCGAGCGGTGGGGAGCACGCGGCCACCACCCCTCACGGCGGTTGGCCGGCCCGGCTCCACCAGCGCGGGAAGCTCCACGGCCGTTCGGGTGTTGAGGTGGGCGTGAGCACCTCCCAGGTCACGCGGGTCGACGTCGTCGTCATCGGTGCGGGGCAGGCCGGGCTGTCCAGCGCCCACTCCCTGGCGAGGGCCGGTCTCCCGCCCGGCTCGGGTTTCGTGGTGCTCGACGGGGCGACCCGGCCCGGTGGCGCGTGGGGCGAGCGGTGGCCGACCCTGACCATGCGGACCGTGCACGGCATCCACCAACTGCCCGGCATGCCCGTCCCCGCCGTCGACGAGAGCGAGGCCGCCGCCGTGGCGGTGCCCCGGTACTTCGCCGACTACGAGCGCGAGTTCGACCTCCCGGTGCGACGCCCGGTCATGGTGCGGTCGGTGCGCCCCGGACCCGCCGGCCGGCTCCTGGTCGACTCCGACGACGGCGGGTACGCGGCGCGGGCCCTCATCAACGCCACGGGCACCTGGCGCCGCCCCTTCTGGCCGAGGTACCCCGGGCAGGAACTGTTCGGTGGCCGACAGCTGCACACCGCCGACTACCGGGGTCCCGAGGAGTTCGCGGGCCAGCGGGTCGTGGTCGTCGGCGGCGGGTCGTCGGCCGTCCAACTCCTGCTGGAGATCGACGAGGTGGCCAGCACGGTGTGGGTGACCAGGAACCCGCCTGACATCCGCCGGGGACCCTTCGACCAGGACCGGGGGCGGGAGGCCGTGGCCTCGGTCGACCGCGAGGTGCGGGCGGGGCGACCGCCCGGCAGCGTCGTGCGCGCCACCGGGCTCGTACTCCCACCGGACGCCCTGGCGGCGTGGGAGGCGGGGCGACTGGCACGACGGCCCATGTTCCAGCGGCTGACCCCCACCGGCGTGGCGTGGCCGGACGGGCACCACGAGGACGTCGACGTCGTCCTGTGGTGCACGGGCTTCCGCCCCGCCCTGGACCACCTGGCCCCGCTGCGACTGCGCACCCGGCACGGCGGGATCGTCATGGACGGGACGCGGGTGGTGGCCGACCCCCGGGTCCACCTGGTCGGATACGGCCCCTCCGCGAGCACCGTCGGAGCGAACCGGGCGGGTCGCGACGCCGTCCGCGACATCCGTCGGCTGCTCGCCGCTCCGGCGGCGGACGGCGCGGGCGACGACCTGCCCCGAGCGGGATGAGGGACGACGGGGTCGGAGTCGGAGGCACGCGACCACCGCGCCCTGGACCGTCCGACCGTCCCGACCACCGGTAGCTGGTCCGCCGGGCCGATGGCGGGTCGGGCCCAGCCCGGGTGCGGCGGACGACCACCACCAGGCCCACCCACCGCTCCCGACTGGTCAGCGCCGGGCGAGTTCCAGCCGGGCGGCGGCCCTGGCGGCCGAGGGCTCCGCCGCCGCCAACGCCGCCTCGGCCGCCGCCCGGCAGCGGGCCAGGTCCACCCCGGCCAACCGGGCGCCCACCGGCGCCAACGCCGGGTGGTTCATCGACAGGCTGCTGACTCCCAGGCCGACGAGGACGGCCGCCAGGTCGGGATCCGCCGCCGCCTCCCCGCAGACACCCACCGGCTTCCCGGCCGCCCCGGCGGACCGCCCGAGCAGGCGGAGCAGGCGGAGCAGGCCGGGCTGCCAGGGGTCGGTGAGCTGGGCGACCGCGCCGAGCTGCCGGTCCGCCGCCAGGGTGTACTGGGCCAGGTCGTTGGTCCCCACGCTGACGAAGTCGACGACATCCAGGATCTCGTCGGCGGTGAGCACGGCCGAGGGCACCTCGACCATCACCCCCACCCGTTCCACCCCCGCCGCCCTGGCCCGGGCCGCGAACCACGCGGCCTCGGCCGGCGTGGCCACCATCGGGGCCATCACGGAGACGACCGCTCCGCTGTCGGTCGCCGCGGCGACGATGGCGCCCAACTGCCTGTCCAGCACGTCCTCGTGGACCCGTCCGAGCCGCAGCCCGCGCACACCGAGCGCCGGGTTGGGCTCCCCGTGCTGGTCGAGGAACGGGATCGGCTTGTCGGCCCCGGCGTCGAGGGTGCGCACGACCACCGGCTTGCCCCGGAAGGGGGCCAGGACCCGCCGGTACGCCTCGTGCTGGTCCTGCGCCGAGGGCTCCCGGGTGGCCCCGAGGTAGCAGAACTCGGTGCGGAAGAGCCCGATACCCTCCGCGCCGGCCCGGACCGCCTCCGCCGAGTCCGGTGCGGACCCGACGTTGGCCAGCAACGCCACCTGGTGGCCGTCCGAGGTGCGGCCGACCCCGTCCCAGT
The DNA here is from genome assembly GCF_000429185.2 of Actinoalloteichus caeruleus DSM 43889. GTDB lineage: Bacteria > Actinomycetota > Actinomycetes > Mycobacteriales > Pseudonocardiaceae > Actinoalloteichus_B > Actinoalloteichus_B caeruleus. The sequence goes on along the minus strand of NZ_AUBJ02000001.1, from coordinate 5,770,208 downwards.
GCGCCTCCGGCGGCCGGTCGGCGGTCACGACGGTCACCTCCGGGGCCGCCTCCACCACGGTGCCAAGGCCCCCGTCGACGACGAGGGCGGCGGGGTCCAGCTCCAGCACTCCCTGGCAGGCGACCACGGCCGGGATCCCCAGGGAACGCGCGAGGATCGCCGTGTGGCTGGTGGGACCGCCCTCCTCGGTGACCAGGGCGAGCACCACCGACGGGTCGAGACCGGCGGTGTCCGCGGGAGCGAGGTCCCTGGCGAGCAGCACGCTCGGCTGGTCCAACACCGGGATGCCCGGCGCCGCCCGCCCGAGCAGTTCGGTGACGAGCCTGTCCCGGACGTCGATCACGTCCCGGGCCCGTTCCGCCATGTAGCCGCCGGCCGCGCGCAGCGCGGTGACGAACTCCTCGGCGGCCTCGTGCACCGCCCTGGCCGCGGGCAGCGGACCGCTGGCCACGAGCTGTTCCGCCTTCCCGAGCAGGGAGGGGTCCTCCGCCATCACGGCGGTGGTCTCCAACACCTCGGCGGACTCGCCCTCCGCCCGCGCGGCCTGGGCACGCAGGCGACCGGCCACGGCGGCGCCGGCCGGCCGGATGCGGGCGGCCTCGGCGGTCGGATCAACGGGCGGCGGGCCGGCTGGCGGATCGAGCACCGGTTCGGTGATCCGCACCACCGGCCCGGCTGCCCGTCCCGGGCTCACCCCGACTCCGTTGAGCACGACCTCGGCCATCGGCGGACTCCCTTCCGTGGTGTGCCCGCACGCTATCCCGATCCGAGTGGTCTGGACCAGTGCCCCGGGCCGAGCGTCGCGACCGGTGACCCCGAACGTCCCAGCGCGACCGGCACCGAACGGCCCAGGGGAACCAGCGGGTAGCGACGCGTCGCGTCCCCTCGGCCAGGCGACCTGGACGGGAGCCGGGACGCCGCGCGGGCACCCATCGCCCTGCCCCCGACCGACGTCCCCGCCACCACCGGTACCGCCCGCCGGCGGTGACCCCCGAGACGACGGACGGTCAGCCCGCCGGTTCCTCCGCCGGCGGGGCACCCTTGATCGAGGCCATCAGACCGCCGAGGTCCTCCGGTTTCACCAGGACGTCCCTCGCCTTGGACCCTTCGGAGGGGCCCACCACTCCCCGTGTCTCCAACAGGTCCATCAGCCGACCCGCCTTGGCGAAACCCACGCGCAGCTTGCGCTGCAGCATCGAGGTCGACCCGAACTGGGAGGTCACGACCAGTTCCGCGGCCTGGAGCAACACCTCGAGGTCGTCACCGATGTCAGGGTCGATCTCCCGCTGCTCACCCGGCTTGGCGGCGGTGACACCCTCGGTGTACTGGGGCTGGGCCTGGTCCTTGGTGTAGGCGACGACCTGGGAGATCTCCTCGTCGGACACGAAGGCGCCCTGCATCCGGGTCGCCCGCGAGGCACCCATCGGCAGGTACAGGCCGTCGCCCATGCCGATGAGCTTCTCCGCCCCCGCCTGGTCCAGGATCACGCGGGAGTCCGTCAGCGAGGACGTCGCGAAGGCGAGCCGCGAGGGGACGTTGGTCTTGATGAGCCCGGTGACGACGTCCACGCTCGGCCGCTGGGTGGCGAGCACCAGGTGGATACCGGCCGCGCGCGCCTTCTGCGTGATGCGGACGATCGCCTCCTCGACGTCCCGGGGGGCCGTCATCATCAGGTCCGCGAGTTCGTCGACGATCGCGAGGATGTACGGGTAGGGCCGGTACTCCCGTTCACTGCCCGGCGGCGTGGTGATCTCGCCGTCCCGGACCTTGCGGTTGAAGTCGTCGATGTGCCGGACCCGATTGGCCTGCATGTCCTGGTAGCGCTGTTCCATCTCCTCCACGAGCCAGGCCAGCGCCGCCGCCGCCTTCTTGGGCTGCGTGATGATGGGGGTGATGAGGTGCGGGATCCCCTCGTACGGGGTCAGCTCGACCATCTTGGGGTCGATCAGGATCATCCGGACCTCGGTCGGGGTGGCCCGGGCCAGCAGCGACACCAGCATGGAGTTGACGAAGCTCGACTTGCCCGATCCGGTGGAACCCGCGCACAGCAGGTGCGGCATCTTCGCGAGGTTCGCGGTCAACATGTGGCCCTCGATGTCCTTGCCCAGGCCGATCACCAGGGGATGCGCGTCCCCCAGGGCGGTCGGCGAGTGCAGGACGTCCGCCAGGCGCACCATCTCCCGGTCGCTGTTGGGCACCTCGATGCCCACGGCGGACTTCCCCGGGATGGGGGCCAGCAGCCGGACGTTGTCGGTCGCGGCCGCGTAGGCGATGTTCTTGGTGAGCGCGGTGATCTTCTCGACCTTCACGCCAGGGCCCAGCTCCACCTCGTACCGGGTGACCGTCGGCCCCCGGGTGAACCCGGTGACCCGCGCGTCGATCTTGAACTGCTCCAGGACGCCCTGGATGGCGTCGATCATGGCGTCGTTGGCGCGGCTGCGGGCCTTCGGCGGGTCGCCAGCGCGGAGCAGTTCGGGCGGCGGCAACCGGTAGTCGCCCTCCACGGCCCGGACGGTGAAGGGCGTTCCCTTCGCCCGCTCGGCGGTGCCGGCGCCGGTCTCCTGGTCGGCGGCCGGCGGGTGCGCGACCGCACGGGCGGCGGCCGCCGCTGCGGCTGGCCGGGCCGGCTCGGCGGCCGCGACCTCCTCGGCCTCCCCGGTGTCGCCCACCGGATCCGCGTCCTCCCGCGCGGCCGCCCGGCGGCGGGGGCGGCGGGCGGGCCGGTCCTCCTCGGGCTCAACGTCCTCGCGCGTCCCGACCTCGGCCGCCCGGGTACGGCGGGGTCGTGGGCCGCGGCTGGGCGCGGGTTCCTCGTCACCGACGAGTTCACGCCACCGCTCCGGGATCCGGCTGACCGGCGTCCCGGTGAAGACGAGCAGCCCGAAGCAGACGATCAGGGCGAGTAAGGCGATGGCGACCGGACCGGTGAGGCCCTGCCCGAGCGGCCCGCCCGCCACGAAACCGATGACGCCCGCCGACTCCCGCCAGGCGGCCGGTTCCTGGGGCGCTCCGGTGGACAGGTGCAGGATGCCGAGAGCGGCGAGCCCCATGAGCAGCGACCCGAGGACGTGGCGCATCCGCGCGTCCGGAAGGGACTGGTGCCGGAACATGGCGATGCCGGTGCCGAACAGCACGACCGGGACCACCGCCGCGGCCAGGCCCGCGAAGCTGCGCAGCGCGACGTCGACCCACTCGCCGACCGGACCGCCCGCCCGCCACCACACACCGGCGGCGGTGACGATCGCCAACGCGATCAACACCATGGCCGCGCCGTCCCTGCGGTGCGCCGGGTCGAGGTCCCGGGTGCGGCCGACCGCCCTGGCCATGCCACCGACACCGCGTGCCAGCACCGACCAGCCGCCCCGGACCCCCTTGGGACGGCTCTTCTTCCGGGCGGCGGCGGAGCGGGACCGGGTGCCGGACCGGGTGCCGCCGGACTTCGACGAGCCGCCCTTCCGGTTCGAGCTACGTCCTGTCGTCGTGGTCCGGCCAGCCATGCCCCATACCGTAGTACGCCGTACCGCTGGTCACACGAACCACAACGGACCCGGCTCCGCCTGGGACGAGCTCGTGCCGTGGCCGGCACGAGGGGTATCCCGGTTGGGTGACCTCCGGCACTGCTGCCATGCTGCTGCGTCATGGTTGCACTCGCGCCCAGGCCGACCGGTTCGGCACCGCGAACCAGGTACCCCGTCCCGCCGGCTCGGCCGGTCCCCGCTTCCGGAGGGCGCTGGCACGTCCCGCCGCTCTGGCGGGCGTTGATGCCAGTGGCGAGCCTCCTCGTCGGACTGACCGGCAGGCTGGTCGTGACCGGGGACGTGCCGGCCAGGCTGCGGGGGCGGCCCCTGTTGCTGGCGGCGAACCACATCGGGAACTTCGACGTGCTGGTGCTGGTCGCGGCCTGCCGCCGCATCGGGGTGGCGCCCCGTTTCATGGCGACGGGCGGGCTGTTCGACGCCCCCGTGCTCGGTCCGGTGATGCGCCGCTGCGGCCACGTGCGGGTCAACCGGGGCAAGGACACGGCGGGGGACGCCATCGGCACGGCGGTGAGCGCCCTGGGCTCGGGCGCGCCGGTGCTGGTCTACCCGGAGGGGCGCATCAGCCTCGATCCGGGCCTGTGGCCGGAGCGGGGCAAGACGGGGGTCGCCCGGATCGCCCTGGCCTCGGGGGCTCCCGTGGTACCGGTGAGCCAGTGGGGCGCGCACGAGGCGGTGTGCTGGGGCACGCTGCGGATCGAGAGCCGGGCCGACCTGTGGATCCTCTTCCGGTCGTGGTTCCAGGCCATGCGCCGGCGTCCCACCTTCCGGGTGCACTTCGGTCACCCGGTCGAACTGTCCGGACTGGAGTCGGGCCGCCCCGGCGACGCCGTGCGGGCCCGGGACCGCATCATGCGGGCGATCAGCAGGGGCCTGCGCCCGCTGCGCCACCGGGAACCGCTGCGCCCCGCGTTCCACGACGGGACCCGACCGGTGACGGGCCGCAGCCCGTGGTCCCCGGAAGCCGACCGAGAACGGGCCAAGGCGGGCTGAGGACAGTACCGGTGGCCGCACGGCCGGCGGCCCACCCCGCCGGCCGCACCGTCAACTCGCCGACCCAACCGCACCACCCCCAGCGTGCGGGGACGACGCCAACGACTTCACGAACTTGAAGCAGGAGGCCGGAACAGCCCCGCGTGCGCGGGGACGACACGTGATCAGTCGCGCCCGTCACGGGACAATGGGGAACAGCCCCGCGTGCGCGGGGACGACGTGTTCGGTGACTCCTTCGACTTCGGGATGTTGGGAACAGCCCCGCGTGCGCGGGGACGACACTTTCCGACCTGCGGCGTTAGGGGCGGCACGCTCGGTTCTCGTTCACTTTTCCGAGCACCTCACGCCGCCGCGTCCTCGTCCGGTCAGGGTATCCGCACTCGGCGAGCTGGTAGGGCCACCGGTTCCGCGCGTTGACGCCCAGGCTCCACGTCGCACGCCGCGCCCCGACGGCCCTGGCCGCCCCGAGCACCGTGCTCCGCCCGGAGAGGAGGCCGCGTGCAGTCCTGCTCCCGGGCCGGGAACGGCGGGCGACGACACGCGTTCGTCCCGGGCTGGTCCGGACGGAGCCCGCTCTCCTCGCGCCCGCTGGCCTCCCCAGCCCTCCGCGACCCGTCAGCTCGCCGGCGTTCCGCCCCGCGTTGCCGCCGCCCGCAGCGCGTCCCGCAGCACCTCGGCGAGGTGCGAGGAGTCCCGCCCCAGGCCCTGGGCGAGCTGCGTCCGGCAACTGAACCCGTCGGCGAGCACCAGGGTGTCCGACTCGGCTGCCCGCACGGCCGGGAACAGCGAGTCCTCGGCGCAGGCCATCGACACCTCGTGGTGTCCCTTCTCGAAGCCGAAGTTCCCGGCCAGTCCGCAGCACCCGTCGACGAAGTCGGCCCGCACCCCCACGTGGTCGAGCAGCGTGCGGTCCGGGTCGGTGCTGAGTACGGCCGACTGGTGGCAGTGGGTCTGGGCGACCGCTGCCCGCTCCGCTCCTCGGGGCAGCCAGTCGAGGTCGTCGGCGACGAGGAGTTCGGCGAAGGTGCGGACTCCTTCACCGAGCCAGCCGGCCCCGGGCAGGAGTTCGCCCAGGTCGGTGCGGAGGGCGGCGGTGCAGCTGGGTTCCAGGCCCACCACGGGGACACCTGCCTGGACGTAGGGGGCCAGGACGCGGGCGGTGCGGCGCATCACCCGCCGGGCGATGCCGAGTTGCCCGGTGCTCACCCAGGTCAGCCCGCAGCACACCCGTTCCCTGGGCAGCTCGACGGTGTAGCCGGCGGCCTCCAGGACCTCGACGGCGGCCCGGCCGACCCCCGGGCTGAAGGTGTTCGTGAAGGTGTCCGGCCACAACAGCACCCGGCGTCCGCCCGCGGCGGGTGGGCGCGGGGCGCGGCGCCGGAACCAGCGGGTGAGGGTTTCGGGGGCGAACACCGGGAGGTCCCGGTGGGGGTCCACTCCGCCGAGTCGGCGGACGGCCGAGGCGACCGGGCGGGCCGACAGCGCCGCGTTGAGTGGGCGGGCGAACGGCTGGGCCAGCACCGCCAGCGCTGGCAGCCACCCCATCGAGTAGTGGGCGGCGGGCCTGATCCGGTTGCGGTAGTGCTGGTGGAGGAACTCGGCCTTGTAGGTGGCCATGTCGACCTCGACCGGGCACTCGGAGCGGCAGGCCCGGCAGGACAGGCACAGGTCCAGGACCTCGTGGACCTCCTCCGCGCGCCACCCGTCCCGGATGACCTCGCCGTGCAGCATCTCCACGAGCGCCCTGGCCCGGCCCCGGGTGGAGTGGCGTTCGTCGCGGGTGGCCCGGTAGCTGGGGCACATCACGCCGCCCCCGGTGTTGCGGCACTTCCCCACTCCGACGCAGCGGCGGGCGGCGGCGACGAAGGAACCACCGTCGTGGGGGTAGCTGAACATGGTGTCCACCGGGACGGTGACGGTGTCCTCGCTGGGCCAGCGGAGGTTCGCGTCGAGGGGCAGCGGGTCGACGATCTGGCCGGGGTTGAGCAGCCGGTCCGGGTCGAAGACGGCCTTGAACTCGCCGAACGCGTCGATGACCTCCGCCGGGTACATGCGGGTCAGTAGTTCGCCGCGTGCCTGGCCGTCGCCGTGCTCGCCGGAGAGCGATCCGCCGTACCCGGCGACGAGGTCGGCGGCGTCCAGCATGAACTCGCGGAAGCCGCGCACCCCGGTCGAGCTGATCAGGTCAAAGTCGAGGCGGACGTGGATGCACCCCTCGCCGAAGTGCCCGTAGTAGATGCCGCGTCGCCCGTGCTGCCCGAGCAACGCCTCGAAGTCCCGCAGGTAGTCGCCGAGCCGTTCCGGGGGAACGGCGGCGTCCTCCCAGCCCGGGTAGCCCTCGGTGCCGTCGCTCATCCTCGTCGCGATGCCCGAGCCTTCCTCCCGGATGCGCCACAACGCCCGCTGGTGGGCGGACTCGGCGAGGACGACGGCGGGAACGTCGAGGTCGCGGGCCAGCCCCTCCGCGCGGAGCACGGCCTCCGCCCGGGTGTCGCCGCCGGTCTCGCAGTACAGCCAGGCGTTGCCGTCGGGGAGGGATTCGGTGGCGGCGGAGGGGCCGTGGACGGCGCGGTGCGCCTCCACCAGGGCGCGGTCGACGCTCTCCACGGTGAGCGGGCCGTGGGGGAGGATGGCCGGCACGGCGTCGGCGGCGGCGAAGGCGTCGGGGAACCCCAGCACGGCCAGCACGCGCACGGCGGGCGGGCGGATCAGCCTGACGGTGGCGCCGAGCAGGGTGACGCAGGTGCCCTCGCTGCCCACGAGCGCGCGGGCCAGGTCCTCCCCGTTCTCGGGCAGCAGGGCGTCGAGGGCGTACCCGGACACGCGGCGCGGCAGGGTGGGCAACCCGGTGCGGAGGGCGGCGCGCCGCCGGTCGACGAGGGCGCGCAGGGGTCGGGTGAGGGGGCCGGCCGAGTCGAGGTCGGACACGGTCAACCGGGTTCCGTCGGCGAGCAGCACGTCGAGGTCGACGACGTTGTCCGCCGTGGTCCCCCAGGCGACGGCGGAGGAGCCGCAGGCGTTGTTGCCGATCATCCCGCCGATGGTGCAACGGCTGTGCGAGGACGGGTTGGGTCCGAAGGTGAGGCCGTGGGGCAGGGTGGCGTCGCGGAGGTCGTCGAGGACCAGTCCGGGTTCGACCCTGGCGGTCCCCCGGTCCGGGTCGAACTCGAGCAGCCGGTTGAGGTGGCGGGAGTGGTCCAGGACGACGCCGGGACCGCAGGCCTGCCCGCCGATGGAGGTCCCACCGCCCCGGTGGGTGATGGGGACGCCCTGCTCGGCGCAGACGGCGAGGGTGGCGGCCACGTCCTCGGCGTCGCGGGGCAGGACGACGGCTCTGGGCACGTGCCGGTAGTTGGAGGCGTCGCTGCTGTAGACCGCTCTCGTGGCGGAGTCCGCGAGGACCTCGCCCGCGATCCGGGCCCGGAGTTCCTCGGCCAGCCCCACCGTCACCACCGCCTCACCGTGTGCGTGTCGTCCCGCGATGGTGATCACAGTCCGGCGGCGAAGGCAAGCACCGGGCTGAGTGCGTCGCGGCCGGGGCGGGGCGGGGCGGGTCGTGGTGGCGGGGAGCCGGGCCGGACGTCGCCCGGCCCGGCTCCCCGCTCAGACCGGGAGGACGGTCGGGACGATCATCGGCCGACGCCGGTAGGTGGCGGCGACCCAGCGCCCCACCACGCGCCGCACCGCCTGGGCGATGCGGTGGGTGTCGTTGATGCCCTCCGCCTCGGTGCGGGAGAGCTCGTTCTCCACGAGGGAGACGACCTCGTCGAGCGCCTTCGGGTCGTCGGAGAACCCCCGCCCGGAGACGGTGGGCGGGGCGACGGCGCGCCCGGTGGCGGCCTCCACGGCGACGGTGATGGCGATGAAGCCGCCCTCGCCGAGGATGAGCCGGTCGGACAGGGTGGACTCGCCGACGTCGCCGACGGAGAGGCCGTCGACGTAGACCTGGCCGACCTCGACGCGCCCGGTGCGGCCCGCCAGGCCGTCCACGAGGTCGACGACGACGCCGTTCTCCGCGAGGACGACCCTGTCGGCGGGTACCCCGGTGAGTTCGGCGAGTTCGGCGTTGGCCCGCAGGTGCCGCCACTCGCCGTGCACGGGCATGACGTTCGTGGGGCGCACCGCGTTGTAGAGGTAGAGCAGCTCGCCGGCCGAGGCGTGCCCGGAGACGTGGACCTTCGCGTTGGCCTGGTGGACGACGTTGGCGCCGAGGCGGGTGAGGCCGTTGACGACGCCGAACACGGCGGTCTCGTTACCGGGGATCAGGGAGCTGGCCAGGACGACGGTGTCCCCTGGTTTGATGCTGATCTGGCGGTGTTCTCCCCTGGCCATCCTGGAGAGCGCCGAGAGCGGTTCGCCCTGGGAGCCGGTGGAGACGAAGAGCACCTGGTCCTCGGGGAGCCGCATGGCGGCGTCGAGGTCGACCAGGAGGCCGTCCGGCACCTGGAGCAGACCGAGGTCGGCTGCGACGCCCATGTTGCGGACCATCGAGCGGCCGACCAGGGCGATGCGCCGGCCGTGCGCGACGGCGACGTCGAGGACCTGTTGGACGCGGTGCACGTGGCTGGCGAAGCAGGCGACGATGACCCGTTGGGTGGCCTTGCCGATGACGCCGTCCAGCACCGGGCCGATGTCCCGTTCGAGGGGGACGAAGCCGGGCACCTCGGCGTTGGTGGAGTCGACGAGGAACAGGTCGACGCCCTCGTCGCCGAGCCGCGAGAACCCGCCCAGGTCGGTGAGTCGTCCGTCCAGCGGTACCTGGTCGAGTTTGATGTCCCCGGTGTGCAGCACGGTCCCGGCGGGTGTGCGCAGCGCGACGGCCAGCGCGTCCGGGATGGAGTGGTTGACGGCGAAGAACTCGCAGTCGAAGGCACCGTGCCTGGTGCGTTCCCCTTCCCGCACCTCCCGCATGTGGGGGGTCTGCCGGTGTTCCTTGCACTTGGCGGCGAGCAGGGCCAGCGTGAACCGGGAACCGACGACGGGCAGGTCCGGGCGCAGTCGCAGCAGGAAGGGGACGGCGCCGATGTGGTCCTCGTGCCCGTGGGTGAGGACCAGCGCCTCGATGTCGTCGATGCGGTCCTCGATGGCGCGGAAGTCCGGGAGGATCAGGTCCACGCCTGGGGCGTCGTCCTCGGGGAAGAGGACACCGCAGTCCACCACCAGCAGCCGGCCGTCGTACTCGAAGACGGTCATGTTCCGTCCGACCTCGCCGATGCCGCCCAGGGCGACCACCCGCATCCCGCCCTCGGCCAGTGGTGGTGGCGGGCTGGTGGGGCCGGGTCCCCGGTGCGGTGGCAACGCCTGGTCGGGTGCGGTCAGCGGTGGCAGGGAGGTTTCGGTCACTGGCTTGCCACCCCCGCGACGGTGTCGGGGTTGACCAGGACGAGGCCGGCCTCCCACAGGTCGGCGGTGATGAGCCGCACGTCCTCCTCGGAGGCGGGTGGCAGCGGGAGTCGGGGTTGGCCCGTCTCGTAGCCGCAGAGCCGCAGCGCCGTCTTGCTGAAGATCACTCCGCCCAGCTGGTTCATCGACCGGTACACGGGGAGGAGGCCGTGGTGGACCTCGCGCGCCTTGGCCAGGTCGCCGCCCTCGAAGGCGTCGAGCATGACGCGGAGCCGGTCGGCGACGACGTGGCCGATCACGCTGACGTACCCGACGGCGCCCACGGCGAGCCACGGCAGGTTGAGGGGGTCCTCTCCGGAGTAGTAGGCGAGGTCGGTGGTGGCCATCACCTCGCTGCCGGCCCACATGTTGTGCTTGGAGTCCTTGACCGCGAGGATCCTCGGGTGTTCGGCGAGGGTGCGCAGCGTGTCGACCTCGATGGGCACGACGGAGCGGGGCGGGATGTCGTAGAGCATCACCGGCAGCTCGGTCGCGTCGGCGACGGCGGTGAAGTGGCTGACCAGCCCGTCCTGGGGCGGTCGGGAGTAGTAGGGGGTGACCACCAGCAGGCCGTGCGCACCGGACTTCTCGGCGTCCCTGGCGAGCTGCGTCGAGTGCGCGGTGTCGTTGGTGCCGGCGCCGGCCACGATGGTGGCCCGGTCGCCGACGGCGGCGACGACGGCGCGGATGAGCTCGGCCTTCTCCTTGTCGGTGGTGGTGGGGCTCTCCCCCGTGGTGCCGTTGACGACGAGACCGTCGTTGCCCTGGTTGTCGATCAGGTGTACGGCCAGTTCCTGGGCCAGGTCGAGGTCGAGGGCGCCGTCGGCGTCGAACGGCGTCACCATTGCGGTGAGCACCCGGCCGAAGGGCCTGCCGGGCGAGGCGGTGGGACATCCGGTCATGCCCATGACGCTACCGCCTCACCCCCGGGTCGGGCGGCAGCGGCAGGCGACAGCTCGCCGTGTGGAACCCGGCACCGCGCGTGCCCGCCCTCGTGGCGGGTTCACGGGCGCTGGCCAGCGGGTTCACCCTCCACGAGGTAGCCGGCGGCGGCGAGGGCCCGGCGGGCGCCCGGGAGGCGGTCGGACGTCACCAGCGGGTAGTCGGTGTCGAAGGTCGACACGGCGAACAGGGCTGACGCCGGCCTCGGCGAGGGTGGTGGCCAGGCCGGCGAGCACGCCGGTGAGGGAAAGGTCCGGGGGCCGTCGACGGCGAGCAGCCGCCAGCCCGGTTCGACGGCGGGTGCGGTGGGGGCGCCCGCCGCGGGGCGCACCACCGACAGCTCCGCCTCGGTCCTGGTCAACCGACACCAGGCCCGGACCGGCCAGGGCGGCCGGGGGTGTCGGGTGGGTAGCGCGGGATCAGGTGGTCGCGTGGGTCGGTGGTGAGCCGGAGCGGTCGGTGGGCCGGGAGGCCGTTCCCGGTGCCCGAGGTCGCCTCGGGTCAGCCCTCGGTGACGTAGGGGCTGGAGGCGATCTCGGTGCCGTCGGGCAGCGCCGAGATCTCGAAGTCGCCGAACACGTTGGGCACCGCCTTGTGGAGCTGGCGGAGGCACTCGACCGCGAGCGCGCGGATCTCGACGTCGGCGCTCTCGGTGGCCCGCATGGCGATGAAGTGCCGCCAGGCGCGGTAGTTGCCGGTCACCACGATGCGGGTTTCGGTGGCGTTGGGCAGGATCGCCCTGGCGGCCTGCCTGGCCTGCTTGCGGCGCAGGGTGGCGTTGGGCAGGTCGGCGAACTTCTCCTCCAGCCCGGCGAGCAGCTCGTTGTAGGCGGCGACGCTGGCCTCGGCGGCGGCCTGGAACCTCGCGTGGAGCTCGGGGTCCTCGGCGATGACGTCGGGTTCGACCATCGCGGCCTTGCGCTCGGGCACGTACCGCTGGGAGAGCTGCGAGTAGGAGAAGTGGCGGTGCCGGATGAGCTCGTGGGTCAGCGAGCGGGAGACGCCGGTGAAGTAGAAGCTGACGGTGCCGTGCTCGAGGACCGACAGGTGGCCCACCTCGAGGATGTGGCGGAGGTAGCCGGCGTTGGTGGCGGTGGCCGGGTTGGGCTTGCGCCAGGACTGGTAGCAGGCGCGGCCGGCGAACTCGGCGAGCGCCTCACCACCCTCGGCGTCCGTCTCCCAGGGCACGTCGGCCGGCGGAGTGAACTCCGTCTTGGCGATCAACTGCACCTTCGGCGACACCAGCTCGGTCACGGCCCAACGACTCCCTCAACGATCGGCTCCGGACCGCTTCCCGATCCGGGCGGCGGCTTGCAGCCCGCCCGGCAGCCTAACCGCCCTGCTCTCGGGGCCTTCGAGGTGGGAGGAGGAGCCCGATCGGGCGGGGGTCCGGCGAGGGTCCGACACGGCGACGACACCACCCACCCTCCCCTGATGACACCACCTGTGCGTCAATTTCTCCTTGAATGACGCCATCGGTGATGTCATAGTGGTGTCATGGATCTCTCACCGTACGTCGCTCAACTGAGGAAGGACCTCGCCTCGGCGGCCTCCGCCGGGGACGAGGAGACCAGGCGGGCGGCCACGCTGCTGGCCGGAGCGGTGGAACCCGCGGTCCGACTGGCGCTGATGAACGCGCTCTCCGACCTCGCCGCCGAGGTCACGTCGAACCTGGACGACCACGTCGTCGACGTGCGGATCAGCGGGCGGGACGTCAACGTCGTCGTCACCCCGGTCGGTGGTCCCGCCACCGAGTCGGCCGAGCACCCGGAGTCCGCTCCCCCACCCCCGCCGCCCCGCCCCCGCCCCCCGCCGAGGGTGACATCAGCCGGATCACCCTGCGACTGTTCGACGAGATCAAGTCCAAGGCCGAGCAGGCCGCCGCGACGCAGGGCGTCTCGCTGAACTCGTGGGTCGCCCAGGCGGTGCAGGGTGCCCTGCACGGCCCCTGGAGCGGTCAGGCGCACCGGGGAGGTCCACCTCCCCGGGGTGAGCGGCCCGGCGGGCAGGAGGACCGGCGTGGGACCGGGCGGGACCGGGACGGCGACGGCGGGGTGCACGGCTGGGTTCGAGGCTGAGCCCTTCCTCCCCCCTGCCGCCCGCACCGAGGGCGCCGCGCGCGCCCCTCACCCACCCCCTCCCCGCCTCCAAGGCGACGACGACCGTGAGGACGACGATGACGACCGACAGCGACCACGACGGGCAGGCCAGGCAGGCCCGGTACCGACGGGTGGAGTTCGAGGCCGACGGGCCCGTGGACCTGGACATCGGCGTCGCCGACTGCGACGTCACCGTCGAACTCGGCGGTGCCAGCGGCGGTAGCGCCGAGCTCCGACACGCTCCCGACCGGGGGGCCGGGTGGGCGGGCGGCCTCCTCGACATCGTCGGCTGGGCCACCGAGCGGGCCGAGGGCGACTCGGTCGACCTCGCCGCCAAGGCGATCGAGCGCACCCGGATCGACCACGGTGACAACCGGCTCCTGGTCCGTTCACCCCAGAGCCTGCCGCTGCGGTCAGTTCCGATGTCCCTGCTGGTGCGGGTACCCAGCAGCTCCAGGGTGACCGTGCGCACCGAGACCGGGGACGTCACCGTGACCGGGGAGGCCGCCGGGCTGGACCTGCGGGCGGGCACCGGCGAGGTGCGCGCCGACGCCTCGGACGGCCGGGTGGACGTCGGCAGCGGCGCTGGGCGGGTCCGGCTGACCCGCGTGCGGGGCGAGACGACGGTGCACAGCGGGGCCGGCGAGGTGGAACTCACCGAGGTGAGCGGGCGGACCGCCATCCGCACCGGCCTGGGCAGGGTGCGGTTGGGCACCGTGCGCGGCGACGTCACGGTCCGCTCCGGCGCCGGCGATATCACCGTCACCGAGGCCGTCGAGGGCAACCTGCGGCTGACCACGGGCACCGGCCAGCTCCGGATCGGCATCGCCAGGGGTGTGCACACCGAACTCGACGTGCACGCCCCCCTGGGCGGCTTCCGCAGCGCGCTCGCCGTGTCCGACCGCCCACCCTCGGACGGCGAGGTCGGTCTGCGCGTACGGGCCAGGTCCGGCATGGGTCGGGTGCTCGTGGCCAGCACCGGGGACTCCTGACCGCCGGTGAACCGGCGGGCCCCGCACGGGCCGCGGGCGGGGTCAGCCCCCGTCCGAACCCGCTACGGCCCGGGCGAGGGGATCCGCGAGGTCCCCTCGCCCTCCCACCACGACACCGTCGAGCTCCAACCACTCCGCCATCTCCCGCAGGGCTCCCGCGAGCTCCGCGGCGGTCCTGGCCACCGGTCGGCCTTCCTCCAGGAACGCCCCGGGAACCCGCAGCACCCCGGCGGCCCGGTCCGCCTTGAGGTCGACGCGGGCGACGAGTTCACCGTCGAGCAGGAACGGGAAGACGTAGTACCCGTGCACCCGCCTGCTCTCGGGCACGTAGATCTCGATGCGGTAATGGAAGCCGAACAGCCGCTCCGCCCGCTCCCGTCGCCAGATCAGCGGGTCGAACGGGCACAGCAGCGCGCGGCCCTCCACGCGACGGGGAACGCTGGCGCCCGGCAACCGGTAGGCGGCCCGGTCCCAGCCGCGCACCTCGACGGCCTCCAGCGATCCGGCGTCCACCAACTCCGCGACGGCCGCCTTCGACGCCGAGGTCGGCAGGCGGTAGTAGTCACGCAGGTCTGGTTCCGTGGCGACGCCGAGGGCCCCGGCCGACCGCAGCACCAGTTCCCGCGCGGCCTCGTCCCGGTCCGGCGGGGTCCGGGCGAACGCGGTCGGGGGGAGCACCCGTTCGGGGAGGTCGTAGCGCCGTTCGAAGGACCGCCGGGTGCCGGTGGTCAACGCGCCCACCCCGAACAGGTACTCGCACATGTTCTTGGTGTCACTCCGGTTCCACCACCCGCCGCGCGACCCCGAACCGGCGCCCGTCAGCTCCCGTTCCAGCGCGCCCGCGCTGATCGGTCCCAGGCGTTTGACCGCGTCGAGCACCTCGTCGGCGAGTCCCGGGGAGCGTTCCTCCAGCGCCGCCCGGTGGTGCTCGTACCGCTGGCGGTAGGCCTCCCGCCGCCAGCCCAGGAGTGGCCAGTCCGCGACGGGCACGAGGCTGGCCTCGTGCGCCCAGTCCTCGACGAGCAGCCGGGGCCGGGCGGGGCTGTCGGTCCAGGCGGCGTCGTCGAGCAGCGCCCGGTCGTAGGGACCCAACCGACTCAGGACCGGCATGTAGTGGGCTCGTACGGCGACGTTGACCGAGTCGAGCTGGAGCAGCCTGACCCGCTTCAGCACCCGCTTGAGGTGGTGCCTCGTGGGTCTGCCGGTGGGTCGGGCGTCGGTGAACCCCTGCGCCCCGAGCGCGAGCCTGGTCGCGGCCGAACCACTCATCGTCTGCACAGTCCGGGGATGCTGTCACGGGGGACCGACAACCACGGAGGCGGCCCACCGGCTGGCGCCTTCTCCCACGCCCTCTGGCCGGGGACGGGCGACAGGGTCCGCCGGGTCCCAGCCCCGTGGAACTCCTCGGCCCGGCCCGCGCGCCGGCGTCGCACCACCCCGCCCTTTCCGCGCTCGGGGACCTCGCCCCCGTGCCGCGCCCGGCCGAGAACCCCGACCCGTCGGGGTGGCGCCGCGACGGCCCCGCCCGGGGGCCACTCGTCCGGGCGGCGCGGGATACGTTGGTGCGCATGGCCGTAGCCGATGTTCGACCAGCCGTGACCGCGGACGCCCGTGAGATCACGAGGATCCAGCGGGTCACCTGGCAGGCCGCCTACGCGGACCTGCTGCCGCCCGAGGTGCTGGCCACCCTGGACACCCCGGACGCCGAGGAGGCGTGGCGGGAGGCGCTGGCCCAGCCGACGGCCCGGGTGTTCGTCGCCACCGAGGGCGAGTGGACGGTCGGGTTCTGCGCCGCCGGGCCCGCGCCGGCCGAGGCCGTCGCCTCCGCCGACGGCGCCCTGCCCGAGGACTCCGACCGGGTGGGGCTGGTCAGCGTGCTCCTCGTGGAACCCCGTTGGGGGCGGCGAGGGCACGCGGGACGGCTGCTGGCCGCCGCGGGCGAGGCCCTCCGCGGCGAGGGGGCGGAGCGGGGGGTGACCTGGCTCCCCCAGTCCGACACCGCGTCGGAGTCCTTCTACCGGAAGGCCGGTTGGGAACCGGACGGCACGGCCCGCACCCTCGACGCGGGTGGTCGCCCCTTCCGGGAGGTGCGGCTCACCGGCCCGTTGGACATCCCGCTCGTCGAGCGGGGCGGCGGGGCCGGTGGCGTCCCGTCGGACGCCGACCCGAGGTGAGCGCCCTCAGCCCGTCGTCCCACGTTCCAGGTCGACCGCGCGCCGCATGGCCTCCCGGGCCCGGCGGCGGTCGCCGGCCAGGTCGTAGGCCCTGGCGAGTTTGAACCAGCTGCGCCAGTCCCCCGGCGCCTCGTCGAGCTCGGCCCGCCGGGCCGCGAAGAACTCGTCGGCGGCGTCCCGCTCGATCCGGCCGGAGGGCATGGTCGGCAGGTGGGACTCGTCGGGAAGCCCTCCCTCGGCCACGATGCGCTCCCCCAGCCGGGCCGTGCGGGCCCCGAACCGCCAGGTGGCGACGACCATCCACACCCCGAGCAGCGGCAACGCGAGCACCGCCGCACCGAGGAGCACGGCGACCGGGTCGCCGGAGGTGACCAGCAACCACGCCCGACCGGCCAACAGGACCAGGTAGACGACGAGGGCCGCCGTGAGGACGACGGCGGCGGCCCGAGCCCTCACCGGAGCCCCAACAGCGGGTCGATGCCCACCGTCACCCCGGGCCGGGCCCCGACCTCGCGGACGGCGAGCAGCACACCGGGCATGAACGACGACCGGTCCACCGAGTCGTGCCGGATGGTGAGGGTCTCCCCTTCCGACCCGAAGAGCACCTCCTGGTGCGCGACCAGCCCGGAGAGGCGGACCGAGTGCACGGGAACCCCGGCGATGTCGGCGCCCCGGGCCCCGGGCACCTGCTGGGTGGTCGCGTCGGGGGCCGCTCCGAGGCCGGCGTCCCGCCGGGCTCCGGCGATCAGCCGGGCGGTGCGGTCGGCGGTGCCGGACGGCGCGTCGACCTTGCGCGGGTGGTGCAGTTCGATGATCTCGGCCGACTCGTAGTGCCGGGCGGCGAGCTCGGCGAACCGCATGGCGAGGACGGCGCCGATCGCGAAGTTCGGCGCGACGAGCACGCCCACCCCCGGGTGCTCGGCCACCAGCTCCGACAGGCTCGCCAACCGCTCGTCGTCGAACCCGCTGGTGCCGACGACGGTGTGGATGCCGTGATCGACGCAGAACCGGATGTTCGTCATGGTGACGTCGGGCCGGGTGAACTCCACCACCACCTGGGCGCCCGCCCCGGTGAGCCGCTCCAGGGGGTCGCCGGAGTCGAGCGCCGCGACCAGTTCCAGGTCCGGGGCGCCCTCCACTGCCTGGCACACCTGGGAACCCATCCGGCCCCGAGCGCCGATCACCCCAACCCGAACCGGACCGGACGGCTGGTCAACAGTGCTCACCTGATCACCTCGTGCACTTCGGCTGGGAGTTCGTCGGGGTGAGAGTACGGGCCGACCACGGCGACGCTGAGCGGGCGGCGCAACAACTCCGCGGCCAGCGCGGACACGTCCTCGACGCGGACCGCGTCGATCATGGCCAGCTCCTCGGAGACCGGCAGGTGGGTTCCGTAGTTCAGTTCGCCCTTGCCCAGGCGGGACATCCGCGACCCGCTGTCCTCCAGGCCGAGCACCAACCCACCCCGGAGCTGCCCTCGTCCTCTGGCCACCTCGGCGTCGGTGAGGCCGCCCTCGGCGACGTCGGCGAGCACCGAACGCACGACCCGGACCACCTCACCGAGCCGCGCCGGCTGGCAACCGGCGTAGACGCTGAAGCTGCCGGTGTCGGCGTAGGAGGCCACCGACGAGTAGACCGAGTAGGCCAGGCCACGCCGTTCCCGCACCTCCTGGAAGAGCCGGGAGCTCATGCCGCCGCCCAGGGCCGCGCTGAGCACCCGCTGCGTGAACCTGCGGTCGTCGTGCCGGTGGATCGAGGGCATGCCCAGCATCAGGTGGGCCTGCTCGCTGTCGGCGTGTTCGAGGACCAGGCGTCGCCGGCCGGGGATCTCCGCGACTCCCCGCCGCGGCCCGACCGGCACCTCCGCCCCGGCGAGCCGCCCGGCGAGCGCCTTGCCGACCAGGGTCACGACCTCGTCGTGGTCCACGTTGCCGGCCACCGCCACCACCATGTGCGGGAGGGTGTACCGGCGGCGGTAGAAGCCCTGGAGGGCCGAGGCGGTCATCCCGGTGATGGACTCCTCGGTGCCCAGCACCGGGCGGCCCAGGGCGTGGTCCCCCAGGACCGTGGTGCAGAACGCCTCGTGCAGGAGGTCCTCGGGATCGTCGTCGCGGATCGCGATCTCCTCGAGGACCACGCCGCGTTCCACCTCGACGTCCCGGGGGCTGATCAACGCGTCGAACACGACATCGCAGATCAGGTCCACCGCCAGCGGCAGATCGCTGTCGAGCATGTGCGCGTAGTAGCAGGTGTGCTCCTTGGCGGTGAAGGCGTTCAGCTCACCACCGACGGCGTCGGCCTCCTCGGCGATCTCCGCCGCGGTCCGGCGCGCCGTGCCCTTGAACAGCAGGTGCTCCAGGTAGTGGGCGGCGCCGGCCACCTCGGGTTCCTCGTCACGAGAACCCGTTCCGACCCAGATCCCCACCGAGGCCGAGCGCACTCCCGGCACCCGCTCGGTGAGCACCCGCAGGCCACCGGGCAGGACGCTGCGGCGGACGAGGTGCCCGTCGGGTCCGCTTTCCAGCACCGTTCCGCCGTCGAGCGACGAGGCATTGGCTTCCATCCAACTCACCACCGGGACTCCACGCCAGACAGGTGACCGCGGGCGCCTCCGGAGGCGCCCGCGGTCAGGGTGTGCCACGTCGTCACTTGTCGGCGGGCGCCTCGGCGGGCTCGCTGCTCGCCTGCTCCTCGTCGGACACGAGGACCAGGCTGATCTTGCCGCGGCTGTCGATGTCGGCGATCTCCACGCGGAGCTTGTCGCCGACCTTGGCCACGTCCTCGACCTTGCCGATCCGCTTGCCGTTGCCGAGCTTGGAGATGTGGATCAGGCCGTCCTTGCCGGGCACCAGCGAGACGAAGGCCCCGAAGGCGGCCGTCTTGACGACGGTCCCGAGGAAACGCTCACCGACCTTCGGCAGCTGCGGGTTCGCGATCGCGTTGATCTTGTCGATCGCCGCGTCCGCGGACGGGCCGTCGCCCGCGCCGACGTAGATCGTGCCGTCGTCCTCGATGGAGATGTCGGCGCCGGTCTCCTCGGTGATCGAGTTGATCATCTTGCCCTTCGGGCCGATGACCTCACCGATCTTGTCCACCGGGATCTTGATGCTGGTGACGCGCGGGGCGTAGGGGCTCATCTCGTCGGGCCGGTCGATCGCCTCGGTGATCACCTCGAGGATGGTCACCCTGGCGTCGTAGGCCTGCCGGAGCGCCTGGGCCAGCACCTCCGAGGGGATGCCGTCGAGCTTGGTGTCCAGCTGGAGGGCGGTCACGAAGTCCTTCGTGCCGGCGACCTTGAAGTCCATGTCGCCGTAGGCGTCCTCGGCACCGAGGATGTCGGTCATCGCGACGTAACGGGTCTCCCCGTCGACCTCGTCGGACACCAGACCCATCGCGATGCCGGCCACCGGGGCCTTCAGCGGAACACCGGCGTTGAGCAGGGACAGCGTCGACGCGCAGACCGAACCCATCGAGGTGGACCCGTTGGAGCCGAGCGCCTCCGACACCTGCCGGACCGCGTACGGGAACTCCTCGCGGGTGGGCAGCACCGGCACCAGGGCGCGCTCGGCGAGCGCGCCGTGGCCGATCTCCCGCCGCTTCGGCGAACCGACCCGACCGGTCTCACCGGTGGAGTAGGGCGGGAAGTTGTAGTGGTGCATGTACCGCTTGGTGGTCTCGGGCGCCAGCGTGTCCAGCGTCTGCTCGAGGCGGAGCATGTTCAGCGTGGTGACGCCCAGGATCTGCGTCTCACCCCGCTCGAACAGCGCGGAGCCGTGCGCCCGGGGGATCACCGACACCTCGGCGCCGAGGCTCCGGATGTCGGCCAGGCCACGGCCGTCGATGCGGACCCGGTCCCGCAGCACCCGCTGCCGGACCAGCTGCTTGGTCAGGGAGCGGAACGCGGCCGAGATCTCCTTCTCCCGACCGGCGAAGGCCTCGCCCTCACCGACGCCGACCTTCTCGACCGCGGCCTGCTTGACCTCGCTGATGCGGTCCTCGCGCTCCAGCTTGCCCGAGATGGTCAGCGCCTGCGCCAGGTCGGCCGAGGCGACCCGCTCGACGGCCTCGTAGGCGTCCTGCTCGTAGGCCGGGAACACCGGGAACTCCAGGCGCTCCTTGCCCGAGGAGTCGGCCAGCGACTGCTGGGCCTCGCACAGCACCCGGATGAAGGGCTTGGCGGCCTCCAGGCCCTGGGCGACGACCTCCTCGGTCGGGGAGGGGGCGCCCTCGCCGACCAGCTCGATCGTGCGCTCGGTGGCCTCGGCCTCGACCATCATGATCGCGACGTCGTCACCGACGATCCGGCCGGCGACGACCATGTCGAAGACGGCGTCCTGGAGCTGCTCGTGGGTCGGGAACGCCACCCACTGGCCCTGGATGAGGGCGACGCGCACGCCGCCGATCGGGCCGGAGAAGGGCAGACCGGAGAGCTGGGTCGACGCCGAGGCGGCGTTGATGGCCAGCACGTCGTACAGGTCGCCCGGGTTCAGGCTCATCACGGTGACGACGACCTGGACCTCGTTGCGCAGCCCGTCGACGAAGGAGGGCCGCAGCGGCCGGTCGATGAGCCGGCAGGTCAGGATCGCGTCGGTGGAGGGACGGCCCTCCCGGCGGAAGAACGAACCGGGGATCCGCCCGGCCGCGTACATCCGCTCCTCGACGTCGACGGTGAGCGGGAAGAAGTCGAAGTGCTCCTTCGGCTGCTTCGAGGCGGTGGTCGCCGACAGCAGCATCGTCTCGTCGTCCAGGAAGGCGGCGACGCTGCCGGCGGCCTGCTTGGCGAGCCGGCCCGTCTCGAAGCGCACCGTCCTGGTGCCGAACTTCCCGTTGTCGATCGTCGCGGTGACTTCGGTGAAGTCGTTGTCCGTCACAGGTTCTCCTCATCTGCGACGCGTCCGACGCCACCAGGGGTCGCGGTCCACTCGAGGCCGGTCTTCGATCGAAGCTCCCGGGCCGAGCTGCCCGAAAGCCACTACCGAGGACCGGCGGACAGGTCTCCCCGTGGTCGGTTCGGCGCGTTCGCTCTGTGGTTGTCTCCGCCCGGGGGGACCCGGCCGGTGTCGTTCTATGTGCCGAGGGGGAGCAGCCGACTCGGCTGCTCCCCCTCGGCCTGGCGTCATCGACGCAGTCCGAGCCTACTGATCAGGGACCGGTAGCGCTCGATGTCCACCTTCGTCAGGTAGTTGAGCAGCCGGCGGCGGCGGCCGACCAGCAGCAGCAGACCACGACGGGAGTGGTGGTCGTGCTTGTGGGTCTTCAGGTGCTCCGTCAGGCCCGTGATGCGCTTGGTCAGCATCGCGACCTGGGCCTCGGGGGACCCGGTGTCGCTGTCGTGCAGGCCGTACTCGCCGAGGACCTGCTTCTTCTCGTCGGTGGACAGTGCCACGTGTCATCTCCTCACAGATTTCCGTGCGGCCCCTGGACACGGTGACGACGACCCCAGCCCGGACGGAGGACACACCGACGTCGTCGGCACGGCCATCCGCCCTGTTCCCGCTGGTTCCCGTCGGCTCCTCATGCAGGTCATGCGCCTGGTCGCGCAAAGCCACGCCGGGGTAAGACGGTCACGGCCGCCACGGAACGCAGCCGGACCCGGCCGTCACGATAGCACTCCCCACGTCAGAACGTACGTTCTGGCACGCGGACGCATCCCCCTCCGCTGGTCACGACGCCCGTCGGTCCCCGCTGCCCCGGGAGGGCGCTCACGGCGCCCCCGGAGGAGGGCCCAGGGCGATCCGCTGGTAGGCGGAGTAGCGGGGACGCTCCCGAGCGTCGCTGCGCACGACCAGGACCTCCTCGGGGGTCCACCACCGGCCGGCGTACGACGTCAGCGCCGTCAGCGCTGCCAGGTCGGGGGTCGCGCGCCGGGGCCACCGGGCGAGGGTGACGTGCGGCCGGTACTCCCCGGGGTCGGACTCCCCGACGGCGGCCACGAGGGCCGACAACGCCGCCTCGTCCTCTGGGCCCGCGCCCTCGACCCCGGCCCAGAGCACGCCGGGGAAGACCCCGGCACCGGCGATCCGCACCGTGGGGGCGCGACGACCGCCGAGCGCGGCCCGCAGTCCCGCCGCCAGCCTGGCCGGGTCGGTCACCTCACCGTGGAAGCCGAGGGTGACGTGCCACTCCCGTTCCGGCACCGGACGAGCCGGGGCGGGGACGACCGCCTGCTCGCCGGGGCGGAGGGCGGCCGCGAGATCACGAACCACGTCGTCGGGTGGCCACAACGCGGTGAACAGCCGCACGGGACCCCGTCACTCCCTGGCCGCGTAGCGCAGCAGCCGGGCCAGCTTCGGGTACTTCTCCTCGATCAGCTCGGCCGCGCCGACCAGTTCGTCGAACGAGGCCGTCTTCGCCAGGAAGGTCAACGTGACCTGCTCGCCGGTGCCGTCGTCGACGGGCAGCGAGCCCCGCCCCACGGTGGGTCGGGACGCGCGCACCTCGTCGAGCGCCCGTTGCAGGGCCTCCCGTTCGCCGGTGGAGACGTCGGGGGTGAGGACCTTCCGCTCCAACATGACCAACCTGGCCAGCACGGCGGGGTTGCCGATCTTCGCCCGCCGGCCGCTCATCACCTGGCTCAACATCGGCGCGCTGATGCCGAGGACGTCGGCCAGCTGGGCCTGGGAGATGCTGTAGGCGACGACGAGCCGTCGCACGCGGTCGCCGAGTGGTTCCCCGTACCACTCGCGTTGCAGCGCGAGGTTGCGCTGGACAATCTGCTGCTCCTCCACGTTCCCGCTCCCTGGCCGTGTCATCGTCGTCAGGCTGGCCACCCAGACGTATCCTGCCAGGTCAGTTCCGCCTCGAGGTGGGCAACCGACAGGTTGGGGCCACGTCACCTCCCCCGCACCCGGCGCCATCGGCCCAGGTGGGCGGTCGACACGAGGAGCGCGGACGGTCAGCGCCCGTCGCCGACCAGCTCCCGGGTCCGGACCACGTCCCGCTCCATCTGCTCGACGAGCGCGTCCACCGAGTCGTACCGCTCCATGTCCCGCAACCGTTCGACGAAGTCGAGTTCCACGTGCTCGCCGTAGAAGTCCTCGTCGGCGTCCAGCACGAAGGCCTCGACCCGGCGCTCCGAACCGGAGAACGTCGGATTGGTACCGACCGAGACCGCGGCGGGGCGGACCCGGGCCGGGTGCGGTTCGGTGCGCTTGCGGTGGCCGAACAGGCAGGCGTAGACCCCGTCGGCTGGGACCGCCGCGTGCGGGGCGGTGGACAGGTTCGCGGTCGGGAAACCGAGGTCACGGCCCCGGCCCTCACCCCGGATCACCACTCCCTCCAGTCGGTGGGGGCGGCCCAGCGCCGCCGCGGCCTCGCCCACGTCGCCCGCCGCGACGCAGGACCTGACGTAGGTCGAGGAGAAGGTCACCCGCTCCGTGGACAGGAGTTCGGTGCCCTCGGTGGTGAAGCCGAACCGGCGGCCCAGGCGGTTGAGCAGGGCGACGTCCCCGGCGGCGCGGTGGCCGAAGGTGAAGTTCTCGCCCACCACCACGGTGGCGACGTGCAGCTGGTCGACGAGCAGCCCGTGGACGAACTCGTCAGCGGGCATCCGCGCGAGCTCCTGCGTGAAGGGGATCACGCAGAAGACGTCGACCCCCAGCTCCTGCACGAGTTCCGCGCGGCGTCGCAGGCTGGTGAGTTGCGCCGGATGACTGCCAGGGCGGACGACCTCGGCGGGGTGCGGGTCGAAGGTCATGACGACGCTGGGGATGCCCTGCTTCCTGGCCTGTTCCACAGCGGTGCCGATGAGTCGCTGGTGGCCCCGGTGCACACCATCGAAGATCCCGATGGTCACCACGCAGCGACCCCAGTTGCCAGGGAGTGATTCCAAGCCACGCCAGCGTTGCATGACACGCAGACTACGACGGCGGTCCGCCCCGCCGCCCCCGGGTGGAGGCGGCGGCGGTCCCGGCCTGGTCAGCCGCCGGAGCCGGCCAGCACCACCAGCGGCCGGGTCACCCCGCCCTCCTCGGTGACCAGCGCGACCACCTTCCCGTCCGGGGCGAAGACCCCGTAGGCACCCCGCCGCCCGGTCGGGGAGAGACGTTGGCCGTGCGCCAGCGCCGTCGCCTCGGCCTGGTTGACCTCGCGCCGGGCGAAGGCGGTGGCCACGGCGTCGTCCAGGCCCATCGACAGGCCGGGTTCCGCCTCCACCTGCTCCAGGGTGCGAGCGCTGACGATGCCGAACGGGCCCACCCTGGTGCGGCGCAGCTCGCCGAGGTGGCCGCCGACGCCGAGGGCCGCCCCCAGGTCCCGGGCGAGCGCGCGGACGTAGGTGCCGGAGGAGCACTCGACCAGGACGTCGAGCTCGGTGGTCGCGGCGAGCCGGCGCACCGCGAGCAGGTCGAAGCGGTGGACGGTGACCGGTCGCGGCGGCAGTTCCACCTTCTCCCCCGCGCGGACCAGTTCGTAGGCGCGGCGGCCGGCGATCTTCACCGCGCTGACGGCGCTGGGCACCTGCTCGATGTCACCGGTCAACGCGGCGATGCCCGCGCGGATGGCCTGCTCGTCGACGTCGGCCGCGGGCGCTTCGCCGAGGGTCTCGCCCTCGGCGTCGTCGGTGGTCGTCGAGGCTCCCAGCCGGATCGTCGCCAGGTACGCCTTGGTGTCGAGCGCGAGGTGCCCGAGGAGCTTGGTCCCGCGTTCCACGCCGAGGATCAGCACACCGGTGGCCATCGGGTCCAGGGTTCCCGCGTGGCCGACCTTGCGGGTGCCGAGGAGGCGGCGGGCCCGGTCCACCACGTCGTGCGAGGTCATGCCGGAGGGCTTGTCCACGACGAGCAGCCCGGAGGGGGCGGTCGGACGACGGTCACGGGAACGGGAGGAACGGTTCGCGCCTGGCACGGGCGCACATACTGCCCTAACCCGCCGTCGGGTCCACGGCCCGGGGTCGGCACCCGGGCCGCGTCCGGCACGGGTGTCAGCGGGTCGCGCCGGTGATCGCCCACCGCCCCGACCTGACCCGCCCGAGCACCGCCGCCAGCCGCAGCAGCATGAACGCCGCCAGTCCGGTCCAGATCCCCCGCAGGCCCCAGCCCATCGCCATGGATGTCCAGATCAGGGGCAGGAACCCGACGAGGGCGCTGATCAGCGTCGCCGTCCGCAGGAAGGCCGCGTCCCCCGCGCCGAGCAGGACCCCGTCCAACGCGAAGACCACGCCGGCGACCGGTTGCAGCGCCACGAAGAACCACCACGCGCCGGGCACCTCCGCCAGCACGGCGGCGTCGGGGGTGAACACACGGGGCAGGACCTGGGACACCGCCGCGAAACCGAGGGCCAACACCGCGCCGAAGACGAACCCGTAGAGCGCGACCTGGCGGGCCACTCCCCGGGCCTGCCGGGCGTCGGACCTGCCGAGGGCCGCCCCGACCAGTGCCTGCGCCGCGATGGCCAGCGAGTCGAGGACCAGCGAGAGGAAGGTCCACAGCTGGAGCACGATCTGGTGGGCGCCGGCGGCCGCCACGGAGTGCCGCGCGGCGACGGCGGCCGCCGAGAGGAAGCAGGCCTGGAAGGCGAGGCTGCGCAGGATGAGGTCGCGGCCCATCCTGAGCTGGGCGCGCATCACCGCGGGTTCCGGGCGCAACGGCACCCGTTCCCTGGCCAGGGCGTGGAAGAAGAACCCGGCGGAGATCGTCTGGGCGACGACGTTCGCCACGGCGGAGCCGTTGAGCCCCCAGCCCGCGCCGTGCACGAGCAGGGGGCACAGGACGGCGGAGATCCCGTTGCCCACGAGCACGTACCGCAGCGGGCGGAAGGTGTCCTGCACACCCCGCATCCAGCCGTTGCCGGCCATCGTCACCAGGATGAGCGGCGCTCCGAACAACGCGATCCGCAACCAGCCGACGGCGGCGTCGGCGACCTCCCCCGGGCCGGCGAGGGCGTTGGCGATCGGAACGGCCAGCAGCTGGCCGACCACCACCAGGACCGCGCCGACGGCGAGCGCGAGCCAGGTGGCCTGCACCCCCTCGGCGACGGCCTCGGCACGCCGACCCGCGCCGTAGAGCCGGGAGGCCCTGGCGGTGGTGCCGTAGGAGAGGAAGGTGAGCTGCGTGGAGACCTGGGCCAGCACGATGGCGCCGATGGCCAACCCCGCGAGGGGGACGCCTCCCAGGTGACCCACGACGGCGGTGTCCACCAGCAGGTACAACGGCTCGGCGGCGAGAACCCCCAGCGCCGGCACCGCCAGCTTCGCGAGCTTGCCGGGGCTGACCCGGTCTCCGACCTGTGACACGCGGACCTCGTAAGGTGTGAACTTGGGACGTGCCCCTGACAGCGGCACTGTACGGGTAAGGACCCCTCATGGACAACACTGATTACCTGGACATCACGCTCCGGCTCGCCAACGCCGACCTGACCACGCTCGACGACCTGCGCGCCGCGCTGCACGACGAGCCGTGGTGGGCGGACCGGGTGACGGCGGACGATCTGCGTGAGCTGCGGGGAACGCGACTGCGGCTGCGGAGGGCACTCGACGCGGTCGTCGCGGGCGACGCGGCGGCGGTGATGCGGGAGACCAACGGCCTGTTGGGCGCGCACCCGCCACGGCCCCGCCTGTCCGCCGGGCACGAGGGCAACACCGAGTTGACCTCGGCCGAGGGGACGGGCGCAACGGTGTCCGCCCGGTTGGACTGGCACGTGCACGTCGCCGACGTGGACGCGCAGCCGGCCACGGAGGTGGCGGCCGCGGCGGCGTGGGGTCTCGCCCAGGGGGTCGTGCGGCACGGCCTGGAGCGGTGGGGCCGGTGCGCGGACGAGACCTGCGGCGCCTTCTTCCTCGACACCTCCACCAACCGGCGCAAACGCTTCTGCTCGCCCCGCTGCGCGAACCGGACCCACGTCGCGGCCTTCCGGGCCCGCCGCCAGGCCGAACCCGGCACCCCGGTGGAGCCGGCCTGAGCGGCGCCGCCAGGCACGAACACGGGCCGGCGCGCCTTCCCCGAGCAGCGCCGGTACCCCTAGACCCCGAAGGCCGCCGGGTACCGGATGAGACCGGTCGGGGTGGGTCGGGCGGGGTCGAGCGCCTGCGCCAGGAAGGCGTCGTCGGGCGCGTCGAAGGGAGCGCGAACACCGAGACCCGATGCGGGCGTGAACCCGAACCGGGGGTAGTAGGCGGGGTGCCCCAGCACCACGACGAGGTTCTCGCCTCGGCTGCGAGCGAGGTCGAGCCCGGCCCGGATCGCGGCTGATCCCGCGCCCCGTCCCTGGTGGTCCGGCAGCACGGCGCAGGGTCCGAGCGCGAGTGCCGGCCCGTCCCCCACCCGGCACCGGGTGAACAGGGCGTGGCCGACGACCTCACCAGCCGGGTCCTCTGTCACGACCGACAGATCACCGATCCACGCCTGCTGGTCGGCTCGCAGGGCGTCCACCAGGTCCGCCTCGAAGGGGGTGGGGAAGGCCGCGAGGGCGACGGCGCGGATGGCCGACCCGTCCTCCGGTGTCTCCGGCCTGGTGCTCCACACGGTGGCTCCATCCCTCGGGTCGGCCCGGTCACAGCGGTGGTCCAGGCGAGGGCCGCCGTCCCAGGAGGACCGCGGTCCATTCACGAAATCCTCTCCCCTCGGATCCGTGAACGGAACGCCGAGGAGTCGGGAGCGAGGCGGCTACCCCGTCGAGCGGACCGGGAGCGGCGGCGGGCGCACCCGACTCGCGGGAGGGGCCGAGCGCCCCACCCGCTCCGACACGCATCGTCGGTCCGCCGCCGGCGGGGACGGCCGCGAGCCTGGCCGCGCTGCCCCATCGAACGCCCTCGGGGCGTCAGTCGCCTCGGGTGTCCCGGGGCGGGGTCCCGGTGTCCCGGGAGGTGTCCTCCCCACCGAGGTCCTCGTCCACGTCGTCCTCGTCGGCGGCCCGGTAGGGGTCCGGGTCACCGGCGTGGCTGGCATCGGCCGCCAGCCTGGCGACCTGCTCGTCCGCCTCCCGCGCCCGTGCCAGCAACTCGTCCATCCTCCTGGCGGAGTCGGGCACGTTGTCGGGCACGAACGTGAGGGTGGGGGTGAACTTGATGCCGGTGCCCTGCCCCACCTTGGACCGGAGGACGCCCTTGGCGCTCTCCAGCGCCGCGGCGGCACCCGCCTCGTCGGGAGGGCTGGACAGGGACTCGCCGAAGACGGTGTAGTACACCGTCGCCTCGCGCAGGTCGGCGGTGACCTTGGCTTCGGTGATCGTCACCCTCGCCACCCGCGGGTCCTTCACCTCGTGTTCGAGCGCGGAGGCGATGATCTGCGCGATCCGCTTGGCGAGCCTGCGAGCGCGGGCCGGATCTGCCACGGCCTTGTCTCCTCGTCGTCGGGCCCACCGGCTCCGGCCGGTGGGCGGCCCCGGTGGCGTGCACCGAGGCGGACCTGCGTTGTCGAAAGTCGGGGCGGCGGGTTCCCGCCGAGCCCTGTCCGTCAGTTCTCGTCCTCGGGGCCGAACAGCCGGCGCCGCGCGGACAGCAGCTCCAGCTCGGGCCGGTTGGCGACCATCCGCTCGCAGGCGTCGAGGACGTCCCGGACGTGCTCCGCGTCGGCGGCGGCCACCGCCACCCCCACCAGCGACCTGCGGTGCAGGTCGAGGTGGCCGCACTCCCCCACGGAGGCGTCGTAGCGCTTCCGCAGCTCGGCGATGACCGGTCGGACCACCGACCTCTTCTGTTTCAGCGAGCGGACGTCGCCCAGCAGCACGTCCAGTTCAAGGGCACCCACGTACACCAGGCATCACCGTGTGTGTTGGTCGGCGGGGTAGGCCGGCATGGACCGGCCGTGAACAGCGCGCTGGGCCGCCCCACCCGGGACGGCCCAGCGCCTGGTGG
Organism: Actinoalloteichus caeruleus DSM 43889; assembly: GCF_000429185.2. Lineage (GTDB taxonomy): Bacteria > Actinomycetota > Actinomycetes > Mycobacteriales > Pseudonocardiaceae > Actinoalloteichus_B > Actinoalloteichus_B caeruleus. Next base: position 5,741,300 of record NZ_AUBJ02000001.1, on the reverse strand, counting down.
CTCAGCCGCGCGGCTTCTCCCGCATCTCGTAGGTCTCGATCACGTCGTCGACCCTGAGATCCGAGTAGGAGCCGAGCGTCAGACCGCACTCGAAGCCCTCGCGGACCTCGGTGACGTCGTCCTTGAACCGGCGCAGCGTGTTGACGGAGAGGTTCTCCGCGACCACCACGCTGTCCCGGAGCAACCGGGCCTTGGAGTTCCGCCGCACGGTGCCGTTGCGGACCATGCAGCCGGCGATCGTGCCCACCTTGGAGGACTTGAAGACCTCGCGGACCTCGACGCGGCCCAGCTCGACCTCCTCGTACTCCGGCTTGAGCATCCCCTTCAGCGCCTGCTCGATCTCCTCGAGAGCCTGGTAGATGACCGTGTAGTACCGGACATCGATGCCCTCGCGGTTGGCCAGCTCGTCGGCCTTGCCGGTCGCCCGGACGTTGAAGCCGATCACGACGGCGTCCGAGGCCGCGGCGAAGTTGATGTCGCCCTCGGTGATGCCACCGACACCGCGCCCGATCACCCGGAGCTCGACCTCGTCACCGACGTCGATCTTCAGCAGCGAGCTCTCCAGCGCCTCGACGGTTCCGGAGTTGTCACCCTTGATGATCAGGTTCAGCTGACCGGTCTCCTTGAGGGCCTTGTCCAGGTCCTCGAGGCTGACGCGCTTGCGCGCCGCGGCGAACTGCGCGTTGCGCAGCCGGGCCCGGCGGCGGTCGGCGATCTGCCGTGCCACCCGGTCCTCCTCGACCACCAGGAAGGTGTCGCCCGCTCCCGGCACCGAGGTGAACCCGATGACCTGGACCGGCCGCGCCGGCAGCGCCTCGGTGACGTCCTCGTCGAACTCGTTGATCATCCGACGGACACGCCCGTAGGCGTCGCCAGCGACCACCGAGTCGCCGACCCGCAGCGTGCCGCGCTGCACCAGCACGGTCGCCACCGGACCACGGCCACGGTCGAGGTGGGCCTCGATCGCGACGCCCTGGGCCTCCATGGTCGGGTTGGCCCGCAGGTCCAGCGAGGCGTCGGCCGTCAGCAGGATGGCCTCCAGCAGGCCCTCGATGTTGACGCCCTGCCGAGCGGAGATGTCGACGAACATCGTGTCGCCGCCGTACTCCTCCGGCACCACGCCGTAGTCCGACATCTGCTGGCGGACCTTCGAGGGGTTCGCACCCGGCTTGTCGATCTTGTTGACCGCCACCACGATCGGCACGTCGGCCGCCCTGGCGTGGTCGATCGCCTCCGCGGTCTGCGGCATCACGCCGTCGTCGGCCGCGACCACGATGACCGCGATGTCCGTCGACGTCGCACCACGGGCACGCATGGCGGTGAACGCCTCGTGACCCGGGGTGTCGATGAAGGTGATGAGCCGCTCCTCGCCCTCCAGGTTCGTCGCGACCTGGTAGGCGCCGATGTGCTGGGTGATACCCCCGGCCTCGCCCTCGTGGACGTTGGTCTTCCGGATGGTGTCCAGCAGTCGCGTCTTACCGTGGTCGACGTGACCCATGACGGTCACGACCGGCGGCCTCGGGAGCAGGTCCTCGTCGCCTCCGGCGTCCTCACCGAAGGTGATGTCGAAGGAGTCGAGCAGCTCCCGGTCCTCCTCCTCGGGGCTGACCACCTGGATCTGGTAGTTCATCTCCTGACCCAGGAGTTCCAGCACCTCGTCGGAGACCGACTGGGTGGCCGTGACCATCTCACCGAGGTGGAACATGGCCTGCACCAACGAGGCCGGGTTCGCGTCGATCTTCTCCGCGAAGTCCGTCAGCGAGGCACCCCTCGGCAGGCGGACGACCTCGCCGTTGCCGCGCGGCAACCGCACGCCGCCGACCGACGGCGCCTGCATGTTGTCGAACTCCTGGCGCTTCTGCCGCTTCGACTTGCGGCCACGGCGCGCCGGACCACCGGGACGGCCGAAGGCACCCGCCGCTCCACCGCGGCCACGGCCACCGCCACCGGGACGACCGCGGAAACCACCCGCGGGGGGTGCGCCGGTGCCACCGCCGCCGCCACCGCCACCGCGGAAGCCGCCGCCACCACCGCCGCCACCGCCGCGGAAGCCGCCGCCACCGCCGCCGGGACGACCGCCGCCGCCACCGCCGCCACCGGGACGACCGCCACGGCCACCGCCGGGGCCGCCACCGGCGGGCCGGGCCGGCCGAGGGGGCATCATGCCCGGGTTCGGACGCGGAGGCATCATGCCCGGGTTCGGGCGCGAACCGCCGCCGCCACCGCCACCGGAGCCCTGGGGAGCACCCGGACGCGGGGCACCGCCACCGGGAGCGCCACCACGGGCACCGCCGCGGTCAGGCCGGTTGCCGCCGGGACGCGGGGCACCCCCACCGGGAGCGCCACCACCGCCGGGGCGGGGCTGGCCGCCCGGACGGGGAGCCGGACCACCCACGCCGAACGGGTTGTTACCCGGGCGCGGCGCGCGGGGCCCCGGCTTCGGCGACTGGGGCTTGGGCGGCACCACCGAGGGCGACGGACCGGGACGCGGCCCCGGCTTCGACGGGCCAGGACGGGGGCCGGAGGCCGCCGGCCGGGCCGGCTGCTGCCGCGGCTCTTCGGTCCTGGGCTGCTCGGTCCTGGGCTGCTGGGGCTCCTCGGCGGGCCGGGGAGCCTGTTCCTGAGCCGGCCGGGGCGCGGGGCGCCTCGGTCCGGGTGTCGGCGCGCCGGACGGGCGGTCCTGGCCGGGACGTCCACCGGTGGCCGGGGGACGGGGCGTCGGAGTGCTCGCCGGCGGCCCGGACGCGGCGCGGGGCCGGGACGCGGGCCAGGGCGGGGGACCTCACGCGCCGGCTGGGCACCGGCCTCGGGGGTCCTGTCGGCCGGCGGGCCGGGGCGCGGCCCCGGACGACGGCCCTTGCCGTTGGACGAGTCCCCTGACCGGGGGAAGGCGTCGCGCAGTCGCCGCGCGACGGGTGCCTCCACCGTGGAGGACGCGGACTTCACGTATTCGCCGAGGTCGGCGAGTTTCTTCAGTACTTCCTTGCTCGTGACACCGAGCTCTTTCGCGAGCTCGTGCACGCGGGCCTTGCCTGCCACTGCTCTCCTCATCTGGTGAGGCCGGGCGGCAAATCCCGCTCGACCTCGTCCTACCGTCGAAGCGCGTTCATGGCTTCAGCTTCACGGCTGCTTCATGACGGGTCGACCTGCTTCCTTCTGCTGCCGGACGCGGGGGAAGTCCCACGTCGGTCTGAATACTCCGAGCATTCTGCCCGAGGTGGCGCTCGACCGCCGACATGTCCAGCGGTCCCGGAACCCGGAGCGCGCGTGGGAACGCGCGTCGCCTTTCGGCCCGGCGCAGGCATTCCGGGTCGGGGTGCACCCACGCTCCTCGACCCGGCCGCCTTCGCTGGGGATCCGGGACCGCGGCTCGGCTCTCGCCGACGGCCACGGCCACCACTCGCAGTAGCTCGGAAGACACCACACGGCCTCGGCAGCCCACACAGGTACGCACGGGAAGCGTGCCCGGATGTGACCGCGCGGGTGCCCCCGGTCGGTGGTGATCCAATGAAAGTCTAACCCTTGCCGTTCACTCAGCCGAACCGGCTGCTGGTGCGCCCGTGGCTTCGCCCGACGACTCCCCGCCGCCGGCGACCGGCGTGCTCGGTTCGGCGTCGCTCCGGATGTCGATCCGCCACCCGGTCAACCTGGCCGCCAACCTGGCGTTCTGGCCTTCCTTGCCGATCGCGAGCGACAGCTGGTAGTCGGGAACCACCACCCTGGCCGTCTTGGCGCGTTCGTCGACGACCTCCACCGATACTACCTTGGCCGGCGAGAGCGCGTTGCCGACGAAGGTCGCCGGGTCCTCCGAGTAGTCGACGATGTCGATCTTCTCGCCGCCGAGCTCGCTCATCACGTTGCGCACCCTGGCGCCCATCGGGCCGATGCAGGCGCCCTTGGCGTTGACGCCCTGCACCGTGGAATGCACCGCGATCTTGCTGCGGTGCCCCGACTCCCTGGCCACCGCCGGGATCTCCACCACACCGTCGGCGATCTCGGGGACCTCCAGGGCGAACAGCCGCCGCACCAGGTTCGGGTGCGTCCGGGAGAGGGTGATCTGGGTTCCCCTGGCTCCCCTGGCGACACCGACCACGTAGCACTTCAGCCTGCTGCCGTGCTCGTAGGACTCCCCGGGCACCTGCTCGGCCGGGGGGATCACGCCCTCGGTGTCCCCCAGCTCGACCACGACCATGCCGCGTGAGTTGGCCCGGGAGTCCCGCTGCACCACACCGGCGAGGATCTCGCCTTCCTTGGTCGCGAACTCCCCGTAGGTCCGGTCGTGCTCGGCGTCCCGCAGCCGCTGCAGGATGACCTGCCTGGCCGTGGTGGCCGCGATCCGACCGAAGCCCTCGGGGGTGTCGTCCCACTCCGGGCCGGGCTCCCCGTCCTCGCCGACCTCGTGGGCCAGGACCCGCACGACGCCCGTCTTGCGGTCGATGTCGACCCTGGCGTGGGACTGGTGGCCCTCGGTGTGCTTGTAGGCCGTCAACAGCGCGGTCTCGATCGCTTCGAGGACGGTCTCGAAAGGAATCTCCTTGTCACGCTCGATCGCCCGCAGTGCGGCGATGTCCACGTTCACTTCGGCCTCTCCTCGCTCGGGCCCTGCTCGGGTGCGGCCCCGTCGTCGGCGGCACCCCCCAGGTCCAGCAGCTTCAGTTCGTCTACCGGCGGCTGCCGGAACTCCACCTCGACGACGGCCCGCTCCACCTCGTGGAACGCGAGCCTCCGCAGGCTGCCGTCGACGAGCAGCGTGACGCCCTCGTCGTCGGCCTCGCCGACCCGGCCGGTCAGCTCACCGCCCTCCGCCAGCCGCGTCCGCACCAGGCGGTGGCGAGCTCGGCGCCAGTGTCTCGGCCGCGTGAGGGGCCGGTCGACCCCGGGCGAGGTGACCTCCAGGGTGTAGGGGCCGGCGAGCACGGATTCGCGCTCGTCCAGGGCCGAGGACACCGCACGGCTCGCCTCGGCGATCTCGTCGAGGCCGACCCCGCTGTCACGGTCGACGACGACCCTGACCACGCGGCGCCCGCCGGCGCGCTGGACGTCGAGCGACTCCAGGTCGTAGCCCAGGTCGTCGACCACTCCGGCGACGATCGTCTCGAGTTCCGCGGCGTCCTGCCCGCTCGGCACGTCCGACACTCCCCACTCCCGGTGCAGGCCGGGTCGTGGCACACCGTCTCGACGGAGGCATGCCCAGGACCGACCGGCGCTGCACCTCGCCGGTCGTGGTCGCCCAGCGTAGCGCGTGCCCGCTCGACGTGTTGCCCCACGCCGGGTGGGTGGCGGCACGCCCGCGCCCCTGCCCGGCCGACCGGTTCACCGCCGCTGGCAGGATGATCCCCCGTGACCTCGCCACCGCAGGGCCGCTTCTCCTTCGGCCGACGGAGACTGCTGATCGCCGGCGTGCTGGGAGCCCTGGCGGCGCCGGTGCTCGCCGCCTGCACCTCCGAGCCCCCCGCCGAGCCGGAACCCGACGTGCTCGAACCGCTGCTCGCCTCGGCCAGGGCGGACGCGGCGTTGGCCGAGGCCGTCGCCGCCGCCCACCCGGGTCTCACCGCGGTCGCCCTGGTGGCCTCGGACCGCGCCGAGCACGCCGAGGCCCTCGCCGAGGAGATCGACCGGGCCAACCCGCCAGCGACGGGCGGTGAGGAGCAGCCGGCCACCTCGTCGGCCGCCCCGCCCCCACCTCCCGAACCACCGGGAGATCCCGAGGCGGCCCGCCAGGAGCTGTTGGCCGCCCTGGACGCGTCCCGCGAGCAGGCCAGCGCCCTCGTCGCCACCGTGCCGGGTTTCCGGGTCGGGCTGGTCGCCGCGGTCGCAGCCAGCTGCACCACCCTCCACGACGTCCTGTGAGGTCCCGTCCATGAGCACGTCAGCAGACGCGAACCAACCCACCAGCCCGTCCGGGACCCCGCTCAGCCCGGCGGCCGAGGCCACCGACGCGGTCCAGCGCGCCCTCGCCGCCGAGCACGCCGCGTTCTGGGCCTACGGCCTGGCCGACGCCTACCTCGACGAACAGCACGACGGGGCGCTCGCGGAGGGCCGGACGGAGCACCGCCGCCGCCGCGACGAGGTCGAGGCGCTGCTCACCGCGGGAGGGACCAACCCGGTGCCGGCGGAGCCCTCGTACCAGACACCCGAACCCGTGGTGGACGCCCGTCCCGCGCTGGTGCTGGTCCTCACCGCCGAAACCGACGTCGCCGCGGCGTGGCGGTACGTGCTGGAGCGGACGGCCGACGGCGAACTCCGGGCGGCGGCCTTCGCCGCGCTGGTCGACGCGGCTCGGCGGGCGGTCGGGTGGCGCCAGGCGCTCGGGCTGGACCCCGTCACCGTCGCCTTCCCCGGGCGCGGCTGAGGTCCGGCACCACCGGCGCGGGCGGCGCGGGGCCCACCGGTACCACCCGACGGGTTGGCGCCGCTGCCACGCCCGGCTGGTCGGCGGGGTCGCGGACGACCAGCCGGATGCCGTCCCGCATCACCTCCGAGGGACGGCGGGCGGGCGTCAGCTCCCGTCGTCCCAGGCGAGCTCCAGCCCTTCCTGGGCGATCTGGCGGAGGAGGTCCTTGTCACCCGTCCGCCCCGGGTCGAAGAAGGCCGTCTCAACCACGGTCAGCGTGCGGCTCTCCAACTGCGAGGCGTACCCGTACTCCGAACCCCGGCGGTGGAGTTCGGTGGGGCCCCCGTCGAACCGGACGTCCTCGCGGAGCAGGTCCTTCACGTTGCCGGTGTTGTCGGTGTCCAGCAGTGCCTGGAGGTCCCGCGCGGCCTGTTCGTCGGGCATGGTGGTGCTGACGACGGAGACCACCACCTGCTCGCCCTGGTCGGTCTCGGTCGCGTAGAGCCAGCGGTGCAGGCTCTCGCACTGCTGCTCCTCGAAGAACTGCTGGGCCGGCCCCCCGTAGGAGGACTCGACGCAGTCGACGTGGCTGCCCTCGTCGAACCTCTCGGCCTTCTTCTCGAAGCGGCTGGTCTCCTCCGGTCCGCTCGACTCGCTGGGGGCCGAGGAGTCGAGCGCCGTGGTGTCCCCGGTGCCCCCCGTCCGCACGTCCTCGGTGCCGCCGTCCGGTCGCAGTGCGAGGTAGAGGCTCCCGGAGATCACCGCCACCCCGACCAGGCCGAGCGCCTGGAGGGCGAGTCGCTTGTACTTCTGGTTGTCGCCGCCGCCCGTCGCCGCCCGGGTCCTCGGAGGTGGACCGCCCGGTCCGCCGGGGCCGCTCGCCGGACCGCCTGGTGCGACGGGCCCGCCTGGACCGCCTGGACCGCCAGGTCCGACCGGGCCGTAGGGGCCGCCCGGGCCCCCGGGCGGCGGGCCTCCGGGCGGCGGGCCTCCGGGCGGCCCGGAGTGCGCGATCGCGGCCACCGGGATGTCCACCGCGGTGCCCCCTCGGGGGGCGGACGCGCCCGGTGGCGGCGTGGGTGGCGCACCGGGGCCCGTCTGGATCGTGGGTGCGGCGTTCGGGGGTAGGGGGACGCCCGGAGGCGGGGAGTGCGACGGGGCGTGGGCCGCGCCACCTGACGGGAAGCTGCCCGGATGCGCGGGACCGCCCTGCGGTGGTGCCCCGGGAGAGTGGCCGACCCGGGCGGTGGCGGCCGCCTCCGGTGGCGGTGTGGGGCCCGCTGGCACCACCGGGATCGTCGTGGTGGGCCTCTCGTCCGGCGTCGGTTCGACCGGCGCGCCCATGCGGGACAACGAGGGCGTCGACCGGGTCGTCCCACCGTGCTCGGCGGGGGTGGGCGGGGGCGCGCTCGCGGTCAGGGCGGCCGAGGACCGCAGGGCGGGCGAGGACCGTTCGGCCGGGCCTCCGTCCGGGCTCGCCGGGGTCTCACTCGCGGTGGGGCGATCGGAGGAACCACCGGTCCGCTCGGCGGCCGGAGTCACCGGGTCGCCGTCGGACATCTCGTCCGGCGCGCGCCACGGGGACGCCTTGCCCGCCGTCGCCGAGGTCGGTGGAGGAACCTCCTCCTTCACAGCGGGCAACGGAGCGGTGTCATCGTCTCGCCCGTTCGTGTCGCGCTGACTCGCTGGGTCGGGTGCGCTCTCCACGTCGGACATGAGATCACACCGTAACCGCACTCACGGAGCCGCCGAAACGGGTCCCGCCTCCGCCGCGCTCCGAGAACCCGACGCGCGCAGGGCGTGGACCGCGCGGCGAACGTCCTCGTCCGTGTTGTACAGGTGGAACGAGAAGCGGAGCGCACCCGCTCGCTGGGCGCAGCGCACGCCAGCCCCGGCCAGCAGGTCCATCACCTCGGGTATCGGCCCGGGCGCGGGCACCGACACGATCGGGGAGGCACCCTCGCCCAGCCCCAGTTCGGCCCGGAAGCGAGCGGCGAGTCCCAGGACGTGCCGGGAGACCTCGGCGAGGTCCAGACCCGCCAACCAGGGCAGGGAGTGCGCGGCGCCGACCTGGGCCAGCCAGACGGGGGAGATGTCGTAGGCCCTCGCGTCCGCGGCGAGGCGCAGGGGAAGGCCGTACACGGTCCGCCACGGGTCCTCCCCGGCGTACCAGTTGGCGGCGTGGGGGACGGTGCGGGAGCGCGCCCGCTCCGACAGGGCCATCCAGGCCGAACCCCGGGGGCTGAGCAACCACTTGTACCCGGCGCACACGACCCAGTCGGCCCAGTCCAGCCGCAGCGGGAGCCAACCGGCGGCCTGGGTCACGTCCAGCAGCACCGGCGTGCCCCGTTCGGCGACCGCGCGGAGCCCCGCGAGGTCGGCGATCCGCCCGTCGGCCGACTGCACCGCGCTCACCGCGACGAGGTCGTGGTCCTCGGCGGCGGCGACGAGGTCGTCGAGCTCCACCTCCTCGGTGGTGACGCCCCTGTCGCGTTGGGCGGCGAACGGGAAGGTGACGCTGGTGAAGTCGCCCGCCGCGGTCAGCACCCTGGTCCCCGGCGGGAGGCTGGCGGCGACCAGGCCGACCAGCTGCGACGCGCTGGCGCCCTCGGCCACGTCCGAGGTGGCGACCCCGACCAGGGACGCGAAGGCGGCGCGCGCCTCACCGACCCACCGGTCGTACCCGGGGGCCGTCGACCGGCCGCCTGCCCAGTCCCGGATGTCCCGTTCGACGGCCTCGGCTGCCAGGGCGGGCGGGATCCCGATGCTGGCGGTGTTCAGGTAGCCGACCGGTACCGCGAAGTCCTGACCGAACGCACTGCGCACGCGTCCGAGACTACGACCACGCCGGCTCGGGCGGAACAGCCTCGCGGGCGCCAGCACGGGGGTCGTTCGGCGACCGCGACCGCGCGGCACCCTCGGGAGCCCCGTGGTGGTGCCGTCGCACGGCGTGGGGACGTGGCAGCGCGGCGGCGAGGAGTCGCCGTGGAGCCGGGTTCCCTGCCCCGGCACGTGCGCCGTCGTGGGGGTTCCGGCTGCTCGGCTCCCGCGATGCCACGAGCGCCGGCGGCGCCGCGCGTCGGGGCGCGGTGCCGGTGGCGAGGAGTGGGGGTGACGGCGGGTGCGGCGAGCCCGCGAGCGTGAGACGGCGCCGCGCTCGAAACCGGCGGCGGGCGGCGGCGCTGGCCGTGCGACGGCGGGGAGCGGGTGACGACCCACGACGGGAGGCGGCGCACCTCGTGTGCCCGGACCTCGGGAGCCACGCGCATCGCTGGAACGGTCCTCCGGCCGGCTGGGAGTCCCGGCGGCGGCCGGGGCGGAGGCGGTGCGCTGGTCCGGTGCGCCCCGGGTTCCCCGCCGTCGTGCCCTCCGCGCGGCACTCCTCGGCCGGGACTCGTCGACCAGGCGCACCACCCACCTCGGGCCCGTGCTCCGCTGCGGTGGGCACCACCGCGCTCCTAAGGTGGACACCGTGTTGAGTGAGGAGTTCGAGATCCGCACCGGTTCGGTCGAGGTGGTCTACGACCTGACGGCCGAGTGCGAGCAGTTCCTGAGCCGGGTGCCGCGAGCCGACGGCCTGCTGAACGTGTGGGTGCCGCACGCCACCGCCGGTCTCGCGGTCCTGGAGACCGGGGCCGGTAGCGACGAGGACCTGCTCACGGCGCTGAACGACCTGCTCCCCCGGGACGACCGGTGGCGCCACCAGCACGGAACGCCCGGTCATGGCCGGGACCACGTGCTGCCGGCGCTGGTACCGCCCTCCGTGACCGTCCCGGTGCTGTCGGGGCGGATGGCCCTGGGGACCTGGCAGTCGGTGTGCCTGGTGGACACCAACGTGGACAACCCGGTGCGCCGGGTGCGTCTGAGCTTCCTGGCCGGCTGATCGGCGCCCGGCCCGGCCGGATCCGACCCGGGCTCAGGCCTGGTGGGGGCGCAGCCCGGCGGCCCCGGCGAGCAGTTCGTAGGAGCGGCGGCGCTCCCCCGGGTCGAAGATCTGCGAGGTCACCATGACCTCGTCCGCCCCGCTGCGCGCGATGAGCCGGTCGAGCCCGGCGCGCACCGTGTCGGGGGAACCGACGACGTGGGAGGCCTGGAAGGCGTCGACCACCTCCCGGTCGAGGGGGGTGAAGGGGTGGGCGGCGGCCTCGTCAGGGCTGGGCAGCGTCCCGGGGCGGCCCGTGCGCAACCGCAGGATGGCCAGGCCCTGCGAGCCGGCCAACCACTGGGCGTGCTCGTCGGTCTCGGCGCACACGACGCCGGCGGCCACCATCGCGTAGGGCTCGGACAGGACCTCCGAGGGGCGGAACGAGTCGCGGTAGACCTCCAGCGCCGGGAGCAGGCCGGCGGCGCTGAAGTGGTAGGCGAAGGAGAAGGGCAGACCGAGCAGCCCGGCGGCCCTGGCGCTGTAGTCGCTCGATCCCAGCAACCACAGCGGTGGCCGGTTCCCGGCGGCCGGGACGGCGTGGATCCGCCCGGGACCGACCGGCCCGTCCGGGTGCTGCCCGAAGTAGTCGATCAGCTCCCGCAGTTGACGGGGGAAGTCCTCCACCGACAGCGGGTTCGCGGTGCGGCGCAGGGCGGCGGCGGTGTGCCCGTCGGTGCCGGGTGCCCGGCCGATACCCAGGTCGATGCGCCCCGGGTGGAGTGCCTCGAGCATCCCGAACTGCTCCGCCACCACCAGCGGCGGGTGGTTGGGCAGCATCACCCCACCCGATCCGACGCGGATGGTGGAGGTGGCGGCGGCGACCTGCCCGATCAGCACCGCCGGCGCCGAGCTGGCGATGCCGGGCATGTTGTGGTGCTCGGCGACCCAGTAGCGGTGGTACCCGAGCCCTTCGACGTGCCGGGCGAGTTCGACCGAGTCGCGGAGGGCCCGGGCGGAGGTCGAGCCGGTGGGGACCGGTGCCAGGTCGAGTACGGACAGCGGGATGTTCACGGGGTCGCTCACGGTCGGGTTCAACGCGTTCCGGTGGGCCTGACTTCCCACCACCGGGTGGTGGTCCTGGTCACAGCCCGCCTTCGCCGTCCCGCGCCGGGGTGGCGGCGGCCCCGGCTACGGTGACACGCATGACTTGGCCAACGGGTGGGCCGGGCGGTCCCGGTGACGGCAACTCCTGGGGCAGGGACCCGGCTTCCACGACCGGACGACACGACTCGGCGGCAGCGCCGTCGTACTCGGGCCTCGGGGTGTACGGCCAGCAGGGGGAGCCCTCCGGTCCCGATCGCCGGCGGAAGGTGTTGATCGGAGCCCTCGCCGCCGTCATCGTGGTCTGCGTCACCGCGACCGTGGTCCTGCTCGTCGGTGGCGGCGAGGAGGAGACCGCCGGGGGCGACGACACCCCGGCGCCGGCTCCCACCTCGGAGACGTCGGCGACCGCCGAGACCGCCGCCGCGCAGGAGGGCCAGGACGGGCCCGCTCCGCTGATCCCGGACTGGCTTCCCGTCGCGTCCGCCGAGCGCAACGCCGTGTACGACGTCCCACCGGGTTGGGAGGAACGCGAGCAGCTGGGGTTCACCCTGGAGAACGGCGACGAGATCTGGTACTCGGCGCCGGCCTCCTACCAGTGGGACTTCTGCTCCGCGCTCGACTACTCGGCGCGGGGTACCTCGGGGATCTGGGAGGTGGCCGAGCCCGACCAGGGTGCCGCCGCCCGCCAGCTCGCCGAGGACATCGCTCGTTCGGCGTACGGGTACTTCGACCAGGAGACGGGCGAGACGATCTCGGAGTTCGAGTACAGCGAACCGACGCCGGTGACGGTGGGCGTAACACCCAGGGCAGCCACGTGCGGGCGGAGGTCCTGCTGGGCCAGACGCACGACTGCCTGCCGGCGACGGGCGTCGTGCACGTGGTGACCATCCCGTCGACGGCCGGCGGTTCGCTGGCGATCGTGGCGACGGGCGACCAGAGCGCGGCGCACGGCGTCGCCGACTCGGACCTCCGGCAGATCGTCGAGAGCCTGCGCCCGCTGAACTGAGGGCCGGTCCCGGCGGGGTGGCGGTCACGGGAGCCGGGGCTCCCGTGACCGCGTCCGGTCAGGCGTCCAGCGCGGTGCGCAGGTGGTCGACGAGCGCTCCGACCTCGACGTCGGTCCGGTCGCCGGTGCTGCGCCGCTTGACCTCGACGACGCCGTTGGCCAGTCCCCTGCCGGCGACGACGATGTAGGGCACGCCGACGAGTTCCGCGTCGGCGAACTTGACCCCCGGGGAGACGGTTCGGTCGTCGAGGATGACCTCGATGCCGGCGGCGTCCAGTTCGGCGGCGATCCGTTCACCGCCGGCCCGGATCTCCTCGTTCTTCCCGGCGACGACGAGGTACACCGAGGCGGGGGCGACCGAGGCCGGCCAGACCAGGCCGAGTTCGTCGTGGTGCTGTTCGGCGATCGCGGCGACCAGTCGGGACACCCCGATCCCGTAGGAGCCCATCGTGATCCGGATCGGCTTGCTGTCCGGACCCAGCGCGTCCAGGCCGAAGGCGTCGGCGAACTTCCTGCCGAGCTGGAAGATGTGGCCGATCTCGATTCCCCGCGCGGCCACCAGCGTGCCCTCGCCGTCGGGTGCGGGGTCGCCCTCGCGCACCTCGGCGGCCTCGATGGTGCCGTCCGGGGTGAAGTCCCGGCCGCAGACCAGGTCGACGACGTGGTGGTCGGCCTTGTCGGCGCCGGTCACCCACGCGGTGCCGGTGACCACCCTCGGGTCGACCAGGTAGCGGACCCCGTTGGCCAGCAGGGCGCCCGGGCCGATGTAGCCCTTGACGAGGAAGGGGTTGTTCCGGAAGTCGGCCTCCTCCAGCAGGGCCACCTCCGCCGGGTAGACCGCCGACTCCAGCCGCTTGAGGTCGACCTCCCGGTCGCCCGGCAGGCCGACCGCGAGCAGCTCCCAGTCCTTCGCACCCGGCTGGCGGGTCTTCACCAGGACGTTCTTCAGCGTGTCGGCCGCCGTGAAGGAGCGGCCGAGTCCGGCCGAGTTCAGGAACCCGACCAGGCTGTCGATGGTGGGGGTGTCCGGGGTGTGGTGGACCTGCGCCTCGGGCTTGTCCTCCACCGGCTGGGCGGGCGGCGCGGGCGTGACGACCGCCTCGACGTTCGCGGCGAAGTCCGACCCGGTGCTGCGGACGAAGGTGTCCTCCCCGGTGGGGGCCTCGGCGAGGAACTCCTCGGAGGCCGAGCCGCCCATCGCCCCCGAGGTGGCCGACACGATGACGTAGCGCAGGCCGAGGCGGTCGAAGATCCGCTGGTAGGCGGCGCGGTGCAGCTGGTAGGAACGTTCGAGCCCCTCGTCGTCGAGGTCGAAGGAATAGGAGTCCTTCATGACGAACTCGCGGCCCCGGAGGATGCCGGCCCTGGGCCGTTCCTCGTCGCGGTACTTCGTCTGGACCTGGTACAGCACGACGGGGTAGTCCTTGTAGGAGCTGAACTCGCCCTTGACGGTGAGGGTGAACAACTCCTCGTGGGTGGGACCGAGCAGGTGGTCGGCGCCCTTGCGGTCCTTCAGCCGGAACAGGCTCGGTCCGTACTCGGTCCAGCGGCCGCTGGCCTCGTAGGGTTCGCGGGGGAGCAGGGCGGGGAACTGGATCTCCTGGCCGCCGATCGCGTCCATCTCCTCCCGCACGATCCGCTCGATCCGGCGGAGCACGCGCAGCCCGAGGGGGAGCCACGAGTAGCCACCGGGGGCGACCCTCCGGACGTAGCCGGCGCGGACCAGCAGTCGGTGGCTTGGCACCTCGGCGTCCGCCGGATCCTCCCGCAGGGTGCGCAGGAACAACGACGACATCCTGGTAATCACGGCAAGCTCCTCGGCTGGTCGGGTGCGCACGCGAGGCCGGGCCGGCGGCCGGGGCCGCGCCGCGTGGCCGTCGCGAGTGTGTGCCTTTGTTGGTTCGCGGGCAGAGTAGCGAGTCGGCCGTGACACTCCGCGACTGATTACCGGCCGCGGACCGACCGCCCGGATCGTCGCGTCCCCGCTCCGCGCCTCGCCGTCGGTCGCCCGGCGGTGGGGCCGTCGATCCGCGCGGTGCGCGCACCGGGCTGGTCCTCGGCCGGGTCGGGGCGGCGGCCGACGTGGGAGAGCGGGGCGGGATCCGGGGTCGGGGGTGACGCGTGGCGAGGCGGGCGGGGGCGCTTCAGTACCCTCCCCGACCATGCTGGTGCTGCTGCCCCCGTCGGAGACGAAGTCGAGCGGCGGCCAGGGCCCCGCGCTGCGGCTCTCCGGCCTGTCCTGGCCGGAGTTGGAACCGGTGCGGCGCCGGGTCGCCGACGCCCTGGTCGGGCTGGCCGGGGACGTGCCGGCGAGCCTGTCCGCGTTGGGGCTGTCCGAGCGGCAGGAGGACGAGGTCGCGCGCAACGCGAGGTTGTGGTCCGCGCCGACCGCTCCCGCGCTGCTCCGGTACACCGGAGTGCTCTTCGACGCCCTGGGCGCGCCCGAGTGGGGGCCGGTGGAGTGGGAACGCGCCGGGCGGCGCCTCGCGGTGTGTTCGGCGCTGTTCGGCCTGCTCCGCGCGACCGACCGGGTGCCGGCGTACCGGCTCTCGGCCGGCAGCCGACTGCCGGGGCTGCCGGCGCCGCGCACGGTGTGGCGCCCCGTGCTGGCCCCGCTCCTCGCGGGCGTGGAGGGGCTGGTCGTGGACCTGAGGTCCGGGGCGTACGCCGCGTTCGCCCCGGTTCCGGGCGCGGTGACGGTCCGGGTGCTGTCCGAGGACGCCGGGGGCGGGCGCACGGTGGTCAGCCACCACAACAAGGCGCACAAGGGGCGTCTGGCGCGCGTGCTGGCCACGGCCGGGACCGCCCCGGCGGACATCGAGGGCGTGACGGGGCTGGCCCTGGCCGCCGGGATGCGAGCGGAACCGGTCTCGGACACCGCGCTGGACCTCGTGGTTCCGCGCGGCTGACCGAACGCTCGACCCCTCCACGCGCGGGAGCCCCTCCCCCACGCCCCGTGCGGAGCCTCCCGGCCGGCCGCGGCGGGGGCGTCGCGCCCGGCGCGTCGGTGGGCCGTGGGAGGACCAGGTCGCGCCGGTGGGAGGTGGGGTCGAGGGCTGGGCCGTCCGGGGCACCCTCGGGCCCGAGCGGTGGGTGGGCGCGCGGGCACGGCGGTGGAGGGCCGTCGTCGACCCGGTCCCCACACCCCGAAGAAAAGTCGCCGGCGCAGGGCGGTGGGGTCAGGCTGGGCGCACGGTTCACGCCGCGTGCCGTCTTGGAGCAAGTGCCCGTGCCGAGTTGCCCCGTGGCCGACGCGCGCACCCCTCGTACGCCCGCCCGCCGCGCCCGCCGGCCGGGAGCCGCCCGCTCCTCCCAGCCGGCCGGGGCGCCCTCCCCCGGAGGTCCCGCCGTGTCCCGCTTCCGCGCCGTCGACCTCGCCGACCGCGAGGCCGACCCGATCGACGAGTCCCCAGCCACGCGTGTCCCACCGCGCGCCCGGCCGGTCGGGCGGTGGCCACCGCCTCGACCAGCGTCGCGACCGGTCGACCGGGACGGATGCCGAGTCCGGGTCGAGGGGGGCCGCCTGGTCGTCATCGACGTGCCCCGGCTGGTGGACGTCGTGGGCGATCCGTGTGGTCTCGCCCACCCGTGGCGGGATGTCGACTCGGTGCTGTCCTGGTTCCGGGCTCGGGGACTGCCGCCGGAGGTCGCCGACCCGGAGGTGGTGTACGCGGAGCTGGTGGCGGCGGCCGGACTCCCGTGCCGTGGCTGGTGGCAAGGCGTTGCGCCCCGGTGGTGTAGGAGCGTGTCGGGCCTGGCCGGGTGACGCCGGAGGTTGACCGGGACGTGTCGGGAGGGATGCGGAGGTCAGGGTGACGGGGCCCGGGGGGTGGCACGACGGCTTACCCCGGGGTGAGCGATGACCGACGGCGACCGTGTAGGCTCGCATCGCACCGTGACGGACGCGTCGGCAAGCGTCCGCTGATGGCTCGACGAAGGCCACCGGTGCCCCATCGTTCACCAATGGCGCCAAGGCGCCGGGCTCGTCCTTGTGATCGCATTCCGCGGCCTGCCGACTGTCGTCGCGGAGCGTCCCCGCGGCGTGCCATGTCACGGAGGTTCTCTGTGCCCACTACGTCCGCGGATCGCGCCCCGTCGCCCCGTCGTTCCGGCCCACGCCGGAACGGGGGAGGCGGAGGGTTCCGCCCCCGCCGCCGGCGGGGTGACTCCCGCCGCTCCGCGCAGGTGGTCGAGCCGTCGCCGCTGCTCGAACCGACCATCACCGAGTTCACCGGCCCGATCCCGTCCTTCACCGAGCTCGGGCTCCCCGACCGCCTCGTCGCCGCGCTGACCCAGCGGGGCATCACCGAGCCGTTCCCGATCCAGGCCGCGACGCTGCCGGACGTGCTGGCCGGCCGCGACGTGCTGGGACGGGGGCAGACCGGCTCGGGCAAGACCCTCGCCTTCGGGCTTCCCCTCCTGGTCAGGCTGCTCGACGGCACCTCGCAGCCGATGCGTCCCCGGGGCCTGGTGCTGGTGCCCACCCGGGAACTGGCGATGCAGGTCCACGACGCGCTCCAGCCGTTCGCGGTGGCGCTCGGCCTGCGTTGCGCGACCGTCGTCGGCGGCACGTCCTTCCCCAAGCAGGTGAACGCGCTGCGGCGCGGGGTCGACCTGCTGATCGCCACCCCGGGACGGTTGTCCGACCATGTCCGGCAGGGCACCTGCTCGCTGTCCGACATCGGCCTCAGCGCGCTGGACGAGGCCGACCAGATGGCCGACATGGGGTTCCTGCCGCAGGTCAGGGCGATCCTCGACCTGGTGCGTCCCGACGGGCAGCGGCTGCTGTTCTCCGCGACGCTGGACCGGGACGTGGACGCGCTGGTGCGGCAGTACCTGACCGACCCCGTCGTGCACGCGGTGGCTCCGCCGTCGGCGAGCGTGAACACGATGGACCACCACGTGCTGCTGGTCACCGACGAGCACAAGCCGGACGTGTTGGCCTCCATCGGTGCCCGTGAGGGCCGCACCATCATGTTCGTGCGCACCAAGCACAGCGCCGACCGGGTGGCTCGCAAGCTGCGCCAGGTCGGGGTCGCGGCCGGGGCGCTGCACGGCGGCAAGACCCAGAACGCCCGGACCCGCACCCTCGGCGAGTTCCGCGAGGGCACCACTCCGGTGCTGGTGGCCACCGACGTGGCGGCGCGCGGGATCCACGTGGACAACGTGAGCCTGGTCGTCCACGTCGACCCGCCGTCCGACCCCAAGGACTACCTGCACCGCGCGGGCCGGACCGCGCGGGCCGGCGAGTCGGGCACCGTGGTGACGCTCGTGCTCGACGAGCAGCGTCGCAGCGTCAACTCGTTGACGGGGCGCGCCGGGGTGCGGCCCACCGTGACCCGGGTGCTGCCGGGTGACGAGCAGCTGGCGGAGCTCACCGGCGCTCGGACCCCCAGCGGGGAGCCGGTGCCGGAGTCGAAGCCGAAGCGTCCGGCCAGGGCGCCGCGTCGTGACGGCCCCCGGGACGGCGCTCGTGCCGGTGGTCGGGCCGGGGCGCCGCGGGTACCGGGCGGTCGAGCCGCCGGGACCCGGCGTTCCGCTCGGACCGCGAGGGTGGTGCCCGGGACGGGCGGGCCCGTCGCCACGGCGGTCAGGGTGGTCACCGCAGGGACCGCGACCAGCAGCGTT
Source organism: Actinoalloteichus caeruleus DSM 43889 (assembly GCF_000429185.2). Lineage (GTDB taxonomy): Bacteria > Actinomycetota > Actinomycetes > Mycobacteriales > Pseudonocardiaceae > Actinoalloteichus_B > Actinoalloteichus_B caeruleus. The sequence goes on along the minus strand of NZ_AUBJ02000001.1, from coordinate 5,723,363 downwards.
GAACCCCTCGGTGACGGCCGAGCCGCCGTCGCCACGTACCCGCACGCCCGGTTGGTGGGCCACCACCAACCGGGCGTGCGGCATGTCCGGGGCCGCACGTCCTCGGGCGGATGGGACCCCCACGGCGCACCCCGGGTGGTGAGCCGCGCCCGTCGGGCGGCCCGCCCGGCGTGCCTCCCGCCCCCGCCGGGACCCGGTCCGCGCACTGGCCGGGGTCGCGCCCGGTGAGCCCGGGTCGGGGCCGGATGCCCGTCGCCTCGGCCGCGCGGCGCCGCCGCACCCGATCAGGTCGCACCCCCATCAGGCGGTCACGCGCGCTCTCACCTCCTGCGGTAGCCCGGTCCACCGCAGGGGGTCGCCAGTGGCGGGGATCATCACGAGGCGTCGCGTTCCCGTCGGCTGCCATGGTGCCGGCCACACTCCACGCTGATCAGGATTTCACCTTGTTAGGTTAGTCTTACCTGTGGCTGACCTGTGCCGCCGGCAGCCGTTCCCGCCGTGCGCGCCACGGCGGCCGGATGTGGGGCCACGGGGCCACCCAGGCGTCGTCGGTCTCGTCCGCCTCCTGGGTGAAGGCGCAACCACGAACCGAGGGAAACCAAGCGATGAGCTCAGTGTGGAGTGGCGCCCGGGTGCGCGCGGCGACGGCGCTGGTGGCCGTGGCGGTGTCGGGCGGCACGGCGTGCGGGACGTCCACCGAGGACGGTGGCGCGGAGGGCGGGCAGGACACCGCTGGCGGGGGTGCGTTCCCGGTGTCGATCGGGAGCGCGTTGGGGACGGCCGAGATCCCGGAGGCGCCCGAGCGGATCGTGACCCTGGGGCAGGGTTCGACCGAGACGGCCATCGCCCTGGGGCAGACCCCCGTCGGTGTCGAGCGTTACGACTGGGCCGCTGACGAGTCCGGCCACCTGCCGTGGATCCGGGAGGCGGTCGAGGAACGCGGCGACGAGCTGCCCGAGCTGTTCACCGGTGGTGAGGACATCGACATCGCGGCGGTGCTCGCGCTCGAACCGGACGTCATCCTCGCCCCCTGGTCCGGCATCACCCAGGAGCAGTTCGACATCCTCAACGACATCGCCCCCACGGTCGCCTACCCCGACCTGGCCTGGAGCACCGACTGGGACGAGCAGATCGACCTCATCGGACAGGCCCTGGGCAAGGGCGAGCAGGCCGAGGAGCTGAAGTCGGACATCGAGCGCCAGTGGGCCGAGGCCGCCGAGTCGCGCCCCGAGTACGCCGACGTCACCTTCTCCTACATCTACACCAACGGCCCCGGCACGCTCGGCGTGTTCCTGCCGGACGAGCAGCGGGTCGCGATGGTCTCCGGGCTCGGCCTCACCGTGGACCCCGTCGCCGAGACCCTCCCGGAGACCGAGGGCACGGACTCGGCTCTGATCGGCCTGGAACAGGCGGATCTCCTCCAGGACAGCGACCTGGTCTTCACCTTCTACTCGGACGAGGAGACGAGGGAGCAGATCGAGTCGCAGCCGCTGTACGCGGAGATCCCCGCCGTCGCCAGCGGCGCCCTCGTGGCCAGTGACGACAACGCGTTCGTCACGGCCTCGTCCGTCATCAACCCGCTGACGGTGCCCTGGGTGATCGACCGGTACCTGCCGCTCATCGACGACGCGGTGAGCCGGATCTCCTGACGCCGGCATGGACTCGTCCTCCTCGCGGACCCCGCCGGCCCGGACCACCTCCGGGGCACCGCGCTACACGCTGCTGCTGGTCGCGGGCCTGCTGCTCCTCGCGGGAGCGGTGCTGGCCAGCCTGGTGCTCGGTTCCCGGGAGACCTCGCTCGGCGACGTCCTCGACACCCTCGCCGGCACCGCCGACCCGTTCACCGCCGCGGTGATCGAGAGCAGGTACCCGCGCACCGTGCTGGGGCTGTTGGCGGGCGCGGGGCTCGCGGTCGCGGGGACCCTGCTCCAGGGGGTCACCCGCAATCCGCTGGCCGAACCCGGGTTGCTCGGCGTGAACATGGGGGCGGCGGCGGGCATCGTGACCGCCTCCGCCTTCCTCGGGGTCTCCGGCGCGGCCAGCAGCGTCTGGTGGGCGCTGCCGGGAGCGGTGGTGGCCGGTGTGCTCGTCTACGCGATCGGCGCCGCCGGACCGGGCGCCGGCCTGGTTCGCCTGGTGCTGGCCGGTGCCGTCGTCTCGGCCGTGCTCGGCGCCTACATCCAGGCCGTCGCGCTGAGCCTGCCCAACGTCTTCGACGGCTACCGCACCTGGGTCGTCGGGTCGCTGGCCGGGCGGGACATGGACGTCGTGCTGGCGGTGCTCCCCTTCGCCGTGTTCGGTCTCGCGCTGACGGCGCTGGTCACCCCCGGTCTGAACGGGCTCGCCCTCGGTGAGGAGGCCGCGCTCTCGGTCGGGGTGAACACCGCCCTGGTCCGGGCTGGTGGGCTGGCGGCGGCGACGCTGCTCAGCGCGGCGGCGACCGCCGCCGCCGGTCCGATCGTCTTCGTGGGGCTGGCCGTCCCGCACATCGTGCGGGCGTTCGTCGGCATCGACTTCCGCCAGCAGATCCCGTTCGCGCTGCTGCTCGGCCCGTCCCTGCTGCTGGTCGCCGACGTCGTCGGGCGGGTGGTGATGCGGCCGCAGGAGTTGATGGTGGGCGTGGTGGCCGCCTTCGCCGGTGCGCCGCTCCTCCTCTACACGGTGCGCGGGATGCGGGGTGCCACATGACGGCGTCGTCGACGCGGACGGCGACCCTCCGGCTGGGCTCGGTGGTCGCGGTGCCCTTCCGGTGGCGGTCGGTGGTGGTGGGCGCGCTGCTGCTGGTGGCGACGCTGGTGTCGGCCGTCGCGACGATCGCCCTCGGCCCCCTCGGGGTTCCGCTGGAGAGCTTCCCGGCCATCCTGACCGGCGAACTGGACCGGCAGACCCTGTTCGCCCTGGAACGGCTGAGCGGCCCCCGGTTGGTGGTGGCGGTGGGCACCGGTCTGGCGTTGGGGATCGCGGGAGCTCTCTTCCAGTCGGTGGCGCGCAACCCGCTGGGCAGTCCGGACGTGATCGGCGTGGGTGCCGGCGCGGGCGCTGGCGCGGCGCTGGTGGCGTTGCTCCTGCCCGGGTCGCTCCCCGTCCCGGTGGGTGCGGTGCTGGGTGGTTTCGTCGCCGTCGGCCTGGTCTACCTCGCCACCGGGAGCGGGTTCCGCCACCCGGGGCGGTTGATCATCGCCGGGATCGGGGTGGCGGCGTTGTCGACCGCCCTGACGCAGTACGTGGTGTTCGCGGTGGCCCGGGACCGCTCCTCGGTGCTGTCGGCCTACCTCAACGGCAGCCTGTCGGCGCGTTCCTGGGAGCACGCGTTGACCGTCTGGCTCTGCCTCGCGCTCATCCTGCCCGCCGTGGCGCTCCTGGCGGGGCGGGTGGCGATCACGGAGATGGGTGATGAGGTGTCGGACGGCCTCGGCGCCGAGCCGAACCGGACGCGGACGTGGGCGGTCGTCCTGTCCGTGCTGCTCTCCGCGGCGGCCGTCAGCGTGGCCGGCCCGATCGCCTTCGTCGCGCTGACCGCGCCCAACATCGCGAAACGGCTGTCCCGGGCGGCGGGTCCGAACCTGGTGCTGGCTGGCCTGACCGGCGGGCTGCTGCTGGTGTTGGCGGACCTGGTGGCCCAGCACTCCCCGATCGGTGACCGGTTGCCCGTCGGTGTGTTCACGATGGGGCTCGGTGGCGCCTACCTCGGTTACCTCCTGATCCTCGAATGGCGGAAGGGCACGTTGTGAGCGTCGACGACGGGGACGTGACGTCCTGGAGCCTGCGGGCCGAGTCGGTCACCCTCGGCTACGGCGGCGAGCCCGTCGTCCGGGAGCTGAGCCTGGACATCCCGCACGGCGGGCTGACGGTGGTCATCGGTCCGAACGGTTGCGGGAAGTCGACGGTGCTGAAGTCCCTGGCCCGCGTGGTCCGCCCCACCTCGGGACGGGTGGTGCTCCACGGCGTGGAGCTGTCGCGGTACCGGGGCAAGGCGGTCGCCCGGCGGCTGGCGCTGCTGCCCCAGAGCCCGGTGACCCCCGAGCGGATCACGGTCCGGCAGCTCGTCGGGCGGGGCCGCTACCCGCACCACACGCTGCTGCGGCAGTGGAGCGAGTCCGACGACGCGGCGGTGGCGGAGGCGTTGGAGCGGGTTGGCCTGACCGAGGAGGCGCACCGGCCGGTGAGCGAGCTGTCCGGGGGCCAACGGCAGCGGGCCTGGTTCGCCCTGGTCCTGGCGCAGGGCACGGACATCGTGTTGCTGGACGAGCCGACGACGTTCCTCGACATCGCGCACCAGTTCGAGGTGCTGGAGCTGTGCGCGCGGATGCACCGGGAGGGGCGGACCGTCGTCGCCGTCCTCCACGACCTCAACCAGGCCGCGCGATACGCCACCCACCTGGTGGTGATGGACGGCGGTCGTGTCGTCGCGCAGGGGCCGCCCTCGGAGGTGCTGCGCGCCGAGCTGGTCACGGAGGTCTTCGGCCTGGCCTGCGACGTCGTCCCCGATCCGCACGCGGGAACACCGATGGTGATCCCGATGCCGGGCGCCCTCGGCCCGGTGTCCTGACCAGCTCCCGGCCGCGGTCGGTGGCGGGTCCGGGCTGACCGGGCGCGGAGCGCGGTTCGTCCCGTGCCCTGGCGCCCGCCGGAGCCGGGTACCCGACCGGGAATAGGGAACGCCGAGGCAGCGTTGATGCATGCGCATACAACCTGAGGAGGCTGTCGGAGATGCAGTTCGGGATCTTCAGCGTCGGTGACGTCACACCCGACCCGACGAACGGCACAACCCCCACCGAGGCCGAGCGGATCAGGGCGATGGTGCGGATCGCGCTGAAGGCCGAGGAGGTCGGCCTCGACGTGTTCGCCACCGGCGAGCACCACAACCCGCCCTTCGTCCCCTCGTCCCCCACCACCATGCTCGGTTACGTCGCGGCGCGGACCGAACGGCTCATCCTGTCCACCGCCACCACGCTCATCACCACGAACGACCCGGTCAAGATCGCCGAGGACTTCGCGATGTTGCAGCACCTCGCGGACGGCAGGGTGGACCTGATGCTGGGCCGGGGCAACACCGGGCCGGTCTACCCGTGGTTCGGCCAGGACATCCGCCAGGGCATCCCGCTGGCGATCGAGAACTACCACCTGCTGCACCGCCTGTGGCGGGAGGACGTCGTCGACTGGGAGGGGCGGTTCCGCACCCCGCTCCAGTCCTTCACCTCCACCCCCCGCCCGCTCGACGGCGTGCCCCCCTTCGTCTGGCACGGGTCGATCCGGAGCCCGGAGATCGCCGAGCAGGCCGCCTACTACGGCGACGGCTTCTTCGCCAACAACATCTTCTGGCCCAAGGACCACTTCGCCCGGCTGATCGAGCTGTACCGGACCCGCTTCGAGCACTACGGCCACGGATCCGCGGACCAGGCCATCGTGGGTCTGGGCGGTCAGGTGTTCCTGCGGCGCAACTCGCAGGACGCGGTGCGGGAGTTCCGCCCGTACTTCGACAACGCGCCCGTCTACGGGCACGGTCCCTCCCTGGAGGAGTTCACCGAGCAGACGCCGCTGACGGTGGGCAGCCCCCAGGAGGCCATCGACCGCACCCTGCGCTTCCGCGAGTACTTCGGCGACTACCAGCGGCAGCTCTTCCTCGTCGACCACGCCGGCCTCCCCCTCAAGACGGTGCTCGAGCAGTTGGACCTGCTCGGTGAGGAGGTCATCCCGGTGCTGCGGCGCGAGTTCGAGTCGCTGCGCCCGGCGCACGTCCCGACCGCCCCCACCCACGAGAGCCTGCGCGCCGGAGGCTCCCGGGGTGGCACGACCTCGGAGGAGGGCACCGCGTGACGACCAGGACCATCACGGTGATCAGCGCCGGCATCGGCCAGCCCTCGTCGACGCGGCTGTTGGCCGACCGGTTGGCCGAGGCCACCACCGCCCGGTTGACCGACCGGGGCCTCCAGGTCGACCTGGAGGTGGTCGAACTGCGGGACCACGCCAGGAGCCTGGCGAACACGCTGCTCACCGGGTTCGCGACCGGGCCGCTCGGGGAGGTGGTCGAGCGGGTGGGGGCCAGTGACGGACTGGTCGCCGTCACCCCGGTCTTCAGCGCCTCCTACAGCGGCCTGTTCAAGATGTTCTTCGACGTCCTGGACCCCGACCTGCTCGCTGGGACGCCGGTGCTCGCCGGCGCCACCGGGGGGACGGCACGGCACTCCCTCGCCCTGGAGCACGCCGTGCGCCCCCTCTTCTCCTACCTCCGGTCGGTGGTCGTGCCCACCGCCGTCTACGCGGCACCCGAGGACTGGGCCGGCGGCGGCGCGGACACCGCGCTGGCCGAGCGGATCGGCCGGGCGGCGGAGGAGCTGGCCACGCTGGTCGCCGCCCGCGAACCGGGGTCGACCGACCGCCGGGACGGGTTCGAACAGCCCACTCCCTTCGAGGACCTGCTGTTCGGGGACCAGCGGTGACCGGGGTGGACGTGCGGGCGGGGCGCGCCGCCACCCGGCGACGGGTCGGGGTGTGGCGCTCGCTGATGGAGGTCCACTCCTCGGTGCTCCGGGAACTGGAACGGGAGCTGACGGCTCGGCACGGCCTGTCGGTCAGCGAGTTCGACACGGTCGTCAACATCCCCACCGGCGGGGTGGGTCTGAGCGAGCTGACCGGACGGGTGGTGCTCAGCCAGAGCGCGGTGAGCCGGCTGGTCGACCGCCTCACCCGACGTGGTCTGCTGGAGCGGACGACCGCGCCGGGGGATTCCCGGGCGGTGCGGGTCCGGCTGACCTCGCTGGGACGACGTCTCCAGGTGGCGGCCATCAGGACCAACGCCGAGGTCGTGGAACGGTGTTTCGCCGGCCGCCTGTCCGAGGAGGAACTTCGGGTGCTCGGCGCCGCGTTCGACCGGCTGCGCGCGGAGGAGCCGCCCGGCGAGCCGACCGCCTCCCCGGGCGGGGCCGGGCCGGGACCGTCCCCCGGGTGATCGCGTCGGCCGAGCGGGTCGCGCCGTCGGCGTTCCACCGGCCCGGGGGAGCCGCCCGCTGGGCCGCCCCTCCCCTGTGGTCACGCCTCCCCGGCGTCGCCCCCCACGGCGACGACGTCGCCGATGACGATCACGGCGGGCGGACGGACGTCCTCGGCCCGGACCCGTTCGGCCGCCTCACCCAAGGTCGACCGCAGCACCCGCTGCCCCGTCATCGTGCCGTCGGCGATCACGCTCACCGGGGTGTCGGCGGCCCGGCCGTGCTCGAGGAGGACACGGGCGAAGGCGTCGAGCCGGTCGACACCCATCAACAGCACCAGGGTGCCCCGCAGCCGGGCCAACGCGGGCCAGTCGGTGAGGGAGCGGGGATCGCCCGGGGCCACGTGCCCGGACACCACGACCACCTCGTGGGCGACCCCTCGGTGGGTCACCGGGACACCGGCCACGGCGGGTACGGCGAAGGCACTGGTCACCCCGGGCACGACGGTGACAGGGACGCCGGCCTCCACGCAGGCCAACACCTCCTCGAAGCCCCGGCCGAAGACGTAGGGGTCGCCGCCCTTGAGCCGCACCACGAACTTGCCGGCGCGGGCGTGCCGGACCAGGAGTTCGTTGATCACGTCCTGGTTGGCCGCCCGGCCGTAGGGGATCTTCGCGGCGTCGACGACCTCCACGTGCGGCCCCAGCTCCTCCAGGAGCTCGCGCGGGCCGAGCCGGTCGGTGACGACGACGTCGGCCCTGGCGAGCAGCCGGCGTCCCCGCACCGTGACGAGCTCGGGGTCCCCCGGTCCGCCGCCGACGAGGGCCACCCCGGGGGCTGCCGGTTCGGCGTGGTCGTCGACCACCCCGGACTGGAGCGCCGCGACCACGGCGTCCCGCACCGCCGCAGAGCGGCGGGGACGTCCTCCGGTGAGGACACCGACCTCGACGTCGTCGTGCGTCCCGACCGCCGGGGTCACCGCGCTGCCGTGGACCGCCAGGTCGGCCCGCACGCAGAAGACGCGGGCGCGTTCCGCCTCCCGCGCCACCTCCTCGTTGACGGCGGCATCGCTGGTGCAGGCCAGCGCGTACCACGCGTCGACCAGGTCACCGTCGCGGTAGGCCCGTCGGGTCCAGGTCAGTTCCCCGGCGGTGGCCATCGCCTCCACCGCCGGTGTCGCCTCCGGGGCGACGACCTCGACCCGCGCTCCCGACCTCAGCAACCGGGGTATCCGACGTTGCGCCACGGTGCCGCCACCCACGACCAGGACTCGGCGGCCAGCGAGCAGGAGACCGCTGAGGTAGGGCTGCGCGCGACTCATGGCGCAGACCCTATTCCCCGGGGGCCCGGCGGGAACACGGTGCGTGGTCGGCGTCTCACGGTGCGGGCGGGTCGGCTCCGATCAGCCGGTCCGCGAGGGGGTGGAGGTCGCCCACACCAGGAAGGAGGGGTCCTCGGCCACGAAGCGGGTGAGTCCCTGGGCGGTGGACACCATCCGGCTGACGGCGAGTTGCCGGCCCTCGACCTGGTACCCCGTGTTGGCCAGGATCGTCCGGGTGGGGCCGATCAGGTCCGAGGTGGACAGGGAGACGACGACCCGGGGCGCGCCGACGGCCGCGACGGCGCGGACCACCTCGGCGCCGCCGCCACCGACGAAGACCGCGTCCGGCTGGGGCAGGTCGGCGAAGGCGTCGGGGACGACGCCCTCCACGACACGGGGCTCCACCCCGAGGGCGGCGGCGTTGGCGATGATCCGGGCGCACTGCACCGGGTCGTGGTCGATGCTGATCACGGCGGCGCCGAGGCGGGCGGCCTCCACCGAGACGGCACCCGATCCGGCGCACACGTCCCACACGAGGCAGCCGGGTGCGGGCCCGAGCCGGGCCAGGGCGAGGGCGCGGAGCTCGGCCCTGCTGACCAGGCCGGGCCGCTGCGAGAAGGTGTCCTCCGGTAACGCCCACCCCTGGGCGCCGATCCCGGTGGTGGCCGAGGCGGCCCCGGCCAGCCAGGTCGGCTCGCCTGGCCCCTCCGGGTCGGCCAGGGAGAACAGGAGGTTGGGCTCGCGCCAGCGGCGGGCCGCGGCGCCGGCGGGGTCCACGGTGGACACCCGCTGGTCCTCGGTCCCGGGGTCCTCCACGACCACGAGGGTTCGCCGCCACCCGCGCAGGCCCGCCCCGATCTCGGCGGGTCCGGCTCCGGTGGCGGTGAGCACCGCCACCGAGGGGCGCGCGCGGCAGACGTTGAGCGCGCGCCGGAGGTCCCGGCCGCCGGCGGTCACGATCGGCAGGTCGTCCCAGGGTCGGCCGAGCTCGGCCGCGAGCCGTTGCACGCTGGTGGTGCCGGGGATCACCTCGGGCCGCAGTCCGTGTTCGCGCAAGGTGCGTACCAGCCCGAAGAAGCCGGGGTCGCCCTCGGCCAGGACCACGGCGTGCGCCTGCTCGCCCAACGCCCGCAGTTCCCGCACCACGGGTTCCCAGGGGCCCAGTTCGACGGTGCGCGTTCCGGTGGGGGCGTGCCGGTCGAGGAGGCGCGATGCCCCGACGACCATTCGCGCGCCCTCCAGTCTCGCGGCCGCCGCCGGGGGGAGCGCGCCGCCGTCGATGCCGATCACCGTCACCGTCACCTGTCCACCACTCCGTCCGTCGTCCGGGCCGGCCGTCGCCGAGCCGGTGGTCGCGTGCGCGGGCCACCGCCGGATCCATCCTGCCGGCGGCCGACAGCGTCGCAGATCAGGCACCGGGGGACAACGGCGGCGGTCCGCGCGTACTCGCCGGTGGGTGGGCGGTGCTCAGTCCGAGGCGTCGGCCCGTCGCCCTCGGGTGGACCTGCGGTTCGTGGTCTTCCGGGTCGCCGCCGACGGTGCCGACCTGGCCGCGCGGCCCCGTCCACCGCCGCCGCGCTCGGTGGTGGCCGGCTCGCCCGCCGTGGTGGGGGTGGGCCGCTGGCGTTGTGATCGGCCGGCGGAGCGTGGTTGTTCGACGGTGTGCTCGGGCTCCGACCGCTCGCCAGGCCCGCTGGTGTCGGGGACGGCGCCGGCCGGGGCGGGTGTCGACTCGGCCGTCTGGGCCGCCTGGTCGCCGGCGCCTGGCCGTTCCGCGGGGGGATCCGCCGGTGGGGGTTCGGGTGCCGTGGTGGTGTCCGTCGCGAACAGGTCGGGGTGCGCCGCGTCCGGCCGAGGGCGGGCGGATCGGGGCTGGCGGGGCCCCGGTGCCCTCGCCGACTCCTGCCAGTCCCGCACGGCCCACCAGGCCACCTCGGCGGTGGGGCCGCCGGGCCGCCTGGACTGCTCAGCCTGATCACCGGAGCGGCGCCAGCCGCTCGCGTCCTGAGCGGACGAGTCCTGGCCGTTCGTCGTCGCCGTCCCGGCGGCGCCGTCGTCGTGGCCGGCGGCGCGCGACTGCCACCGTTCCGATCCGTTCCTGGCGCGGGACCGCTCGTTCCACCTCCGCCGGTGCTCCCCGCCGTCGGCGCTGGACGACGTCCCGCTCCGGGTGGCGCGGTAGCCGGCGGCGCCGCCAGCCCTGGTGGTGCTGGTGGCGAGGGCGTCGCCGACCAGGAAGAGCGTCTGCTGCCAGAGGCGGCGTTCCTTGACGGTCGCCTCGAGGCCGGCGACCGTGGTCGGCACGACGAAGCCGTCCGGCCAGGTGGGCTTGTAGCCGACGAGGGCGGGGGTGTCCTCGCGGAACCCGGCTTCGAGCAGCCGCTCCGCGAGGCGCCCCGCGCGCGCCCCCGCCAGGAGGACGCCCACCGTGCTGCCCCGCTCGGCGACGCCGATCAGCTCGGCGGTGTCGGGAACCCCGTCCGACCGACCGTCGGCGGTGGTCAGCAGCACAGCCTGGCCACCGTCCGAGGTGGTCAGCTCGCGCCCGACCTCGGCGACGGCGCTGGACACGGTGGACACGCCCGGGATGATCTCCACGGTGAGGCCGAACCGCCGGCACGTCTCGTGCTGCTCGCGGATCCCTCCCCACAGCGCGGGGTCCCCGGGGCAGAGCCGGACGACCCGCTGCCGGCCCGCCGCCGCCTGGCGGTAGATCTGGTTGACCCCCTCGGCCGAGGTCCGCGACAGGTCGACCAGGTCGGCCTCGGCGTTGGCGTGTTCCCGGAGGCAGTCCTGGGTCACCTGAGCCGGTGCCCACAGCACCACGTCGGCCTCGGCGAGCCGCCGCGCGCCGCGCACCGTCAACAGGTCGGCCGCACCAGGACCGGCTCCGACGAAGGAGACCCGGCCGCTCGTCACTGTTGCTCCCCTCTGCCGCCGGACCCCGCGGGCGGGCGTCGGGCGTGGCGGGTGGTCGATGGACACCGATGTCGGTCCGGGCTGTCCGGGCGATCCTCGGGAGTGGATCACGGTCCGTCGTCGACGACCGTACTCCCCGCACACGTTCGGGTGTGCAGCGGTCGCCGCTCGGGTGGGCGTCGACGGGGCGGCGTGCGCGGCTCCACTCGGAGGTGGTCGCTCCGCCACCCACGACCGGTGACCTCGACGACTGGTGGGGCGGCCGGCCCTTCGTGGGGTGGGGCCGGTCTCGCCGGCGGGCCGGACCCTGGCCCGGTCGAGAGGCACCGTGCGTGCCGGATGCGCCGGTGGCCGGACGGTGATGATCTTAGTACAACGATCCGTCGCCGGTGCCGGGTGGACGGCCGCCGGCGCCGTCCCGGCCCCCACGGGGGAGTCCGACCAGGACGCGGGCGGGGGCGCGGAAGGAGAGCAGCCCCAGCATCGGCGGCCGTCCCTCCATCCGGACGAGCCGAGGGAAGGCGCGGGCTGTCTCGTCCAACGCGACCTCGGCCTCGACGCGGGCCAGGCCGGCGCCCAGGCAGACGTGACGGCCCAGGCCGAAGGCGAGGTGCCGGCGCGCGTTCGGGCGACCGGGTCGGAAGCGGTCCGGTTCGGCGACGAGGTCCGGGTCGGAGCCCGCGCCCAGCAGCTGCGCCAGGACGGCGGCGCCGGCGGGCAGCTCCACTCCGGACAGGACGGTGGGACGGGTGGTGACCCGCCGCCAGGTGAGCACCGGGGTGTCCAGGCGCAGCACCTCCTCCACGCAGTGGGCCGCGAGTCCTGGCTCCCCGGTGGCCAGTCGTCGCCACAGCTCCGAGTTTCCGAGCACCCGGTGCAGGGCCGCGTTGACGAGCTGGCTGGTCGTCTCCTGGCCGGCGATGAGCAGGAAGTAGCAGACCCCGACCGCCGCCTCCACGCCGAGCGGCCGTCCGTCGGGCAGGTGGTGCCGGACGAGGTCGCCGAGCAGGCCCCCCTCCCCCGGTGACGCGGCCGTCCCGCTGACCAGCCGGCTCAACCACCGGTGGAACCCGCCGGCCTCCTCGGCCAGGTCACGCTGCCGGTCCGGCCCGGGGTTCCCCCAGAACAGTTCGAGGGAGGCCTGGCTCCACGTCTTCAGGAGCCGCGGGTCGACGTCCCGCATTCCCAGGAGGGACAGCAGCACCCGTGCTGGTGGGTGGGCCGCGACCCGCTCTGCCAGGTCGGTGGTCCCGGTGCCGGCGAGGTCGGCGGCGGCCTCCCGCAGCCCGTCCCGCACCAGCGACCGGGCCAGCGGCGTGACCGCCCGCACCCGTTCGCTGGTGAAGTGGGCGGCGACGAGCCGCCGCAGGCCCGGGTGGGTGGCCGTGCCGTTGTTGGCGAGGGTGGGTGGCAGGGAGAAGCCGTGCTCCGCGAGCACCCGGAGCGCGGGCACCGACAGCGGTGTGATCGCGTGCAGCGCGTTGTCCGGCGCGAAGGTGTCGGCGTCGGTGAGCACGGTGCGCACGTCGCGGTGCCGGCTCACCACCCAACACCCGGTGGGCGGGTGGTAGGCCACGGGCTGCCGGCGCAGCGCGCGCAGCGTGGGATGGGGGTCGGCGACGAAGGCTGGCGAGAACGGGTCGTAGTCGGCGAGGGGGCAGCCGACCGGGGGCGGGCCGGGGGGCTCGTGGGGTTCGGTGTCGCTGCGCACGGCCACGACGAGCACCGTAGCGCGCTGCCGGGGGTGCTCCCGCCGACGCCTCGGCGGCTGGGCGCGGCCCGGGTCGGGGTTCCGCCACGCGGGTGGTGGGGGACGGCGCCGGGCGGGACGGGGCGGGCCGGGAGGACCCTGGCTGGGAGACTGCCGGCATGATCGAGGTCGGGAACGTCTTCGGCTGGCTCGCGACGAAGGCCGCCGCGCGGGAACGGGCCGGGCTCCGGCGGCTGCTCCGGGCTCGGGACGGCGCGGAGGCGGTGCTGGACCTCGCGGGCAACGACTACCTCGGGCTGTCCCGCCACCCCGCTGTCATCGAGGCGGCCGAGGCGGCGCTGCGCCGCTGGGGCGCCGGGTCGACCGGTTCGCGCCTGGTCACCGGGAGCACGACGGCGCACGCGGCCCTGGAGGAGGAGATCGCCGACTTCTGCGGCGCGGAGGCCGCCGTCGTCCTCTCCTCAGGCTACCTGGCCAACCTGGCGGCGCTGACCGCGCTGGCCACGCCGAACACGAGGGTCGTGGTCGACGCGTACAACCACGCGTCCCTGGTGGACGGCGCCCGGCTCGCGCGGGGCAGCACCGTTCCGTTCGCGCACGCCGACGTCGCCGCGGCGGAGGAGGCGTTGGCGACGAATCCGTCACGCCGGGCGCTGGTCGTCACCGACTCGGTGTTCTCGGTGGACGGGGACCTCACCGACCTGGGGGCGCTGGCCGCCTCCTGTTCTCGGTTCGGGGCCGCGCTGCTGGTGGACGACGCGCACGGCCTCGGTGTGGTGGGCCCGGGGGGCCAGGGGGCCGTGGCGGCGGCGGGGCTGGCGGGCCGGCCGGACGTGGTGGTGACGGCGACCCTGTCGAAGGCGCTCGGTGGGCAGGGGGGAGTGGTGCTGGGCTCGCGGACCGTGGTGCGCCACCTGGTCGAGACGGCGCGGCCCTTCCTGTTCGACACGGCGCTCGCCCCGGCCTCGGCCGCGGCGGCGCTGGCGGCGTTGCGGGTGCTCCGGGCCGAGCCGGGCCTGGCGGCACGGGTGCGGCTTCGGTCGGCGGAGCTGTCCCGGGGGCTCGTGGCGGCGGGACTGCCGGCCAGCACGCCGGCGGGGGCCGTGGTGTCGGTCCGCGCCCCCGGCCCGAGGGCCGCCGCGGCCTGGGCGGAGCGGTGCCGGGAGGCGGGCGTGGCCGTGGGGTGCTTCCGGCCCCCGTCGGCGCCCGACGGCGGATCCCGACTCCGGTTGGGGGCGCGTGCCGACCTCACTCCGGAAGACGTCCGCCGCGCCGTCGCCGCCGTGCGCGCGGCGGCCCTCGACGTGCCCGAGGGGTGAGCGGGACGCGGCGGGGTCCGTTCGCGGTCGCCCTAGCCGGGGACGCCGGTCCGGGTGGACGCGGCGGGTCGGCGCATCGGGACGTGCGGGATGCCGTCCTCCAGGTACTCCGGACCGCACTGCGCGTAGCCGAACGCGGCGTAGAAGCCCTTCGCCCGTGTCTGGGCGTCCAGGACGGTGTCGCGGTCCCCGACCTCCGCCAGCGCGGCGGTCATCAGCCGGCGGCCCTGCCCGGTGCCTCGGGCCGATAGCGCGGTGCAGACCCGGCCGACGCGCACCGATCCGTCCGCCTCCTCCAGCAGGCGGAGGCAGGCCAGCGGGGTGTCGTCGCCCGGTTCGGTGCTCCACAGGTGGCGGGTGGTGGGGGCGAGGTCGCGGCCGTCCAGTTCCGGGTACGGGCACTCCTGTTCGACGACGAACACCCGCACCCGGAGCTGGAGGAGCTGGTAGAGCTGGTTCGGGGTCAGCTGGTCACCGCGTGCGACGTGCTGGACGCGCTCGGGCCGGTGGTCGGTCGTGCTGGGCATGTGCCCTGCATAGCACAGCCGGTCAGCGGCCGAGCTGCGCGAGCAGTTCGTCGCGGTAGGTCAGCACCCGCGTGTACACGCCGGGTTTGCCGGCACGCGCGCACCCGTCCCCGAAGGACACCAGCCCGACCAGGCGGCCGCCGACGACCAGCGGGCCCCCGGAGTCTCCCGCGCACGCGTCCCGGCCGCCCTCGGGGTAGCCGGCGCACACCATCTGCGGGGCGGTGAACTGGGTGTAGGCGCTGGCGCAGTCCGCGTCGGTGACCAGGGGGACGACCACCTCCCGCAGGACGCTCGAACTCGCGCCGTTCTCGCTGGTGCGGCCCCACCCCATGACCGTGGCCTCGGTTCCGGCCCGGTAGTGGGACTGCCCGTCCCGTTCGACCACGGGCAGCGTCCGGTAGGGCAGGGGCTCGCTCAGGGTGAGGACGCCGATGTCCTCACCCTGGGTGAAGGAGACGTACTCGGGGTGTATCCACACCCGGCTGACGGCCACGTCGTGACCGCCTCCGGTGCGCAGGTCGGTGCGCCCGGCCACGACGCGCAGGCTGGCCGGGCTGCGGGTGGTCACCTTTCCCGACCGGGTCTCGGCGACGCAGTGCGCGGCGGTCACGACCTTGTCCTCGGCGACGAGCGCTCCACCGCAGAACTGCTTGCCGGCGTCGTTGAGGAGTGTGACGGCCCACGGGTACTGCTCGGTGGTGGCGTTCGTCCCGCCGACGATGCGGGCCTGGGCGGGTGGGGCGTCCGGTTCGTCGAGCGCGGCCGCCGCGGGGGCGGCCAGTCCCGGAGCGGCGACCAGGGCGAGCACGAGGGACGAGGTGAGGCCCCGCAGCCACGACCTCCCGCGGCGCGACTGGACTGAAGAGCGCAGCACTGCTGCTCCTTTCGTCGGACACCAGTAGGGAACTCAGCGTAGCGAACCGGGCGCTCTCCGCATGTGGTCCGCACAACCACACCCCACGAGCGAGAAATATTGTCGTGTTAGCCTGCAGAAGCACAGGAATTCTTCCTGTAGATGTGCGCTCGATCACCAGATCATTTCATGAGGAGCTGTTCAATGTCGTGGGATGCCTCGGTACTGCCGGCGTTCCTGCTCGCCACCGCCGTCTTCGTCCTCACACCGGGCGTGGACGTCTTCCTCCTGCTGCGAACCTCGGTGCTGGCCGGGACCCGGGCGGGGCTGGCGACCCTCGCGGGCATCCACACGGCCGTCACGCTGCACATCGTGCTGGTGGTGTCGGGGGTCGGGCTGCTGGTGGCGCGCAACGACACGGCGCTGACCGCCCTCCGGTGGCTGGGTGCCGGCTACCTCGCCTACCTGGCGGTGTCGATCCTCCTCGGGCTGGTCCGCCGACGGACGAACCCGCCCGGTGCCGAGGGTGACCGGACGCCGGAGGGCACTCCCCCACCGGCGACCCAGACCAGCCGCCCCTACCTCCGCGGGCTGTTGACCAACCTGACCAACCCGAAGATGCTGCTGTTCACCCTCGCCCTCCTGCCCCAGTTCATGGGCTCGGCGCAGAACTCGACCCTCCAGCTCGCGGTCCTCGGCGTCGTGCTGCTGGCGGTGGCGGTGGTCCTGGAACTGTGCATCGTGCTGGCGGCGGGACTGCTCTCCGAACGGTTGCGCCGACCCCGGGTCACCGCCGGCCTCGACGCCGTCTGCGCCGGCGTCTTCATGGTCCTCTCGGTCGGCCTGGTCGTGGGCTGACCCGCCCGGGACGCCCCGTTCAGGCGCCGGGCGTCCCCGCCACCGCCCGGCTCCAGTCGTCCACGCCCTCGAGGGTGTCGCGGTGGTGGGACAGCCGGGTGTGCACGCCGGGATCCTCGGAGGCGCACCCTGCCGAGAACGAGGCGAGGCCCACCAGCAGGCCTTCGGCGACCAGCGGGGCCCCCGAATCGCCCTGGCAGAAGCCGGCCCGGCCCGCCGCGTCCTCCGCGCAGACCATCCGGTCGCCGTCCACCTCGGGATGGCTCCTCGCGCAGTCCTCGGCCGACAGCGTCGTCACCACGACCCGGCGCAGCGGCCCGCCCGGCAGGCCGCCCTCCTCCTCCGCCCCCCACCCCACGACCTCCGCGGCGGTGCCGGGGCGGTACGGGTCGGTGTCCGACGGACCGGCCACCGCGATCGTGGCCCGGTCGACGGGGGTGGCCAGTCGCAGCAGCCCGACGTCGTCGCCCCGCACCGCCGTGGTGAACTCGGGGTGCACCCACAGCCCGTCGACCGGCAGGCTCTGGCCCTCGGCGCCACCGCTGTCCGTCCGACCGACCACGACCCGCACCCGGTCGGCGCTCGCGCCGAGCAGGCAGTGGGCGGCGGTGACGACCCGGTCCGCCGCCACGAGCGCCCCGGCGCAGAACACCACGCCGTTGCGGGTGGTCAGGTGGACGGCCCAGGGGTAGTCGTCGACCGGCACGGGCTCACCGCCCACGACGTTGGTCCGGGAACCGGCCGTCCGGGGTTCGGACGCCGTCCGGTCCACCCGCACCGGCGCCGCCGCCGCGAGGACCCCGGAGAGCACGATCCCGGCCAGGACCAGCCCGGCGACCCTCCTGGCGCGGCCTCGTCGGCCTCCTCCGTACCCACGCATCGGTTGCCCCTTCCGACCCCGCTCCCGGGTCCAGGCAACCCCGGCGGGGTGGGGCGGACAAGTGGGGACCACCGAGATCATCCGGGCAGGTGATCCACGTGCCCGGATCAGCCGCGCCGCGTCCCACGGACCGTGACCACCAACGCCCCGCCGTTCTGCCGGCCGGGTTCGGGGTGCTCGGTCGGCGGGCCGTCAGGAAGTCTCGGAACCCCGGCCCCGCGTGCCCTCGGCCCCCGCCGACGGGTCCGCCGGCTCGTCCCCGCTACGCCCCCCACCCGCCGGGGATCCCCCGAAACGCTCCCAGAACCTGCTCGCCGCGCCGCTCACCGCGCCGCCGACCTCGTTGGCCAGCCGGGCGAGCGGATCGGCCGACCGGGCCAGCGACTCGGTGTAGGAGCGGGCGCCCTTCCTGATGTCCGACCGCCAGTCCGCGGCCGGGTCATCGGTCTCCCGGCGGGGGTAGTCCCCGGACAGGATCGACCGGTACTCCTCCCCAGCGGCCCACCGCTGGAGCTCGGCCGCGCGGACCACGGCCAGCGGATGGGTGCGCATCTCCAACTGGCGCAGCTTCAACAGGCTGTCCCACAACGACTCCACCCCGTCGTAGTCCCGGGCCTGCCGGAGGAACTCGGCGGTGTCGATCCGGTCCGGATCGGTGGCACCCGCCATGATCATGTGAGCGCGCAGCGCGGCGCCCGCGTCCTGCGCGCAGAGCAGACCCGCCCGGTCGCAGGACAGTTCCGACCTGCGGTACCAGTCGGCCAACGCGAAGAGCACCGCGCGGATCCCCCAGTAACCGACGGGCATCCAGCCCATCCCGGCCATGATGGACTGGAGCCGGTTCATCAACGTCCGGTACACCGCGTGCCCGGACAGCGCGTGCCCCATCTCGTGCCCGATGACGAAGCGCAGCTCCCGGGTGTCCATCACCTCCACCAGCCCGGTGGTGAGCACGATGAAGGGCCGGTCCATGCCCACGCACTCCGCGCTCGGCCTCGGGTCGCGGGCGACGAAGACCTCCGGGACCTCCGGGAGGTCGAGAGTGGACGCGCACTCCAGCCGCAACGCCTGGAGTTCCGGGAACTGCGACTCGGAGACCCTGATGTGGGAGGCGAGCGAGAGCAGCCGTTCGCTGCGTTCCCCGGTCATACCGTTCACCGCGCGCAGCACGGCGGCGAAGGGGGGCACCGCCCGCAGGGTGGCCAGCGCGCCGCGGTCAGCGGGATGTTCGTAGGCACGCGGGCTGATCCCGGGGAAACGGACGCGGTGCGCGCGGTCGCCGTGGTCGATCTCGTCGGTGGGCATCGTCGGGTCCCCTCAAGCCGTGGTCCGGTGCCCCCACGCTAACCGCCCGCGCGGCCGCTCGAGCCCGATTCGGGGGCTCCGGTGGGGACCGAGGCCCGCCGCGAACGCGCGGGGGCCGGTCAGCGCGGCCGCTCCACCGCGCCGGGCTCCCGGGATCTCCCGCCGCCCCCACGGACGGCCGAGCGCAGGGGTTCGCTCCCCGGCCACGACCGTCCGCCTGGTCCTGCCGCGCTCGGGCCGGCGCGCTCCCCGCCAGCCCGGGCCGGGTTCAGGACAACGAGCCCGCGACGTTGTCCAGCAGCCGCTGGTGGATCTTCCGGAGGCCGAGGGGAGCGAAGATGCGCTCGAAGAACCCCTTGACGCCACCGGCGCCCTCCCAGGTCGTCACACCGGTCACCCGGCTGCGGTCGTCACCGAGGTCGACGACCGTCCACGTGGTCACCAGGGAGGAGTTCTCGTCCGACTCCACCAGCTGGGTCTCACGCGGGGTGGAGACGTTCATGACGCAGTCCCGCACCCTGCTCTTCGTCGCCTGGAGCTTCCACCGGACCCGGGTCCCCTCGCCCCGGCCGCCGCTGAGCACCTCGTACTCGGTGTAGTTCTCGGTGAGCACCCTGCTGCGCGAGTCCTCGTAGTCCGCCATCGCCGCGAAGACCTGGGTGGCCGGCCTGTCGAACTCGCGGCTCACCTCCGCCTTGACCTGTCCCATGACCTCGACCGTGCCCCTCGTCGTGCCCGGGCACCGGAGCCGGACCGGCGCCGCCTGATCACCATCCTGTCACCGCCCCCCACCGGTTCACCACCGGGGGACGGGGCCGCACCGCGGTGGCGCCGCGTCCAGGACGTCGATCGCCACTCGCGGGCGAAGCGGGCGAACTCGCCCGAACAGCCCACCGGTTCCACCCTGACTACAGTCGTTTGTGGACCCGCCACCCCGCGCCGCGCCCTCCCGGGCCCCGTGGAGCCCGGACCCCTCGGCGCGGTGGTGGTGACACCGGACAACGAGGAAGGACCACCTGACATGGGCCTGGACCGCCCCGTCGCACCCGACCCCTACCGCCTGCTGCCCGAGGTCGGCTCGTTCACCGTCACCAGCTCCGACATCCGGCACGGCGAGACCCTGCCCGACGCGCAGGTCGCCGCGCACGGCGACACCTCTCCCCAGCTCAGCTGGCGGGGTTTCCCGGAGGCGACGCGGAGCTTCGTCGTGACCTGCTTCGACCCGGACGCCCCGACGCCCTCCGGGTTCTGGCACTGGGGGGTGGTGAACCTGCCCGTCGACGTCACCGACCTCCCGACCGGCGCGGGCGCGTCCGACGACACCCTGCCCGCCGGTGCCTTCCACGTGCGCAACGACCTCGGTGGCCACGGTTTCACCGGCGCCGCGCCGCCGCCCGGCGACCACCCGCACCGCTACTACTTCGTGGTGCACGCGGTCGACGTCCCCCGGTTGGAGGTCGACGGTGAGGCAAGTCTCGCCGTGGTGTCCTTCAACCTCGCGTTCCACACACTGGCCAGGGCCGAGCTGACCGCCACCTACGCCACCAGCGGTTGACCACCAGTTCCCCAGCACACCCCCTCCGCGCACCCGAGGTGCGGGCGGGCCGGTGTCCCGGCAGGGGTTCGGTCACCGCCTAACCTGGTGGCCGAGCCCACCGCACCCGGACAGCCGCGCGGCCCTGGTCGTGGTCTCGAACGACGACGAACGAGCGAACAGCGGTGGGGGCCGGACGTGGGCGAGCTCGGGGTGCGGGTGCTGCCGGGCGTGATGGCGGCCAGCGTCGCCCTCACCGTGGCGATCGTCCTGTTCGTCCCCTACGTGGCCCGCCAGTACCGCCGTCGAGGCCGGTTGGGAGTCGGGCACGCCGCCCTCGCGTTCGCGTTCCTGGTGTACGTGCTCGCGCTGGTCGCCTACGTCCTGGTCCCGATGCCGCCGTTGGTACCCGACTTCTGCTCCTACCACGGCGGCCAGCGACCACAGCTCGAGGCCCTGGGGAGTCTGCGTGGCCTGCCCGGCGTCCACGCCACGGGTGGTCTCCGCGCCGTGGTCATGGACGCCGACTTCCAGCAGTTCGCGATGAACATCGCGCTGTTCGTGCCCCTGGGGATGTTCCTGCGCCACATGTTCCGACGAGGGGTGGTCGCCACCCTGGCCATCGGCGTGGCGACGACGCTGTTCGTGGAGTTCACCCAGCTCACCGGGAACTGGTTCGTCTACCCGTGCCCCTACCGGCTGTTCGACGTGGACGACCTCATCGCCAACACGGTGGGAACCGGGGTGGGAGTGGTGCTGGCACCCCTGCTGCGACTGGTCCCCGGGCAGCGGGCCGTGCCGGACCCGGGAGCGCCACGACCGGTCACCGCCGGCCGCCGTCTGCTGGGCATGCTCTGCGACCTCCTCCTGATGTGGCTGGGCGGCAACCTGGCGCTGCTGCCCGTCGAGTGGGCGCTGCGCACCGCCGCGCCGCTCGCCGACTCCGGCTGGATGGTCCTGCTCCCGGCGTTGACGCCGTGGTCGTTGCCCGCGCTGGTGGTGCTCCTTGTCCTGCTGGCCACCGGCGGTACCCCGGGGCAGCACGTCGTCATGCTGCGCTTCCACCGCGTCGGCCGGCGGCGCCCGGGGGCCGGCCGGCTGCTCGTCGCCTGGCTCGTCGGGCTGGGCGGTCTCGGCGTCCTGGCCGCGGCGGCGCTGGCCGGATGGGCGCCGGGCGCGCCGCTGGCCCTCGGGCTCGCCGCCCTGCACGTCGTGGCGTTGGTCCTGGTTCCCGGTGGCCGTGGAATGACCGGGCTGCTCAGCGGGTTGCACACTGTCGACTCCCGCCCGGCTCGGCCGGCCGGGCGCGCGGAGACCCCGGAGGCCCACGTCACCGGCCCTGGGGGCTCCACCTGATGGCGCGGTCACCCGACCCGCCCGGACGACGAGCACGGGGAACACGGATGCGGACATTCGACCTGATCATCGTGGGCAGCGGCTCCGGGAACTCGCTGCTGGACGAACGCTTCGCGGACTGGGACGTGGCGATCGTCGAGCGCGGCGTCTTCGGCGGCACCTGCCTCAACGTGGGCTGCATCCCCACCAAGATGTTCGTCCACACCGCGGACCTGGCCGCCGCGCCCGCCGACTCGGCCCGGTTCGGGGTGGACGCCACCCTGCGGGGCGTGCGGTGGCGGGACGTGCGGGACCGGATCTTCGACCGCATCGACCCGATCGCGGCCGGCGGCCGCCAGTACCGGGCGGAAGGCAGCCCCAACGTCACGCTCCACCAGGGAACTGCGGCCTTCGCCGGGGAACGGGTCCTGCGCGTCGATCCGGGCGACGGGGGGCCGTCGACGCTGATCCAGGCCGACCAGATCGTGCTCGCCACGGGCAGCCGGCCCTTCGTGCCGGCGGTTCCCGGCCTGGCGGAGGCGGGCTTCCACACCAGCGACACGGTCATGCGGCTCGACGAGCTGCCCGCCCGGATGGTCATCCTCGGCGGGGGTTTCGTCGCCGCCGAGTTCGCCCACGTGTTCTCGTCCTTCGGGGTGGAGGTCACGGTGGTCAACCGGGGCGACGCCCTGCTCAGGGCGGAGGACGGCGACGTGTCCCGCCGCTTCACCGAGCTCGCCTCCCAGCGCTGGGACGTGCGGCTGGGCCGGACCGCGCTGCGGGCGACCCGGTCGGGCGGGGTCACCAGCCTGGTCCTGTGGGGGCCGGACGGTGAGGAGACCGTGGAGGCGGAGGAGGTCCTGGTCGCGACGGGCCGCGTGCCCAACAGCGACCTGTTGGAGCCGGGGGCCGCCGGGCTCGACCTCACCCCGGACGGCAGGGTGCGGGTCGACGAGTACCAGCGGACCTCACTGCCCGGTGTCTGGGCGCTGGGTGACCTCAGCTCGCCGTTCCAGCTCAAGCACGTCGCCAACCACGAGACCCGCGTGGTCCGGCACAACCTGCTGTGCCCGGACGACCTGATGGCCAGCGATCACCGGCACGTGCCGCACGCCGTCTTCTCCTCCCCGCAGGTCGCCTCGGTGGGGCTGACCGAGGAGGAGGCCAGGGCGCGGGGCGTCCGGCACGTGACGGCGGTCCAGGACTACGGCGACGTGGCCTACGGGTGGGCGTTGGAGGACTCCACGGGGTTCTGCAAGCTGGTGGCCGACCCCGAGACGGGGGCACTGCTCGGGGCCCACCTGATCGGGCCGGAGGCTGCGACCCTCATCCAGCCGTTGATCCAGGCCATCAGCTTCGGCCTGCCCGCCACCGAGCTGCCCCGGCGGCAGTACTGGATCCACCCGGCGTTGCCGGAACTCGTGGAGAACGCGCTGCTCAAACTCCCCCTGGCCTGACCGGGCTGCCGCCGTCGGGGCCCGGCCTCACGGGACGGTGAGGATCTCGGCCCCGTCGGCGGTCACCAGCAGGGTGTGCTCGAACTGGGCGGTCCACTTCTTGTCCCGGGTGGTGACCGTCCAGTCGTCGTCCCAGATGTCGTACTCGATCGTGCCGAGGTTGATCATCGGCTCGATCGTGAAGGTCATGCCCTCCTCGATCACGGTCTCCACCGAGGGGTCGTCGTAGTGCAGGATGACCAGGCCGCTGTGGAAGGACCGCCCGATGCCGTGCCCGGTGAAGTCCC
Organism: Actinoalloteichus caeruleus DSM 43889; assembly: GCF_000429185.2. Taxonomy (GTDB): domain Bacteria; phylum Actinomycetota; class Actinomycetes; order Mycobacteriales; family Pseudonocardiaceae; genus Actinoalloteichus_B; species Actinoalloteichus_B caeruleus. Next base: position 5,700,125 of record NZ_AUBJ02000001.1, on the reverse strand, counting down.
GGACCACGCCGTACCCGAAGCGGTTGGCGTAGGACTCGATCACCCGGCCGATGACGTTGAGCTGGCGTCCCGGGCGCACCGCGCGGATGGCTCGCGCCAGCGCCTCGTGGGTGCGCTCCACCAGCAGCCGGGCCTCCTCGCTGACGTCGCCGGCGAGGAAGGTCGCGTTGGTGTCGCCGTGCACACCGTTGAGGTACGCGGTGACGTCGACGTTGACGATGTCACCGTCCTCGATGACGGTGGAGTCGGGGATGCCGTGGCACACGACCTCGTTCAGCGAGGTGCAGCACGACTTGGGGAAGCCCCGGTACCCCAGCGTCGACGGGTAGGCCCCGTGATCGCACAGGAACTCGTGCACGACGCGGTCGATCTCGTCGGTGGTCACTCCCGGCGCCACCGTGCGGCCGGCCAGCTCACGCGCCTGCGCGGCGAGTTTGCCCGCCAGGCGCATCCGCTCGACGACCTCGGCTGGCTGGACCCAGGGGTCGGTGTTGCGGGCCGGCGACGGTCGGTCGACGTACTCCGGGCGTTCGATCGAGCGGGGGACCGATCGGCGGGGCGAGATGCTCCCAGGTCGCAGGGGTGCGCGTTCTGGCATGACGACAACCCTACGCAGCCCGCGCCGAGGCGCGCGCGGACACCCACCAGGCGACCAGGCGCCAGCCCACCAGGCAGGCTGCGAGGAAACCGGCCGCCACCAGCGCGAACGACAGCGGCGGCCAGTGCAGGACGAGGGCGCGGATCGCCAGGCCGCCCACCAGCGTGGCCAACCACACCCCCAGCCCGTGGAGCGGTCGCGTCGGGGCCCGCCACGCCCGGACCAGCAGCCACCCCAGGAGCAGCCCGACGAGGAAGGGCCACGCGGTGTCCAGGACGCCCACGATCCCCCCTCCCCGCTCGTGTTCACGGCGCCCCAGCGCGGCGAACACGACGACGAGGGTCACGTCGAGGGCGGCGGCACCGAGGACGAGCCGCGGCCGGGGACTGTCTGCTGGCATACGGGCAGGGTAGGCCGGGGGTTCCGGTGGGAGCGGCGGGGTGGCTGGTGGTGAGCCCGGTGCCGTGTGCCCGGAGACCGCTGCTCCCCCGGCCCTCCCCGAGGCCGCCGCGCCGGCGGGAGCTCCCCCGTCCCGAACCCCTCGCCCGCGACCGGTCCCCCCGGCCGACCGGACGTCGGGGCGGCTCCCCACGTCGAGGCGTCGGCCACGGCCGCCCGCCGGCCCTCCTCCTCGACCGCCACTCGCGGCTCCCACCCGACGAGCGCGCGGTCGCCCCGGTGCGGACCCGGTGCCGGCCACCGACGTGCGACGGCGGCCGGAGCGCTTCGCGCCCCCGACGCCGGCGTCCGTGGGAGTGGACCGGGTCCACCGTCCGGCGTCCCGCGGTCCCCGGTCGTGCCGGACTGCCGGCGTCCACCGCCCGAGGTGGGCCTCACCCGTGACGACGACGCGGCGGGCCGCGCCGGTGGACCGGCGGTGGTCACCGTGGTCCGGGGTGCCCGGGCGGCGGCCGGGACCGAGCGGGAGGGGCGGGCTCGCGAAGTGGGCGGCCCACCACCCGGCGGCGACATCCTGGCTGGCCGCGCCGCCCCCGCCGCCGCCCCCTCCGGCCGGTGTGGACCGAGGTGCCCGCGAAGCCAGGCGGGGACCGGTCCGCCGCTGGTGACGCGCCGCCAGGGCATGCCGAGATCGTCATACTCCCGGGTAGGCTGGTGATCGTGACTACCGCCTGGCCTCCTGACGATCCTGAGGAACAGGTGGCCGCCGTGCGGTTCGCGACATCCTGGTGGCGGTACCCGGGTTCGCTCGAGCAGGCCGCCCGCGAGCGGTACGGCGTCACCGGTGCCCGGTTCTGGCAGGGCATCAACAGCCTGATCACCGAGCGGCACGTGATGGCGGCGTTGCCCAACGAGTGCAACCGACTGCTCCGGTTACGGGACCGCCGCCGGGTGGCGCGAACCCGGCGGCGAGGGGGATACCGTGACTGTGGTTGAACCATCCGGGCGGCGCCGTTTCGGCGCGTGGGCACTGGTGCGGGACCCGGAGAACCTGGCGCCGGGCACCCGGGTGCGGGTGCACTACAACCGGGGCCTGCTCTCGGCGACGGTGCTCGTGGGGGACCTGATCGCCTGCGGCGAGGACATGATCCGGCTGAGCGGTTCCCACCTGTGCGACCTGATCGCGCCCCGGGTCGACGGTGACCAACCCGCGATGGTGGAGCGCTGGTCCTACCCGGACGAGGCTCCGGCACAGTAGTGCCCATGTTGATCGGCCTGAAGTCCGGTTGCCCGAACTGCCACGGCACCGGGATGGATCCCCTGGACGCCACCAGCCTCTGCCCCACCTGCCGGGGGTTGAGCGAGGAGGTGGAGGGACGCCTGTCGACGGGTTCCTCCCCCGTTCCCCTTCCACTGGTGGTCGAGCGGGCGAGGAACCACCGGCACTCCCCCTGGCGGCGCTGGACGTGAGACGCTCCCGCCGGGGGTCAGCCGAGGGAGCCCAGGAAGTCGCCCGCCAGCTTGGTGGCCGGGGCCGAGCTGCCGCCGTCGACCACGAGTGCGGCGAAGGCGATGTCCCCCTGGTAGCCGACGAACCACCCGTGGGACCGGGAGCCGTCCCCGAACTGGGCGGTGCCCGTCTTCCCGTGCACCTCGGGCAGCCCCGCGAGCTCGGTGGCGGTGCCCTCGGTCACCACCTCCCGCATCATCGGTCGCAACGCGTCGATCACCTGGGCTGAGGGCGCCTCGACGGGGCCCGCCGAGGACGGGCCGTCCGGCTCGGCGCTCGTTCCCCCCGCCGCCGCACCGGCCGCATCCGAGGGTTCCCGGTCGTCCTCGGCGAGGAAGACCGGGGTGGGGGTCGTGCCAGCGGCGACCGTCGCGGCGACGAGAGCCATCCCGAAGGGGCTCGCCAGGACGGTGCCCTGCCCGAAACCGGCCTCCACCCGCTCGGCGGAGCTGTCGGTGACCGGGACCGGCCCCGTCCAGGTGGCGAGACCGGGGATGACGAACTCCCGCCCGAGGCCGAACTGGCGGGCGGTCTCGGCCAGTTCGTCCGGCTCCATGTCGGAGGCGAGGGTGGCGAACGTGGTGTTGCAGGAACGCGCGAAGGCCGTGTGGAAGGGCACGTCCCCGAGGTCGAAGCGGTCGTTGTTCGGCACGAGTCGACCGTCGATGGCGGTGGTGGCCGGGCAGGCGACGGTCCGGTCCGCGGTCACCTGCCCGGAGGCGAGCGCGGCGGCGGCGGTGACGATCTTGAAGGTGGAGCCCGGCGGGTACTGGCCGACGAGCGCGACCGGGCCCTCGGCGTCGGCCGCCGCGTTCTGCGCGACCGCGAGCACGTGACCGGTGGACGCCTCGACGGCCACCAGCATGGCCTGCTCGTCGAAGGGCTCGACGGCGTCCTCGGCCGCCGCCTGGGCGGCACGGGACAGGGTGAGCCGGGTGGCCTCCGCCGGGCGGGGCTGCTCGTGGTGCAGGGTGTTCACCTCGGCGCCGGTCGCGTCGAGGCTGACCACGCGCCACCCGGCCCGCTCGACGTTGGCCTCCTCGACGCCGCGGCGCAGCGACGGCAGGATCTGCGAACCGAAGTCCCGGGTGACCGGGAGCAGGCGCGGTTGGTTGGTGAAGCGCACTCCGGGGAGCTCGTGGATGTCGGACCGGACGGAGTGGTAGTCGGGCTCACGCAGGGTGGCGACCAGGTAGGAGTGGCCGTCCTCGGTGTCGGACACCCCTTCCAGCACCGAGTCCGGGGTGATGCGGTCGTCGAAGCGGTTGAGCGTGTCGCCCAGCACCGTGGCGACCTCGGTGACGTCGCCCTCCTGCTCCTCGGTGGCCGCCGGGTCCAGCAGGACCGAGATGACCACGCCGGGATCGAGGACGACGTGCCCGTCACGGTCCAGGACGGGTGGCAACGGGGCGGCCTCGGTCCGGACGGCGAGCGTCTGCTGCTCCCCGAAGTCGGGGTGGATGACCGAGGGCGCCCACTCGAGCCGCCAGTCCCCCTCGATCTCGCGCAACCGGGCCGTGCCGTGGTAGTTCCAGGTGCGGTCCCCCGCCAGTTCCCAGGTGATGTCGAGATCCGCGTGCGTGGACCCGTCGGTCTCCCGCACCTCGATCACCTCGGCGCTGGCTCCCTCGGGTGCCAGCGCGCGGTCGACGCTCTCCAGCGTGGGCAGGGCGCCGTCCGGGCTGTCGGTCAGGGCCGCGGCCCGTTCCGGCTCACGGGCGCCCATCGCGGCCACGAAGTCCGCCAGGGCCTGTTCCGGGCCGGGGCCCGAGTCGAACACCCCACATCCGCTGAGCGTCAGGGACAGCGCACCAGCGAGCAGCACGGTTCCGGCTCGGCGTCCCGGCCGGGAGGAAACGACGACCACCACGACTGGAGTATGCCCGCATTCGTGTCCCCTGGCACAGGGCCCGACCGCCTCGAGTCGTGTTTCCGCTGTTCGAAGGCCGGAAACTGTTGGGCCACTGTGGAGCGATCAGGACCGCCCACGAGGGGGTCACAGCAGGACGGTGGCGAACCGGCCCACCTCGGAGAAGCCGACCTTCCGGTAGACCGCGCGGGCCGGGAGGTTGTAGTCGTTGACGTAGAGGCTGGCGATGCGGCCCATCCACCCGGAGAGGCGGTCGACGACGGCCGCGGTGCCGGCGGCGGCGAGACCCCGGTTGCGGTGTTCCGGGTGCACCCACACCCCCTGGATCTGGCCGACCCTGGCGGAGAGCGCGCCGACCTCGGCCTTGAAGACGACCTCGCCTCCCTCGAAGCGGGCGAACGCGCGTCCGTTGACGATGAGTTCGGCGACCCTCGCCCGGTAGCTGGCCCCGCCGTCCTCGCCCTGGGGGTCGATGCCGACCTCCTCGGTGAACATGGCCACGGCGGCCGGCAGGTAGCGCTCCAGGTCGTCGAGGCGCACCTGGCGCACCAGCGGGTCCGGGGCGACCGAGGGCGGTGCGGACATCGCCAGCAACGGCTGGTTGGGCCGCACGTCACGTGCCGGCCCCCACCCGGGTTCCAGCTGCTGCCACATCTCCAACACCTGGTCGGCGGGGCCGACCAGTGACGAGCAGTGCCGGGGTTGGCTGAGGGCTCGTTCCGCGAAGGCGCGGCTGGCGGCCCTCCCGCCCCGCAGCGGGATGAGGTTCACCCCGGAGAAGCAGAGCCCACCGAGTCGGCTCCCGACACCCCACAGTTCCCCGCCGAGCCGCCAGGGGTCCAAGCCCACGCTCTCCACCCTGGCGGCGACCATACAGCTCACGACAGGATCAGCGACCAACGCTGATCGGACCGCCAAACCCTCACGCTCCGTGAGCAACCTTGCACCCGCGAGCTTCAGCACGGTCCCAGAGTGCCAGAAAGCACCGGAAGGGTGGGTAGGCGCGTCGAGGGCGTCGGGATCGACACCTGAGTGGACCGACCACGGGCCCCTTCGCGGCCCGGGGCACCGCGCCCGACGAGCCGAGGGGATCAGCTCACCGTGACCGTCGGTTCGCCCACGAGCGTGCTGGGGTCACCGTCCATCTCCTCGGCGATGCGCATCGCCTCCTCGATGAGGGTCTCCACGATCTTGTGCTCGGGAACGGTCTTGATGACCTTGCCCTTGACGAAGATCTGCCCCTTGCCGTTGCCCGAGGCGACGCCGAGGTCGGCTTCCCTGGCCTCACCGGGGCCGTTGACCACGCAGCCCATCACCGCCACTCGCAGCGGGACCTCCAGGCCGTCGAGACCGGCGGTGACCTCGTCGGCCAGCTTGTAGACGTCGACCTGGGCACGGCCGCACGACGGGCAGGAGACGATCTCCAGCTTCCTGGGCCGCAGGTTCAGCGACTGGAGGATCTGCGTGCCGACCTTGATCTCCTCGACCGGCGGCGCGGACAGCGAGACCCGGATGGTGTCCCCGATGCCCTGCCGCAGCAGCGCGCCGAAGGCGACCGCGGACTTGATGGTGCCCTGGAAGGCGGGGCCCGCCTCCGTGACGCCCAGGTGCAGGGGGTAGTCGCAGGACTCGGCCAGCAGTTCGTAGGCCCGGACCATCACGACGGGGTCGTTGTGCTTGACCGAGATCTTGATGTCGTGGAAGTCGTGCTCGGCGAACAGGCCGGCCTCCCACAGCGCCGACTCCACCAGCGCTTCCGGGGTGGCCTTGCCGTGCTTGGCGAGCAGGCGGGGGTCGAGCGACCCGGCGTTGACGCCGATGCGGATCGGGGTCCCGTGGTCCCGGGCCGCCTGGGCGATCTCCTTGACCTTGTCGTCGAACTTCTTGATGTTGCCGGGGTTCACCCGGACGGCGGCGCAGCCGGCCTCGATGGCGGCGAACACGTACTTGGGCTGGAAGTGGATGTCGGCGATGACCGGGATCTGCGACTTCCTCGCGATCGCCGGCAGGGCGTCGGCGTCGTCCTGGCTGGGGCAGGCCACCCGGACGATGTCGCAGCCCGAGGCCGTGAGTTCGGCGATCTGTTGCAGGGTCGAGTTGATGTCCGCCGTCACGGTCGTCGTCATCGACTGGACCGAGACGGGGTGGTCACTGCCCACGCCGACCGCGCCCACCCGCAGCTGGCGGGTCGTGCGGCGGGGCGCCAGCACCGGCGGCGGGATGGTTGGCATTCCTAGCTCGACGCTCATCGGTCCTCTCCGCGACCAGATGTCCGATGTCGTGGCCCGCGCAAGGGCCGACAGGGTGACAGCCCGACCACCGGGCCGTCACCAGCGTACTAGCAGTCCTTCACCCGGGCCGCCGGGTGGCCGCCCCGGGGGAGGGAGCGTGGCCACGAGGTGAACGCCCTGCTCGCACGCCCCGTGGCCAGGCGGGGCTAACGCAACCGGATCGGGTTAACGATGTCCGCGGTCAGGGTGAGGAGCATGAACGCACCGCCGATGAACACCGCCGCATAGGTGATGGGCAGCAGTTTGGTGTAGTCGACGGGCGCCCCCTTGGCCTTGCCGCGCCACCCCCGAATGGTGTCCCGCGCCTTCTCGTAGAGGTTGACGGCGACGTGACCGCCGTCCAGGGGCAACAGTGGCAGCAGGTTGAACACGCCGATGAAGAGGTTGAGGGTGGCCAGGAGGAACAGGAACAGCTCCCAGTAGCCGCCGGCGACGGCGTCGCCGCCGATGATGCTCGCTCCCACCATGCTGACCGGGGTGTTGGGGTCGCGCTCGGCACCCAGGATGGCGTCGATGACGGCGGGCACGCGGCTGGGCAGTTCGAGCAGGCGTTCCCAGGTGTGCACGAACATCTCACCGGTGAAGGTGAGCGTGCCCGGCAACGCCTGGGCGGCCGTGAAGTGCAGGTAGTTGGGGAAGCTCACACCCAGCGCGTTGGTCTCGACCTTCTCGGCCTCACCGGTCTCCGGGTTCACCATCACCCGTTGCACGGGGACGATCGGGATGGTCAGCTCCTGCTCGGAGCCGTCCCGCAGGACCGTGATGGTCGCGCTGTCCCCGCTCTGCTCGACCAGGGCCGCCTGCACCTCGGTGTAGTTGCCGGTCGCCTCGCCGTTGACCGCGACGATCTCGTCACCGGGCAGCACGCCGGCGTCCCTGGCCGGTGCCGGGTCCTGGCCGGGCGTGCACTCGGCGTACTCGTAGGTCTCCAGGTCCTGGTCCGGCGGGACGCAGGAACTGGCCTCGGCGACGACCGCCCGGCCGCTGATGTTGGGCAGGCCCATCGTCACCGCCATCGTGAGCAGGATCACGAAGGCGAGCATGAAGTGGGTCGCCGAGCCGGCGCACAGCACCACGACGCGCTGCCACACCGGCTTGCGGTTCATCGCCCTGGGCGCGTCCACCGGGTCGACCTCGTCGAGGGAGGTCATGCCCGTGATCCGGCAGTAGCCGCCCACGGGCAGGGCTCGCAGGCCGTACTCGGTCTCGCCCCGCCGGAACGAGAAGATCTTCGGCCCCATGCCGACGAAGTACTCGGTGACCTTCATCCGGAACGCCTTGGCGGCGGCCAGGTGCCCGAGTTCGTGCAACGCGATGGACACCCCGATGCCGATGGCGAACAGGATGACCCCGATCACAAAGGCCACGCGTCAGTCCTTTCCCACCGAGCCCGCAGCGTGGCCCGTCACACCGAGCAGCCGCCGCGACCGGGCCCGCGCCCAGTCCTCGGCTGCGAGAACGTCGTCGACACCGGAGGGGTCCCGACGCCACTCGTCGGCCTCAGCCAGCACCCGCTCCACAGTCTCCAGGATCCGTGTGAATTTCGTGCGACCTTCGAGGAAGGCCTCCACGGCCTCCTCGTTGGCCGCGTTGTACACGGCAGGGACCGACCCGCCCGCGCGCCCAGCGGCCCTTGCCAGCTCCACGGCGGGGAAGCTGAGGTTGTCCACCGGCTCGAAGGTCCACGTGGTCGTGGTGTCGAAGCGGCACGGCGAGGAGACGTCGCGCAGGCGGCGCGGCCAGCCGAGGGCGACGCCGATCGGCAGTCGCATGTCGGGCGGACTGGCCTGGACCAGGGTCGATCCGTCCACGAAGGTGACCATCGAGTGCACGACCGAGGTGCGGTGCACGACGACGTCGATCCGGTCGTAGGGGACGCCGAACAGCAGGTGCGCCTCGATGAGCTCGAGCCCCTTGTTGACCAGCGTGGCGGAGTTCACGGAGATGACCCTGCCCATCGACCAGGTCGGGTGCGCCAGGGCCTCCTCGACGGTCACCGCCTCGAGGTCCTCCCTCGTCCGGGAGTAGAAGGGGCCGCCGGAGGCGGTGAGGACCAGGCGGTCCACCTCGTCGGCCCGGCCGCCCCGCAGGCACTGGGCCAGGGCGGAGTGCTCGGAGTCCACCGGGACGATCTGGCCGGGAGCGGCGGCCGCCAGCACCAGCGGGCCGCCGGCGATCAGGGACTCCTTGTTGGCCAGGGCCAGCGTCGCGCCGGTGGCCAGGGCGGCCAGCGTCGGTTCCAGGCCCCGCGAGCCGGTGACGGCGTTCAGCACGATGTCCGAGGGGGTGGACTCGATCAGGTCCAGCAGGGCGCGGACGCCGGTGTGCACCCGAGGCGGGGCCGTACCGGCCGGGACTCCACGCCGCTCGGCCTCGGCGCGCCAGGCCGCGACCAGGTCTCGCTCGACCCCGACGCGGGGGACGGCGATCGCCTCCACCTGGAAGTCGTGGGCCTGGGCGGCCAGCGCGTCCAGGTTCGCACCGCCCGCCGCGAGCCCGACGACGCGCACGGCGTCCGGGTTCCGCCTGGCCACGTCCAGGGTCTGCGTTCCGACGGACCCGGTGGATCCGAGGAGCAGGACGCGGCGCGCCGATGAGGGGGCCTCGGCGGGCACGGGGCGGGGACCCGGCTCGGCGGCGGTCGAGGTGGGGGACAGCGAGCTCATGGCCCGACATTGTCGCGGAGCCGGCTCGGCCGCCCGCCCCGGGGCGGGGTCGACGGCCACGGAGGGCGACGGGGGAGCGGCCGGCCACCACCCGCCGTTGATAACGGAACGATAACGGACGCATGGCCCTCACCGGACGTGGTTATTCCAGAGTCAGGTCATGAACACCGCCGAAGGACCGTGGAGCTGGGGTTTCTCCCAGCCCCACGCCGCCCGGTGGCGGCGAACTCCTAGGAGGTTTCGATGGGTATTCTCGGTTGGATCGTCCTCGGTCTGCTGGCCGGCCTCATCGCCAAGGCCATCATGCCCGGCCGCGATCCTGGCGGGATCATCATCACTCTCGTACTCGGCGTGATCGGGGCCTTCGTGGGCGGCTTCATCGGCCGCGCGATCTTCAACACCGACCTCGGCTCGTTCTTCGAGATCCGGACATGGCTGTTGGCGATTCTCGGTTCGATCATCCTGCTCGCCATCTACCGCCTGGTCACGGGGCGGCGAGCACACGCCTGACCCGAGTACCAGCGGCGAGCGCGTCACCGGTCGAGGTGGCGCGCTCGCCGTGCGACGACCAGGACGGCCAGCACGAGCAGCACGGTGCTCAGCACCACCATGCTGGTGGACAGCGCGACGATCTCCGGTGAGACACCGCGCCGACTGGCCTGCCCGTAGACCAGGACCGGCAACGGGGTACCTCCCACCCCCGAGAGGTAGCTCGAGGTCACCACGTCGTCGAAGGAGAGCACGAAGGCGAACGCGGCCCCCGCCCCGATCGCCGGCCACAGCACCGGCAGCGTCACGGTGCGCCACCGGGTCAGGGGGCCGGCGCCGAGGTCGGCCGCCGCCTCCTCCAGCCTCGGATCGAGCCCGGCGAGCCTGGCCCGCACCACGATGACGACGAAACTCAGGGAGAACGTGACGTGCGCGGCCAACAGGGCGCCGAACCCCAGCGGGATGCCCGCCAGCTTCACGCAGAAGGCCAGCAGGCTCACCCCGAGCACCACCTCGGGGACCACCAGGGGCATCGCGAGCACCGTCGACCACAGCCCCCGCCCTCGGAACGGCCGACGCAGGGCCCAGGCCGCCAGCGTGCCCAGCACCGCGGCCACCACGGCCGTGCTGGCCGCCAACCGGACGGTCAACCACAGGGCGTCCAGCACCTGCCCGTCGGTGAGCAGCTCCGCGTACCAGCGCAGCGAGAACCCGGTGAACGTGCTGACCGAACGGGAGTCGTTGAACGACAGCAGGGCCAGCCACAGGATCGGCGCGTACAGGAAGGCGTAGGCGCCCACCACGGCGGCCAGCAGCACCCAGGGCCGGCGACCCCGGGCCGCACGACGTCCCCGTCCCGCGTGTTCCACGGTCACAGCACCTCCCGCGCCCGTCGGCCGCGCGCCACCCACAACACCGCCACCGCGGCGAGGAGCAGCACCGCCAGCGCCGAGCCGAGCGGCCAGTTGTTCCCACCCCGGAACTGGTCGTCGATGACACTGCCGAACGTCAACTGGTTGACCCCGCCCAGCAGGGCCGGTGTCACGAAGTCGCCCACCGAGGGCACCAGCACCAACAACGACCCGGCCACCACCCCCGGGGCCAGCCCGGGCAGCACCACCCGGACGAAGGTGCCGAGCCGCCCGTGCCCCAGGTCCTGGGACGCCTCCAGCAGCCTCGGGTCGAAACGCCGGCAGACGACGTACAGCGGGAGCACCATGAAGGGCAGGTAGCCGTAGGTCAGCCCCACCACGACGGCGACGTCGGTCAGCAACAGCCCACCCGGCCGGTCCAGCCCCACCAGGCCCAGCACCCGGTTCACCGGCCCGTCCTCGGCCAACAGCGCCTTCCAGGCGTAGATCCGCGCGAGGTGGCTCGCCCAGAACGGCACGAGCACCGCTCCCAGCAGCACGAGCCGCCACCTCCCTGCGTGCCGGGCGACGAACCAGGCCAGCGGCAACCCGATCACCAGGCACGCCAGCGTGGCGGACAGGGAGTAGGCGGCGGTGCGCCAGAAGATCGGCAGCACAGCGGGGTCGACGGCGAGCCGGTAGGCGTCGAGCGTCCAGGGGAGCACCACGCGGGCGATGCCGAGGTCCCTGGTCGCGAAGCTGTACTGCGCGACCAGGGCCACCGGGACCACGAAGAACGCGCCCAGCCACAGGCCCGCCGGGGCGAGGGCCGCCCAGCCGGCCAGGGAACGGCCGTGCGCGCGGGCACGTCCTCGCCCCCGGGAGCGGGCTGGTCGGGCCGCGCCACCGGGGCGGCCGGCGCCGCTGGTGGGCTCGGGCCGGGGGCGCCGCGGCCCGCCCGAGGCTCTCGTCACGCCATCCATCAGCCCGTCTTCACCCTCGTCCAGGCGTCCGCGTACCGGCCCTCGACCTCCGGTCCCAGATCGCGGGTGAAGGGGACCCGGGCTAGCGCCTCCGGGGAGGGGTAGATGCGCTCGTCGGCGAGGAGTTCGGCGTCCACGAAAGGGCGCGCGGCCGCGTTCGGACTGCCGTACTGGATGGCGTTGGCCAACCTCCCCCCGACCTCGGGCCGCAGGATGTGGTCGATGAAGCGGTGGGCGTTGGCGGCGTGCGGCGCCGACCGGGGGACGCAGAGGAGATCCACCCAGGACAGGCCGCCCTCCTCGGGGATGACGAAGTCCAGTTCCGGGTTCGTCTCCATCGCCTGGAACACGTCCCCCGACCACGCCTGCGCGAGAGGGGCCTGCCCGGAGGCGAGCGGTTCGATCACGTCCGAGGTGATCTGACCGAGCACGCCCTTCAGGTCGAGCAGGTACTCGACGGCGTCCTCCAACTCCCCGGGGTCGGTCGTGTTGGGGTCGTGACCCGCGCCCAGGAGCCCCAGGGCCATCGCGTCCCTGGCCTCGTCGAGCAGGGCGCTCCGCCCCCGGGCGGCGGCCAGCCGGAACGCGTCCAGCGAGGTGACGTCGGCCCCGCCGAGGGCCTGCCGCGAGAAGGCGAGCCCGGTGGTGCCCCAGGCCCAGGGCACCGAGTACCGGTTGTCCGGGTCGTACTCCGCCTCCCGGAACCGCCGGTCCAGGTTGTCCAGGTTGGGGATCAGGTCGTGGTCGAGCGGGTTCAGGAGGTCGGAGCGGAGGAACCGCCGCAGGAAGTTGTCGCTGGGCACGATCAGGTCGTAGCCGCTGCCTCCGGCGGCGAGTTTCGCCTCCAGCTCGTCGTTGGAGCTGAAGTTGTCGTAGGTGACGGAGATGCCGGTCTCGTCCTCGAAGCCCGGGATGGTGTCCTCGTCGACGTAGTCGGTCCAGTTGAAGAAGTTCAGGACCGGTTCCTCGACCTCGTTGACGGCCCGGGTCGCCCTCGGGTCGGTACGACGTGGCTCGACCGGCTCCGAGATCGCGCAGCCCGCGGCCCCGTGCGCCGCCAACGCGAAGAATGCGGTCGACCGGAGCATCGCGCGTCGGGTGACCGGCCGCTCCCGACCGTCCCACAACCGCGCGATCCGTACCGCGTCCCTGTCCGCCATGTGCGAGTGGTCCTCCCCTCCCCCGGGCAGCGCCAGCTGGCGGGCCGTCCGGGGTGTGTCCGGCTGGTGTGCTCAGCGGGCGCTACGAGACGTCCGCCCGGGAGGTGGCGCCGACCGGAGTCGGTGCCGAACCCGGGGTGGGATCGCCGTCCGCCGCCGTGGGACGAGCGCGTCCGCCCGGCTCCGCGCCGCCGTCCCCACGGCCCGGCTCATCGGCCAGCAGGACGCTGAACCGCGGTTCCCAGCCCACCAGCACCGGACCGCCACCGGGCCCGGTCTCGCCCGCCCGCCGGGTGTTCTGGGTGAACACGGTCAGCGGCGTGGCTCCGGGGTCCCCCACGACCTCGACGAGGTGTTCGGTGGCGGCGCCGGTGTACACGGTGTCTCGCGGCCGGACGGGCACCCGGGACCACCCTGGTGGTGGTCCGTCGTCCTCCGCGGAGTAGAGCCGGGCCTTCTCCGGGCGCACCGCCACCGCCACCGGTTGTCCCCGTCGCAGCGCCCGGCCCGGTGGGAGTTCGGCCAGGACGGCCCCCTCCCCCACCGACACCTCCACCAGCGCCGCGTTCCCGGCGCCGGTCACGGTCCGCACGGTCCCCTCCAGCACGTTCGAGCCACCCGTGGTGGAGGAGCGGATGAACTCGGCGACGAACCGGCTCACCGGCCGTTCGTAGACGTCGGCGGGAGTGCCCACCTGTTCGACCCGGCCGGCCCGCAGGACCGCGAGCCGGTGCGAGAGCACCAGCGCCTCCTCCTGGTCGTGGGTGACGTAGAGGAAGGTGGTGCCGACCTCGCGCTGGATCCTGGTCAGCTCGACCCGCAGCTGCGCCCGGAGCTGGGCGTCGAGCGCCGCCAGGGGCTCGTCCAACAGCAGGACGCGGGGGCGGCGGGCGAGCGCCCTGGCGATGGCCACCCGCTGTTGCTGCCCGCCGGAGAGCTGGTGCGGCCGACGGCGCCCGTAGCCGGCGAGCTGGACGAGGTCCAGGTAGTCGCCGACCCTGGCGCGCAGCTCCGCGCGGCGCAGTCCCAGCCGGCGCAGCCCGTAGGCCACGTTGTCCCAGACCGAGAGGTGGGGGAAGAGCGCGTAGGACTGGAAGACGGTGTTGACGTCCCGCCGGTGGGCGGGTACCCCCACCACGTCGCGGCCCCCCAGCAGGATCGCTCCCCCGTCGGGGTCCTCGAACCCGGCGACCATCCGCAGCAGCGTCGTCTTCCCGCTCCCGGACGGGCCGAGCACGGAGAAGAACTCGCCCTCCCCCACCCGCAGGCTCAGGTCACGGACGGCGACCTGGTCGGTGTAGGTCCTGGTCACCCCGCGCAGCTCGACGGCGGGCGGGCCCGAGGCGTCGGGGACGCGGTGGTCGAGTGCCGGTGTCTCTCGCGGGTCCTCGGACATGGCTCACCTCCGGGAGGGCGTCTGGGGTGGATGGGGTTGACGCGGGCCGCGCCGCGGCGGACAGCCTAGGCGGTGATCCCCCGCACGGGTGGCCGGACCCGAGTCGGCGGGGCGCGGCGCCGGGAGGGCGGTGCCGCCCGGGTGCGGCCCCCACGACCGAGGTCGACGGGCGAGGGTGCCGCTTCGCGCACCCGGTGGTCCGGCGCGGCCGCCAGGGCACCGACGGGGGACCGTGTGCGAGGATAGGTCGGCAAGCTACGTGATGAGCCCGTGCTGGAGGGATCGTGTCCGCTGAGCAGCCGTCGAGGACCAACGCCGCTGTGGACAGGTATTCCGGCGGTGACGTGGTGGATCCCCGGGACGAGCCGTCGGCGGAGTGGGGCTGGCACGGCGAGTGGCCGCGCGGCCGCCGCGTCGCCGGCTGGGCCGTCGCGGCCATCATGTTCCTGATGCTGATCGGCAACCACGAAGGTCACGTCGAGACCATCTGGCTGATCGGGATCGGGCTCGGCATGATCGGGTTCCTGATCTGGGACCAGACGCGCCGCCGGACACCGTGGCGTAACTGAGGGGTCCCCGGGGTTCGCCCCGGGGTCCATCTCCCTGTCACACCCACGCACCGTTGTCACACTTCCCAGTGATGTTCCTTGCCTCAACGCGGTGACACCCGATTCACTGCCTCCAGTGCGGCACCCCGGTACCGGGCGGCGCCGCGCCAGACCTGTCACCGGTGATTATCGCGGACGCCGGTCTTCCCGACATCGCGCCGGCCGTTCCGACGGTCGAGCAGACACCAGGCCGGGGGTTTCCCATGTCCATGTCCATCACGCAGCGGCTGGTGCACCACAACGCCGCTCACCCCATCTCGTGCGCCGACCTGCCCACCGAACCCGCCAGCAAGTTGGCGGTGGTGGCGTGCATGGACTCGCGGATGGACGTCTTCCAACTGCTCGGGCTGCGCGTCGGCGAGGCGCACATCATCCGCAACGCCGGGGGCGTCATCACCGACGACGTGATCCGGTCCCTCGCGATCAGCCAGTGGCGGCTGGGCACCGAGCACATCATCCTGCTGCACCACACCCGCTGCGGGCTGCGGACCTTCACCGACGCCGAGTTCAAGGCCCAGATGCGGCAGGAGGTCGGCGTCACCCCCGAATGGTCGGTGGAGTGCTTCGAGGACGAGTCGGTCGACGTGCACGAGAGCAAGGAACGCATCAAGCGCAGCCCCTTCATCCGGCACGCCCACTCGATCCGAGGCTTCGTCGTCGACGTGGACACCGGTCTCCTGCACGAGGTGGACTGAGCCCGAGCCGCCGGCGGATCAGGGCCTGGTGCCATCCGGCATGACCGGCGGGTGTCCCCAGGGGTCCCTCCGGGGTACCGCGCGCGGAGAAGCCTCGTTCGCGCGGCGCCCGCGTCGTGCGGCAGGTCATGGCCGTGTCCGCGCCCCGGACGGGGTGGGGGCGCGGACACGGCCGGGTCCTCCGGCCCGGTCCCGCCCTCGGGCCGAGCGGAGACAACCGATGCCGGGGCGGGCCTGGCCCGCCCGACCACCATCCACGACGGCCGACGGGGTGGGCTGGCGCCCACGCCCGGCGATCGCGGCGCGGGCGCACCCGGAGGGCGGAGCCCCTCACCCCTGTGGCCACGGCTCGCGCCCGGCGGGCGGATCGCCTCGCCTCACCAGTGGGTGGGGTGGCTACTCCTGGGCCGCGAGTTGGCCGCAGGCGGCGGCGATCTCCTGCCCCCTGGTGTCGCGCACCGTGCAGCTCACCCCGGCCTCGCGCACCCGCCGGACGAACTCGCGCTCCACCGGTTTGGGGCTGGCGTCCCACTCGCTGCCCGGCGTCGGGTTCAGGGGGATCAGGTTGACGTGGGCCAGATGGCCCAGGTGCTGGCGCAACAGCCTGCCCAGCAGGTCGGCCCGCCACGGGTGGTCGTTGACGTCCCGGATGAGCGCGTACTCGATCGACACGCGGCGACCGGTCCGGTCGGCGTAGTACCGGGCCGCCCGCAGCACCTCGTCCACGCTCCAGCGCGTGTTGACCGGCACGAGGGTGTCCCGCAGCTCGTCGTCCGGGGTGTGCAGGGACACCGCGAGCGTGACCTGGAGGTCCTCGTCCGCCAGCTTCCGGATGGCGGGAGCCAGCCCGACCGTCGACACGGTGATCGAACGCTGCGAGAGCCCGAGACCGGCGGGCGCCGGCTCGCAGAGCCGGCGGACGGCGGCCACCACCCGCTTGTAGTTCGCCAACGGCTCGCCCATGCCCATGAACACGACGTTGGACAACCGGCCCGCTCCGCCGGGGAGCAGGCCGTCGCGCATGGCGGCGGCGGCCGACCGCACCTGGTCGACGATCTCGGCCGTGGACATGTTCCGCTGGAGCCCACCCTGGCCGGTGGCGCAGAACGGGCAGGCCATCCCGCACCCGGCCTGGCTGGACACGCAGACGGTGGCCCGGTCGTCGTAGCGCATCAGCACGCTCTCCACGAGGGTGCCGTCGTGCGCCCGCCACAAGGTCTTCCTCGTCGTGCCGTTGTCGGTGGTCACCTCCCTGACCTGCGTGAACAGCGTCGGCAGGAGGGATTCCACGAGCCGGTCCCTCGTCGCCGAGGGGATGTCGGTCATCGACTCGGGATCCACGCTGAGCCGGCCGAAGTAGTGGTGGGACAGCTGTGTGGCGCGGAACGCCTTCTCGCCGAGCTCGGCGACCGCCGACCGGCGATCCTCAGGGGAGAGGTCGGCGAGGTGGCGGGGCGGAAGCCCACGGCGGGGGGCGTCGAACACCAGGGGAAGTGCAGTCATGGCGCGACCAGTGTCCCACGGCCTCCTGCCGGCCCCGTGCGGCGTCCCTCCTGTTGGCGCCCTCGGCGTCACCACCGGTGTCCCCGTCGGCCGCGCGGTCGGTACGCGTCACTGTCGGTGCCTGGCGGTAGCAAGGTCACCGCAGGACGAACAGCCCCTGGGCGGTGAGGAGCAGCGGTGCTTCCCGAGGACGACAGGTTCGAACCGATCGGTGACCCCCACTTCGACCGCCTCGTCGGCGAGACGCGGTCCGCGGCGGTGGCAGGCCACCTGCTGGACTGGTTGGCCCTGGCGCACAGCGCCGCGGCCGAGCTCCAACGCGTCCGGCGCAGGTCCGCGCGGGGCTCGTGGGCCAACGGCTGGAGCTTCGGCACCGACCGGTACCAGTACCTGCTCGCCACCGCGAGCGGGCTGCCCGACGCCCGTGTCAACCCCGCTTTCCAGTCCATGACGATCGGCATCGGGAACTGCGCCCTCTACCAGTACCGGGCGAAGACCGGTTCGCCGCTGACCTCGGTCCTCGACGACACCGAACTCCAACGTCGGCTCGTGCGGCCGCCGGAGGAACCGCCGGGGCTGTTCCCCGCCAACCACGCGATCACCGGCGGCCGCGATCTCCTGTTCCTCCCGTGGACCGGCAGCGAGGCGGCGGGGCTGTCCGGCGCGTGGGTCGGCCAGGGCAGCGCGGACCGCGACTACCGGATCCGGTGGAGTTGGCTGTGGCCGCTGACGTCGTTCACCAGGGGCTACGCGCGGACCGCCGGCCTCGGGGGCCCGCTGACCGCGCGGCCGGCACCCACCGGGACCACCGGTTGGAATCCGCACGACCTGCCCGAACTGCCCCTGCGGCACCGGGCGCGCCCCCAGGAGGGCACCTCCGGTACCTGACCACCCCGGGTGATCTCCGGTGGCCCCACCCGGCCGGTGGGGAAAGAATGTCTGTCGGCAAGATTCTCAGGTGCCCGTCGGCGGCGTCACCCCTCGCGGGGCGCTCGCGCGCCGACCAGGTACCGACCACGGCAGTGGCAGGCCGACGAACCAGGAGATCGCAGTGACCACGGGTGCGTTCGCGGCCGCGCGGGCCTTCGACCCGGCCAGGTTGACGATGGCCAGGCGGCTTCTCGGGTTGAGCAAGCGCGAGCTGGCGGAGTGGATAGGCCGGCCGGCCGCGCTGCTCTCCCGGTTCGAACTCGGCCAGTCACGACCCGACGTGACCGTGCTCTCCCGCTGCGCCCAGGTGATGGAGCTGCCCGTCGGGTTCTTCGCGGCCGGTCGTCCCCAGCTGAGGCTGGACACCACCAACGCGCACTTCCGCTCGTTGCGGGCCACCACGGCCACCCAGCGCCTCCAGGCCCTCGCGCAGGTGGAACTGCTGTGGGAGGTCCTGTCCAGGTTGGAGGACCTCATCGAACTGCCGGTGGCGGACCTGGCGCCGGCCGCCACCGGGAGTGACCCGGCCCGGGCCGCCCGGGCGGTGCGCCGAGGCTGGGACGTCCCCTCGGGGCCCGTCCCGCACCTGGTGCGCACCCTGGAGGCCCGGGGCGTCGCCGTCGCCCGGCTGGTCATTCCCGACAACAAGAACATCGACGCGTTCTCCTCGGCGAAGGGTGGACGCCCGATCATCGCGCTCACCGATCGGGGGAACCCGCTGCGCCAGCGGTTCTCCGTGGCGCACGAACTGGGCCACCTGCTGCTGCACCCCGAACCGGCACCCGGCAACCCCCGGCACGAGGCGGAGGCGAACGCCTTCGCCGCGGAGTTGTTGATGCCGGCGACGGAGATCGGTGACCTCCTGCCGGTGGAACCGGAACCAGCGTCGCTCCGCGACCTCGGCCACCGGTACGGGGTGTCGATGGCGGCACTCGCCGTGCGGGGGCGCACCCTGGGTTTCTACTCCGACACGACCTACCGCGAGGTGATGGTCGAGCTGTCCCGTCTCGGCCTCCGCACCGACGAACCGGTCAGCGAGGTCTTCCCCGGGGAGGAGCCGACACTGCTCCGGACGGCCACCGAGATGGCGGCGGACCAGGGGGTGGGGCTGGCGGAGCTGGCCGCGCGGATCGAGGTCACCCCAGCGATCATCCGGCGGCTGCTGGGGATCCCCGACCCACGGCCCCACCTGCGGCTGGTCACCTCGCCCTGACCGGGAGGACGGCCACCCGGGGGCCTGAGCTCAGCGCGGGTCGTCCCGGGCGGTGGCCCCGTTCGGCAGCACCGGGCCCCTGGGCTTGTGCCGCACGTGCACCCGGTACCCGACGCGGAACGACAGTCCCGGCACCTCCGCGGCGGCCCGCGCCGCGATCTCGGGGGAGAACTCGATGCCCAGCACCGACTCCAGGCTCCGCCGATCGTCGAAGCGCCAGTCCACGTCGAACCGCTGGCAGGAGAAGCCGCGCTCCACGAAGAACCGTTCGGCCGCGAGCGGGTCGTAGCGGGGCAGGTCCGCGCGCATCCACCGGCCGTAGGAGTGCCGGGTGGCGTCCAGATCGACGACGGCCAGGGTTCCGCCGGGCCGGAGCACCCGGTCGGCCTCGACCAGACCTGGCTCGCAACCCGGCCCGAAGAAGTAGGCGGTCCTCGCGTGCACCAGGTCGACGGCCGCGTCGGGCAGCGGCAGCCGCTGGGCACCGGCCTCGTGCACGGTCACCGCGGGGAGGTCGCGCACCCGCTGCCTGGCCGCGGCGGCCAACGGGGGGTGCGGTTCGACCCCCACCACCCGGGCGGCCGAGCGGGCGAACACCGGGAGGTGGAACCCGGCCCCGCAACCCACGTCCACCACGTCCGCGCCCGACCAGTCCCTGGCGGCGCGCAGAGCATCCCACAGGACTCCGTCGGGGTCCTGCGCCCTGTTCTCCACCTCGTAGAGATCCGGCCAGTTCCAGATGTTGGGGCTGGGCAGGACACCGCCTCCCCGCCGTTCCCGCCGGCCCGCCAGGCCCGTGACCGCCTGGAACAGGGCCGGCAGCCGCCGCCCGGGACCGGTCACGCGAGCGGCAGGAAGACGGTGAGCAACAGCCAGGAGACGACAGCGGAGGGCAGCAGGGAGTCCATGCGGTCCATGATCCCCCCGTGCCCGGGGAGCAGGGAGCCCATGTCCTTGACCCCGACGTCCCGTTTGACCAGTGATTCGATCAGGTCACCCGTGGTCGCGGTCACCACGAGGGCCGCCCCGAAGATCGCCCCCTGCCACCAAGCGCCGTCCAGCAGGAACACGAAGCTGCCCACGCCGGCGGCCACCCCGGCCAGCAGGGAGCCGGCGAAACCCTCCCAGGACTTCTTCGGGCTGATCGACGGGGCCATCGGGTGGCGGCCGAAGAGGACGCCCGCGACGTACCCACCGGTGTCCGAGCACACGACGGCGAGCAGGAACGCGATGGTGCGGGCCGCGCCGTCCGGCGAGAGCACCAGCAACGCCGCGAAGGAGGCGAAGAGCGGGACGTAGGCGGCCACGAACACCGACGCCGAGGTGTCCCGGAGGTACCCGTCGGCGCCGCCCCGGAACCGCCAGAGCAGGCACGCGACGACCGTCAAGGCGAAGGAGGCGAGCACCCCGACCGTGCCGAACGGCCAGGAGAGCCAGATCATCGCCTGGCCACCCACCAGCAGCGGGGCCAGGGCCAGCCGGACCCCGGCCGCGCGACCCAGGGTCCGGTGCAGCTCCATCGTGGAGACGGCCACCGCCGCGGCCACGATGGCCACGAACAGGTGCCGCCAGAAGAGCAGGGCGGCCAGCAGCAACGCCCCGAGTCCCAGCCCGACCGCGATGGCGGCCGGGAGGTTCCTCCCCGCGCGGGAGGCGGTCCCCCCGGTCACCGCCGTTCCCGGAGGGGTGGATGTGTGCTGGTGGTGACCGGTTTCCCCGTCAACACCAGGTGCGTCGTGGTCACCGGCCGCCATCATGGAGAGCCCTATACCTCCAGCAGCTCGGTTTCCTTGTGCTTGACGAGGTCATCCACGCTGGCGACGTACTTGTCGGTCAGGTTCTGGAGTTCCTTCTCCGCGCGGGAGCCCTCGTCCTCGCCGGCCTCGCCGTCCTTGACGATCCGGTCGATCTCGTCCTTGACCTTCCGCCGGATGTTGCGGATGGTGACGCGGGCGTCCTCACCCTTCTGCTTGGCGACCTTCACCAGGTCCCGCCGGCGCTCCTCGGAGAGCTGGGGGATGACCACGCGGATGATGGTGCCGTCGTTGCTGGGGTTCACGCCCAGGTCGGAGTCCCGGATGGCCTTCTCCACGACGCGCAGCTGGCTGGGGTCGTAGGGCTTGATCACCGCGAGACGCGCCTCGGGGATGCTGATGCTGGCGACCTGGTTGATCGGCGTCATCGCACCGTAGTAGTCGACGCTGATGCCGTTGAACATCACCGGGGTCGCGCGACCCGTGCGAATGGTGGCGAGCTCGTCCTTGGCGACGGACACCGCCTTCTCCATCTTCTCCTCGCCATCGAGGAGGGCCTCGTCGATCACGACTGCTCCTTCGCTTGCCGCCGGTTGGCTGATGCTGGTCAGAGCCCTGTCTCACAACCACTGCCCGACCGCACAGGGCTCGGGGACAGCCTCTTCGTAGATCTCAGCACGCCCCCGAGGGGACGCGCTCGTCAGGGGGTGGAGACCAGCGTGCCGATCTTCTCACCACGCACTGCCCTGGCGATGTTGCCCTCCGTGAGGAGGTTGAACACCAGGATCGGCATGTTGTTGTCCATGCACAGGCTGAACGCGGTGGCGTCCGCGACCTTCAGACCACGCTCCAGCACCTCACGGTGGGTGATGTGGTGGTACATGGTGGCGGTCGGGTCCTTCTTCGGGTCCGCCGTGTAGACGCCGTCGACGGCCTTGGCCATCAGCACCACCTCGCAGCCGATCTCCAACGCGCGCTGGGCGGCGGCGGTGTCGGTGGAGAAGTACGGCATCCCGACGCCGGCGGCGAAGATCACCACCCGGCCCTTCTCCAGGTGGCGCTCGGCGCGACGGGGGATGTAGGCCTCGGCGACCTGCCCCATGGTGATGGCCGTCTGCACCCGCGTGTCGATGCCCTGCTTCTCCAGGAAGTCCTGGAGGGCGAGGCAGTTCATCACGGTGCCCAGCATCGCCATGTAGTCGGCCCGGTCGCGGTCCATCCCCCGCTGCTGGAGCTCCGCGCCCCGGAAGAAGTTGCCGCCGCCGATCACGACGCTGACCTGGACACCGGTGCGGACGACCTCGGTGATCTGCCGTGCCACCGTCTGGACCACGTCGGGGTCGACGCCCACCGCGCCACCGCCGAACATCTCACCGCCGAGCTTGAGCATCACGCGGCGGTAACCGGGGTGGTCGTCGTCGATCTGCGGGTCGGACACCGGACCTACTCTCCTCACGGGCTGGACGGGGTGTTACCAGGGCCTGGCAGAGCTGAGCACGGAACCCCGGGTTCTCCGGAGTTCCGTGCCCAGGGTGGTGCGGGTCAGGAAGCGCCGACCTCGAAGCGGGCGAAACGGGTGATCGTCACGCCGGCCTCGTCGAGCACCGCCTTCACCGTCTTCTTGGACTCCTGGACCGAGGACTGCTCCAGCAGGACGACGTCCTTGTAGAAGCCGTTGACCCGACCCTCGATGATCTTGGGCAGCGCCTGCTCCGGCTTGCCCTCCTCGCGGGCGGTCTCCTCGGCGATGCGCCGCTCGTTGGCGACGATGTCGGCGGGCACCTCGTCCCTGGTGAGGTACTTGGCGCGCATCGCCGCGACCTGCATGGCCGCCGCCTTGGCCGCGTCCTCGTTCGACCCGGTGTACTCGACCAGCACACCCACGGCCGGCGGCAGGTCGGCGGCCCGACGGTGCAGGTAGACGGCCACCTGGCCGTCGAACACCGCGACCTTGGAGACCTCGAGCTTCTCGCCGATCTTGGCGGAGAGCTCCCGCACGGCGTCGGCGACGGTCTTGTCGCCCACGGAGGCGGCGTTCAGCGCGGCGACGTCGGCCGGCCGGGTCTCCTTCGCGGCCTGGACGACCTTCGCGGCCAGCTCCTGGAACTCGGCGTTCTTCGCGACGAAGTCCGTCTCGGAGTTCAGCTCGACCAGCACGCCGCCGTCGGCGGCGACCAGGCCGTTCGCGGTGGTGCGCTCGGCACGCTTGCCCACGTCCTTGGCGCCCTTGATGCGGAGCAGCTCGACGGCCTTCTCCAGGTCGCCGGCGGACTCCTCCAGCGCCTTCTTGCAGTCCATCATGCCGGAGCCGGTGAGCTCACGAAGCCGCTTGACGTCGGCGGCGGTGTAGTTCGCCATGTGCGTCGTCAGTCCTTCTCGTCGTTGCGTACCCGCTGGCCGGCACCGCGCGGCGCGGGTGAGTGTCTGGTGACCCCGGGGAACGGGGCACCCGCGTGGTCGCGGGTGCCCCGTGCTGACGGTGGCGGAGCGGTGGAACCGCTCTCGTCCGACGCGTGACGCCGCCCGGGCGGCGTCGGCGGTCCGGCTGCGATCAGGCCTGGGCGGGCTGCTCGCTGCCCTGCTTCTCGCCCTCGCTGGCGGCACCGGCGAGCAGCTCCTGCTCCCACTCGGCCAGCGGCTCGTCGTTGGCGACGCCCGGCTCCGGCTTCTCCTGGCCCTCCGGGGCGTTGCCTCGGCCGGAGCGGGCCATCAGGCCCTGCGCGACACCGTCGGCCACGACCCTGGTCAGCAGCGCCGCGGACCGGATGGCGTCGTCGTTGCCCGGGATCGGGTAGTCGACCTCGTCGGGGTCGCAGTTGGTGTCGAGCACCGCCACCACCGGGATGCCCAGCTTCCGGGCCTCACCGACGGCGATGTGCTCCTTCTTGGTGTCGACGATCCACACCGCGCTCGGGACCTTGGCCATGTCGCGGATACCGCCGAGGGTCCGCTCCAGCTTGTCCTTCTCCCGGGTCAGCATGAGGATCTCCTTCTTGGTGCGACCCTCGAAGCCCCCGGTCTGCTCCATGGACTCCAGCTCCTTGAGCCGCTGGAGGCGCTTGTGCACCGTGGAGAAGTTGGTGAGCATGCCGCCCAGCCAGCGCTGGTTGACGTAGGGCATCCCCACGCGGAGGGCCTGCTCGGAGATGGCCTCCTGCGCCTGCTTCTTCGTGCCGACGAACAGGATGGTGCCGCCGTGGGCGACGGTCTCCCTGATGAACTCGAAGGCCCGGTCGATGTAGGTCAGCGTCTGCTGGAGGTCGATGATGTAGATGCCGTTGCGCTCGGTGAAGATGTAGCGCTTCATCTTCGGGTTCCAACGACGGGTCTGGTGCCCGAAGTGCACGCCGCTGTCGAGCAGCTGCTTCATGGTGACGACGGCCATGGCCGGTTAGCACCTCGTGTTCTCGGGCGCGCCGAGGCGCGCTGGTGGTTGTCACAGCGGGTGGTTGGCCCGCTGTCCTGGTGTCGCGCCGCCATCGGAGCCCGACCACCCCGTAGGGTGAGGTCGGGACCACCGGATGCCGTGCCGCCCGGAGAACCCGGCCGACGCGCGCGATCACGCGAAGTCGGACCGCACAGTGTCAGCCCGCACCACTCAGTGTACGACCTGCGGCAAGATCCCCGGTGGCTGGGATGCGCTGGGAACCTCGGCGATCCCCAGCGCCGAGTTGTCCACACCCCGCGGGTGCGTGGCTGGTCGCCCGGGGCACCGGCGGCGCACGATCCGGACATGACCCGCACCCGTCGGCCCACCGGCCTCACCCGCGCCCTGGCCCTGCTCACCGTCCCCGCGCTGGCGGTGTCCGCGTCGGTGCCCACGCCCACGCCGCGCGGCTGGGCCGCGGAGCCCGCGACGGCGTCCCCGGCAGGGTGGCGGTGGGAGCGGCCACCCACACCGGCGTCGCCCGGCTCCGGCCCCCACCGGGCACCGGGCCCTCCGCCCGACCGGGCGAGCATCACCCCGCCGGGGGTGACCCACTCGCCTGTCGGTGGAGCCGAGGTGGTCCGCCTGTTCAGCAGGCCGCTGACCCCCTACGGGCCAGGCCACCGAGGGGTCGACCTCGCCGCTCCCCCCGGTGGACCGGTGCTGGCCGCCGCCGACGGTGTGGTGCTCTTCGCGGGCCCGGTAGGTGGCCGCCCCGTGGTCTCCGTCGACCACGCCGGTGGGTTCCGCACCACCTACGAACCGGTGCGCGCGGCCGTCCGGGTGGGACAGCCCGTCGTGGGCGGCGCGCTGCTGGGCTGGCTCGACGGCGCCCACCCCGGTTGCTCGGCGGCCTGCCTGCACTGGGGAGCGCTCGTCGACGGGGAGTACCTCGACCCGCTCACCCTGTTGCCCGGCCGACGTGCCCGGCTGCTGCCCTGGGAGGCGTCCTCCCCGACCGTGGTGGGCGGCCCGGTCGGGACCGCCCACCCGACAGTGGGGTCAGGACTGGCCGGTCAACCTCGTGCGCAGCCGCAGCACGGCCCGGGTGTGCAGTTGGCAGACCCGGGACTCGGTGACACCCAGGACCCGTCCGATCTCGGCGAGGGTGAGGTTCTCGAAGTAGTACAGGGTGACCACGATCCGGTCCCGCTCGGTGAGCTGCGCGATGGCCGACGCGAGCTGGCGGCGGCTGTCCCCGTCGATCAGGTTCGCGACCGGGTCCTCGGCGCGTTCGTCGGGGAGGGTCTCGGCAAGGGAGGCACTCCCCCGCCCGGCGGCGATGAGTTCGTCGAGGGCGACGACGCTGGTGAGCTGGACCTGCGCGAAGAGGTCCCGCAACTCGGAGACGCCGATACCCAGCTCATGGGCCAGTTCGCCGTCGGAGGCGGTGCGTTGCAACCGGGCCTCCAGGCGTTCCTGTGCTCGTTCCAGGTCCCTCGCCCTGCTGCGGACCGACCGGGGCACCCAGTCCTGGGCGCGCAGGTCGTCCAGGATGGCTCCCCGGATGCGTTGCATCGCGTAGGTCTCGAACTTCAGGCCACGTTCGGGTTCGAACTTCTCGATGGCGTCGACCAGGCCGAAGATCCCGGACTGCACCAGGTCGGCGACGTCGACGTGGGCTGGCAGTCCGGTGCCGACCCGGCCGGCGACGTACTTCACGAGGGGCGCGTAGTGCAGGACCAGTCTGTCCCGGAGCGCCTGCTGCCGCGCCGCGCCGTAGGAGCGCCAGAGCGCGACGATGCCGGCTTCCACGTCGTCGGCGCTGCGCGGATCACCGGAGGACGGGGCGTCACGCCGAGTGACGCGGGAGCGGTACGACCCGGCGGTGGGCTGGGCTGGCTGTGAGGGTGTCGCTGGAGCAGTCCCCGACCGAGCTGAGCGGATGGCGCGGTCGCCACCGACCGTGGCGCCATGCTCCTGCTGGTGACGCGCGATGGCCGTACGGGAACCTCCCCCAACATCGTCAGGAACGGGGGTGGGTTCGGTCATGGATTGCCTTTAGCCGTTCGACGGTGACGTGTGTGTAGAACTGGGTTGTTGCGAGCGTAGCGTGACCGAGCAACTCCTGTACGCTGCGGAGGTCAGCCCCGCCCTCGAGGAGGTGGGTGGCCGCCGAGTGCCGGAATCCGTGCGGTCCCACGTCCGGAGCGCCGGGAGCCGCCGCGGCGGTCTGGTGCGCGATCGTGCGTGCCGCCCGGACGCCGAGTCGACCGCCGCGCACCCCGAGGAAGACGGCTGGGGGCGAATCCGACCTGGTCAAGCTGGGTCGTCCTCGTTCGAGCCACGCCGCCAGCGCACGTTCGGCGGGGACACCGAACGGCACGGCGCGTTCCCGGTCGCCCTTGCCCCGCACCACCAGGAGGCGGTCCGCACGCCGCACGTCGTCCACGTCCAGCGCGCAGAGTTCTGCCACCCGGACCCCGGTCGCGTACAGGAGTTCGACCACGGCGTGGTCACGCAGCGCCACCGGGTCGCCGTCGGCGGTGGCCCGCT
This sequence comes from Actinoalloteichus caeruleus DSM 43889, assembly GCF_000429185.2. Taxonomy (GTDB): domain Bacteria; phylum Actinomycetota; class Actinomycetes; order Mycobacteriales; family Pseudonocardiaceae; genus Actinoalloteichus_B; species Actinoalloteichus_B caeruleus. The sequence continues at coordinate 5,673,286 of NZ_AUBJ02000001.1, read as the reverse complement.
CCGCCGCGCGAAGCGCCGTCGCCGCCTGGTCGGGGCGCAGGACGGAGGGCAGCGCGCGCCGCACGCGGGGAGCACGCAACCGAGGCCCGGGGTCGGAGGGGAGGAGGCCTCGCCGGGTGGCCCAGGCGGTGAAGGCTCGGGCGGCGGCGGCGCGGCGCGCGAGGGTGCTCCTGCTGGCCCCCTCGGCGTGGCGTGTGGCCAGCCAGGCCCGCAGCAGGGTGATGTCGAGCGGGAGCGGGTCGAGCGGTACGGCGTCGGGGGCTCCGGGGAGCTGGGCGAGGAGCTCGCGCAGGTCGCCCAGGTAGGCGCGGACCGTGTGGGCCGACAGGTTCCGTTCGGCGCGCAGGTGCCGTCGGTAGTCGGCCAGCAGTTGCTCGGCGGTCGTCGAGGAGACGGCCTCCGCCTGTCCGGTCACGGCTGGGCGGGGTGCGGCCTGGGCGGTCGCCCCACCGTCGCCGCGGGGAAGGGGAGCGCGCTCGCCCCGGTCCGAGGCGGGCCGTCGTGGCGCTTCCGCCCCGTCGGGTGCTGGGCTCGACGGGGACCTCGGGGGATCGTGGGGGTGCACCTGGTCCACCCTCCCAAGTCGGCCGAGGTCTGACCAGCCGACCCGCGCGGTCGCCGGGGAGGGATCGACGGGCGCCACCCGTCCTGGCCGCCGGTGCCTCGGGGGGTGGCCTCGCGGCCTCCCCTCCCCCGGCCGCTCCTCCCCGGAGGGGACGGGCCGGGCGTCCCGGTCGGGGGACCGGCTCCCCTCCCCGGCCTCACCAGAGGCGTCAGCCCGGCGGTGGGACGGGGTTCCGTTCGCGTCCCCGCGCGCCTCGGCCGGGGCGACCCGAGTCCCGCTGGCCGTCCCAGTCCGGTCCGGACGAACCGGGATCGGGGCCCCGCCACGCCGCGACCGGGCGACGCGCCGCGTCAGCCGGAGGAGAAGGGGCCGTTCTCGGGTAGCCGCAACTCGGGCTTGTCGAGTTCCTCGACGTTGACGTCCTTGAAGGTGATGACCCGGACGTTCTTCACGAAACGGGCTGGTCGGTACATGTCCCACACCCAGGCGTCGGACATCCGCACCTCGAAGTAGACCTCGCCCTCCGAGTTGCGCACCTGGACGTCCACGGCGTTGGCCAGGTAGAACCGCCGCTCCGTCTCCACCACGTACGAGAACTGACCGACGATGTCGCGGTACTCCCGGTAGAGCTGCAGCTCCATTTCGGTCTCGTACTTCTCGAGATCCTCGGAACTCATCGAGTCCGAACCCTCCCTACCGCCGAAGCACCGGTGATGCGGGCCTCATTGTCCACGACACTCTTCCTCAACACGAGCGGCGACCATCAGCTGATCGCCACGGGCTCTGGCGCACCCCCTCCGACCGGCGACGTTCGACTGCTCGTCACCCTGTGACCGGCAGCCTCCCGAACGTTGGAGTAGGAGAAGCGGTGCTCCGCGCACGGACCGTACTCCCTCAGGGCCTCGGCGTGGTCCGCCGTGCAGTACCCCTTGTGCACGGCGAAACCGTACCCGGGGTACCGCTGGTCCATCCGGGCCATCGCCCGGTCCCGGGTCACCTTGGCCAGCACGGAGGCCGCCGCCACGCACGCGGCGACCAGGTCGCCCTTGACCACCGCGAGGTTCGGCGCCGTCAGGCCGGGCACCCGGAACCCGTCGGTGAGCACGTACCCGGGATGCACCGGAAGCCGTGCCACCGCCCGGCGCATGCCCTCGAGGTTGGCGACATGCACCCCCAGCGCGTCGACCCGCTCCGCCGGCACCGACACCACCGAGAACGCGACCGCGCGGTCGACCACCTGGTCGTAGAGCCGTTCCCGGGCCAGGGCGGTGAGGAGCTTGGAGTCGGTCAGCCCGGGCAGGCGTTCCGAGTCCCTGGGCCGGAGGACGCAGGCCGCGATCACCAGCGGGCCGGCGCAGGCCCCGCGACCGGCCTCGTCCACCCCGGCCACCGGGCCCAGCCCGCGCCGGTCGAGCGCGGACTGCAACGCCCAGTTGCCGAGACTCCGCCGGACCACGGCCCTGGGCGGCCGCGGTAACCCTGGTTCGGCGTCCACCATGCCAGTCCCAGCCGTCAGTCGTCCCGCCGACGCAGCGAGAGCAGCCGCCGTCCGATCCACAACGTCGGGAAGGCGGCCGCGAGACCGATCCCGGCGGGGATGGCGCCGTGCCAGGCCGGCGCGCTCAGCGCCTGCCCCGTCCGCTGCGGATCATCGTCACCGATGCCCTGCCAGCGCTGCGGGGGAAGCACGATGAACCGGGCTTTGCCGATCACGTCGTCCACGGGCACCGAGCCCCGCTCACCACCGCCGCCCTGCACTCGGGAGTCCAGGGAGTTGTTGCGGTTGTCGCCCATCATCCAGAGGTGGTCGGCGGGCACGGTGACCGGGCCGAAGGCCTCCTGGGTGTTACCCCGGTTCGGCTGCCAGTAGACGTAGGTCTCGTCCAGCGGTTCCCCGTCGACGAGTACGCGGTTCTCCTCGTCGCAGCACTCGACGGTCTGCCCGCCGGTCGCGATCACCCGCTTGACGAACTCGCGGTTGTCCGGCGGCGCCATGCCCACCAGCCCACCGATGGACTGGAAGAAGCTCACCACCGGGTTGTCGGACCGCTGCGGAGGGATCTCGTTCTCGGTCCACGTCGCCGGCCCCCGGAACACCACCACGTCGCCAGGGCTCGGGTCGGTGAACCGGTAGGTCATCTTGTCCACCAGCACCCGGTCGTTGGTGCAGCCGTTGCAGCCGTGGAGGGTCTCCTCCATCGACTGCGAGGGGATCACGTAGACCCGGGCGATGAAGGCCTGGATGACGATGGTCAGCACCACGGCGATGCCCACCAGGACGACCAGTTCGCGCCAGAAGGAGCCCTTCTTCTGCTCCTTCTCACCCGCACCGCCCGCGCCCTCGCCAGCGGTGGCCTCGTCGCTCACCGGCTCCGAGCTATGTCGCCCACCGTCGGACGGCGGGCCCTGCTCGGAGCCGGGCCGAGGCGCTGGGTCGGGCTTGGGCTGGTCTGGATCGCCCTGGGGTGTGTTCGAGGGCACGAAGTCCGCCACCGCCTCAGACTACGCTACGTGATCCACAAGGGACTCAGGAGGCCGTCGGCGTTTCGCGCTTCTCCTTGATCTTGGCGGCCTTGCCGCGGAGTTCACGCAGGTAGTACAGCTTGGCGCGCCGCACGTCACCCCTGGTCGCCACCTCGATCTTGGCGATGTTCGGGGAGTGCACCGGGAAGGTCCGCTCGACGCCGACGCCGAAGGAGACCTTACGCACGGTGAAGGTCTCGCGGATGCCGCCGCCCTGACGCCGGATGACGGCGCCCTGGAACACCTGCACGCGCTCCCGAGAGCCCTCGATGACGCGGACGTGAACCTTCAGCGTGTCGCCCGGCCGGAAGGCGGGAATGTCGGAACGCAGCGACTGAGCGTCCAGAGCGTCCAGGGTGTTCATCGGTGGTCCGTCCTCACCATTCACTCGGGTCTTTCGTCTCTCCGCGGGGCGCGGCCGCGCGCTGTCGGCACAGCCTGGGCTCGCCGTCGGAGTGGTCTGTGGTGCGCGCCGGCTGGTCTGCCGGTTGCAGCAACCCACCCAGTGTGCCACGGGCGGGATCGTCTCAGGAAATCGGGCCGGCTCCCGCGCCGCCACCATCGGCCCCGACCTGCGGAGACCCTTCCTCCAGCCCGGCGAGGAACGCGCGGTCGGCACGGGAGAGCTCCTCCGGCGGCAGGGCGTCGAGCAGGTCCGGTCGACGACGGAGGGTGCGCTCCAGCGCCCGGTCCCGCCGCCACCGGTCCACCGCCGCGTGGTTGCCGGAGCGCAGGACGTCGGGCACCGCCCTGCCCCGCCACACCTCGGGACGGGTGTAGCAGGGGCCCTCCAGCAGGCCGTCCGAGAAGGAGTCCTCCGACGCCGAGACGGGGTTGCCCAGCACGCCGGGGATCAGCCGTGCCACCGCCTCGACCATGACCAGGGTGGCGACCTCCCCGCCCACCAGCACGTAGTCACCGATGGAGACCTCCAGGACGCGCATCCGCCCCTCGGCCTCGTCGACCACCCGCTGGTCGATCCCCTCGTACCGCCCGCAGGCGAAGACCAGCCTCGGTTCCTCGGCCAGCTCGCGGGCGAGGGCCTGGTCGAACCGGCGTCCCGCCGGGGTGGGGACCACCAGGACAGGAGCCCTGCCCCCGGCGTCCTCGGGGTCCGGGGCCGGGCAGACCGCGTCAAGGGCCTCGCCCCACACGTCGGGCTTCATCACCATGCCCGGCCCGCCACCGTACGGGCTGTCGTCCACGGTGCGGTGCACGTCGTGCGTCCAGGACCTGAGGTCGTGCACGCCGATCTCCACCAGGCCGCGGTCGACGGCCTTGCCGAGCAGTGCCGCGCGCAGTGGCGCCAGGTACTCGGGGAAGATGGTGATCACGTCGATGCGCAACGGCGCTCCCTGAACGTTCACGGGGGTGGATGCGGTCATCGGGGACGGGATCGACCCGGGCGACCGGGAGGAGCGGCGCCTCGGAGCCGAACCGCGAGGATCGGACGCCGAACCGCGAGGACGCGCACCCACCCCCGGCACGGCGGCGGCCACGGCTCGCGGCACGGCGGGCCCTCAGGTCTCGTCGAGCAGCCCCTCGGGCGGGTCGACGACCAACCGCCCCTCGTCGAGGTGGACCTCGGGCACGATCGCCCGCACGAAGGGGACGAGGACGCGGTCGGCCCGCTCCGGGGCTCGGATCGAGAGGAGGTCGGCGCCGGCGCCGTGGACCACCTCGACGACCTGACCGATCTCGCTGCCGTCGGGGAGCTCGGCCCGCAGACCCTCCAACTGGTGGTCGTAGTACTCGTCCGGATCGCCGGTCGGGGGCAGCGCCGCGCGGTCCACGGTGAGCAGGGTGCCGCGCAGCTCCTCCGCCGCGTCGCGCCCCACGACACCGTCGAGGGTGAGCAGCAGCCGCCCGGAATGGTTCCGGGCGGCTGTCACCGTGAAGGTCCGGGTGCTGCCGTCCCGCAGGCGACCGTCGAGCGTGGTGCCGACGGCGAACCGCTCCTCGGGGGAGTCGGTCCGGACCTCGACGACCAGCTCCCCACGGACACCGTGCGGGCGGACGACCCGGCCAACGAGGAGGGCGGACTCCCCTGGCCTGGCGGTGTTCACCACTGCCACACCACGCTCACCTGTCGGTGTCGACCACGTCGACCCGCAGACCGCGGCCACCGATGCCGGCCATCACGGTCCGCAGGGCGGTCGCGGTGCGACCACCACGGCCGATGACCTTGCCCAGGTCGTCGGGATGCACGTGCACCTCGAGGGTGCGTCCCCGCCGGGTGGTGATGAGCTGGACCCGGACATCGTCCGGGTTCGCCACGATGCCCCTGACGAGATGCTCCAGGGCGTCCGCCAGGACACTCACTCCTGGCCGCCCTCGTTCTTCTCGCCCTCGGCCTCGGACGCGTCGGCCTTGTCGCTCTTCTTCGTCGACTTCTTCTTCGGCGTCGTGGCCTCGGTCACCGGCTCCTCACCGGCGGCGGCCAGCGCGGCGTTGAACAGCGCCTGCTTGTCCGGCTTGGGCTCGGCCTGCTTCAGGGCGCCCTCCGGGACGGGGAGGCCCTTGAACTTCTGCCAGTCGCCGGTCAGCTCCAGGAGCCGCTGCACGGGCTCCGTCGGCTGCGCGCCGACACCCAGCCAGTACTGGGCACGCTCGGAGTCCACCTCGATGAAGCTGGGCTCGCGGGTGGGGTGGTACTTGCCGATCGTCTCGATGGCCTTGCCATCACGGCGGGTCCTGGCGTCGGCGACGACGATCCGGTAGTGCGGGGCGCGGATCTTGCCGAGCCGCATCAACTTGATCTTGACGGCCACGGGTGAGTTGCTCCTCAAGCTCTCGTCTGCTCATGGATGAGCGCCCGTGGCCCGAGTGGGGCGACGGGTCCGAGCGCTCGGACGTCATGGGTAGCCGCTGCACGGTGAGAGGGCCCGACAGCGACGGACAGCGAGCCATTCTGCCAGATGGTCCCCCGCGAGCCGAACTGACCTCGGAAGCCACCGGGACGGGGTCGTGCCGGAGCGCCGCCGACCGCCCCGGGGGAGCCACGTCCGCGCGGTGCGTCACGGGGGGATCACCCCGAGGGCCATCAGCAGCAGCCCCACCGCGCCGAGCAGGTTGTTCATCTGGTGGGCGACGATGCTGGCCAGCAGTCGTCCCGTGTACAGGCGGGCGAGCGCGATCGGGATGCCGATGAGCAGCAGCAGCGGGGTGCGCTCCGGCTCGAGGTGGGCCACCGCGAAGATCGCCGTGCTGGAGACGAACACGGTCCACCTGCTCCACCTGAGCCGCTCCATGGCTCCCCACAGCGCGCCTCGGAAGATCAGTTCCTCGCAGGTCGGTGCGATGAGGAAGACGTGGAGGAACAGCAGGACCGCCAGGCCGGGGGACAGCTGGAGCCCCTCGACCAGCGATCCCACCGCGGAGTTCGCGTTCTCCTCCCCCACCCACTGGGACCAGAACATCGCCCCCACGTAGGCCAGCCCCATGCACAACGCCCCGTACTTGAGGCCGGTGCGGACGTCCGCCCACGACCACTCGAGCCCGAGGTCGCGCCGGGGGCCGTTGCCCCGCAGACGGGTCGCGGCCAGCACCACCCCGGCCGCGAGCAGGGTGGGCAGGACCAGCCCCACGATGAGCACCGTCTCCCGGAGGGAGGAGTCCGGGTCCATCGGTCCCAACGGGGCGACCAGGAAGACCGAGGAGAGCAGGAACACCAGTTGGGCGAGGAAGAACACACCCAGTCCCCAGCGGTGGGTGCGGACCGGCGCCCCGTCGGCGCCGGGGTCGGGCCGGGGTTCGGCGGTGGGCGGTCCCCGTCCCGCCGGGCCTCGGCCCCGGGCCGGCGGTCCTGGTCGCCCGTTCCTCGCCGGGGATGTCGGTCACGGTCTCGTCGGGCTCAGCCGTCCCGTGCCCGGGCGGGCCGGGCGTTGCGCGGCGAGGTTCCTCGCCACCGTCGACCTGGTTCACGTTGTGATCTCCCCACTCCGCTTCCCCGTCCCACCGAGATTAGCCGCACTCGTCGTGATCGCGGCACGCCGAACAGGGCGGGGCCGTGGTCTCGTGGTGTGATCACGCCAGCCACGCTGGGTAGTGCCGGCGGGTCCTCAGCCGCTGAACTGCGCGTAGAAGACGACGGCCGGCAGCAGGTTGTAGGTGGCGTGCGCGATGATCGCGGCCGCGACCCGGCCGGTGATCATCCGCGCGATGCCGATGGCCAGCCCACCGACGAGCAGCACCGGGGTGCGCTCCGGTTCCTCGTGGATCAACGCGAACACGAAGGTCGTGAGCAGCAGGATGGCGTACCGGGGTACCCGGTACTGCTCCAAGGCGCCCCACAACGCGCCGCGCACGAGCAGTTCCTCCGTGAGCGGCGCGCCGATGAAGACGAACAGCGAGAACAGCAGGATCCAGATCGCCTGCCCCTGGGCGAGCTGGCCGAGGCTGTTGATCCCGGAGGACTCGCCGTTCTCGTCCAGCGATCCCGACATCAGCAGGATCGCCATCACGAAGGCGGCGACCAGGCCGATGCCCCCGGAGAGCAGCCCGACCTTCCAGTCGCGGCGTTTGGGCACGATGCCGAAGTCGCGACGCAGCCCCTGGCCCTTCCACCAGGACAGCACGGCCGGGCCGAGCCCGAGGAAGAGGTTGGGGATGAGCGAGACGAGCAGCAGCGGCCCCATCGGTGGCGGGGCCAGCGGGTCGAACTCCTGGAACTGCCCGGCGAGGATGGCCCCGATCAACCCGGCCACCAGGTAGTAGGCGGCCCAGCCGACGAAGAACGCCAGGAATCCCCAGTGGAGGCTGTTCCGGGCGCCCGCCTCCAGCTGCGCCTCCCAGTAGCGGTCGTGCAGGCCGGGATCGCGGCCGTCCTGCACCGACCCCATCGGCTGGTACTGGTTCAGGAACCCCCCGGTGGGGGACGCGCCGGGCCCGGGGGACCCGGCGGGGCGGCCGGTGGGCCCTGCCACGGGTTCGGTGCGGGCGGGGACCCGGCCGGCTGGCCCGGGTGGGTCCCCGGCCCGGGTGGGACGGGAGCGCTGGGAGAGGCCCCGGCGGAGTGCGGGGGCGCGGGCGGCCGGCTGCCGGGGGCACCGGTGCCGGGCTGGGGCAGGCCGGTCGGCGGCGTCCGCTCCGCGTCCCCGGACCGGTCCGGAGGCCGGTGCGCTGGCTCGTCCGGTGTGGCCGACCCCGGCTCCCGCTCTTCCACGTGTTTCCCTTCGACGTCTCGACGGCGCCCCGACGCGGGCGTGCTCCTGGTGCGGGCGACGTGGCGGGCAGCCGGTTCGGCGGCTCACCGCACGACGCGCCCCCGCAACACTATGCGGGCCGGGTCGCGCAGCGCCGTCAGATCGCGGCGAGGGTCGTTCCGGTACACGACGAGGTCCGCCGGAGCCCCGTCCTCCAGGTTGGGGTGGCCCAGCCACTCGCGGGCCCGCCAGCACGCGGCGGACAGCGCCCGCTCCCGGCTCATGCCCACCCGGTGCAGCGACTCGATCTCGTCGACGATCCGGCCGTGGACGATGCCGCCGCCGGCGTCGGTACCCGCGTAGACCGGGACCCCGGCCTCGACGGCCGCGCCGATGGTGGCGTCCACCCGGGCGTGGAGGTCGCGCATGTGCGCCGCGTACCGCGGGTAGCGCACCGCCGTGTCGGCGATGGAGGGGAAGTTCTCGATGTTGATCAGGGTGGGCACGAGGGCGACCCCGCGGCGGGCCATCAGGTCGATCGTGTCGTCGGTCAGGCCGGTGCCGTGCTCGACGCAGTCGATCCCCGCGTTGAGCAGCCCGGGCAGGGCGTCCTCCCCGAACACGTGGGCGGTGACCCGGGCGCCCGCGTCGTGGGCCACGGCGATCGCCTCGGTGAGGACGTCGTCGGGCCACAGGGGCGCCAGGTCGGCGGCGGCCCCGCCGGCCGAACGGTCGATCCAGTCCCCGACCAGCTTCACCCAGCCGTCGCCGGCCTCGACCTGTTCGGCGACGGCCTTCGGCAGCAGGGACGGGTCGTCGAGGTCGACTCCCAGCCCCGGCAGGTACCGCTTGGGCCGGCCGATGTGCCGGCCGGCGCGGAGGATGCGGGGGAGGTCCTCCCGCCCGCGCAGGTGACCGGTGTCGATCGGCACCCCGCAGTCGCGGATCAGCAGGACGCCGGCGTCACGGTCGGCGCGCGCCTGGTCGACGGCCTCGTCGGGGTCGGCCGGACGGGCCCCGAGGCCGATCCCGACGTGGCAGTGGGCGTCGACCAGGCCGGGGACCACGTAGGCCCCGCTGGCGATGGTCTCGGCGCCGGGCACGGGTGCGGTGCTCACCCGGCCGTCGACGATCCACAGGTCGCGGTGCTCGCCCTCGGGCAGCACCACTCCGCTCAGGTGCAGCGCGGTCCCCACTGGATCACTTCTTCTTTTTCTTGCCGCTCTTGGTTCCGCCGAAGGTCAGGCGGTTGGGGTCGAAGTCGGCGGGCAGCTGGTCCATGCCGGCGAGGCCGGGCGGCACCTGACCGCCACCGCCGAAGGCTCCGGGACCGCCGGGCATACCGCCGGGCATTCCTCCGGGCGGGAGGCCGGGGAATCCGGGCATCCCGGCGGGCATCCGGGGCGGGGTGGGGCCGCGGCCCTTGCCCTTCTTGCCCTTCTTCCCCTTCTTGCCCTTGCGGTTGCCCCCGCCGGCACCGGGCATCCCGAAGCGACCGGCCATCTGCTGCATCATCTTGCGGGCGTCGAAGAAGCGGGTGACGAGGTCGTTGACGTCGCTGACCGCGACTCCGGACCCCTTGGCGATCCTGGCGCGCCGCGAGCCGTTGATGATCTTGGGGTCGGCCCGCTCGTCCGGCGTCATGCCCCGGATGATCGCCTGGACGCGGTCCAGCTGCTTCTCGTCGAACTGCGCGAGCTGGTCCTTCATCTGCCCGGCGCCGGGCAGCATGCCGAGCAGGTTCGCCAGCGGGCCCATCTTGCGGACGGCCAGCATCTGCTCGAGGAAGTCCTCCAGGGTGAGGTCCCCGGCGCCGATCTTGTGCGCGGCCTGTTCGGCCTGCTCGGCGTCGAAGGCCTGCTCGGCCTGCTCGATCAGGCTGAGCATGTCGCCCATGCCCAGGATGCGGCTGGCCATCCGGTCCGGGTGGAAGACGTCGAAGTCCTCCAGCTTCTCGCCGTTGGAGGCGAAGAGGATCGGCTGCCCGGTCACCTCCCGGACGGACAGGGCCGCGCCACCCCGGGCGTCGCCGTCGAGCTTGGTGAGGACCACACCGGTGAAACCGACGCCGTCGCGGAACGCCTGGGCGGTGGTGACCGCGTCCTGGCCGATCATGGCGTCGAGGACGAAGAGGATCTCGTCGGGTTTCACCGCGTCCCGGATGTCGGCGGCCTGCCGCATCAGCTCCTCGTCCACGCCGAGGCGCCCGGCGGTGTCCACGAGGACGACGTCGTGTTGGGCCCGCTGGGCCTCGGTGATGCTCCGCCTGGCGACCTCGACGGGATCGCCGACCCCGTTGCCCGGCTCGGGGGCGAACACGGTGACGCCGGCCCGTTCCCCGACGACCTGGAGCTGGGTGACGGCGTTGGGGCGTTGGAGGTCGCAGGCCACCAGCAGTGGGGTGTGCCCCTGGCCTCGGAGCCACTTGGCGAGCTTGCCGGCCAGCGTCGTCTTGCCCGCACCCTGGAGGCCGGCGAGCAGGATGACGGTGGGCGGGTTCTTCGCGAGGTGGATCCGGCGCGTCTCACCGCCCAGGATGCCGACGAGTTCCTCGTTGACGATCTTGATGACCTGCTGGGCGGGGTTGAGCGCCTGGGAGACCTCCGCGCCCTTCGCGCGCTCCTTCACCTTGGCGATGAAGGTCCGGACGACCGGGAGCGCGACGTCCGCCTCGAGCAGCGCGATCCTGATCTCGCGGCAGGTGGCGTCGATGTCGGCGTCGGACAACCGGCCCTTGCCTCGAAGGTTCTTCAGGACCGAGGTGAGCCGATCGGAGAGTGTGTCGAACACGGGGTGGCGTCTCCAGGACTCGTCGGGGGCCAACGGTGTGGCCTTGCACGTGCGAGGGTAGCCGCGCCCGGGGTGGGCGCGGCTACCCGCTCCTGACGAGGCGCGTCACGGGTGGGGTGGTGTCGGCCCCTCCCCCTCCTCCCGTTCCCGGAGTTCCAGTTCGTGGAGCTCGGCGTCGCTCAGCAGCCGGGACCGGAGCAGGAAGCGCACTCCGTCGGGGGCTTCCAGGGAGAACCCGCTGCCCCGCCCGGCGACGACGTCGATGGTGAGGTGGGTGTGCCGCCAGTACTCGAACTGGGCGCCGGACATCCACACCGGTACCGGTTCGGCCACTCCGGGGATGTCGAGGTCACCGAGGTGGCGGTCGGAGGCGCCCACCCGGAACTCGCCGTCGGGGTAGCACATGGGCGAGCTCCCGTCGCAGCAGCCGCCGGACTGGTGGAACATCAGCGGCCCGTGCCGGGTGCGGAGCCGGGCGAGCAGGTCGGCGGCGGCGGGCGTGGCCGCCACCCGCGACGCCGGGGCCCGGTCCGCCCCGGGAACGCCGTCCCGCTCCGGGGCGGCGTCCCGCTCGCAAGCGGGGTCCGGCTCCACCATCAGAACAGCCCCTGCGGATGTTCACCGTAGCTGACCAGCAGGTTCTTGGTCTGCTGGTAGTGCTCCAGCTGGACCTTGTGGGTCTCGCGTCCGATCCCGGACTGCTTGTAACCGCCGAACGCGGCGTGGGCGGGGTAGGCGTGGTAGTTGTTGACCCACACCCGGCCGGCCTGGATGTCCCGACCCGCCCGGTAGGCGGTGGTCCCGTTGCGCGCCCAGACACCCGCTCCCAGCCCGTAGAGGGTGTCGTTGGCCACCGAGATCGCCTCCTGGTAGTCGGCGAACCGGGTGACCGACAGGACGGGACCGAAGATCTCCTCCTGGAAGATGCGCTGCCGGTTGTGCCCGGCGAACACCGTGGGCTGGACGTAGTAGCCGCCGGAGAGTTCGCCGCCGAGGTCGACGCGGTCGCCGCCCAGGAGGACCTCCGCGCCCTCCTGCCGGCCGATGTCGACGTAGGAGAGGATCTTCTCCAGCTGGTCGTTGCTGGCCTGGGCCCCGACCTGGGTCGTGGTGTCCAGCGGGTGCCCCTGCCGCAGACCCCGGGCCCTGGCCAGCCCGTCGGCCACGAACTCCTCGTAGATGTCCTCCTGGACCAGGGCACGTGACGGGCACGTGCACACCTCGCCCTGGTTGAGGGCGAACATGGTGAAGCCCTCCAACGCCTTGTCGTAGTAGGAGTCCCTGGCCGCCGCGACGTCGGCGAAGAAGATGTTCGGGCTCTTCCCTCCCAGTTCCACGGTGGCGGGGATGATGTTCTCGCTCGCGTACTGGAGGATGAGCCGGCCGGTGGTGGTCTCCCCGGTGAAGGCGATCTTGCGGATGCGGCTGTTGGAGGCCAACGGCTTGCCCGCCTCCACCCCGAACCCGTTGACCACGTTGAGCACCCCGGGTGGCACCAGGTCCGCGATGAGTTCCACGAGCAGGTGGATCGAGGCCGGGGTCTGCTCGGCGGGTTTGAGCACCACCGCGTTGCCCGCCGCCAGCGCGGGCGCCACCTTCCAGGTGGCCATCAACAGGGGGAAGTTCCACGGGATGATCTGACCGACGACGCCGAGCGGTTCGTGGAAGTGGTAGGCGACGGTGTCCTCGTCGAGCTGGGAGATACCGCCCTCCTGGGCGCGCAGCGCGCCGGCGAAGTAGCGGAAGTGGTCGACGGCCAACGGGAGGTCCGCGGCGAGGGTCTCCCGGACGGGTTTGCCGTTCTCCCAGCTCTCGGCGACGGCCAGCCGTTCCAGGTTCCGCTCGATCCGGTCGGCGATCGCCAGCAGGACCCCGGAGCGTTCCGCCACGGAGGTCCTCCCCCAGGCGGGCGCGGCGGCCCACGCGGCGTCGAGGGCACGTTCGACGTCGGCCGCGGTGCCCCTGGCGATCTCGGTGAACACCTGGCCGGTGACCGGCGTGGGGTTTTCGAAGTACTCGCCGCCGGCGGGCGGGACGTACTCGCCCCCGATGAAGTGGTCGTAACGGGAGCGGTACTCGACGATGGCGCCGGGGCTTCCCGGTGCCGCGTACTGGGTCATGACCTACCTCCGTTGGTGCGGTGGTGTCCCACGACTCCCGGGGCGCGCCGCCGGGCGAGGCACCTCGGGGAGCGCCCGTGGTGCGGCGGTGGGCGCCGGCCGGGTTCGGGCGTGCACCGTAGGTCGGGCGGGGTTGCGTCGACGTTGCGCCGGCTCGGCGGCGGGCCCCGGCGACAGGGGCTGGTCGGTTCGCCGAGGTGGACGGCCGGGTTCGTCCAGGCCGGGCGTGGGTGCGCCGTCCTGCCTGGTCAGCGCGCTCGACGGGCCGGGCCCGCGCGGTGCAGGGGTGGCGCGCGGTGGGCTCGCGGTGAGCTGGGGCCCGCGCCCCGCGCGCCGACCACATCCCCCGAACAGGTGAAGCCGATTGTGGTGCGCGGCCCAGGGGACCGAGGATTCCGGTGCGGGCGCGCCGGGGTTGGCGCGGTGCGGGTCGCGCGTCTCCTCCCCCGAGCACGTCGCCCCCGGAGGTCAGATGGCAGCGGAGTTCCCACGGTCCGCGCCGTGGCGGCCGGTCGCCGCCCCCGCCGAGGAACGGTCCGAGCACCAGCTGCGCGCCACCCATGAGGCCGTGTTGGGCGGGGACCTCGCACGCCGGCCACGCCCGCTGGTCTGGGAGTCCTGGCAGCGGTCGCTGGCCGCCGAGGTGCGCCCCGACTCCCCTGTTCCCGAGATCGGGTTCGACCGGGCTGAGCTGGCCGCGCGCCGATCCGCCCACCCGCTGGCCGCGGTGCTCCCGGAACTGCGGGAGCTGCTGGTCGGGATCGCCGACGAGGCCGTGCACCTGATGATCGTCACCGACGCGGAGGGCCACATCCTCTGGCGGGAGGGACATCGGGACCTGTGCCACCGCGCGGACCGGGTCGGACTGCGGGAGGGCACCTGCTGGAGCGAGGACGCGATGGGCACCAACGCGATGGGCACCGCGCTGGCCGTCCGGCGCGCGGTGCGCATCCACTCCGCCGAACACCTGGTGCGCACCTACCACCCGTGGACCTGCGCGGCGAGCCCGGTCCGCGACCCGGACAGCGGCGCGATCGTCGGGAGCGTCGATGTCACGGGGCCGCTGTCCTCCGCGCACCCGGCGACGGCCGCGCTCGTCAGGGCCGCCGTGGAACTGGCCCAGGCACGGCTGGCGGAGCGGATGCGCGAGCGGGACTCCTGGCTCCGGCACCGCCACGGTTCGGTGTTGCGCCGCCGCCCCGGCGAGTTGCGGGCGGTGGTCACCCCGACCGGCCGGGTGGTGGGTGACGGGCTGCCGGGCTGGGTACCGGCCAGGGTGGTCCCGGTGGTGGACGGCGCCGGGCGGCGGTGTGGCTGGCGGATCGACGACGGCACCGTACCGGGCCTCGGGCCGGGGGCGGCGTCGTGGGAACCGCTGGACGACGGCTGCCACCTGCTCCGGCTGAGCACGCGCCCCCACCAGCGCGGTCGCTCCGCGAGGCCGGCCCGGGGCGCACGGCCGGCCCGTCCCGCCGGCCGCGACCGGAGCCTGGCCGTCGGCGGCGGGGCGGAGGAGGAACCCGCGGTGCCGGCCACCAGCCCGCTGCCGCCGGGTCCCCCCGGCCCTGGCGGGTCCGCCTCCCCACCGCGCGGGGTCTCCCTGCTGCGGCTGCTCGGCACGACACCCTCGGCGGTGGTCGACGGCCGGGAGGTCCGGCTCTCGGTCCGGCACTGCGAGCTGCTGCTCGCCCTCATCCTGCACCGGGGCGGCCTGACCGCCAGCGAACTGGCGCTGCACGTGCATGGCGAGCACGGCAGCCCGGTGACGGTCCGGGCCGAACTGCACCGGCTTCGACGGCGGCTGACCCCGCAGGTGCTCACCGCCCGTCCCTACCGGTTGTCCCCGGCGGTCCGCTCGGACGTCGAGGCGGTGCGGTCCGCGCTCGACGACGGCCGGACCGGCGACGCCGTCGCCGCCTACACCGGTGAACTGCTGGTCGCCTCGGAGGCACCCCTGGTGCGGGCGGAGCGGGAGGTGCTGCACGCCTCGGTGCGGGCGGGGGTGCTGCGGGACGGCGACCCGGCGGTGCTGCTGCGGTTCCACCGACGGTGCGCCGTGCCCGACTCGACCGTGCTGGAACGCCTCGTGGAGGTGCTGCCCGCCCAGGACCCACGGCGCGCGCTGGCCGAGGCCACGCTGCGCACCGGGTGACCGCCGAGATGGGGGCGGGGCCGGCGGATGCCCCTCAGAAGTCGCCCTCAGCCACCTGCATGACGGTCAGGCCGAGGCCGCGCCACAGCCGCACCACCTGGTCGCGGTCGTCGAGCACGAAGACGACCCGGTAGTGGTCCCTGATCTCCCGGTCGAACATCTCCAGCTTCACCACGGCGTCCTTCCGCCGGTCACCGGGTTCCCGCATCAGCAGCAGGTCGTGGGGCACGTCCACGTGCCGGGCCAGCCACCGTTCGGTGGCCCCCCGGCTCCCGCTGGTCCGCCCGGAGCAGAACAGGACGCGGTGCCCGGTGGCGTGCATGCCCCGCAGGGCGGCGATGACGGCCGGGTTGGGCTGGTCGGACTCCACCCGTGACTCGTCGTAGGGGGAACGGTCGCCCACCAGGGCCACCGTGCCGTCGAGGTCGCACATCACGGCGGCGGGCAGGTCGCGGCGGGGGTGGTAGGGCCTGCCGGTCGTCTCCTGCCCGCGCTCCGGTTCGGACGCCGGGGGCACCGGCAACGGCAGCTCGCGGCCGGCGAGGTAGCGCCGCCACAGATCGCGGATCACCCCTTCCCCGACCGGTTCCTCCCGGGCGGCGTCCCGCGCCACGCAGTCCTCCAAGGGCACCGAGGTGAAGTCCCGCACCTCGAAGTCGGCGCCCGACCGCCGGGCGAGGTCCCGTAGTTCCCGCAGGTAGCGGGCGCGGAGGTTGGTGTCGTCGACGACGACGGTCACCCCGAGGTCGAGCTGGGCGCGGATCAGCGCGTGCTGCGCGGCGGTCACCTGCCGCTCGGTCGCACCCCGGTGCGACGCGGCGCCGTGCAGCATCACGCGCAGGTCGTCCCGGTTGACTCGCACGGCTCGATCACCGGACTTCGCGACGTACCGCTTCGCCCAGGTGGTCTTTCCCGACCCGGGGAGGCCACGGGTGGCGATCAGCGCGGTCACCTCGTCGAACCCTCCTGTCTGGCCACGGCGCACCGGAGCCACGGTAGACCGCTCGGCGGTGGGGGGAGAGCCTCCTCGGCAGCGGTCGGGTGGACGGACCAGTGCATTCAGTCCGAAGAGGGCACGTCGCGGACCTGCCTGCCGATCCACTGGCGATGGCACCGCCCGCGGAGCAGCCAGTTCGGATGTTGATCGCGCCTCAGTGCTGGATCAGGCCGCCGACCGGGACGGCAGCGACGTGGCCAGTCGCCGGAAGCGTCTGAGCCAGGGCGAGGCCGACATCGACCAGCGATGACCGGCGCAGGCGAGTGACATCGGGGATCGGAGTCCAGACCGACTCAGCGATTTCGCCGTTCGGCTCCGGCCGCAGCTCGCCGCCGGTGACACGGACCTGGTAAAAGACGCCGACGTTGTGATGCTCCGGTCCACCGGGGATGGCACGTTCGGCCGCGGGGATCACCCGGGAGTCCACGCCCAGCAGCCGTTCGACCACCGCATCGCAGCCGGTCTCCTCTGCGACCTCCCGGATCACCGCGTCGAACGGATCCTCCGCGTGCTCAACCCTGCCACCCGGAAGAATCCAGTTGCTCTCGCCCTTCGGCGGCACGTGACGGGCGAGCAGCACCCGCCCGCCCTCGATGCACACGGCGTACGCCGCCAGCCGGACACTCATTCCCCCGCACCTCCCACCGGACCCTATCCCGACGTCCAAGATCGATGAGACGCCATGAGCGCAAGGTGGAGCTGGAGCAAATTCTTACGCCTGGGGCCACTTCAGTTCCGCGCGGTGGAGCCCGAAGAAGTGCTCACAGACACGCACTCCGGGGACGGGGACGGGGACGGCCCGCCGGGTCCGCTTCGGACACGCTCCCGGGCCGTTCTTGGCGCGCTCGGGCCCACGACGGGATGCCCGGCGGCCGGCGCACGGCACCCCGGGATCCGGGTGCACGCGCACCACCCCAGTCCAGTAGACACCGCCGGCCGCCGCAGCGGCAGCCGCCGAACGGCTGACGTCCGAGCGGGCGGGCGGCGGTACCCCGACACCCGCCCGCTGGCTCGAATGGTGTCGTACCGTCTTCGCGTGCCCCGCCGACCAGGCCGGTGCCCCGACCGGACAGGGGAAAACCGATGTCCCGCTGGTTCACGCTCCTCGACCGGCACCGGCGCGCGGCGGCGGGCCTGGCGGTGGTCGCGGTCGTCCTCACGGGATGTTCCACCGCCGGCCCCCCGGCTTCGGACGCGGGTGTCGGCGAGGCCGCTCCGACCCCGTCCGCGACACCTCCGGCGACCACTCCCTCCGCCGAACCCCTGACGGATCCCGAGGAGTCGCCGGCTCCCTCCGCCGCGCCCACCACCTCCTCCGACTCCTCCACCACCCGCACCGAGGACGACGCCGGCCCCCACGCCGACGAGGTCCCCGTGCCCCGGGACGCCACCACGCGGGGGCTGGGCAGCTTGTCCACCCTGGACCCGTGCGGTCTGGTCGCCGTCGAGGACCTCGACTTCCAGCAGCCCGAGCTGGTGACCGTCGAACCCCGGCTGACGCACTGCCTGCTGACGGTGACCCTGCCAGCGGACGAGGAGGTGACCGCCCAGGTCCAGGTCGACCACGACGCCGACCCGACCGGTGCGGCACTGCTCGCGGTCGGGGCCCGCGGCTCGGCCTGGGTGGTCGAGTACTGGAGCGCGGCGACCGGCATGTGCCTGCGGGAGGGGGTGTTCCCCGACGGGCTCGTCGTCCGGGTGACGACCCTGCCCTCGGACGGTGTTCCCGTGTCCTCCGACCGCGACGACACCTGCCGCCTCACCCACGTCCTGCTCAACGCCGCGGTCGACCGGGTGGCCGACGGCTCGGCACGACACCTGCCGGTGGGGTCGGACAGCCTGATCGCCCGCCGGATGTGCGGCCTGCTGCCGGTCGACCGGGTCCGCGCCGTCGCCCGCACCTCGGGTGAGTGGCACGACGTCGACCCGATGGGCCGGGGCTGCGTGTGGGGAGCCGACGACCTCACCGCCGGCGAACCCGCCGTCGCCCTGTCCCTGACCAGCAACCACGCCCTGCGAGGAGCCACCAGGACCCTGCACGGGCGCCCCACCCGGGAGCAGCGGGTCACGATCCGCCCCGGCTACCGAGGATGTGTCCTCGGCGCGGAGGGCGGCGAGTTCCACCCCGCGCACGCCACCGTCCCCGGCCCGCACCGCGAGGCCCTGACCCTGGGCGTCTACGGCGGGTCCGGGTTCGACGAGCTGTGCGGTCGCGCCTCCCGGCTCAGCGGCGCGGTGTGGCCGCTGCTGGCCGACTGAGACCGCCGACCCCGAGGGCGGGCCACGAAGGGGCCCAGCGGCGGGCAGGGCCGGCGGTGCGCGCGGTCCGGCGGGTGGCCGTCACGGGCCACGAGTCCCACGAACCGGCGCCGGCGGTCAGGGGGTGTCAGTACAAAAAGGATGATCGGCACCCCTCGCCGCCGCCGCGTCCTCGGGAGGTCGCATGACCGGACAGCCACGGTCCCTCGTCGTCGTCGGGGACTCGACGGCCGCCACCTACGCCGCCGACGAGGCCCCGCAGGCGGGTTGGGGGCAGGCCCTGCCCGCCTTCCTCCGACCGCACCTGACGGTGCGCAACACCGCCTGGCCCGGGGCCAGCACCAAGAGCTTCCTCGACAGTGGACGCGGCGCGGCAGCCCTGGACCTGCTCCGCCCCTCGGACCTGCTGCTGGTCTCCTTCGGTCACAACGACCACAAGGCGTTCGACCCGGCGCGGTACGCCCCGGCGGACACCGATTACCGGCACAACCTGCGCCTGTTGGTCGACGGCGCCCAGCGGCGGGGAGCCCGGCCCGTGCTGGTGACCTCCGTGGAGCGGCGGGTGTTCGACGAGCGGGGCCGGGCCGGGACCTCGCACGGGCCCTACCCGGCGGCGATGATGGAGGTCGCGGCCGCCACGGGGGCCAGCGCGGTGGACCTGGCCCGGATCAGCCGGGCCCGCTGGGACCGGCTGGGCCCCGAGCGCACCGCGCGGGAGGTGTTCCTCTGGTTGGCGCCCGGCGAGAGCCCGAACCACCCGGAGGGCGTCCGTGACGACACGCACTTCACCGGGTCGGGGGCGGTGGTCGTCGCGCGGATGCTGGTCTCCGCCCTGCGCCGGCTGGGGGTGCTGTCCGAGGAGGACGTCCGGGGTCTGGACCGGGAAATGGAGGCCGGGGAAGTCGGGTGGCCCGAGGTGCGACCGGCGGCCGCGCTCGGGGCGGGCTGACGGTCCCCGGTGTCGCATCTCGACCGTCCTGGTGTCGGCGGAACGGTGCTGGGGTTGGGCGGCGCGGCAGGCCGGACGGCGGCACGACCCCGTGCGGGTTCAGCGGCCGGAGCCGTGGGAGCCCCACGTCCTCGGGCCCCGAGCGCCGGCCAGGAGACCGGCTGGTCGCGCGCGTGCCCACATCGAGCCATCCACACCTGATCCCATGACGAAGGGTGAGTATTCGTCAACACACCACAGCCATCACACCCGTTCGGCGTACGATCTCGCGAGTGTCCGATGACCCGCTGTTGACGAGTCTTCTCGCCGCGGTCTCCGCCGCCCCCCAGGACGTCCCGCTGCGGCTGCACGTGGCCGAGCTCCTGCTGGACAGGAACGACGCCACGGGCGCGCTCAGCCACTGCACCGTGGTGCTGCAGACCGATCCCGGCAACGCGCAGGCGCTCAGCCTGTTGGGACGAGCGTCCGCCGCGCTCACCGGCGCCGCGGCCGCCCCGACACCGCCGCCCCCGGCCACCCCGCCGGCCGCCCCGCCCGTGACGCCACCGCCCGACGCGACACCAGCCGTCGCCCCGCCACCGACCGCGCCCCCTCCCCCGCCCGGGGCGACCCCCACCTCGCCGGCCAGCGGTCAGGACGCCACGCGGGGCGGCCCCGGCGGAGCCGAGCCGTCCGGCGAGCGGCCCGTCGTACCCCTGCGCCCCACGACGACCAGGTTCGACTCGGCCGCCGAACGGCCCGCACCCACCAGCCCGCCCCGCCTCCACGTCGTCGGCGACGACGAGGAACCCCCGGAACCGGCGCTCGACCTGGAGACCAGCCAGATCACCCTGGCCGACGTCGGAGGTCTGGAGCAGGTCAAGGCACGCTTGGACATGGCCTTCCTCGGGCCGATGCGCAACCCCGAACTGGCCAGGGCCTTCGGCAAGAGCCTGCGCGGCGGCCTGATGCTCTACGGGCCCCCCGGCTGCGGCAAAACCTTCATCGCCCGGGCGGTCGCCGGTGAACTCGGCGCCAGCTTCAGCACCGTCAGCCTCGCCGACATCCTCGGATCCCGCCTCGGCGAGACCGAACGCAACATCGAACAGATCTTCAGGGCGGCCCGCCGCAACAGCCCCTGCCTGCTGTTCTTCGACGAGGTCGACGCCATCGGCCACCGCCGGTCCGGCATCGGTTCCGGCTGGAGCGGACTGCGATCGGCCGTCAACCAGATCCTCACCGAGATGGACTCCGCGACCGAGGACAACACCGGCGTGTTCATCCTCGCCGCGACCAACCACCCGTGGGACGTGGACCCCGCGTTGCGCCGCCCCGGCCGGTTGGACCGCACCGTCCTCGTGCTGCCGCCGGACGGCCCGGCCAGGGCCGCGATCCTCCAGGGCAAGCTGCGGGACCGCCCCGTCGACGGCCTCGACCTCGACCTGCTGGTCAAGCGCACCGAGGACTTCTCCGGCGCCGACCTCGGCCACCTGGTCGAGTCCGCCGCCGAACTCGCCCTGGCCGACTCGATGCGCCTCGGCCGGGCGCGGCCCATCACGATGAAGGACATGAAGGTGGCGCTGCGCCAGGTCAAGCCGTCCATCGGCCCCTGGCTGGAGTCGGCCCGCAACGTCGCGCTGTTCGCCAACGCCAACGGCGAGTACGACGACCTGCTGGCCTACCTCAAGCAGAGAAAGATGGCATGACGGCCGCCGACCCCACCACGCTGTTCACCCACTCCGAGGCGCTGCTGGACCTGGGCCGCACCTCCGAGGCGATCACCGTGCTGGAGGCCGGGCTCGCCGCATGGCCCTCCGACGGTGTCCTCTGGGGGCAGTTGGCGAAGGCGCTGGTCGGCAACGGCGAGTTCCAGCGCGCCCTCGTCGCCGCGGACAACGCCGTCCGCGGCGCCCCCGGGGACGACTGGGGGCACCGGCTCCGCAGCGGGGCCCTCGTCGGCCTCGGCCGCCTCGCCGACGCCGAGGTCGCCGCCCGGGAGGCCGTCCGCCACAACCCCCACGTCTGGCAGACCCACTCGCGGCTCGCCGAGGTGCTGGCCCTGCAGCGGAAACGGCTCCCCGAGGCCGTGGCCGCCGCCGAGGAGTGCGTCCGGCTCGGCCCCACCGAGGCCGGACCGCACCTGCTGCTCGCCCGGCTCGCCCTCCTCAACCGCCGACGTGACCAGGCCGAGGAGGCGCTGCGGGCGGCGCTGGCGATCGACCCGCACAACGACCAGGCCCTGTTCCTGCTCGGCCAGGTGCAGTCCGACCGGGCCCGGGTCGGCCAGGCGATGGCCACCTTCCGGGCGCTGCTGACCGTGGCGCCGGGGCAGCGGGCCACGGAGGCCGAACTGGCGCGGCTGGGCTGGCTCACCGCCCGGCTGGCGCCGATGGTGACCGCCGCCGCGACCCTCCTGCTGCTCGTCCTCGCGCTGCTGCTCCCCGACCACGCCGGCCGGTGGGTGGCGTTGGGCGCCACCCCGCTACCAGCCCTGCTCGGCCTGCACCTGTGGAGCGAGCACCAGCGCTACCAGCGGGGCCTCGGCGGATACCTGCGCATCCTGCTGCGCACCCGCCGGGTGCTGGCCGGTCTCGTCGGAGTGACCTGCCTGAACACGCTGCTGCTCACGGGGTGGTGGATCGGCTCGCTGATCCAGGGCGGGGACGTCACCCCCCTGCTGCGGGTCATCCTGGCGATCGCCCTCGGATCGACCGCCGTCGCGGTCCTGGCCATCCGCCGGCAACGCGACGAACGGATCTACGACGCCCAACCCGTCCGGTTGTGGCGCCAGTCGTGGCTGACGACGCTGCTCGCGCTCCCCCCGCTGGTGTTGCTGACCGCGCTGGGCGAACAGTCCGAAACATGGTGGTACCCGCCGCTGGGCGTCGCGCTGTCGGTGGTGCCGCTGCTGGCCGTGGTCCGCGCTCGCCACCCCCGCGTGGTCCGGGCCCACCTGGCCGCCCGGGCCGGAGCCGACCGGCGCTCCTACCTGGGCCACGTGCTGGTGGCCGTCACCCTGCTGTGCGGGGCGCTGACCGGACCGCTCTGGGTGCTGGCGTCCCTCGCCTACCCGGCGCTGGACCCGGCGCTGATGTTCGTGGGCCTGGGCCTGCTCATCGTCGTCACCTACTGCCGGGTCCTACGGCTGTTCCTCGCCGGGGTCATCGTCACCCTCCAGCGCCTGTCCGGCCGCCGCCAGCGCTGAGGCGCCGCGCGGCCCACGACCCGGGGACGGGAGACCGGGACGGCAGGACTTCCGGCAGGTCACGACACCCGGACACCCGGGGGCCGGGCGCGGACAGCCAGGACCCCGGGTCAGGGTCAGTCCTCCTCGAAGTAGGCGGCCGGTACCCCGCCCTGGCACACCACGTCCACCTCGATGTCGACGTCCTCCGACTCGAACTCCAGGGACACCTCCCGGGCCGGGCCTCGCTCCACGTCGTCGGCGTCCACGTGGAAACCCTGGTCCGGGGTCCAACTGACCAACCGGGCCTGGTCACCGACGCACTCCACCGCCAGCGAACCGCCGGGGGTCCCGATCACCTTCCGCTGTGGAGGCGGCCCGGTGTCCACGGGCTCGGAATCCTCCCCCGGCCCCGATTCCGCCGAGGTGCTGGGCACGGCCGGCGCGGTGGAGGGCGCGGGCTGGTTCGCCGTCTGCGAGGTCAACCGGGAGCTGATCGCCTGCTGGTCCAACACGCGGGGAGCGTCGTCGACGATCCCGGCGCCGATCGCGCCGACCGCGGCGATGCCCACCGCCGTCGCGGCGGTGGCGCCGGCGGCCCAGCCAGCGGCACCCAGGGCGAACCTGGTCCGATTCGAAAGGCCTTTTCTCACCATCACACTCTCGCGCGGGCCGGGTTAACGCCGGGATAAGACGATCCTAGCCCTCGGTGAGAGGCGTACCGGCCGCCTCGGCCCTCCGATAGCGTGCGGGGGTGGCGCACCTTCTGCTCGTCGAGGACGACCCGACGATCCGTACCGCACTGACCAGGGCACTCGGGGAACGAGGCCACGCCGTCGCCTCCGCGCACACCGCGATGGACGGCCTGCGGCTGGCCGTGTCCGAAGGACCCGACCTGGTCGTGCTCGACCTCGGGCTCCCCGACATGGACGGCCGGGAACTGCTGCGGATGCTGCGGGCGGTGAGCACCGTCCCCGTCATCGTCGCCACGGCCCGCGACGAGGAGACCGAGATCATCTCGGTCCTCGACGCCGGAGCCGACGACTACGTCACCAAGCCCTTCAGCGCCGGCCAGCTCGACGCCCGCATCCGCGCCGTGCTCCGCCGAGGCGGGGAGGAAGCCCCCGCCCAGGCGCTGACCGTGGGCGGCTTGCGGGTGGACGCCCGCTCCAGGGAAGCCAGCCTCGACGGGCGGCCACTCGACCTCACCCCCCGCGAGTTCGACCTGCTGCACTACCTGGCCGCCCATGCCGGCGCCGTGGTCAGCAAACGGGAACTGCTCATCGAGGTGTGGCAGGTGCCCTACGGCGGGGCGGACAAGACCGTCGACGTCCACCTGTCCTGGCTCCGCCGCAAACTGGGCGAGACCGCCCAACAGGCCCGATACCTGCACACCATCCGAGGCGTCGGCGTCAAACTGGCCGCACCGGGCGGGGCGTGACCATGCGAGGACGCCTTGCCCTGCTCGTCGCCGCCACCACCTCCCTCATCCTGGTCGCGTTCCTCGTGCCGCTGGCCCTGTTGGTCCGCACCGTCGCCGAGGACCGCGCGCTGCACGCGGCCAACGTCGACGCGCAGTCCTTCAGCTCCCTGCTGGCCACCGCCGACCCCGAGGTCATCCGCCTCGCCGTCGAGCGGGTCAACCTGTCCGACGACCACCAGTTGACGATCTTCCTCCCCGACGGGACCACGGTCGGCGAGCCGGCCGAGCGCACCGAGTCGGTGGACCTCGCCCTCCGCGGCCACACCTTCACCGCTGACGTCGACGGTGGGATGGAGCTGCTGGTCAACGCCCAGGACTCCACCGGGGAGCAGGCGGCGGTGCGCGCCCACGTGCCCGCCGAGGTCCTGCACCGGGGCGTGGACCGGGCCGTGCTGATCCTCGTCCTGCTGGCCGTGGTGCTGCTCGCGGTCAGCGCGCTCGTCGCGGACCGGCTGGCCACCTCCCTGGTGCGACCCACCACCCAGCTGGCCGCCGTCTCCCACCGGCTGGCCCGGGGAGAGCTCCAGGCCAGGGCTGACCCGGCCGGCCCCAAGGAACTGCGGGACGTCGGACTGGCCCTCAACCACCTGGCGGGTCAGATCGAAACCCTGCTCCAACAGGAACGGGAAACGGTCGCCGACATCTCGCACCGGCTCCGCACCCCGCTGACCGCCCTCAAACTGGAGGCGGAGGGCCTGCGGTCGCCGGAGGAGGCCCGCCGGGTGGAGGGGCTGGTCGAGGAACTGGAACGCGCCGTCAGCGAGGTCATCCAGGACGCCAGGGGGCGCAGCGGCGGCGACGGGCAGACCGCGGCCCGAGTGGCCTGCGACGCCGCACAGGTCGTGTCCGAGCGGGTGCGCTTCTGGTCGGTGCTCGCCGAGGACACCGAACGCCACGTCGAACTCGACCTCGCCCCGGGGCCACTGCTCGTCCGCGTCTCCCCCGGCGACCTGGTCGCCGCCGTCGACTCCCTGCTCGGCAACGTCTTCGCGCACACCGAGGAGGGCACCTCCTTCGCGGTCCGGCTCCGCCCCGCGCCTGAAGGCGGAGCCGTCCTCGTCGTCGCCGACGCCGGCACCGGGTTCGGTGGCGTCAACACCGGGCGGCACGTGCTGGACCGGGGCAACAGCAAAGGCGGGTCGACCGGGCTGGGCCTCGACATCGCCCGCAGGACCGCGGAGGCCTCCGGCGGCGGGATGTCCCTGGGCGCCTCCGGCTGGGGTGGAGCCCAGATCACCGTCCGGCTCGGCCCACCCGACCCCGACTGACCCCGCCCCACCCGCACCCCGCCGACGCCGCCCCGGACAGCCAACCGGCAGGACCGGCCCACGTCGGGGACGGCGGGGGTTGAGGACGGCGGGCCACGCCTAGTCGAAACGCACGTGCCGCAGCTGGACCCCCACCCTGCGCACGGCCCGCCGCACCGGGTGCTCGGCGCTGTCGGACAACCGCAGACCGCAGTGCTCCGCGATGTCCTCGGCCACCTCGGCGATCGTCTGATGCTCGGTGTCGACGTGGACGTCGAACTGGGGGGTGCTCAGCACGTCCAGGCAGCGCCGGGCCTGCCCCGCCGCGAAACTCGCCCTCCCCTCACCCCGATACCGGATGCGGCGCAGCAGCGACTGCTCCGAGGTGAGCAGCGTGACGTGCCGCAGGTTCGGGTGGTTCCGCCGGAGCCCGCCGACGATCTCGTCGTGGTAGTCCGGGTTGATCAGCGTCATGGGCACGATCACGTGCCCGTCGTGGTCCTCGACCAGGCCGGAGAGGAACTCCCGGACGCCACGCCGCCACAGCGGCAGGTCCTGGAAGTCACCCCGCCGGGTGGGAGGAGTCATTCGCCGCAACGCGAAACCGAGCTGCTCGGGATCGCAGACGAAACTCCCGGGCAGGCGGTGCTCCAGTTCGTGGGCCACCTGCGTCTTCCCGACGCCGAACGGCCCGTTGATCCAGATCAGCATGAACGCGCAGACTACCGCCCACGTGGTGCGATCGGACGAACACCCAGCGCCATCACCCGCAGCGCGCTTCTCCTCCGCGCCGCCGCCATTCGCCCTCGAACGCCCGCGCCACCCCGACATCCGGTCCGACGCGGCACCACAGGCGACGCGAGCCGCCCGGCCGCCGGGCCGCCGGGCCGCCGGGCCGCCGGGCCGCCGGGCACGGCCTCGGACGGCCGAGCGAGCCCATCGGCTTCGCGGGCTCCCGCGACGCACGCCCCGCTCCTCCTCGGGCCGTGCACCCCGAAGGCCGCGTCCTGTTCCGCCAAGCCCGCGAGGACGCCACGAGCCCGCGAGCCAATGTCGCCACCACACCGGGCGGACCAGGCAAACCAGCAGGTCACAGCACTGGAGCGTGGTTCACGCACCGGTCGCACGACCGCCTCCGCCGATCTTTACCTCCCCTTAGGAGTCAGACAGCGCGGCCCTATCACCGGGAACGGCAATCTTGGTCCCACACCGAGGGGAACACCCCCGAGACCAGGCCGGGAGAGCCGGACAGCGACTCGGGACCCACCAGGAGAAGGAAGGGAACCACCATGAAGAACCCGAAGATGGTCGCCGCGGTTGTCGGAGCTGTGGGCCTGCTCGCCATCGGTGGCACGGCCGTGGCGCTCAACGACGGCGGGAACAACGAGACCGTGCCGGCGGCGAGCGCGCAGCACTGGGAGAACCCCGGCAACGCCGCCGTGAACAACGTCGAGCGGGACGACGACTGGGACGACCGCGATGACCGGGACGACCGCCACGACGACCGGGACGACTGGGACCCGAGGTCCGTGGAGACCGTGGAGGCCACCAGCGCCGAGGCACGGGAGGGCGGACCGAAGATCAGCCGCGAGGAGGCCGAGCGGATCGCCCTGGAGCGCGTCCCCGGCGCCCGGGTGACCGAGGTCGAACTCGACGAGGACGACGGCCGGTGGGAGTGGGAGATCGAACTCCGCAAGGACCGGATGGAGTACGACATCGACATCGACGCCGCCAGCGGCGACATCATCGGCTACGAGGAGGACCGGGACGACGACGACTACGACGACTGAGCAGCAGCCGGGTAGATCCGGCAGCCAGGCCCGAACAGGCCGCTTCGAGTCGCTCACCGAGGAAGGCCGGTGCCGCTGGGCACCGGCCTTCCGCACGTGTGCGTGGCTGAGCAGCAGGTGAAGCCCTGGCCGGCCAGCGGGTGGACGTCCCACTGTGGACCGCCGAGCCGGGATCACCATGGTCGGCGGGCTTGTGAATGCCCGTACGCGCTCCGCTAGGATCGGGCCGCGTTCGCTCCCGCCCGTCCCGGCGGCCGAGGAGCGATCACGGGAGACTGGGGGCAGTAGCTCAGTTGGTCAGAGCAGGGGACTCATAATCCCTTGGCCGTGGGTTCGAGCCCCACCTGCCCCACCACCCGTGACCAGGGAGAACGATCCGACCAGCCTCGTCGGAGTCGACCGGGGGCGCGACTTCTGGGTGCGAGATCTACCCGGGGCCACGAGTCGTGGACGCGGCGAAGCACGAGCCCGGGACCGCCTCGAGCAATGGTTCCACCGCACTACCGGTCGTCCTCAACGCGGAAACAGCCTCGTGACGCTCCGCCTACCCCTGAGAAACGATCAGTGGCATCGACCGAGCCACCTGGAAGCGAGCGGAGAAGGCACTGACCCGCCTCACGGACCAGGTGGACCAGCAGAACTCCGTGACCTCCGCCGTGCCGTTCAGTGAGGTCCTGGATGAGTGGTTGCGGACGGCGGACCTCGAACGTCCCGAGTCGACCTGGACGTGAAGATCCTGAAAGTCCGTACGGGCTCCGTCCTGATCGGACGTTGGGGCCGAGGAGACGACGGTGCCGCTGAACTCGAACTGGTGCCGATCGCTCTGGCACCCCGATCGAAGCCGGGATCAACTCGTGGGCCCGGCCGAGGTCCCTGCCGCCTTCAGCTGTTCCGCGCGGGCGACAGCTCCGACCCGCCACCCGGCTGAACCCGTCCTCGCCGCCACCTCAGCGAGCCGCGCTTGGACACTGGTGCGAGTACCGCGTTGACCGATCCCCACAGCTGCGAGGGAAGAGTCAGTCGACCATTCGTTCCTTGTTGTTCTCCCTGGTCGGCGACCGCGACCCCTCGAGATCGATGAGCCGGCTGCTCAGCAGTCCGATTTGCGCCCGCAATCCCCTCAGTTCCCGGATGACGGTGTTCAGCAGTGGGATCACCGGATCCTGGGCCACCTTGGTGGCCGGGATGTTAGGCGGCGTCACTCCGTTCAGAACAGCCGTCAGGTGACGGGGATGCCACTCCAGTGCCAGCGAGAGGGCCTCCAAAGTCCGCGGATTGCGTTGCCGCTCAATACGAGCTTGCTGAATTTCTCGCACTATCGCCAGCGACACACCAGACCTGTCCGATATCTCCTTCTGTTTCAAGGACAGCTCCCGCGCTCGGGAATTCACCGCGTACGCGACCTCCGCCCAGTTCTTCGACACCTTATCCTCCGTGGTCGGTCGATCTTCTCCACGCACGTCTCCGACGGTCTGCCAGCCCAATCACCTACACGGGTCCATCGATGTGACCAGGCCGCAGACAGCTCGATGGCTCTTGGCCACACAAGCCATCGAGTGAGTTTCCCACTCGGCCACCATCGTCTTCCGCGCGATCGACCCCGACTCACCGACGCCTCCGACGACGACAACAGAGTATGAGCTGACCTCCTGACATGGGGGCTGACCCGAGGCGTCAGACAGGACAACCCGCGACTACCCGCACACGGACGTGTCCACAGCGAGGAGTCCTCAGCCTTGGACGACCCCCGCCTACCGCCGCCCCATCAGGCCACACAGCGGGGGGAGGGCCAGTCGGTGCCCCCCACCGCCCCACCGCCTCGACGAACTGGGCCGCCAGGCACGCAGGAGGGGGCTCCCAAGGCTGGTAATTCTAGTACTAGAATATGCTCATGGAGCTGACGCCGGCGGAACTGACGGTGCTGGGCCTGGTCATCGAACGGCCCCAGCACGGCTACGACCTGGAACGGGTCATCGAGCAACGCGGCATCCGCCAGTGGACCGACATCGGCTTCTCCTCGATCTACTACCTGCTCACCAGGCTGGAGAGACGCGGGCTCGTCCACGTGCCGGACGCCCCCGCGGCCGCGAAGTCCCGACGGGTCTTCCACGCCACCAGTGAGGGCCACCAGGCCGCGCGGGATACCGCGCTCGCCCTGGTCACCGAGCTGCGGTCAGCGACGAACCCGCTGCTGGTCGGAGTGGCGAACCTGCCCCTGCTCTCCGACGAGGAGTACACGCGGGCCCTCCGGAGCCGCCTGACCCAGGTGGAGGCGCGCCTCGTCGGCATCCGCGCCGCCCAGGGCGCCCCAGTCCCCCTCCCGCGCCCGGCGCGGGAGGTCTTCTCGTACTCACTGAGCCTCCTCGAGGCGGAAAGGTCGTGGCTCGCCGAGCGAGTCCGGGTGACCGATGACGAACAAGACCGACTTCAAGAAGAGCCTCGACGCCTACCAGGCGAAGCAGGACCAGTTCCGGATCATCGACGTACCTGATCTGCGGTACCTGATGGTCGACGGCCACGGGGACCCGAACACCTCGCCGGCGTTCTCGGAGGCGGTCGAGGCCCTTTACCCGGTCGCCTACAAGCTGAAGATGGCGAGCAAGCGGGACCTCGGGCAGGACTACGTCGTCATGCCGCTGGAAGGCCTGTGGTGGGCGGAGGACCTCGACTCCTTCACGTCCTCACGGGACAAGTCCCGGTGGGACTGGACGATGATGATCATGGTTCCGGACTGGATCGACCAGGACATGTTCACCACGGCCGTGCGGCAGGTCGGGACGAGGAAGCCGCCGGCTCGCCTCGACGGAGTCCGGTTGGAACCACTGTCCGAGGGCCGGTGCGTCCAGACCCTGCACGTCGGGTCCTTCGACGACGAGACGGCGGTGCTCAACCGGTTGCACCACGAGTTCGTACCCGACA
This sequence comes from Actinoalloteichus caeruleus DSM 43889, assembly GCF_000429185.2. GTDB lineage: Bacteria > Actinomycetota > Actinomycetes > Mycobacteriales > Pseudonocardiaceae > Actinoalloteichus_B > Actinoalloteichus_B caeruleus. The sequence goes on along the minus strand of NZ_AUBJ02000001.1, from coordinate 5,643,185 downwards.
ACCAACTCCGCATGGTGGGCAAGCACCACGAGATCTACCTCAGTGACTTCCGGAAGGTGGCGCCGGCGAAACTGCGCACCATCCTCCGCCAGCCGGTCCTACCCGTCGCCGAGGGCTGAGCGGGGAGCGTTCCAGGTCGCCCCACGGCGCGTCGTGGAGTACCCGTGCGCACGCGGGCCTTGGGGCGGCCGGCGGGAGCACTGCTGTCCTCGCCCGGAACGGAAGGACGGCCAGGCGGGACGGGTGATGACGTGGGCCGCTCGGTTCGTGTCGGGCGATCTCCGCACTGCTGGGTCCGGGGCCGCGTCCCACGCGGACAGCGCCGGCGCGGGACTGGCGCCGCGAGGGCCTGTGGGAGGCCGGACTCCTCGGGCCTCCTGGCGTGAACGCGAGCAGGCCGAGAACGGCCAGGTCACGGCAGGGGGTTCCCGGTCGACGGACAGGCCTACCGCGCCATTCCTTGCCCCCACGCCCGAGGATCGGGCGCTCCGAGCGGCGGCGGTCAGCCCCCTGGCCCGCTCGGCTTCCCTCCCCTGGCGATGGCCCGGTGGATCTCCTGGACGATGTCCCCCTTGGCGTCGGCGTAGTCCTGGACGTGTCGCCAGGTCCGTCGCGCGAGCTCACGTTTGACGGCTTCGTACCTCCGCCTGTCGTCGGCGTTCGCGCGGAGGTGGTCGCGGAACGCGGTCATGCGGTCGATCTCAGAGCAACCGGCGGTGAGGACGTGCAGGTTGACGTCGGGGGCCGTTCCCTTCAGCAGGCGGTGTTGGAACCAGTCGGGTTCTCGGATGCGCAGTACGTACCCGGCCGCTTCCGGGTCGGGCACGTAGTGGGACTCCGCGGTGGAGTCCGCGACGGCGAGGACGATGTCGATGATCGGCTTCGCGGCGAGTGAGGGGACGGCGGTCGATCCGACGTGCTCGACCGCCAGCGCCCGGTCCCCCAGTGCCTCCCGGATCCTGGTGGCCTCCTGGTGGAACAGCCGGGCCCACCGCGGGTCGGGGTCGACGATCTCGATGCTCGCGTTGTGCGGCCGGACCGCCCCGACGGTCATCTCGGCCAGGCGTTCCTCGCCTCCACTCGACATGCGCCCCCACTCCTCGGATACGGACAGGATCCTCGCCGCGCCGCGCCGCTCGCGAACGACTTCTGGAACGCGGGGGTTCGCGGGGGCGAGATGGACGCCGGTGCCTGCGACCGGCACTCCCAGGACGGCGAGTGGGTCGGTCCTCACGGCGGGCGAGCGATCACGTGAGCTCGTCGTCCGTCGCGCCTCACCTCGGCGAGCGGCCGTCCTGCGACCAGCGGGTGTTCCTCGGGAAGGTTCGCGCGAAGGCACTCGCGAGATCGATCTGAGCCAAGAACCTTGGAACTGAGCCAAAGTGGTGCCATGATGGCATCATGGACTTGACCACGTACGTGGGCCAGTTGGGCCGCGAGTTGGCGGCACTCGCCGACGCCGGCGGTGAGGAGTCACGTGCGCTGGTCGAGCGCCTGACCGGCCCGCTCGAGTCGGCGATCCGCATGACCCTGCTGGACACCCTCTCCGCCGCCTCGGACGAGATCACCCGGGAGCTGGCCCCAGGGTCGGTGGAAGTGCGCCTGCGCGGACGCGACCCGGAGTTCGTCGTGACCCCACCGCCCAGCGACCCCCTCGCCGGCTCGGCCGCTGGTGGGACCACGACGACGGAGAAGGTTCCGCCGATTCCCGAGGACGGGCCGACGACGCGCATCAACGTCCGGCTGCCCGAACCGCTGAAGGCAGCGGTGGAGGAGGCCGCCGCCGCGGAGGGCCGCTCGGTCAACTCCTGGCTGGTCCGCGCCGCCGCCGCCGCCCTGCGCCAGCCCGAGGGCGACCCGCGCTCCGAGCACGCCAGCCGTGGCACACGCGGCAGGCAGGGCTTCACCGGCTGGGTCCGCTGACCGCGCCACCTCCGACACACGTCCCGACCCACGGGAACGCCCCACCACCACGTCACGGGGGATGACCATGCCCAGATTCGACACGCCCGAACCCATCGCCGTCCTGATCGAACTCGGCGTCACCAGCGAAACGCGGATCATCGCGAGCGACCGAGCCGACACGTGGGTCGAGGTGCGCCCGACCGACGAGTCCGACGACTCCGACGTGCGGGCCGCCCAGCGGGTCAGCGTCGAGTACACCGACGGTGTACTGCGCGTCCAGGGGCCGAGGGCGCCCGTATTCGACTTCTCCCGGAGGACCCGGTCGGTCGACGTGGTCGTCGAGCTGCCCACCGGTTCCCGCCTGACCGGCTCGGTGCAGCTCGGCGACCTGACGTGCGTCGGCCGGCTCGCGGAGACCCGGTTCAGGACCTCGATGGGGAACGTCCACCTCGAACACACCGGTCCGCTGCGGCTGGAGACGGGGCACGGCCACGTCACCGTGACCCGAACCGAGGGGGACATCGAGATCCACACCGGATCCGGGCAGGTGAGGCTCGGCCGGGTCGAGGGCACCTCGGTCGTGAGGAACTCCAACGGCGACATCCACCTCGGCGCGGTCGGGGGTCACGCCCGGTTGAGCTCGTCGAACGGGGGCATCTCCGTCGGGCGGGCGGAGGCCGGGGTAATCGCGAAGACCGCCAACGGGAGCATCCGGCTGGACGAGGCCACTCGCGACTCCGTCACGCTCGAGTCCGCGCTCGGCGAGATCGAGGTCGGCATCGCCGACGGTACCGCCGCCTGGCTCGAGGTGTTCACCAAGTTCGGGCGAGTGCGCAACCTGCTGGACGAGGCCTCGGGCCCGGAGGGCTCCGAGTCGACCGTCGACGTCCGTGCCCGTACCTCCCACGGCGACATCACGATCAGCCGTGCCTGATCGTCGCCCACCCCAACACGGAAGGACAACCATGGCGACCGCACCCCCTGAGACGGCGATCTCGGTCACCGGGCTGCGCAAGTCCTTCGGCGAGCACGTCGTGCTCGACGGGCTCGACCTCACCGTCCCCGCCGGGACGGTGTACTCCCTGCTCGGCGCGAACGGCGCTGGCAAGTCCACCACCGTCAGGATCCTGTCCACCCTGGCCGCCTCCGACGGCGGCTCCGCGCGGGTCCGCGGGCACGACCTGGCGTCCGAACCCGACGCGGTGCGCGCGGCGATCGGCGTCACCGGCCAGTTCTCGGCGGTGGACTCCCTCCTCACTGGTGAGGAGAACCTGCTCCTGATGGCGGACCTGCACCACTGGCCCCGACGTGACGGCCGGCGGCGCGTCGCTGAGCTGCTGCGGCGGTTCGACCTGGTCGATGCCGCTCGACGACCGGCCTCCACCTACTCGGGAGGTATGCGGCGGCGGCTCGACCTCGCGATGACCCTGGTCGGCGACCCCCAGGTGATCTTCCTCGACGAACCGACCACCGGCTTGGATCCCCGGAGTCGCCGGGCGATGTGGCGGATCGTCCGCGAGCTGGTGTCCACCGGGGTGACCGTCTTCCTCACCACCCAGTACCTCGAGGAAGCCGACGAACTGGCGGATCGGATCGGTGTCCTCCACCACGGGAGGCTGGTCGCGGAGGGCACGGCGGAGGAGCTGAAACGGCTCGTCCCCGGGGGCCACGTGCTCCTGCGGTTCGCGGACCCGACCAGCCTCGAGGACGCCGAACGCGCGCTCGACACGTCCTCGCGGGAGAACGGCACGCTTGCCCTGCGCGTGCCCAGCGACGGCGGTCTCCGGTCGTTGCGGGCAGTGCTGAGCAGGCTCGACGACCGGAGTATCGAGGTCGAGGAGCTGTCCGTGCGCACCCCCGACCTCGACGACGTCTTCCTTGCCCTGACCGGCCAGCCCGGCGCCGAGAAGGTGAGCACCTGATGGGCACCGCACCTTCCCTCCCCGGCCCGGCGCCCGCCGCCCTCCGGTTCCACCCGTTGCGGGATTCGGCGACGATGTCGCGCCGCAACCTCCGGCACATGCTCCGGTACCCCTCGACGACCCTGGTGCTCGTCGGGATGCCGATCGTGTTCCTCCTGCTGTTCGTGTACGTCTTCGGCGGAGCGTTGGGCGCCGGGATCAGCGAAGGCCCCGGTGGACGGTCCGAGTACGTCACCTACGTCGTACCGGCCATCCTCCTGATGACCATCGCCTCGACGGTGCAGGGCACGGCCATCTCGATCGCCATGGACCTGACCGAGGGGATCATCGACCGGTTCCGCACCATGCACATCGCCCGGGTCTCGGTCCTGACGGGCCACGTCGTCGGGAGCGTGATCCAGGCGTTCCTCAGTCTGGCGATCGTGATGGGCGTGGCACTGCTCATCGGTTTCCGGCCCGGGGCCGGGCTGGGCGGCTGGCTGGCGACCACGGGTTTCCTCGCCGTGGTGACCTTCGCCCTCGTGTGGCTCTCGGTGGCTCTCGGTCAGGTCAGCAGGAGTGTGGAGACCGCGAGCAACCTGCCGATGCCGTTGATCCTGCTGCCCTTCCTCAGCAGCGGATTCGTCCCCACGGACTCGATGCCCGCCGGGCTGCGCTGGTTCGCCGAGTACCAGCCGTTCACCCCGATCATCGAGACGTCGCGCGGCCTGCTGATGGACCAGCCCGTCGGCCACCACGGCTGGGTCGCGCTCGGCTGGTGCGCGCTCATCGCGCTGGGCGGGTATCTCTGGTCGCGGAGGCTGTTCGGTCGGGAGCACCCGAGCTGACCGTCTGGCGGTCCTCCCGCGCCGCCCGGTCTCCCACTGGTCCCCGGGGCCCCCGTGCGGCCGCCGGGTCGGGTGTGGACCGTGCGGTCGGGAGGACGACGACGTCCGTGCGCGTCACAGCTGGATGCTCGCGCGCAGTTCCTCGTAGGTGGGGGCGAGGTCGACCAGGAGGCGCGCGGCGGTGGCGGTGTCCCCGGTGACGAGGGGGTGTTGCAGGGCACCGACGAGCCGGGCCTGCCGGGTGAGGACGCGGGACGCCTCGGGGAGGTCGACGGTGCGGAGGCAGTGGGCCGCGTCGGCGAGTCGCCGCGCTCCCACGCGCACCGCGAAGTGGATGAGGTGTTCCTGGACGTCCTCGGGCCGTGTGCTGAGGAGGTCGGCGAGCGCGAGGGCGGCGTCGTGGTTGGCGAGGGCGCCGGGCGGGGCGGTGTCGCCTCGCAGCCAGTGGAGGGCGCGGGGTGGGGAGGCGCGGAGGGCGTCGGCGGGGGCGACGTCTCGTTCGCGGACGAACCGTGTGCGCATGGTGAACGGGGCGGCGTAGTCCACGGTGTCCGCGCGCCACGCGTCCCGGAACTGGGCCCAGGGCAGGCGCGCGTACGGGTACCCCTGGGGGTCGTGCAGGACCAGGTGTCCCCCCTCGTGGCCGATCGCGACGAGGTAGTGGTCGGCCCCGAGGGGACCGGTCCTGCCCGGTTGGTAGCTCAGGTGTCCCATCTCGACGGGGCCGACCAGGACGGGGCCGGTTTCCAGGGCGCCCAGGAGGCGGTCGTGGGCTCCGTGTTCGTCGCCTCCGCCGCTCCGGTGCGTTGACCAGCCGAGGGCGGTGAGGGCGTGGTCGATGCCGATCTCGGGGGTCCAGCCGGCCGGGTCGAAGTACGGTGTCGCTTCCTCGGTGAGCTGCATGCCGTACGGGCTCCCGGTCAGGGTCTCGATGACCGCCACGTCCGGCGCGGCCGCCCCCATCATCATCGCCATCGAGTGGGAGTAGCAGTAGGGACCGGATCCGGCGTAGGTGGTCTCGGACACGCGGTCAGGATGCCATTTTCCCTTCTGTCGTGGTCCGCGCGCCCGACGCCGGGGAGTTCCGCCTCCGTCCCGTTGTCGCCCGCCCGCTCCCGGGGCCGGCCCGACGGTCGTGAGCGTTCGGGGGACGCCGAGGTCGGCGTACCGCCGGAACCCTGGGACGGGACGTCCGTGGGCGTTCGACCGGCTTCCCGAACCCTCGGTGGTGACGGGGAGCCTCGGCGTGCGCGCGCCGGTTCTCCGGGTGGTGGGGCCGGGCCGGGACCTTCAGGCGGCAGGCTGCCCGCCCGGCGAGGTCGGAACGGGCGCGCGTGCTCCCGGCCGGGTCACGCGGGAGCGGGCGAGGTGACGGGGGCCAGCAGGCCGGCGACGCTGCGGCGGAGGCGGGCGGGGACGTCCTGCTCGGCGTTGGCCGTGAGCGCGAGGTGGTGGAACGACCCGACCACGGCGAGGGCGAGCGCGGCGGGATCCGCGGTCGGGGCGATCCGGCCGAGCCGTTGCTCGGCGGTGAGGTAGCGGGCGGTGGCGGTTTCGAGGGCGTCGAGGCCGCTGTTGCCGGGGCCGAGCACGGCGTGGACCCGTTCCACCAGTCCCGGCCTGGCGACGAGGAGGGTGAGGGCGGCCCGCAGGCTGGTCAGCGGTGTGGCGGTGACCGCGTCGCACAGGTTGCCGGCGACCTCGCCGGTGCCAGCCCGGTCGGCGAGGGCCGAGGTGCCGGCGGAGATCAGGAAGGCGCGATCGGTCGCGTAGGCGGCGAGGAAGTCGTCGAGGTCGGCGAAGTGGGCGTAGAGCAGGCCGCTGGCGACTCCGGCCTCGGTGGTGACGGCTCGTCCGCTGAGCCGGCCAGGCCCGTCCCGGCCGATGACGCGTTCGACGGCCGCGAACAGTTCCTGGCGGATCTCCGGGATGGCGACACCTCTGGGCACGGGCCCCAGTCTAGGTGGGGGTACCCGCACCCAGCCCGAGATGAGCACGCGTTCATACTTGAGTTTGAACACGTGCTCATACAAGGAGGGAGCAGGCATGGCACCCGACTTCACCACGCCCGGGACGACGCGGCGTCGAGCGGTCGTCGTCGGCGCGGGCATCGCGGGACTGGCCGCCGCGACCAGGCTCGGCCACAGCGGTTGGGACGTCCTCGTGGTGGAACGCTCCCCCACCCGGCGGAGCAGCGGCTACCTGGTGAACCTGACCGGCCCCGGCTACGACGCCGCCGAACGCCTGGGCATCCTGCCCGCCCTCGGGGCACGCGACCTCGGATTCCTCACCTCAGTGCTCATCAGAGCCGACGGACGCCACAAGTTCACCGTTCCGGCCGCGCTCGCCCAGGCGGCCCTCGGCGGCCGGGCGGTCACCGTGTTCCGGGGTGACCTGGAATCAGCGCTCCACGACGTGGCCGAGGGCGCCGCCGAGTTCCGCTTCGGTACCACCGTCCGCGCCGTCCACCAGGACACCAACCAGGTCCAGGCCACCCTGAGCGACGGTGACATCGTCGACGCCGACCTGCTCATCGGCGCCGACGGCCTGCACTCGGGGGTCCGTGAGCTCGTGTTCGGCCCCGAGGCCGACTTCCGGGTGGACCTGCGGCACGTCGTGGGCGCGCTCCCCCTGGAGCGGGTCTCGCCGGAGGTCCCGGAGCGGACCAGCGCGACCTTCATCGGCCCCGGCCGCACCGCCGCCGTCACCAACCTGGGGCCGGGCCGGTCCTCGGCCTTCCTCACCTACCGCTGCGCCGATGTCGAGGGCGAACTGGGGCGCGGGGCGACGGGTTCACTGACCTCGGCGTTCGGTGACCTGGGCGGCCCGGTACCCGAGGTCCTCCGACAACTCGCCGCCTCCCCGGACCTCGCCTACTTCGACTCGGTCAGCCAGATCGTGGCGGACCGCTGGAGCCGGGGGCGGGTCGTGCTGCTCGGCGACGCGGCCTGGTGCGTCACGCTGTTCGCCGGCCAGGGCGCGGGCCTGGCGCTGTCCGGCGCCGACCGGCTCGCCGCCGCCCTCGCCGACCACGGTGCTGACCTGCCGGCCGCGCTGAGCGACTGGGAGTCGTCACTGCGCGCTGAGGTCCGGAAGCGGCAGGCACTGGCGCGGAAGGGGACGAGCCAGTACGCCCCGCCCACGAAGGCGCACGTGTGGGCACGGGACCTCGCGATGCGGGCCATCCAGCTCCCGGGTATCCGGGGCATGGTCCAGCGAGCCGTCCGGCGGGCGAACCAGCAGCCGTCCGGTGTGGAGCGCCGCGCGCCGCGGTGAGCTGGCCGGGGCCAGCCCGGCGTGGCGCGGACGTGGGGACCGTCGAGGACGAGGGGGCCGTGCCAGTGCCAACCTCGTCCTCGGCGTGGCGCACGACGTGTCGGAGGACCGAGCCCGTACGGAGCGCTGTCGACCGCGGCAACCCCGCTGATCCCCGCCACCACCGTGACGGAGGCGCCTCGGGAGGCGGTCCGCTGAAGGCGACCTCCCACCGCGCAGGACCTCGACGCCGGGACCGCGAACGTCCGGGACCGGCGCCGGGACCGCGAACGTTCGGGACCGGCGGCGGGGTCGCCGGTCCAGCACCCGGATCGGCGACGAGCACGTGCGCCACGTCCTCCACGACCCGGGTTCGTCCGGTCCAGCCACCAGGGCGACGGCGGGCGGGTACCGAGGGCCGCCGTACGGCTGCTCGCCGGACTCCTGGCCACTCCCGCCGACACGGCGATCCAGCCGGTGGTCGACCTCATCGCCGGATCCACCCGAGGAGCCGTTCAACCAGTACGGTCGACGCGGCCGCTGCCCGTCGAGGTGGCGGCCACGGACCTGGCCACCGCTCCACGAGCGGGACACCACCTCCTCGCACTCCACCTGCGGAGGCGAGGAGCACGCGGACGCGACCCGTGCACGCCGGCCGCCCACCCCCTGGGCCGCCCGAACACACGCGGGAGCGGCGGGAGACCGGGGCGGTATCCCCGCCGCCCGCTCAGCGGAGCTGGCGGAAGAACGCCCGGACGTCGGCCACCAACGCGCCAGGGTCCTCCTGGGACAGGAAGTGCCCGCCCCGCTCCAACTCGGTCCACCGCACCACGTTGTGGTCACGCTCGGCCCACGGCCGGACGGTGACGTCGAGGGCGGAGAGCAGGACCGCCGTCGGAGTCGTGCCCCGCTCGGGAGCCCAGCTCGTCTCGCCCGTTCCCCCGGCCCCACCCGCCTCACCGGCTCCGGGCTGGTCATCCCCGCCCCACGAACCGGAGGCAGCGGCCTCCCCTGACGCGTCCCACTCGCCTCCCCCCTCGGCGTCGCTCCAGGAGTTCGCCGACATCTCCTCGTAGTAGATCTGGGCAGCCGAGCCCGCCGTTCCGGTGAACCAGTACAGGGCGACGGTGGTGAGCATCCAGTCCCGGTCGAGGCTCTCCTCGGGCAGGCCGTCCTCGGGCTCGGACAGCTCCTTGAACTTCTCCACGATCCACGCGAGCTGGCCGACCGGGGAGTCGTGCAGCCCGTAGGCGACGGTCCGCGGCCGCTTCGCGTTGCACTGGAGGTAGCCGTCGTTGTAGTCCCGCATCCCGTCCCAGCTGCGCTGTTCCTTCTCGGTGAGGTTGTCCATCTCCCCCGGCGCGCCGATCGGGAAGGAGAGCATGGCGTTGACGTGGACGCCCACCACGTGGTCGGTCGCCTGCCTGGCCACCTCGGGAGCGATCCAGCTCCCGGTGTCGTAACCCTGCACGCCGTACCGCTCGTAGCCGAGTTCGGCCATCAGCCGGGCGAGGATCCCCGCCATCCTGGCCGCGTTCATGCCCGGCCCGGCCAGCGGCACCGAGAAGCCGAACCCGGGCAGGGACGGGATCACCAGGTGGAAGGCGTCGGCCGGGTCACCTCCGTGCGCGCGGGGATCGGTGAGGGGCGCGATGACCTCGAGGAAGTCTGCGAAGGTTCCCGGCCAGCCGTGCAGCAGGAGCAGCGGCGTGGCACCCGGCTCGGTGGACCGGACGTGCAGGAAGTGCACGTTCTGCCCGTCGATGCGCGTCGTGAACTGGGGATGCCGGTTGAGCTCGGCCTCCCGAGCGCGCCAGTCGTGGTGCTCCCGCCAGTACTCGGTGAGTTCCCGCAGGTAGGACGTGGGCACTCCCCGGCTCCAGCCCACCCCCGGGACCTCGTCCGGCCAGCGGGTGTTGGCGAGCCGGTCGTGGAGGTCGTCGAGCTGGGTCTGGGGAACGTCGATGCGGAAGGGCCGGATGCCGTTGGCGGTGCCTGTCATGCGGGAGACGCTAGGAACCGGTTGGGACAGGTCGCGTCCTAAGCGGCGGCCAGGCTCTGATGGTGTGGTGGAAACGTCGGCCAGGCTGCTGAGGCTGCTGTCCCTGCTCCAGGTCCAGCGGGAGTGGACCGCCGCTGCTCTCGCGGACCGACTGGACGTGAGCACCCGCACGGTCCGCCGGGACGTGGTGCGGCTGCGCTCGCTCGGATACCCGGTGGGCGCCACCCAGGGCAGCGCGGGGTACCGCCTCGGCGCGGGAGCGGCGTTGCCCCCGTTGCTGCTGGACGACGACGAGGCCGTCGCGGTGGTGGTGGGCCTGCGCACCGCCACCGCCGGCTCGGTCGCCGGCGTCGAGGAGACCTCGCTGCGCGCCCTGTCCAAGCTGGAACAGGTGCTGCCCTCCCGGCTGCGGTACCGGGTGAACACCCTGCACACCGCGACCGTCCGCACGGGAACCGCTCCCGGGCCGGTAGTGGACCCCGACGTCCTGATGGCGGTCGCCGAGGCGTGCCGGCGACGGGAGGGCCTGCGGTTCGACTACGCCAGCCCTCACGGCGGCGAGGGCCCGCGAGCGGCCGAGCCCCACAGCCTGGTCAGTTTCGGCCGGCACTGGTACCTGGTCGCCTTCGACACCGACCGGGACGCCTGGCGCACCTTCCGGGTCGACCGGCTGCGGCCCCGCGTCCCGAACGGCCCCCGTTTCACTCCCCGGGAGTTGCCGGGCGGCGAGGACCCCGCCAGCTACGTCGCACACCAGCTGTCCGCACGGGCCTGGCCCTACCAGGCGACGGTGACCCTGCACGAGCCGGCCGAGACGGTCTCGGACCGGATCTGGCCGGGCATGGGCGTCCTCGAGGCCGTCGACCACACCAGCTGCCTGCTGCGGGTGGGTTCCGACAGCCCCCGCGACCTGGCGTGGATGATCACCTCGGTGGACGCCGACTTCACCCTCGTCGACGGGCCCGACGAGCTGGTCGCCTCGCTGCGCGCCATCGGGAGGCGGTGCCTGCGGTCCCTTGACCACGTCGACCAGCCCGGGCCCGCCTGACGGCAGCCGAACCTGTGCGCACCGTCGGGCGGTGCGCGTCGCGCGGGCGAGGACCACACCCCACTCCGGCTGCGGCGTGACAACCACAGAGGGACACCCCCACGAGGTCAGCACGGCGGCGTCCCCACCGGTCCGCGCCTCGGGGTGGGCAACCCCGGTGAGCCGGCGCGCAGCCGCCCGGGCGCACCCGGTGGCCGACCGTCCCCACCGTCCACGCCCGGCACCTCAGCCGGCGCGCTCCGGCTCCGGGGAACCCTCGGCGCCGGCGAGGGGCGGGGCCTGGTCGATGAACCTGTCCAGGGCGTCGCGCATCCTGCGCCGTTCGGCGATCTCACGGGCGAGGCGGTCCCGTTCGACGACCAGCCGGGAGGTCAGGGACGTGGTCTGGGTCGCCGGGTCGGCCAGGCATGGCAGCACATCGGCGATGGCGTGCGTGCCCAAGCCCGCCTCGAGCAGTCGCCGCACCAACAGGACACGCTCGACGACGTGGCCGGCGTAGTGGCGTTGACCGCTGGGACCTCGTTCGGCGGCGATGAGCCCACGTTCCTCGTAGTACCGCAGGGACCGCACGCTGGCCCCGGTGCGCCGCGACAGTTCACCGATTCGCACTTGCCCTCACATCAGTGTCAGCTCCTACCGTGACCAGCATGACCGACACCACGACCACACCGGTCCGGCAGCTGCGCCTCGTCGTCGAGGCCGAGGACTTCGAAGCGGCGCTCACCTTCTACCGGGACGTACTCGGCCTCCCGCAGCGGGCGGCCTTCGAAGGCGACGGGGACGCCAGGGTCGCGATCCTCGACGCCGGCGCGGCCACGCTGGAACTCGCCAACCCCGCGCAGGTGCGGATGATCGACGGCATCGAGGCGGAGGGGACGCGCAGCGCTCGCCTGCGTGTCGCCTTCGAGGTCGACGACGCGGAGGCACGCACCGGCGAGCTGGTCGCCGGTGGCGCCGAACTCGTCGCCTCCCCCCGACAGACCCCGTGGCGGTCGCTGAACTCCCGCCTCAACGGCCCGGCGGGCCTCCAGCTGACGTTGTTCGAGGAACTGGACAGCCCCGGCGGATGACCCCCGTCGTTCCCGGCGCGGCCGGCGGGGCGAGTCGAGGATCACCTTCCGACGATCGGTCCACTCCCGACACACACACGTCACGGATTCTGGGCCATGCTCGGGGAGAGCAGTCAAGTCCAGACCTGGAGGTGTCATGGGAACCGGAACGCGAGGCAGCGGCGGGCCCCGGTCGGCCGTCATCGTGGGAGCGGGGATGGTGGGCCTGTCGACCGCGTGGTTCCTCCAGGAGCGCGGCGTCGAGGTCACGGTGGTGGACCGCGCCGGCGTGGCGGCGGGAGCCTCGCACGGCAACGCCGGGTGGCTCTCCCCTGGCCTGGCGATCCCCCTGAACGAGCCCAGCGTGCTGCGCTACGGGCTGCGGTCGCTGGCTGACCCGAAGGCACCGCTGCACGTGCCCGTGACGGTCGACCCGGACCTGTGGCGCTTCCTGCTCCGGTTCGCCGCGCACTGCACGTGGGGCTCGTGGCGCCGCGCCGCCCACGCCGGGCTCCCCCTCAACCAGGCCGCCCTGGACGCCTTCGACGAACTGGCGGAGAACGGGGTCAGGGCCGAGACGCACCGTGCCCCGGTGACGGCGCTGTTCCGCGACCGTTCCGACGCGACCCACCTCCTCCAGGAACTGCGCCGGATGCGGGAGGTCGGCCAGCACATCGACTACACGGGCCTGGAGGGACCTGACCTGCGGGAGCGGCTCCCGCAGGCATCCGGCCAGATCACCGCCGCCGTCAGGTTGGACGGACAGCGGTACGTGGACCCGGGGGCCTTCACCCGGTCACTGGCCGACTCGGTGCGCGACCGGGGCGGGGTGGTCCTCGACGGGTTCGAGGTCATCGAGACGCACCGCAGCGCGGACCAGTCCGTCGTCCGCTCCTCCTCGGCCGAGACGATCTCCGCCGACGTCCTGGTCCTCGCGACCGGCGCCTGGTTGGACCGCCTGTCCCGCCAGTGGGGCGTGCGGGTGCCGGTGCGGGCCGGACGCGGCTACTCCTTCACCGTGCCGACCTCGGACCCCGTGACGGGACCGATCTACCTGCCGGAGGCCCGGGTCGCCTGCACTCCCTACCGGGGGTCGCTGCGCGTGGCCGGCACCATGGAGTTCCAGCCCCCGGACGCGGCCCTCGACCAGGCCCGGATCGAGGCGATCGTCGACTCGGCACGCCCGTTGCTCACCGGCGTCGACTGGGATCGGCGCACCGACGAGTGGGTGGGCCCCCGCCCGGTCACCCCGGACGGCCGCGCGCTCGTGGGGGAGGTCGGAGTACCCGGTGTGTACGTGGCGGGCGGGCACGGCATGTGGGGCCTCACCCAGGGCCCGGTGACGGGACGGCTGTTGGCGGAACTCATCACCACCGGCCGGCGACCCGACCCGCTGCGGGAACTCGACCCGCTGCGGTGACGGCCCGCCCACCGTGGAACGGGGGCGGGGACGGGCGCTGGTGAGCGCCCGTCCCCTGGTACCCCGGTGCTGGCCGGTCCTCGCCTCGAGGACCGCGGCGGAGACGTCGATATCGCCCTCAGGACGGCCGGCCCGGCACCGGGGTGGTCACCGCTGTCCGGATCAACCGCCGTTCAGCGTGTTGAGCACGGAGTAGTAGGCCTCCTTCTTGTTCCCCTGCCCGTCGAACAGGAGCGGCGTCTGCGACGCCCGCCACGAGTCGCTGTCACGGATTCCCCAGACCGTGATGCCCGTGCAACGCGGAACGTTGAGGCAGGCCTGGGTCACCCGGCGGTAGTTGTCCGCCTGCTGCCACCCGGAGCCACCCACGTCGAGCTCGGTGATCTGCACCTCCACGCCCAGGGCGGCGAAGCTGGAGATGGTCGTCTGGTAGTTCGCCGGGACGTTCACACCGAAGAAGTGGGACTGGAGACCGACGCAGTCGATGGGCACGCCACGCGACCGGAAGTCCTGCACCATGCGGTACACGGCCTGGGTCTTGGCGTGGCTCCAGTCGTCGATGTTGTAGTCGTTGTAGCAGAGCTTGGCGCCGGGGTCGGCCGCGCGGGCGGCGCGGAAGGCCGCCTCGATCCAGTCGTTACCGGTGCGTTGCAGGTTGGAGTTGCGCCGAGCGCCGGAACCGCCGTCCTCGAAGGCCTCGTTGACCACGTCCCACGAGTGGATCCGTCCACGGAAGTGGGCCGCCACCTGGGTGACGTGGTTGAGCATGGCCTGCCGCAGCCCCGGCCCCTCCATCCCCTGCATCCAGCCGGGCTGCTGCGAGTGCCAGGCCAGGGTGTGGCCACGCACCCGCATGCCCCTGCTGAGGGCGTGGTTGACGATCCGGTCGGCGTTACCGAAGGTGAACTGTCCCTGGTTGGGCTCGGTCGCGTCCATCTTCATCTCGTTCTCGGCCGTCACCATGTTGAACTCGCGGTCGAGGATCGAGACGTAGGCGGGTTCCGAGAGCTTGTGGGCCGCGACGGCCGCACCGAAGTACCGGCCGGTCTGGGACGCGGCGGCCCCGAGGGTGTCCTGAGCGCTCTCCGCCACGACGGGTGGCGCCATCACGGTTCCCAGGGCCACCGCCGCGCTGATCGCCACGACGGCCTGTCGCACTGACCTCGTTGTCAGTCGCATTGTCTGTCCTGTTCTCTGGACGTTGCGGACACGCGCGCACACCCCCGGCGAAGGGCCTCCCGGTGACCGCGCCCGGAAATCACCGAGAATTCCCTCCCGTTGGGAAGCCCGACAGCACGGGAGCGACCAACACTCCCGTTCGGACGGGAAAGGAGAACGCCCACCCCGAGACGCGTGGCGAACCAGGAGAAGGCGGACACCTCGCCCACCACCACATCACGACCGCCGGGCCGAAATGCGCACGAAGATATCATCGACCCGACCACCCGCCAGCACACTGACCCGAACAGTGCAATTTTCGACACGATACCGGCACCATTGTGGCCGAGTTCTCGAACGGATTCGGCCCCATTCTCCGCGTCCGTTTCGACGAGAGCTTCGCGGCGTTCGACACATCCACGGCGCACGAGCGACCACCCGCTCCTCGGCGAACCCCACCGCCTCGCAACCCGGCGCACCTCCGATCGACACGCCGTCGAGCAGCGACACGCGCGCACTCGCCATCCCCTGACCGGGTGAACGGAGGGCCGCTGCGAGCAGAATTGTCCCCCACCCCCGCTAGGAATGGGCCGATTTCCCCGGAGCAGAGGAGCCGCATGGCCGGTAGGTGGATTACCAAGAACGGGAGAAAGATCTTCATCGAGGACAGCCGTGGTTCCCGGAAGGCGGGTCCGGTGGTTGCCGCGGCGGCCACCGTCACGCTGATGGGAGCGGCGTCCGTCGGCACGACTGGCGGGACGCTGTTCGGTGGTGGCCAGGTCGTGACCGGAGCGGGAAACCAGGCCGTCGCGCGAGTCATCCAGACCCGACTGCCCAACGCCAGGAAAGCGGCGAGGAACGGGCAGCGGACGACGGCGTGGAAGGAACTGCGGGTCACCCAACGGCACAAGAAGCGGAGTCGCCGGCACACCAACTGCGCGCGGCACTCGTTCGGCCAGGTGCGGACCTTCTTCCAGACGACACCATGTCAGTCCCTCCGCCGCCAGCTGTTCTCGGTGCGGGACGAGCACGGCAACGACGTCGCGGTGTCGATCGCCTGGGTCCGGATGCGCGACGCGGCGGAGGTCTGGGACCTTCGGCAGGTCTTCGATGAGCACGGTTCCGGTGACTTCCACCCGGCGTGGAGCCCGTTCCCTGAGCTGTCGGCAGTCAGGTTCACCGCCGAGTACTACGGGTCGGAGCCCCACGGCAGGGTGCTGACGATCGCGGAGGCTGAACCGCTGTCCGGAAGCCCGGACCCGGCCCTGCTGCACGCCGTCGCCGACATCGCCGCGCACCTCCCGAGCCCCTGACCAGGGTTCCTGCCGCCCCTGCGTGCGGAGTTCCCGGGTCCCACGCGGGCCCGGCCGCGCGGCGCTCGGCTCGGACGAGCACGCTCGCACGGGGCCGGGCGGAACCGGGTCCTCAACCGCCGCGGTGGTAGTCGGTGGCGATGACGTGGTTCTTGGCGGGGCCGGTGACCCGCCACCGCTGCGCCCATGTGTTCTCGTCCCGGACCAGGTACTCCACCCGGTAGAGGTCGGCCACGCAGAGGTGCTCGGCGTTCCACCGGGGCCCGCGGAGGTCGACGGTGTGGAAGAACCCGCCGTGGTCGAAGGTGACCTCGGCGGTGGCGGCGCCCGTGGTGCGGTACCACAGGGTTCGGTAGGCGGGTCCGACGTGCGTGCCGAACCGCAGTTCGCCCTCCTCCCGGTAGCGGAGGAGGGCGGGGCGCACGTCCGTGAACTCGGCCGACCCGGTGAAGGTGCCGAGTTCGCCTCCCTCGGGCGTGCTGATCACCCGGTCCAGGCGCCACCGCCCGAGCAGGTAGCCCCGGAGATCGGTGTCGGCGGTGGGCGCTGGCGGCGGGCCGCTCTCGGCGTTCATCGCCCAGCATTGTCCTGGAGCCGGAGCGGCGGCACCGCCGGTGGGGCGGTCGGCCCCGGGGCCGGCCAGTGGGCGCGGGGCGACGGGACTACCTGGCGAACGCGCCGAGCACGTCCAGGAGCCCCTCGGCGAGTTCGTCGATCTGGGCGGCCGCGGTCTCGTAGGCGGCCCGCCCCCGCCCGGCGGGGTCGACGAGGTCGGTGTCCGGCAGGGGTTCGCCCTCGGCGAGGCGGGCGCACAACCCGTCGAGGTCCGGTTGCGGGGGCAGCGCGGCGGCCCGTGCCACGAAGTCGGCCCAGACGTGGATCCGGCCGGCGGCGGTGGGAACCTCGGCGCGGAGGGCGTCATGGTGGGCGCGGGTCGCGCCGAGCACCAGGTCCGCCTGTTCGACGAGGTGCGGCGTGACCTGGACGGCCGGTCGCGGCCCCGGGTCGATGCCCCGCCGCTGGAGCATCGCCGTCGTGTCCGGGCTGATCAGCGTCTCGGCGCGTAGCCCGGCCGAGGACACCCGCACCGGAACGGAGCGCCGGGCGGCGACGGCCTCGGTGATGGCGGCCGCCATCGGGGAGCGGCAGGTGTTACCGGTGCAGACGAAGAGGATGCGCACCGGCTCACGCTATCGGCGACGCCGGGCGGGAACTCGGGTGCAGGGAAGCCCGGCTACCGGATCTCCACCGGCTGACGGAGGAACGACGCACGGGACGTCCGGTGAACGGCGCACGCGGAGTGGCCGCGCCTCACGGTTCTCCCGAACCCGGCCGAGGGGACAGGGGCGAATCTCGGTGGCGCTGCCCCGTGCCCCGGGGCCACGATCTCGGTATGACCGCTGACTGGTGGCTGGACGAGATGGCCTTCGCGGGGCCGGAGCACCTGGACCCGGAATTCGTGGCCGGCTACGAACGCAAGGCCGGGTTCCGCCGGGACGACGGTGCTCCCAGCGACGAGGACGGGGAGATCGCGGCGGACCTCGCCGCGCTGCGGGCTGCGGGGATGACCTCGGAGTCCACCGTGGTGGATCTGGGCGCCGGCACCGGGCGTTTCACGCTGGCGGTGGCGCCGCACGTCCGGCGGGTCGTGGCCGTGGACGTCTCCCCCGCGATGCTCGACGTGCTGGCGGCCAGGGTCACCAGCGAGGGCTGGCGGAACGTCGAGTGCGTGCGGGCGGGCTTCCTCAGCTACGAGCACACCGGTGCGCCCGCCGACGTCGTCCACACCCGCAACGCGCTGCACCAGCTGCCGGACTTCTGGAAAGCGCTCGCGTTGCGCCGGATCGCCGGTCTGCTCCGGCCGGGCGGCGTGCTCCGGCTCCGCGACCTGGTCTACGACGCCGACCCGGGGGAGGTGGAGACCGTGTTCTCCCGGTGGTTCCAGCACGCCGTGGACGACTCGGCGCGGGGGTACACCGCGCACGACCTGGCGGAGCACGTCCGCACCGAGTTCAGCACCTTCCGCTGGTTGCTCGAACCGATGGTGGACCGGGCGGGGTTTGAGGTGGTCGACAGCGCTTTCGTCGGCTCCGTGTACGCCGCCTACACCTGCCGCCGGCGCTGAGCCCGACCGGCCCCTGTCCTCAACCGGACACCTGGACGGGGAGCGGCCCCGCCGGCGCCACCCTCCCTGGTGGCGCGCCCCCGAGCCCTCCACCGTTGACGCGACCCACATCACACCGGGTTCGATCGTGCCCCTTCACCGGACCTTCACCAGGGAGGACGCCGCACGACGCGGCGCGGACCGGGGACTCGCCGGCGACCCCTCCCCGCCCGGGGGTGCACGGTGGAGTGAACGTGTGTACGGTGCCGCAGGCCGACGTGGTCACGGCGTGCGATCACGCCGCTCCAAATCGTCTCCTCCCGGGGCCGCGACCCGCCGTAGGGGACGAGAACGGTACGTCTCGACGGAGAACGAGGTAGGGGAACAGTGAACGACGCGATCGTCGCGCTGAACGACGACTTCTGGACCTACCTGGTCATCCCCCTGCTCGCCGTGGTCAGCATCTACTTCACGGTGCGATCCCGAGGCGTGCAGTTCCGGCTGGTCCGGGAGATGGTCCGCAACCTCGGAGGGAAGCCGGAGCGGGCGCGGGACGGGAAGCCGGCCGTCTCCTCCTTCCAGGCTTTCGCGATCTCCGCGGCGGCCCGGGTGGGGACCGGCAACATCGCCGGCGTCGCCATCGCCATCAGCCTCGGTGGGCCGGGCGCGGTCATGTGGATGTGGATCATGGGGCTGGTCGTCGGCTCCGCCTCGTTCGTGGAGTCCACGCTGGCGCAGTTGTTCAAGGTGCGCGACCGGGACGGCTACCGAGGGGGCCCCGCCTACTACATGTGGCACGGGCTGGGGCAGCGGTGGATGGGAGTCCTCTTCGCCGTCGTCATCATCTTCACCTTCGGCTTCGTGTTCAACATGGTGCAGTCGAACAGCATCGCGGCGGCGATCTCCAACTCGGTGAACACGGTGTCCGGTGGGGCGGAGACAGCTGGTTGGTTGGCGCCGGCGGTCGGCATCGCGCTCGCGCTGTTGGCCGGGGTGGTCATCTTCGGCGGGGTCCGCCGGATCGCGGCGGTCGCGCAACTGGCCGTTCCGTTCATGGCGCTGATCTACCTGGTGATGGGCGCGGTCGTGGTGGGCATGAACATCGAGCAGGTCCCGGCGGTGTTCTCCGACATCGTCGCCTCGGCGTTCGGCCTGCGTGAGGTCGGCGCCGCCGGTCTGGGGACCGCGGTGATGATGGGCATCCGGCGGGGGCTGTTCTCCAACGAGGCCGGGATGGGTTCCGCCCCGAACGCGGGCGCGACTGCGTCGGTGAGCCACCCGGTGAAGCAGGGCCTCGCCCAGACCTTCGGCGTGTACTTCGACACGCTCGTCGTCTGCTCGATCACCGCCTTCATCATCCTGTTCGCCAACCCCGCCTACGGCAGCGACCTCGGGGGCGCGGAGCTCACCCAGCAGGCGCTGGCGGCCAGCCTGGGCGCCTGGTCGGTGCACCTGCTGACGTTGATCATCTTCCTGCTGGCCTTCACCTCGGTCATGGGCAACTACTACTACGGCGAGTCGAACCTGAGCTTCCTGACGTCCAGTCCCGCCGTGATGCTGGGTTACCGGATCGTCGTGGTCGGTGTCCTGTTCTTCGGCGCCATCAGCTCGCTGGAGCTGGTGTGGAACCTCGCGGACGTCACGATGGGCGTGATGGCGGTGATCAACCTGGTCGCGATCGCCCCGCTGGGGGCGGTGGCGATGCGACTGCTGCGGGACTACGAGGCGCAGCGGCGGCAGGGGCTCGACCCCGTCTTCACCCGCGACCGCCTGCCGGACGTCCAGAACGTGGCGTGCTGGGAGCCGGAACCCGACGGCGACCGGGCTCGTGAGGCTGTCAGCGAGAGCTGACCCGGCCGGCGAGGACGGGGCGGGGATGCCGCACCGAGCGGGTGGGATGGGGACGGGCGGCTTGGGCGTCCGACCTCGGGAGACGCGCTGATCACTCGATCAGCCGGCCGCGACGACGCCTGGGGCCACCTCGGGCGCTGCGGACCCACCCGAGGTGGTCGGCTCCCGCCACGCCTGCCGTGGCGCGCCCGAGGTCACCTCTGGCGGCTGTCGTAGGCCTCGCCGTTGGCGAGCACGACGTCCATGTGGGTGTCGGCCCACTCCTTGATGCCGCGCATGAGGTGGTGCAGTGAGAGGCCGAGGTCGGTCAGCTCGTAGGTGACCGTGACCGGCACGGTTGGTGTGACCGTGCGGCTGATCAGGCCGTCGCGTTCGAGGGAGCGCAACGTCTGGGTGAGCATCTTCTGACTGACCCCGGCGAGCCGCCTGGCCAGCTCCGAGTAGCGCATCGGTCGTGGTCCGTCGGCGCAGGCCTCGCCGGACCGATGCGGACCGCCGCTGCCGAGCGCGGCCAGGATCAGGGCGGTCCACTTGTTGGAGATCCGGTCGAGCAGTTGACGGCTGGGGCAGCCCGCCAGGAAGGCGTCGTAGCTCGCTCGCGCCCGCTCCCGCTGCTCGGTCGCCGTCCTCGTCGTCATCACGCACCCACCTTCCAGCACCGGGTGCCTTACGCACTTCGAGGTGCCTTCTTCCCGTTGGGGAGTATCTCACCCACAGTGGTGCTGGCACCCAGTCATGGGGCAGCAACCGTCCTGAGGAGCACGTTGTGAGCACGTCCACCTTCCGCGCCGCCGTCGTCCGCGACCCCGGCGGCCCCGACTCGATCGAGATCATCGACGTCCCCGTCCGCGAGCCCGGCAGGGGTGAGGTCCGGGTCGCGGTCGCCGCGGCGGCCGTCAACCCCGTCGATCTCGCGGTCGCCGCCGGCCTGTTCCACGCCAGGGGGGTGATCCACCAGCCGGACCACACCGGTCTGGGCTGGGACTTCGCCGGCACCGTCGTCGCGACCGGCCCGGATGTGGACCTGGCCGTGGGCACCCGGGTCGCCGGACTGGTGGACGGCTTCGACCGCGACCACGGCTCCTACGCCGAGCAGCTCACCGTGCCGGTCGCCAAACTCGCCGTCGTGCCCGACGGGCTGGACCTGTCGACAGCCTCGACCGTGCCGGTCAACGGGCTCGCCGCCGCGGGGATCCTCGACCTGCTCGGCGACGCGACCCCCGGTGCCGACCGGCTGCTGGTGACCGGGGCGGCGGGCGCGGTCGGCGGTTACCTGGCCGTCCTCGCCGCCGACCGCGGCTGGCGGGTCACCGGGCTGGCGAGGCCGGCCGACGAGGAGTTCGTCCGAGGTCTGGGCGCCGAGTTCGTCACCCACGCCGAACCGGGGTGGGACGCCGTCGCCGACTGCGCGGTGTTCCAGGAGCGGGCGCTGGCCCTGGTCCGCGACGGCGGCACCCTGGTCGGTGTCCAACCGGGCAACGCGCCCGCCACCGAGCGCGGGATCACCGTCCGCACCGTCGTCGCGGGCCCCGACAGCACCCGGTTGGACGACCTGCTCGGCCGCGTGGCGGCCGGGGAGCTGCCCGCTCGGGTGCACGCCGCCGTGCCACTGGACCAGGTCCCGGACGCGCACCGCGCCGTGGCCGGCGGCGGAGTGCGCGGCCGGTACGTGATCCACCCCTGACCTCCCAGGGCGGCGGGACGGTCCTGGTGTGGGCCCACCATGCCGCTCGCCCGTGTCGACGACGGCGTGCGGTCCGGGTAGCAGCGGGAGTACGGGGGACCTGGTCCACGCCCCTCGTGCCCGTCTCGAGCGGTGAGGTCCTCGGGACCCTCGGCCAGGAACCCCGGAGCTGTTCGCGCGGTGCCGTCCGAGTGGCGGCCAGGCGGCGGCGCGCACGCCAGCCTCGTCCGGCCACCCGCGCCCGTACCCGGGGCCGGCGACAGGAACACCGGGAAGCGTGCCTTCGCCGCGCTGGTCAGAGGAGGCGCTTGATCTCGCCCCGCGCCCGGTAGAAGCCGCCTCGACCGGACTCGTGCACCTCGGCGACGAGGTAGCGGGCTCCCACCTCGCGGATGTCCTTGGGGAACTGCACTCGCCAGGTCGGGTCGAACCCGGGGGTCAGGACTCGGACCCGGGTCCGGCCCCCCTCCTGGACGCACTCGACCTCCACGCCGGCGAGGCCGCTGGTGCTCGCGGAGCGCCGCACCGTCTCCAGGCGGGTCGACGGGGTGACCCGCTCCCACCCAGTGGCCTTGATGTCCTCGGTCCGGGGCAGCTGCCCCTCCTTCGCGGCGGTGACCGCCTGCTCACTGGCGTCGATGCAGGCCAGCGAGCCGTCGGTGGTGACGACGTAGAGCCGGTCGTCGTGGTACTGCATCGAGTAGGCGGAACCGCAGCCGGTGCCCAGCTTCCACAGCCGGGTGCCGTCGGCGGCGAAGCAGTACACCGAGGAGTGGTTGTCCCCGGCGAAGACGTACCGCCCGTCCGGGGAGGTGGCGCAGGAGAACACGGCGGCGTCGCACCGGTAGTGGTTGCGCACGGCACCGCTGGCCTTGTCGATCCGGTACACCGACCCGAAGGAGGTGCCGGCGTAGACGTCGTCGCGTTCCTGCCAGCCGAAGAGCACGCTGCCCCGCGTGTCGGTGTGCCACACGGGCTGGCCGTCCCGGGAGCCGTAGCGGGTGACGCCGCCCGAGTGCCCGTGGTAGACGCCGTCGTCGTCGCACCGCACCATCCAGGCGTAGTTCCCGGAGCTGGTGCGCCGCCACTGGAACTCGTCCTCGTGGTCGACGGTGGTGATGCCACCCTGGCGGTCGGACACCCCGAGCACACCGTCGTTGACGTCGAGCCAGTAGATGTCGACGTCCTCGGCGATCTCGTAGGCCACGTGCGGGATCTTGCCGCCGAGGTCGTAGACCCGGCCGTCGTCGCAGCCGGCGTAGATCCAGAAGTCGTCGGCGACGATGCACTTGACGCCGTCGGGTAACCCGTAGCGGCCGGTGACGGTGCCGTCGTGGGCGAGGGTGAAGACGTCACCCTTCTCGTTGCCGACCCAGGCCTGCTCGTCGTTGACGAAGATGCCGAACGCCGGGGCGCCGGAGGCGAAACGCCACAACACGGGGGCCTGCCGGGCCGTGGACCGGGTGCTCACGATCTCCCGTCGGGTGATGGCCCGGCGCTGCCGCACCCCCCGCACCGCTGGGGCATACCCCTTGCGGACCTTCTCGCCGATCTTCCTCGCCGCCGCGGCCGCCGCCTTCTCCTCGGTGGCGTAGGCGCTGGAACGCACCTGGCCGCGTTCGCCGATCCGCCCGTAGGTGATCGTCACCTCGGTCCCGCTGATCCGCACCTCGTAGAACTTGTGGGCGCCGCCGCCCTCTTCGGACAGTTCCAGGTACGTGGTCTGGTCGGCGCTGCTGGCCATCGCGTGCTCCGTGGGGTTCGTGGGGTGGGGCCGGGCGGTGGCCTCGGCTCGCCGTAGCTGATGGGCCGAACCATAGGAGCGGCCACCGACACGTGATCGTCACGGCGCGTGTCGCCATCCCGCGGCGGCACGCCCGTCGGACCGCGCTGGTCGGTCGGGGCCGGGGCGGTTCCGGTGGCCGCGGCAGGCTCCCGGCGGGCCTCGAGGAATGCCGCCCGAAACCGCTCGGACCGCCCCTCACCCGTGGTCGTGGTCGACGTCCAGCAGCGTGCCGACCGTGTCCTCCTGCCCCGGTTCGACGACCAGGAACTGCCCCATCATGCCCAGGTCCTCGTGCAGCAGCAGGTGGCAGTGGTACATGTACGGCACCTCGGGGTCGGTGTGCGGGCCGAACCGGATCAGCAGGCGCACCTCCCCGCCCGGCGGCACGTACACGGTGTCCTTCCACCCGGACAGCGGCGGAGGTGGTGGGTCCCCGTCGAGGTCGAGGACCCGGAACCGCACGTCGTGGACGTGGAAGTTGTGGGGTTGGTTGTGGTCGTTGCGCACCACCCAGGTCTCGGCGGTGTCGCGGACCACCACCTCGTCCACCCGGGACATGTCCATCGACCCGCCGTTGATCTGCCTGCCGCTCAACACGAACTCGCGGGTGGTGACCGACTCGGCGGGATCGGGTGGTGGGATGTCGGCGAGGGTGTCCGGCAGCGGCGGAGCGGGGCGCAGGTCACCAGCGGCCCGGATCTCGAGGATGTCGAGGGTGTCCCGGCCGCCGACCCGGCCGGTCATCGCGTCGCCGGTGCCCAGGTCAGGAGGGGTGGAACGCAGAACGGTGGACTCGCCCGCCACCAGGTCCACGACGATCTCGGCTCGTTCCCCGGGTGAGAGCCGCACCCGGGTAGTGCGGTGCGGGGCGGCCAGCAGCCCTCCGTCGGTGCCCACCAGCGCGAACCCGCGGTCGTCCGCGAACCCGAAGTCGTAGACGCGGGCCGTGGAGGCGTTCAGCAGGCGCAGCCTGACCCGTTCGTCCTCGACCTCCAGGTAGGGGCCGGCGGTGCCGTTGACGAGCACGGTGTCACCCAGGACGCCCATCGGGTTGCGGGACTCGCGGTCGAGCCGTCCCTGGCCGTCAAGCCGGACGTCCCGCACGACCAGGGGGATGTCGTCCACCCCGTACTCCCGGGGGAGGTCCAGGGCGGCTTCCTCGGGGTCGTCGACGAGGAACAGCCCCGCGAGGCCCTGGTAGACCTGCTTCTCCGTCTCACCGTGCGGGTGCGGGTGGTACCAGAGCGTCGCCGCGGGCTGGTCGACGGTCCACGTCGGTTCCCAGGTCTCCCCCGGTTCGATCGCCTGGTGCGGGGTGCCGTCCATCGCGGCGGGCAGGCGCATCCCGTGCCAGTGCACGGTGGTCACCTCGTCGAGGTCGTTGCGGACCCGCACTGCGACCCGTTCGCCCTGCCGTGCCCGCAGCGTCGGCCCGAGGTGATCGCCGTTGAACCCCCGCGTCGGAGTGCTGAGCCCGGGGACGAACTCACGCTCGCCATCCTGGGCGACGAGGTCGAACACCCGCCGGCCATCGCCGTCCAGGTGGGACTCCGCCAGTGGTGGCACCGCCAGTGGCCGTGCGAAGTCGACCTGTCCGACGGTGTCCACGGGTTCCTCTCCTCCGAAACCGAGGCTGGAACACCCGGAGGCGACGGCGATCACGAGAAGGGCGACCAGGAACGGACGGGGGCCGCGAGGGAACCCCCGACCCGCGAACCGGCTCACCTCCCGGAGCCGTCCCGACGGCGGCGCGAGTCGACGAGCACCGCGACCACCACGCCCAGCAGCGACCCCACCTGGGGAGCCAGCCCGACCACCACCACCAGCGGCCCGCCCTGGTAACCGGTCACCTGCGCCGTCCTGGCCAGCAGTTCGCCCACCAGGAAGCCGGCGATCCACCCGGCGAACAGGCCCAGCACCACGATCCCCACGGTTCGCACCCGACGTCCTCTCCCTCGGCATCACGGCGCGGAACGCTAGGTCGGGCCGGGCCGCGCGTCGTCGGCCTGAGGACGCCTCCCCTGGTCGCTTCTCGACGTACCCGGAGGTCGACCGGACCCGTCGTCGGCGGGCGACGTTGGACGACTGTCCCGGTCGGGCGCACTGCCTACACTCCGCGAGGTGAGCGATTCCGCGTCGGGTGACGAACCGGGTTCCGGGCGGGAACCCGTGGCCGCCGGACCCACGCACCCGGGGATCCGCCACGGCACGGGCTGGCCACCGGAACCGGCGGCGGAGGGGACCGACGGGGGGTGGATCGCTGCCCCGGGCCGCCGGACGGCCCGGGCGCGCTGGCGGTGGACTGCCTGCTCGGGGCCGCCGTCACCGCGGTGGTGGCGGTGGCGATCACGGCGGACCTGGGTGGGAGCAGGGGCCCGGACGTCACCGCGTACCTCTTCGCCGCCGGCCTGGGTGCGCTGATGGTGGTCCGCCGCCCCTTCCCCCTGCTGGCGCTGGCCGCGACGGCGACCGGGGTCGTCGCCTACCACATCGCCGACTTCCCCCCGATCGGTCTGGCGATCCCGCTGGCCGCCGCGTTGTTCTCCGCCGCGGAAGCGGGCCGGGCCCGGATCGCGGTGGTGACATCGGCGGTGCTGCTCGCGGTGAGCTCGTTCTTCCGGCTCCGGGAGGGCGAGGACGTCGGCTACCTGCTTGGCTACGAACTCGCCAGCTCGGTGGGGGTGATGGCGGCGGCGATCGCCCTGGGGGACGCGGTGCGGGCCCGGCGGCGGTGGCGGTGGGAGTCGCGGCGACGGGCGCTGTCGGCGGCCGTGGAACGGGAGCGGGAGGCGGAGAGCCGGGTCGCGGCGGAGCGCCTGCGGATCGCGCGGGACCTGCACGACGTGCTCGGCCACACGATCGCGGTCGTCTCGCTCCAGGCCGACGTGGCGGCGGAGGCCCTGGCGGACGACCCGGCCTCGGCTCGGTCGGCTCTCGGGGCGATCAGATCCGCCAGCGACGACGCCTCGCGGGAGCTGCGGGCCACCCTGGGCCTGCTGCGGGACCCCGCCGAGGGGGACGGCCGGTCGCCGATGCCGGGGCTCGACCAGTTGGGCCGGGTGGTCACGTCGGTCTCCGACGGTGGTCTCACCGTCCGGACCAGGGTCGAGGGGACTCCCCGCCCGCTGCCGCTGGTGGTGGAGACGACGGCGCTCCGCGTCGTCCAGGAGGCGTTGACCAACGTCCTACGGCACGCCGACGCGCGGCACGCCGAGGTCGTGGTCCGGCACGAGGAGACGGCGGTGTGGGTGGAGGTCGGGGACGACGGCCGGGGACCGGGCGGCGGCCACCGGGACGGCGCGGGGCAGGGCCTGCGGGGCATGTGCGAACGGGTCGGCCTGCTGGGGGGTTCGGTCGAGCTGGGGCGCGCGCCTTCGGGAGGGTTCCTGGTGACGGCCCGGCTGCCCAGGGAGGTGGTCGCGTGATCCGCGTGGTCGTGGTGGACGACCAGCCCCTGGTCAGGGCCGGGTTGCGGGCCCTGCTGGAACGGGGCGAGGACATCACCGTGGTCGGGGAGGCCGAGGACGGCTCGGGTGGGGTGCGTGTCGTGCGGCGGGAACGACCGGACGTCGTGTTGGTCGACGTGCGGATGCCGGAGATGGACGGGATCGAGGCCACCCGCAGGATCGTCGCGGACGAGGAGCTGCGCGGGGTCGGCGTCATCGTGCTGACCACCTTCGACGTCGACGAGCACATCTTCGACGCCATCCGGGTGGGCGCGGCCGGGTTCCTGCTGAAGAACACCGGCGCCGAGGACCTGCGCAGGGCGGTCCGCCTGGTCGCGGCGGGCGAGGCGTTGTTGTCCCCGTCGGTGACGCGCCGGGTGATGGCGGAGGTCGCGGCGAACCGGGCCGTGACGAGGCCGGAGTTGGTGGCGACGTTGACGGACCGGGAACGGGAGGTGCTGGTCGAGATCGCGGCGGGGCTGTCGAACCAGGAGATCGGCGCCTCGCTGTTCATCAGCCCCGCGACCGCGCGGACCTACGTGGGCAGGCTGCTCACGAAGCTGGACGCCCGGGACCGCGCGCAGCTGGTCACCCTCGCCTACGAGAGCGGCCTGGTCCGCCCCGGCGGCCGGTGAGCACCGGGTCCGGCTGGGCGGACCGGAGTACCGGCGGCACGACGGAGTGAACGCGGGTGGACCGAAGCCTGGTAGCTCTCCCACCCGGCACGTCCCGCTACGGCTGGCCAGGTGCGGGGCCACCGCTCCTTTCCGCGATGCGGACAGTGCGCCGAGAGCGCGCGCCGACGGCATGGGGGTCGGTGGCGGTCCCCCTCAAGGCCGCCCGCCGGTCGCGGCGGGGCCTGGGTCGCGCCGCCCACGCGAGCCGCGATCCGCGCCTGAGCCCCCGCCATCACGCTCCGCACGCCACCCACGCGCTCCGGACCGGGACTCCCACCGACACGCTCCGGAGCGCACCGACGAGGTCCCGGAGGCGTTGGCCGTCCTCTGACGGGAATCGCGTTGACTCCGGCGGGGGGCGGAGCCTACGGTTCGCGCCATGTCCTGCTTCTCCGCCTCCTTCTTCGTGAGGCTGCGCACCGCCTGACGGCGGTGTCGCCCTTCGTACCGCTCGCGCCCCCGCGTTCCACCCGGACCGTGGTCAGTTCCGCCTGACCACCACCGGGTCCGAGCCGCGGGCCCGTGGCAGTGGGACCACGCCGCCGTCTGTTCCGACGTTCTCCCGTCCGCGCGTGCCGTCGTCGCCGCCGGACGTCCCCACCAACGTCCTCGCAGGAGCAGCAGTGTCCTCCCATTCCCACAGTCCCGTCGGGGGGCGGCACGAACTCGGCCAGAACTTCCTGGTCGACCGTGCCGTCGTCCGGCTGATCGCCGAGCTGGCGGCGTCGGCCGCGCCAGGTCCCGTCCTGGAGCTGGCCGCCGGTGACGGCGCGATCACCTCGGCCCTGGTCGGCCTGGGTCGCCCGGTGACCGCCGTCGAACTCGACCCGTCCCGGGCACGCCGCCTCGCCGCCCGGCTGGGCGACTCGGCCCGCGTCGTCCGGGGCGACCTCCTCCGGCACCGGGCTCCCACCGTCGAGCACGTCGTGGTGGCCAACGTGCCGTTCCACCTGACCACTCCGCTGCTGCGGCGCCTGCTCGACGACGGGGCGACCTGGCACACGGCGGTGCTGGTGCTCCAGTGGGAGGTGGCCAGGAAGCGCGCCGGGGTGGGCGGGGCGACCATGATGACCGCCGCGCACTGGCCGTGGTTCGACTTCGACCTCGTCGACCGGGTTCCGGCCCGGGCGTTCCGGCCGGTCCCGAGCGTGGACGCCGGTGTGTTGCGGATCCGGCGTCGGCCCGGTCCGCTGCTGCCGGAGGACGACCGAGGTCCGTACCAGGCGTTCGTGCGGGAGGTCTTCACCAGCAGGGGGGCTGGGTTGCCCGCGATCCTGCGGCGGGTGACGAACGGCCGCGTTCCCGCCGCCCGCCTGCGGGACTGGCTCCGCGCCGAGTCGCTCGACGAGGGCGGCCTGCCCCGGCGGTTGACCTCCCGCCAGTGGGCCGAGCTGTACCGGATGTTCCGGGACGGCCGCGCCGACCGGGCGCCCGCCCCCAGCCCGGCGGGGCGGCCGGCGGCGCGAGCCGGCCGGGACGTGCGGTGCCACGCCACCGCCCTGGCGGCTCCGACGGGAGTGGGGCGGGCTGGCGGGGGCGTCGACGTCGGGGGTGACCCCGGACCGCCCCGGCCGGTGCGGGCTGTCAGTGGTGGGAGTGCCCACCGCTCGGGTGGTTCAGGGTGCGGTCCACGGTGTCGACCCGCTCGGGTGGCACGACGAGGAACTGCCCCATCATGCCGGCGTCCTCGTGGGCGAGGAGGTGGCAGTGGTACATGTAGGGCACCTCCTCGTCCACCTCGGTCCCGAAGTCGACCGCGAGCCGCACCAGGGCCCCGGGGGCAGGTAGACGGTGTCCTTGGGTCCGGCCAGCCACGCCGGGGGCGGGGCGCCGTCCACGTCGAGGATGCGGAAGCTGACGTCGTGGATGTGGAAGTTGTGGGGTGAACCGCTCCCCCTGACCTCCCAGATCTCCGTGGCGCCCGCCGGCACCACCTCGTCGACGCGACCCATGTCCATCGGCCGCCCGTTGATCTCGGAGGTCCCGGAGAGTTCGAAGGCGCGGACGGTGGCGCCCGGCGGCGGCTCGACGACGGGTTCGCTGCCCAACTCCCGGGGAACGGGTGGTGACTCCCGCAGCCGGTCGGCGGCCCGGAGCTGGATGATGTCGAACGTGTCGTCCCCACCGGAGAACCTGTCCTGGAAGAAGCCGGCGTCCAGGCCGCCGGGGAAGGACCGCAGGACCGCCCGTTCTCCGGGGTCCATCTCGACCACGATCTCCGCCCGCTCGCCCGGTGAGAGCCGCACCCGGTCCCGCTCCACGGGTGCGGGCAGCAGGCCCGTGTCGGTGGCCACCACCTGGAAGTGCCGGCCGTCGACGAAGCCGAGGTCGTAGACGCGGGCGGTCGACCCGTTGAGCACCCGCAGGCGGGTGCGGCTGGCGGTCACCTCGAAGTGCGGGTCGTGGGTCCCGTTGACCAGGATCTCGTCGCCGAGGATGCCCACCCCGCCGCCGCCGCTGAGGTCGAACTGGCCGGCGTCGTCGAAGTCCTTGTCCTGCACGATGAGGGGAACGTCGTCCACCCCGTACTCCGAGGGCAACGTCAGCGAGTCGGTCCGCTCGTCCTCGACGATGATCATGCCGGCGAGACCCCGGTAGACGTGCTCGGCCGTCCGGCCGTGGGGGTGCGGGTGGTACCAGAGGGTGGCCGCGGGTTGGCGCACCATCCACTCCGGGATCCACACCCCACCGGGCCGGACCTCCTGGTGGGGTCCCCCGTCCATGCGGGCCGGGACCCGCATCCCGTGCCAGTGCAGCGAGGACGCCTCGGAGAGCTCGTTGGTGACCCGCACGGCGACGTGGTCGCCGCGCCGCATCCGCAGGGTCGGGCCGAGGTGGTCCCCGTTCACCCCCCAGGTCACCGTCCGCGTGCCGGGCAGCAGCTCGGAGGCCCCTGTCCTCAGCCGCAGGTCGAAGGCCTGGCGGCCTTCCTCGTCGGTCTCCGGTTCGAGGAGGGGTGGTACGACCAGCGGTGTCGCGAAGTCCAGCTGGCCCAGGTTGTCGCGCCGCACGACCTGGTAGCCGATCGCGAAGCCCGCCGCGAGCAGGATCACCCCCACGAGGGAGAGCGCCAGGAGCGCGGTCACCACGGTGCGCGGGCGCGGCCACCGGCGCCGGGACTGCGGGGACTGGGGAGTTCTTCTCACCCCCTCAGCCAACCGGTCGGAGGGCCTGGTCGACGTCGGGAAGGCCCCGGAGCAGGCCCCTGGTCCCGGTCCTGGGGTGGCTCGGTGACAACCCTGGCTACGACTTTCGGCCGAGGGGGCCTCCCGTGCCTGGCCGTTCGGCTGATCTGCGGGACAGGGGTTCACGGCCAGGCTGTACGCACACCGACCCCTCCGATCGAGAAGGACGACGATGCGCTCCGCCACCACCACCGGCCCGGTTCCCGGAACCACCGCGTTCCGGATGCCCGAGGCGACCGGTCCACGGGCCTGGCACGGCCCGTCATCGCACGGACGCGGTCCGGACGGAGCCAGCACCCCACCGGGGCGGTCCCCCAGGTCCGCTGCCCCCCGCGCGCGCGGAGGGAGCCGCCCGACCGGCTGAGGCGACTCGACGAAGGGAGAACACGGACGAAAGGACGGAACACCATGTCATCCACCACCACCGCCACCGGGACGATCGTGGCGGCCACCGACGTGTCGAAGGTGTACGGCAGCGCCGACACCCAGGTGCACGCGTTGCGCGGGGTCAGCCTCGGCGTCGCCGAGAGCGAGTTCACCGCCGTCATGGGTCCCTCGGGCTCGGGCAAGTCCACGCTGATGCACTGCATGGCCGGTCTGGACCGGCCCACCAGCGGGTCGATCACCGTCGGCGGCACCGAGATCACCTCCCTGCGGGAACGGCAGCTCACCGACCTGCGGCGGGACCGCATCGGGTTCATCTTCCAGAAGTTCAACCTGCTCTCGGAGCTCACGGCGGAGGA
The DNA here is from genome assembly GCF_000429185.2 of Actinoalloteichus caeruleus DSM 43889. Classification (GTDB taxonomy): domain Bacteria; phylum Actinomycetota; class Actinomycetes; order Mycobacteriales; family Pseudonocardiaceae; genus Actinoalloteichus_B; species Actinoalloteichus_B caeruleus. The sequence continues at coordinate 5,611,810 of NZ_AUBJ02000001.1, read as the reverse complement.
CAACATCCTGCTGCCGTTCAGCATCGCCGGCCGCTCGCCGGACCAGGAGTGGCTGAGGACCGTCATCGACATCCTCGGCATCCGCCCCCGGCTGGGGCACCGCCCGTCGCAGCTCTCCGGCGGTCAGCAGCAGCGGGTGGCGATCGCCCGGGCACTGGCGACCAGGCCGGACGTGGTGTTCGCCGACGAGCCGACCGGCAACCTGGACTCGTCGTCGGGCCGGGAGGTGCTGGAGTTCCTGCGCAGGTCGACCGGGGACTTCGGCCAGACCATCGTGATGGTCACCCACGACCCCTCCGCCGCGGCGGCGGCCGACCGGGTCGTGCTGTTGGCCGACGGTCGGATCGCGGGGGAGCTGCGCCGGCCGTCCCGGCAGGACGTGCTCGCCGCCCTCGACGAACTGAGCAGGTGAACGATGGGACTGGGCAAGGCATCACTCGCGCAGATCCGACAGCGGCCCTCGCGGATCCTGCTGACCGGTATCGCCATCGCCATCGCCACGTTCTTCGCGGCGGGCACCATGCTGTTCACCGACACCCTCCGCGACGAGTTCATCCGCAGCACCGTCTCGGTGAGCGAGGAGACCGACGCGGTCGTCGACGCCGTCGAGGAACCGTGGGTGCTCACCGACGAGCAGATCCAACGGGTCGCGGCCATGCCGGGCGTCGACCAGGTCGCGCCGTCCGGTAGCGGGGTCTCCATCGCCATCGGGCGCAACAACTACGTGTTGCGCACCTCCCCCGTCGAGGGCCCGTTGGCGATGCACACGGTGGAGGAGGGGTCGGCTCCGGGTACCGACGAGGTGCTGCTCAGCCGCTCGCTGGCCGAGGAGCTGGACTTCGCGATCGGCGACCAGTTCGAGGTGGTCCTCTACACCGAGGCGGACCAGAAGACGGTCACGGCCACCCTCAGTGGTCTGGTGCGGGACAGCCCTCAGGGCAGCTACAGCGTGATGACCAGCGAGGACACCTTCGCCGACTGGTCCGAGACCGACGGGTTCTACCAGCTGCTGGTGGCCGGTAGCCAGGACGAGGGCGACCTGGTGTCCGCCATCCAGGACGACCTCGGCACCTCCGTGCTGGTGAACTCCGGTCAACAGGTCCGGGACGAGGACATGCGGTCCGCCGCCCGGCAGGCCGACTCGATCTTCCTGGTGTTGTCGATCTTCGTGGTGATCGCGATGCTGGCGGCGGCGATCATCGTCGCCTCCACCTACCGCATCCTGCTGGCGCGCAGCCGCCAGCGCACCGCCATGTTGCGCTGCATCGGCGCGCATCCCGGGCAGATCGTGCGCGCGCTGCTGGTGGAGGCGGTCATCTCCGGTGGCCTCGCCGGGCTGAGCGGTGCCCTCGCCGCCGTCGGCGCGGGCACGGCCGGGCTGGCCATCGCGGACCTGTTCGTCACCGCCACCATGCCCCCGCTGACGGTGTCGGTACCGAGCCTGCTCCTCTGCGTCCTCGCCGCGGTGCTGCTCTCCGTGGTCGCCGCGGTCTTCCCCGCGATCAAGGGCGCGAGGATCCCCCCGGTGGCGGCCATGAGCTCCGCTCCGCTGGCCGACAGCGAGTCCCGGGTAGGCAGGTTGCGCACCACCCTCGGCGTCCTGCTCCTGCTGGGGGCGCTGGGTCTGCTCGCCCTGGGGCTGATGATGGGCACCAACGAGGGCCAACTGTTCGTGCTGGCCGTCATGGCCTCCGGGGTGTTGCTGTTCGGCGCCGTGCTGGCAGCCGGACCGCTGTTGGTGCGCATCATGACGCGCCTGGTCGAGAGGCCGGCCGGGGCGGCGGGCGGGATCGCCGGTCGGTTGGCGGCCCGCAACACCGGTCGCGCGCCGCGCCGCTCGGCGACCACCGCCTCGGTGTTCGCCCTCGGCGTGACCCTGGTCAGCGCCGTGCTCGTCGGGTTGAGCAGCATGCAGGCCGGCGCGGACGAGCAGCTGCGGGCGTCGATGCCCGCTGACGCGATGGTGAGCGACTTCTCCAACCAGGAGGAGGTTGACGGGCTGCTCGACCAGCAGCTGGTGGACGACCTGGCCGCCGCGCCCGGTGTCAGCGCCGTCACGCCCCTCTGGGAGACCCCGCTGGACGTGGACTACGGGACGGACGTCGTGGAGGAGTGGGTGTCCAGTGTGGACGTCCCCGCGATTCCCAACCTCACCCGCAACATCGCCTCCGGGGACTTCTCGGAGTGGGGCCAGGGTTCGGTGGCGCTCTACCAGCGGGTGGCCGACGACCACGGCCTGTCCGTCGGTGACACGGTCACGGTGGGCGCCGAGGGTCGGACCGTGGAGCTGACGGTCCAGGCGATCTACCGGCAGGGGGGCACGCTCGGGTTCGTCTCGATCCACCCGGACGACCTGCGCACCCTCATGCCCGACCTCGACCCGTTCCGGCTGCTGATCGCGGCGGACGAGGCGATCGAACTCGACGCGCTCCAGCAGGCGCTGGAGGCGACCGTGCCCATCGACCCGAACCTCAGCCTGTTCTACCCGGCCGAGGAGCGGGAGGCGTTCGAGGAGATCATCGGCAACCTGCGGTTGGTGGCGTTGGGCCTGGTCGGGATCACGGTCATCGTCGCGATGGTCGGGGTGGCGACCACGCTGTCGCTGTCGGTGGTGGAGCGCGGCCAGGAATACGGCCTGCTCCGGGCGTTGGGGCTGCGTGGCGGCCGACTGCGGTCGATGCTCACCTGGGAGGGCGCCCTGCTGGGCGTGTACGCCACGGTCATCGGGATCACCCTGGGCAGTGCCTACGCGGCGATGGTCGCCTCGGCGCTCTCCGACGTGCCCATGATGGCCATCCCGTGGGGCCAGTTGGGGGCCGTGCTGGTCGCGATGATCGCGATGGCGCTGCTGGCCGCGCTGATCCCGGCGCGCAAGGCCGCGAGGAGTTCCCCGATGCAGGCGCTCGCGGACGACTGACGCCACGGCGGCGGTCCTCTCCGGTGCGGGTGTCGGCGGGTTCGTCCCGCCGACACCCGTTCGCCGTGCCGGGACCGGGCCGGCCGGCACCTCCCGGGAATGGCTGATCCGTGGGCCGTCGGCTCGGTCGTATCACTGAGCGGTTCCCCCCGGGGAGGCTCACCGAACGACCGGTTTCGCCGGGGTGCGGCCTCGCCGCCGCACACGGCCAGTGATACTGCTTGTGATAACTACTCGTTCCGTGCCAGAGCGGCGGTCCATCCCACGTCAGGGGGCGCTGTGCGGCGGGACCGCTCAGGGGGCTGGGACACCGAACTCGACAGAGGTGACCATGTCCGGTTTCGAGGTGGCCGAGGAGGAACTGGCCGCCGTGGGTGACTCGTTGTCGACCCTGTCCGAGGACCTCGACGCGGTGTGCCGCTCGTGGAAGTCCGGCACCGGCGGCGGGGGTGGCGCGTTCACCACCTCGGACTGCGCGGAGGCCTTCGACGACCTGGCGCGCAACCTGGCGGGCACCTTGCTCGGGCACTCCGAGCGGGTCGGCGAGCTCGGTGAGGGTGTCCGGCGGAGCTCGGAGACCTACACCGACATCGACGACGAACGCGCCCGCGCCTTCGACGGCAAGGGGGTGTCGGTGTGAGCCAGGTGGCGGTGGAGGAGCTGGAGGACCGGGCGGCGAGCCTCGGCTCGATCGCCGGCTCGGTCAGCGGGAACAACGTCCGTTCGGTGCTCGGGGACCTGCCGGCCAAGATCGGCGAGCTGGGTGGTGACGCGGAGGCCATCGAGGACCTGCGGATCAGCTGCACGCGAACGGCGGAGGCCACCGAGACGGCGGCCTCCGACGGGCTGTCCTCGGCGGCGAGCGAGCTGGAGGCCGCGTGGACCGGCTCCGCCGCGTCCTCGGCGGTGGGCGCCATCACCAAGCAGCGGTCCGCGCTGCTCCAGGACTCGGAGCTGTTCACCCGCGCCGCCGGGGTGCTCTCCTCGTTGTCCACCAACCTGGCCTCGGCGAAGGAGGACCACACCGCGATCCTCGACAACGTGGCCGACCTCGCCGCCCGCGCCGCCGACGTTCCCGATGACGACGAGGAGGCGCTGCACGAGTTCGCCGTCGCCACCAGGCGCGTCGCGACGGCCGCCGCGACCCTCCTCACGGCACTGGCCCAGGAGAACCGGGCCGCGGCGGCGGAGCTGCGGAGCATTTCCCTCGGCGGCGACGACGTGGTGGCGCTGACACCCGACGGCCGCGAGTCGTTGGAGGACATCCTCAACCGCTACCAGGTCGCCGCGTCCGAGTACGAGCTGGTGGACTTCCCACCACCCGAGCTGGTCGACGTCATCAACCCCATCCTGGAGAGGCTGGGGTTCTCGGTGCCCAGCAGCAAGTGGACCCAGGAGGAACTGGACCTCTTCCTCCAGCTGCGGCCGGACGAGATGTACACCTGGTACCGCCTCCAGCAGGAGGCCTACGTCGTGAGCGAACAGCAGTTCGGCGACCCGGACAACACCACGCACAACCACGTGGACGCCTTCCGGCACGCCTACTGGAACGCCAGGATGACCCAGGAATTCGGGGCCGAGTGGTCCGAGGCCTTCGCCACGGCGCACGAACGGAAACCCGAGAACGGTCGGTACCCCGAGGCGATGGACCTGTACAACAACGAACGCGGCCGGGAGATCGGCACGTCCAACCCGAACGCCAGTCCCGAACAGATCGCCAGCCAGGTCCGCCAGTCGGTCGACCAGGGGGACATGGTGGTGATCAGCCAGGACGGCCGGTTGGCCTACAGCGACCAGGTGGGCCACGGCGGGACGACGACCCTGGACGACTACGACGAGTCCGAGGTCGACCGGGGCGGGTTCGTCCCCGACACCGACGGGGTGCGACCGGACCGTTCCGGGCTGAACCCCTGGGCCTGAGCCCCCGCGACCGGGATCCGGTGGCCGCCGCACCGCGCGGCTGGCCACCGGGCACCACCCGGGTCCGAGCCGCCCGCTGCCCCTGACCTCTCCGGGCTGGATCGCCGCACCAGGGTGGACGAGGAGAGGGCGCGAACCCGCTCCCCGGCGTCGTCCACGGCGACCACCCACCTCACGCACGGGGCGGGTCGAACGGCGGAGAGGGCGGCGCCGGCCACCGCGAGCCCCTTGTCGTCCGCCTGCCCTCGATTCGCGCGGACGATTCCCGGGATCGGCGGAACAAGCCCGACAACGACCAACGGGCACGCGATGACGCCGATCACTGGCCACCGTGAGCACACGGGTCCCACCAGGCGACCACGTATCTAGCCGTACCAGGACCGTTCCGCGGAGCGGCGTCCGACCGTGGGTGGCGCGGGCATCGTCGATGTCCCCAGACCGGCGGAAAGGGAAAAATCAACCCGCCGGGAACCGGTCCACGGCATTCCACTGGCCCCCGTCAGGTGATGTCCCCTCCCGGATCCGGTTCCGCCACCGCGCCGGTCCGGCAGCCGCTGCCCTGGTGTTCCGCGTCGCCGGCGCGAGCCGTGCCGGGTGGGAGAGCACCCGGTCACGGCCGGGTCACCGCCCTCCGCCGCGCCGGACGGCGCCGCCCCTCGCGCTCCCCCTCCCGCTCCCCCACCGGGGCCCGCCACGGCCCGGTCCCGCCACCCGATGGCGAGGAGCGGTGTTTAGCGCCGCTTCGCACCGGGCAGGGCAGGTGTCAAGGTGACACTCCCCCGACGACGCCAACTGGGAGCGAGATGCCCACACAGCAGCAGACCCGTGCCCTGCTCGCCGCCGGGCACGACTACGAGCGGGCCGGCCGCGCCCTACGGGTTCCGCCCGGGCTCGCCTACCTGATCGCCACCGGGGAACCAGCCGACGGCGACCACACCGAACCGCCCCCCACCGCGGTGCGGCTGGGACTCACCCGTTCGCGTAGTCAACGGTTGGTGAACGCGCTGGAGCACACGCCCGACAGCCACGACGAGGTGCGCTGGTGGACGGCCCACCGCGTCCTGTCCGACCCCGACCAGCGGCGGCACGCCTCGTAGGGCGGGGAACGGCCCACGGGCCGAAGCTGGAGACGACAGGCCCACGGCCCCACGGGGGGCCGTATCCGAGGAGGTCCCGGTGGCGACTCCCCGCTGGCTCGACTGGCCGGTGTTCCGGCAGCTCACGGGCCCCGACCGCCTGGGACGCGGCGCGGCCGCCGTGTCCCGCGAAACCGAGTCCCTACGACCCAGGGTGGCGACGGCGGACAAGGTGTCCAAGTCGATCTGCCCCTACTGCGCGGTCGGCTGCGGCCAGAACGTCTACGTCCAGGACGGACGGGTCACCCATATCGAGGGGGACCCGGACTCACCGGTCAGCCGGGGCCGGCTCTGCCCCAAGGGCTCGGCGAGCCTCCAGCTGACCACGGGGTCCTCACGGCGGCACGAAGTGCTGTACCGCAGGCCGTACGGCACCGAGTGGGAACCGCTCGACCTGGAGACGGCCATGGACATGGTGGCCGAGCGGGTGATCAGGACACGACGGGAGAACTGGCAGGAGGAGGTGGACGGGTCCCGCACCCGACGCACCCTCGGCATCGCCAGCCTCGGCGGGGCGACGCTGGACAACGAGGAGAACTACCTCATCAAGAAGCTGTTCACCGCCCTGGGCATCGTCCAGGTGGAGAACCAGGCCAGGGTGTGCCACAGCTCCACCGTCGCCGGCCTGGGCACCTCCTTCGGGCGGGGTGGCGGCACCACCTACCTGCAGGACCTCCAGCACTCCGACTGCATCATCATCGAGGGGTCGAACTTCGCCGAGGCCCACCCGGTGGGGTTCCAGTGGGTCATGGAGGCCAAGGCCCGGGGCGCCACCGTCATCCACGTCGACCCCCGGTTCAGCCGGACCAGCGCGCTGGCCGACCTCTACGTCCCGATCCGCGCCGGCACGGACATCGCCTTCCTCGGCGGCATCATCAACCACGTCCTGAGCACCGGGAAGTACTTCCACGACTACGTGGTCAACTACACGAACGCGGCGATGCTGGTCCACGAGGACTTCCAGGACACCGAGGACCTCGACGGCCTCTTCGGCGGGTTCGACCGCGAGGACGGCACCTACGACGTCGACTCCTGGCAGTACGAGGGAGTGCGCGTCGCCTCGGCGGCGGGCAAGCGTAGCGTCGACGAGCCACGGCACCCCGGGCGGGACATGCAGTCCTCCGGTCACCCCGAGTCGCACGGCTTCGGCGGTCCCGCCCTGCACGGGGAACCGCTCCGCGACGAGACCCTCCAACACCCGCGCTGCGTCTTCCAGGTCCTGCGTCGGCACTACGCCCGCTACACCCCGGAGATGGTGGAACAGGTGTGCGGGATCCCCCGGGAGAAGTTCCTGCGGGTCTGCGAGGAGATCACCAGCAACTCGGGACGCGACCGCACCACGGCGTTCGCCTACGCCGTGGGCTGGACCCAGCACAGCGTCGGCGCCCAGTACATCCGCGCGGCCTCGATCCTCCAGCTGCTGCTGGGCAACATCGGTCGCCCCGGCGGGGGCATCCTGGCGCTGCGGGGACACGCCAGCATCCAGGGTTCCAGCGACATCCCGACCCTCTTCGACCTGCTGCCCGGCTACATCCCGATGCCCCACGCCCACCTGCACGAGGACCTAAACCACTTCATCTCCTCCGACGCCGCCGACAAGGGCTACTGGGCGAACATGCGGGCCTACGTGGTCAGTCTGCTCAAGGCCTGGTGGGGGCCGGCGGCCACCGAGGAGAACGACTACTGCTTCGACTACCTGCCCCGGTTGACCGGCGGGCACAGCACCTACGACACGGTGATGGCCCAGCGGGACGGCATCTGCCGTGGCTACTTCCTGCTCGGCGAGAACCCGGCGGTGGGCTCGGCGAACTCCCGCATGCAGCGGCTGGGCATGGCCAACCTGGACTGGTTGGTGGTGCGGGACTTCTCCCTCATCGAGAGCGCGACGTGGTGGCAGGACGGGCCCGAGATCGAGACCGGCGAGCTGCGCAGCACCGAGATCGGCACCGAGGTGTTCTTCTTCCCCGCGGCGGCGCACATCGAGAAGTCCGGCAGTTTCACCAACACCAACCGGCTGTTGCAGTGGAAGCACCAGGCGAAGGAACCCGACGGCGAGGCCCGCAGCGACATGTGGTTCATCTACCACCTCGGGCGGCGCATCCGGGAACGGCTCGCCGGCTCCACCGAGCCGATGGACCGCCCCATCCTGGACCTGACCTGGGACTACCCACTGGAAGGCACGCTGGGTGACCCCAACGCCGAGGCGGTCCTGGCCGAGATCAACGGCTGGGACGCCGAGGGGCGGCCGCTGTCGGGCTACGACGACATCAGGGACGACGGCTCCACCTCGTGCGGCTGCTGGATCTACTGCGGGGTCTACCAGGACGGGGTCAACCAGGCCGCCCGCCGGCGACCGCACCGCGAGCAGAACTGGACGGGCTCGGAGTGGGGGTGGGCGTGGCCGCAGAACCGCCGCACCCTGTACAGCAGGGCGTCGGCGGACCCGGAGGGCCGGCCGTGGAGCGAACGCAAGGCCCTGGTGTGGTGGGACGAGGAGGCGGGCCGCTGGACCGGCCACGACAGCATCGACTTCATCGCCGACCGTCCCCCCTCCTACCGGCCGGCCCCCGAGGCGCGCGGTGTGGAGGCGATCTCCGGGGTCGACCCGTTCATCATGCAGGCCGACGGCAAGGGCTGGCTGTACACGCCGGCGGGCCTGGTGGACGGGCCGCTGCCCACCCACTACGAGCCCCAGGAGTCCCCGTTCCCGAACCTGCTGTACCCGCAGCAGCGCAACCCGGTGCGGCTGGCCAACTCCCGGGAGGACAACCGCTACCAGCCCAGCGGGGACGAGCCGGGCGCCGAGGTGTACCCGTACGTGGTCACCACCTACCGGCTCACCGAGCACTTCACCGCGGGCGGCATGACGCGGTGGCAGCCCTACCTGGCCGAACTCCAACCCGAGTTCTTCTGCGAGGTCTCACCGGAGTTGGCCGAGGAACGCGGGCTGGAACACCACGGGTGGGCCACCATCGTGACGGCCCGCAACGCCATCGAGGCCAGGGTGGTGGTCACCGACCGGATGACGCCCCTGTTCGTGCAGGGCCGGACCGTCCACCAGATCGGGATGCCCTACCACTGGGGTCCCAACGGCTACACCACCGGCGACTCCGCCAACGAGCTGTCCTCCATCACCCTCGACCCCAACGCCCACATCCAGGAGGTCAAGGCCTGGACGGCGGACATCCGCCCCGGGCGACGTCCCCGCGGCGCCGCGCTGCGCCGCTACGTGGAGGACTACCGGCGGCGAGCGGGCGTCACCGAAACCACCGGAACGGAGGCCTGAGCGCCGTGCCGACCAACCAGTTCTCCGGACCGGACCCGCACGTCGCGGCCTCCGCCGGCCACCGCGACGCACCCCCGCGCTACGGCTTCTTCACCGACACCTCGGTGTGCATCGGGTGCAAGGCCTGCGAGGTGGCCTGCAAGGAGTGGAACGCGATCCCGGAGGACGGCCTGGAGCTGACGGGCATGTCCTTCGACAACACCGGCCGGCTGGGAGCGGACAGCTGGCGGCACGTCGCGTTCGTCGAACAGCGCAAACCCCTGGTGGGGCCCCCGCCCGACGAGTCGCACCGGGGTGTGGACGCGCTGGCCGCCGCCGCCCAGGGCGTCACCGTCCCCGAACAGGGCGGGTGGCCGGCGCCGCTGGTCCCCGAACAGCCCGGCCGGGGAGGCGACGGCGGATCGGCGGGCGACACCGACCTGCGATGGTTGATGGCGTCCGACGTGTGCAAGCACTGCACCCACGCCGCGTGCCTCGACGTCTGCCCGACCGGTTCGCTGTTCCGCACCGAGTTCGGCACCGTCGTCGTGCAGGAGGACATCTGCAACGGCTGCGGCTACTGCGTGCCGGCCTGCCCCTACGGGGTCATCGACCAGCGACCGGACGACGGCCGCGCCTGGAAGTGCACCCTGTGCTATGACCGGGTCGGCGTGGGCATGGAGCCCGCCTGCGCCAAGGCCTGCCCGACTGACTCCATCCAGTTCGGGGAACTGGACGAGCTGCGCGAGCGGGCGGCCGCCCGGGTGGAACAACTGCACGGTGACGGCGTCGGTTCGGCCCGGCTGTACGGCCACGACCCGGAGGACGGCGTCGGCGGGGACGGTGCGTTCTTCCTGCTGCTGGACGAACCCGAGGTGTACGGGCTGCCCCCCGACCCGGTGGTGACGACCAGGGACCTGCCCCGGATGTGGGCGCACGTGGGCGTGGCCGCCGCGACCATGCTCGGTGGACTGGCCGCGATGTTCGTCGGGAGGCGGTCATGAGCACGTCGGACGTCACCAGGGACGGCATCAGGGGGGCGCACCCCGGGCGGGAGGCCCGCGTCGGGGGCACCGGGGAACAGCGGTGGCGGCCCCGGGGGCAGCGGACCGCGGCTCCCGAGTACAGCCCGGACTCCTACTACGGGCTGCCCGTGCTGAACCCGCCCCGCTGGGCGGCCACCGACATCGCCGGGTACTTCTTCCTCGGCGGCCTGGCAGGGGGGTCGTCGGTCCTCGCCGCCGGCGGGCACTGGACGAACCGGCCCGGTCTGGCCAGGCCGGCCAAGCTCGTGGCGCTCGGCGCGGTGTCCGGGTCGGTCGTGGCCCTGGTGCACGACCTGGGGCGCCCCGCCCGCTTCCTGAACATGCTCCGCGTCTTCAAGATCACCTCGCCGATGAGCGTCGGCTCCTGGCTGCTGGCCGCCTACGGTCCGGCGGCCGGAGCGGCCGCGATCACGGACCTCACCGGCTGGTTCCCCAGGATCGGGGCGACCGCGACGGCGACGGCGGCCGTGCTGGGACCGCTGGTGGCCGCCTACACGGCCGCGCTGGCCGCCGACACCGCCGTCCCCGCCTGGCATGAGGGCCACCGCGAACTCCCGTTCGTCTTCGTCTCCTCGGCCGCGCTGGCCGCCTCGGGTGCGTCGATGATCGCCGCGCCGACCGCCCAGACCGGGCCGGCCCGCCGCGCGGCGGTCCTCGCGGCGGCGGGCGAGCTCGCCGCCACCGCGCGCATGGAACGGCGGATGGGCATGGTCGCCGAGCCCTACCGCACCGGGTGGGGCGGCCGGTTGATGAAGGCGGCGAAGGCGTTGACCGTGGCCGGTGCGGTCGGCGGCGCGCTCCTCGGCCGCCGGAGCCGGGTGGCGGCGGGCGTGTGCGGCGCCGCGCTGCTCGTCGGATCGGCCTGCACCCGGTTCGGCGTGTTCCACGCCGGGATGGAGTCGGCGCGCGATCCGAAGTACACGGTCGAACCGCAGCGAGCGCGGGTGCGGGAACGCGCGGCGCGGGCCGCGGAGGAGAACGTCGCCTGATCCGACATGCCACCTCGCCCTCGCGGTGCGGGGAGGCGGCAGTCGGCGGTGGAGTCGTGCCGGTGTCCATCGTGGTCCGCTGGTGTGCCGCCCCGGCCCCGGGCAGCGGTGGGTTGGTCCTCGGTACCCGCCCCCTCAGGACGGCGGGAGGGACTGGCCGAACGGGCCGAACGGGGCCGAACGGGCCTCGGCACCGGACCCGCGCACCAGGAACGCCGTCCCCGTCGCCCCGTCGCCCCGTCGCCCTCGGCCGAGCACGGCGGGACTCACCCGCGACGGGGAGCGGTACGCGAGGAGGGGGCGCCGGGTCTCCCCCGACGCCCACGCACCCCGCCGTCCGGGACTCGGACGACGTCACCTCCACCGGCTCACAGGTCAGGTCGGTGCACCAGCTGGACGGCGTTGAGCACCGGCGGCTCGTAACCCCGCCGGGCGAGGAAACGCAGGTCCACCGACCCGCCCTCCTCCACGGTGACCGTGGTGGTGTGCTCGTCGGCACGCAGTCCCCCGACCGCTTCGGCGATGTCGTGGCCGACGAGCACGTACCGCCCGTTGAGCTGGACGTCGAAACGACGCCAGTCGAGGCGGGGGGACCGGTCGAGTTCGGCGAAACCGAGCGTCAGTTCGTAGGTCCCGGCCGGCAGCGCGTCGAAGCGGTAGCCCTCCAGCCCCACGAGTTGACTCCGGTAGACCGCGTCCTCCCGGGTGTCCCGGATGTCGACCGACTCGTCGACCTCGGCGGTCGTGACGTCGTCACCGAGATACCCGAAGGAGCCCGTCTGGTACGCCTGGTCGGCGACCCACTCGATGCCGGTCGAGTCGGTGTGCGCGGCACCGGCGGGGTTCACCGCCTGCCAGTGCGCGGACACGACGAGCCGCACCGGCACCCGCAGCACCGCCTGCCGGCCACCGTTGGTCCGGAAGGCCACCACCCCCTCGTGGACACCAGGGGCGAGCCCGCCGGTGTCGACCTCCAACCCGAGGGTGACCGCCCGGCCGGGCCGCAGCTGTCCACTGGTGAGCTCGTGGGACAGCCAGGGCACCCCGATGGCCCTGGAGGCGGGGCCCGCCTCGGGGTCGGGCGTGAGTTCCCAGGTCAGCAGCTCGGTGCCGACGTTGGTCACGGTGATCTCGGCCTCCCGGGTGGTGTCCCCGGGCAGCAGCCACTCCAGCCGGTCGACGCTGGTGGCGCCCCGGCTGGTGCGCAGCGTCGCGTCGTGGCTGACCCGTTCCCCGGACTCGCCCACGTAGGCGGTGCCGGTGGTCGCGACGTAGTTCTCCTTGCTGACCGCCACCGTGTAGTAGCCGAGGGGCAGCTGCCTGCGGTACGTGCCGTCGTCCCCGGTGCGTGTGGTCGACACGACCTCACCGCGCTGGAGGAACTCGACCAGCGCCCCGGCCACCGGCCCGCCGTCGTTGCCGTCGACGACGGCACCGGTCACGAACCCGCTGTCGGGCAGGCTGAAGGTGATCGAGCTGCCTGACCGCAGGCTGGCCGCGTTGTGGGAGAACTGGAGGGCGACGGTCCCCGAGGCGTTCTCGATGCCGACCGTCGCGGAGGCGCCCCGCTCGATGGCGTCGTCCTCGCCCAGGTCGCGGTAGTCGAAGACGATGTCACCGCCCTCGTGGAGCGTCACCCCGAAGTCCACCCGCCGGGAGCCGCTGCCGAAGAACGTGAGTTCGCGCCACTCCACGAGGAAGGTCCTGTTCGGGGCCTCCCCGGCCGTCCGGGTGTAGATGCCGGAGTTCGCGTCGGCATTCAGGTCGTCCCAGAACGGGTAGACGGCGGCGTTCGGCGCCGAGGCGCTGGGCAGCGCCCCGTTCAGGAACGCCGTCGCCGGGCCCTCGAAGGCGAGGAAGCCGTTGGTGGAGACGGCCGCGCTGCCGTAGGTCTCGCCGTAGAAGTCGAAGTCGAAGGGCAGGTCGACGGTCTCCGAACGGTCGTCGCCGGTCAGCGCCAACCTGGTCTCGCCCTCGGTGTAGTCGCCCTGGCCGACCCGGCAGGAGTGCCCGTACTCGTCGGTGACGTCGGGCAGCCGGAAGTTCAGCACCCTGGTGAAACCGGAGACGACGGTCTCGCGGGTCACCGGTTCGACGCAGGCGGAGCCGGCCGCGGTGAGGGCGTAGCTGCCCTCGGGCACCGCGTCGAAGGCGTAACCGCCCTCGTCGTCGGTGGTGACGGCGGGCAGGACGTGGTCGTCGAACACGACCGTCGCACCGGGCAGCGGTGCGCCCCTGGCGTCGGTCACCTCACCCACCAGCGACCGCGTCGGCACGGGGTCGAGTTCGAACTCCAGGGACGTGGTCTCGTCGAGCGAGACCGTGGCGGTGCTGGTGGACTCGCCGTAGCCGAAGGCCGACACGGTGACCTCGTACTCCCCGACCGACACCGTCGCGGAGAACCGGCCCTCCGCGTCGGCGGAGGTGGCGCGCTCCAGCGGGCCGGCCAGCGAGACGCGGGCCCCGGCCACCGGGTCCCCGGTGGCGGAGTTGGTGACGCTGCCGGCGAGGACCCCGGTGTCGCCGCGGGGCGCCGCGCCGACCGCCGCGAGCACGTCGAGCTTGCCGTGGCCCCAGACGTTGTTGTTCTCCGGAGTCCCACCGCAGCTGGTGTCGTCCACCGCGATGGCGCTGCCGTTGAGCAGGTCCCGGGTGGACTCGACGTCCCCGACGAGGCTGGGCGCCGAGGACCACAGCAGCGCGACGGCACCGGCGACGTGCGGCGCGGCCATCGAGGTGCCGCTCTTGAGCCCGTAGGAGCTGTTGGGGGTGGCCGACCGGACGCTCACGCCGGGGGCGGAGATGTGCGGTCGGATCTCACCGTCGAACCCGGGTCCCCGGCTGGAGAAGCTGGCGATCGACCCGGTGGACCCGTAGGCGCCGACGCCGTAGGAGTACCGGGAGTCGGCTGGCGACCCTGCCGTGTCGCAGCTGGGCCCGGAGTTGCCGTTGGAGAACAGCCCGAAGATTCCGGAGGCGTTCCAGGCGGCGACCACGTCGTCGTACCAGGGGTCGATGATCGGCCCGTTGGAGGCGCCCCAGGAGTTGTTCACCACGTGGGGGCGCAGGTCGGCACGCGGGTTCTCACCGGCCAGGTCGGTGGGGGCGAGCATCCACTGCCCGGAGGCCAACAGCGAGGCGTCGGTGCACCCGTTGGCCTCGCAGCCCTTCGCCGCGATCCACTGGGCACCGGGCGCGACGCCGATCTGGTTGTCCCCACCGTCGTCACCGGTCATGGTGCCGGTGACGTGGGTGCCGTGGCTGTTGTTGTCGCAGGGGGCGGGGGAAGGGCTGCCGCAGACCGAGGCCGGGTCGAACCAGTTGTGGTCGTGGTCGAAGCCGGATCCCAGATTGCCCCGGTAGCTGTCCACGAGGGCGGGGTGGTCGTACTGGGCCCCGGTGTCGATGCTGCCGACGGTGATGCCCTCACCCCGGACGCCGTAGTCGCTCCACACGGCGTCGGCGTTGATCTCGGCGACCCCCCACTCCAGGGCGTCCACCGACACCCGGGCTGGCCGTTCCTCCACCGGTTCCGGCGCGTCGAGGGTGACGGGCAGGGTGACCCGTGAGACACCGGAGGACCGGTCGAGCCCGGTCAGCAACTCCCGGGTGGCGTCGCGGACCAGGACGCGGTTGGAGATCCAGAAGGAGCTGAACTCGGCATCGGCCTCGGTCAGATGCCCGATCACCTGCTTCTGGGTTCGGGCCGCGTGGTCGCGCAGGGCCGACACGACCGCCTCGCCCCGTTCCACCCAGCCGGTGGTCTCGGCGGCGGCGCTGAGGTCGGCCCGGTCCTCCAGGACGAGCCAGACGTCGGAGCTGCCCTTGGCATCCAGGGCACGGGTGACGGCGGAATCGACGGAGAGGACGTCGCCGGCGGCGTCATCCTGGGCCGAGGCGGCCGGGGGCACGACGAGCGCTGCCGTGATCGCGGTCAACGCCGTGACGGCGGTACCGGCTCGGCCTCGGGACGTTCTGACGGAGTTGCGTTCCCGGCTGGCGGGACTACGTCTGTGGGACACCAACCCTCCTCGAACAGGACGGCGCCCGGCTTCGGGAATTCGGAGCCGGGCCTGTGGTCCCTTCGAGCTAACCGACGAATCCGACGACGCCACAAGAAGCCATTCAGCCCAACGGAGCGAATTCGTCGCCGCCGACGAGAACGAATTGTTTCCGCCACATAAACTGTTTAAGTTCGTTGACCTGCCCGGCGCGTACGCCCATGTGAGGGCGACCGCCAGGAACGCCGGATCGGAACGGCGAAATCCAGGCCGAAATGGACGACCGATAGTGAACTCAACGACATTCTTTCACCCGAACGACGGCTGTTCACCTCGTTACCGACGGAGCGGCCAACGCGAACGGTCACCAGGGAGCAGCGGATCCCGAATCCCCGGGTCGGTGATTCACCAACCTCGACGACAACGGACCGGCGGCCGCCACCGGGGCCGGGAAGCCCTCGTTCCGACGAGCGGAACTGGAGCGGCGGCACCCGCGGACCGGGGTGCGCCGTACCGCCGGCCCCGCCCTCACCGGTCGTCCCGCCGCCCGGCGCCCCGGTCCGGCGCGGCGACGGCCCTCGGGTAGCTGACGCCGGTGAGACGTTCCGAGGCCGCCCACAGCCGCGCCGCCAGCTCGCGGTCCGCGAGACGACCGGTGAGGGGTGTCGCGGAGGGCGGTCGCCGGCCCGCTCCGGGGCCCGTCATGACGTCGGGTTCGGGCTCCGGCCCCACCGCCGCGTGGAGCAGGGGCCGCGCACCCTCCTCCACGCTCCTGCCGAACAGCTGGGCGGGCGTGGCGAACGCCAGTCGCGCCACCACCGAGGTCACCCGGCCGTGGATGGGAGTGCGGGTCATCCCCGGATGGGCCAGCACGCTGCGCACCGGGGAGCCGCCGTCACGCAGCAACCGGTCGAGTTCGGCGCCGAAGAGGACGTTGGCCAGTTTGGAGCGCGCGTAGGCGCGGGCTGGGGAGAGGTGGGTGTCCAGCCGGTCCGGGTCGAGCCGGCCGTACCGGGCGAAGTCGGAGGCCACCGTGAGCACCCTCGATCCGCTCCCCCGCTCCAGCACCGGCATCAGCAGCCCGGTGAGCACGAAGTGGCCGAGGTGGTTCACCCCCAGCGCCCCCTCGAAACCCTCGACCGTGGGCGGCGCACCGGCGAAGCCGACTCCCGCGTTGTTGACGAGCAGGTCCACCCCGTGGTGGTCGGCGGCCAGAGCGGCGGCGAAGGAACGCACCGAGGCGAGGTCACCGAGGTCGAGCTGCCTCACCTCGGTGTCACCCACCAGTTCCGCGCTCGCCGCTCGCCCCCGGGCGAGGTCCCGGACGGCGAGGACCACGTGGGCTCCGCGCTCGGCGAGCACCCGGGCCATGACATGGCCAAGTCCGCTGGTGGCTCCGGTCACGACGGCGGTGCGACCACGCAGGTTCGGGATGTCCCGGGGGCTCCGGCGCGGGGACGAGGGAAGCATGGGTTCTCCTCGGGTAGAGGGACGTCACGTTCCCACGCTACCGCACAAACGGATAGGTCTATCTATTCGGATGACCCCATCAGTTCTCGGGTCGTAGTCCCGCGACCAGGATGCCCAGGTACAGCCCGGCGCGGTCGTCGACCTCGGTGCCCGCGCGTACCGCCTCCTGCGTACCGATCAGCAGACGGCGCACGTCGTCGGGAGTGATCTCCGGCCGCACCACGCCAGCCCGGATCGCCCGCTCCAACAGCGCCGCCAGCGCCGCCAACAGCTCCCGCACCCGCTCCCCGGTCTCCACGCAGGCGAACGCGGGACGGGTCAACACCAACCGGAGCCCCTCGTCGGCCAACTGCCCGCGCAGCACGCCCTCGAGGAACGCCACCAGCGCCGCCGCCGGGTCGGCCATGGACACCGCCGCCCGCGCCGACTCCACCAGCGCGTCCAGCGACCCCGCCACCAGCGACTCCAGCAGCGCCCCGCTGGTGGGGAAGTGCCGGTAGACGGTCCCCACCCCAACCCCGGCCCGCCGGGCGACGACGTTGAG
Source organism: Actinoalloteichus caeruleus DSM 43889 (assembly GCF_000429185.2). GTDB lineage: Bacteria > Actinomycetota > Actinomycetes > Mycobacteriales > Pseudonocardiaceae > Actinoalloteichus_B > Actinoalloteichus_B caeruleus. The sequence continues at coordinate 5,594,522 of NZ_AUBJ02000001.1, read as the reverse complement.
CGGAAGACCGCCATCCCCCTCCCGGACCAGCTCGCGCGCGGCATCCAGGATCCGGTCGCGGTTGCGGGCCGCGTCCGCCCGCAACGGCCCGGGATGCACCGAGAAGGACTGCTCGCTCATGGCGCCGACGGTAGTCCGCGCCCGCCGGGGTTCGACCAACACCGAGCCCCCACCGGACCGGAGGGCACCCGGGGCTGGTGGGAGCCAGGACCTGGAGGCCGCGGCGGCCGGCCCAGGGACCGCTGCCCCGGACCGGCACCTCCTGTCGGTACCGGGGCGCCAGCCCCGCGCGGGAAGGACCGGACGGAGAGATCCCGGTACACCGCGACCGCCTCCGTGGACAGCATCGAAGGACGGGACCGGGCGTGGAGCGTCGACCTGCTCGGCGAGGACGGCGTCCACGGGATGCCTCGGATGCGCGAACGGATCCGGGAGGAGCCCGCGTTCCGCCAGTTCGGCGGGACCGCACCGGTGACTGGCACCCGCGGACGCGCCGCATCGTCGCGGGGCACAGCCACCCGTCGCCGTATGGCTGGCGTGCGCATGGGGGCGAAGGATGGACGCCCGCATCTGGCTCGAGGTTGTCCGAGGCCGGCCTGATCCACCACGTCACCGACTACTGGTCGGAGTCCTACGACCCACCCTCCGGGCAGGACCACCACTGGGAGCGCGGGCCTCCCCGCGGGGAGCGCGACCGGGCGTGGAGCGTCGAACGTGTTCCGCCCCGACCCCGGACTCCCCACAGCGATCCCACACGAAAAAACCCCAGGCCGCGACCTGGGGTACTGCTCCTCCGGTTGGACTCGAACCAACAACCCTTCGGTTAACAGCCGAATGCTCTGCCAATTGAGCTACGGAGGACCGTCTTCTGTTGTCGTCGGACTCGGTGCCCGACTGGTGAATACCTTAGCGCACCCCGGAAACCCCGAGGAACGCACCCCCCTACCCAGCGCCTACCCAGCGCGCGACCAGGCACGACGGGCACAGTCGGGTGCCGGAGCCCGTCAGTCGCAGCGCCCACGCCCCGCCGGCCCGCTGGCCGCCTCGGGTGTCGGGATGATGCTGATGGCACCGGAGGTCTCCAGCACCGCGTACCGGATCTGGTGCAGGCCGTGCACGCCCTGGCGTTCCCGCGCCGCCGTGAGGATGTCGTCGACGGTGATGTGCTGGGCTGCCAGGTGCCTGTCGACGGGCTTCCCGTGGTCGACCAGGACGAGGGGAGCCCCCTGGAGCACGCGGTCCACCGGCCGGAACCGCCACCGCAGGTAGTCGGCCGTGCGGTCGACGAACATCAACGTCGTGATCACCAGCAGGGCGGTCGTGATCGAGAAGTCATCCCCGATGAGCGCCTGCTGGGTCGCCTCGCTGATGATGAGCAGCAGGATCAGGTCGAGGGTGCTGACCTGGGCCAGGGTGCGCTTGCCGGTGAGGCGGAGCAACACCAGGATGCCGAGGTACACGGCGGTGGTGGCGAGGACTGAGTGCACGGTTCCCTCCTCCGGATGTGCCCGACCAGGGGCTCACGGGTAGACGAACTGCCAGAACTCGACGCGGTCCCCACCCGGGACGCTCACCCATCCGGACCGGGCGCCCGCCCCCTGCGGAGCGAGGTCGAAGGTGACGCCGACCTCCGCTCCCTCCCCGACGAGGAAGTCGAACCGGACCGACCCCTCGGACGCCGTGACCTCCGAGGGCTCCGGATCCAATGACTCGACCTGGTTGTCGGACAGGTACGAGGCCGACACGAGCACCGCGACCGTCTCGGCCCCGTTCGGCACCGGAACCCGGAGCCGCAGGTCGTTCTGCCCCGTCGCCCGGCTGAAGCGGTCGTACTCGATGGCCAGGCCGCTGCCGACGTCCCGCGCGGTCGCGTCGCTCAGCGGCCCTCCTCCCCAGCCGCCGAGGAGGCCCACCAGGACGATGACGCCCATCACCAGCCAGCCACCGTTCTGGGCGAGTTTCTCCCAGCGCAGGGACCCCGACCGGTGGTTCACCGGCCAGTTGGGAGGAGAGTCCTCGCCCGCGCCCACCACACCTCCCCGCCCCTCGCCGGGTCGACAGACCGCGTCCAGGCGCGGATACCCCTGCCGCCCCTGGGAAGCACCTCCCGGCGGCGAACTTCACCCCCAGAGGTGACGGCGCGACCCTCGGCCGGCCAGCCACGCCGGGCTGGGGCGGCGGAGCGACCAGGCCGGGCCGCCGGCCCCCGCGCAGGACACCACGGCGGTCAGGCGTCACGGACCTCCACCCGATCACCGTCCAGGCACACCCCCACCCGGTGGCACCGCTCGGGCGCCCCCGCCGACCAGCAGGAACGGTTGTCCTCCGCGACCACCACCTCCGAGGGGTGCACCCGCAGCCGCCGGGCGAGGTGGTCCTTCACCGCCACACGGACCAGCCGCGCCGGTCCGCGCAGGTCCGGTGGAAGCCCGTAGAGCCCGGCCACCGTGCCCGGCAGGAGGTCCGCCGCGTCCACGTCGACCGCCGACAGCACGGTCGCCTCCCCGTCGGTGCGCGACAACCCGAGCCCGCCGGCGTAGCGGCGCAGGTGCAGGAAGGCGCGCCGGTCGCGCAACGGCGACTCCGGGGGGAGCCCCGTCTCCACCAGCACGTCGACCATGCGGACGGCGACCAGCACGGCGCCGTCCGCACCGGTGAGCTGGATGTCGAAGGTGGGCAGCGCCGGGCCGGCCGGGAACCCCACGAACCGCACCTCCAGCCCCAGCCGGCCCACGTCCGGCACCTCCCCGAACAGGTCGAGGGACTCCACCCGATGGGGGAAGCAGACCGCCGAGCGGCTGACCTCGGGCGCCCACCGCCACAGCTCCTGGTGCGGGATGGCCTGGGGCAGGGTGTCCAGCACGCCCTGGTGCAGGTGGCCCCGTGGTACCGATCCGGCCGTCGGGTCCACCACCGCCGAGGCGCCGGTGGAACCGAGGGACAGCGACCGCAGGTAGTGGAAGCTGGGGCCGTGGAAGAGCGCCCCGGACTCGTAGGGGTTGGGTTGCGCGACGGCGTCCACCAACGGCGCGAACGGCTCGGGCGGTGGACCCGGTCGGGCGCCCACCCGGACCGTGCTCGTCGCCACCGGCTCGAAACGGGACAGCTCCGCCGTCCTCGCCTCCCGCCAGACGGCCAGCTCGGCGGAGTACCCGTCGGGCCCTCGGGCGACGGAGGTCCGCAGCCGCAGCGGCCCCGTGACGGGTGTCCACCTCCTGAGCTGCACGCCACGCAGGGACAGCACCCGTTCACCGGTGTGCTCGGCGACCGCGCCGGCGAGCCGGTCGACGGTGGACATCATCGGCAACGCCGGGAGCACCCAGGTGGGCCGGTGGTCGTCCAGCCACCCGTCCGTGGCCGGGTCCAGGACCTCCTCCCGGACCGCGACGGCGGCGTCCACACCTGCGGCCACCCCGGCGGAGGGGGGACGCGGCGGTGTCCGAACCAGGCCCGACGCGGCCGGCGCACCGGCGCCACGGCCCGACCGGGCACCCCCTCCGGGCCCCGGTCCGCCAGCCGACCCACCCCCGGGATCCCCCTCGACGATGCGCATCCCGAGGTCACGCACGTGGTAGATGCGGCGGCCGTCCACCCACAACCAGGCCTCGGCGGTCGCGTACACGCCGCGCTCGTCCACCCCGACGTCGAGCACGTCCATCTCCACCGTGACGACCCGGTCGGTCGGCAGGACCTGCCCCCGGTAGCGCCAGTTCACCCGGTGGCCCAGCCGCACCGGTTCGAACCGGGGACTGGTCACCGCCGGTTCCACCGTCCGCAGCAGGTAGTACTGGAGCAACTGGCACATCGCCTCCACCCCGAGCGAACCCGGTTGGACGGGGTCCTGGAAGAAGTGGGCCTTGAAGTACCAGGCGTCGGCGACGATGTCCTTCTCGGCGCGCAACCGTCCCAGGCCCGCCGAACCGCCCTCCGGCCAGAACCCCGTCACCCGGTCGAGCGAGCGCAACATCGGACCGGCCAGCCGCAACGCGCCGGGCCGGTCGCTCCACTCGGCGAGGTGGACGACCGCGTCCCCGGGGAGCAGCATCCGATCCCGGTCCCGTTGGCTGGCCGGCAACCCGGGCTGCTGCTGGAAGGAGTCCTCCGGGAAGAACCCGAAGACCGCCGTGCCGGTGAACACCGCTCGTCCCTCCACCGAGGAGGCGAAGGAGAACGACAGGAGGGTGATCTCCCCGGCCCGCGAGTGGTTGGTCACCTCGATGGTGGTCGCCACCACGTCACCGGGCCGGACCTCCCCGACGACCGTGCCCTCGCCGTCGAGGTTCCGGAAGAAGACCTCGACCGAACCGACCAGCGTGGGCCGGGCCAGCTGGACGGCCAGGACCCCGCACCCCTGGAGGGCGACCTCCATCAACGCCGCCATCGGCATCGTCGGGCACCCGTTCTGCTCGAAGTACCACGCCCGGTGGGGCGCGTCGTACTCCACGGTGAGCCCGGTGGGCACGTCGCCGGCGTCGCCGGCGAACTCGGTCACCCTGCTCAGGAAGTTGTACGGCGGCCCCGGGAAACGGGGTGTGCGGCGCGCGTCCAGCGCCGCGAAGCCCGGCCCCAGCGCCTCCGAGGGACGCCCCCAGGCGCCGGTGAGCAGGGCGGCGTACCCGAAGGACAACTCCCCCCACCGCGCCGGCGGCACCGGGTCCCGGTGGTCGCGCAGCCCGCCGAGGTCCACGAGGGGGACCGGGGCGCCGGTGGTCTGGGCACGAGGTGGGCCCAGGTGCCGCCAGTGGTCGAGGGGCCAGTCCGGCACCAGGCGCAGCGCGAGGTCACGGGCGTGGAACGCCATGACGCCGTCCACCCAGCACACGACGTCGGCCATCAGCGCGGGTTCGGGTTCCCCGGTCACCGACGACACGAACACCTCGTACCGCAGCCGCGTGCTGTCCGGGGTGACCTGACCCCGGCAGCGCATGGTCACCGGGCGACCCGTCACCGGTTCGAAGCGCCACCCGTCCCGACGGAGCGTGAGCCCCAGCGCCGTGAGGTGGAACGCCATCGCCTGGAGGCAGCCCTCCAGGATCAGGCTGCCGGCCATGCACGGGTCGTGGGGGAAGTGACCGTCGAAGAACCAGTCGTCCGGCCGAACCGGCGTCTCCGCCCGCAGGTACCCCGCCCCCCACGGCCCACCGTGGGGGTCCAGTTCGGTGACCTCGCCGAGCAGGAGGGTCCGCGCGTCGGTGATCCTGGGCGTCCGCACGTGCGCCGCCGCCAGCGCCCAGCCGGGGCCGAAGCAGTCGACGGGCCGCCCCTCCGCCCACGCCAACACCGCGTCCCGGTCGAACCGGCCGGCCGGGGACACCGGAAGCGGCCAGGTCACCGGCCTGACGGCCGAGGGATGGTGCCGCTCGGGCTCCCACCGGGTCGGGCCGACCCCGGCGAGCTCCTCGTCGGTGAAGAACCCGGCCCGCGCCTCGCGGACCGTCACCCTCAGTTCGTCACCGGCATGGCAGTCGTAGTGGAAGAAGAACAGCCGGGTGCCGGCGTGTTCGGCGTGCCGGTCGACGTGGATGTCGTAGCGCAGCGTCTCCCCCGGCCGCGGGAGCGGGCCGTGGAAGGTCACCTCGCAACCGAGCAGCCGGTAGACCCGTTCGCCCCGGTTGAGCAGGTCGACGCCCAGCCAGCTGATCAGCAGCAGGTCGGCCTGGCCCGCCTCGATGACCATCCCGGCGGTCATCCGCCCGGCCGGGTCGAGGCACCAGCTGTCCAGTCGGACGTCGGTCTCGGTGCGGATCGAGCCCAGCCCCATCGTGCCCGGCTCCCCGTCGAGCCCGGTGACCCGGTCCACCAACAACAGCGGACCGCTCGGCAGCCGTACCCACCGTGAGAAGCGGTCCTGGGCGGCGAAGAGCGGACCGAAGTGGCGGGACAGCGGTTCGATGGCCATCCGTTCCAACTGGGCGCGGCCGAACAGCGGGACCGACGGCGTGACGGGACCCGACGGCGCGACCGCGCCACGGGCACCCCGCTCCACGGGCTGGCCCCACGGCTCGGGTGCCGGGCTGTCCGAGCGGACCAGGTCCGTGAGGTGTCCCACGGCCGCGCCGAGGTCCACCGCACCTCCGGGGGCGAGCGTCCCTCCCTGGGTCGCTGACGCCCCGGCCAGTCGCACCACCGACCACAACCCCCTCTCCCGACCGCGCAGGAACGCGTGGTGCGCGGCGGTGAGAGCCGCGAGGTGCCGCCGGTGCGCCTCCACCAGCCGTGAGCGGAGCCCCGCCGCCAGCACGAGCGGTCGCGCGTCCGGGTCGGCGTCCCACACCTCCTCCGAGTCCGACCTCGGCGCCGCCGACGACCCGGTGGTCCTCCCGACCGACGCGCGCGAGGCGGGCACGTCGGATCGCCGGGTCGCTCCCGGTGCGGGCGCCGACAGGCCAGCCCCGGTGATCGGCGCGGGTCCAGCCGCCGGCGAGCGCGGCCCGCCGTGGACAGGCCCTCCCACCACCGGCGACGAGTTCGCGGCCGGGGGCACCCACGGCGCTGGCAGCATCGTTCCGGCCGCGTCCGCCACCGCGACCGGGACGGCCGCACCGTCTCGGACCGGTGGCCCCTCCGGCCCTGCCTCGGGTGCCACGGGGCCGTCGGCGCGGCCCTCGGCGTGACCGGTCGCCCTCCCGGCGGGTGCCGACCGTCCGCCGCCACCGCCGCCCACCGACACGGGCTCGACGACACCCCGCGCCAGCCGGAGCCCGGCGGCGAGCAGCTCGGCGGCCACCCGGTCGAGCTGGCGCACCGCGCGACCCGGCGACCCGTCCAGGGCCACCGCGAGGTGGTCCCGTCCCGCCAGCACCCGGCTGATCCATGCCGTGCACTGGGCACCCGGCCCCTGTTCCAGGAAGAACCGCACACCGTCGGCCCACGCCCGCTCGACCACCTCGGCGAAACGCACCGTTCCCACGGCCTGCGCGGTCAACGCGTCGGCGAACCCCTCCGCCGTCACCGGCACCGGAGCCGCCGCGGCGCCACCGTAGAACCGGACTCCGGGATCGGTGGTGGACCGGTGGTGGTGCCGCCACCACCGGTCCCGGACCTCGACGAGCTCGGGCGCGTGCGCCGCCACCGGGTAGTCCACCGGGATCGCGTGGACACCGCCCATACCGCGCACCACCTCGGCGCAGGCCTCGCTCTCACCGCCGACGACGCAGACGTCCGGCGCGGTCACCGCGAGCAGGTGCACCGCCCGGCGGCCGGCGAGGGCGACGCGCACGGCCTCGGCGGAGGCCAGCACGAGGTAACTGGACCAGCGGGAACCGGGGATCCCCTGGCGACGCCAGGCGCGGCGGACGGCCCGGTACTCACCGGAGAGGTCCCGCGTGAAGAGGGAGTCCCGCGCGGTGTCGGTGAACACCGCCGAGTCCCGCCAGGCACCGAGCGCGACGGGCGCGGTGGCCTCACCCGAGGAGTAGCCGATGGCGGCCTCCGGCCGCAGGCCCCACCGCGTCAGGCAGAACTCGGTGTGCCAGATCGCCAACCGGCCCGCGCCCAGGATGCGGGCGGGCACCCCGGTGGCCACGTCACCGACGGGCATCCCGGTCCGGCGGGACGCCGAGTCCACGACCTCGGGGAAGGCCAGGGCGAACTCCTCCCCCATGCCGGCGTAGCTGGCGGCGGCGTTCGTGTAGACGAAGGCGACCTGCCCGGCCAGGGGAGCGTCGCGGTAGGCCACCCCGGGCGGGCACGGCGCCGGCCCTCCCCCCGCCAGCCACCGACCGGCGGCGTCCTCGTCTCCGTCCCGGAGGACCACCAGCCGGGCCGGGCCGACATCCGACCGGGCCCGGGCGCGCAGTGCCGCCAGCACCTCCGCCCGGTCCCGTCCCGAGTAGACGCGGGACGCCACCGGCCCGAGGAGCGGGGACGCCGGCTCGCCGGTCCCCTCCCGGTCACCACCCACGGCCATCCCCTCACCGCCCCGCCGCGTGCTCGTCCGGGGCGGCGTCCACCCCGAACGCGGCGAGCGTTCCCGGCGCGACGAGCACCACCCGGGTCGCGGCCCCCGACCCGGTCACCTCCTCGGTGAAGGCGGTGGCCCCGGCACCCAGCGGGATCAGGGGCACGCCGGCCCGTTCGAAGCGCTCCGCCAGGGCCGGGCCGACCATCCCGCCGTGCCACGGGCCCCAGGCGAGGGAACGGACCAGGCAGTCGGGCCTGGTGATGCGCTGCGAGGACGCCACCAGGTCGAGGACCTCGTTGGCCATCGCGTAGTCGGCCTGGCCCGCGTTGCCGAAGCACCCGGCGACCGAGGAGAACACGCACAGCAACTCCACGGGGTCGTCCTCCGTCGCGGTCAGCAGGGCGCGCAGACCGCCGACCTTGGTGTCGAGGACCCGGTCGAACTGTTCGTCGGTCTTGTCGGCCAACAGCCGGTCGGCGAGCGTGCCGGCACCGTGCACCAGGCCGGTGATCGGGCCCCAGTCACGGCGCACCTCGTCGAGGGCGGCGGCCACCGCCGCCTCGTCGCGGACGTCGACGCTCAGGTACCGCACCGGTGACCCGAGGGCCCGCAGGTCGTCGAGCGTGGCCCGGATCTCCCGCACCGCGAGCACCCGGCGTGCCTCGGCGGCGAGCTCGGCGGGGGACGGTGGCCCGTCCGCGCGGTCGCCCCACGAGGAGGCGAGCGAGCGGACCAGGTCGGCTTCCTCCGTGGCACCGTCGAGACCCGGCGGTTCCTCCACCAGCTCGGTCCGACCGATGAGGGCCAGGTAGGGCTGGTGCTCCTCGGCCATCGCCCGCATCGCGGCGGCCGTCACCCCGCGCGCGCCCCCGGTCACGACGATCACCGACCCGGGGCCCACCCGGGACTGGTCCACGTCGGGCACGACCGCCGCCGGGACCGGGACGGGAACGACGCGCGACCCGTCCGCCCGGAGCCCCACCGCGGGTGTCGCGCCTCCGACCGTCAGCTCGGTGACGAGGACCTCGGCGATCTGCTCCGGCCCACGGCCGCCCCGCGCGCAGTCGAGGGCCCGCACCGAGGCCAACGGCCACTCCCGCGCGGCCGTCCTGGCCAGCGCGGCCAGCCCGCCCAGCCAGGCCCGGGCCGGATCGCCGCCGTCGAGGCCGAAGTCCCCGCCGGTGTCCTGGACCGTGACCAGCAGTCCACCGCGCTCGGTCGCCCGGGGCGCGAGGCGGCGGGCCGCCGCGAGCGCGGCGCGGCTCACCGCCCTGGCTCGGGTGGGCGAGGTGTCCTCGGTCAGCGCGCCCAGCAGGATCGCCGCCGACGCGGTCTCCGGGACGTCGTCGACCACGGTGGCCTCGATCCCCTGCCGCCGGAGCCGTTCGACCAGCGCCGGCGCGATCCCCCCGCCGTCGTCGGTGACGACGATCGGCGCGTCACCGAGCCGGGGCGTCGGTTCGCCGGGCGCGACCGCCTCCCGGGCCTCGACGACGAACCGGCGCACCAGGTCTGGCGGGGTGGGGGACGGGGACGGCGCGAGGTCGGGCACCTCCTCCACGCGAAGCGAACTTGTCGGAGCCGAGGTGCCCTCGCTGCGCCCCGCCAACCGGTCGGCCACCTCCCGCAGTGTCCGCAGCCGCGCCCACTCGGCGAGTTCGTCCTGGGCGAGCTCGCCGACGAGTTCCCGCAGGGAGGAGAACACCTCCACCTTCTTGATGGAGTCGATGCCGAGGTCGGCCTCGAGCTCCATGTCGAGGTTGAGCACGTCGACGGGATACCCGGTCCGGTCGGCCACCACGGACAGCAGGGTCTCCTCGATCCGCTCCGGGTCCAGCGCGGGGAGGTCCGCGCCGCGGCCGGCCGGGGCGGTCAGCTCGGTTCCCACCGGGGCCGGGCCGGGCTCGGAGGAGGGCACCAGCGGAGCGGCGGCCGGGGCCTGGGGAGCTGGGGCCATTTCCCAGGCCACCTGCGGTTCCCCGACGGCGGGGGCGGCCCGGTGCGCTGGGGTGGTGGCGCGGTGGGGACGGTCGGGCCCCAGGTCTCGCCCCACCGGGCGCCTCGACCGTCGTCCACGGTTCCACGGCGGGCTCCGGGACGCGGTGGGATGGCGGGGTGGGGAGGGTGGCCCGCGTCGACGGGGCTCCGCGGGGCCGGCGGCCAGGGACCGGCCTGCCGCCCGGAGCGGCCTCGCCCCCGGCGAGCAGCGCGGTGAAGGTGGACTCGGCCATCCGGAGGTACGTCAGGTGGCTCTCGGTGAGCATGCGCTGGAAGTCCGCGTGGGCCTGGGCCGTCTGCCGTTGGGCCTCCTCGACGATCCGGAGCCACCCGGAGCCCAGCACGCGCGTCGGCGGTACCAGCGTTCCGGAGAGGACGTCGGGCACGGGCCCGTGCCCGTTGGTCGCGGGCGGCGTGGGCGCCCCGGGTGCGCTCGGCGCGGACGCTCCGGGGGTGGTCGCTCCGGGTGCGGTCGGCGAGTCGACCGGACCGCGCGTCGGCGGGCCGGGGTGCGCGGGGGCGACCGACCGGATCGGCGGACGCGGCGACGGCGGTTCGCCGGGCCCCCACTCCGGCGGGGCGGTGAACCCGCCGCCCGCGCCGACCTCCGCGGCGGGGGCCGGTGTCGCCGGCTCGGCTGGTGGGGCTGGTACCGCGCCGACCCCGGAACCGTTCGAGGGGCCCGGAGGAGCGGTATGGGCCGCCGGTGGACCGGGAAGCTCACCGGAGCCGTCCGGAGGCGGGTAGGGGCGTCCGTAGTTCCCACCGTTGATGCGCACCGTCATCCTGGGCACGACCTCCGTTCCTGTCCGGGTCGGGCCGTAGCCCGCCCACAGCTGTGTGCGGTCCAGTGGGACCCCGGCGACCGCCAGCCGCGCCAGGCCGTCCCACAGCACCCTGACGCCGCACCGCCCTGGTCGGTCCAAGGGCACCGCCAGGTGGTCGCGGTCCGCCAGGACACGCCCCACCAGACCGGTGAGCACCGCCGAGGGTCCGACCTCGACGAAGGTGCGGACACCGGCGCCGTACATCTCCTCGACCACCTGGGTGAAGAGCACCGGCCGGGTCGCCTGCTCCACGAGGCGACGGCGGACCTCGTCCGGCTCCCTCGGGTACGGCCGGGCGTCGGCGCCCCCGAACACCTCGACCCCGGGCGGCCGCGCCTCCATCTCGGCGAGGAAGGCGGCCAGGGGATCTGTCACCGCCGCCACCAGGGGGGTGTGGAACGCCGCCGCCGTCCGCAGGGGTGTCGAGGAGAACCCCTCGGCGGCCAGCGCCGTGGCCAGCTCGGCCACCGCCTCGGTGGCCCCCGCGATCACCACCTGGTCCGGCGCGTTGTGGTTGGCCACCCACACCCGCGAGCCCGGGTGGTCCCCCAACACCGCCGCCACCCGCTCCGCGGGTCCGCTGACCGCCAGCATCACGCCCGGGTCCCCGGGCACCGCCTCCATCAGCTCGCCGCGACGCCGAGCGATCCGCAGCAGGGAGGCGAGGTCGAAGGCGCCGGCGGCGTGCAGGGCGGTGACCTCCCCGAAACTGTGTCCCGCCACGCAGTCGGGACGCAGGCCGACCGAACGCAGCACCCGCAACAGCGCGGCGGAGTGCGCCGCGAGCGCCGGCTGCGCCCACCCGGTGGCGGTCAGCCGCTCCTGCCGCTCGTGGAGTTCGTCCTCGGAGAACGAGGGCGGCGGGAAGACCCGATCGCGCAGCTCCGGCCCGAAGTCGAGATCGGCGGCCTCGTCCCAGGCCTCCCGCCCGGAGGAGAGGTGCACCGCCAGGTCCGCGCCCATGCCGACGTACTGGCTGCCCTGCCCCGGGAACAGGAATCCGACCCGCCCCGGGCTTACCGCTCCGACGCCGTAGTGCCAGCCGGCCGGAGTCGCGAAGGACGAGTCGGGCCGGCGCTCCACGAGGTCGGCCGCCTCGCCGAGCGCGTCGACCCCACCGGCCTCGACGACGACGGCGAGCCGGGCGGGCGCCTCCCGCCGGAAGTCCGCCTGGGACCGGCGCGCGAGGTCCGCCAGCGGCTGGCCGGTGTCCAGGGCGCGGGCCGCCTCGGCCAGCTCCGACGGGCCGCCGGCGGACACCAGGACGAGCTCGGCGGGGCAGGACCGCACCCGCCATGCCGGCCGGCCCCCCGTTCCGACCGGGGGCCGGTACTCCTCCACGGTGACGTGGAAGTTGCTGCCGCCGAAACCGAAACTGGACACCGCGGCCCGCCGGGGGTGGTCAGCCGACCGGACCCAGGGACGGGCTCGGGTGTTCACGTGGAACGGGCTGTCGTCCACGCCCAGCTCCGGGTTGGGCCGGTCCACCTTGATCGTCGGCGGGAGGACACCCTGCTGGACCGCCAGCACCGCCTTGATCAACCCGACCGCGCCCGCCGCGCACTTCGTGTGCCCGATCTGCGACTTGACCGACCCGAGCGCGCACCACTGCCGGTCGACCCGACCGGTCTCCTCGAACACGGCGCGCAGCGCCGTGAACTCGGCGACATCACCCGCCCGCGTGGCCGTGCCGTGCGCCTCCACCAGTTCGACCGTCTCCGGCCCGTAGCCGGCTTCGGCGTAGGCGTGCCGCAGGGCCCGGCGCTGGCCCTGTTCGAGGGGGGCGTAGATCGACGTGCTCCGCCCGTCGGAGGACGCCCCCACTCCCCGGATGAGGGCGTGCACCCGGTCGCCGTCCCGTTCGGCGTCCTCGAGCCGCTTCAGGGCGAGCATGCCCAACGCCTCCCCCAGCATCGTGCCGTCGGCGCGATCCGAGAACGGGCGGCAGTCCCCGGTCAGCGACAACGCCGGGGTCTTGCTGAACCCGACGAACGCGGTGATGTCGTTGAAGGTGTCCACCCCTCCGGTGAGGACGAGGTCCGAACGCCCCAGCCGCAGCTCCGCCACCGCCGAGGCCAGCGCGGCGAAGGAGCTGGCGCAGGCGGCGTCGGTGGTGTGGTTCACCCCGTGCAGGTCGAACCGGTTGGCGACCCGGCCGGCCACGACGTTGGTCAGGCCGCCGGGGAACGTCGACTCCGTCCAGGGCGGGATGAGCTCGGCCACCCGTTCGGCGATGCGCTCGGTGTCGTCCGGGGACAGCCCGTGCTCGCGCATCACCCGGCGCAGCAGCGGCCCCTGCAGGCGGGTCGCCGTGTAGGGGATGAGGTCCAGGGTGGAGGCGCCCAGGATCACGCCGACCCGTTCCCGGTCGACCCCGTCGAGGCCGATCGCGTCGAAGACCTGCCGCGCCACCACGAGGGCCAGCAGTTGCGAGGTGTCGGTGGCCGCGAGGGTGGACGGGGGTATCCCGTAGGACATCGGGTCGAAGTCGACATCGGACAGGAAACCGCCCCGCCGCACGTAGCTGTGGTCGGGCGCCGAGGGGTCGGGGTCGTAGTAGTCCTCGACCAGCCACCGGTCGCGGGGGACGTCGGTGATCAGGTCCCGACGCTCCAACACCATCCGCCAGAAGTCCTCGACCCCGACCGCGCCGGGGGTGAGCACGCCGAGGCCGACGACGGCGATCGGGGGCGTTGCCGGTTCAGATGACATCGTGGGCCTCTCTGTCGGTCCGGCCGGCCGTCAACCGAGCGGTCGGGATCGGAATCGGAGGGCGTGCGCCGGCACGGGGACCCCGAGGGTCCTGGCCTGGTGGGCCCGGGTGACGACGGCGGCCCCCTCCAGCAGGTTCCGGGCGATCTGCACGACGGACCGGTTCTCGGGGTCGGCGAGCCACCCGTCGGCCGCCCACCGGTTGAAGGCCCCCATCGCCGGACCGCACCACAGCTGGTAGTCGAGCCGCCGGTCCTCCGCGCCCTCGATGGCCCACCGGCTGGAACTGCCGAGGTACCACCGGAACACCAGGGCCATGCGGTGCCGGGGGTCGCCCTCCGCCCTGACGAGTTCGGCCGGGTTCCTCCGCTCCCAGAACCGGCGGGTCCTGGCCCACACCTCGTCGAGGGACGCGTGCAGCACCTCCCGTTCGAGGGTGTCCCGCACGGGGCCGGGCAGCGCCTCCAGGCACGGGTACGACTCGTAGAGCACCCGCAGCCGACCGGCGCGGGAGGGGAAGAGGGTGCCCCTGCGCAGCACCTGGAGGCTGATGCCCAGCTCGAACATGTCCGCGGCGGGGGCCATCGTGACGTCGGTGACCTCGGCCTTGGCGAGCATGTCCTTGGCCTCCCGCGACAGGTTCGCCTCGACCGAGGCCTGGTTCACCGAACCGGTCACGACGTAGGCGGCGCCGAGCGCGAACGCGGCCGCCACCGCCTCGGGGGTGCCCAGTCCGCCGGCGGCCCCGACCCGGACCGGACGCCGGTAGCCGTGGCGGCGGGTCAGCTCGTCACGGAGGCCGAGGACGACCGGCAGCACGCACCCCAGCGGCCGGTTGTCCGTGTGACCTCCGCTGTCCCCCTCGACGGTGACGTCCTCGGCCACCGGAACGGTGGCGGCCAGGGCCGCCTCCTCCGGTGTCAGCTCGCCCCTGTCGACCAGCCCGCGCAGCAGTCGGTCGGGAGCCGGTGCCAGGAACAGCGCGGCGGTCTCCGGGCGCGACACCTTGGCGAACATCCGGGTGCGGCGCAGCACCTCCCCTCGCGACCCCCGGCGGAGTCCGGTGGCCGCGCAGCGGACGACGGTCGGGGTGAGGTCCATGAACGCCGACACCGAGACGCAGGGCACCTCGCGGTCCAGCAGCAGCTCCGCGACCGCCCGTTCGAGGTCCGGTTCGGCGGGCGAGTGGATCAGGTTGACCCCCCAGTTCCGGCGGCCGGGCAGGGCCGCGACGAGCTCGTCCACCGCCTTCCCGACCTCGGTCAGGCCGAGACCGGCGGCCCCGAGGAAACCGAGCAGGTCCGCCCTGGCCAGGGCGGTCACCATCCGGGTGCCGGCGATCCCGTTGGCCATCTCCCCGGCGACGTAGGGGAAGCGGACCCCGTGGGCGTCGAGGAAGGAGCGGTCGCCCAGCCATTCGGGGTAGGAGGGCGGGAGGGAGCCGACCAGTGGGTACCCGTGCGGCCCGCTGCCCGGTCCGCCGCCGACGCCGAGCCCGTAGTGGCCGTCCCGGTCGCGGACGACGTGCAGGGGTTCCCGGATGCGGTGCAGGGCGTCGGGGAGCTCGTGGGCGGTGAAGGCCGGCGGCAGTTCGGCCGGCCGCCAGGTCGGGAGGTTGGTCGAGGGGTGCGGGGGTGACACGGCCATCGGTGCTCCTCCGGTCAGTCGCTCGCGCCCAGCAGCGGTGGCCGGCGCATCGCCGCGGACAGGTAGTCCAGGTCGATCCGGGGAGGGGACGGCTCGCTGGTTCCGGCGGTCCCACCGAGCCGGGACCAGGTCCGGGAGGCGTCGAGTCGACGGTGGTGCAGCAGGTAGCCGGCGAGGGCTGGTTGCAGGCTGGTCGCGAACTCCAGGGCGGACAGCGGCGCGGGTAACTCGGAGACGAGGCGGATCCGCAGTGGTAGGAACCGTTCGACGAGACCCGTGAGGAGCAGGACGGACACGTCGTCCCGGGCGACGACGTGGTAGGTGTCGACCAGGCCGGTGGTCCCGCTGGCCGCGAGCCGCACCATCATCCGCGCGGCCTTCTCCACGGGGAGGAAGTTCAACCGCGCCTCGTGGTCCCCGACGACGCGGACCTCCGTCCTGGCCGACCCCCGCCCGGTGGAGGGCTCCTGGTGCTGGCGGACCGTGTCGGCCATCCTGCGGAGCAGGATCCCGACCGGGTGCCCTGGACGCGGGCCCCGGAAGGCCCGATCGGTGACCAGGACGCTCGGGCGGAGGACCGCCACCGGCCTGGCGTGTTCGGTGGCCCACCGGCGGACCAGCACCTCGGCCTCGAACTTGGACTGCTCGTAGAAGTTCTCGAAGCCGTGGCTGTCGTCCAGGTCGTCCTCTTCCACGGTGCCGTGCCGGCGACGGCCGGCGACGAACGCGGTGCTCACGTGGTACACCCGCGGCCTGCGCTCGCCGGCCAGGGCCAGGGCCAGGACGCCCCGGGTCCCGTCGAGGTTGGTCCGTCTCAGGTCGGCCAGCCCACCGCCGAGATCGGTGTCGCCCGCGCTGTGCCAGAGAGCGTCGATCTCGTCGGCGAGCGCGCGGAAGGCGGGGGGCCGCAGTCCGAGCCCCGGCGCGGTGAGGTCGACCGGCACAAGGCGCAGCCGGGTCCGGAGGTCGCGGACCTCCGCCGGTGTCGTGCCGAGTTCGGCGTAGAAGCGCATCAGCCGCCGGAGGGCGGTCGGGCCGGAGGAGCGCACCAGGACGATCAACTCGTCGTGTTCGGCCAACAGTTCGCGGACCAGGTGTATGCCGAGGAAACCGGTGGCTCCGGTGATGGCGACCGTCATGACCCGCGTTCTCCTTCGTCCATTCCCCAGAAGCAGACGAAAGACAATCACAGGAGTGGGAATGGCGACAGAGACCACTTCACGCTACTGGCCTAGCACTCGATCTATTGCACACCACAGTGCAGTCAATTCACTCCAATGCCAAAAGTGCATCGTTTCCGTCGACATTCTCGGCCGATCACCGCCCAGTTCCGCACCATGAGCGATCCACCGGTCGGGGAATACGGGACCGGCACCACTCCAGCGTCCCCCTGGCCGCCCTACCTGCGACTCCCCCGAACCCCGATGCCTCACGCCCACCCGCGCACCGGGATCGCTTCGGCGGCACATCCAGTTCCGGGAGGGGAGATGGCGGGCCAACGGAGCCGGTACGCCCCCGAGGGCAGGGTCCGGGACGGGCCGCCCCGCCCGGGACCGCCACGGCGGTCGAGGTGGGTCTCGAACGCCGCCGACGACGGGAACCGGGAATTCGCCCCGCGACCCGAGACCTTTCCGGAAGCGGACCGACGGCCCACACGAAGGTGAACCGTTCGAGTGAAAACGCGACGGCCGCCTCCGTCACGCGGGGAGCCGGCGGGAGGATCGGACCACCCGACCCCGTGGGCGACGACGAACGCGGAGACGCCCCGTTCCCCGCCGGGGGTGCGCTCCCCGGGGCCCGGCTGCGACGGGCTTCGCGATCCGCACGACCGACCCCTTCCCGAACTCGCTCCACCCCGCCTAGTATAAAAAACGTACGTACGGTTTTGGAGGCTTGATGCAGAACCCCCAGTGGGACCCCGCCACCTACCTCACCTTCGCCGAGGAGCGGGGCCGCCCCTTCCACGACCTGCTCGCCCGGGTCAGGACGACCGCGCCCCGCCGGGTCGTCGACCTCGGCTGCGGCCCCGGCAACCTCACCGCCGACCTACCTCGCCGGTGGCCCACCGCCACGGTCGAGGCGCTCGACTCCTCGCCCGAGATGGTCGAGGAGGCCCGCGCGCTCGGACTGGCGGCGGAGCTGGGAGACGTCCGGGAGTGGCACCCGAGCCCGGACACCGACGTCGTCGTCGCCAACGCCCTCCTCCAGTGGGTCCCCGAGCACCGGGAGCTGCTCCGCCGTTGGACGCGGGAGCTCCCGGCTGGCGCGACCATCGCCTTTCAGGTCCCCGGGAACCAGGGCAGCCCCGCGCACGTCAGCGCCCGCCAGGTCGCCACCACGACCCGCTGGCGGGAACGGCTCGGCGACGCGCTCGTCGCCCGCGCCGACGTCGTCTCCACCCCCACCGAGTACGGCGACCTCCTGGCGGCGGCCGGGTGCGCGGTCGACGCGTGGGAGACCACCTACCTCCAGCGGCTGACCGGCGAGGACCCGGTCCTGGAATGGCTCAGCGGAACGGGTCTCCGTCCGGTGCGGACCCAGCTCGACGACGCCGGGTGGCGTGAGTTCCGAGAGGACCTCGCCCCGCTGCTCCGGGAGGCCTATCCGCGTCGGGCGGACGGCACGACGTGGTTCCCCTTCCGGCGGATCTTCGTCGTGGCGACCACCCCGCGGGGCTGACCGGGCCGTGAGCCACCACCGACCGTGCCGGTGTGGTGGCCACGAGGGGTGCCGTTCCCACCGGGAAGGGGGTTCCGGGCCGCGTTCGGGCGCGGCCCGGGCATCAGGGCACCGGCCTCGCGGATCGGGAGGCGGCCGGGCCGGGACGGAACTCCCGAAGCGCGCGTCACGGGGCCGTCCCCGTTCGGAGCAGGGCGCACCGGAGATCGACCGCGCCGACCGTCGGTCCACGGCCAGCCCGCGCGGGACGACGTGGTTCCGCTCCGACCTCCGCGACGCCCGGCCGCCGCCCGCCGTGCGGGCGGCGGGCCACCACGCTCCCCCGGCGCTGGCACGCCTCGCCCAGCACCGCCGTCACCGCGACCGCCGGGGCGAGGGCCGAGGGGCGCGGCACCGACGACTGGCCCAGGGGACCCCGTCCACCGCCGCCGGCCCACCCGAGCGGGGAGGCCCGACCCACCCGGAGCGGGGGTCCGCCCGTCGAAGCGGGTGGGCGGGCCGCCCATGCGGTAGGCCCGCCCACGCGCCCTCGTCGCCGAGGGCCGTCAGATGTCCGTCTCGCTGTAGCGGGCGGAGGTCCGACGGGCCAGGTCACGTACCTTGGCCGACGCCGAGTCCACGGTCGTGCGGACCGTGGGGTGGTTGACGACCTGCTGGTAGGCGCGAACCAGTTGCTCGTAGCGTGCCCGCCCCGCCTTCGCCCCCAGGACGTAGCCGACGGCGGCACCGATCGCGATCTTGATCATGTTGCCTCCTCGGTGGTCAGGCTACGCGGGGCTCGCCGCACCCGCAGCGGAGCGTGCGCGACCGACTCCACGTGCGGGTGAAGCGTCCCCCATCTCAGGAACGCCGGCTACTCCTGGGAGGCATCCCGTGCTCGGCGGATCTGGGCGGCGACCGCCGTCGCCACCTCGGTGACGGCCCCGCCGTCGGTGCCCGGCTCCGGCCGGACCTGCAACAGCACCCCGGTCCGGCCCGGAATCCTCCGCTGGACGAACCAGGCTCCCCCACCCGGGAGCTCCCGGTGGTGACGGGACTGGATGGAACCGGTGACCCGCTTGTGGACGATCTCCGGCAGCCGCCCCGGCTGTTCCAGCGCGTACCGGCGCGGGGCCTGGTCGGTGAGCACCTGCACGTCCTCCGCCGGCTCCTCGGCCACGGACTCGACCACCGTGAGGACCCCGTCCCGCCAGGTCGCCTTGCTGACCAGGTGCCAACCGACCCGCCGGTGGCCCACCTCCACGTCAGGCAGCCACAGCCCCAGCTGGGTCGCGAGGACGACCCCACCCAGCCCCGTCGACGCGGAGGCGAGCACGCGTTCGTCCCCCTCGAGCGTGCCCTCGAAGCCGTCGGGTACGGGTTCCCGCCCGGCCAGCTGCTCGGTGAACCGCTTCCACCAGCCCGTCACACCAGTCCTCCCATGGCCGACTGCTCCCGCAGCGCCTTCCGGTACTCCTCCAGGCTCACCAGGTCCCCGAACAGGGCCCGGTACTCGTCGGCGTCCTGGGTGGGCGACATCCGCTGGAGCCTCGACTTCAGGTCGGAGATCTGGCTGGCCACCACGAACTCACGCATCGCGGCGAGGATGCTGGACACGTAGCGGGGATCGGACTCCGACCGGGAGCGCAACGACTCCACCGACAGCTCGGTCAGCAACGACCGGAGCGAGTCGTGCGCGCACTCCCGGCCCACGGCGTCCACCAGCGAGGACCCCGACAGCCCGCAGGACGCGCCGCCGGCGGCGATCACGGCCCGGTGCAGCGCGACGTAGGCGGGGTGGGTGAAGGCGCTCTCGTCCAGCGTGTCGTACACCGGGCCGGCGAGCGCGGGGAGCTGGAGCGCGATCTTCAGCGCCTCCCGCTGCACGTGCAGCGCCGGGTCACGGGGATCGGGGCGGGCAGGCGCGTCGACGTCGACGGCCAGGCTGCCCTGGTTCGGGTCGGTCGCCCGTGCCCGTCGGGGCCGGGGGCCTCCGCCTTCCCCCCGGCGCTCTCCCGCACCCGGCGCACCACCGTCTGCTCCTCGGGCCAGCCGACCCAGCCGGCCAGCCGGGGCGCGTAACGCTCCCGGAGCGCCTGGTCCTTGATCCTGGCCACCAGCGGGACCGTGCGCCGCAGCGCCTCCACCTGCCCCTCGGCGGTGTCCAGGTCGTACTCCTCCAACACCGCCCTGATCGCGAACTCGAACAGCGGGGTGCGCTGGGCGACGAGGTCCCGGACCGCCGCGTCCCCCTTGTCCTGCCGGAGTTCGCACGGGTCCATGCCCTCCGGCGCGACCGCGACGTAGGTCTGGGTGGTGAACCGCTGGTCCTCGTCGAAGGCGCGCAGCGCGGCCTTCTTCCCCGCCTCGTCGCCGTCGAAGGTGTAGATCACCTCGCCCCGGAAGGCGTCGTCGTCCATCAACAACCTGCGGAGCACCGCGATGTGGTCCTCACCGAAGGCCGTCCCGCAGGAGGCCACCGCCGTGGGAACACCCGCCAGGTGCATGGCCATCACGTCGGTGTAGCCCTCCACCACGACGGCCTGCCGCCGGCGGGCGATCTCCCGACGGGCCAGGTCGAGACCGAAGAGCACCTGCGACTTCTTGTAGATCGGGCTCTCGGAGGTGTTGACGTACTTCGCCTGGATCGGGTCCTCGTCGAAGATCCGGCGGGCGCCGAACCCGACGACGTCCCCGGAGATCTCCCGGATCGGCCACAACAACCGGCGGTGGAACCGGTCGATCGGGCCGCGCCGGCCCTCGCGGGAGAGCTGCGCCTTGTACAGCTCCTCCAGCGCGAAACCCCGCCCGAGCAGGTGCTTGGTGAGCGTGTCCCACCCGGCGGGGGCGAAACCGCAGCCGAACCGGGTCGCCGCCTCCTCGTCGAAGCCCCGGGTGGCCAGGAACTCGCGGGCGGCCACCGCCTCCGGGGTGCGCAGCTGTTCCGCGTAGAACTCCGCCGCCGCCCGGTGCGCCTCGATCAGCCGGGACCGCGTCCCCCGGTCCCGCTGGACCGTGGTGCCGCCGCCCTCGTAGGTCAACCGGTACCCGATGCGGTCCGCCAGCCGCTCGACCGCCTCGACGAAACCGAGGTGGTCGTGCTTCATCAGGAAGCTGATCGCGTCGCCACCCTCACCGCAGCCGAAGCAGTGGAAGGTGCCGTGGTTCGGGCGCACGTTGAACGAGGGGGTCTTCTCGTCGTGGAAGGGGCACAGTCCCTTGAGCGCGCCCGCACCGGCACGACGAAGCTCGACGTACTCCCCGATGACCTCGTCGACCCGGCTGCGGTCCCGTACTTCCGCGATGTCGCTGTCCCGGATCCGTCCCGCCACGCCCCGAGTCTAGGGACACCTCCGAGCGATCCGCTCGGAGGTCCGACCGGGGGCCCACTCCGACCCCTGCGGGCGCACCGGCCGTCACCGACCGGGGTCGGCCACCCGCGCCAGGAAGTACACCTCCCCGCTCCGGCGGTGCCGCACGAGCAGCAGGAACGGCCGATCCAGCCGGACGACCACCGGGCGGGAGGGCGGCGCCGCGGCGGTGAGGGAGACCACGGCGGCCGTCGCGGCCGCCCCCTCCAGACCCTGTTCGTCGACCCGCAGCACCGCCTCGTGCACCACCGAGGACAGCAGTACCCGCCGGGACTCGCTGATCCCGCTCAGGTCGGCGTCCGAGGTGAAGACCGTGTCCACCCCCAGCCCCCCGAGCGGTTCCCGGAGCTCGGCGCGCCCGGAGACCCGCAGCCGGGGCAGGAACAGGTCCACCTGCGTGGAGCGCATCGCGTCGAGCAGCCGCCCCAGGGTCCACGCGTCCAGGGCGACCTCCGAGTCCTGGAGATCGCCGTCCGGGAGCAACGCGACGGCCTCCACCCCGCCGTGCGTTGGCAGGCTGACCGCCTGCCAGCCGTCCTGGGCCGCGTGCGGCAACCGGCTGACCTGCCGCATGGTCGGCACGTCCCGCCGGCCCCCCGGGGAGTGGAAGGGCAGGGGGGAGGTGCGGTGCTCGGTGAAGCCAACGATCCAGGACGTCCGCAGGTACAACGCGTTCACGAGGGTGGCGACCGTCCGGGGCTCCACCGACCCGGGCGCCAGCAGCTCCGGGATCAGGTCACGCGTGGTCTCCGCGACGTCCTGGTTGATCAGCCGACGCACGCCGTCGGGATCGGAGGCGAAGTCCGCCGCTCGGACCGCCCCACCCGGCCAGTCCCCGAGCCCCTCGACGAAGTCCCCGGAGACGTCGATGTCCGGTCGCACCCACAACGTGTTGCTGAGCGCGAGCACCGGCCGCTCCTGGTGGGTCCCGAGCACCTTCAGCGAGCTCGCGGAGGTGAGCCGTTCCGCGATGCGGTCGACGCCCTCCGCCTTGCCGGGGCTCAGCAGGGCGAGCAGCTCGTCCCTGGTCCGGCCGCGCGCCCCGGCGGCGACGAGACCCAGGCCGCTGGTGACCGAGTAGGGCGACCAGCAGAACGTGGTCGCGGGATCTGGTTCGAGAGCACGCAGCAGGGACAGTGCGAATGCGAGATGAGCGCGATCATCCACCGAGGACAGCTCCCTGGTCGAGGGTTTCCGGCCGTCGACGTGTCCCGCGACCGGGCTGTTCGCCAACCTACCGCCGGCGCGGGGTGTCGCGGGGCACCGAGGAGGGCCGACGCGGACCGGGACCGACGGCGGGTCAGCCTGGTGCGGGGGTGCCCCGGCCACGCGGTGGCAAACCGGCGCCGGCTCTCCCGGCGGGCGGGCGCCGACGAACGGCGCCCGGAGCTGGAACGCTCCGAGCCGCGGGCGAATCCCCGTCTCGGGCTGGGTGGGTGGGGGCCGACGAGCCGGTGCCCACCCCCGACGGCGCCCAGGCCGAGGCGCGCCCCCGGAATCCCCTGCCCTCGGCCGTGCCGTTCGTCCGCCGTGCCGTGGTCCCCGGGCGGCACCGGCCATGACCCGCACCCGAGGAGACCGTGGTCGTCGGCAGAGCGACCCACCCCTGGTCCCCGGGTTCGACCGGTGGCACGAGCCCGACCAGCCCTGACCCCGCACGACACGACCGCCGTCCTCGACCGCTCCGAGGCCGTCACCCGGGCGTGGCCCGACGGTGTCGGCGAGGACCCGCGCACCGTGGTCGGGCAGGGCCCACCCGGTCCTCGCCAGGTGTGGGGACGCGGGACGACCCCGTAGGTCGCGTCGGGGCGCGGCGCGTCGAGCGCGGCCGGGTCGCTACCCGTGCCGGCACCCCCGGCGAGCAGGGCACCGGACCAAGGGCCGCGGAACGGTGGTGGGACGTCCGCACCCCGCCCCGGCGGGGGAGGTCGGCCCACGGGATCGACGGGGGTGAACCGTCAGCTCCGCTCGCCTCGACGACGCACCAGGTGGGCGTGCCAGCGGTGGGCCTGGGCGTCGGTGAGGCAGGCGACCTGGTCGACGACCACCCGCAGCCGGCGGGTGTCGTCGGCGGCCCGGATCCAGGCCGGCAGGAAGGCCGGGTCGAGCGCGTCGGGGGCGCGGTCGAGCAGGGCCTCGACGAGTTCCGCCAGCAGCTCCCGCTGGTCCGCCTGCACCGCGAGGCGACGCGGATCGCTCATGACGTACCGGACCGCGAGGGACTTCAGCACCGCCACCTCCGCGGCCACCTCCGCCGGTACGACCAGCTCGGCCGCGTACCGGACGAGCGGACCGGGACCGAACTTGTCGCGGGTGCCCGCGACCGCCGCCGAGGCGAACCGGCCGACGAGTTCACTGGTCAGGCGCTTCAACGCCACCTGGGCTCGCAGTCCACCGTCGTACCGGAGGACGTCGGCGACCACCGGCAACCGAGCCAGCCGCGCGGCGGCGGTCTCCAACTCGGCGACCCCGTCGAGGGAGAAGTTCGCGGCGGCGAGTTCGGCCAGCGCGCGTCGCTCCACGGCGTCGGTGAGGACGCGCAGCGAGATCCGCCCGGCCACGACGCCGTCCTCGACGTCGTGCACCGAGTAGGCGACGTCGTCGGCCCAGTCCATCACCTGCGCCTCCAGGCAGCGCGGCGGGTCGGTGTCCCCGGCGGAGCCGCCGACGCCGCCGGCCGGCGCGCCGTGCCGCACCCAGTCGAAGACCGCCTGGTCCTCGGCGTACACACCGAACTTCCGCTGCCCGGGGCGCCGCGGCCACGGGTACTTGACCGTGGCGTCCAGGGACGCCCTCGTGAGGTTCAGGCCGGCCACCCGCTGCTCGGCGTCGATCGACTTCGGTTCCAGCCTGGTCAGGATGCGCAGCGTCTGCGCGTTGCCCTCGAACCCCCCGCAGGCGGCGGCCAGCTCGTTCAACGCCTGCTCACCGTTGTGACCGAAGGGCGGGTGACCGATGTCGTGGGCGAGGCCGGCGGTGTCCACCACGTCGGGGTCGCACCCCAGCTCGGCACCGATGCCCCGGCCGATCTGCGCGACCTCCAGCGAGTGGGTGAGCCGGGTGCGGGGCACGTCTCCCTCGTCCGGGCCCACCACCTGCGTCTTACCCGCGAGGCGGCGCAGGGCGGCGGAGTGCAGCACCCGGGCGCGGTCCCTGGCGAACGGACTCCGCTGTTCGCCGTGCGCGCCGGGCAGCGCGGCCTGCTTGGGCTGCTCGGGGAGCAGCCTGGCCACATCGTGCTCACGGTACCGCTGGCTCATCGGGGCAAGCCTACGGGCCGCCGGCGCCGGGACGGCGTGAACCCGCCACCACCCGCGTCGGAGGACCCCCGCCCGACCTGCGGATCTTCGAGGGTTCCCCGGCGCCGCCGTCAGCCAAGACCCGTCTGGGCGTCCACGGCCACCGGGGCGTGCGTGGCGCGGTAGTGCAACAACGCGGCCGTCTCGCGGATGATGTACTTGGCCTGCATCTCCCTGGTCTGCACGATGGGCCCCCGCCGCGTGGGTGAGGCGCTGGCGTCCAGCCCGGCGTCCCTGGCCATCGTCACCGCGCGCAGCGAGTGCCAGGGATCGCTGACGATCACCGCACTCCGCCAACCCTGCCGCTCGGCCTCCTCGGCGGCGGCCCGGACACTGCCGAGGGTGTCGCTGCCCTCGCCGACCGGGACGATGGCCGCCTCGGGGACTCCTCGGTCGATCAGCCAGTTCCGGCCCGCCTCCGCCTCGGTGTACACGTCGCCGGCTCGGCTGCCTCCCACGGTGAGGACCCGGTCGGCGACCCCGTCCGCGTAGAGCTGGGCGGTGTGTTCGAGACGCGCCTCCAGGACGGCGGACGGACGGCCGTTGTACTGCGCGGCGCCCAGCACGATGACGACGTCCGCCGGCCCGCGGTCGTCGTCGCGGGCGACCTGCCAGACGCGGAAGAGGGTGCCGCCGACCACGAACAGGCCCATCAGGAGAACACCGATCACGGTCCTGGTGAACAGACGTCGAAGTCGGGAGCCACGGGAGGACGGAGTGGCGACCACGGGAGAATGGTGGCAGAAGGCCGAGGCGCCTGCTCGGCCCGTCGATCTTTTGACCCCCTCCTCACCTGCCCACTCGCCGGACGGCCCCACCGGGACCACCCGCCGTGGTGACGACCGCCCGCCGAAGGACTCCCCCGGATCCGGTGCCGGCCCTTCCCGCACCCGGACGGGAGCTGGCGACGGCCCGGGACGGGCGGCTCCCGTCCCTCCGGACAGGCCCGACCCAGCTCGACACGGCCCGACCGGCCGCGTACACCTCGATCATGTCCGTTCACCCCGCCAGCACCCTGCTCCTCGTCAGCGGAAGCGTCCGCCGGGGATCGGTGAACTCCGCCGCCCTGGCCACCGCCGCGTCCACCCTGCCGGGCGGGTGGCAGGCCACCATGTACTCCGGTCTCGCCGACCTGCCGCACTTCTCACCCGACCTCGACACCGACGGTGGTCCCCGGCCCGTCCTCGACCTCCGCGCGGCGATCCGGAACGCCGACGCCCTGCTGTTCTCGACGCCCGAGTACGCCGGAACCCTCCCCGGAGCGTTCAAGAACCTGCTGGAGTGGACGATCGGTGACACGGTCATGACCGGCAAGCCGGTGGCGTGGCTCAACCCGTCGACCGCGCCACGACGCGCGGCGGGCACCTACCAGGCGCTGCGGACCGTCCTCGCCTACACCGCGGCGCGGATCGTCGAGGACGCGTGCCTCGACGTGCCCGTCGAGCGGGGCCAGATCGGCGCGGACGGCGTGGTCACCGACCCGGATGTCCGGCGCCGTATCGGCGGCTCGGTGCGCGCGCTGACGGCGTCCGCCCCCAACGGCCGCTGACAGCGCTCCGGCGACGGCCCCGGCCCGGGAGGGTCGCCGCCCCGGGGGACGCGGCCGGCCCCGCCCACGCTCGACCTCCGGAGCGTCCCGCGCGGGGCGCCGGCCCGGACCTGATCCGGAGCCTCGCGCCGCCTGGCCGTGCCGGTCGCGTGGCCGCCGGTTACCCGCTTGCCACCGCCCCGGCGATCCACGAAGGTGCACCCATGTCAGCAGCGCATCCCACCATCCTCGCCACCTCCGGCGGCCTGCTGCGGGGACACCGCACCGAGCTGGAGTTCGCGCCACTCCTGCACCACGCCGTCGAGCTCTCCGGCGTGCACGGCCGCCGGCCCGTGGTCTGCCACGTGGGGACCGCCGGCGGCGACCAGCGGTGGTTCAACGCGGCCGTGTCGGAGGCCGGGCAGCTCGCCGGGGTCGAGGTCCGGCACCTGAACCTGTTCCCGATGCCCCCGACCGCCGACCTCGACGACTACGTCCGGTCCTCCGACGTCGTCTGGGTGAACGGCGGGTCCGTCGCGAACCTGCTCGCGGTCTGGCGGGTCCACGGGCTGGACGCCGTGTTCCGCCGCGCATGGGAGTCCGGTGTCGTCCTCGGCGGCGTGTCCGCCGGGTCGATCTGCTGGTTCCGGGGCGGCACCACCGACTCCTTCGGCCCCGAGCTCCGGATCGTCGACAACGGACTGGGCCTGCTCCCCTACGGCAACGGGGTGCACTACGACAGCGAGGCCGCGCGGCGCCCCGCCGTCCACGCCGGGGTCGCCTCCGGCGAGTTGCCGGACACCTACTGCACGGACGACGGGGTGGGTCTGGTGTTCCGCGGCACCGACCTCGTGGAGGCCGTGACCGAGCGGCCGGGCAAGGGCGCGTACCTGGTCACCGCCGACCAGGCTGGTGACGGGGTGACCGAACGGCGCATCGAACCCCGCGCCCTGGTCTGACCGCCGGCCCCCGCACCACGGCCCACGCGGCACCCCGAGTTCGCCCCGTGCCCTCGGCGGGCCGAGGTGGGCTGGCCAGGGCGCGTCACGCCGCCCCACCCAGGGAGGCGGGGCGCGGCAGGACCCGCTGGTCCCGTCCCGGTCGCGGCCGCGGGGGCCGGGCCGTCGATCGACGCCGCCCCCGGGCTCCCGGGTCGCCGCCCCGGGGCGGCGACCGGCCGGGCGAACCGGCCCGGTCGCCTCCGTGCCTCAGCAGCCGACGAGGCGGGCGGCCAGGTAGGACTCCAGCTGGTCCATCGACACCCGCTCCTGCGACATGGTGTCCCGCTCGCGCACCGTCACCGCGTTGTCGTTCAGGGAGTCGAAGTCGATCGTGACGCAGAACGGCGTCCCGATCTCGTCCTGACGGCGGTACCGGCGGCCGATGGCCCCGGCGTCGTCGAAGTCGATGTTCCAGTTCCTGCGCAGCGCCGTGGCGAGATCACGCGCCTTCGGCGAGAGGTCACTGTTCCGCGACAGCGGGAGGACGGCGACCTTGACCGGGGCGAGCCGGCGGTCCAGCTTGAGCACCACTCGCGTGTCGACGCCGCCCTTGGCGTTGGGGGCCTCGTCCTCGTGGTACGCGTCGACGAGGAACGCCATCATCGGGCGGCCCACCCCGGCCGCCGGTTCGATCACGTACGGGCGGTACCGCGAGCCGGTCTTCTGGTCGAAGTACGACAGGTCCACGCCCGAGTTGTTGCTGTGGGTCGTCAGGTCGAAGTCGGTGCGGTTGGCGATGCCCTCCAGCTCGCCCCACTCCTGCCCCGCGGAGAACCCGAAGCGGTACTCGATGTCCACCGTCCGCTTCGCGTAGTGGGACAGCTTCTCCTTCGGGTGCTCGTAGTGCCGCAGGTTCTCCCTGGCGATCCCGAGGTCGGTGTACCAGTCGGTGCGGAAGTCGATCCAGTACTGGTGCCAGGTCTCGTCCTCGCCGGGCTCCACGAAGAACTCCATCTCCATCTGCTCGAACTCCCTGGTCCGGAAGATGAAGTTGCCGGGCGTGATCTCGTTGCGGAAGGACTTCCCGATCTGCCCGATGCCGAACGGCGGCTTCCGCCGGGACGTGGTCAGCACGTTCAGGAAGTTGACGAAGATGCCCTGCGCCGTCTCGGGCCGCAGGTAGTGCAGGCCCTCGTCGCTCTCGACGGCACCGAGGTGCGTCTTGAGCATCATGTTGAACTCGCGGGGAGCGGTGTACTGGCCGCGCGTGCCGCAGTTGGGGCAGGGCACGTCGCCGAGGTCGCCCTCCAGCACCTCCTTGCCGGTGCGCTCCGCGTACTCCTCGGCCAGGTGGTCGGCGCGGTAGCGGCGGTGGCAGGACAGGCACTCCACCAGCGGGTCGTGGAACGCGCCCACGTGGCCGGAGGCGACCCACACGTCGCGGGGGAGGATGACCGAGGAGTCGAGACCCACGACGTCCTCGCGGCCCTGCACCATCGCCTTCCACCACTGGCGCTTGATGTTGTCCTTCAGCTCCACGCCCAGCGGACCGTAGTCCCACGCCGACCTGGTCCCGCCGTAGATCTCACCGCTGGGGTAGACGAAGCCACGGCGCTTGCACAGGTTGACGACGGTGTCGATCCGATCGGCGGGCACGGGTACTCCAATGACGGTGTGAGCGGTACTGACGCGCGTTGCACCAAGAGTAGCGACTACGACCTGGTGCCTCCGCGCGCCCCGGACGCCCCGCCGAGCGGGCGGCCGAGGGCCGTCCCCCACCCGGCTCCGATGGGCTCGACCGTCAGGCGTCGGCGGGGGAGGTCTCCAGCTCGGCGATCACCACCCGGTTGTCCTCGTACCCGTCCTGACCACCGACGAAGTCGCCGCCGCAGGTGACGAGGACGAGGCGGTGCGGCCCCTGCTGGCCGAAGAGGTCCTCCGCGCGTGCGGGCAGCTCGTCCTTGTGCAGGGTGAAGACCTCGACGGTCCGGTAGACCCAGGTGCCACCGTCGACGTCGGTGACCTCGACGCGCTGGCCGACCTCGGCGCGGTGCAACTGGTCGAAGGGGCCGTCCTGCCCCTGCCAGTTGACGTGCCCGGACATCACCGACGCCCCGCTCGCGGCCCCGAGCCCGGCACCCCACCACGCCGCCTCGCCCAGGTCCTCGGGGATCGGGAGGACACCGTCGACCACCTCCGTCCGCACCAGGGTGGCCAGCCCGCCGTCGGCGAGCCGGACCGTGCCGGGCGGTTGCGGGGCGTCGGTGACGGGCGCGGAGGGCTGGTCGGGGACGACCGGGGGTGGGACGGCCGACGGTTCCGGAGCGGGCCGCTCACCGCTCGTCGGCGCCGCCGCCACCGGAGCCGGTACGTCGTCGTCCGGGGCGATCAGGACGGCGACGAGCACCCCGAGCACCGCTGCCGTGACCCCGGCCGCGGCGAGGCCGATCCACTTCCGCGCCCCCCGACGCGGGCGCTGACTGTCGCTGGAGTCCGACGGATAACCCTGCTGCGAGTACATGGCCAGTCTTCCTCGGTGCGCTCGATGTCGATGACCGGTGGATCAGCCGCTGCGGCGTCGTCACCGGACGTGAGACCGCATCAGCCTGCCAGCCCGACCCGGCGAAGGTAACCGCCCATTGGAAGGACGGTTGTCCACTCGGACGGCCGAGCGGGTCCGGTGAGCTCAGCGCCGTGGGATCTCGGGTCCGGCCGCCTCCCCCAACCGCACCGTGCCGGCGTCGTCGGCGAGCAGGCTGTCGGACCGGGTGACCGTCCCGCCCTCCCCCTCGGCCAGCACCTCGTACACCGCCGACTCGGCCGGAAGCGCCTCCGCGAGCAGCGGGACGACGTGCTCCCGCACCTCGAACGGGGAGAGCGCCCGCCGGTAGGCCGTCACCGACTCGAAGCGGGCGACCAGGACCCACCGCCGGGCGTCCTCGGTGGCCCGTGCCAGCCGCGCGTCCAGGCACCCGGCCTGCTCGCTGAGCAACCGCAGAGCCAGCTCGGCGCGTTCGGCGAAGCGGATCCGTTCCGAGTCGGGCACGTCGAACGGGCAGATCATCAACACGGCGGGGTTCCTCTTCTCGGTGATGGCAGGATTCGGGGACGGACGGCACCAGTGTGTCCGGCGCCACGGGGTGACGCGGAACGGGTGGGAGGTCAGCGATGGGCGGGTCCGGTGGACGACCTCGGCAGGACCGCGAGCGCGGACCGGAGGGGCCGCTCAGCCGGGTGCCGCCGGCGGCCGCGTTCGTGGGGGTCCTGGCCGTGTTCCTCATCGGGGTCTGGGTCGGTGGCCCGCTGGGGGCGGCGCTGCTGTCGGTGCTCCTGCTGTTCGTCCTCGGCCTGATCGTCACCCGCTGGCACCAGCTGCGCCCGGCGGAACGGGTGGGCAGGGTGCTGGTGGTGGCGGTGCTCACCCTCGTGACCCTGTCGGTCCTCGTTCCGGCGCTGCCCTGACCGGGACGACGCCGGGGCTGACCGGAAGGACGCGGCGCGGTCACCGAACGGTTCCAGCGCCTACGATGTAGGGGAGCCTGGCACGCGTGCCGTGCCGGTCCCGTGCGCCGACCGTAGGAGATCACCATGCCCGCCCCCACCCCTCACGGGACCAGTGCGACCACCCCGGTCGCCAGGGCGGCGGCCGGCATCCCCGGCGGCGAGCACTGCGGGGTGCGGGACGCGAGTCCACGTCCGCTGCCCGACCAGGGGACACTCGCCGCGGCGGGCGACCTGCTGCGCGCCCTGGCGGCACCGGTGCGGATCGCGATCGTGCTCCAGCTCAGGGCCGGTGACCGCTGCGTCCACGAGCTGGTCGACGCGCTCGAGGTCGCCCAACCGCTGATCAGCCAGCACCTGCGCGTCCTCAAGTCGGCGGGGGTGGTGCAGGGTCGCAGGCAGGGCCGCGAGGTGGTGTACCGCCTGGTCGACGAGCACCTGGCGCACATCGTGGTGGACGCGGTGACGCACGTGGAGGAGCCGGGCGAGCGGCAACGCCCCGAACGCACCGCCGGTGCCCGCGCACCGGCGACGACGCCCTGACGGAGGTTTCGTGACCGTTGACAAGAAGCCTGTCGCCGTGCCCGGCCTGCGGGCCACCCGGCAACGGGCGGCGGTGTCCAGTCTCCTGGCCAGGCAGAGCGACTTCCGGTCAGCGCAGGAGATCCACGAGGAGCTCCGCCGCAGCGGCGAGGGCATCGGACTGACCACGGTCTACCGAACACTCCAGAGCCTGGCGGACGCCGGCGAGGTCGACACCCTGCGCACCGACTCGGGGGAGGCGATCTACCGGCGCTGCTCCAGCCATCACCACCACCACCTGGTGTGCCGGCACTGCGGGCGGACGGTCGAGGTCGAGGGGCCGGCCGTCGAGCGGTGGACCAGCAGGGTCGCGCAGGAACACGGCTTCACGAACGTCAGCCACACCCTGGAGATCTTCGGCGACTGCGAGGACTGCCACGGGGGTTCCGGCTCCGGGGGTTGACCCCTACCCGGTCGGCCGGGGCACCGCCCCGGCCGAGGCGGTGCCCGCTCGGTGGCGAACCGGGAGACCCGCCCCGCCGCCGCCCGCCCCTCGCCGCCCCAGGTCCCCCGGCGCCACCGTTCCCACCCCGGCGAGGTGGTCACCGTCCCGGTGTCACCACCGGTGCCGGTGCCCCGCCCGACGCGACCAGCCCCCGGGTGGCCGTCGGCCCCCCCAGCGGAAGCCCTCCCGGGCCGTACGTCACCAGCTCACCACCGACGCCGCCGAGCTGCCGGGTCCCCACGAAGTGGGCCGGCGGTACGGCGCCACCGTCCTCGGGTCCACCTGCTCGGCCCAGGTGGTGGCGGCTCCGGCCGCTACCGTCGCACCCGCGTCATCGACGTGCCCGGCGCCCCCGGGCGGGGCGGCCGACCGGGTCCGCGCACCGCTCGGATGGTCGCCTCGGAACCGACGAACCCTGACCTCGTGGGGTGCCGCCGGCAAGCGGACCGGCGCACGCTCGGGGACGGTGGGCGCACCCCGGCGCTAGGTCGGTGGGCGGGCCCGTCCCCGCCGGCTGCGCGGTGGGGACGGCGTCCTGGTTCCGCCTTCGGGCCGGTCGCTGCCCCGAGCCTGGCGGGAGAGCGCGGGACCGCTCCGGCGGATCAGTACTCGTAGGGGTCGCTCGGCGGTTCCACGGCGCGGACGGACTCGGTGACGAACGTGGGGACGTGACCGTTGGCGGCGGTGGCCGAGTCGGGCACCACCTCCCCGGTCACCTCCACCCAGGAATCCGTCTCGTGATCGGCGAACTCGGCGAGCGCCGGTCCCTCGATCCGGAGCTTCACCGGCACCGCGTCGGCGGCGCAGCACATGATGCGCACCCTGGCGACGTGGACGGCGTCCACGTCGTGGACGACGAAACCGGTGACCCGCACCGTGCGCCCGTCCAGGGTGCCGGACCGGTCCCACACCGTGCGCATCACGACGTCGGTGATCTGGAGGTCGGCGACCTCCGACGAGGTGTCGATCGGCTGGAAGAGACCGCCTCCCGCCGGTTCCTCGTCGGAGACGACGGAACGGCTTCCGGCGCGCTGCACGGAGTCCGCGCCGAGCGCCGGCGGGGCGACCAACAGGATGGCCAGCACCGGGACGAGCAGCATCCACGTCGACCGCCCCGAGCCGTGGTCGTGGTCGTGGCCGTCGTCCGGGGCAACGGCCGGAGCGCCGTCGTCGGAGTGGCCGCCGACCCGGCTCGACCGGTCGCGGTGCGCGGAGATGTCCCTGGCGATGGCGAGCGCGGCGACCAGGATCATCGCCACGCCGGCGAAAACCACCAGCGGCAGCAGTGAGGGCCGCACGTAGCGCAGGTAGGTCTCGTTCCAGGAGATCTTCAGCAGCGCGCCGCCCAGCAGGATCAGCAGCACGTTCTGGGTCTCACGTCGCACCGTGGCCGCCTTCCTCGTCGCTTCCCGTCAGTACCGCCGGGGCGGGCCGTCCCGCGCACCCCGGGACGATCACGAGGCCCCCAACAGCGGGACACCGACCGCGAGGGCGCACACCACCGCCACCACGAACGTCGCCGGGGCGAAACGGGCGGCGAAGGCCCTGCCGAAGGTGCCGGACTGGAGCGCGATGAGCTTCACGTCAACCGCCGGCCCCACCACCAGGAACACCAGTTTCGCGGTGAGCGGTATCCCGGGCAGCGAGGCCACCACGAACGCGTCGGCCTCGCTGCACAACGCCAGGACGACGGCCAGCAGGGCCATCACGACCACGGCGAGGACGAGCTGCCCGCCGAGGGAGTCCATCCACTCCGCCGGCACCGCGACGTTCAGCACCGCGGCGGCCAGCCCGCCCAGCACCAGGAAACCGCCGGCCTCCACCAGATCCTGGCGCACGGTCTCCACCAGCACCCGCCAGCGCGGTCCGGTCCGCTCGGACCGGACGCGCCGCAACGCGCGCTCCGCGATCCACTCCGTGCGCCCGAGGCGCAGCCACAGCCACCCCATCACCACGGCGGTGAGCAGGGAGGCGACGAACCGGGCGACCACCATCATCGGCTGGCCCGGGAACGCGATCGCCGTCGCGACCAGCACGATCGGGTTCACCGCGGGAGCCGCCAGCAGGAAGGTGAGCGCGACGGCCGGGGCCACCCCTCGTTGCATGAGCCGCCGGGCCACCGGCACCGAGGCGCACTCGCAGCCGGGCAGCGCCAGCCCGGCCGCGCCGGCCACCGGCACCGCCGCGGCGTCGTTGCCCGGCAACGCCCGCCGCAGCGCGCTCTCCGGGACGTAGGCGACGATCAGCCCGCTCACGATCACGCCGAGCAGCAGGAAGGGGAACGCCTGCACGCACACGGCGACGAAGACCGTCGCCCCCGTCCGCACCGCCGGGTTGTCCAGCACCCCGACGAGGGCGTCCTGGAACAGCACGGCGAGCACGAGGAGCAGGCACAGCACCTCGAGGGAGCCGATCCGCGAGCGCCAGCCACGCGGCTCGCTCGCCCCGCCGGTCCCCTCCGAGGGGCCGGCTCGCTCCGGCGTTCCTGTCGTCACTGCCGTCCCCCTGCCGTGCGGGTCGCCGTGTGGGTGGTGTCAGCGCTGGTCGAGCAGCTCGGTGCGCAACTGCGACGCGGTGGAGACGACCAGCATGAGCAGGGTGCTGAGCGGCGCCGACCCGAGACCCTCCGCGGGGAACGCGTACCGGAGGGTGACGTCCATCCCCCGGTCGGTGCGGATCACCCCCAGCGTCCCGAAGAGCCCCTGGCCGGCCCGCTCCGCCGCCGACCTCGCCAGTTCGGCGTCGTCGGGCAGGTCCCAGGCGACCACGCAGGTGAGGCTGAGCATGGTGAGGCCCTCGACCAGTTCGGTGCTCTGCACCGCGCAGGGGACGTCGCCGTGCCGGAAGGTGAGCGCGCCGTCGTCGTCGAGGACGACCTCGTGGTACCGCTCCAGCGCCTCCCTGGCGGCGGCGAGCACCCAACCGGTGCGCATCGCCTCGGGGTGGGGCGCCGGGTAGGGCATCGGCTCGTCGGTCACGGGTGTTCCTCCTGGTGTCCCCGGCCGGGCCGGGTGGTCTCGCGGTGGGTGGGGCGCCGGGTCACCGGTCGTCACCGGCGGGCCGCTGGCCGGACTCGCCCGTCCCACCACCGCCCTTCTCCCCGGTGTCCTCGTCGTCGCCGGGTTCCACGTCCCACTCCCCGTCGGTGGGGTCGGGGGCCGCTTCCCGCTCCTCCCAGGACGGCAGGTCCTCCCGCTCGGGAACGGCCTCGGTGGCCGGGGCGTCGGCGGCGACCGGGGTCTTCACACCCCCGAACCGGCGGTCACGCCGAGCGTAGATGTCGCAGGCCTTCCACAGCTCACGTCGGTCGAAGTCGGGGAACAACGTGTCCAGGAAGACCATCTCGGCGTACGCCGACTGCCACAACATGAAGTTGGAGGTCCGCTGCTCGCCCGAGGGGCGGAGGAACAGGTCGACGTCGGGCATGTTCGGCTCGTACAGCCGCCGGGTCAGCATCCGCTCGTCGATCCGCTCCGGGTTGAGCTTCCCGGCGGCGACGAGCCTGCCGAGTTCCCTGGCGGCGTCGGCGATCTCCGCCCGCCCTCCGTAGTTCACGCACATGGTGAGGGTGAGGACGTCGTTGTCCTTCGTCCGCTCCTGGGCGATCTCCAGTTCCCGGATCACGCTCCGCCACAGCCGTGGCCGCCGTCCGGCCCACCGCACCCGTACACCGATGGAGTCCAGGTAGTCGACCTGGCGGCGGATGACGTCCCGGTTGAACCCCATGAGGAAGCGCACCTCCTCGGGGCTGCGCTTCCAGTTCTCCGTGGAGAACGCGTAGACCGACAACCACTTCACGCCGAGCTCGATGGCCCCGCCGACGACGTCGATGAGCACCGCCTCACCTCGCCGGTGGCCCTCGGTACGGGGCAGTCCCCTGGCCCGCGCCCACCGACCGTTGCCGTCCATGACCAGGGCGACGTGGTTGGGCACCAGCTCCCGGGGGATCGCGGGCGGTTGGGCGCCGGAGGGATGCGGGTCCGGAGCGGAGACGCCGGACCGCTCCCGGCCCCACCGGTAACGACTCAGCATGTGACGTGCCTACCTCCTCGACGTGTGGGAACGGCTCGGCCGGCCGTGGGCCGACGGCGAACCAACCTGGTGCCGGATCGGACGCGGCCACCGTCGCCGTGACGGGCCGGCGGTGGGACCGCCGTCACCCGTGCGGGTCCTGGGCCGTGTCGGCATCGCCCGGGCCGGGACCGCGTGCTCCCGGTGAGCCGTTCCCCGCGATCGCCCATCCTGCCTGACCGCCCTCCGCAGCGATCAGCGGGTGGTTGCTCACTCCCCCGGCGGTCGCCCACGAGTCGCCGGGGCGACCGTGCGTTCGCCGAACACCGGCGTCCGAGGCCTCGGCGACCTCGTCCGTGGTCAGTGGGCCACCGGCGACGGGTCCGCGCCCGCCGAGGCGATGTCGGCACCGCGCTCCGGCTCGGCCGGCCACGGCGCGTCGTCCCCGGGCCGGTCGACCAGGGCGAGGGACCTCAGCTGCCGCTCCACGTGCCACTGCACGTGCGCGGCGACCAGGCCGGCTCCCTCCCGGCGGCTGGCGGCGCTGGCCGCCTCGGCGTCCGCCCAGTCCCCGTGCAGCAGGGCAGACAGCAGTTCGAGGGTTTCCGGGGCGGGGGACACCGAACCGGGGGGACGGCAGGTCGGGCACACCGAACCACCGGCGGGCACGTTGAACGCCCGGTGCGGTCCTGGTTCCCCGCAGCGGGCGCACTCCAGCAACGCCGGCGCCCAGCCCGCCTGGGTCATCGCCCGCAGCAGGAAGGCGTCCAACACCAGGGTGGGTTCCCGCTCCCCGTTGGCCAGGGTGCGCAACGCCCCCACCACCAGCAGGTAGATCCGCATGGCAGGGGTGCGTTCCTCGGGGGTGAGGCGATCGGCGGCCTCCAGCACGGCCGAGGCGGCCGTGTAGCGCTCGTAGTCGTCGACCAGGCCCGCGCCGAAGGCGTCCAGGGTCTGCACCTGGGTGACCACGTCCAGGGTCCGGCCGGTGTAGAGCTGGAGGTCGACGTGGCCGAAGGGTTCGAGCCTGGCCCCGAACCGGGACATCGTCCGCCGCACGCCCTTGCCCACGGCGCGGATCTTGCCGTGCCGCCGGGTCAGCAGGGTGATGATGCGGTCCGCCTCCCCGAGCTTCTGCACGCGCAGCACGACTCCGGTATCGCGGTACAGGCTCACCGGGCCATCCTGCCACCCGGATGGCGCGGCACCGGGCAGGGGCACCGGCAGGGCGGAGCAGGTCACACCGGGTGCGCCGAGGGGCGCACCCGCACGGTGGCGGGGGCGCGCCCGTGACGCGCGCCGGTGCGGGACGCGGTTCGTCGCGCGCCGCGAGCCCACTCCGAGGCCCCGCCGGGGGCACCCGGGGCGCGCCGGGTGGTAGCCACCGCTGGGCCCGGGCTCCACCACCAGGGGTCCTTCCTCTCGTGGCGGGGATGTCGTACCGCTCCGCTAGCTTCGGAGCCGGCCCGACGAACCCACCACGGAGGAACCGGAGCACCGATGCCTGTCGCCCCACGCGAGGTCACCCTCAGCCTGCCGATCGAGGACCGGCAGCGGTCGATGGCGTTCTACCGCGACGCCTTCGGGTTCGAGCTCGTCGGTCCGCCGACCGAGGACGGCGTGCCCGAACCGCTGGCCTTCCGGCTCGATGACCGCGTCCTGTTGGCGCTCATCCCCACCGAGGGCTTCGGCTGGGCGCTCGGCGACCGCGAGGTCGCCTCCCCTGGCACCAGCGAGTGCCTGGTGACGGTGTCGGTCGCGTCCCCGGCCGAGGCCGACGCGCTGGTGGCGCGGGTCATCAGCGCCGGGGGCGCGGTGATCAGCGAACTCACCGACCAGCCGTGGGGCTACTCGGGGGTGTGCGCGGACCCCGACGGCCACGCCTGGCAGATCCACGTCGACCCGCCGTCGACGTCCTGAGGCAGGCGGGCCCACGGCCCGACGGGAAGCCCTCGAGGGGGTGACGTCGCCCCGCTCACCCCGAAGCGGGCAGGAGCTCGGCGAGCAGGGCGACGACCCGGCGGTCGATCTCGTCGCGGATCGGTCGGACGTCCGCCACGCCCAGTCCCGCCGGGTCGTCGAGGCGCCAGTCCAGGTAGCGCTTGCCCGGGTGGACGGGGCAGGCGTCGCCGCAGCCCATCGTGATCACCACGTCGGCCGCGCGCACCGCCTCCTCGGTCAGGGGCTTGGGCAACTCACGACTCAGGTCCAGGCCGATCTCCGCCATCACCTCGACCACCGCGGGGTTCACGGAGTGGGCCGGGGCGGAACCGGCCGAACGGACGTCGACCCGCCCCCCGGCGCGGTGGTGCAGCAGGGCGGCGGCCATCTGGGAACGGCCGGCGTTGTGCACGCAGACGAACAGGACCTCGGGCCGGTGGGGCATGGGTGGCTCCTCCGTGTCGTGCCGGGAACGGCGTCAGGTC
The DNA here is from genome assembly GCF_000429185.2 of Actinoalloteichus caeruleus DSM 43889. Taxonomy (GTDB): domain Bacteria; phylum Actinomycetota; class Actinomycetes; order Mycobacteriales; family Pseudonocardiaceae; genus Actinoalloteichus_B; species Actinoalloteichus_B caeruleus. The sequence continues at coordinate 5,556,673 of NZ_AUBJ02000001.1, read as the reverse complement.
GCGGCGTCACCCCGTGGGAGCACCGGTGGTCAGGGGGCCCGCCGCTTCCCAGGGGATCATCCGGGTGGTGGGGGCTCCCCGGTTCCCCCGCGACCTCAGCCCTCGCCTCTGGTGCGGGTCAGGTCGCCGTCACGATCGTCGTCCGGTCGGCCTCCGGGGGCCGGGAACAGGCGGCGGGCCCACAGCGCCACGTACACGAGGCCGACCAGGACGGGGACCTCGATCAGCGGGCCGACCACGCCGGCGAGCGCCTGCCCGCTGGTGAGGCCGAACGTGGCGATGGCCACCGCGATGGCGAGTTCGAAGTTGTTGCCGGCCGCGGTGAAGGCCAGGGTCGTGGAGCGTTCGTAGCCCAGGCCCAGCGCTCGGCCCAGTGCGAAGGAGCCGGCCCACATCGCGGCGAAGTAGACGAGCAGCGGCAGCGCGATACGCGCGACATCCCAGGGGCGGCTGGTGATCCGCTCCCCCTGGAGCGCGAAGAGCACGACGATGGTGAACAGCAGCCCGTACAGGGCCAGGGGGCCGACCCGGGGCAGGAACCGGTTCTCGTACCAGTCCCGTCCACGTGCGCGCTCGCCGAGTCGGCGTGTGAGGTAGCCGGCGAGCAGGGGAACCCCCAGGAAGATCAGCACGGACCTGGCGATGTCCCAGCCGGAGACCGCCAGCTCGGTCTGGGGGAGGCCGAGCCAGCCGGGTAGCACCGCCAGGTAGAACCACCCCAGGGCCCCGAAGGCCACCACCTGGAAGACCGAGTTGAGGGCGACCAGCACGGCCGCGGCCTCACGGTCCCCGCACGCGAGGTCGTTCCAGATGATGACCATGGCGATGCAGCGGGCCAGGCCGACGATGATCAGGCCGGTGCGGTACTCGGGCAGGTCCGGGAGGAGCAGCCAGGCCAGCGCGAACATCAGCGCGGGCCCGACCACCCAGTTCAGCACCAGGGAGGAGAGCAGGAGCCGACGGTCGGAGGTGACGGTGTCGAGCCGGTCGTAGCGGACCTTCGCCAACACCGGGTACATCATGACCAGCAGGCCGACCGCGATGGGCAGCGAGATCCCGTCGATCTGGACGGTGTCCAGTGCCGGGCCCAGTCCGGGAACCACTCGGCCCGCGAGGAGGCCGAGCAGCATCGCCGCCAGGATCCAGAGGGGAAGCAGCCGGTCCAGGGTGGAGAGGCGCCCCACCACTCCGCTTTCGGCGGTGCTGTTCACGTGTCCACCCGCTCAGGCAGCGCGGATGCCGTCAGCACCGTCGCGAGCGCTCCGAGCGCGGCCGGGCGAACCCGGTAGTAGATCCAGGTGCCCCGCCGCTCCCCGTCGATGAGCCCCGCCTCGCGCAGGACCTTGAGGTGGTGCGAGATCGTGGGTCCGGTCAGGTCGAACGCGCCCGTCAGATCGCACACGCATGCCTCTCCGCCCGCGTGGGAGGCGACGAGGGACAGCAACCGGAGCCGCACCGGGTCGGCCAACGCCTTGAACATCCTGGCGAGCTCCGTCGACTCGTCGGCGGAGAGGGGCCGACGCATCAGCGGCGAGCAGCACAGGGCCTCGACGTCCACCGCCGGACGTTGCTTCGACATGAGCCAACCTTGACACACATCTATTTAGAGAGCAATCTATCCATGCCTGTTTCGATGCCTGTCTATCCAAGGGAGTACTCATGTCGCGCCTGCAACTGGCCCTCCGGGTGGGTGACCTGGACGCCTCGATCGCCTTCTACACCAAGCTCCTGGGTGTCGAGCCGGCCAAGCTGCGCCCGGGCTACGCCAACTTCGCCGTCACCGAACCGCCGCTCAAGCTCGTGCTGCTGGAGGGTGAGCCCGCACAGGACACCGTCCTGGACCACCTCGGTGTCGAGGTCGAGACCAGCGAGCAGGTGGGCACGGCGACCCGCCGCCTTTCCGAGCTGGGCCTGTTCACCGAAGTGGAGAACGACACGACCTGCTGCTACGCGGTGCAGGACAAGGTCTGGGTCCACGGCCCGGGCAGCGAGCCGTGGGAGGTCTACGTCGTCAAGGACGACTCCGCCGACTACGGCACGAACCCGGAGCTGACCACCACGCCCGACCGGGCCGCTCCGAGCGCGTGCTGTTCCTGAGCACCCGGCGGACACCCGGTGGGCGAGCATGGCCGCTCACCGGGTGCGCACCCACCAGCTCGACCTGACCCGACGACCCTGCCGCCCGCCTCCGGGCCACCGCCGCCCCGGTCCGAACCGTCTCGCCCCGCCACAAGATCGACACCTTCGGTAGTTGTGGAGTGATCGCACGACGACCGGGAGGTTCGGTGAACAACGGTGGCCACAGCACGACGGGTCTGCTGGCGGGGGTGGGGACGACGATGGCGCTCGCCCCGCTGGCCGGGGTGGAGACGACCGTCCCCCTCTTACTCACCGGCGGCCTGGTGGCCGCCGGAGCCGCGCTCCTGCCCGACATCGACCACGACGGCTCCACCGTCTCCAGGTCCGGGGGCGCCTTGACCGCCCTGCTGGCCAGCGGAGCCCAGTCGGTGTCCCGGTTCGCGTACCGGGCCACCCGCACCCGGCACGACCTGCCCGGCGACGGCGCGCACCGCTACCTCACCCACACCCCCGTCGCGGCCCTGGCCGTCGGGCTGGTCGTCGGCCTCGCCCAACATCTCACCCACTGGGTGATCGTGGGGGTGCTGCTGCTCTGCCTGACCGCGTCCGTCCGGTCCCTCAGCTACGCGCTCCCGCGCGGCGTGCGGCAGGTGACCCGCGCCCACCGGCGGCTCTGGTCGGCCGGTTACGCGATCGTCCTCACGGTCGTCCTGGTCCGGACGGGCGCCACCGACGGCATGGGCTGGCCGCTCGGAGCCGTCGTCGCCGTCGGGATGCTGGTCCACGTCGCCGGGGACGCCGTCACCGAGTACGGGGTTCCGATGGCGTGGCCGCTCAGACTGCGCTGCCCGTCGCGGGCGTGCCGGCGCCCCGCGCGGTCCGGCCGTCGGCGTCGGTGCCCCGGCCGGCGCTGGCACCGGCTGCACCTGCTCCCCCGGCGCCTGCGCTTCCGCACCGGCAGCCGGGTGGAGAAGGCCGTCCAGGCGGTCAGCCTGCTCGGCACCGGGGGACTGCTGCTGGCGGTGGGCCTCACCGGCTGACCGTCCGGCTCGTCACCGCCCCCGACGGCGACCCGGCTCCCGGGTCGCCCACGACCCGCGCCCCTTGCCGCCCGGAGCGGTGGGGGCCGCCCTCCCGCCTTCAGAAACCGAGGCGGCGGAGCTGCTTGGGGTCGCGCTGCCAGTCCTTGGACACCTTCACGTGGAGGTCCAGGTAGATCTTCGTCCCCAGCAGCTTCTGGATGTGCTGCCGCGCGGTGGCCCCCACCTCGCGGAGCCGCTGGCCGCGTTGCCCGATGACGATGGACTTCTGGCTGGAGCGCTCCACGTGGACCACCGCGTAGACGTCCACCAGGTCGTCCCGCCCCTCCCTGGGCGCCATCTCGTCGATGGTCACGGCGATGGAGTGCGGCAGTTCGTCCCGCACCCCCTCCAGCGCGGCCTCCCGGATCAGCTCGGCCACCAGTGTGGCCTCCGGCTCGTCGGTGAGCTCCCCGTCCGGGTAGAGCGGGGGACCGACCGGGAGGCGGCCGACCAGCAGGTCGGCCACGACATCCACCTGGTAGCCGTCCACGGCCGAGACGGGCACCAGTTCGGCGAAGTCCATCAGCTCCTGGAGGGCCAGCAGCTGCTCGGCGACCCGCTGCTGCGGCACGAGGTCGGTCTTGGTGACGATGCCGACCACGGGCGTCTTGCGGGCGATCGACCGCAGCTCGGTGGCGATGTACTTGTCACCGGGACCGATGCGCTGGTCAGCCGGGACGCAGAAGCCGACGACGTCGACCTCCGACCAGGTCTCCCGCACCACGTCGTTGAGCCGCTGCCCGAGCAGGGTGCGCGGGCGGTGCAGGCCCGGGGTGTCCACCACCACGAGCTGGGCGTCCGGCCGGTGCACGATGCCACGGATGGCGTGCCGCGTGGTCTGGGGCTTGCTGGAGGTGATGGCCACCTTCGTGCCGATCAACGCGTTCGTCAGGGTGGACTTGCCCGCGTTCGGGCGCCCGACGAAGCAGGCGAAGCCGGACCGGAAGTCGTCAGCCGGGGTGGTCATGCCCCCCATTGTCGCTGACGGTGCCGCACCTCTGGGCACCCCCGGCCCGTGACCAGCGCCTCCTGGGCGGGCCCCGCCGGCGCGGGGCCTCGCGAGGGCGACCCCCGCCGCCGTGCGCACCGAGGTGGAGCGGGCCGCCATCGCCGCGAGGCTCGGGGGGTCGCGGTTCACCCCCGGCTTCGGTGAGGTCCTGTCGCGGCTGGTGCGGAACGGGCTCGGCACGCACGCGGCACGCCGACCGCGCCGTGGCGTCGTCCCCCGACACGGGCTGGCCGACCGCCGAGGCGAGCGCGCGTGCCCCAGCTGCTCACCACGGAGGCATCCCCTCGCCCCGCACCGCCGAAAGGCGGGCGGGACGGTCGGGCGAGCCCAGGCGCCAGGGATCCGATCCGGGACGGCTCAGGAGCCGAACACCTCCGCCGATGCGCGCGGAACGCGTCCGAGGCGCGGGACCCACCGCCGGGGCGGCTCTCAGCCGTTGACGGCCCCGGCGGCCACCACTGCCCCGCTGGCGTCCGCGCGGATCAGCAGGGCGTCAGGGGTGAGGTCGTGGATCACGGCACGGGAGGCCTCGTCGACGTCACCGGCCTCGGTGACCACGGCCACCGCCTCCAGCCCCTCCGCGCCGCTGGCCACCGCCGCGGCCACGGCCGCCTGGACGGCGGTGAGCCGCAGCGACGGCAGGGTGACGGTGGCGGCCGCGTAGGTCCGGCCGTCCAGGTCCCGAACCGCCGCGCCCTCGGCCGCGCCCGTCCTGGCGCGTACGGACCTCGCGAGGACCACGATCTTGCTGTCCTCCTGACCCAGTTCAGTGGTGACGGCCGGCGATTCAGCCACGGGCGGCGCTCCCTTCCTGGTCATGACTGTCAGCGATCGCCCGCTGGGCCGCCTCGGCCTCCGCGGGCTCGGTGTCCACCGCGCTGGTGGGTCGGCGCCGGGCCGGGCCCGTCCGCCGCGCCAGCAGCGTCGTGATCCGAATCCGTCCCCGGTTGTCCTTGCCGCCCTCCGCCCGCAGCCACAGGCCGTCGATGTCGGCCTCGGCACCGGGCAGCGGGACCCGGCCCAGCCGGTGGGCCAACAATCCGCCGGCGGTGTCGACGTCGTGTTCCTCCAGCTCGAGGTCGAACAACTCCGCCAGGTCGTCCAACGGCAGCCGGGCACTCACCCTCGCGGTGCCGTCCGGCAGCATCTCGACCGGCGGACGCTCCCCCACGTCGTGCTCGTCGGTGATCTCGCCGACGATCTCCTCGAGGATGTCCTCGATCGTCAACAGGCCCGCGGTGCCGCCGTACTCGTCCACCGCCACGGCCAGGTGGTTGCGGGAGATCTGCATCTCCTTGAGCAGGTCCACCAGGCGCTTGGAGTCGGGCACCAACGCGACCGGCCGCATCAGGTCGGAGACCGGGGTGTGGGTGCCCGACGTGCGGTCGAGCGCCGCCGGACCGCTCGCCTCCACCGCGTGCCGGACCAGGTCCTTCAGGTTGACCACGCCGACGATGTCGTCGACGCTCTCGCCGATCACCGGCACCCGCGTGTACCCGGTGCGCAGGCACAACGCCAGGGCCTGGCGGACGGTCTTGTGCTGCTCGATCCACACGATCTCGGTGCGGGGCACCATCACCTCGCGGGCGACGGTCCCCCCGAGGTCGAAGATCGAGTGGATCATCTGGCTCTCGCCCGCCGCGACCACACCCCGCTGCTCGGCCATGTCGACCAGCTCGCGCAGCTCGACCTCCGAGGAGAACGGTCCCTCCCGGAAACCCCGGCCCGGGGTGATCGCGTTGCCGACCAGGATGAGCAGCCGGCTCAAGGGGCTGAGCACTCTGGCGAGCAACCACACCGGTCCGGCCAGCAGGCAACCCACGCCGTAGGGGTGCTGCCGGCCGATCGTCCTCGGTCCCACCCCGATGAGGGCGTAGGACACGACGAGCATCACCAGCCCGGCGATGAGCACCGCCAGCCAGTCGGGGTCGAACGCCTCCACGACCACGACCGTGACCAGCACGGTCGCCGTGAGCTCGCACCCCAGGCGCAGCAGGACGAGCAGGTTGATGTGCCGGGGTCGGTCGGCGACGACGGCGGCGAGCCGGGAGGCGCCGTTGCGCCCGGCCCGGACCATTTCCTCGACGCGGGCCCGGGAGACCGTGCTGATCGCCGAGTCCGCCGCCGCGAAGACCCCTGCCAGCGCCACCAGCAGGATCGCGACCGGGAGGAACACCGGAAGGCTCGACATGCTCAGCTCCTCGCCTCAGCTGCCGGTGTCGCCCGACCGGTGGTCGGGCGCCTCGGCCGCGGAATCGTCATCCAGCCCGACCGCGCCCAACACCCGCGAGTCGGCGCTGTGCTGCCTGGCGAGCCGCCTGGCCTCGGTGAACTCGTGTTGGAACTCGGCGAGCAGCCGGTTCTGGAGCGCGAACATCTCCCGCTCCTCGGCCGGTTCCGCGTGGTCGTACCCGAGGAGGTGCAGCACGCCGTGGATGGTCAGCAGGTGCAGCTCGTGGCTCAGGCTGTGACCGGCCTTCTTGGCCTGGTCCCGGGCGAACTCGGGGCACAGCACGATGTCCCCCAGCAACGCGGGGCCGGAACCACCGGCGTCCGGTCGCCGCGCGGAGTCCAGCTCGTCCATCGGGAAGGCCATCACGTCGGTCGGCCCCGGCAGGTCCATCCACCGCTCGTGCAGGTCGGACATCGTGTCCAGCTCCACGAGCAGCACCGACAGCTCGGCGAGCGGGCTGACCCCCATCTGGTCGAGGGCGTACCGCGCGGCCGCCACCACGGACTTCTCGTCGATGGCCACGCCGGATTCGTTGGCGATCTCGATACTCATGTCGTTCATCGGTCCCGGCGCCGGCCGCGGCCCTGCCGCCCGGCCGAGCCACGACCCCGGTCCGATTCCTCCTGGTCGTCAGAGTTGTTGTCGTGCCGGGCGTGCCAACGGTCGTAGGCCTCCACGATGTCGCTGACCAGCCGGTGTCGGACCACGTCTTTGCTGGTCAACGTGGAAAAGTGGACGTCGTCCACGCCCTCGAGGACGTCCCGGACCATACGGAGCCCGCTGGTCGCCCCGCTGGGCAGGTCGACCTGGGTCACGTCACCGGTGACGACGATCTTCGATCCGAAGCCGAGGCGGGTGAGGAACATCTTCATCTGTTCCAGCGTGGTGTTCTGCGCCTCGTCCAGGATGATGAAGGCGTCGTTCAGGGTGCGCCCTCGCATGTACGCCAGCGGAGCGACCTCGATCGTGCCGGCCTGCGTCAGCCGGGGCACCGAGTCGGGGTCGATCATGTCGTGCAGCGCGTCGTAGAGGGGCCGCAGGTACGGGTCGATCTTCTCGTAGAGGGTGCCGGGCAGGTAGCCCAGGCGTTCCCCGGCCTCCACGGCCGGGCGGGTCAGGATGATGCGGTTGACCTGCTTCGCCTGGAGCGCCTGCACCGCCTTGGCCATCGCCAGGTAGGTCTTGCCCGTTCCCGCCGGGCCGATCCCGAAGACCACCGTGTGGTGGTCGATGGCCTCGACGTACCTCTTCTGGTTCAGCGTCTTGGGGCGGATCGAGCGGCCGCGGCGGGAGAGGATGTCCAGGCTCAGCACCTCGGCGGGCGACTCGCCGCTGTCGGCGGAGAGCATGCCCACCGTGCGGCGCACCACGTCCGGTTTGAGGTGTTCTCCCCTGCCCACGAGCGTCACCAGCTCGTTGAACAGGCGCTCGGCGAAGGCCACGTCGGCAGGGGCCCCCGAGAGGGTGACCTCGTTGCCCCGGACGTGGACATCGGCGCTGACCAGCCCCTCCAACGCGCGGAGGTTCTCGTCCTGGGAGCCCAGCAGCCCCAGGACGAGGGGGTCGGGAACGACGATGCTGGAGCGTGCCCGCCCTGGCCCGCCCGCCGACCCGTTGCCTGCTGTGTTCGCCGCTCCGGCCGGGGCGGTCCCGCCCCCCGATGTCGTGTCGACACTGCGAGCGGTTCTCGCTGCGGATCCAGCCACGTGCTCTCGGGCCTGCCTTCTGCGCCTGCGCGCGCCTCTCGACTCCCGTCCGGTGCGCCCGGCGCCGAACGGCCACGCCACGATGCTAGCTGGCCCGGGCGCCGGGACGCACTGTTGATTCGACTACCCGCGCACGGGGTGACGGGACGTGCTCCCTCGTCACGCGTCCGAGGGAGCCTTGAGCACGCCTCCCACGAGGCCGCCGAGCGGCTCACCGCCGAGCAGGTGCAGGTGGGCGTGGAAGACGGTCTGCCCCGCGTCGGCACCGGTGTTGAACAACGTCCGGTAGCCCGTGCCGGTCAGCCCCTCCTCCTCGGCGACCCCGGCCGCGACGTTGAGCATGTCCACCAACAGCGACGGCTCCTCGCGCCCCACCTCGGCGGCGTCCGCGTAGTGGGCCCTCGGGATCACGAGCACATGGGTGGGCGCCTGCGGGTTGATGTCCCGGAACGCCACCACGGTGTCGGTCTCCCGCACGATCGTGCTCGGCAGCTCACCGGCGACGACACGGCAGAACAGGCAGTCCGCTTCCGCTTCACTCATGGCCCCAGGCTAATGCTTCACGATCAGATCCGGGTCACGTCACCACCGGCCGGTCAGCGCGCCCAGCGCACCCAGCGCCACCACCCCGGCGGTGGAGGCGCGGAGCACGGTGCGCCCCATGCGCACCGGGACCGCCCCACCCTCGGTGAGCGCGGCCAACTCGCGGTCGGTGATCCCGCCCTCCGGGCCGACGACCAGCAGCACCTCCCCGGAGGCGGGGAGGGGCACGGCTGGCAGGGGCTGGTCGGCGACCTCGTGGAGGACCAGCGCGAGGTCGGCGGAGGCCACTCGAGCGGCGAGCCCGCTCAGGCCCAGCGGCTCCTCGACCGCCGGCAGCCAGGCCCGCCGGGCCTGTTTCGCCGCGGACCGGGCCGACGACCGCCAGCGGGTCAGCCCCTTCGCGCCACGCGGGCCGTCCTCCCACTTCGCCACGCACCGCTCGGCCCGCCACGGCACGACCGCGTCGACACCGGCCTCGGTGGCGAGTTCGACCGCCAGCTCGCCCCGGTCGCCCTTGACCAACGCCTGCGCGAGGGTCACCCGCAGCGCCGGAGCGGGTTCGAACCAGTGCTCCAGGACCTCCGCGCGCAGTTCACCCCGGCCGAGCGAGGTCACCCGGCAGCGGGCCCGGCCGCCCGCTCCGTCGCCGAGCAGCAGCTCCTCCCCCGCCCGCAGCCGCCGCACGGTCGACGCGTGCCGCCCCTCCTCGCCGGTCAGGTCCACCTCGCCGGCCTCGGGCAGCCCGTCGACGAGGAAGACGGGGAGCCCGGCCGTGCGGCGGTCCCGGTCCCGCACCTCAGCGGTGACCGAACGAGTCGCGCAGCCGGGAGAAGAGCCCGCCGCTCCTGCCGTTGGTGTGGGCGGCGGCCAGGTCCTCCTGTTCCTCACCGCGCAGCGCGGCCAGCTCCCGGAGCAGTTCCGTCTGCCGGCTGTCGAGCCGGGTGGGCACCGCGACCTCCAGGTGGACGTGTAGGTCACCGGTGCCGGCGGTGCGCCCGTTCGGGCGCAGCTTGGGCATGCCACGCCCGCTGAGCAGCACCTCGGTGCCCGACTGGGTGCCGGGTTCGACGCGGATCTCCTCGGCGCCGTGCAGGGTCTCCAACGGGATGACCGTTCCGAGGGCGGCAGCCGTCATCGGGATCGACAACGTGCAGTGCAGCTCCGCGCCCTCGCGCACGAAGACCTCGTGGGGTAGCTCGACGACCTCGACGTAGAGGTCACCGGCCGGGCCGCCGCCCACGCCGACCTCCCCCTGGTTGCTCAGGCGCACCCGCATGCCGTCCCCGACACCGGCGGGGATCTTCACGGTGATCTCGCGGCGGGCGCGGACCCGGCCCTCACCGTCGCAGCGGCGGCAGGGGTCGGGGATGACCTCGCCGTACCCCTTGCAGGTGGGGCAGGGCCGCGCCGTGACGACCTGGCCGAGGAACGACCGCTGCACGGACTGGACCTCGCCGCGACCGCCGCACGTGTCGCACATCTCCGGTACGGAGTCGTTCTGGCAGCCGGTCCCGTGGCACAGGTCGCAGACGATCGCCGTGTCGACGGCGATCTCCTTGCTGATGCCGCTGGCGCACTCCTCCAGCGTGAGCTCCAGCCGGAGCAGGGCGTCCTTGCCGGGCTGCACCCGGCTGCGGGGGCCGCGTCCTCCGCCGCCCGGGCCGCCACCACCGAAGAAGGCGTCCATGATGTCGCCGAGCCCGAACCCGGCGAACGGGTCGGACGCTCCCCGACCGCCACCACCGCCGCCGTTGGCGAGCGGGTCACCGCCCAGGTCGACGATCTTGCGCTTCTGCGGGTCCGACAGCACCTCGTAGGCGGCGGTCACCTCCCGGAAGCGCTGCTGGGCGTCCGCATCCGGGTTGACGTCGGGGTGCAGTTCCCTGGCCAGCTTGCGGTAGGCCCGCTTGAGCTGGTCCGGCGTGGCGTCCCGGCTCACTCCGAGCAAGCCGTAGTAGTCCTTGGCCACCTTCTCCAGTCCTCCTGTCGCAGCCGCCGCCACCCGCGGCTGCCGCGCTCTCGCTCGGTTCGCGCGCCCCCACGGCGCGCACCTCGGTTGCCGGCAGTGGCACCCGCTCCTCGGGTCGCACCGGGCGGGTCGGCCACTGCCCGTTCGATGGGGTTCCCGTCCATGTTCCACGTCCGGCCCTGGTCTGTCCCACGGCCGGAGGTGGTCAGCGTCCAGCGAGTATCTCCCCCACGTAGGTGGCGACCGCGCGGACCGCCGCCATCGTCCCCGCATAATCCATCCGGGTGGGGCCGACCACCCCCATCCCGCCCAACACCATGTCGTGCACCCCGTAGCCCACCGAGATCACCGAGGTGTCCCGCATCTCCCGCGCCTCGTTCTCCCCGCCGATGCGCACCGTCACGGTGCCGGAGTCGCGGGCCGTGGCGAGGAGCTTGAGCACGACGACCTGTTCCTCCAGCGCCTCCAGCACCTGGCGCAGCGAACCGGGGAAGTCGGTGATGTTGCGGGTGAGGTTCGCCGTGCCACCCAGCACGAGCCGCTCCTCCGGGTGCTCCACCAACGACTCGATCAGCACCCCGCACACCCGCAGCACCGAGTCCCGCAGTTCGGCGGGGGCCTGCTCGGGCAGCTCGGCGACCTTCGCGGACGCCTCGGGCAGGCGTTGCCCGACCATCGCGGAGTTCAGGATGGTGCGCAACCTGCCGACGTCGTCCTCGCCGATGACGTCGGCGAGGTCGACCATCCGCTGGTCGACCCGACCGGTGTCGGTGATGAGCACCAACATCAGCCGCGCCGAGGTGATCGGCACGACCTCCAGGTGCCGCACCGTCGACCGCGTGAGCGTCGGGTACTGCACGACGGCGACCTGCCTGGTCAGCTGGGCGAGCAACCGCACGCTGCGCCGCAGGACGTCGTCGAGGTCGAGCGCGCCGTCCAGGAAGCTGCGGATGGCCCGCCGCTCCGCCCGCGACAGCGGCTTCACCTCGCTGAGCCGGTCGACGAACAGGCGGTAGCCCTTGTCCGTCGGGACCCGGCCAGCGCTGGTGTGCGGCTGGGTGATCAGCCCGTCCTCCTCCAACGCGGCCATGTCGTTGCGCACGGTCGCGCTGGAGACGCCGAGGTTGTGCCGGTCGACGATCGCCTTGGAACCGACCGGTTCGTGGGTGGAGACGTAGTCGGCGACGATCGCGCGCAGCACCTCGAATCGGCGTTCCTCCGCGGTCGCCATCAGGTGCCTCCCACCTCGTCCGGATGCCTGGGTAGACGACACCGCCGACCCGGTGGCCGGGGCGCGCCTGATCCAAGTTTAGTGGTGTCAGGGGACCGTGAGGTCAGCCTTCCTCGGCCGCGGCTCGATCGTGACGCCCGGCGACGGTACCGGTACCGGGTGACAGGCGATCAGGCGACCAGTCGGCGGACCACGCCGTCGGCGAGGAGCCGCCCCCTCCTGGTCAGCACCGCCCGTCCCGACCGCAGCGCCTCCGGGTCGAGCAGCCCCTCCGAGGCCGCGGCCTCGGCCTCGGCGCGCGCCGACCCGGCCAGCACCTCCACGGGGAGCCCGTTGACGACCCGCAGCTCCAGCAGCACCCGCTCCACCAGCTGGTCCGCCTCCGCCAGGACCTCCCGCCCGGCGGCGGGGGTGCGTCCCTGGGTGAGGAGACCCGCGTAGCGGGCCGGGTGCTTGACGTTCCACCACCGCACCCCGCCGACGTGGCTGTGGGCGCCCGGGCCGACTCCCCACCAGTCGCCCCCCGTCCAGTAGCCGAGGTTGTGCCGGCACCGCGCCCCCGGTCCGGCTGAGGTCAGTGCCCAGTTGGACACCTCGTACCAGCCGAACCCGGCTCGGCCCAGGGTGTCGTCGAGGAGTTCGTAGCGGGCGGCGAGCACGTCGTCGTCCGGGGCGGGCAGGTCCCCGCGCCGCACCCTCCTGGCCAGGGCCGTCCCGTCCTCGACGATGAGCGCGTAGGCCGAGACGTGGTCAACACCGGCCTCGACGACCGTGTCCAGCGACGCCAGCAGGTCCTGGTCGGTCTCGCCGGGCGTTCCGTAGATGAGGTCGAGGTTGACGTGCTCGAACCCCGCCGCCCGGGCTTCCCTCGCCGAGGCGGCGGCCCGCCCCGGCGAATGCTGGCGGTCCAGGACGGCGAGCACGTGCCGGGCGGCGGACTGCATGCCCAGCGAAACCCGGGTGTACCCGCCGGCGCGGAGGGTCTCGAAGAACCGGGGAGAGGTGGACTCCGGGTTCGCCTCGGTGGTCACCTCCGCGTCCGGGGCGAGCCCGAGGGTGTCGCGGATCCAGCCCAGCACCTCGACCAGGCGGTCCGCGCCCAACAGGGAGGGGGTGCCCCCTCCGACGAAGACCGTGTCGACGGGCCGTCCGTCGCCGAGGACGGTGGCCGCGAGTTCCAGTTCCCGGCGCGCCGCCTCCGCCCAGGAGTCGGGGGAGGCAGCCCCGCCCAGCTCGCCGGGGGTGTAGGTGTTGAAGTCGCAGTAGCCGCACCGGGTGGCGCAGAACGGGACGTGGACGTAGACACCGAAGGGCCGCCGTCCGAAGGTGGACAGCGCTTCCGGGGGCAGGGAACCGTCCGAGGGGACCGGCTCACCGTCGGGCAGGGTCGAGGGCACCTCCGCAGTGTTCCACCGCGCCGTCGACGACCAGACGGGCGGTGGAGGACCGCTCCCCGCGGTCGTGGGCGGGCTCTCCACGTGACCGGGTCCACGCCGCCCCGCCCGGTGGTGGCCCCGAGGCGCCGACCGGATCCCACCCCCACGACCACGGGAGGACCGTCCCCGCCGCCGTTTCCCACCATGCGGTCGGGGGTGGACCGGGGTTCACGCCCGTGGCAGGCTCGAAGCCATGACCGCACTGCGTATGCGACTGGTAGCTCGACGTCACGTCGACTACAAGCGCGTCGCCAGCGCACTGTGCCGTCCCGGCCGCTAGACCCGCGCCGCTCTCCTCTTTCACCAGCAGGCGCCGGGTGCGTCGGCTGGTCCTCCCTCCGCCCGTCTCCCGGGCGTCGGCCACCGCACCCCGCGCGCACCGTCCGAACGTCGGAGGTCACGCATGGTTTCCCCACCCGAGGCGACGAGCACGCCCCCACGTCGTCGTGGTGAAGGGCAGTGGGCCCTGGGGTACCGGGAGCCGCTCAACCCCAACGAGCGGTCCAAGAAGGACGACAACCCGCTGAACGTGCGCTCTCGCATCGAGTCCCGGTACGCCGCCGGCGGGTTCGCCAGCATCGACCCGGCGGACCTGCGCGGCAGGTTCCGCTGGTGGGGCCTGTACACCCAGCGCCGCCCCGGGATCGACGGCGGGCGCACGGCCGTGCTGGCCCCGGAGGAACTCGACGACGAGTACTTCATGCTCCGGGTCAGGATCGACGGCGGAGCGCTGACGACGGAACAGCTCCGCGTCATCGGGGAGGTGTCCCAGACCTACGCGCGGGACACCGCCGACATCACCGACCGGCAGAACGTCCAGCTCCACTGGGTGCGCATCGAGGACGTACCGGCCATCTGGCGGGAGCTGGAGGCCGTGGGGCTGTCCACCACCGAGGCGTGCGGGGACTGCCCCCGGGTGGTGCTGGGCTCCCCGGTGGCCGGGATCGCCGAGGACGAGATCGTCGACGGCACTCCCGCCATCGAGGAGATCACCCGCCGCTACATCGGTGACCCCGAGCTGTCCAACCTGCCCCGCAAGTTCAAGTCGGCGGTGTCCGGGTCCCCCCGCCAGGACGTGGTGCACGAGACCAACTGCGTGTCCTTCGTCGGCGTCGACCACCCCGAACACGGCCCGGGGTTCGACGTGTGGGTCGGCGGTGGGCTGTCCACCAACCCCCGGCTGGCGGTGCGACTGGGGGCGTGGGTCCCCCTCGACGACGTCCCGGACGTGTGGCACGGCGTCGTGCGGATCTTCCGCGACTACGGCTACCGGCGGCTGCGGCACCGGGCGCGCCTGAAGTTCCTCGTCGCCGACTGGGGTGCCGAACGGTTCCGGCAGGTGCTGGAGGAGGAGTACCTGGGCCGGCGGCTCACCGACGGTCCCGCTCCCCCGCCGGCCGTTCGGGACCGCGACCACGTCGGGGTGCACCGGCAACGCGACGGCCGCTACTACGTGGGCGCGACCACCGTCGCGGGGCGGGTCTCCGGGTCGACCCTGGTGGCGCTGGCCAAGGCGGCCGAGCGCGCCGGGTCCGGCCGGGTCCGCACCACCGTGCACCAGAACCTCCTGGTGCTCGACGTGCCCGAGGCGCAGCTGGCCGCGCTGCGGTCCGATCTGGACTCCCTCGGGCTGCGTTCGGACGACCGGCCGTGGCGGCGGGGCGTCATGGCGTGCACCGGCATCGAGTTCTGCAAGCTCGCGATCGTCGAGACCAAGGGCCGGGCCGCGGAGTTGGTGTCCGAGTTGGAACGTCGCCTCGCCGACGTGGGATCGGACCTCGGTGACCCGGTCACCGTGAACATCAACGGCTGCCCGAACGCGTGCGCCCGCACCCAGGTCGCCGACATCGGCCTCAAGGGGCAGATCGTCCGGGCCGAGGACGGCCGGCAGGTCGAGGGGTTCCAGGTGCACCTGGGCGGTGGGCTGGGCCTGGACGCCGGGTTCGGCCGGAAGCTGCGGGGGCTGAAGGTGACCGCCGAGGAGCTGCCGGACTACGTGGAACGCGTGGTCCGTCGGTACGTGGAGCAGCGTGAACCGGGGGAACGGTTCGCGCGGTGGGCGCAGCGGGCCGAGGCCGGGGCGCTCACGTGACCGACCGAGCCGTCCCCCACTACTGCCCGTACTGCGCGGACGAGGACCTGTACCCGGAAGCCGACCACGCCGGGGCCTGGCGCTGCGCCGCGTGCCGGCGCGTCTTCGCGGTGCGCATGCTCGGCCTCGCCTTACCGGAGGTGTCCCCATGAGCGCCACCCGCCCGAGGGCCAACGGAGCCGGCCCCGCCCCCGACAACACGGACGCGCGGCGGGCGGAGTCGCGGGCGCTGGCCGAGCACGGCGCCCGCGAGCTGGCCGGAGCGGACGCCGCCACCGTCCTGGCGTGGACCGCGCGGACCTTCGGCGACGACTGGATCGTCGCCTCCAACATGCAGGACGCGGTGTTGGTCCACCTCGCGTCCCGGGCTCGGCCCGGTGTCGCGGTCCTCTTCCTCGACACCGGTTACCACTTCGCCGAGACCATCGGCACCCGTGACGCGGTGGCCACCACCTATCCGGTGCGGGTGGTCGACGTGGTCCCCGAGCGCACGGTGTCCGAGCAGGACGCGATCGAGGGACCGGACCTGTTCGCCCGCGACCCCGACCGGTGCTGCGCGCTGCGGAAGGTCGCACCGTTGCGCCGCACGCTCTCCGGCTACCGCGCCTGGGTGACCGGGGTGCGGAGGGTGGAGGCACCGACGCGGGCGGACACGCCGTTGGTGACCTTCGACGAACGCCACGGCCTGGTGAAGGTGAACCCCCTCGCCTTCTGGAGCGACGAGGACATGGCCGACTACGCCGCCGAACACCAGGTGCTGGTCAACCCGCTCGTGGCGGCCGGCTACCCCTCCATCGGCTGTCGACCGTGCACCAGTCGTCCCGCGCCCGGTTCCGACCCGCGAAGCGGGCGGTGGGCCGGCCTGCGGAAGACGGAGTGCGGGCTGCACGGCTGACACGGCCCCGACCCGTGACCGGCGGACGACCAGTCCTGCGCCCGCCCCGCATCCCCCTCCACACCACCGCCACCGATCCGCCGTGAGAGAGGCGCCGATGGGCAACGTCACGCCGCACACCCCACCCCAGCACTCCCCGTCCCCGCCGATGGTCGCCGTCGCCCCGCCAGTCGGTTCCGAGGCCGACCCGCTGTCCACGCTGGACGCGCTCGAATCGGAGTCGATCCACGTCCTCCGGGAGGCCGCGGGTGAGTTCGACCGGCCGGTGATCCTGTTCTCCGGTGGGAAGGACTCCACGCTGCTCGTCTGGTTGGCGATCAAGGCGTTCTGGCCGGCGCCGGTGCCCTTCCCGCTGCTGCACGTCGACACCGGGCACAACTTCCCCGAGGTCCTGGAGTTCCGGGACCGCCTGGTCGCCGAGCACGGCCTGCGACTGGTCGTCGCCGAGGTCGAGCACTGGCTGGCCGACGGCCGACTGGTCGAACGCCCCGACGGCACCCGCAACCCGCTCCAGACGGTGCCGTTGCTGGACAGCATCGCCGAGCACCGGTTCGACGCGGTCTTCGGCGGGGGCCGCCGGGACGAGGAGCGGGCCAGGGCCAAGGAGCGGGTCTTCAGCCCGCGCGACTCCTTCGGCCAGTGGGAGCCCCGCCGGCAGCGCCCGGAGTTGTGGAACCTGTACAACGGCCGCCACCAGCCCGGGGAGCACGTCCGGGTGTTCCCGCTGTCGAACTGGACCGAACTCGACGTCTGGGCCTACATCGCGCGGGAGGGCGTGCCGCTGCCCTCCCTGTACTTCGCCCACGAGCGGGAGGTGTTCGCCCGCGACGGGATGTTGCTGACCAGTGGGCCGTGGGGCGGGCCTCGGGACGGTGAGGCCGTCCGCCGCGCCACGGTCCGCTACCGCACCGTCGGTGACGGTTCCTGCACGGGGGCGGTGGAGTCCACCGCCTCGACGGTGGACGAGGTGATCGACGAGGTCGCGGCCAGCCGGTTGACCGAGCGCGGGGCGACCCGCGCCGACGACCGGCTCTCCGAGGCCGCCATGGAGGACCGCAAGAGGGAGGGCTACTTCTGATGGTCGGTGCGCGACACGGCGAGAACACCCGCGGCCTGCTCCGCCTGGCCACCGCCGGCAGCGTGGACGACGGCAAGTCCACGCTGGTGGGTCGGCTGCTGCACGACACGAAGTCGGTCCTCGCCGACCAGCTGGACGCCGTCACCCGCGCCAGCGCGGACCGGGGCCTGGCGACGCCGGACCTGTCCCTGCTGGTCGACGGCCTCCGCGCGGAACGGGAGCAGGGCATCACCATCGACGTCGCCTACCGCTACTTCGCCACGCCCCGCCGCACCTTCGTCCTGGCCGACACGCCCGGCCATGTGCAGTACACCCGCAACACGGTGACCGGGATGTCGACCGCGCAGCTGGCCGTGCTCCTCGTCGACGCGCGGCGCGGGCTGCTGGAGCAGACACGTCGGCACGCCGCCGTGGCCGCCCTGCTCGGGGTCCCCCACCTCGTCCTCGCGGTCAACAAGATCGACCTCGTCGGCTACGACCAGGGGACCTACGAGTCGATCGCCAAGGACTTCGCCACCCACGCCTCGGCGCTGGGCTACCCGGCCGGGCGCGTGCGGTCGGTGCCGGTGTCGGCGTTGGTCGGCGACAACGTGGCACGCCCGTCGACGGCGACTCCCTGGTACGCGGGACCGACCTTGCTGGAGCTGTTGGAGACCACCCCGGTGGCGACCGACCACCGCGACGCGCCCTTCCGGTTCCCCGTGCAGTACGTGATCCGCCCGCGCACCCCGGAGCACCCCGACTACCGGGGCTACGCCGGGCAGGTGGCCGCCGGGACGGTCCGGCCCGGTGACCGCGTCACCGTCTCACCCGCCGGCCTGACCAGCACGGTGGCGCGCATCGACACGGCGGACGGCCCGCTCCCGCACGCGGTGCCGGGCCAGTCGGTGACCCTCGTGCTGGGCGACGACCTCGACATCGGGCGGGGCGACCTGATCGCGGGCGCGACGTCGGCCCCCACTCCCAGGGAGGAACTCGACGCCGTGCTGTGCTGGTTGGCCGACCGCCCGCTGCGCCCCGGGACCCGGCTCCTGGTCAAGCACGGCACCCGCACCGTGCCGGCGATCGTCACCGAACTCGCCGCCCGCTTCGACGAACAGCGGTTGGGGTCGTCACCGGCCCCGGACCTGCTGGAGCTGAACGACATCGGGCGGGTGCGGATCAGGTGCGCCCAGGCGCTGCCCGTCGACGACTACGCCGACTCCCACCGGACCGGCGCGTTCCTGCTGATCGACCCCGCCGACGGCACGACCGCCGCCGCCGGTCTCGTCGGCCGTCCCCTGCCGGTGATCCCCGACGGCGACGGTCCCGCCGGGTCGTCCCCGGGCCCACTCGGCCACGACGCGTGACCGCGACACCGAGAGGAACGGGAACGAGCATGACCACCACCCCCGTGCGGAGAGGGTCCGCCCGCGCCGTCGCGGTCGGCGCCGCGCTGCTCCTGGCCGCGACCGCGTGCAGCCGCGCCGACCGGGTGGACGAGGCGGACGGCCCGGCGGACCTGGGGGCCGCCGCCGAGCTGCGCCTCGGCTACTTCCCCAACGTGACCCACGCGGCGGCGGTGGCCGGGGTGAGCGAGGGCTTCTTCGCGGAGGAACTCGGCGACACCGAGCTGGTCCCCCAGACCTTCAACGCCGGCCCGGACGCGGTCGGCGCGTTGCTCGGCGACTCGCTCGACGCCACCTTCATCGGTTCCAACCCCGCCCTCACCGCGTTCCAGGAGTCCGGTGGAGCCCACACCCGGCTGGTCGCCGGAGCCACCTCCGGCGGGGCGCAGCTGGTGGTGCGGGCGGACATCGACGGCCCGGAGGACCTGCTCGGCGAGTCGGTGGCCACCCCCCAGCTGGCCAACACCCAGGACGTGGCCGCGAAGAAGTGGTTGGTGGACCTCGACCTGCCCAGCGGGGACGGCCCGGACCAGGTGACCGTGCAGAACATCAGGAACCCGGACACGCTGAACCTGTTCCGGGAGGGAGCGGTGGCCGGGGGCTGGCTCCCCGAGCCGTGGGCCTCACGCCTGGTCGTGGAGGCGGACGCCGAGGTCCTCGTCGACGAACGGGACCTGTGGGACGGGGGTGCCTTCCCCACCACCGTGCTCATCGTCCGCACCCAGTACCTGCGGGAGCACCCGGAGACCGTCGAGGCCCTGGTGCGGGGGCTGCTGCGGAGCACCGACTGGGTGGAGGAGGACCTCGGGCGCGCCAAGGCCGTGGTCAACGCCGAACTGGACCGCCTGGCCGGGGCCCCGCTGGACCAGGCCGTGCTCGACCGGGCCTTCGAGAACATCGACCTGGACCTCGACCCGCTGGCCGCGACGTTCCCCCGCCTGGCCGAGGACGCGGTCACCGCCGGGCTCAGCCCGGCCGTCCCGGACCTCCACGGCCTGGTCGACGTCGGACCGCTGAACAACGTGCTCGCCGAGGCCGGCCGGCCCCTGGTGGACGACGCCGGGCTGGGTGAGGGATGACCACCCGCGCCGGCACCCGGCGGGGACCGGGTCCAGGCACCGGTACCCGCTCGCGACCCGTGACAGACGACGCCTCCCCGGTGCGCACCGGGGGCCGCGCAGGAGGGCAGACACCATGACCGCCGTCACCGACACCACGACCTCCCCCCAGCGCGCCGACAGCCCGGAACGGGAGGTCGCGGTCCGCCTGCGCGGCGTCGGCCGGTCGTTCGGAGCGGGGCCGCGCTCCGTCGTCGCGCTCGACGGCGTCGACCTGGCGGTGCGGGCGGGCGAGTTCGTCTGCCTCCTCGGTGCCTCGGGCTGCGGGAAGAGCACGCTGCTGAACCTCGTGGCCGGACTGGACGAGCCCACGGCGGGGTCGGTGGACGTGTCCACGGGACGCCCGGCCGTCATGTTCCAGGAGCCGGGCCTGATGCCGTGGTTGAGCGCCAGGCGCAACGTCGAGCTGCCGCTCCGGGTGGCCGGTCTCGGTCGCGCCGCACGGCGCGCCGTCGCCGAGGAACTGCTCGACCTGGTCCGCCTCGGCGGCCAGGGGTCCCGGCGTCCGCACCAGCTCTCGGGTGGCATGCGGCAACGGGTGGCGTTGGCCAGGGCACTGGCCTGCACCAGGACCGGCGCGACCGGTCTTCCGCTGCTGCTGATGGACGAGCCGTTCGGGGCGTTGGACGCCATCACCCGGGACATCCTCCAGGCCGAGCTGCTGCGGGTGTGGCGGGCGACGGGGGCGGCGGTGGTCTTCGTGACCCACGACGTGCGGGAGGCGGTGCGCCTGGCCGAAAGGGTGGTCCTGCTGTCCTCCCGACCGGGGCGGGTGGTGCGCGAGTGGACGCTCCGCTCCTCCGGCGGTGACGGCGGTGCCGCGCTCGGCCCGACCGGGGTGGCCGAGGCCGAGGTCACCGAGGAGATCACGACGGCCCTCCGGGAGGTGATCTCCAGTCATGGCAGGCACTGAGACCGGCTCCCGCGCCGAGGCCGACGGCCTGGCCGACGTGGCAGCCGGCCTCGACGCGCTGGACACCCCGGTGGAGCGCGGGACGCCCTGGTGGCGGCGGCTGCTCACCAGGGCGGTACCGCCGGTCGTGGCCGTCCTCGCCGTGTTGGCGGTGTGGCAGGCCCTGTGGGCCGCGGCGATCTGGCCGGAGTTCAAGCTCCCCGCTCCGGCCGCGGTCGGTGAGCACGTGGGTGACCTGGTGGGCGACGGGGAGATCTGGGGGGTGCTGTGGGTCTCGGTCCACCGCGCGGTCCTCGGGTTCCTCACCGCGGTGATCATCGCCACGCCGCTGGGGCTGCTGGTGGCGAGGGTTCCCCTCCTGCGCAACGCCGTCGGCCCCCTCATCACGGGGCTTCAGAGCCTCCCGTCGGTGGCCTGGGTCCCCGCCGCGATCCTGTGGTTCGGGCTGACCCCGGCGACCATCTACGCCGTGGTGCTGTTGGGGTCGGTGCCCTCGATCATGAACGGGCTCATGTCCGGGCTGGACCAGGTCCCTCCCCTGTTGACCAGGGTGGGGAAGGCGGTGGGCGCCGGGCCCCTCACGAGCGCCCGCCTGGTGTCGCTGCCCGCCGCGCTGCCCGGTTACCTGGCCGGTTGCAAGCAGGGTTGGGCGTTCTCCTGGCGTTCGCTGATGGCGGCCGAACTGATCGCGAACTCGCCCCAGCTCGGGGTGGGCCTGGGGCAGACCCTGGAACAGGCGAGGGCCATGAACAGCATGTCCGGTGTGATCGCAGCCATCTTGCTCATCCTCCTCGTCGGAATCAGCATTGAACTGCTCGTCTTCCGACCTGTGGAGCGGCGGGTGCTGCGCGGCCGCGGCCTGGCCGGGGCGGTGTGAACCGGCGGGCCGGTTCCGACACGAGGACATGCTGAGGTGGTGCCCGATGTTGCTCGCTGTCGCTCACGGCAGTCGTGACCCCCGCTCGGCCGCGACGATCTCCACGTTGATGGACGTCGTCAGGACGTTGCGCCCGGACCTGGAGGTGCGGCTGTCCTTCCTGGAGCTGTCCGCGCCCCGCTTCGGGGAGGTGCTGTCCCGGGTGGACGGGCCGGTCACCGTGGTGCCGCTGCTGCTGTCCCACGCCTACCACGCCGGTGTGGACGTGCCCGGCTCGATCGAAGCCGTCCGCCGGGGCAGGCCGGAGGTCGACGTCCGCGTCGCCGAGGTCCTCGGACCCGATCCCGTGTTGGAGTCGTCGGTGCTGCGCCGGCTGGCCGAAGCCGAGGTGGGTCCGCGCGAGCCGGATACCGGGGTCGTGCTCGCCGCGGCCGGTTCCGCCCACGAACCCGCGAACGCCCTGGTCCGCGACATCGCCAGCCGGTGGGCCGCCTCGGGCGGGTGGGCCGGGGTGGAACCCGCCTTCGCGGCGGCGGCCGACCCGGCGGTCGACGTGGCGGTGGAACGCCTGCGGGCCGCCGGTGCGCGCCGCATCGCGGTCGCCCCCTGGTTCCTGGCCCCGGGGCTGCTGCTGACCAGGGTCGTCGACCGGGTCCGCGACCTCGCCCCGGACGCCACGATCGCCGCCCCGATCGGCGCGGACATCGAACTGGCCCAACTGGTGCTGCGCCGCTTCCACGCCGCCGAGTGCGCGCCCCCGCGCCGCCGCTACGCCTGACCGGGGCTGGGAACGGTCCTCGACCGCCCCGGGCAGCGCGGTGGGGTGCTCCTCGGTCGCGCGGGCCTCGTGCCCGACCGCCCTCGGGCACTCGTGCCGGAGGTCACACCCGGGCTACCGTGCGGTATGGCCGACCGACTGATCGACTACTCGCTGCGGAACGGGGTGGCGGTCCTCACCCTCGACTCACCGCACAACCGGAACGCGCTTTCGACCCGGCTCCGGGGCGAGCTCAGGGACCTGCTGCTCACCGTCCGGGAGGACGAGGCGGTACGCGTGGTGCTGCTCAGCCACACCGGCCCGGTGTTCTGCTCGGGAATGGATCTGAAGGAGTCCCGGGGCGGTACCGCCGACCAGCAGGGCGTGCGCGAACTGCCGGAACTGATGGAGCTGGTGGCTTCCTGCCCGAAACCCGTGGTCGTCCGGGCCGCGGGACCGGCCAGGGCCGGCGGCGTCGGCCTCCTCGCCTCCGCCGACATCGTCGTGGCCGCCTCGACCGCCACCTTCGCGTTCACCGAGGTCCGACTGGGGCTGGTGCCGGCGGTCATCTCCGTGCCGCTGCTGCGTCGAATGGCCGCCACCGCCGTGTCGGAACTCCTCCTGACCGGGGAGACCTTCGGCGCCGACCGGGCCGCGGCGCTGGGGCTGGTCAACTCCGCCGTACCGGAGGCCGACCTCGACGAGGAGGTGGCCCGCTACCTGGACATGCTCGGGCGGGGGGCGCCGGGGGCGTTGACGGCGACCAAGGCCCTGTTGCGGGAGACCACCGCCAGGCAGGTCCCGGCCGACTACCCCGCCCTGCTCACCCTGTCCGCCGGGCACTTCGCCGGCCCGGAGGGGCAGGAGGGGATGCGGGCCTTCGCCGAGAAGCGCCCCCCGGCCTGGGTGCCCACCCCCACCCGGTGACCCACCCCGGTGGGGCCGCGCGGCGGCACCAGTCGGTTCCGGCGGCCCCGGTCATGCCCACTGCTGCCAGGCCCAGGCGACGAGGACGAGCAGGATCAGTCCCAGCAGCACGACGGTGACGCGACGGGAAGAACTCACTGGGCGGTCCCCTCGTGGTGCCGGGTGGTGTCGGTGTTCGGCGCGCTGGGCTGGTCCGGTTTCCCGTCGGCGGGTCGAAGGCGGGACCGCCGGTATCGGCGCAGGCGCGCGGAGACACCGTCGACGCCCCGGTCGATCACGAAGGCCGCCAGCCACGCCAACGGCAACAGGACCGCCATGACCAGTACGAACTGGAGCACGAACGGGAGCTGGGCCATCCACAGCTCCACTCCGTCCCACCAGCTGACCAGTGCCGAGAACACGGGAGGAGCCTACGCGCCGCCCTCCTCGGGGTGGCCGGGTACCACCTGGCGCGGCGCGCGGTGGTCGACCGGACGCCCCGGGGGCGTGTCCGACCGGGTTCCACCCTCCCGCCGGGTCCGGCCGACCCGCCGAGGTGGTGGTCGCGCCCGCGCGGGCCACGCTCGGCGCTCACCCGGTGGGCGGAGGTGCGCTCCCCGGGGCCGGCGGAGTTCCGCACGGCGGCCGTGACCGGGTGTTCCTCCGGCGGGGCGGCACACCGGAGCGCACCATGTCCTCGGAGACCAGGTCGCCCGTAGGGTCGGCCTGGCGGGAACCGCCCCCGGGGGCGGAACCAGTGTGGGGCCTGGTCCCGCCAGCAGGG
The DNA here is from genome assembly GCF_000429185.2 of Actinoalloteichus caeruleus DSM 43889. Classification (GTDB taxonomy): domain Bacteria; phylum Actinomycetota; class Actinomycetes; order Mycobacteriales; family Pseudonocardiaceae; genus Actinoalloteichus_B; species Actinoalloteichus_B caeruleus. Next base: position 5,532,577 of record NZ_AUBJ02000001.1, on the reverse strand, counting down.
CACGGCAGGGCATGGGAGGGGTTCGAGATGGGACGAGGGAACGACGCCGGCACGATCGGGGGCGGCGGATGACCTCCCCCGCCGGGCGACCCTCCGCCAGGATCGAACCGATCGACCTCTCCTCCCAGGTGGGGGAGGTGATCGACCTGGCCCGGCGGGCGATGGCGGCGGCCGACCAGCCCTTCGCCGAGCACACCGCCAACTACCTGCCGCGTGTCGTCGACCTCCCCGGTCTGCTGGCCCTCGGTGTGCGCGAACGGTCGCGCCTGGTGGGGGTCGCCGTCGGGTGGCCCTGCGGCCAGCACCCCAGCTGGCCCGCGATGGTCGGGCCCGCGCTGGTGGCCACCGGGAACCTCCACTGGTTGGAGGGCTCCTTCGAGCTCGCGGAACTCCAGGTCAGCCCCGAGCACCACGGCCAGGGCCTGGGCACCGCGCTGGTTCACGCGGTGGAGGGGAGCACCACGTCGGACCGGATCGTCCTCCAGGCCAATGTCGCCAACCGGCGGGCGAGGGAGTTCTACCGCCGTCGCGGGTTCCGGGTCCTCAGCGGGCCCTACCAGTGGCTGCGCCGGCCGCGTTTCCTCGTGCTCGGCGCCCGGCTACCGCTGACGTGAGGGCGCGGTGGCGTGGTGAACGCCGGCCGCTCCCGGGCCGCCGCCTCTCGTCACGGCCTCCAGGTCACGCCATGCTCGTCGTGGCCGCGGCGCGGGCGGCGCGCACCTTGTCCGCCCACTCCTGGGGCAGGTCGTCGAGCGCCTGGCAGACGTGGTCCACGAGGTCGGGGCGGCGACGCTGCTTCACGGCGAAGACCTCGGCCACCGTGACACCGTGCGCCGGCCTGCTCAGCACCTCGACCCGGTCACCCGCCGAGACCAGTCCCTCCTCGTCGACGGCGAGGTAGGCCCCGGTCCGGCCCCGCTCGGTGAACCGGCGGACGAAACGCTCGGCCTCCCAGAACCCGGCGAAGACCCGGCAGGGGGTGCGCGGGCCGGTCACCCTGAGCACGGCCGACCCGATCCGCCACCGTTCACCGATGACGGCGTCGCTGCTGTCCATCCCGTCCAGGGTGAGGTTCTCCCCGGCGTTGCCGGGCACCAGCTCCCTGCCGAGCTCCTGGGACCAGTAGCGGAGTTCGGCCAACTCGAACGCGTAGGCCGCGCGGTACCAGCCGCCGTGGCTGGCGGTGTCGACGATGGTGTCGCCGGCCACCCCCGCACCCGTCAGGGACACCGGCCCGGGAACGGCCCGCTTGTCGATTCCCGAACTGCCCATCCGCCCGGTCCAGGCGCCATGACGGACCACGGCGACGTTGACCGAGACCACTTCTCCCATCGCTCGAATCTAGAAGACCCCGCTTATCACCCACAAGAGTGGTGTGGTGGGTGTCCCGGAACCCCACCCCCAGCGCACGGCGGGCCACGCTCCGGCGCCACCCCTCCGGCGCCGAGGCCGTACCGAGGGGTGTCCCGGCTCCGCCGTCCTCGCGTCCGCGACGGGTACGGCGTTCGGGCGGAAGGTCTGGGCCAACCGCCACGCGTCAGCACTCGGTGCGGACACCACCACCCACGGTGACTACTGTCGACTCACAGGACGACGGTACGGGTTGGCGCGACGCGCCACGGGGGGACGAACGCGAACGGACTCGAGATCCGCCCGCTCCAGCACGGCCGCCGCCCTGCGCAACGCCTGTCCGCCGTGTGTCGGAGGGAGTCGTGATGCGGGGACAGCCGAACCTGGCCCTCGCCCGTCGTCGAGCCAAGGCGGTGCTGGCCACCCTGGACATCCCGGTCCCGTGGTCGCTGACCGCCTTCCTGAGTTCCATCGAACGCCAACGGGGACGACGCATCCTCCTCGTCCCCTCGACGATGAGCAGGTACGCCGCCGTGGCGTCGGGGCTGTGGATCAGCCGGGGCGAGGAGGACCTCATCGTCTACGACGCCACGGCCAGCCCGTTGCACCGGCAGAACACCGTGTTCCACGAGCTGGCGCACATGCTCCTGGGGCACCGGGGCCGCCCGCTGTCCGGCGGTACCCAGGGCAACCAGCCGCCGCTCATGATGCACAGACAGCACTACGAGGACCAGCTGGAACTGGAGGCGGAGACCTTGGCGTACGAGATGTGGCGAGCCGTGGGGCAGCGACTCCTGACCCGACACGGCACGGCGGGCCGGCTGGCCGGCGCCTTCGAGGCACCACCGGGGGTCAGGCATGCGTGACGCCATCCAGCTGCTGGTCATCGCGGTCGTGCTGTCCGGAGGGGTGCTCAAGCTCCTGCACCTGCGACGCTCGGAGAGCGAACACCGCGCCGCGTTGCGGGCGATGTGCCTCGGCCTGATCGCCCTGTCCGTGGCGTTGGTCCTCGAACTCGACGCGGTCACCCCGGCCCTGGTGGAGGCGCTGGGCTGGGAGTACTCCTACGCCCTCCGGCACACCCCGGTGCTGGTGGCGATCTTCGCCTGGCGGGTCTTCTTCCTCTGCTGGGTCTGGGAGGCCGGCCCCACCAGGGACCGCCGGGTGCGGGCACACCTGTGGGTCCTGCTCGGCGTGCTCGCGGCACGCTGGCTGATCGCGGTCCTGTCCCCCGTCGGCGACGCCCACGCCGCCCTGACCTCGGACTGGAGCCAGGCGCCGTGGTCGGCGGCGGGGATGCTGCTCTACGCCTGCTACATGGGTCTCACGGCGCTCGGGGTGACGTACCTGACGATCGTGTGGGCACGGGACCCGGGGACCCGCCCCTGGACCCGGCGGGGGCTGCGGTTCATCACCGCCGGGTCGATCGTGGCGCTGGCCTACCTCGTCCACAAGGTCGTGTTCATGGTCGCGGTGCTCGCGGGGTGGCAGCCCGGCTACGACCAGTACCAGCTGGAATGGGTCCTGATCGCCACCTCGGCGTTGCTGCACGGGATCGGGACGCTCATGCCGCTGGTCGCCTCCGGGGTGCCGGCCGCGATCAGACTGGCCCGGCACCGGGCCGCCTACCGCCGGCTGGGTCCGCTCTGGCTGGCGCTCACCTCGGCCCGCCCCGGGGTGGTGCTCTGCCTGGCCCCGGCCTGGGTCCCCGAGCGGTTCCGACACCTCTGGGACGCGGTGAACCTGCGCCACCTCGACCTGCGCCTCTACCACCGCGTGGTGGAGTGCTGGGACGTGTTGGTGGCCCTGCACGGCCACATGGACACCCGCCTCCGGGACCGGGCCTACGCCGAGGCGGTGGCCGCCGGGGAGGACGCGGAGAGCGCGGAGGCCATCGCGGAGGCGGTGATGATCAGGGCGGCGCTGCGCCGTGACGAGGACGACCACCGGTTCGTGGAGGAGGCGGCCCGTCCTGGCCGACGGGACCGGCAGGAGACCCTGGCCGACGACATCGGCTGGTGGCAGCGGGTCGGCCGCGCCTGGCACCACCCGGTCACCCGCCAGTTGAGCGGGCGGCTCAGCCCCTCACCCGTTCCGACCGGCTGAGCCGCGCGGCGTCCACCGCCGACCACCGGGAGCCGGGGACCGACGTGCGGTCCCCGGCCCCGGGCGCTCCCGCTACTTCTTGCCCTTGCCCTTGTCGCTGGACTCCTCGGTGGACAGCGCGGCGACGAAGGCCTCCTGCGGGACCTCCACCCGGCCGACCATCTTCATCCGCTTCTTGCCTTCCTTCTGCTTCTCCAGCAGCTTCCGCTTCCGCGTGATGTCGCCGCCGTAGCACTTGGCGAGGACGTCCTTGCGGATCGCGCGGATCGTCTCCCTCGCGATCACGCGGGACCCGATGGCGGCCTGGATGGGCACCTCGTACTGCTGGCGCGGGATCAGCTCCCGCAGCTTCGTGGCCATCCGCGTCCCGTAGGCGTAGGCCCCGTCCTTGTGGACGATCGCGCTGAAGGCGTCGACCGGCTCACCCTGCAACAGGATGTCGACCTTGACGAGGTCGGAGCTCTGCTCGCCGGACTCCTCGTAGTCCAGGGAGGCGTATCCCCTGGTCCTGGACTTCAGCGAGTCGAAGAAGTCGTAGATGATCTCGGCGAGGGGCAGCGTGTACCGCAGCTCCACGCGGGACTCGGACAGGTAGTCCATCCCGTCCAACTGGCCGCGGCGGCTCTGGCAGAGCTCCATGATCGCACCGACGAACTCGTTCGGCGCGATGACCGTGCAGCGGGTGATGGGCTCGAAGATCTCCGCGATCTTGCCGGTGGGCCAGTCGGAGGGGTTGGTGACCTCCTGCTCGGTCCCGTCGTCGAGGCGCACCCGGTACACGACGTTGGGAGCGGTCGAGATCAGGTCGAGCCCGGCCTCCCGCTCCAGCCGGTCCCGGGTGATCTCCAGGTGCAGCAGCCCCAGGAAACCGCAGCGGAACCCGAACCCGAGCGCCGCCGAGGTCTCGGGTTCGTAGGTGAGGGCGGCGTCGTTCAGCTGGAGCTTGTCCAACGCCTCCCTGAGCTCCGGGTAGTCCGAGCCGTCCACCGGGTACAGCCCGGCGTAGACCATCGGCTTCGGCTCCCGGTACCCACCGAGCGCTTCCTTGGCGCCCTTGCGCTCCAGGGTGATGGTGTCCCCGACCTTGGACTGCCGGACGTCCTTGACCCCGGTGATCAGGTAACCGACCTCACCCACGCCCAAGCCGGGGCAGGGCTTGGGCTCGGGGCTGATGATGCCGACCTCGAGCAGCTCGTGCGTCGCGCCGGTGGACATCATCCTGATGCGTTCCCGGGGCATGATCCGGCCGTCGACGACCCGGATGTAGGTCACGACGCCCCGGTAGGTGTCGTAGACGGAGTCGAAGATCATCGCCCGGGCCGGGGAGTCGGTCTGGCCGGTGGGCGGCGGGATCTGCCGCACCGCCTCGTCCAGCAGCTCACCGACTCCCATCCCCGTCTTCGCCGACACCTTGAGCACGTCGCTGGGTTCGCAGCCGATGATGTGCGCCAGCTCGGCGGCGTACTTCTCCGGCTCGGCGGCGGGCAGGTCGATCTTGTTGAGCACGGGGATGATCGTGAGGTCGTGCTCCAGCGCCAGGTAGAGGTTGGCCAGGGTCTGCGCCTCGATGCCCTGCGCCGCGTCGACCAGCAGGATCGCGCCCTCGCAGGCGGCCAGGGACCTGCTGACCTCGTAGGTGAAGTCCACGTGACCCGGTGTGTCGATCAGGTGCAGCACGTGGTCCTGGCCGTCGACCCGCCACGGCAGGCGCACGTTCTGCGCCTTGATGGTGATGCCGCGTTCCCGCTCGATGTCCATCCGGTCGAGGTACTGGGCGCGCATGGCGCGGTCCTCGACGACCCCGGTGAGCTGGAGCATCCGGTCGGCCAGGGTCGACTTGCCGTGGTCGATGTGCGCGATGATGCAGAAGTTCCGGATGAGTTCCGGCGAGGTGAAGGTCGTGTCTGCGAACGTGCTCAATGCAAGCTTCCTCGCGCGGTCGGGCGGAAGGGTGGACGCTCCCATCGTCCCATGACACCGTCCGGGTGCGGCGTGTGTCCTCCCGGTCGCCTGTCCGGTGCTCCCGGACGCCCTGTGCTGTCATGGACGGGTGGGAAGGCACCGCTCGGTGTTGGGGCGGGCGGCGTTCGGGGAGCCGCGCGGCCTGCCTGGCAGGCTGGGCGGACTGCTGATGTCCTGGCTGAACCGCTCCGTGGAGCGCCACGCGGTGCTCCTCGCCGACCCGGCGCCCAGGGACACGGTCCTCGTCATCGGCTTCGGACCGGGTGTCGGTCTCCTCGCCGCGGCCGAGGCGGCGTGGCGTGGTCACGTCGTCGGCGTCGACCCGTCCCGGATCATGGTGCGAACCGCGCTGGCCCGCTGCGCGGAGCGGGTGCGATCCGGCCAGATGCGCCTGCACCTGGGAACCGCCGCGGAGCTCGGTGAGGCCGACGACTCGGTCGACATCGCGATCTCGGTGAACAACGTGCACCTGTGGCCGGACAGGAGGGCCGGGTTCACCGAGGTGCGCCGGGTGCTCCGCCCGCACGGCCGGCTCGTGCTCTCCGCGCACCGGGGCGTGCTCGGCAACGTCCTGGACGAGATCCCCGACGAGCTGACGGCCTGCGGTTTCACCTCGGTGGAGGTCGACATCGACGACAGGGGCGTCGGCGGTTCCGTGGAGATCATCGGGACCCGCGCCGGGTGACGACGACGGCCCCGGCGCGGGGTCCCGTTCGTCCTGGTCGAGCGGATCGATGGCTCCGTGCCGCCGATCGCTGGCGGGGCCCGCCCGGAACGCACGGCGTGCCCCGGTCAGGGCTCCGGGTCGGACCGGGTGTCGCGGCGCAGGGGGTGGTCGGAGGGGATCTCCACGAGCACGATGCGCAGGCCGTCCGGGTCGGCGATCCACATCTCCCGGAGCCCCCAGGGCTCGGTCCGGGGTTCCCGCAGCACCGGGACCCCGCGACGGGTGAGCTCGGCCTCGGTGTCCGCGAGGTCGCGGACCTGCACCCAGATCGCGACGTCCGGAGCGGACGAACCAGTTCCCCGTCCGGAGAGTTCCAGGAACCCGTTGCCGAGGAAGAACACCGTCCCGCCGGGGAACTCCCGGTGGATCGCCAGTCCCAACGCGTCCCGGTAGAACCGGAGGCTGCGGTCGCGGTCGACGGGGCGCACCAGCACCCGGCTGCCGAGAACCTCCATCGGGGCTCCCTCCCTCGGATGTCGACGGGCCGTCGGCGCCGACGGCCCGGGGGTCCTCGTCCATGCTCCCCCAGGAGGCGCCCGAGGTGGTCACGAGAGGCGGCGCTCCTGCCCATCGCGACGCCGTCGACGCCCTCACGTTGATCGACCGGCATTCCGTTGCCAGACTGATCACCCCCGTTCTGTCCGTTCTGTCCGGGCAGCGGCCCCAGCGAAAGGGAACCTCGTGCGCGTACGCCGGTACACCTCCGCCGACCGCCCGGCCTGCCTGGCACTGGCCCATCGCCTGCGGGAGGGTGTCGCGGAGTGGCGTGACCCCGGGGCCGTCACGGCGACCGCGCGGGACTGGTTGGCCCGGTCCCTGGACCTGGCCACCAGCGACCTGAGCCCGGCGTTCGTCGCGGAGGTCGACGGCCGCGTCGCCGGCGTGGTGACCGTCAGCGAGCGCCGACACTTCACCGGCACCGCCGAGGTCCACGTCGCCGAGCTGGTGGTGGACGAGGGGCTGGAGGGGCGGGGCATCGGGAGCGCACTGGTGCGCACGGCCGAGGAGTGGGGACGGACCCGGGGTCTGCGCCGGCTGAGCCTGGAGACGGGGGCCGCCAACCACCGCGCGCGGTCGCTGTACGCGGCCCTGGGGTACCAAGAGGAGGATGTCCGGCTGAGCAAGGACATCGCCGGGGCCGCGGCCAGCCCGATCGAGGCGGACGGCGCCGTCGAGCCCCGGACGGGCGAGCCGGATGGCAGCCCGCTCGCCTCGTCCCGAACGAGGTGACCGCCACGGCCCCAGCGAGGTGACGGCGGACTCCTGACCGAGGTGACGGCGGGCAACCCGAAAAAGTGATATCATCTTGCTAGATGATCAGTCGCTCGCAGGAAAGGGCGTCCACCATGACCACTTCACCGCAGGCCGTCGCGGAGAGGGTGCCCATGCCCTCCCCCCAGTACCGCGAGCGGACCGCCTTCAGCCTCCCCGGCCTCCCGGTGGCCGGCGCCCTGACCGTGCTGGTCCTCGGAGGGGGCGGTGCGATCGCCGCCGGCGTGAACGGGTCGGGGGTCCTGATCGGCATCGGCGTCGTCGCCCTGGTGGCCGCCGCCCTCCTCGGTCCCGGCCTGGTGATGGTCCAACCCAACGAGGCACGGGTCGTCCAGTTCCTCGGCCGCTACACGGGGACGGTCCGCCGGGACGGCCTCCAGTGGGTCAACCCCTTCACCAGCAGGGCCCGGGTCTCCCTGCGCATCCGCAACTTCGAGACCTCCGTCATGAAGGTCAACGACGCCGACGGGAGCCCGGTGGAGATCGCGGCCGTCGTCGTCTGGCAGGTGGAGGACAGCGCCCGGGCCTCCTTCGAGGTCGACAGCTTCGTGATGTTCGTGGAGACCCAGACCGAGGCCGCCGTGCGGCACATCGCCACCAGCTATCCCTACGACAACCCCGACGACTCGGCGTTCTCCCTGCGCGACAACGCCGAGAAGATCACCGAGCAGCTCTCCGCCGAGATCTCCGCCCGGGTGGAGTCGGCCGGCGTGCGGGTCATCGAGTCCCGCATCACCCACCTGGCATACGCCCCGGAGATCGCGCAGGTCATGCTGCAGCGACAGCAGGCGAACGCCGTGGTCGCGGCGAGGTCCCGCATCGTCGAGGGCGCGGTGGGCATGGTCGACATGGCCCTTGCGAAGATCGCCGAGCAGGGCATGGTCGAGCTCGACGAGGAACGGAAGGCGACGATGGTCAGCAATCTTCTGACGGTGCTGTGCAGCGACAGGGCCACCCAGCCGGTGGTCAACACGGGCTCCCTCTACAACTGATCACTGTGGCTGGCCGCAAGAGCTTCCTCCTCCGACTGGACCCGGCGGTGCACGACGCACTGGTCCGGTGGGCGAACGACGAACTGCGCAGCGCCAACGCCCAGATCGAGTTCCTCCTCAGACGCTCGCTGTCCGAGGCGGGCAGGCTGCCGAGCCAGGCGGGCCAGCTGCCCCGCAGGGGACGCCCGCCCAAGAAGGTGGAGCCCGACGACGAGGCGTGAACCGCCCTGGCGCTTCCGACGCCGCCAGGCCGACGCGGTACCGGGGGACCGCGTCCCTGGTGGCGACGGCCACGCCCGGGGGCTCTCCCGGGCGTCCCGGCATGGGGTAGCATCGCCACCATGCGGCGTTATTGGCGGTTTAGCTGGCCGGCCCGGAATGGGCATGCCAGCGCCGTGACGCGCTGATTCCCACCATTCCGAGCCGGCACACGATGGCCGAGAGGCCAGTGCTGTCGTTCGCCGTTCGTTCTCCACGAAGGCGAGCCGGCTCGACACCGGTGGTGGGGTGCGGTCGGTTCGCGGAAAGGCTGCCCGCCGTGTCCCCCGCCCCCAGCGCACCCCCGGTCGACCAGCTGAACGACCAGCGGGTGCTCCGCGTACGCCCGCTGGCGTCCCCCGCGCTGCTCAAGGACCGCCTCCCCCTGACCGACCAGGCCCGGGACGTGGTGCTGCGAGGCCGCCGGGACGTCGTCGACGTCCTCACCGGCCGGGACGAGCGCCTGTTGGCCGTGGTCGGCCCGTGCTCCGTCCACGACCCCGCCGCCGCCCTCGACTACGCGACCAGGCTCGCCGCGCTCGCCGAGGAGGTCCGGGACCAGGTGCTCGTCGTGATGCGGGTCTACTTCGAGAAGCCCCGGACCACTCTCGGGTGGAAGGGCCTGATCAACGACCCGGGGCTCGACGGGAGCTACCAGGTCAACGAGGGCCTCACCCTCGCCCGTCAACTGCTGCTGGACGTCCTCGCGCTCGGCCTCCCCGTCGGCTGCGAGTTCCTGGACCCGATCACGCCGCAGTACATCGCCGACACGGTCAGCTGGGGATCGATCGGCGCCAGGACCGCGCAGAGCCAGGTCCACCGCCAGCTCTCCAGCGGGCTGTCCATGCCGATCGGCATCAAGAACTCCACCGAGGGTGACGTGCAGTCCGCGGTCGACGCGGTCCGCTCCGCCGCCGCCGAACACGTCTTCACCGGCATCAACGAGGACGGCCAGGCGGCCATCCTCAGCACCACCGGCAACGAGGACTGCCACGTGGTGCTCCGGGGCAGCGCCCAGGGGCCGAACTACGACGCCGCCTCCGTGCGGGCCACCCTGGAGCGCCTGGCGGCGGCCGGGCTCCCGGAACGGGTCGTCGTCGACGCCAGCCACGGCAACAGCGGCAAGGACCACCGACGCCAGCCGGTCGTGGTGGCGGACCTCGCGCGGCGGCTGGCCGGCGGCGAACGGGGTGTGCGGGGTGTGATGCTGGAGAGCTTCCTGGAGGAGGGGAACCAGCCGCTGGCGGACCCGGCGTCGCTGGTGTACGGGCGGAGCGTCACCGACGCGTGCCTCGGCTGGCCGGACACCGCCGACGTGCTGCGGACGCTGGCGGCCACCCTCCGGGCGGCCGACCCCACCCGCTCGGGAGCCGGCACGGGGTGACGGGAGGACGCGGAGGACGCGGGCTGGTCAGCCAGCGGAGGGAGCGCTGGACCGTGCCCCGGTCCGGGGAATCGGCGGGAAAGTGGTCAGGGGACAACACGCCGATTTCCCAACCGGTCAACGTTCCACCAATTCACACCAGCCCGCTGAATCCGTCGTCGAGGTAGGCCGCGAGATCCGGCCCCGCCGAATTCGCCAGCACGTGGCGCACCCACGCTCCCCGTTCGTAGGCCACCACGGCGAGGTCCCAGACCGAACCCATCGTCTGCGACCGCACCTCGCGGAAAGTGTGCGCGCTGTCGCGGGTCGAGGAGAACCGGCGCTGCACGAGGGTCGCGCTCCGCTCCCACCAGTGCACCTGCGTCAGGCAGTGCTCCGAGGTCTCGTGCGCCACCACGAACCCGACCCCGTGCACCTCCGAATCGGTCCCGGTCGCCGAGACCACCGAGACGGCCTGCGTGACGGCGGCGTCGATCACCTCACCATCCGGCTGTCTGGACCGGGCTGATATTCCGTAGCACTTGATCCGCCACCCCGCGACCGCCTCGATTCCCAGGAATCGGATTGGTCTGGGCTGATAGGAGTTCTCGCCAGCTGCCGACACGCCTGAAGATTCTCAACTCGTCGACGGTGTCTGTCGACCCGTGAGAACGGTTCGGACGACAGGATCGACGGGAACTCGCCCACCTGCCGCCGCCCCGGCGGCCGCCGGGGCGAGCGCCGCGCGGCCGTTCGGACCCGCCGGTCGCGCGGCCCGAGGGCTCGCCCCGCCCGCCGACCACGCGAACCGACTCGTTGCCCGCGCCCTGCCGAGCCGGTGGAACGGACGCGCGTCCGGCGGGAGCGCCCGCTCGGGCCCGCCCCGCGCTTCCGGGCCCGGGCGCCGAGGAGTCGTCCGCCACCCCGCGACGCCGGTGCGCCCCTTCCCGCGCCAGGCGGGCCAGCACCGGGAACCGCCCTCCCCCGAAAAGCGGCGTCGGACAGCCGGGGGCGAACGGCGGCGCCAGCACCCCTCGCCGCGTCGATCGTGGACCTCCCGAACCCGAACCACCCACGACCAGGGCGCGCCCGGGACACCCGCGTCCGAGAAGGCCCGCTCGACGGCCCGGGAGTGGGTCGACGACCAGCCGGGGCCGCCCTCGGCCTCACACCCCTCCACCCGCCGCCAGCGCGCCGTTGACCCCCGCACGGGCACCAGGACCACGCCCGGCCGGTCAGCCGCCCGTCGCCAACCGCCAAGCCAGGCTGACCACCATCGCCACCACCACCGTCAGGAAGACCCGCCGGATGAACTCGGAGCCCCGCCGGCTCGCCAGCATCGCGCCGGACACGCTGCCCGCCAGGTTGCAGACCGCCATCACCAGGCCCAGCCCCCACAGCACCTTGCCAGCCGGGATGAAGTAGCAGAGCGCCCCGATGTTCGTCGCGGTGTTGACGAGCTTCGCTGTCGCGGAGGCGTGCAGGAAGGCGTAGCCGACCAGCCCCACCAGCAGGAACACCAGGAAGGAACCCGTGCCGGGCCCGGCGAGACCGTCCCAGAAACCGATGGTCGCGCCGCCAAGGGAAGCCAGCAGGATCTGGTGCCGGCGGCCGAAACGCGGCGCCTCGACGCTGCCCAGCGACGGCCGACGCCAGGTGTAGACGCCGACGACGACCAACGCGACCAGCACCACGGAGTTCAACGCGACCGACGGGAGCAGGTTCGCGAAGGCCGCGCCGCCCACCGCCCCCAGGAACGCCACGACCGCCATGGGCACCGCCGTGCTCCAGTCGATCCTGGTCCGCCTGGCATAGGTCGGGACGGCGGACGCGGTGCCCACCACCGCCGCCACCTTGCTCGTCGCCAGCGAGAAGATCGGTTCCCCTCCCGGCATGACCAGGAGCAGCGCGGGCAACTGGATCAGGCCACCACCGCCCACGATCGCATCCACCGCCCCGGCCGCGAACGCCGCCGCGCAGAGCAGCAGCAGTGCCGCCAGGGACACGTCGGCGAAGCCCGGCCAGTTCAGCGCGCTAGTCACTCGAACGAGCGTACGAGGTGCGTGGCGGTGGTTCCGCGATGCCATCGACCGGCCACCACGACCTGTCGGGTCGCTGGTACCGTTGTCCGCCGTGCCGTGCGGCATTCCGCCAGGGAGGAAACCCGCCACCGCTCGGACGGTCGAGTCACCACTCGACCTCGCGCCAGGTGGCGGCGCCAACACAGCGCGGCACGAACCACGTCGAGATCAAGGGGTGCCCTCGTGGCGAACATCAAGTCCCAGATGAAGCGGATCCGGACCAACGAGAAGGCCCGGCTGCGGAACAAGGCCGTCCGCTCCTCGGTGAAGACCGCCATCCGCAAGTTCCGCGAGGCCGTGGAGGCCGGCGACAAGGACAAGGCCGTGCAGCTCAGCCGCGAGGCCAACCGCAAGCTCGACAAGGCTGTCAGCAAGGGCGTCATCCACGCCAACCAGGCCGCCAACAAGAAGTCGGCCATCGCGCAGCGCGCCAACTCGCTCTGACCCGCGGACCGCGGTCACGTCCGGTGGGGGCCTCCCGTTCGCGGGGCGGCCCCCACCGTCGTTCCCGCCCCGTCGACGCCCCGGACTCCGCCACCGGACCCGGTCCGCGCCCTGGGGATCACCCCGGGTAGCTCCTCAGTCGAAACCAGGGCCCGCACGCCCGGCGTCCGGACCGGCACAGGTGAACGGGACGAGGAGCTGGTCCCCACCGGGCGGCGCGCACGACGGCCCCGACGAGGGCAGCCGCGGAGCGTGTGCGGGACATGCGCGGAGTATGCGCTGGTCAGCGGGCGCGCTGCCCCGCGCGCTGGGCACGCGCCACCTCGAGCACCGCCCGTTCCAGGGCGTACGACGCGTCGGCCGCCTGCCCCTTCACCTCCCCGTTGAGGGTCGCCACCACCCGCATCGCCCGCACCAGCGAGTCGTCCTCCCAGCCCCGGATCTGGTTGCGCACCTTCTTGACCTTCCACGGCGGCATCCCCAGCTGCCCGGCCAGCCGGAACGGGTCCCCGCCGCCCGCGCCGCGCACCAGCGCGACCGAACGCACCGCGTCCGCCAGGGCGTCGGCGACCAACACGTGGGGAACCCCCAGGCTCAGCGCCCACCGCAACGCCTCCAGCGCCCCGGGGACGTCCCCGACCACCGCGCGCTCCGCCACGGCGAATCCGGTGACCTCGGCCCGGCCGCGGTGGTAGCGCCGCACCGTCGCCTCGTCCAGCGGGCCGTCGTGGTCCGACACCAGCTGCGCGGCCGCCGAGGCGAGCTCCCGCAGGTCCGAACCCACCGCCTCGATGAGCGCGTGCACCCCCGCCGCGTCGATGCGTCCCCCCGCCACCCGCACCTCGTTGCGGACGAAGGCCTCCCGATCGGACGCCTTCGTCACCTTGGGGCACTCGGTCACCTCCGCACCGGCCGAGCGGAGCGTGGCCGGCAACTGCTTCGCCAGCTTCGACCGACCACCACCCGAGTGCACCACGACCAGCACGACGCCCTCGGCTGGCGCACGGCAGTAGGCGGCCACGGCCTCGCAGATCTCCGCCCCCGCCTCCTGCGCGGCCTCGAGCACCACCACCCTCGCCTCGGCGAACAACGACGGGCTGACCAGCTCGGCGAGGTGGGGCGGGGTGAGTTCGGTGGCGCGGAGCCTGGTCAGCTCGGCCATCGGTTCCGCCACGCGCAGCTGGCGCAGGGTCTCCCGGGTGGCCCGTTCCACCAGCAGTTCCTCATCACCGAGGATGAGCTGGAGCGGGGCTGGCGGAGCGGGCTGGGGGGGCACGCCGGGATTCTCCCACGCAGGCCCGGACCGTCGCGCTCCCGCATTCCGGACACCGCTGGCCCCGGCCCACCCCCATGCCCTAGCGTGTGCCGCACAACCGAACAGCGCTCATCCAGAGGGGTAGAGGGATCGGCCCGACGACACCCCGGCAACCAGCGCCAGTTGGACGTGGCCCCACCACGCCGCTGCCGCACTCGGTGCCAAATCCGGCCCGCCCAGCGGGAAAGATGAGGAGAGGCCTCGCCATGACAGTCACTGCTGGCTCGAGCACGACGCCAGGAACCCGCCGCCCGCTCGACCTCGGCCCCGCCGTCGCGTTGGCCTCGAAGGAGAGCGGCCACCAGATCCCCCTCGCCCCCGAGTTCGTCTCCCCGGACGACTTCGCTCCGCTGGAGGTCGTGTACGACTTCGGTCGCGTCCGCCGCGAGGACATCGAGGCCGGGCCCCGCTCGATCTGGCGGTACAAGCGGTTGCTGCCGGTCCCCAGCGACATCGAGACCATCCCCAGCACCGACCCCGGCTGCACCAGGCTGGTGCGTGCCGACAGCCTGGCCAGGGAGCTCGGGGTGCGCCGGTTGTGGGTCAAGGACGACACCGGCAACCCGACGCACTCCTTCAAGGACCGCGTGGTGGCCGTGGCCCTCGCCGCCGCCCGGGAGTTCGGGTTCCGCGTGCTGGCCTGTCCCTCCACCGGCAACCTCGCCAACGCCGTCGCCGCCGCGGCCGCGCGCGCCGGTTGGGACTCGGTCGTGCTGGTCCCCTCCACGCTCGAACGGGCCAAGGTGCTCACCACCGCCGTGTACGACGGCACGCTCATCGCCGTCGACGGCAACTACGACGACGTGAACCGGCTGGCCACCGAACTGGCCGCCGAACACGAGGACTGGGCGTTCGTCAACGTCAACGTGCGCCCCTACTACGGCGAGGGATCCAAGACCCTCGGCTTCGAGGTGGCCGAACAGCTCGGGTGGCGGCTGCCCGAGCAGATCGTCGTCCCGATCGCCTCGGGTTCCCAGCTCACCAAGGTGGACAGGGCCTTCCGGGAGTTCGGTGAACTCGGCCTGGTCGAGCCAACGCCCTACCGGGTCTTCGGCGCCCAGGCCAACGGGTGCTCGCCCGTGGCCTCCGCGTTCAAAGCGGGACTCGACGTCGTCCAACCGGTACGACCGGAGACGATCGCCCGTTCCCTGGCCATCGGCGCACCCGCCGACGGCCCCTACGTCCTCGACACCGTGCGCCGCACCGGCGGGGCGATCGAGGACGTCACCGACCAGGAGATCGTCGAGGGCATCCGACTCCTCGCCCGCACGGAGGGCATCTTCACCGAGACGGCGGGTGGTGTCACCGTCGCCACCGCCAAGAAGCTGATCGAGTCCGGACAGCTGGACCCCGACGCCGAAACGGTGCTGCTCATCACCGGCGACGGCCTCAAGACCCTCGACGCGATCAGCGACCACGTCGGGCCGAAGGCCACCGTGCCCCCCACCGCGCAGGCGGTGCACGAGGTGCTGGGACAGGCCGGTTCCTGATCCGGCCAGGTCCCGCCCCACGCGACCGGGGCGGGACCCCCGGCCCCACCCGAGGACCGCGGAGACCCTGGCCCGGGTGGGACGCCGTCCCACCCGGGTCACTCGGCGGTAGCCTCCCGCCACACCCGGACCCGAACCCCCTCCGGCCCCGGCCCGACGGCCAGGTGGCCGTTGAGGTCGGTGCGCACCACCGTCGCGCCCAACGCCCGCAGCTCGGCGATGACCTGGCCGCTCGGATGCCCGTACCGGTTGTCGGCACCCACGCTGATGATCGCGACCCGCGGGGCCACCCTGGTGAGGAACTCCGGGAGCGTGTACCGGGAACCGTGGTGCGGCACCTTCAGCACCGGGGCGGCCAGATCCACCCCCGCGCCCAGCAGGCCCGACTGGGCCGCCAGCTCCGCGTCCCCCGTCAGCAGCACCCGCCCCACCGAGGTGGTGGCCAGCAGGACCAGCGACGCGTTGTTCACCTCCGTTCCCGACGTCTCGTCGGCCACGTACCCGTCCAGCGGGCCCAGCACGTCGATGGCGAGCCCCGACCACCGCAGCCGCTGCCCCAACCGCAGCTCGACCAGGGGAACGCCCCTGCCCGCCGCGACGGCCGCGACCTCCTCGTAGGCCCAGGTCGGGGACCTGGCCGGCCCGAGCGCGACCGCTCCCACCCGCCGACCGGCCAGCACCCCGTCCAGCCCACCCACGTGGTCGGCGTGCAGATGGCTCAGGATGACCAGCGGGACGCGAGTGACCCCCAGACGGCGCAGGCAGTCGCCCACCCCGGTCAGATCCGGCCCGGCGTCCACGACCACCGCGCGCCCCGGCTCACCGGTCGCCAGCACCAGCGCGTCCCCCTGGCCCACGTCGCAGGCCACGAACGACCAGTCCGGCCCGGGCCACCCGGGGAAGGCGGTGCGCGCGGGGACCACCATCAACGCGCCACCCAGGACGACCCCGACCGCGGCCACCCGGAACCGGCTCGACCGGGCCGCGACCAGGACGACGGCCAACACCGCAGCCAACACCAGGCCGCCGCCCGCCCCGGCCGGCCAGGGCAGGGTGGGATGGGAGACACCCGCCGCCGTCCGACCCACCCAGATCAGCCACGACACCTCCGGCCCGGCCAGCCGGACGAAGAACTCCGCCACCCCGGGAGCCCACACCGAGAGGACGGCCGCGACCACACCGAACACCGTGGCCGGCGCGACCACGGGCGCGGCCACGATGTTCGCGACCACGCCGACCAGGCTCACCTCGGCCGACAGGGCCGCCACGACGGGCGCGGTCGTGACCTGCGCCGCGAGTGGTACGACCAGCGCCTCGGCCAGCCCGGCGGGTACTCCTCGCGTCCGCAGGGCCGCCACCCAGGGCGGGGCGAGCAGCACCAGACCACCGGTGGCCAGCACCGACAGCGTGAAACCGGCGCTCACGGCCAACGCCGGATCGACCAGCAGCAGCGCGGCCACCGTCGCCGCCAGGGCCGGCAGGGCCGAGCGCTCCCGGCCGAGCACCAACGCCAGCAGGGTGACGGCTCCCATGCCCGCCGCCCGCAGCACGCTGGGCTCGGGACGAGCGAGCACGACGAACCCGACCAGAGCCACTCCCGCCGCGACGGCGCTGCCCCTGGGCCCGGCTCCGACGGCG
The DNA here is from genome assembly GCF_000429185.2 of Actinoalloteichus caeruleus DSM 43889. GTDB lineage: Bacteria > Actinomycetota > Actinomycetes > Mycobacteriales > Pseudonocardiaceae > Actinoalloteichus_B > Actinoalloteichus_B caeruleus. The sequence goes on along the minus strand of NZ_AUBJ02000001.1, from coordinate 5,515,579 downwards.
CGGGCGGCCAACAGCACGGCGCCGCACACCACGGCGAGATTCGAACCGCTGACGGCCGTGAGGTGGGTCAGCCCGGCGGTCCGGAACTCCTCGACGACCTGCGGGGACTGCTGGCTGGTGTCCCCCACGACCAGGGCGGGCAACAGCCCGGCCGGTTCCGGGGCCAACACCCGTGCCGCGTCCCGCAGCCCCTCCCGGAGCTCCCCTGCCCCCCGCTGCCACCACGGTGGCTCACTCGGGTGCCCGGGCGGGTCGCGGGCGCTGACCACCGCCAGCAGGGGTTCGCCGGACCGAGGCGGTGACAGCCGCCCCTCGACCGAGACCTCCTGCCCGGGCAGGAGCTCGCCCCAGCTGTCGGCGGGCGCGATCACCAGCACTCGTCCTCGCCCTCGTCGCACCCCGGGCTCCCCGGCCACGCGGTACGACTCCAACCGCGCCTCGACGACCACCCGCTGGTCGGGGCGACCCGACGGCGCACCACCAACGCGGCGAGGGTCGTCGCTGACCACCACCGCCATCGCCGCCGACCGCCCCTCCCCGGCGGCGACCCGCAGCGGATGCTCGACGGCGTCGCGGACCTCCACCGCCGTGACCACCGCGCTCACCACCGCCAGCCCGGCCACGACCGCCGCCTGGGGCCAGGTGCGTCGGTACCACGCCGGCCGGCACCACCGCACCACGAGCACCACCAGCGCGGCGACCACCACGGTCCCGACACCGACGAGCGGGGCCAGCCACCACTCCCCGAGGATCCCGGTGAGCGCCGTGCCCCAGACGGCGAGGGCGGCGGGGACGAGACGGGCGTCCGTCGCACGAGCCATGTCACACCGTCACCAGCTCACGCAGCCGTTCGAACCGGGTCGGTCCGATCCCGTCGACGTCGCGCAGCTGTTCCACGCTGGCGAAACCGCCGTGTTCCGCTCGCCACTCGACGATCCGGTCCGCCATCACCGGGCCGATGCCCGGGAGCGCGCGCAGCCCCTCCGCATCGGCCGAGTTCAGGTTCACCACGCCGGGTGCTCCGCCGGATCCGTCCTCCGCCCCGGGCCCCTCCCCACCAGCCACCCCCTCCCTGGCACCCGGCGGGGGCGGCACCCCGACGTGGACCTGCTCACCGTCGGCCAGGCGCCGCGCGAGGTTGAGCTCGCCGACCTCGGCGGTCGGCACCTGCCCGCCCGCCGCGCGGACCGCGTCCGCCACCCGCGCCCCCGGTGCCAGGGTGACCAGGCCGGGCCGGGACACCAGACCCACGACGCTGACCACCACCTCGGTGGGCGCGGGCGAGGGTGTGTTGGTGGGGGTTGTCGGCGACGGGACGGACTCGGCGACCGCGGCCACCGGCAGCGGGGGCGCGGGTTCGGCGGGCGGGCGGGACGCCAGCCACCACACGAGCCCCGCGCCGAGGAGCGCGGCCGTTCCCACGGCCAGGGCAGCCGACCGGCCGGGGTCCAGCCGGACTCCACGCATCCCGTCGGGCAGCCACCTCCTCGCCCACCCGCCGGCGGTGGTACGCGCGGCGTGGCGAGGCGTCCTCGTGCTCCGGCAACCGCCGACGCGGGGTTCCTCCCCATCGCCTCCCGTCGTCTCGGCCAGCACCGTCAACCGGTCGCGGGCGGCCACGGCCGGCTCCGCACGCGGGTCGTAGGCATGGAAGCTCGTCATGGCCCAGACGCTAGGGACGACAGCGGTCGCCGCGCGCCTCCCGGCGGCGCCCCTGTGGACAACCCCGGGATGGGGACAACTCCGCCCACGAAAGACCGAACAGCGGCCCACCGCACCCGCTCGGTCGGGGGCGTGACGTGTTCGAGTGGACGGCGGACCGGCTGGGACGGCCCCGCCGCGGAGCCCGGACCCGCCACGAGGCGCACATCAGGGTCCACAACGGATCGGGACCGGGAGGAGCCGCTGGCGCCCGTTCCCGCTCGGGTGCCAGCGGCTCCTCGTGGCGGGCGGCGAGCGCCTCTCGGGAGCCAGCCGGTGACGTGCGCTGGTGTGCTCCCGCCGATCGCGCCGGCGACAGGGTGCCGTGCCTGGTCGCTGGCTGGAACGGGGTCTTCGCGCTGGGGTGCGGGGCGTGCTGGTGGGCCTCGCGCCCCGCTGCGCCCTCGCGTGATCCGGTTGGCTGCCGCACGGCTGGTACCGCTCCTCGCAGCCTGGCTCGACGAGCCGTGCGGCACGGGCAGTGGTGACGCGTGCCCACCGGGGCAGGGCGGCGCTGCGGCAGCCGGCCTCGGTTCCCCTGGGACGATCCGCCCGGGCCTCCCGGTGCCTCGCAGTCGCCGGAATCCGGGGCGGCCGGACGGGGAGCGCGCCTACTTCACGCCGACCCACGGCTGGCGGTCCTCGGTGGGCATGCCGTGGCGTTGAGCCTCGTCGCGGTCCTCGTCGCCACCGGTGCGCCCCTCTGGCCGTTCGGGATCGCCGTGGTCGCGTGGTCGGTGTTCGCCTGGGCACTCAACCCACCCATGCAGGCCAGCACCATCGCCGCCGCGCCAGGGGCCGCGATGACGGCGGTCTCGCTGAACATCTCCGGTCTCTACCTCGGCGCCGCCGTCGGCCGGAGCTGTCGGCGGTCTCGTCCTCGACCGGCTGGGTCCACCCGCGATCCCCGTCGTCGGGGCGATCGCGCTGGTGGGCGCCTGGGTGATCGCGGCCCCGGCGATCAGGGACGGCCGGACTCCGGCGCCGTGCGCCGAGGCCCCCGACGTCACCACCCGGCCGAAGCCGTGAAGCGCACCCGAGCGGACCGGTCAGGCGACGCCGACGCTCAGGCCCCGGCGGGCAGCCCTCCCGGTAGGACAACCGCTCCCAGCGCGCCGGGGCCGGTGTGCGCCCCCAGCGCGGCACCGAGCTCGGACACCAGGCAACCGTCGCACCCCGGTACGCGTTCCTCGATCAGACCTGCCAGCTCGACCGCCCGCTCCGGAGCGTCCAGGTGGTGGACGGCCACCGCGACCGGTCCGGAGCCGGAACTCCGCGCGACCAGCTCGACAAGCCGGGTCATCGCCCGTCGGGTGGTGCGCACCTTCTCCAACGGGACGATCCGCCCGTCGTCGACGTGCAGCAACGGCCGGATCGCCAGGGCCGTGCCCAGGAGCGCGGACGCGGAGCCGAGGCGGCCGCCACGCCGCAGGTGTTCCAGGGTGTCGAGGCAGAAGACGGTGCGGGTCCGGGCCGTCGTCGTCTCCGCCACCGAGGCGACCTCGTCCAGGTCAGCGCCCCGGGACGACGCGGCGGCCGCGGCGAGCACCCCGAAGCCCATGCCCATCGCCGTGGACCGGGAGTCCACCACCCGGATGCGGTCGGGCGCGACCTCCTCGGCGGCGCTCCTGGCCGCCTCCCACGTACCCGAGAGCTCACGGGAGAGCTGGATCGACAGCACCGAGGACGCCCCACCGTCCAGCAGGGAACGGAACGTCGAGGCGAACTCGGCCGGGGACGGTCGGGACGTGGTCACCCGGCGGTGGTGCCGCAGCGCGTCGGCCACCCCCGGGCCGTCCGAGCCCTCCCCGTCCAGCGTCCCCACTCCGTCCACCACCACGTGCAGCGGGACGCGGTGGATGCCGTGGCGCTCCGCCGCGCCCTCCGGCAGGTAGGCGGTGGAGTCCGTGACGATCGCGACGGGCATGGCACACCACCCTACGGGCCGGCGAGGGCGGCGCCCACCGAACCCGGCTGGCCCCCCGGGTTCAGGTGGGTCCGGCGTTGTAGGCGCGAAGACGCCACCCCGTGGTGGTGGAGCGCTCCAAGACCACCCAGTTGCAGTTCGAGACCGCGGCCAACGACCCCCACTGCTCGAGGGGCAGACCGAGCAGCCGCGCCGTCAGCCCGACGATGAGACCGCCGTGCGCGCAGAACAGCGCGGTCGCGGGCTCGGGGCCGCCGCCACCCAGTTCGCGGTCGACCTCGTCGACCACCTGGGAGGCCCGGACGGCGACCTCGACCCTGCTCTCCCCGCCGGGAGGCGCGACCGTGGAGACCGCCCGCCACTCCCGCAGCGCTCCCGGCCAACCCGCTTCCACCTCGTCGTGGGTCAGACCCTGCCACTGCCCGCAGTGGGTCTCCCGCAACCGCTTGTCCAACCGCGACTCGACGCCCGTGACGGCGCTGAACGCCGAGGCCGTCGCGCTGGCCCTCCGCAGATCGGAGGAGACGAACACCGCGGGCGCGAACTCCGCCAGGACGGGCGCGGCGCGGCGTGCCTGTTCCCGGCCGGTGGGGGTCAGCTCGATGTCGAGCTGACCCTGGAACCGGTGGGCGACGTTGTAGGAGGTCTGCCCGTGTCTCCACAGGACGAGTCGCCCCAGGCCGGCGCTCATGCCGGCTCGCTCCCGGTCGTCTGCTCCGGCTCGCCGCCGGCCGGGTCGTGGAAGGGCACCCGGGGGCAGTCCTTCCACAGTCGTTCGAGGGCGTAGAACGCCCGTTCCTCGGAGTGCTGCACGTGGACGACCACGTCCACGAAGTCCAGCAGCACCCACCTGCCCTCCCGGGCGCCCTCCCGCCGCACCGGCTTCACGCCGTGCTCGCGCAGCTTCTCCTCGACGTTGTCGACGATCGCCTCGACCTGGCGTTCGTTCGGAGCCGAGGCGATCACGAAGCAGTCGGTGATGACGAGCTGCTCGGACACGTCGAGCACGACGACGTCGTTCGCCTTCTTGTCGGCGGCCGCGTGCGCGGCGAGCAGCGCCAGTTCGCGGGCCTCGTCGGTTGCTACCACGTTTCTCCTTCCGGCGCGGGCGGGACGCGTCCACGCGACTCCCGGAGCCTACCGGCCGACGTGGGAGGCACCCGACGGCATTTCCCCACCGCCCGCTGACGCGTCCGCTACGGCCCGGGTCGGGCGGTAGCGGCGCCCCGCCGGTAGAGGCCCCGCTTGGAGATGTACTGCACCACCCCGTCCGGCACCAGGTACCAGACGGGGAGCCCGGCGGCGACCCGGTCGCGGCAGCCGGTGGAGGAGATCGACATCGCCGGCACCTCCACCAGCGTGACCGAGCCCCTGGGCAGGTGGTGGTCGGCCAGCCGGTAGCCGGGTCGGGTGACGCCGACGAAGTGCGCCAGCTCGAACAGCTCGTCGACGCGGTGCCAGGACAGGATCTGTTCGAGGGCGTCGGCGCCCGTGATGAAGAACAGCTCGTCCTCGGGATACGCCCGGTGCAGGTCACCCAGGGTGTCGGCCGTGTAGGTGGGGCCACGCCGGTCGATGTCCACCCGGCTCACGGAGAACCGAGGGTTGGAGGCGGTCGCGATCACGGTCATCAGGTAGCGGTCCTCGGCCGGGCTGACCTCCGCGTCGGACTTCTGCCACGGCTGCCCGGTCGGGACGAACACCACCTCGTCGAGGTCGAACCGCGCCCCGACCTCGCTGGCGGCGACGAGGTGACCGTGGTGCACCGGGTCGAACGTGCCGCCCATGACACCGACCCTGCGCCCCCGGCCGCGCCGACCGGGATCGTGGACATTGCCTTCGGCCATGAACGGCGAGCCTACCGCCGTCGTGCGCTGTTCTCGCCGACCACAGCGGTGTCGAACACCACAGCCCAGGCGCCGGTCAGGAGGCCGGGCGGGTGTGGCCGTCCCCCCAGACGACCCACTTCGTCGACGTCAGCTCGGGCAGGCCCATCGGCCCCCGCGCGTGCAGCTTCTGGGTGGAGATCCCGATCTCCGCTCCCATGCCGTACTCCCCGCCGTCGGTGAAGGCGGTGGACGCGTTGACCACGACCGCCGCCGCGTCGACCCGGGTCACGAAGTCCCGGGCCGCCCGCACGTCGTCGGTGACGATGGCCTCGGTGTGGCCGGTACCGTGCCGGGCGACGTGCCGGACCGCCTCGTCCAGGGAGCCGACCACCCGCACGGCGAGGTCGAGGGAGAGGTACTCGGTGTCCCAGTCCTCGTCGGTGGCCGCCACGGCGTCGGGCACCAGGGCCCGGGTCGACTCGTCCGCGTGGAGGGTCACACCGGCCTGGCGGAGCGCGACGGCGACGGCGGGCAGGAAGCGGTCAGCGATCCCCTGGTGGACCAGCAGGGTTTCGGCGGCGTTGCAGACGCTGGGTCGGCGTGCCTTCGAGTTCAACACGATCGGGATGGCCTGGTCCACGTCAGCGGCGGCGTCGACGTAGACATGGCAGTTGCCCACCCCCGTCTCGAGGGTGGGCACGGTGGCCTGCTCGACCACGGCGGAGATGAGCCCGGCCCCGCCTCGGGGGATCACGACGTCCACCAGGCCCCGGGCGGTGATCAGGTGCCGCACGGTGGCCCGGTCGTGGCAGGGCAGCAGCTGGACCGCGTCGGCGGGCAGGTCCAACTCCTCCAACACGTCCCGCAGCACCGCGACGAGGGCGCGGTTGGAGTTCTCCGCCGAGGAGGAGCCCCGGAGCAGCACCACGTTCCCGGACTTCAGGGCCAACCCGGAGGCGTCGACCGTGACGTTCGGACGCCCCTCGTAGACCATCCCGACCACGCCGAGCGGAACCCGGACCTGCCGCAGTTCGAGGCCGTTCGGCAACGTGCGCCCCCGCAGCACCTCACCGACGGGGTCGGGGAGGGCCGCCACCGTCCGCAGGCCCTCGGCGATGTCCCGAACCCGCTGGTCGGTGAGGACGAGCCGGTCGATGATCCCCGCCGGCAGGCCCGCCTGGGTGCCCAGTTCGACGTCCTCGGCGTTGGCGGCCAGCAGGGTCGGCGACGCCGCGACCAGCCGATCGGCCATCGTGAGCAGCAACTCGTCCTTGCGGGACTGGGGCAGCGGACCGAAGGTGGTGGCGGCGGTCCGGGCCCGCCGGGCGGCGTCCAGGACGCGCCCACGCAGGTCCTCGGAGTCGTGCGAACCGGTTCCGACCTGGTCGAACGTGGTGGTCACCACACCTAGGGTAGTCATCTCGCGGTTCGGGGTCCCCACCGCACCCGCCCGACCACCGCGGGAGAGGACACTGGGTCACCGGTCCGGTCACGACGGCCGGTCCTCGTCCGGTGAGGGAACGTCAGGCACGGAAGAGGTGGACGTGGACGACGAGGTGTTGCGGGAGATCGCCGAGGACCGGCTGAGGAGCCTGGCCGGCCCCGGGGCGCGGCTGCGGGAGGACCAGTGGCGGGCCATCAGGTCGCTGGTGGTCGACCGGCACCGGGTCCTGGTCGTGCAACGCACGGGTTGGGGCAAGTCCGCCGTGTACTTCCTGGCCACGGCGCTGTTGCGGGAGCTGGGCGAGGGACCCACCGTCATCATCTCCCCGCTCCTCGCGTTGATGCGCAACCAGCTGGCGGCGGCGGAGGGCGCCGGTGTCCGGGCCGCGACGATCAACTCGGCCAACACCACGGAGTGGGAGGACATCCAGGAGTCGGTCGCCGTCGGGGAGGTCGACCTCCTCCTGGTCAGCCCGGAGCGGCTGAACAACCCGGACTTCCGGGACACCGTCCTGCCCTCGCTCGCGGAGAACGCGGGGCTGCTCGTGGTGGACGAGGCGCACTGCGTCTCCGACTGGGGCCACGACTTCCGTCCCGACTACCGGCGGCTCCGCTCCCTCCTGGAGGGGCTGGACCCGGACGTCCCGGTCCTGGCGACGACGGCGACGGCCAACGACCGGGTCGTGCGGGACGTGGCCGACCAGTTGGGCGTCGGCGCGGACACCGGCCGGGAGCGGACCCTGGTGCTGCGCGGACCGCTGGACCGGGAGAGCCTGCGGCTGTCCGTGCTCCGCCTGCCCGACGCCGAGACGCGGCTGGGGTGGCTGGCCGAGAACCTGGGCCGCCTCCCCGGCTCGGGCATCATCTACACCCTGACGGTGTCGGCCGCCGAGGATGTCGCCACGTTCCTGCGGGAGCGGGGTTTCCCCGCCAGCGCCTACTCGGGACGCACCGACCCCGAGGACCGGCAACGCGCCGAGGCCGACCTGCTGGCCAACCGGGTGAAGGCGCTGGTGGCGACCTCCGCGCTCGGCATGGGCTTCGACAAACCCGACCTGGGTTTCGTCATCCACCTGGGCGCTCCCGCCTCCCCCATCGCCTACTACCAGCAGGTCGGGCGCGCCGGGCGAGGTGTCGAACGCGCCGAGGTGCTGCTCCTGCCCCAGCGTGAGGACGCCGACATCTGGCGGTACTTCGCCTCCCTCGCCTTCCCCCCGGAACCCGTGGTCCGGCACCTGTTGTCCGTCCTCGCCGAGGCGGACGGCCCGGTGTCCACCACGGCGTTGGAGCCCCGGGTGGACCTCAACCGCGGCCGCCTGGAAGTGGTCCTCAAGGTCCTCGATGTCGACGGGGCGGTCCGGCGGGTGCGGGGTGGCTGGGAGTCCACCGGCCGGGAGTGGACCTACGACGCCGACCGCTACGGCCGGATCGCCGAGGCTCGCCGCTCCGAGCAGAGCGCCATGCTGGACTACCTCGCCCACGACGGCTGCCGGATGGAGTTCCTGCGCCGCCAGCTCGACGACCCGGACGCGGCTCCGTGCGGCCGGTGCGACAACTGCACCGGGCGACGGTGGTCGGCCGGCGTCTCGGAGGGCGAGCGGGCCGCCGCGCGGTCGCGGCTCCACACCCCCGGCGTCAGTGTCCAGCCACGACGCCAGTGGCCCACCGGAATGGGCACGCTCGGCGTCCGCGTCAGCGGCCGCATCGCCGAGGACGAACGCACCGAGCCCGGCCGCGCACTCGGCCGGCTCACCGACGTCGGATGGGGCAGCCGGCTCCGGGGCCTGCTCCGCGAGGGTGAACCGGCGCCGACCGAGCTGCCCGAGGACGTCGTGCGGGGGTGCGTCGAGGTGTTGGCGAGCTGGGGGTGGGCGACCCGCCCGGTCTGCGTCGTCGCCGTGGGTTCGTCCCGCGCCGACTCCCTGAGCCGGGCGACGGCCGAACGCATCGCCACCATCGGGCGGCTCCCACTCCTCGGCGAGGTGACCATGACCCGACCGGTGGCGCGCCGCGCCAACAGCGCGCAACGGCTGGCCAGCCTGTGGGAGGCCTTCGCGCTGGACGACGGGCTCGCCCAGCGGGTGGCCGAGGCGGGTGGACCGCTGCTGCTGGTCGACGACCGGGTGGACACCGGCTGGACGTTCGCGGTCGTCGGCAGGCTGCTGCGCCGCGCCGGGGCTCCCCAGGTGCTGCCGTTCGCGCTGGCCGCCACCAGCTGAGGCCACCGGGGGATCAGCCGGACCGGGACGGGCCGGTGCCCTCCTCCCCGGTGCCGGCAACCCCGGCAGGGTTCGTGGTCGCCGCCGGTGCTCCCGGCGTCGGACGGGGCGACGAGTCGCTCCCCACCGGAGCCGAGGTGGCCTGGGTGGACGCGGGGGGCTGGGAGCCGGCGGGACGCCCAGCGTCCACCGGCGCTCCCCAACCGCCGCCGCCCCACCCGGGCGGTGGTCCGGCGACGGGCAGCGAACGGAGGTAGGCGCGCACCGGGGCCGGGGCGGTGAGCGAGAGCACGACCAGCCCGGGCACCCCGAAGGCGATCAGCAGGACGTAGGGGCTCACCGCGTCCGAGAGGCTCACCTCCACGGCCAACTGGATCACGCCCAGCAACAGCAGGACCCCGGCGACGGCCACGGCGGCGACCCGCCCCTGCCTGGGTTCCCTGAGCAGCATCGACCTCGCGGTGATCGCGGCGACCACGACGAGCACCTGGCAGACGAGCATCGCGACCTTCGCGCCCCGGTCGGTGGCGCTCTCGGCCATCATCAGGACCACCCCGACGAACGCCGGGGCGGTGACCACCGCCGCCAGCTCCAGGGCCCGGCGGGCCGTGACGAACCACAGCAGGTGCGGTGGCCCCGGTCGCAGGGTGAGCAGTACGGCCGGCACCGAGGCCGCGACGACGGCCGCCGGCAGGAACACCAGCCCGGAGGCCGGGATCCACAGGCTCTCCTGGTGCCCGGTGAACGACGACGCCAGCAGCACCACCACCCCGACCATCACCGCCACCCGGCGGAGGGTGTGATCACGCCGGAGCAGACCGACCAGGACGACGGCGACCAGCACCAGCCCCGACGCCGACGCCAGCACCAGCGCCGCCACCAGGGGGCCACCCGCCGCCCCCGCCACGTCGCCCGCCAGGAAGACCACGCTGCTGGCGACGAGGAGGACCGCGGCCAGGCCGCTGACCGCCACCCCCACCACCCGCCACCGCTCCCCCAGCCGCCGGCCCGACCAGGCCGACGTCTCGGCCCACCGGGGGGACAGGGCCAGCACGGCCCCCGCGAGTCCCATCGCGACACCCGCGCCGAGGCCGCCCCCGCGCCCGTCAACGCACCGCCGCCGACGAGGCTCGCGTTCGCGGTCGTCGCGTCCCCGTTCACCACGTCGAGGACGACCGTCACCACCACGACCACCAGGTACGGGGTGTTGAGCACCAGGCGGAGCAACCACGCGCGTTCCGGCCCGACCGACGGGCCGAACGTCCCGATCCGCGCGAGGTAGAAGACGCTGAGGGAGGCGAGCGAGACCAGGGTGACCAACACGACCTCGAGACGATCCGCGCCGTCCTCGGCGAAGGTCCAGGGCAGCGCCAGGGGGACGAGCAGCAGCACCAGCGCGACGCCGTCCCGGACGAAATCGCTCCAGTGCACCCCGGTGAAGGGGTTGGGCACGGTGGCCGGGGCGTCCGGTGGCGGGGTCGGGTGGTGCGGTCCGGGTGGCGGGTCCGCCGGGCCGCTCGGCTCGGCGCTGGCCGCCCCGCCACCTCCGTCCGCCATGCCGGCCTGGACGGTGGCGGCCAGCCGCTCACCGCAGTGCACGCAGAAACGGCCGCCACCCGCCGGATGACCGCACTCCCCGCAGAAGTTCACTGGACGTCCTCTCGGTCAGGCTCGCCGGTGACGGCACGACGCGGGGCGCCAGGGATCGACCGCCGACGACCCGCCCGTGCTGTCGCGACCCCGTGGCTCGTCCCGCGCCGGACGCACCCCGGCGTCGTCCCACCGGTCGTCGTGCTCCCGACGACGGCGAGCCCGGACGGCGCGACCGCCGCACCGGCGACGGCGGCCTCGATCGCCACCGTGATCAGGCGCCTGATCGTATCGGCCAGGACGGTCGGGGGACCCTCGGAGCAACGGGAGCCAACCACCGCCGCCCAACCCTCCACCGTTCGGATCAGGACGTCGCTCCCGGCGGGCCAGCCCGGTAGCGGACCGGTGGCCGGGGTGGGGGCGGGACGACGGCCAGCACCACGTCCAGCCGCGCTCGGTCACAGCCGGGGGAGCGGAACCAGGTCGTCGGCGTGGACCACCTCACGACGCAGCTCGGGCGGCAACCGGTGGCTGGACGATCCGATCAGGGCCGGCAGTTCGGAGGCGTCGAAGTTGACCACGCCCCTGGCGACCACGCGCTGGGTGGGATCGAGCAGGTCCACGACGTCGCCCGCGTGGAAGGAGCCCTCCGCCCGGGTCACGCCCGGGGCCAACAGCGAACGGCGGGACTCGACCACCGCGGCGACGGCACCGCTGTCCAGGTGCAGTCTCCCCGCCGGGTCGGCGGCGTAGCCGAGCCAGAACCTGCGGGCCGGCAACCGCGCGCCCGTGGGCGCGAACGCGGTGCCCACCGAGGCGTCCGTCAGGGCGGCGCCAGCGTCGACGGCTCCCGCCAGCAACACCGGGATCCCCGCACCCGCCGCCAACCGGGCGGCGGCGAGCTTGGACGCCATCCCCCCTGTTCCCAAGCCCGAGGCACCGACCCCACCGGCGCGGACGCCGGCGATGTCGTTCGCGCAGGCGACCTCCCGCACGACCCGGGCCCCGCCCAGCCGGGGGTCCCCGTCGTAGAGGGCGTCCACGTCGGAGAGCAGCACGAGCGCGTCCGCTCCCACCAGGTGCGCCACCAGCGCCGCCAGCCGGTCGTTGTCCCCGAACCGGATCTCCTCGGTGGCGACCGTGTCGTTCTCGTTGACCACCGGAACGGCACCCAGGGCCAGCAGCCTCTCGAAGGTGCGTTGGGCGTTCCGGTAGTTCGCCCGGCGCACGACGTCGTGCGCGGTCAGCAACACCTGCCCCACGGTGCGCGCGTAGCGCCCGAACGACAGCGCGTAGGCATGGGCCAACTGCAACTGGCCGACGCTCGCCGCCGCCTGCTGGGTCGCGAGGTCCTTCGGCCTCCTGGCGAGCGCGAGCGGGGCGAGTCCCGCGCCGATGGCGCCCGAGGACACGAGGACCAGCTGCGTTCCCGACTCGCACCGCCGCGCGACGGAGTCCACGAGGCTGTCGAGGCGCCCCCGGTCGAGCCCTCCCCCGGCCGTCGTCAACGACGACGACCCGACCTTGACCACCAGCCGGCGGGCGGCGGCCACCGCCGACCGCGCCGCCGACTGGATCTCGCAGGTCACCGCCGTGCCTCCCCGGCGTCGCCCCCGTCCTCGGTGGCACCGGCGGGCGGGGGCTCCTCGATGCCCCGGCGGACCCGTTTGGCCGACTTGCGCTCGGCCGCCGTGGGGCGGTCGGTCCGGTCGAGCCGGGGGTCCTCGCCTCGGCTCATCATGGTCACCGCGACCCCGGCCGGCGTCGACGGCTCCCAGTCGAAGGTGACGCCGCCGATCGTGACCGCGCTGCCAGGGCGGGCGCCCTTCTTCGCGAGCTCGTCCTCGACACCCAGCCTGGCGAGGCGGTCAGCCAGGTAGCCCACGGCCTCACCGTTGTTGAAGTCGGTCTGCCGCACCCACCGCTCCGGCCGCTCACCCCGCACGAGGAAACCGTCCTGGTCGTGCGGATCCCGGACGACCTCGAACCCGGAGTCGTCCACCGCGGTCGGGTGCAGCACCAGCCGGGTCGGTTCCGGGGCCTCCCGCCCGGCCCGGTCGCGCTCGACGATCGCGGCCAACGCGAAGGTGAGCTCCCGCAGGCCCTCGCGGCTCGCGGTGGACACCGCGAACACCTGGTGGCCCTTCGCCCGCAGCTCCTCCTCCACCATCTCGGCGAGTGCCCGACCGTCCGGGATGTCGATCTTGTTGAGCACCACGACCCGGGGCCGGGAGGAGAGGTCCGCGTCGAGGGAGGGCGTGTACTCGGCCAGTTCACGCTCGATGGCCTCGATGTCGGCCACCGGGTCCCGGTCGATCTCCTCGCTGGCGCAGTCCACCACGTGGACCAACACCGAGCACCGCTCGATGTGGCGCAGGAAGTCCAGCCCCAGCCCCCGGCCGGAGCTGGCGCCGGGGATCAGCCCTGGCACGTCCGCCACGGTGAAGACCTTGTCCCCGGCCGTGACCACCCCGAGGTTGGGCACGAGGGTGGTGAACGGGTAGTCGGCGATCTTCGGCCGGGCGGCGGAGAGCACGGCGATCAACGAGGACTTACCGGCGGAGGGGAACCCGATGAGGCCCACGTCGGCCACGGACTTCAGCTCGAGGACGAAGTCCCGTTCCTCCCCGGGTTCGCCCAACAACGCGAACCCCGGGGCCTTCCGGGCCCGGGACGCCAGCGCCGCGTTCCCCAACCCGCCACGCCCGCCCCGGGCGGCGACCAACCGGGTGCCCTCGCCGACGAGGTCCGCGAGCACCTCCCCGTCCGGGCCCAGCACGACGGTGCCCTCCGGAACCCGCAGTTCCAGGTCCTGGCCCGTGGCACCCTCCCGGTGACCACCCTGCCCCTGCCGGCCGTTGGTCGCCCTGGCGTGCGGCCGGTAGTGGAAGTCCAGCAGGGTGTGCACGCCGGAGTCGACCACCAGCACCACGTCGCCGCCCCGGCCACCGTTGCCGCCGTCCGGCCCGCCCAGCGGCTTGAACTTCTCCCGGTGGACGGAGGCACACCCGTTGCCACCGTTGCCTGCGGCCACGTGGATCGCCACGCGGTCAACGAAGCGGGACACGGCTTGCTCCTTCGGTTCGTCGCGGCGAGGCCGCGGTCAGGGGTCTCCCGGCGGTGCGCGCCCGGCCGGGAGCGTCGCGGGGCACCACGCGGTGGGACATCGGACCAGTCCACACCGCCAGGGCCTTCGCCCACGGACCCCGAGACGCCAGAACGGGGGGCGGGACCAGCTACTGCGGCCCGCCCCCCGTTCGGGGTGTCAGTGGTCGTCGTCGGACGCAGGCCTCAGGCGGCCGGCACCGGGACGATGTTGACGGTCTTGCGACCACGCTTGGTGCCGAACTGCACGGCACCGTCGGTCAACGCGAACAGTGTGTCGTCGCCGCCACGGCCGACGTTCACACCGGGGTGGAACTTGGTGCCGCGCTGGCGGACCAGGATCTCACCAGCGTTGACGGCCTGGCCGCCGAACCGCTTCACACCAAGCCGCTGCGCGTTGGAATCGCGGCCGTTCCGGGAGCTGGATGCGCCCTTCTTGTGTGCCATGGCTGGTCAGATCCTCACTTGTTGGTGATGCCGGTGACCTCGACGCGGGTCAGCTGCTGACGGTGACCCTGCCGCTTGTGGTAGCCGGTCTTGTTCTTGAACTTGTGGATGCGAATCTTGGGGCCTTTGGTCTGCTTGACGACCTTGCCGGTCACCGAGAACTTCCCCAACGCGTCCGCATCGGTGGTGACGTCGCTGCCATCGACGACGAGCAGCGCCGGGAAGTTGACCTCGGTGCCCGGCACGCCAGCAAGCTTCTCGACCTCGACGACGTCGCCGACAGCCACCTTGTACTGCTTGCCGCCGGAATTGACGATCGCGTACATCGGGACGGAAGTCTCCTGCTACTCGACGATGATGGGCGACGTGTGCACTCGCCCGCTCCAGCTGGAGCCACGAAGGACACACGACTAGGGTCCTCCTGACGGAGGATCAGGTTCAGGGTACGTGGCCCGTTCGAAGCCGGTCAAACCGGGGTACCTCCCGGTCGTCTCCAGCCCTGCACCGAACGTCGGCCCCGCCACCACCCGAGTGGGCAGCGTCCTGACCTGCAACGAGACGAGTCTAACCCCTGCCGTCGGGCCGCCTGACGCGCCCCCCGCGATTCGAGGAACGCGACCCGCCCCCGCATGCGACGGCGCCACCGCCCTCGGAGGGCGGTGGCGCCGGAACGTGATCGGGACGACCTCAGGCGTCCGTCCCTCCCGGCGGGCCCGCCGGACGGGACGCGGCCCGACGGCGCCCGGAGCGGGCGCGGGCCGGCCGGCGGTGACCAGCTGGTCCTCACCACCGTCGTGGGACTCCACGTGCCCGTTCCGCCGCGCACCCGAGTCCACCGCGTTGGAGGAGTTCGCCGAGTCGGTGGTCGTCGTCACCACGGCGACGGGCTCGGCCGAGGACGCCGCCGCGCCGGCCGCGCGGGTCGCGGCGCGCCGCTCACCCGTGCGGCGCCGGGATGCCGGCTTCTCGCTCCGCGCCGGCTTCTCCTCGCGCTGCTCCTCACGGGCACGCTCGGCCACGGCCGGTTCCTCGCCGGCCTCCCGCGCGGGCGGAACCTCCTCCACCCTCGGAGCGGACGCGGGCTGGTCGGCCGGGGGCTGAGCCGGTTCGGCCGCTGGCTGCGCGCTCGCCGCCGGCCTGGAGGCCCGACGCCGGCCGCCGCTCCGAGCCTCCTTGGGGCGCTGCTCCTCGACGGGCTTCGCCTCCGGCTTCGTTTCCTCTCGCTGGCCCGGCTCCTCCGCATCCGGGGACGCGGCCTTGTCCGGCGCACCGTTCAGCGTGGCCTCGGCGACCTGTTCGAGACCCTGACCGCCCTTGTTGCGCTGCCGGGCACGGCGACCGGACCCGCCGCCGGCGTTGCCGGCGGAGGCGGCGGCCCCGTTCTGACCGCCGTTGCCGTGCTGGTGGCCGTTGCCGCCGCCCACGCCCACCGGCTCGGTGGAGACCAGCAGCCCCCGACCCCGGCAGTGCTCGCAGGTGGTGCTGTAGGCCTCGAGCAGGCCCGTGCCGACCCGCTTCCGCGTCATCTGGACGAGCCCCAGCGAGGTGACCTCGGCCACCTGGTGGCGGGTGCGGTCCCGGCCCAGGCACTCGGTCAGCCGGCGGAGCACCAGGTCGCGGTTGGACTCCAGCACCATGTCGATGAAGTCGATGACGATGATGCCGCCGATGTCACGCAGCCGCAGTTGGCGGACGATCTCCTCGACCGCCTCCAGGTTGTTCCTGGTGACCGTCTCCTCCAGGTTCCCACCGGAACCGGTGAACTTCCCGGTGTTCACGTCGACGACGGTCATCGCCTCGGTGCGGTCGATGACGAGGTAGCCCCCCGAGGGCAGCCAGACCTTGCGGTCGAGCCCCTTGGCCAGCTGCTCGTCCACCCGGTGTTCGGTGAACACGTCGACGGCCCCGACATGGCGCTTGAGCCGTCCCACCAGGTCCGGCGCGACGTGCTCGACGTAGGACTGGATGGTGTCCCAGGCCTGCCCGCCCTGGACGGTCAGACCGGAGAAGTCCTCGGTGAACAGGTCCCGGACCACCTTGACCAGCAGGTCCGGCTCCTCGTAGAGGAGCTGCGGGGCGGAGGAGCGAACGGTCTCGGCCTTGTCCTTGATGACCTGCCACTGGGCCTGGAGCCGCCGGACGTCGCGGTCCAGCGCCTCCTCACTGGTGCCCTCCGAGGCGGTGCGGATGATGACACCCGACTCCTCGGGAACGATGCGGCGGAGGATCTCCTTGAGCCGCTTGCGCTCGGTGTCCGGCAGCTTGCGGCTGATCCCGGTCGCCCCACCGCTGGGCACGTAGACCAGGAAGCGCCCCGGCAGGCTGATCTGGGTGGTCAGCCGGGCGCCCTTGTGGCCGAGCGGTTCCTTGGTGACCTGGACGAGCACGCTGTCGCCGGTGGAGAGCGCCTGCTCGATGCGACGGGCCTTGCCCTCGAGGCCGGCGGCGTCCCAGTCCACCTCGCCCGCGTAGAGGACCGCGTTGCGGCCCCGCCCGATGTCGACGAAGGCCGCCTCCATGCTGGGCAGCACGTTCTGCACGCGGCCCAGGTAGACGTTGCCCACGATCGAGCCGCTGTTCGCCGAGGCGACGAAGTGTTCGACGAGGACACCGTCCTCCAGCACCGCGATCTGCGTGCGGTCGCCGCGCTCCCGCACCACCATCTCGCGTTCGACGGCCTCCCGCCGGGCGAGGAACTCCGCCTCGGACAGCACCGGGGTGCGCCGCCGGCCCGCCTCACGACCGTCCCGCCGGCGCTGCCGCTTGGCCTCCAGCCTGGTGGAGCCGCGCACGGCCCGCACCTCGTCGTCCGAGGACTCCTGCTTGGGGGCCTTGGTCTCCCGGACGTGCACGACGGTGTTCGGCGGGTCGTCCTCCCGCAGCCCGGTCTCGTCGTCCGAGGAGCCCTTGCGCCGACGGCGCCGGCGGCGACGCCGGCTGCCCTCGCCCTCGCCGGACTCGGCCTCCGACTCACCAGCCTCCGCGGCCTGGTCCCGTTGCTGGTCCTTCTCCTGGACGCCGTCCTCGGCCGACCCCGGCTGCTCGGCGGCCTCCTCGTCGGCCTCCTGGTCGCGCGGGCCGTCACCGTCGCCGTCCTGACCACCCCGACCGCGACCCCGGCCCCGGCGGCCACGGCGGCGCCGGCGACGACCGCCGCCGTCCTCGTCCTCGTCGGTCGCCTGGTCCGCCGCGGGCGGCTGCTCCACGACCGGCTCGTCCTGGGCGCGCGGTTCCTCCCGTTCCTGGGGCTCCTCGCGCCGCGGCTTGGCCGGCCGTGACTCGGGCCTGGCCGCCGCCGGCTGCGGGGGCAGGAAGACGGCCTGCGGCGGAGCGAACACCGGGGCCAGCGCCCCCACCGCGTCACCACCGGAGGCGTCCTGGGAACCGGAGGCGGTGGTCTCCTCGGTACCGGTGGCCTGGGCGGCACGTTCCTCGGCCTCGGGTCGGCCCGTGTCCTCGGGGGGCAGCAGCGCCTCCGCCACCTGCTCCGCCAGCTCCCTGGTCACGCTGGACTGGGCGCTGCGCACCTCGATGGAGAGGTCGGCGAGGGTCGCGATGACCTCCCGGCTGGTGACCCCCAGCAGCTTGGCGAGCGCGTGCACCCGCAGCTTGGGGGGGAAGGTGGCACCGGACGTGGGTGCGACGGTGGCCCCACCGGCGGAACCGGCGGGTGTCTCGTTCTTCGACATGCAACTCCTCCGCCCCCGGGCGCGTCCCACCGGGACGCGGCCGCGCAGGGGCCTTGTGTTCTCGTCATCCGCCGCTCGAGGCGACGGCAATCCTGTCGGCTACCTGCCGGGTGTCGGTGTGCTCTCCGCGCCCGCGCAGGCGATGTCTCGTGACGACGCGTCGAACCGCCCGTCAGCCTCCACCGGGGTCGGCCCTGTCGCCTCGTTGGCAACCGTTCTGTCGGCGGCCAGTGGGTCGACGATGCACCCGTCGTCGTCGAGCGTCCCCTGGGCCATCCGGGTCGCCTTCGCGGGCACCGGCGGCTCCAGACCAGCGACGACGCGCAGCGCACCTAACACGTCATCTGGCCGCACGGTTGGTGTGGCTTGCCGGACGACCGCCGCCAGTATCCCACATGGCGGTGCGCCACGCCGCCGGTCGTCCACCCGATCGTCGGAGACCACTGCGCCACCCTGGGCAGCGCCGTGGTCGTGACCTGGTGGAACCTCGGCCGCTACCGGCCGCCCCGCCCCTCCGGGAAGGCCGTCGTCGCGCGCGTCGCCCATGGTGAGCGGACTCACGATAGGGACGCCCCAACCCGCCTGGCCGGCGGACAGCCCGAGCAGCGCCGGTCGGACGTCCATCAGCACCCGGCCGTTCTTGGTCAGCCGTTCGACCTCCGCGCGGTCCTCGGCCCACAGGGAGGCGGCCGCGCTGGCCAACGCCAGGGGCGACACACCTGGCAGTTCGATCACCCACAGGCTGACGTCGATGCGGTGGGCCAGCACACCCGGCCCGGCCTCCACCGCGTCGAGGATGTCCAGACCGGCCGGCAACGCCCTGTTCAGTTCGCTCCGCAGCACGGCCGCCGGTACTCGTTCGGCCAGTTGCACCTCCACGTACTCCGCCTCGCTCGCGGCCCCGGTGGGCGCGGCCCCCACCCAGGACACCCGTGGATGAGGGCTGAAGCCCTGCGAGTAGGCCATGGGAACGCCTCCGCGCCGCAGCGCGCGTTCGAAGGCCCTCGCCACGTCCCGGTGGGACATGAACCGCAGCCGTTCCCGTTTGGCGTACCGCAGGCGGACCTTCCGCACCGACGTCGGCAGGGTCCCGGTCGCTGGTTGACGACTCAGTGCCGATTCCTTTCCGTAGTCACGGAGGGTGATCCCCGAAGATCACCCGGACGGACCAGGCAGGGGCGGTCCGCTCCTCCTGTCGGCGGTCCGGCACCTGCACCGGACAGCCATTTCCCATCAGTGGAAGAAGGTACCGCCCGCGATCCGGGCCACTCGTGCTTGTCCGACGGGCACGATGTGGCTAGCGTCCGCGACGTCGGTACGACGACGCGGCGTGTCCACGCCCCGAACGGGATGGGAGTCACGGTGCCCCTGCCATGCCGCACCCAGCTCGTCTCGATGAGCGTGGCGTTGGCCGTCGGCTGCTGCGTGGTCGACCCGGCCTCGTCGGAGGCCGCCTCGCCTGGGCACCGCGGCGAGCGCCCCGGTCTCTGCGCCGAGGGTTCGGACGCCGAGCGGTACCTGGTGGTCTTCCCCGAGGGGCTCGACCGCCGGAGCGCGGAGGAACGCATCACCGAGGCCTGCGGCACCACCGTGGCGCACTACCACCAGATCGGGGTGGCCGTCGTCACGGCGCACGACCCCACCTTCGACGACCGCCTCGTCGGCGGCCGCGCGGTGAGCGCGCAACGCTCCCGCACCGCCCTCGACCGGGGCGGGGAGACCCGCCTGACCTCCACCGGGGCCACCCTCCCGGCGCCCGCCGCGAGCTCGCCACCGGCCGGCGACCTGGAGTGGAACCTCAGACAGGTGGGGGCCGACGAGGCCCGGCGGGTGGGCACCGGCCCGGAGGAGGTCGTGGTCGGGGTGCTCGACTCCGGGGTCGACCCGGCCCACCCCGCGTTGACGGGCAGCGTCGACGTCTTCCGGTCCGCCGGGTGCCTGACGGGCCGACCGGATCGGGCCCGGGATGCCTGGACGCCCAGCACCTCGCCCCACGGGACGCACGTCGCCGGGATCATCGCCGCGACGGGGGCGGACGGCGGTCCGGCCGGCGTCGCGCCGGGGGTGCGGATCGCCTCGGTCAAGGTCGTCGACGACGACGGCTACATCTACCCCGAGTACGCGGTGTGCGGCCTCATGTGGGCGGCGACCAACGGGATGGACATCACCAACAACAGCTACCTCGTCGATCCGTGGCCGCTGCTGTGCGCCGGCGACCCGGGCCATCGGGTGGCCGGTGAGGCCGTGCGGCGGGCCGTGCGGTTCGCCGAGGACCACGGGGTGCTCACGGTCGCGGCCGTCGGCAACGACGCGGTGGATCTCTCCGCGCCCTTCCGGGGTGTCGAGGCGCGCGGTGGTGGCGGGGCCCGGTGCTCCGCCCTGCCCGCCGAGGTGCGCGGAGTGCTCACCGTCGGCTCGGTCGGCCCGGCCGGGGTCAAGGCACGCGCCAGTTCCTACGGGTACGGGGTGGTGGACGTGGTGGCCCCGGGCGGCGACCGGTGGCAGTCCGGGGTTCCCGGCGGTGGCTGTGTCAGCTCCACCGTGCCGGGTGGCCGGGACGAGCTGTGCGGCACCTCGATGGCCGCTCCGCACGCGAGCGGCGTGGCCGCGCTGCTCGCCTCCCACCGTCCCGACCTGACCCCGCCCCAGCTGCGGGGCCTGGTCCGGGGGCAGGCCAACCCGATCGGCTGCCCCGAGGCGTACGACCTCGACGGCGACGGGGTGCCCGACGGCGTGTGCACCGGGTCGCCCTACTACAACAGCTTCCACGGGGCCGGGCTGGTCAACGCGCTCGCCGCCGTGGGCGGTTGACCCCGGGCGCGCGCTCGTCGGCGTCCCGCCGGTCGACCTCCGCACCCTGACCCACCCCACCGAGCGGTCCGCCCGCTCCCAGCCGACGCCGGCCACCAGGTGCCCGACGACGATCGGGCGGACCACGACCTCGTGATCAGCTCACGCCGGTCCTCCGTCGTCGCTGGCCGCTCCGGGTGCCACCCCGGCCCGGTCCGGCGGCGAGAACGCCGGGTTGCGGACCGGGCTCCCGGTGCCCACCGACGCGATCGGCAGGAGCGTCCGCCCCGTCGGACCGATCTCGATGTCGGTCCCCATCGTCGGGCACACCCCGCAGTCGAAGCACGGCGTCCAACGGCAGTCGTCCTGCTCCCGTTCGTCGAGCGCGTCCTGCCAGTCCGCCCACAGCCATTCCTTCTCCAGACCCGAGTCGAGGTGGTCCCAGGGCAGCACCTCGTGCTCCTCGCGTTCCCTGGTCGTGTACCAGTCCAGGTCGACCGGGGTGGAGGCGAGTTCGGTCGCGCAGGCGTCGACCCACCGCTGGTAGGAGAAGTGCTCGCTCCAGCCGTCGAACCGCCCGCCGTCCCGCCAGACCCGTTCGACCACCGGTCCCAGCCTCCGGTCGCCCCGGGAGAGCAGTCCCTCGATGTGCGAGGGCCTGCCGTCGTGGTAGCGCATCCCGATGCTCCTGCCGAGGCTCCGGTCTCCGCCGACCTCGGCTCGCAACCGCCGCAGCCGCCCGTCCACGACCTCCGGGGCGCACTGCGCGGCCCACTGGAACGGCGTGTGCGGTTTGGGGACGAAGCCGCCGATGGAGATCGTGCACCGGATGTCCCGCCGCCCGGAGGCCTCCCGCCCCGCGCGGACCACCTCCTTGGCCATCCGCGCGATCTGCAGGACGTCCTCGTCGGTCTCGGTTGGCAACCCGCACATGAAGTACAACTTCACCTGACGCCACCCGTTGGCGTAGGCGGTGGTGACGGTCCGGATCAGGTCCTCCTCCGAGACCATCTTGTTGATCACCCGGCGGATCCGCTCGCTGCCGCCCTCCGGGGCGAACGTCAGGCCGGAGCGCCGCCCGTTGCGGGCCAGCTCGTTCGCGAGGTCCACGTTGAAGGCGTCCACCCTCGTCGAAGGCAGGGAGAGCCCGGTGTTGGTCCCCTCGTACCGGTCGGCCAGCCCCTTGGTGATCTCGGCGATCTCCGAGTGGTCGGCGCTGGAGAGGGACAGCAGCCCGACCTCCTCGAACCCGGTCCGCTCCAGACCAGCCCTGACCATCTCGCCGATGCCCTCGACGGAACGCTCCCGCACCGGGCGGGTGATCATCCCCGCCTGGCAGAACCGGCACCCCCGGGTGCAACCCCGGAAGATCTCCACGCTCATCCGCTCGTGCACGCTCTCCGCGAGCGGCACCAGGGGCTGCTTGGGGTAGGGCCACTGGTCGAGATCCATCGTGGTCCGCTTGAAGACCCGGAACGGCACCCGGTCCCGGTTCGGGGCTACCCGCCGGATCCGGCCGTCCGCGTGGTACTCGACGTCGTAGAAGCGGGGGACGTAGACACCGCCGGTCTCGGCGAGCCGCAGCAGGAGTTCGTCCCGCCCACCCGGGGAGCCCTCCCGCTTCCAGTCACGGGTGATGTCGGTGATCTCCAGCACCGCCTCCTCGCCGTCACCGAGGACCACCGCGTCGAGGAAGTCCGCGATCGGCTCCGGGTTGAAGGCCGCGTGCCCGCCGCCGACCACCACGGGGTGTTCCTCGGTCCGCGCGTCGGCGCGCAGGGGGATCCTGGCGAGGTCGAGGGCGGTCAGCAGGTTCGTGTAGCCGAGTTCGGTCGCGAAGCTGACCCCGAGCAGGTCGAAGTCACCGACGGGCCGGTGGGCGTCGACGGTGAACTGGGGCACGCCGTGCTCCCGCATCAACGCCTCCAGGTCCGGCCACACCGAGTAGGTGCGCTCGGCGAGCACGTCCTCCCGTTCGTTGAGGATCTCGTAGAGGATCATCAGCCCCTGGTTGGGCAGCCCCACCTCGTAGGCGTCCGGGTACATCAGCGCCCAGCGGACCTCGGTCGCCTCCCAGTCCTTCGTGGTGGAGTTCAGCTCACCACCGACGTACTGGACGGGCTTGGACACCCTGGGCAGCAGCTGCTCGAGTTCGGGGAAGACGGACCGCGTGCTCACAGCGCGACAGGGTAACGAGCCCCGCCGGCTCAGCGCAGGAGCAGCGTGCCCAGGCGCCTCGTCGCCACCCACAGGCCCACCGCGGCCATCACCAGGAAGTAGGCGACGTGCCCCAACAGCCCCCAGTGGACGGCGCCGGTGCTCAACGCCCGCATCAGCTCCACGCCGTGGTAGAGCGGCAGGCACTCGATGAGCACCCGCAGCCCGCCCGGGTAGACGTCGATCGGGTAGAAGGTCGTGGAGAACAGGAACATCGGCAGGATCGCCAGCTGGACGAAGTCGAAGTCCTGCGTGGAGCGGATGAACGTGGTGCACGCCATCCCCACCGCGGCGAAGGCCAGGGACACCAGCAGCGCCGCCGGCAGCGCGAGCAGCGCCCACGGCGAGGTCAGCAAGCCCATGCCGAACATCACCGCGAGGAACCCGGTCGCGTAGGCCCCACCCCTCAGCAGCGCCCAACTGATCTCGGCGATGGCCACGTCCAACGGCCCCAACGGGGTGGCCAGCACCGCGTCGTAGAGCTTGGCGTGCCGCAGCTTGAAGAAGATGTTGAACGTCGCGTCGTAGACGGCCCCGTTCATCGCCGAGGCCGCGAGCAGGCCGGGGGCGATGAAGGCCGCGTAGTCAATCGGTTCCCCGCCTGGGCCGACCACCTGCCCGACGAGCGCGCCGAAACCGACACCCAGCGACAACAGGTAGAACAGCGGCTCGAAGAAGCCGGAGAGCAGGGCCAGCCAGGCCCTGCGGTTGGCCACGAAGGCCCGTTCGAGCAGGGCGCTCGCCCGACCGGCGTAGAGCCCGGGCGGGAGGATGCGCAGCACCGTGCCCCGGGACGGGGGCGGCGGTGGCACCTCGCGGGTCGGCACGTCCGTCGTCATCGCGTCACACCACCAACCGCTTGTGGAAATGGCGGCAGGCCAGGACCGTGCCGACGCCGGCCAGGGCCAGCAGGTAGGAGAGGTGCAGGAGCGCGGGGAGCGCCTCCAGCGTGCCGAAGGCCAGGCCCCTGGCCAGTTCGGTGCCGTGCCACAGCGGCGTGATCCACGCCACCGGCTGGACCACCTCCGGGAGCTGGCTCACGGGGTAGAACGTGCCGGCGAAGAGCACCATCGGCATCACCACGAACCGGAACAGCGCGTTGAAGCCGGCGCCCTCCCCCTGGACCGTGGCCGAGTAGGCCACCACCGGTGCGGCGAAGGCCATTCCCGTGAGCACGGCGGCGAGCAGCGAGACCAGCACCATCGGGTTGAGCAGCGCGCCGAGCAGCGCGGCGATCAGCAGGTAGACCAGGCCGGAGAACAGCAGGCGCAGCGCGATCCAGGTCAGCTCGCCGAGGGCGAGCCGGGCAGGGCTGATCGGGGTGGCCGCCACCGCCAGGTAGTTCCGCTGCCACTTGAACCCGGAGAGCACCGGGTAGGTGGACTCGCCGGCGGCGGTCTGGACGAGGCTGACGACGAGGACGGCGGGCGCGAGGTAGACGAGGTAGTCGTGGCCCTGGGTGAACTCCCCCGGTTCGACGAGGGACCCCATGCCGATGCCCATCGCGATCAGGTACAGGGCTGGCATCAGGACGCTGGAGATCACGGTCGCCCGCCAGTTCAGGCGGTACCAGACCCAGTGCCCCTCGAGGACCCGGCCGACCTCGGCGAACAGCGAACCGGACCGGCCGGTGGCGGCGGGTGCGGTGCGGGTGGTTGCTGCGTCGTTCGTCGTCACGTCAGTCCACCAGGCTCCGGCCGGTGAGCCGGAGGAAGACGTCCTCCAGGGTGCTGCGACGCACCAGGCCGCTCACCGGTCGCAGGCCCGCCTCGTGGGCCGCGGCGAGGGCGGCGTCCCCGTTGTCGGTGTAGAGCAACAGCCGGTCCGGCAGGACCTCCACCCGCTCGGCCAGCCGGGCGGCGACCTCGGTGTGGTCGGCGACCCGCCCGAAGGGGAACCGCAGCTCCAGCACCTCGCGGGTGGAGTAGCGGCGGATCAGCTCGGAGGGCGACCCCTCGGCCGCGATGCGTCCCCCGTCCATCACGACGAGCCGGTCGCACAGCTGTTCGGCCTCGTCCATGTAGTGGGTGGTGACGATGAGCGTGACGCCCTGCTGCTTGAGCCGGAACAGCCGGTCCCAGAGCACGTGCCTGGCCTGCGGGTCCAGGCCGGTGGTCGGCTCGTCCAGCAGCAGGACCTCCGGGTCGTTCACCAGGGCGCGGGCGATCGTCAACCGCCGCTTCATGCCCCCGGACAGCGGCTCGACCTTCGCGTCGGCCCGGTCGGTGAGCTGCGCGAACTCCATCAGCTCACCGGCCCGTTCCCGCACGGCGGCACGGGACAACCCGAAGTAGCGCCCGTAGACCTGGAGGTTCTCCCGCACGGTCAGCTCGACGTCGAGGTTGTCCTGCTGCGGCACGACCCCCAACCTCGCCCTGATGCGGGGGCCGTCGGTGTCCGGGTCCATGCCGAGGACGCGCAGCTCACCGCCGCTCCGGGGGGACAGGCAGGACACCATGCGCATGGTGGACGACTTGCCCGCGCCGTTGGGGCCGAGGAAACCGAAGGACTCGCCCGGTGCGATGTCGACATCGACGCCCCGGACGGCCTCGAAGGAGCCGAACCGTTTGACGAGCCCCCTGGCATGGATCAGAGAACCAGCTGTTGCCACGAGGATCGACCCTAGGAGGTGGCACCGACGGAAAGCGAGCGTTTTCCCCGAGGTGGCCAAGCCGGCACCGCCACTCCGCCACGTGGACGCCGGGATCGTGCCCCGGCGCCGTCCTGACGCGCGGACGTCGGCCGGCAGCGCCGGCGGCTTCCCTCAGATCCGACGGGTGAACCAGAGCTCGTCGCGGTAGGTCCCGTCGGGCAGGAGGACCGCGTCCGGCGCGCGCCCGCACTCGGTCCACCCGGCCGCCCGGTAGAAGTCGTCCAGCCCGGTGCCGTCGCGGGCGGAGAGGAACAGCCGTCGCAGCCCGTGGGCGGTCGCCTGGGCCACCACGGCGTCCAGCAGGACACGCCCCCACCCCTGCCGCTGGAGGTCGGGGTCGACCATCAGGTCGAGCACGAGGCCGCGGTGGGCGACGAGCGGGCCGCTGTCCGGGCGGAGGACGACCGCGCCGACCAGCACGCCAGCCCGGCCCAGGGTCAACAGTTGTTCCCGTCGGGCGCTCACGGCCTCCACGACCCGTTCGGCGGCGGTCCGCACCTCCGCCAACGGGGTCTCGGGAGTGAAGCCGACCGCTCCCCCGGCGGCGCCCACCCGCCCCCACAGGTCGGTCAACCCGTCCACCAGACCGGGGTGGACCTGGTTGACCAAGTGGGGGCCGGAGACGAAGGAGTCGTCAAGGTCGCGGTCGGTCATGTCACGTCCCTCTCAGAGGCTGGGGAACCAGAGCTTGATCTCCCGGGCGGCCGACTCCGGGGAGTCCGAGCCGTGCACCAGGTTCGACTCGACCTCGACGGCGAAGTCACCGCGCAGGCTGCCCGGAGTCGCCTTCTCCACGGGGTCGGTGCCGCCGGCGAGCTGCCGGAACGCGGCGATCGCCCTCGGCCCCTCCACGACGGCGGCGACGACCGGGCCGGAGGTGATGAAGTCGAGCAGCGAGGTGAAGAAGGGCTTGCCGTCGTGCTCGGCGTAGTGCTGCTCGGCGACCTCGCGGCTGACGGTGCGCAGCTCCAGGGCGGCCAACCGCAGCCCCTTGCGCTCGATGCGGGCGATGACCTCGCCGACCAGGCCACGCTCGACGCCGTCGGGCTTGACCAGAACCAGGGTGCGCTCGCTCACGACCACTCGCTTTCGTTGTTCACACCACCGGACGGGACGGGTGTCCACGTCCGGCCCGCGCGCGGCGGCACGGTGTTGTCCGGTTTGGGGGGAAGGCTAGTCAGGTGGCGTGATCCACGGTGACACGGGTGGGTGGCCCACCACCGAGGACATCCGTCGGCGAGTGACCAGTTCCCCCGCTCCCCGGTCGCGACGGGTCGCCCGATCACTGCGCGGTGTAACCCCCGTCCACCAGGTGGTAACTGCCGGTGATGAAGGAGGCCCGGTCCGACAGCAGGAAGACCACCAGTTCCGCGACCTCCCCTGGGGTGCCGAGCCGTTGGGCGGCGTGCGCCGAGACCAGCGCGGCGCGGGCCTCCGCCGGCATGGCCGCCTGCGACAGCAACGGGGTCTCGATGAAACCGGGCCCGACCGCGTTCACCCTGATCCCCTCCGCGCTGTGGGCCAGGGCGGCGCTCTTGGTCAGGCCGACCACGCCGTGCTTGGCGGCCACGTAGGCCGGGGAGCTGGCGAACCCCACCGACCCCAGGATCGAGGCCATGTTGACCACGGACCCGCCCCCACCGTCGTGCATGGCGGCGAGTTCGGCGCGCAGGCAGTAG
Organism: Actinoalloteichus caeruleus DSM 43889; assembly: GCF_000429185.2. Taxonomy (GTDB): domain Bacteria; phylum Actinomycetota; class Actinomycetes; order Mycobacteriales; family Pseudonocardiaceae; genus Actinoalloteichus_B; species Actinoalloteichus_B caeruleus. Next base: position 5,488,290 of record NZ_AUBJ02000001.1, on the reverse strand, counting down.
AAGACGCCGTCGAGGTTCACCGCGAGGACCTGCCGCCAGGACTCGGTGGAGTACGAGGCGACGTCCCCGCTGTCACCGCCGATGCCCGCGTTGTTCACGGCGAGGTCCAGCCGCCCGTGGGTGGTGACGGCGTGCTGCACCATCGCCGCGGCCGAGGCGGGGTCGGCCACGTCGACGGCGATCCCGCTGGCCTGCCCACCGCTGCCGTTGATCTCCTCGGCCACCTCCAGGGCGGCCTCCGCGCGCAGGTCGGCGACGACGACGGTCGCCCCGGACGCGGCCATCCGCAGGGCCACCTCCCGCCCGATCCCGGAGGCCCCGCCGGTGACCAGACCGACCTTGTCCTTGAGTTCGTCCCGCATCGCACCGCCCCGTTCCCGCCCGGCCGGCGGGGAACGCGACGACCGCGCATCCCGCCCTCCCGACCGAGCACCGATGTTCCACCGTTCGGACGCACATTTTCGTCCTCCCGGCGGAACGGCGCTCGGTGGGGTCCACGCGGACCCGCTAGCCGGCGCCTCGGCTGAGCCGCCGCGCGAACCCGGTGGACCCGAAGGTCGCCGCGTGGGCGGCGACCGCGACGCCGAGCAGGGCGAGCGCCGCGACCGGGTGGCTCGTCGGGTCCTCGGGGGCCGTCACGGGCAGCCACCCGACCGCCGCCGGGGCGGCGTTGGTCAGCAGCACCACCAGCAGGAACGACCCGACCGTCACCGCGGCGCCCACCGCCGGGCCGACCAGCGCCGCCAGCAGGAACGCGAGCGCGGTGAACAGCAGCACGTTCGACCACAGCGTGAGCGCGTGGTACCGCTCGGGCACCTGGGCCACGCCGAGCAGGAAGGCCGGCAGCGGCGCCAGGCACCCCAGCGCCGCCACCACACCCGCGACGGCCCGGCTGCGCGCCCCGCCCAGGCGCTCCCACTCCCAGAACCCGGGAGCGAGCAGACCGGCGAACACGGCCCCGGTCACGACCCCGGCCAACTCCGGGTAGGGCAGGGTCCGCCGGGGGTTGGCGCTGAAGGGTTCGACGTGCACGGCCACCCGCCAGAAGAGCAGCGCGCCGAGCAGGGACACCGTGAACGCCAGCAGGCACCGGCCGGGGCGGCGGGCGAGGACCACGAGGCGCAGCGCCGTCACGGCAGGTCCTCCTGGCCCAGCTCGCAGCTGGCCACCGTGTGCTGGTGCTCGGCCAGCCACCGCACCAGCTCCGCGTCGGAGAGCTCGCTGAACGGGCCATCCACCCTGGCGTACTCCTCGTGAAACAGCGCGGCCACCCGCCACCGGAGGTCGTCGGCGAGTGCCACGGCCTCCGGCCAGTCCTCCTCGGGTCCGGGATCCCCGTAGCGCTGCCGGCAGGCGTCATCCCCGGCGATGCTGGCCGCCATCGTGGAAGCCACTGCCGGCTCGAGGGGGAGGACCGGATCAAGCTGGACCCACACCACCCCGGGGTCCTCCCCACGGCCGGCGAGGGCCAGGTCCCAGACCCGCCGGGGAGCGGGAACCGAGTCCCCGAGGCGCGCGAGCGCCGTCTCGCCGACCGCCCCGAGGACGTCCAGCTCGGAGGCGTGGCCCTCGTGCACGCAGTACTCGGTGCCCCCGCGCTCCGCGCACACCCGGGGGCGTTCGGCGTCGTGGACCAGCGGGGCCGGCGTGCGGACGAAGGGCACGACGGCGAGCAGGCCGGGCAGCGCGAGGCAGCCCAGCACCGCCACCAGCGCGCGCGGCGCGGTCCGCCGCGTCGCGCGGAGCAGCACCGCGCTGGTCACCGCGCAGGCCGCCAGCAGGGCGAGGAGGAAGATCACCCGGTAGCCGGTGACGGCGGGGTTCTCCGACCTGCCCAGCGAGATCCACACCCGGACGAGCGGCAGCAGCGCGGTCCACCCGTCGGCGACCGCGGACTGGGAGTACAGCAGGTAGACCCCCAGGCCGGGGACCGGCGAGAGCAGCGCCACCGGGACCACCACGCCGAAGAGGTAGCCCAGGGCGGAGGCCGCCGCGATCCCCAGCGGTCCGCCGAGGATGGCCAGCACGTCGGGACCGCCGTACTGGGCCCGGGTGGCGGTGAGCACGAGGGCGGGCGCGATGCCCACCACGTACCCGAGGAGGAACCACCCGTTGAGGACGGCGAGGTGCCGGCGCACGACCGGCCAACCGGTACGGGGGTGGTGCGCACCGCCGAACAGCATCCTGGTCGGGGTGAGGCGCGTGGCCGCCCAGCAGCTCACCACGGCCGCCAGCACGGCCGCCCACAGCACCTGCTCGTGGGCCTCGAAGGACGTGACCACCCACTCCTGGAACCGCTGGTCCCACAACCAGCGGGTCGACAGGACGAGCGAGGCCGCGACCAGCGCGGCGGAGGACACCAGCACGACCGGCGGAAGCGGCCACCACAGGGCCGCCAGCCGGTTCACTCCCCCGCTCCCCAGCGCCGGACCAGCCGCTCGTAGCCGCGTTCGAAGGCGGAGCCGAGCGCGCGGCCGTCCTCGGGGGCCTCGTCCTCGAACAGCCCGGTCAGCTCCTCGACGGTGCCGTCGAAGACGATGCGGCCGGCCACCAGCACGCCGACCCGCCGGCACAGGTAGGCGATGTCCTCCACGAGGTGCGTGGCCAGCAGCACCGTCCGGTCCTGACCGAGATCGGCGATCACCTCCCGCACCCGCAGCCGTTGCGCCGGGTCCAGACCCACGGTGGGTTCGTCCAGGACCAGGACACGCGGCTCGTGGGCGAGGGCGGCGGCGATGCCCAGCCGTTGACGCTGGCCCCCGGACAGGGCGCGGACCCGCTCGCCGGCCCGGCCGGCGAGGTCGACGAGCCCCAGTGCCCGGCGGGCCGCGTCCTCGCACTCCCGACGCGGGACGCCGTTCACCCACGCCGCGTAGGCGGCGGTCTGGAGGACGGACATCCCGGGGACGAGGGAGAAGGACTGCGGGACGTACCCCAGCGACGGGCTGGCACCGCCGTTCGGTCCCGACGTGCCCGCGTCCCCGACGGTGATCCCACCTCGGCCGGGCAGCGCGCCGACGGCCAGGGAGATCAGCGTCGTCTTGCCCGATCCGTTCGGCCCGAGGAGCCCGCTGATCCCCCGCCCCAACTCCCAGTCAACGCCCCGGAGGACCCTTTTCCTCCCGTAGGAGAAGTGGACGTCGGAAAACCTCATCGCGGCCCGTCCAATCGCGGTTCTTCCCTCCGGGTCACGGCGAAACGAAACCGCCGAGATCCTAACCCACCGACAGTTGTCGTTGATCCGGATTCCCACCCAGGAAAAGGACCGACCTCGCCTGGGCGCACCAGCCGACGTCGAATTGCCCACGGCCGGGTCACGCCCCGGTGGTTCGGCCGTCCCTCAGCCGACCCAGGCCGCGTCCTCGACGGGGCCACGCTGTCCCGAGGACCACGCCGTTCCGTCGCCGCCGCCAGCAAGCCGCCCGCAGCACCTCTTCCCGTTCCCGCAGCGAGGAGGCGGTTCGCGGGCCAGGTACGCACCGACACCGCGCGCCAGGCCTCGCCGGTCCGGGACCGGTGCTCCACCCTGGAGGCCCGAGCTCAGGCACGTCGATGGGCGGCTGGTTCGCCACGACGGGGGTGCGCTGGCGCGGCGGCGCGGTTCATGGCCAGGAATTCCCCAACCCGGACGCCGAAGGGCGACGCGAGTGGGGAAGCGTTCGGACCACGGAACCCGCGAACCGACCACCGGCACCCATCAGAATCCGATTCCCTACTCCGAACGCGGGAACCGGTGCCGCCATTCTCCGAGTGGATCCGCGAATTCGGTCGTGAAAGCACCCCGGGGGTCGGACCCCGCGCACTGCCGCGCCCGACGCACACCGTGCCACCGGACCGACGGCTGTCGGGCGGGGTCGGGTGGCACGGGAACCGGCCAGGCGGCCGGGGCTTCAGTCGGTGTGCTCGCCCACCGGCCGCTGACCGGGGAGCCGGCCCTCCTTCATCCGCAGCTGGACGTCCCACCGCATCCACAGCAGACCGACCCAGACCAGTCCGAAGACGAGCCCGAGCGCCCCCAGTGCCGGGGTGATGAACGCGCAGCAGATCATGGCGGCCTGGAGGGCGATGGCCACGGGCAGCCCCCAGCTCCGGCCCTGCACGCCGGCGGCGAGGACCATCGCGACCGCGAGGCCACCCACCAGCCAGCCGCCGACGCTGCCGACCCCGGAGCCGAGGTTGTCGACCACGAGCACGGCGAGACCGACGACGATCGCCTCCAGCACCAGGGTGCCGGCCAGGACGCCCCGGAAGCTCCTGAAGGGGTCCTTGGCCGGGGGTGTGAAGGCCACCGGCCCGTCACCCGGGGTGGCCGGGGACGACGCCGCCGGGTCGGTCCGCGTCTCGTCGGCCGTGGGCTGGTCGGTCATGTCGGTTCCTTCCCCAACAGCGCGCGAGCCTCACCGGCGGTCACCACGGAGCCCGTCACCAGCACGCCACCGCCCGCGACCGGCTCGTCCGGCTCGGAGACCTCCTCGGCGAGGCCGATCGCGGTCTCCACCGCCACGTCCAACGCCGGCTGGACGGTGACGGCCTCCGACCCGAAGATCTCCTCGGCCTGGGCCGCGAGCCGTTCCGCGCTCATCGCCCTCGGTGAACTCGTCTGGGTGATCACCACGTGTTCGAGCACCGGTTCCAGCGCCTGGAGGATGCCGGTGGCGTCCTTGTCGTCCATCACACCCACCACGCCGACCAGCCGGCGGAACGCGAACTCCGCCGTGACGGCCTCGGCGAGCGCCCCCGCGCCGTGCGGGTTGTGCGCCGCGTCCACGAGGACGGTCGGTGCGGAGCGGACCGGCTCCAACCGGCCCGGGGAGCTGACGGCGGCGAAACCCTCCCGGACCGCCTCGACGTCCAGCTGCCGCTCCGGCCCGGCCCCGAAGAACGCCTCGGCGATCGCGAGGGCCATCGCCGCGTTCCGCGCCTGGTGCGCCCCGTGCAGGGGCAGGAAGATCTCCTCGTACACGCCACCGAGGCCCTGCAACCGCAGCATCTGACCACCCACGCCGTGGGTGCGTTCGAGGACGCCGAACTCCGAGTCCTCCCTGGCCACCGCCGCGTCCACCTCGACGGCGCGTTCCAACAGGACTCGGGTGACCTCGGGTTCCTGCTTGGCCAGCACCGCGACCGAACCGGGTTTGATGATGCCGGCCTTCTCCCTGGCGATGCCGAGGAGGTCGGTGCCGAGGTACTCGGTGTGGTCGAGCGCGATCGGGGTGATGGCGGCCACCGTGCCGTCGGCGACGTTGGTGGCGTCCCAGCTGCCCCCGAGGCCGACCTCGACGACGGCCGCGTCCACGGGCGCGTCGGCGAAGGCCGCGAACGCCATGCCGGTGAGCACCTCGAACTTGCTCATCCGGATCTCGCTCCGCCCGTCGACCATCGTCACGTAGGGCTCGATGTCGCGGTAGGTGTCGACGTACTGCTCCGGGGAGATCGGCGCCCCGTCCAGGCTGATCCGCTCGGTGGCCAGTTGCAGGTGGGGGCTGGTGTAGCGGCCGGTCCGCAGCCCCACCCGGGTCAGCAGGGCGTCGAGCATCCTCGCGGTGGAGGTCTTGCCGTTCGTGCCGGCGATGTGCAGCACCGGGTACGAGCGCTGCGGCTCGCCCAGCAGGTCCAGCAGCACCCGGATGCGGTCCAGCGACGGCTCGATCTTCGTCTCCGGCCACCGGGTGTTGAGCTCGTCCTCGACGGCGCGCAACGCCACCAGGGCATCGGAGTCGGGCTTGGGCACGGACCCTCCTGACGTGCGGTTACCGGTCCGGGTCCGAGTCTAGTTCCGACGGACGGCCGGTCATGCGGCGGTGCGCCCCGGTGTGACCCACCACGGTCACACCGGGGTCGTCGCCCGTTCCTGGTGTCCTCCTCGGCCCGAAGGGCCGGCGCTCAGCCGGGCAGCCCGGCCAGCCGCTCGCGGAGCCGCCGGATGTCGACCTCGGCGGTCTCCCGCCGCGCCTCGATCTTGGCCCGCACCTCCGGTGGGGCCTTCTCGGTGAACGCGGGGTTCCCCAACTTCTTCTCGCAGCCGGCGAGTTCCTTCTCCGCCGCCGCGAGGTCCTTGGTCAACCGCTTGCGCTCGGCCTCGACGTCCACCGCGCCCGAGGTGTCGATCTCCACGGTCATCTCGCCCGAGGCGAGCCCGACCTCCAGGGAGACCGTCGGGGCGAAGCCGTCGCCGGGCTCGTCGAGCCGGGTCAGGGCGCGCGCGGCGACCAGCTGGTCGGCGAGCCGGTCGACAGCGGTGCCGGTGAGCCGGGCGTCAACCCGCTGGCCGGGCTTGAGCCCCTGGTCGGAGCGGAAGCGGCGCACCTCCGTGACGAGTTTCCGCAGGTCGTCGATGCGCCGCTCGGCCTCGACGTCGGGAGTCGCCCCGGAGGGGACCGGCCAGGCCGCGCGGTCGAGGGCCTGCCCGCCGGTCAGCTCCCGCCACACCACCTCGGTGATGAACGGCATCACCGGGTGCAGCAGCCGCAGCGTCGCGTCCAGGGTGTGCCCGAGCACCGCGCGGGTGGCGGTGGCCCTGGCCTCGTCACCGTTGAGCTGGGTCTTGGCCAGCTCCAGGTACCAGTCGCAGAACTCGTCCCACACGAAGTGGTACAGCGTGTCGCAGGCCTTGCCGAACTCGAAGCGTTCGAACAGCTCGTCGACGCCGGCGACCACGGTGTCGAGCCGGTCGAGGATCCACCGGTCGGCGTCGGTCAGCTCCGCGCGGTCGGGCAGCGGGGTACTGGTGTTCGCCCCGTTCATCAGGGCGAACCGACTGGCGTTCCACAACTTGGTGCCGAAGTTCCGCGCTCCCGCCGCCCACTCCTCGGCGACCGCCTCGTCCGCGCCCGGGTTGGCGCCCCTGGCCAGGGTGAAGCGCAGGGCGTCCGCGCCGTAGCGGTCGAGCCACTCCAGCGGGTCGATGCTGTTGCCCTTGGACTTCGACATCTTCTTGCCGGTGCTGTCCCGAACCAGGCCGTGCAGGAACACGTCGTTGAAGGGCTGCGCGCCGTCCATCGCGTAGAGCCCGAACATCATCATCCGGGCGACCCAGAAGAACAGGATGTCGTAGCCGGTGACCAGGACGCTGGTCGGGTAGAAGCGCTCCAGGTCGGGGGTCTTCTCCGGCCAGCCCAGCGTGGAGAACGGCCAGAGCGCCGAGGAGAACCACGTGTCCAGCACGTCGGTCTCCTGGTGCCAGCCCTCACCGGTGGGCGGTTCCTCGCCGGGGCCGACGCACCGCATCTCCCCGTCGGGCCCGTACCAGACGGGGATGCGGTGCCCCCACCACAGCTGGCGGGAGATGCACCAGTCGTGGAGGTTGTCGACCCAGGAGAAGTAGCGCTTGGCCATCTCGGGCGGGTGAATGCGGGTCCGGCCGTCCCGGACGGCGTCACCGGCCGCCTTGGCCAGCGGACCGACGTTGACGAACCACTGCTTGGACAGCCGGGGTTCGACGACCGTGCCGCACCGCTCGCAGTGCCCCACGGCATGCAGGTAGGGGCGCTTCTCCGCCACGATCCGGCCCTCCGCGCGGAGGGCGGCGACGATGGCCGGCCGCGCCTCGAACCGGTCCAGCCCCTCGAAGGGACCAGCGGCGGTGATGACGCCCCGTTCGTCGAGCACGGTGAGGTTCGGCAGGCCGTGCCGCTGGCCGATCTCGAAGTCGTTGGGGTCGTGGGACGGCGTGACCTTGACGGCGCCGGTCCCGAACTCCGGGTCGACGTGCTCGTCGGCCACGATCGGGATCCGCCGGCCGGTGAGCGGCAGCTCGACCTCGGTCCCCACCAGGTGCCGGTAGCGCTCGTCCTCCGGGTGCACCGCCACGGCCGTGTCGCCGAGCATCGTCTCGGCACGGGTGGTCGCGACCACGATCGACGAGTCACCCTCGCCGTAGCGGATCGAGACGAGCTCGCCCTCGTCCTCGCTGTGCTCGACCTCGATGTCCGACAGCGCCGTCTGGCACCGGGGGCACCAGTTGATGATGCGTTCCGCCCGGTAGATCAGGTCGTCGTCGTACAACCGCTTGAAGATCGTCTGCACGGCGCGCGACAGACCCTCGTCCATCGTGAAGCGCTCACGGCTCCAGTCGACGCCGTCGCCGAGCCGCCGCATCTGCTGGCTGATCTGACCGCCGGACTGGGCCTTCCACTGCCAGACCCGGCGGACGAACTCCTCACGCCCGAGATCGTGGCGCGACTTCCCCTCGCTGGCGAGCTCCCGCTCGACGACGGTCTGGGTCGCGATCCCTGCGTGGTCCATGCCCGGCAACCACAGCGCCTCGTAACCCTGCATCCGGCGGCGCCGGGTGAGGGTGTCCATCAGGGTGTGGTCCAGCGCGTGCCCCATGTGCAGCACCCCGGTGACGTTGGGCGGCGGGATCACGATGGAGAACGGCGGCCGGTCGCTGCTGGCGTCGGCGGTGAAGTCACCGCGCTCGACCCATTCCTGGTACAGCGCGGCCTCTACCGCTACCGGCTCCCACTTGGGCGCGAGGCCGACGGGAAACTGGGCAGGGCCGGGCGATGAATGGGTCTCGGTCACGGGGAAAGTCTACGAACGGCGGGCAACCCGGTTCACGGGGCCATCGCTGGGCCGCTCGGGTGACGACGGGTGCTGGTGACGTCACCCATCCAGCGAAGATCGCTCTCCCGAACGACCCCCGCCGACGGGGTCGATTCGAGATCATCGGTGACAAACGCTAGTTTTCGGCACGACAACTGGAGAAGACGAGGGGCTCCGTGCAAGACCACCCTTTCGAGCGAGACGCGGCGACCAGCGAAGCGGCTGGGAGCGCCCCCGTCCCACCGCCACCCCTCCCCGCCGGTCGCGGGGACGGGTTCCAGGAAGAGCCTGCCGGCCGGGGCGCGCACGACGACGCGCGAACCTCCCACCCATTACCCCAGCCTTCCGCCGCCGCGCCAGGCACCCACCAGGGCTGGTCCGCTCCCGGGCCTCCGCACCCCGGATGGGGCCCGGCCGCGCCCCCACCGAGTGCTCCCACCGGTTTCGCGTTCGGACCCTCCGGCACCCCGGCCGCGTGGCCACCGCCGGCGGCGTCCCGGCGGGCCGGTGTCCTGGTGCCGTGGGTGCTGGCCGGGACCGTGGTCGCGGTCGTCCTCTCCCTCGTCGTCTTCCTCCTGATCCGAGACGAACGGGTGAACCAGGCTCGGGCGGCCGATCCCTTCGCCGGGACCTCCGCCGAGCACTGGCGGACGGGAACCGAGGGCATCAGCGTTCCCACGCCCACGGCCTTCGCCGGTTACACCGTGGAGGAGGTGCGCGAGGCGACCTCGGCGGCCCTGTCCGCGGTGCGGGCCTCCCGGCTCTCCGACGCCGCGCTCCTCCGACACGACCCGGACGAACTGCTGGGCCTGCTCGCCCCCTACTCACGGGACGCGGTCAGCTCGGAGATCGACGCCTATGGGCCCAGCGGCTACATCACCATGCTGGCCTCGGGCCGGACGCTGGCCGCCGAGCCCCGGATGAACGGTTCACTCGAGGTGTCCCTGCACCCGGACAGCTCGCTGCTGGTCGAGTTGAACTACACGACCGCCTACCCCTTCGACCCGGAGGGGTCGACCTCTTCGGACGGCGTCGTCTACGAACGGTGGGTCGAGGCCTACTCGTACGCGATCGGCGACGGGTGGGAGACCGGCGCGCGCGGTCTGTGGGTGGAGTTCGGCGGGGAGGTGGGGCACCGGGCCGTCGACTGCGACGTCGCCACCGGGGTCATCGGCCCAGGTTCCGACGAGGGGTCCTGCGTGGCGGAGGTCCTCGAACCCGCCTGACCCGATCCGTTCCGGCGGCTCAGCGCTCCGCCCCGCACCCCCGAACCCGCACCTCCGAGGAACGGCGACCCGACCATGCCGCACCTGACGAACCAGGCTCATCCCGGTGACGACAGCCCCGGCTCGACACCCTCCCCCGACCCGCTCGGCACCACGCCCTCACCAGCGAACACCGCTCGGGACGAACGGCGCGGCGCCGGTTCCACGCCACTCCGGCGGGTGCTCCTCGCCGCCGGCGCGCTCGTCCTCGTGGCCGGCGCCGTCATCGTCGTACGCCAGACCGGCCTGGTCGACGAGGCTCCAACCGCGCTCCCAATGACCGCGAGCACCCCTGCCACCCTCCCCCCGGAGCCGACCGCCGGGCACGGGGATCGGACCGGGGACGGTGGGGAGACCGGTGCCCTCGCGTTCACGGACACCGTCGCCGCCGGGTGGGAGGAGGGCATCGACGGCATCGACAGGACGGTCACGACGCCGGTCGAGGGACACAGCCGCGACCAGGTGGCGGAAGCCGTCGACCTCGCGTTGCGTGCCGTCGAGGCGACGAGGCTCGATCCGGAGGCCATCGAGGAGCACTCCGCCGATCCGCTGCTCGACCTGCTGGGGCCGGACGCCAGGGCCGACACCGAGGAGCACATCAGGAGGCTGGGCCTGGACGCCTTCGTCACCATGATCTCGCCGGAGCACACGCTCGCCGACGAACCGCCCCGGATGGACGGTCGTGTCTCGGTCACCGCCGAGGAGGAGGGCGTCCTCGTGGTGGAGGTCAGCTACCTGGCGGGGTACCTGTTCGAGTCCCATCCGGCCGTGGTGTTCCAGCGGCAGACGGACGAGTTCCTCTACTACTCGGGGGAGGAGTGGTTGGAGTCGAGCTGGGGGCTGTGGGCGGGTGGCAGCGACGGGCTGGTCTACGGGATGGACTGCGACCTGATCGACGAGGGGCTGCTGGCGCCCGCCACCAGCGCGGACCAGGTCGTGGCGGGCCTCGGCGGGGTCGACGAACAGGCGATGTTCGACCTCGACAGCGAACTCCCAGGGAGCACCTGCTGAGCACCCGGCCCCCACGTCTGGCCCTCCGCCCACGTCGGGGGTGACGTACCGGGGACCGGATGAGGACATCGACGGGACCACCACCGAGGTCAGGGACTGAAGGGGGTTCGCCAAGATCCCCGGCGTGCCCACCTCGTGCGGGGCGGCGGGGCGGGTGGGGACAAGGCCGCGCCACCCAAACACCGCGACCGCTCAGTAAGCGGAAACGGGTTCGACCGCCCCCGCTGCGCCTGGCCCGAGCCGCCGGCGGCCGGCACAGCGCAAGGTTCTCGCGGAACTCGGCGGCGGAATCTCGAGGTCCCACGTCGACGCGGGTGACGCCCTGCCACACGACCTGATCAGGGGCGTGAGGTCGGGTTCACGCTCCGGCCCGTTCTCGCGAGTTGGTGCGGGTGATCGCCCCCGTGCTGACGTCGTGCTGACTCTGGCACGGCGCCCTTCCACGCGGAAGTGGCCATTCTCCCCACACCCAACAGTTACCCGTTGCTACTGTTCGTCACGGTGTGCAACGGGGGTGTGAGGAGGGTGGCTGGTGTCCGTCGCCGACGTCGTGGCTCAGGCACGGGCGGCCCTGAACCCGCAGAACCTCCGGGGCGTGCTGGGGCGGGGGGTCGGGCTGGCCGACGAGTTCTGCCAGATCCGGATCGGCGGGGATCTCGCGCTGTTCCGCGCGTTGGGGCACCTGCTGGTGGAGCGGGAGCGGGCCGAACCCGGGTCCGTGGTCGACCGGGACTTCGTCGCCGACCACACCGAGGGGTACGAGGAGTACGCGGCGCACGTCCGGGACCTGGACTGGCCTGCCGTCCTCGCCGCCACCGGACTTCCCCGCGAGCAGATCGAACGCGTCGCCGAGCTCCTGGCGACCTCGCGCCGGACCGTCGCGTGCTGGGCGATGGGCCTGACCCAGCACCGCCAGTCGGTGGCCACCATCCGCGAACTGGTCAACCTCATGCTCCTGCGGGGCATGATCGGTCGTCCGGGTGCGGGTCTCTGCCCGGTTCGCGGCCACTCGAACGTCCAGGGCGACCGGACGATGGGTATCTGGGAGAAGCCGCCCGCCGCGTTCCTGGACGCCCTGGAGCGCGAGTTCGGGTTGCCCATGCCCCGGTCGCCCGGTCTGGACACGGTGGAGGCGATCCGCGCGATGCGCGAAGGTCGGATCGGGGTCTTCGTCGCCCTGGGCGGGAACTTCGCCGCCGCCGCTCCGGACACCGAGGTCACCGCGAGGGCGTTGCGATCCTGCGCGCTCACCGTCCAGGTCTCGACCAAGCTGAACCGTTCGCACGTGGTGACGGGCCGGCGCGCGCTCATCCTGCCGACCTTGGGCAGGACCGAACGGGACGTCCGGAACGGCGTCGACCAGTTCGTGACCGTGGAGGACTCCATGTCCTGCGTGCACGCCTCCCGGGGACGGCTCGCCCCGGCCAGCGCGCACCTGCGTTCGGAGGTCGCGATCGTCTGCGGCCTCGCCCGCGCGGTCCTCGGGCCGGACCACCCTGTCCCGTGGGAGTCGCTGGCCGAGGACTACGACCTGGTGCGGGACCGGATCGGCCGCGTGGTGCCGGGGTGCGAGGACTACAACGACAAGGTGCGGCGGCCGGACGGTTTCGTCCTGCCCCACCCGCCGAGGGACAGCCGGTCCTTCCCGACGGCCAGCGGGCGCGCCCGGTTCACCACCAACCAGCTCGACGTCCTCCGGGTGCCCCCGGGCCGGCTGCTGTTGCAGACGCTGCGCAGCCACGACCAGTACAACACCACGATCTACGGGCTCGACGACCGCTACCGGGGTGTCCGCGGCGGCCGGCGGGTGGTTCTCGTGCACCCCGACGACTGCGCCGCCCTCGGCGTCGCCGACGGCCAGCTGGTGGATCTGGTGGGTGAGTGGCGCACCGGGGACGAGCTGGTCGAACGGCGCGCCCCCGGGTTCCGGGTGGTGCCGTACCCCACCGCCGCCGGCTGCGCCGCCGCCTACTACCCCGAGACCAACGCCCTGGTGCCGCTCGACTCGGTCGCCGAGGTCTCCGGCACCCCCGCCTCGAAGTCGGTCGTCATCCGGCTCGAACCCGTGTCGGCCCGCGAGGTGTGATCCGTGGTCGCCGCCGAGCCGCCGGGCGCGCGCCGTGACTCGCTGGTCGCGGGCACGAAGGCGGCGTCTGATCCGCTCCGTGGGCCAGACTGGTGTGCCGTGGAGGATCGTCGAGCGACGGAGGAGCGGACATGGGGCGAGTGACCGTGCGCAGGCCGGTGCTGAAGGTGTCGCCGGCGGGTGCCCGGCGGCGCCCGGACGCCCTGGCCGCCGAGGAGCCCCTGGAGCTGCGGGTCGGCGGCGGGGCCCTCGCGGTGACGATGCGGACGCCGGGGCACGACGTCGAGCTGGCGCACGGTTTCCTGCTCACCGAGGGGGTGATCGGGTCCCGGGAGGACGTGGCGAGCGCCCGGTACTGCGACGCGGCCGGCCCCGACGGTCGCAACACCTACAACGTCCTGGACCTCACCCTGGCCGAGGGCGTCCCGGCACCCGACCACGGCGTGGAGCGGAACTTCTACACGACCTCCTCCTGCGGGGTGTGCGGCAAGGCCGCGCTGGACGCCATCCGGCTGCGCACCCGGTTCGGCCCGGAGGGCGACGAGGTGCGCGTCGACGTGTCCGTGCTGACCTCACTGCCGGACACGCTGCGGGCCGCCCAACGCGTCTTCGACTCCACCGGTGGTCTGCACGCCGCCGGGCTGTTCACCTCCGACGGCACGCTGGTGGTGTGCCGGGAGGACGTGGGACGGCACAACGCGGTGGACAAGGTGCTCGGCTGGGCGTTGCTGGAGGGACGGGTGCCCGCCCGGGGCCAGGTCCTGATGGTCTCGGGTCGGGCCTCGTTCGAACTGGTGCAGAAGGCGGCGATGGCGGGCGTGCCGGTGTTGGCCGCGGTGTCCGCACCGTCCTCACTGGCCGTCGATCTCGCCACCGAACAGGGGATGACCCTGGTGGGCTTCCTCCGGGGGCCGTCCATGAACGTCTACAGCGCCGCGCACCGCCTGACCGGCACGACGGCGGTACCCCCGTCCGAGTGAGCGCTCAGTAGCGATCATCACAGACCTCCCGCACCGTGAATCGGGCAGGATTTCTCCCGGAACACGATCACGTAGCTACATGTGATCAGCACGCGACCTGATCGTTACCTCGCTCAGGTGGCGCGTGCCACGGACGGAGGTCGCCACATGGGGAAGCACCGACTCATCCGACAGTCCCGCTCCATGGACAGGCGAACGGTCCTCGCGGCGGGCGGTGCCCTCGGTGGCAGCCTCGCCGCGATGCTGTTCTCCTTCACGCAGGGAATCTCCCAGGCCAGCTCCCGCAACCAGGTCGGCATCCCCTCCGGGTTGGACCCGATGCCGCCCCTGGACACGATGCCGACGGCCCCCGCGCCGGCACCCGGCACGGACTGGCGGCAGGCCGGCCCGCCGGAGACGGTCATCGACGAGGTGCACTCCTACTTCCGGGGGAGGACGGTCGAGCTCCTGACGGTCCGACCCGCCGGCGAGCTGCCCAGGTCGACGCCGGTGTGCCTGGTGCTCCACGGCAGGAACGGCAACGCCCGCCACCCCGGGTTCACCACGCTGCCCCAGGCGCTCGGCGACGCCATCGCGGCCGGCGCGGTCCCGCCCTACGCCTTCGCCCTGGTCGACGGTGGCAACAGCTACTGGCACGAGCACGAGCGGGGAGACGACCCGATGGGAATGCTCCTGGAGGAGGTCCCCCGGTGGCTGGCCCGGCGGGGGCTCGGCGGCCCCAGCGGCCAGCCGGCGGCGGTGGCCGGGGTGTCGATGGGTGGCTTCGGTGCCCTGCTCTACGCCCGGCGGCGCAACGAGCGCCGCCGACCTGTCCGGGCCTGCGCGACCCTCGCCCCCGCCCTCATCACCACCTGGGAGGAGATGAAGCTGCGCAACGCCTTCCACGACGAGGCGGACTGGGCGTCGATGGACCCGCTGCGGCACATCGACAAGCTCGGCACCGTCCCCAACGGGATCTGGTGCGGCACCGAGGACCAGTTCATCGAGGGGGCCCGGCTGTTCACCGCCGCCGCCAAACCGGAGATCAGCTCGCTCTCCCCTGGCGGCCACAGCCTTGAGTACTTCAACGGGTCGCTGCCGGCGATGGTCCGCTTCCTTGGCCGGCACCTCGGCTGACCCGCCGCCGGCGCGAACCGGCGGGGTGCTCGGACACCGACCACCCCGCCGCCGCCCCGCTGCCCCTCAACGGCGGGCGTCGAGGACGTCCCGGTGGTGCAGGGCCCCCAGGTCGGCGGGAGGACCCGGGTTCCCGGCCGCCGCCACGGACTCCGCCCTCGGGTCCAGCGCCCACTCCAACGCACCGGGCCACGGCCCGTACCCGGACTCGGCGTCCAGGTGCCCCGCGTCCGGCACCACGTCAAGCCCGATGCGCAGCGCCCGCGCCCACTCCTCCGACTCGCGGACCGGCGCGATCGGGTCGTCCGAACCGCACACCATCCGCGTGATCCCGGCGGCGCGTCGCAGGCTCCAGCTGTGCGGGGGCGGCGGCCGGAGGCCGACGAGGTCGGGGTGGTTCCACCCTCGGCCGGGGAGACCGGCCAACAGGACCCGGTCCACCCGCCGGTCCCGCCCGCCCAGCGTCGCCGCGTGGTGCAACCACAGCGTCGCGCCGACGCAGTGGGCCAGCACGACGAGCTCGTCGCCCCGGGGTACCGAGGCCAACCGGTCGCGGAGCACCGGTAGCCAGGACCGCAGCACGGGGGTTCCCGGCGACGGGAACCGGGGGAAGTGGACCTGCCAGCCGAGATGGCGCAACTCGGCGGACAACCAGAGCTGCCAGTGGCCCCGGGTGGGGCTCTGCCAGCCGTGCACCAACAGGACATGACGATCGGACATCCCCGGGACTCCCCTCGGTCATCACCTGACCGCCCTCGCGGCACCCCGTCGGTGATACCCCGAGCACCGGCGCCCGGTCCCGCGCACACGCCCGACCCACGCGGGCCATCACCCGAAAGAGCGGCGGCCGGCTCAGGCCCCGAGGTGGCGTCGGAGGAAGCGCAGGCTCGCCTCCCAGCCCGCCCGGTCCGCCGAGGCCGTGCCGGCCGCCGACCCGCCCGACACCAGGTTCTCGTTCCACGCGGCCGTGGTGGGGACCAACGGGGGCCGGAGGAAGTGACCGGCGTCGGGGAACACGATGTTCTCGTCCTCCTCCCCGACGCCGTGGGCGTCCCGCCGGTGCAGGATGGTGGCCGCCATGTCGGGCGCGGGCCACAGCTGGTCGTCCTCCCCGCTGATCAGCAGCAGCGGGCACCGCACCCGCTCCACCGGTATCCGGGCGGCGGACACGGCGGTGTAGTCCCGCAGCCCCGCCGCGTAGGAGGACCGCAGGTGCAGGGCGGACGGACGGGGGTAGCGGGTCACCCTGTCCCGGATCGCGTGCGCCAACATCTCGGGCAGCAGCCGGTTGGCGTGCACCCGCACCCAGGGCAGCGGCTCCCCCCGGTGGGACCAGGAGGACGTTCGGATCGACGGCCCCTCACCGGAGGAGGCCTGCCAGATGACGCTGCTCGGGGAGATGGCCACCACGCAGCGCACCGGTTCGTGGTCGGTGAGCGCGAGGGCCGCGAACGCGCCCTCGGTGCCCACCGACGACGCGTACACCCCCACCCTGTCCGCCGCCACCCGGGGCTGCCTGGCGAGGACGGACAGCCCGGTGGTGACCACCTCCACCGGGATCTCCACCAGGTGCGGCGGGCCCGGGCCGTTGGGCAGGTAGTCGACGACGGCCGCGACGTACCCGTGCGAGGCGAGCAGGGCGGCCCGGGGCTGGATCGCCGCCTCTCCCGCGAACCCCGGCACCACGAGCACCCCGGGAGCAGGCTCGTCGCCGGCAGGGGTGAAGACGGTCAGCCGAACCCCGTTGTCGTTGAGTTCGCGCCGCTCCACCCCGTCGGCGGCCCACCGCCGTCGGATCCACCGGGTCTCCGTGACGCGCCCCGCCTGCGCGACGACCCGGTAGTCGAGCCAGTCGGCGCTGGAGACGAAGTCGGTCGGGGCGGTGCCCCGGTTCGTGAAGGACATGGACCACCACGGGCCCGTCGGGTCGACCCCCTCGTAGGTCCCGACGAGAGGTTCGTCCCTGGCGGTGTCCACGAGTCCGGACACGTCCGCGCCGAAGGTGTTCAGGGAGCCCCAGTCATGCCCCGCCGCGTCGGTGACGCTCACCTCGAGCTTCACTCCGACGTGGGGGTTGGCCCGTACCCGCACCGCCGGGCAGCGGTCGACCAGCCCGTCGAGCGGGTCGATCTCCAACTCCATGCGGACCAACCTCCGCGCTGAGGTAGCGCGTGTCCGCCACCTGCCGCCCCGGCACCGGTCCGGCCCGGTGGAAGGGGCCTCCGGCCCCTCCCACGGCGCCCGCGGCGGTCACGCTCCCGACCACACCGTGACGATAGTGCCGGTGCCGCCACCGCGCTCCTCACCGCGCGGAATTCCCTCAACCGAGGGTCACGCGCTCTTCTCCCGGCGCTCCCGACGGGAGGGCTGCCGCGCCACGATCGTCGGGTTCACGTTCTCCCGGACGGTCTGCTCGGTGATGACGACCTTCGCGACGTCACTGCGGCTGGGGATGTCGTACATCACGGGTTGGAGGACCTCCTCCATGATCGCCCGCAGCCCCCGGGCCCCCGTTCCGCGCAGGATCGCCTGGTCGGCGATGGCCTCCATCGCGGTGTGGGTGAACTCCAGCTCCACGCCGTCCATGTCGAACAGCTTGTTGTACTGCTTCACCAGGGAGTTCCGCGGTTCGGTGAGGATCTGGACCAGCGACTCCTTGTCGAGGTTCGTCACGCTCGCCACCAACGGCAGCCGGCCGATGAACTCGGGGATCAGACCGAACTTGATGAGGTCCTCGGGGAGGACGTCCCGGAAGAAGTCGGTCTTGTCGATCTCGACCTTCGACCGCACCTCGGCCCCGAAACCCAGACCGCGCTTGCCCACCCTGTCCTGGATGATCTTGTCCAGCCCGGCGAACGCGCCGGCGACGATGAACAGCACGTTCGTCGTGTCGATCTGGATGAACTCCTGGTGCGGGTGCTTGCGGCCTCCCTGCGGGGGGACGCTGGCGGTGGTGCCCTCCAGGATCTTCAACAGGGCCTGCTGCACGCCCTCGCCGGAGACGTCCCGCGTGATCGACGGGTTCTCGCTCTTCCTGGCGATCTTGTCGACCTCGTCGATGTAGATGATGCCCGTCTCGGCGCGCTTGACGTCGTAGTCGGCGGCCTGGATGAGCTTCAACAGGATGTTCTCGACGTCCTCGCCCACGTACCCGGCCTCGGTGAGCGCCGTGGCGTCGGCGATGGCGAAGGGCACGTTGAGCATCTTGGCCAGCGTCTGGGCCAGGTAGGTCTTGCCACACCCGGTCGGGCCGAGCAGCAGGATGTTCGACTTGGCCAGTTCGACGTTGTCGTGGCCGTCCCGGCCCCGGTCACCGGCCTGGATGCGCTTGTAGTGGTTGTACACCGCCACCGACAGGGTGCGCTTCGCGTCGTCCTGACCGATGACGTACTGGTCGAGGAACTCGTGGATCTCCGCCGGCTTGGGCAGCTCGTCGAGCTTGACGTCACCCGCCTCGGCGAGTTCCTCCTCGATGATCTCGTTGCAGAGGTCGATGCACTCATCGCAGATGTAAACGCCAGGTCCGGCGATGAGTTTTTTCACCTGCTTCTGGCTCTTCCCGCAGAATGAACACTTGAGCAGGTCGCCGCCGTCACCAATACGCGCCATGGCCGCTGACCTCTGTCCCCTCCGGCGCCCCCCTGGGGTGCGCCTGGCTGTCTACGTTCCCGACGGTACCTTTCCGAACCCGTACAACGGGAGCACAACCCTGCCCGGTGTGCGCCGAGCGCGCCGGCACCCCGGCGCACTCGGCGTGTCGGATCAGCTCCGGGACAACTTCCGGTAGGGCAGCACCTCGTCCACGATGCCGTACTCGAGGGCCTCCTGCGCGGTGAGGATCTTGTCGCGCTCGACGTCCTCTCGGACCTGCTCGGCGCTCCGGTTGGTGTGCCGGGCCAGCGTCTCCTCCATCAGGGCGCGAACCCGCTGGATCTCGTTGGCCTGGATCTCCAGGTCGGAGACCTGGCCGTACGCGCCCTCCATCGCCGGCTGGTGGATGAGCACCCGGGCGTTGGGCAGGGCGAGCCGCTTGCCGGGGGTACCCGCCGCCAGCAGCACGGCCGCGGCCGAGGAGGCCTGGCCGAGGCAGGTCGTCTGGATGTCCGGACGGACGTACTGCATCGTGTCGTAGATCGCCATCAGCGAGGTGAACGACCCGCCGGGCGAGTTGATGTACATCGTGATGTCCCGGTCCGGGTCGTTGCCCTCCAGGACCAGCAGCTGGGCCATCAGGTCGTTCGCCGCGATGTCGTCGACCTGTGAGCCGAGGAACAGGATGCGCTCCTCGAACAGCTTGTTGTACGGGGTCATCTCCCGCACGCCGTAGCTGGTCTGCTCGGTGAACGACGGCAGCACGTAACGGGACGTGGGTTGGTGCAGTTCACGCACGGGTGTCACTCCTTGTGATCAGCCTGGGAGCGCTGGGTGTCGGTGGTTGGTCGGGCTCAGCGCCCGCTGCCCGAGCTTCCCGGGCTCATCTCGGTGGCGCGGCTGACCACGTGGTCGACGAAGCCGTACTCCTTGGCCTCCTGCGCGGTGAACCAGCGGTCCCGGTCCGAGTCGGCCACGATCCGCTCCAGCGGCTGCCCCGTGTGGTCGGCGATGAGCTGCGCCATCTCGTCCTTGTCCTTCTTCCAGACCTCGGCCTGGATGGCGATGTCGGAGGCGGTGCCCCCGACGCCGGCGGACGGCTGGTGCATCATCACCCGGGCGTGCGGCAACGCGTACCGCTTGCCCCGGGCGCCGGCGGACAGCAGGAACTGCCCCATCGACGCCGCGAAACCCATCGCGACGGTGGCGACGTCGGGCTGGATCAGCTCCATCGTGTCGTAGATCGCCATGCCGGCGAAGACCGAACCACCGGGCGAGTTGATGTACAGGCGGATGTCGGCCTCGGGGTCCTCGGCCTCCAGCAACATCAGCTGCGCGCAGATCTGGTTGGCGATGTTCTCCTCGACCTGCGTGCCCAGGACGATGATCCGCTCACGCAGCAGGCGCTCGTACACCGAGTCGTTCAGCGAGAGGCCGGCGTTGGCTCCCCGCATGTAAGGCGTCAGGTTGGGTTGGTGGTGCGTCACGTCTGCCTGCCTTCTCCAACAAGTAGTCAGTCGTACACCCCGCCTCGGCTGCCCGGGGCGTCGAATGGCCGGGTTGCGCCGTTGGTTGTCCGGGGACTGGTGCTGTCGACCCTAACGAAAACGGGCGGCGTTGATCCCGCAACACCGCCCGTGTTCGCCGAGAGCGTGCGCCGGCTCGGTGCCGGCGGTCACTGCTCGCTGGTGGCCGTCTCCTCGGACTTCTTCTCCTCGCCCTCGGCCGGACCGAACAGCTCGTCCATGTCCACCGCGTTGCCGGACTCGTCGGTGACCGTCGCGTGCCGGACGACCCCGGCCAGCGCCTTGCCCCGCCGCACGTCGGCGTAGATCGCGCCGAGCTGGTTGGACTGCTGGGCCCGCTGCACGTACTCGTCCGGGCTCACGCCGAAGCGCTGCGCCTGGTAGATGATGCGCTGGGTGAGCTCCTCGTCGGAGACGCTGACCTGCTCGGCGTCGGCGATGGTGTCCAGCAGCAGCTGGGTGCGCACCGCCTTCTCCGCCTCCTCACGGGTCTGGGTCTCGAAGCTCTCCAGGTCCTGGCCCTGCTGCTCCAGCCAGGCGGCGAACTGCTTCTCGTCGTGGTCGAACGGGTGCACCGCGTCGTGCTTGCGCACGTCGATCTCGGCCTCGACGACCTTCTCGGGCAGCGGCACCTCCGTGGTGGCCAGCAGCGCCTCCAGGACCTTGTCCCTGGCCTGCATGCCCTGCTGCATCCGCTTGACCCGGGCCACCCGCTCCCGCAGGTCGCCGCGCAGCTCCTCGATGGTGTCGAACTCGCTGGCCAGCTGCGCGAACTCGTCGTCGGGCTCCGGCAGCTCCCGCTGCTTGACCGACTGGAGGACCACGCTGACCTCGGCGTCCCGCCCGGCGTGCTCCCCGGCGACCAGCTTGGTCGTGAAGTTCCTCGTCTCACCCTGCGAGGCGCCGACCAGGGCGTCGTCGATGCCCTCGACGAGCTGACCGGAACCGATCTCGTAGGACAGGCCGGAGGTGGTGGCCTCCTCGACGGGCTGCCCGTCGACCGAGGCCGACAGGTCGATGACGACGAAGTCACCCTGCTGGGCCGGGCGGTCGACGCCGGTGAGGGTACCGAAGCGGGCGCGCAACTCGTCGAGCTGCGAGTCGATGTCGCTCTCCTCGACCTCGACGTCGTCCACGGTCACCGCGAGCTCACCGAACGCGGGCACGGTGATCTCCGGCCGCACGTCGACCTCGGCGGTGAAGGTCAGCTCCTTGCCGTCGTCGAGGTTGGTGACCTCGATCTCCGGACGGCCCAGGGTCCGCACCTCGCCGGAGTTCACGGCCTCCAGGTACTTGGCCGGGATGGCCTCGTTCACGACCTCCTCGAGAACGACGCCCCGACCGATGCGGCTCTCCAGCACCCGGGCCGGGGCCTTGCCCGGCCGGAAGCCGGGGATGCGGACCTGACCCGCGAGCTTGCGGTAGGCACGATCGAAGTCGGGCTTGAGCTCGTCGAACGGCACCTCGACGTTGATCCGTACCCGCGTCGGGCTGAGCTGCTCGACGGTGCTCTTCACGTGATCTCCTTGTGCGTTGCGGTCTCGGCTTGCCTCAGGGCAACGGGCGCCGCGGGAGTCTAGACAGAAATGACTGCCGAGACGCCGTCGGGGCGGCAGGTCAACGGTTCGAGGCCGGGCCGATCCGGCTCGGCGGACCCGGCCCGTTGATCACGTCACCGACCGCGCGCACGGCGCGGCCGGCGGGGCGCCACCCTGACCGACGATTCTAGGCGAGAGCGACCAGCCGGGAGCCCGGGGTGTCCCGGGCGTACGACCCGCGTCGTCACATCGGCGGCGGCTCCAGGTCGCAGTCGGCGCGCTGCCGGCCGATGGCGGCGATCACCTCGGGATGCCGTTCCCCGAGGGAGTCGCGGTAACGGGTCACGGTGTCGGCCTCCAGATCCTTGGCCCGACCCCGGTCACCCCCGTCGAGCAGGTCGATGGCCAGGTTGGACGCGCAGGCCAGGGTGTGGGGGTGGCTCCGGCCCCTCGCTCGCCGCAACTGCTCGAGCGTGCGTTCCCCCAGCAGCACGGCGCCCGGCTGGTCGCCCTCCGCGGCCAGGTCGCTCGACAGGTTCGTGGCGGCCGCCAGCGTGTAGGGGTGTTCCTCGCCCATCACGGTCCCCAGCAGCCCGTGGGTCTTCTCGTTCAGGGCCCTGGCGGCCTTGAGGTCGCCGAGGGCGCGCAGGATGATGGCCAGGTTGACCCCGGCCACCAACGTGTAGGGGTGCTGCTGGCCGAGCTGGCTCTTGCCGTTCTCGTAGGCCAGCCGGGCCTGGTGGACGGCCGCCGTGTAGTCGCGGCTCAACCGGAGGTCGTTGGCGAAGTTGGTGATGGCGGCGATCGTCTCCCGGTTGTTGGGCCCCAGCAGGGTGCGGTGGCGCTCCACGCCCTCCGCGGACAGGCTGAGCGCCCTCGGGTAGTAGCCGGCCTTCCTCGCCGACACCGCCAGCCCCCGGAAGGCGCGCAGCGTCCCCAGGTTGCGATCGCCGAGCACCCGCCGGTAGTTGTCGAACACCCGCTGCTGGGTGGTGTACGCCCTGGCGTAGAAACCGCACTCCCGGAGATCGTTGGCGACCGCGTTGGCCGAGAACAGGGTCCTCGGGTGGTTCTCGCCGTGGATCTTGCGCCGCCGGGCGAGGGTCTTCTCGTCCCGTTTGCGCGCCTCCTCGAACTCCCCGACCAGCCGCAGCGAGATCGCCAGGTTGTGCCCCGCGAGCAGGGTGTTGTGGTGGTCGCGGTCGAAGGCGTCGGTGAGCTGCCGCAGGGTCTGCTCGTCCAGCTCCCGGGCACCCCGGAAGTCACCCAGCTGCCGGAGGTCCGCGGCGTAGCCCATCGCCGCGTGGATGGCGTGCTCCGGGTACTCCTCGAAGCGGGCCCTGGCCACGTCGAGGAACCGGGCACCCAGTTCCCGGGCCTCGGCCACCCGGCCCGCCGACCGCAGCAGGTTCGAGTAGTGGATGCTCAGCGCCACCACGTCCGCGTGCTCGGCCCCCAGTCTCGGCTCCCACCGCCGCATCGCCCGCTGCCCCAGCTCGATGCCCGGCGCGTTCTCCCCCCGGTGCGCGAAGAAGCTCAGCACGTTGAGCACCATGCGCCGGATCTCGGGGCTGTCGACCCGCTCGACGGCGTCGGAGTGGTCGACGTGCTGGGCGAGTTCCGCGTACCGGGACCACTGCCGCTGGTCGCCAGGGTCACCCGGGTCAGCGACCGCGAGCAGCTCGTGGACCGTGTTCCTGGCCTCCTCCGCCTGCGCGGGGGTGAGCCGGCCTCGTTGCGCGGCCTGCACCATCTGGTGCAACTGGATGGCCGCTCCGCTGGACTCGTCGGTGCCGTGGGAGATCCGGGCCAACGCGTAGTGCCCGATGGCGTCGAGGATGCGGGCCCGCATCAGCGGGTTCCTGATCTGGGAGTGCAGCGGCTCCGGCAGCACCACCAGCGGACGCGGCCGGGACCCGATCATGTCCTCGGGGCTGAACAGCCGCAGCGGCACGCTGATCGGCGCGAAGTAGGCGCCCAACCGCAGCAGTTGTTCGGCGGCGGGCTGCTCCTCGCGCAGCCGGTTCAGCGGGAGGTTCCACACCGCGGCCACCGAGCGGTCGTAGTGGGGCAGCTGGGTGTCCTCGAAGAGCTTCGTGTAGTGCTTGCCGTACAGGTGCAGGAACTCGGGCACCTGCTGCCTGCCGTGCCGGAGCCACCCGGCCGCCAGTTCCAGGGCCAGCGGGTGGTCACCCAGGACCTGCGCGACCCGTTCGGCCTCCATCGTGGACAGGTTCGCGATCCGGTGCAGGAAGTCGACGCTCTCGGGGCGGCTGAAGGCCCCCACCTCGATGAGCTCGCCGACCGTCTCCCAGTCGGGGTTGCGGGAGGTGATCAGCACGTGCCCGGGGCCGTCGGGCACCCACCGCCACAGCTTCGTCGGATCGGTCGCCGCGTCGAAGATGATCAGCCAGCGGCGGAAGGGCTGCCCCCGGCGCAACGCCTCCCGCACCACGGAGACGACCTGGTCGGCCTCCAGCCCCTCGGTGCGGATCTGCATGGGCCCGATCAACTCGGCCAGGTCGTTCTTCGCCGTCGCCACGTTCTCGGCGCGCACGCACCACACGAGGTCGTAGTCGGCGCGGAACCGGTGGGCGTACTCGAAGGCGAGCTGGGTCTTCCCGACGGCCGGCATGCCGTGCAGCACGGCCGGCTGCCGGGTCAACGGCTGCCGTCGTAACTGGACGCGGAGGGAGGCGAGCGCCTCCTCCCGGCCGGTGAACCGGCCGTGCGGCCGGGGGATGTGCCGACCCCACACCAGCGGCTGGTTGCCGGGGAAACGGGTCAACGCCTCGGCGGTGATCTTGCGGATCAGGGAGGGACGTTCCTCCACCCGGTCGGAGTCGGGAAGCCCGGCGAGCAGCCGTTCCCGCGCGCCCGCCTCGTCGACGTCCCGCAGGTCGATGTAGACGAAGGGCCGGCTCACCTCGGGGATCTCGCTGGGTGCCACCAGCGCGAGCATCAGCCTGTCCAGGTGGGGCGCGGCCTCGTTCACCGCGGTGTCCCACTGCTCCGCGGTCCAGTCGCTGGCCTGGAAGAACGCGTCGCTCAGGACGGCGATCGTCAGGTCGTTGCCGGTCAGCCCCTTGCGCAGCAGCTCCGACAGGTCCGCCTCCGGCGCCGGAGCCCAGGTCACCAGCTCGACCGCGTACCCAGCGGGTTCGAGCTGCTGGCGGATCCACTCCGCCCACAACTGGTCGGCGCTGGCGTGGGAGATCAGCACCGACCGCGGCGGAAGTCCACCTGGCAGCACGTTCGGCCGGCCGGGGAAGTTG
The DNA here is from genome assembly GCF_000429185.2 of Actinoalloteichus caeruleus DSM 43889. GTDB lineage: Bacteria > Actinomycetota > Actinomycetes > Mycobacteriales > Pseudonocardiaceae > Actinoalloteichus_B > Actinoalloteichus_B caeruleus. The sequence goes on along the minus strand of NZ_AUBJ02000001.1, from coordinate 5,463,355 downwards.
TCATTCGGACCCATGATCCCCATCGCCCTTCAGCTGGCACCCGGTAGTGAGCAGGTACAGGCTAGTCGCCCAAAGGCCGCCACCCTCCCATGTCGAGCGGTTCGTCGTACCCGGGTCCGGGCCGACCCTCGAATAACCAGCGTGCCACGGATATCGGGTCGGCGACGCCGTCGCACAATTGCCTGATGCGGAGGTAAACCGCGTGGACCAACTCCGGACGGCACAGCAGCCACTCCGCGAGCCCCGGATCACCCGACCGCCGCTCGACCAAACCGAGCCCGACCCAGGCGTCCCGATGGCGGGGACTGTCCAGCAGGCGATTCCGGTAGCCGAGTTTCGCCGCGTCGTCCTCCCCTGCTATATCGGCAAGTTCCACCCGAAGTATCGCATCCCGCGCCATACCGTTGCCGTCCTGTGACCGAGAAAGCCGGCGCGCGACGAGATCGGGGTCCCGCACGGCCGCCCTCCGCAGACCGGCACGGGGGCTGTCGGGGCCCAGCGGGGGTGGGCACAGTTCGGTTTCCGGTGTCAACCTCGCCGGTGCCGGGCCGCCCGCCGCCCATTCCTCGGCCAGGTTGTTGACGAATACGGGATCGGCGCGGAGATTCCGCAACCTCCACTGCGCGCGGTGTTCGGCGGCGGCGTCGATCGCCAGGGCACGCTCGCGGACGGGAATCGGTTCCGCGCGCCAGCGGGACAACCGGCGTGACATCGTCGTGAGGAAATGCCGTCCGGCGGGGTTGAGCGCCGGCGAGGTGGCGAGCACCCGGGCGGCGAAATGCGTCTGGATGAGCCACAGCGCGAACTCGAAGTGCGCGGTCGCCCGCTCCGCGTCGTCCCCGCTCTGCCACCGCTGCCGCCGCCAGAAATCGGCGACCGCGAGATGGGCGTAGACACCCTGCAACAGCGCGCCGGCCGGCCGAGGATCGTTGCGCCACGGCGCGTAGTAGCGGGCCGGGTCGTTCCCGTCGGCGAGCGGCACGAGGTCGAGGAGCGCGCTCAGCTTGGAATGCTGGAACTCGTGCACCAACACGGCGCCCAACTGCGCGGCGTCGGCCGGGAGGGAGAGGGCGACCGAGCCGAAGGCGTCGCTGTGGGTGGCGCTGCGGTTGCCACCCACTCGCCTCGCCATCGGCACCAGGGCCCGCAGTCCCGCCGCCAACTCGCGGGAGGACTCCGGGTGGTGCCGCTCCAACAGGTGCCAGCAGCGCTCCACCAGGTCCCGCCAGTCGCGCTCCTGGCCCTCCTCCAGGTGGTGGGCGGTCGCCAGATCGCCCCCGCCCCGGAACGGGTCCACATCGTCCAGCAGCACGCGCAGGCTGAGCCGACCGCTGACGGCGATCCTGCTGATCGGACGCCACCCCGGCGCGGCCTTCCCCAGGTCGGTGGGCAGGGTCACGACGGCACCGCCGAACCACACCCGCACCCGAAGTCCCGAGGTGCCCCCCTCCGCCCGGACCAACGCCGGCGGCGGGGCCACCGGGTCGGACATCCCGGGGTCCTCCCCACGGACGTCGGTCGAGGCGCCCGGGGTGGGCTCCGGCGCGAGGACCACGCCGAGCGTGGGGAGCACCAGGCGCCCCTCCACCAGCGGGACCGCGATCTCGAAGGGTTCGGCGGCTCGGATCGCGGCACTGGCGGCCAGGGCCGCCAGGTACCAGGAATCGTCCCGCACGTGGCGCCGGCCCCCGCCTCCACGACGCTCCGCAGGCACCGTGTCGCCCACACCCCCACCTGCGGCTGGCCGAGGAGGTCCCGGACCACGTCAGGGCGGTTCCGCTCGACCCTCACCAGCAGGGGGAACGCCTCGGCGAGCCATCCCCGGCCCGGCTCGCCCGAGGGGGTGCGTTCGAGGAGGCCGCGCAGCAGCAACAGGTGCCGGCTCAGGCGGGCATCCCGCAGCAGCGTGACGGCCGCCGCGCCGCCCCGCCCCTCGGCGAGCGCGTCGAAGGACTCCGCGGGCAGCTGGTGGGTGCGGCTCACCTCGCACCCGCCCGGAGCCTGGCCAGGTCCGCGCGCACGCGCCGGCTGACGTGGTCCACCAGGATTCGCAGGTCCGCGCAGTACACGGACGGGTTCAGGAAACCCTCGCCAGCCCGGTACCGGTGCGCGTACAACCCACCTCCGCAGACCGCCACCACCGGACAGCTCCGGCAGGTGGGGGACAGGCCCGCCAGTCCCAACTGCCGGGCCACCACGGCGGGATGGTCCATCGCCTCCTCCAACCCGTCCGCGACGGTCAGCCCCGTCGCCGCGGCCCCGTCGAAGGCGGACCGCAGGGAGTCCACCTGTTCGAGCGACCCGTCGGTGTCGACCACCACGAAGGCGACCGGGGCGAGCCCCACCGCCTCCGACCTGCTCCGGCCGCCCAACAGCAGGTTGACCAGTTCCTCGAACAGCCGGACCCTGGTCTCCCGTCGCGGCGCCCCGTACCACCGGTCGTAGACGGCCATCAGCCACCGGGCGTAGTTCCCGTCCGGCACCCGGCCCGGTGGGGGCGGGGTCGTCCAGTTCCCGTGCGGCAGGAGGAAATCCACCGCCGGCGGGGAGTAGGACAGGAGGTGCTCGTAGACCTCCACCGGGTCGTTGTCCAGGTCGACGACGGCGAGCAGTCCCGCGAACAACTCGGGGTGGGCGGCGGTCAGGCGTCGGATCCCGGCCGCGGCCGCCGCGTGACTTCCGCCGCCGCCCCGGCGGCGCCGGTGCCGGTCGTGCGCGTCGGCGCCGCCGTCCAGGCTGACGCCGACCCGGACCCGGTGTTCGGCGAGCACCCCCACGACCTCGTCGGTCAACAGCACCCCGTTGGTCTGGATGGCGAACCCGATGCGGGCGACCGGCTCCACGGACGCCCGCAGCACCCGGAGGACCCGGTCGAGCGCCACCGGGCCGACCAGGAGTGGTTCACCTCCGTGCAGGGTGATGCGGACGTCCGCCAGGTCATGCCGCCGCGCGTGCTCCGCGACCCGGTCGGCCACCACCCGGACCGTCTCCTGGCTCATCACGGCCGGAGTCCGGCGCCAGGACGTGTCGGCCATCTCGTAGAGGTAGCAGTAGTCGCAGGCCAGGTTGCAGCGCCCGTGCACCTTGAGCACGAACCGGGAGAACGGCAGACGTGGCTGGCCACGCTCACGCAGTCCCGCGACATCCAGGCCCCCCGGCCATTCCCGACCGGAGCCCGGGCGGTCGTCGCCTCCCGCCCGCCGTGGCTCGCCCCCACTCCCCGCGGTCACGGCAGGGCCCCTCATCCCGAGTCCAGCGGCGGCCCCGGGGGCTCGTTGTCGAAGTCGGCCAGCACCTGGCGGGGGGACGCGATCTCCCGCAGGACCCGCCGCAGCGAATTCACCAGCACCGAATCATCGGCCTCACACAAATGGTCCAGCCGAATGTCGGTGAGGTCCGCGAGGCCGGAATCGAGACGGGCGTCAGTCTCCCACACGGTCCACCCTCCTGACCCCACCGAAAACGGGACGGAGGGACGACCCGGTGGGTAGAATACCGGCCAGCGCGGTGAGGGCCGGGGTGGTGGGACGGTATCGGTCGTAGGCCACGAGGGACATTCTCGACGAACGAACCACGACAATCGCCGTGGCGACGTTGTTGCTGACCATGACAACTCCCCGACGTATGCAACGCCATTATCGCCATAACGTCGTCCGCTGACAACCAAGGTTGCCAGCGGGCAATCACACTGCGTACCCGGGAGCGGTCGGACGGTCACACCGTGCGGACCAGTGCGTCGTTTGTTGCCCGGTTCGGCCGAACCGGAACTGACCCGAAAACCGGCGGCCGATACGTCGCCCGACCGACCTCGGGTAACCCCCACCGTCACCCGGAACCGGGGTGGATACGCCCGATCAGACCAACTCGCCGAGTTCCCGTCGGATTTCTTCCGTTTCCGGGTGATTCGTCCCCAGCAGCCGCACCCGAATCTCCAGGACCTCGGTCAGCTCCCCCACCCCAGCCGACCGTTCGCCGGACTGGTACAGCGAACGAGCACGATAAATCCGGCACCGCAGGGTCTCCTCGGCTTCCGGGCCGAGCAATTGGGCGAAGGCCCCGGCGGCGTCCGAGAGCAGATCGATGGCCGATTCGAAGTAGCGCAGGCGCATCGCGAAGCGCCCGGCGGTGAACAGCCGCTTCGGGTACTCCTGCTCGCCCGGCCTCGTCGCCCTGGCCGCGCGCCGCCACGCGTCGTAGGAGTCGGCCAGGTCGGTCTCCAGGCCCGTGCTCTCCGCCTGGTCGCCCAGCACACCCGCCAGCTTGGCGAGCACGTCGGCGTGGGCCGGTCCCTCCGGGTCGAGGTCCTCCAGCACGGCCCGGTACAGCGTGGCCGCCTCGGCGAGCTCCCCGAGCTCCCCGATCAGCAGGAAACGCCGGTGCAGCACGTCGGCGAGCGACTCCCGGTAGACCCGGGCACGCGAGTCGTCCTCGGGCGTGGCGTCGAGGGCGGACCGGCCGGCGCGGGCCGCGTCGTCCAGGTAGTCGGGGATCTGGGACAGCGTGTAGCGGGCGAACAGCGCCGTGCTGAGCCGGTGCAGCAACGTGGCCTCGTCCTGTTCGCGGCCGCCGCCGACCCGCAGCGCCTCCTGGTAGAAGCGGATCGACTCGTCCAGCGAGCCGGCGCGCCCGAAACGCTGGTAGCGCAGCAGCAGCCCCCCGGCGAGCCCGACCAGGGACCGGAAGCGGCCGTTGCGGTCCAGCGCGAAGAACTGGAGCGAGTCGCGGAACGCCGTGATCGCCTTGTCCAGCTCGTCGGAGGTGCCGGACCTGCGGAAGGAGGCCAACGCGTCCTCCGCCTGCTCCAACAACGCGCGGTGGTGGTCCCGGTCGTGCCGGAGGCTGCTCGGGTTCTCCCCTCGCAGACTGGTGGCCAGCTGACCGTGCACCCGCCGCAACACCGAGACCGAGACGTAGGCGAACGGGCTGCCGAACACCCGTTGGCCGTTCTGCGGCCGACCCGGCATCGCCAGGGTCGCGCTGAACTCCCTGGGGCTGATCCCGAAGTGGTCCTCCAGGAAGTGCGACAGGGCCTCCAGGACGGCCTGCTGCCCCGATCTGCTCAACATCGACAGCAGCACCTCGCGCACCCCGGGCAGGAACTGGTAGTGCACGTCGGTGGTGGGCCCCACCGGGACGGCGGACTCCTCGGCCGGCATCGCCGAGGACAGCGTCACCAGGCCCCCGGTCAGCACCTCGGAGAGGTGGAACGGCCGGGACTCCGGCATCATCACCCGCTGCACCAGCCGGATGACCGAGAGGTCCAGGGGAACCGCGGAGAGGTAGGTCGCCAGTTGGAAGGCCTCCGGGCTCGCGGCGGCCCTGAAGGACCACACCCGTTCCAGGGGCGACGCCGGGAGGTACCGCCGCTGCCGTTGGACCGGGCTCGTCGAGGGACGCGTCGCGGGCAGCCCGAGCACCGCGCAGTCCATCGTGGCGCTCCCCCGACCCGCCACCAGCCTGGCCCAGGGCCCCAGCCACTCCGGCCCGAGCTGGAGGACGGGGATGCTGGTCGCGCGGGTGCTCCTGCGCCGGTCGGCCAACGACCGCCGCGCCCGGAACCGGAACCGGCGGCGTCCCCGCCCGAAGGTCGCCGCCGACATGCGGCCGCTCACCGGCCGGACGCCCGTCCGCCGCCACAGGTGCTGGGGCAGCGGTTGGAAGACGGACACCGGGCCGCTGCGGGAGAGCTCCGCGAGCCCCCGCCCGATCACCCCGCTGTCCCACCCCTCGCCGACGCAGTCGCTGACCACGATCACCACGCGCCGCCCGGCCGGGTCGAGCAGCTCCGGCAGCGGACGCAGCCGCGTGCTGTCCCGGCGGTCGGAGCTGCTCTGCGAGACCTCACCGTCCTCGGTGCTGTGCAGGTAACGCACCCGCACGTCCCGGAACGCCCCGAGGCACTGCAACAGGCTGGCCAGCTCGGAGACCAACGCCTTCCAGATCACCATGGAGGCGCCGGTGTCGACGAGCAGCACCACGTCGAACCACCGTTCGGGCACGGGCCGGAACACCGGCCTCCACACCTGGGTCCTGGCTATCCAGGCGACCGTGCCCTCCTCGTCGAGCTGCTGGGTCCGCCCCGCGACCAGGCGTCTCTTGAACGCGCGCAACTGGCGGATCAGCTCGAGCTGGTCGGGGAGCGCGCTCACGGCGGGCACGCGGATGTTGTGGCCCCTGGCCTCGGTGCTGGGGCGTTCCTCGGTCAGCCCGTTCGAGTACAGGCCGTACCGCCAGTCGTCCCCGACCTCGTTGCCGTCCCTGCCGTCCACGCCCCGGCCGTCCTCGGCCGGCGGCCGGTAGGGCGCCGGCCACCCCTCCGGCTCGGCGGCCTCCTGCTTGGCCGGTCGGGTCACCCGGACCGTCGAACCGCCGGTCGGGCCCCCCAGGTGCCGGGCGAGCCACAGCGCCTCGGCCACCTCACGGTAGGTGGGTTCCAGGCCGAGGTCGTCCAGGACCTTGATCAGACGGCGCATGCTCATGGCGTCAGGTGGTGTCGACGAACCGGAGGATCTGGTCCGCGAGCCGCTCGCGGGTCTCGCCCCGTTCCTGGGCCGCGTAGGAGGTCAGGTAGATGGCGCTCAGGAGCTGGTCCGTGGTCAACGTGCCGTCGGCCCGCCGAGCCAGGAACCGCTCCACGAGGTCCTGGCTCTCCTCGTACATCTCGGGCCCCAGTTGCGACTCCACCATGCTGGCGAGCTGCTCGGGCCCCGGCTCGCGGAGCTCGACCCGGATGCACCGCCTCAGGAACGCCGGGGGGAAGTCCCGTTCACCGTTGCTGGTGAGCACGACGAAGGGGAAGGCCCGGCAGCGCACCTGCCCCCGGTGGATCTCCGCCTGCCGCTCGCTCCCGGACACCGCGACCGACACGGCGGGCTGGGTGGCGGCGATCCGCTGGAGCACCGGGACCGTGTACTCCCCGTTCTCGAAGACGTGGAGCAGGTCGTTGGGCAGGTCGATGTCGCTCTTGTCGATCTCGTCGATGAGCAGCACCCTGGGCCGTTCGTAGGGCAGCAACGCGGTGCCCAGCGGTCCCAGGCGGATGTAGCGGCCGATGTCCAGCGGCTCGGTGGCGTCGGGAAGGTGCCGACGCAGGTTCGCCTCCTCGAGCCGGGCCATGGCGTCGTAGCTGAACAGGCCCTGCTCGATGGTCGAGCGGCTGGTGATCGACCAGGTCAGGACGGGGCCGAGGCGGAGTTCGCTCGCGATGGAGTAGGCCAGGGTGGACTTCCCGATGCCGGGTTTCCCGGTGACAAGCAGGGGCCGGCGGAGGTACAGGGCGGAGTTCACGAGCTCCAGCTCGTCGCCGTAGGGCCGGTACACCCTGGCCCTGGCGACGTCACCCAGCCGGCGCGCGACCGAGGGGTCGTCCGCGTCGGGCACGGGAAGCGGGGGACCACCGTCGAAGTACCGCCACGGGGGCGGTTCGGGCAGCCGTTCGATGCCCTCGTGCGGCTGCCCGCTGCCGCGGAAGATCAACCAGTCGTCCACGTCACTGCTTCCTCTCACGAAGGTGAGGCCAACGGGTACTCGTCGGGCGGACGCCGTTCCGGATCCTCCCAGAGCAGCACCACCTGGTGGCCGGGGTGATCATCGTCCGCCCCCGGTTGGGTGGCCATGTTGCGCAGGTCCCGCACCTTCCACGGCAGGTCCGTCACGCCGACGCCCTGGAGGCTCCTGTCGAGCGTGTCCAGGAACCGGGTACCCGCGCACGACTCCCCTGTCCCACTTCCAGGTGAGTCCGAGTAGTGCAGATCACACAGGTCGCGCCGCCAGAGCAGCACGGGCACGCCCGCGAAGAGCCCCTCGACGATGACCTCCCCCGTGGACGGTTCGGTCGGGGGGTTGGCCAGGGCGAGGGCCGTCTGACCGGCGGGGAGCTGGAAGAGCCCCGCCCAGGCCTCCCGTTCCCGGTCGTCCCGGCACCGGACCAGGGTCAGGGGGACCGGACCGGTGAGGTCCCGCAGGTACTCCCACCGGGCGGCGCTGTCCTCCCGCCGGGTCTCCTCCTCGTCCTGCCAGTTGTCCAGCGACCGCAGGACGACGGCGTGCCGCTGGCCGAGCCGGGTGGCGGTCTGCTCCGGCCACAGCTGCCAGCGGTCGATCGGCTCGTTGAGCAGTTCGAGGGGGAGGACGAACTCGACGATCGCGTGCCGCTCCCCCAAGCGGCGCAACGCCTTCGGCAGTTCGTCCTGGATCCGCTGCCACAGCCCCGGTTCGGGGCGTGGGGTCGTCTCCCGGAACTGGGTGTCCCACTGGCCCGGCCCCCGGTACAACCAGAGCGTGAACAGGTACTGGTCGGGGTCGTGGGCACTGGGCACCACCTCCGCCAGCACCGAGGAGGTGCGCCGCAGGTTGGGGGACGGTCCGCTCTCGCTGCCGAGGTGCTCGTCGAGGACCGCCTTCTGGTCGAACATCACCGCGAGGCGGCGGAGGTTCTCCCGGAGCAGCACCTGGAGCACCGGGTCGTGGCACCGGTCGAGCAACGCCGCCAGGAACCGCAGGACCGGGTGCAACTGCCCGCCCAGCGGCAGGTTCACCAGGACCTGCACGGTGTCGTGGTAGTCCAACAGCTCGATGTTGAGCGAGGGGACCTGCGGGTAGGCGGCGTGGTGGAAGACCGCGTTGACGTCCTCCACCCGGTCGAGCCGGGCCAGGATGCCCAGCAGGGCCGCCTCGTCGGCCGGGTTGATCAACGGGGGCGGCGAGACGTCCTGGCGCTGCTGGGTCAGCAGCTGGGTGCGCAACGAGGTCCACGGGCCCTCGTCGGCGTGGAACAGGTCGTGCGCCCGCCAGATCGATCGGAGCAGGTCGCCGGGAAGTCGGCGGAGCGCCGCCACCGGCAGGGCCAGCCCCCCGTGGGGTTGGTTGGCGTTGCGGTTGGTGCGGACCAGTCCCAGCACCTCCCCCGTCCGCATGTCGAGGAGGGGGCTGCCCGACATCCCGCTCGGGATCTCGTCCCCGCTGACCCGCAGCAACGGCTGGTTCTGGAGATCGGTGAACCCGGAGTAGGTCAGCCGCGCCGAACTCAGGTGGGGTTCGTCGCTGTAGATGGTGGCATACCCCTCGACATGCGCGGAGCCCTCGAGACCGGGGCGCTGCTCGCCGAGGAACACGCGGTCACCGAGGAAGACGCACCCGGGGACCGAGGTGGTGTCCTCGATCTCGATCACGGCGAGGTCGGGGTACTGGGTGAGCCCGGCGCTGGTCAGGTGGTCGGGGGCCTCCGGGTCGGCGAACACCACCGTGCCGTGGAGGGATCCGGCGGGCCACGTCACCGTCACGGGCCCACGCCGCCACCCCACCACGTGGGAGCAGGTGAGCACGTACCCGGGCGCGACGAAGAAGCCGGTGCCGCCCTCGATGTCGTCGCCCTCGACGAGTACGACGCAGTCGGCGAGCTTCCGGCTCAGCTCGCCCGTCTTGGATCCACCGTGGAACATGGCGGCGCTACTCCGGCCGTGTCCACGTCACGAGGTCACTCTCCCGCCGAACCGTCCTCAGCGGCATCGTCCTGGCCACCGTCCGGCTCCTCCGCATCATCCCCGTCGTCTCCGTCCGCCTCGGCTCCTCGGCCCCGGGTCGACTTCGACCAGCCCAGCGCGACCTTCACCGTCGCCTTGGCGCCCGCGTCGGTCAGGACGCTGACGATCTTGCCGGCACTGACGGACAGTTCCAGGCCGAACTCGACGGTGACGGTGTCCGGCCTGACCCGGACGAGACCCCGCTGAACGCTCTCGGCCACTCCCTGGATCGTCTCGGCGAGCCCTTCCACGGAGGGGATGACCTTGCGGAAGCCGACGTCGGAAGGCCCGCGGTCGGCCGAGGACACCCGGGCCCAGATCTCCTGCCCGCTGGGCAGACGCATCCTCACCAACTCAGACACAGGCGTCTCCTTCGACGAGCGGCCCCCACACCACCCCAGCCAACTCTAATGAGGACCCGGAGGCCGCCGGTACCGCAGTGCGGGTGGAACAGCGGGGGGACGGCGCAGTAGGACGGCTACTCCGCGTGTCGGACCCACCGCGTCTCCCTGGTCCTTCCGGGGCATGGGACCCGCCGGCCGGCGGCGTTCGCCTGGCGGGCCACCACCAGCCGCACCGAGCGGGCCGATGCGTGCGGCCAGCCGGGTGAGGCCCCGCCACTCCCCCGCGCCGCACGCTCCCGAGGCCGCCCTCCGCGACGCGGGCGCGGCCACCCGGTGCCACCCGAGGACCGCGGGCGGCGGCGATGTCGAGCGGCGGTTCGGCGAGCGGACACGCGCCGCACAGCGGGGAGTCCGGTGACCGGCCGGTTCGGCTGGGGAGACCGGTGACGCCTCCAGCAGGCCGGCGGGAACAAGAGAAGGCCCGCGGTCCGTCGCTCCACGGATCGCGGGCCCTGGCCGTCGGGGTGGCGGGATTTGAACCCACGACCCCTCGCACCCAAAGCGAGTGCGCTACCAAACTGCGCCACACCCCGGCCGCACCGTCGTCCGGTGCCACTGGAGCATAGCGCGCGGCGAGGGCCCGGCGGTGGCCGGCTGCCAGAGCGCGCACCGACCCCGTCGACGGGATCACGTCCGCCACCGCCACGCTGGTCCACGACCGGATCCGGGGCGCCGCGAGGGGTGCGACGACGATCGGCTAGACTTCCCGCACGACGACCTGGACACCAGGCTCGCGGGTGTAGCTCAATGGTAGAGCCCCAGCCTTCCAAGCTGGTTATGCGGGTTCGATTCCCGTCACCCGCTCCACACGACGGTGGCGCCATCCGTACGGATGGCGCCACCGTTCGTTCGGTGGTGTCCTCGCCGACGGGCCGCCCGCCTGGTCGCCCGGCGCTGGGGTCCGGGCCGGGGAGGGCCGGGAGCTCGGCCGCTCAGGCTGATTCGGGGACCGTCGGGTCCCAACGCTCCAGCCCCACGTGCGACAGGCGTTCCCGGGTGCGGTCGACCGCGCCCCGCAACTGGTCCCGGCCGAGTTCGAGGAACCGGCGGGGAACCGAACCCACCGGATCGCGCGCCTCGATGTCGGCGATCCACTGGTCGAACGTCCGCCGTTCGCCGTTGGGCCCCACGGTCAGCTCGCAGTACCAGAGAGCGTCCCTCGTGGGCCCGGGCTCGTCGGGGAACTCCGCGAGCTCGTCCGCCAGCCCCCGCAGCCCGGCCTCCACCGCCGCTCCCCCGTGGTGGGCGACCAGGCCGCACAGCCGAGGGTGCGCCCCGAGGTCACGCAGGTGACGCGCCCCGTCGACGGGCGGGAAGCCGGTGTCGACCAGATCAGGCGCGTAGCCGATGCAGTGCAGGACGGCCGCGGCCACGAGCAGGCCGTGGTCCGGCTTGTAGAGGTCCGCGATCTGCACCGCGCGCACGCCCACCGCCTGGGCGTGCCGCCACCGGCCGGGCGCCGTCGTGGCCAACCGGTCGCGCGCCACCCCGTGCGCCCACCTGACCTGCTCCATGACACGACGGTAACCAAGGAAACCTGTCCGTAACAGCTTTTCCGTGACGGGCCGGTGACGCGCGGGAGAACCACCGGTGCCCTGGGCCCCGAGGGCCGCCTCGGCGGGGGCTGGGCAGCCGGGAGTCATCGAGGACGAGCGGCGGTGGCCCATCACCCCTTCGGCGACTCCCGACGTCCCCGGCTGCCCTACTCGGCCAGGGCGCGCGCACCCGCGATGTGCGTCGGCGTCACCCGGACCACGACTTCGCCGGGAGTCGCGTTCCGCCGCCCGTACTCCTCGGCGACCTCGGCTCCCACGTACCGCGCCGCGATCGCGGTCGCCCACCGCCGGACGGCGTCCAGGTCGTCGTCCACCCGCGCCGTACCGTCGACGGTCAGGAAGTGGTACGGGGGCAGCTCGTAGTCGAAGCACAGCGAGACGCGCCCGTCCCTGGCGATCGTCCGCCCCTTCACGCTGCTCGCCGAGGTCGTGAAGACGACGTCGTCGCCGTCCAGTGCCACCCAGACCGGGGCGACGTGTGGAGACCCGTCCTTGCGGACGGTGGCCACCTTGGCGGTCTTCGCCGGCTCCTCGGCGACGAAGTCCCGCCACCAGGTCCTCGGGTCGTCTCGCTCTGCCATGACCGGAGCGTAGGCAGCATCGCGCCACCTCGCCGCTCGGAGGAGGAGGAGGAGGAGGAGGAGCGGCCTCAGCTCCCCCGCACCCCGCCGACCCGCTCCGCGCCGGGCGCGGAGGGGGCGGGGACGAGCCCGTCGACCGCCGCCAGCACGGCGGACCACGGGATGGCCGGGTCCTCGGCCTCGGCGCTGACCAGGCGCACCCCGGCGGACCGCAGCACCGCGAGGTGGCCGGCCCAGGCCGGGTGCCTCACCTGCGACGGCCCCACCCTCGGGCTCAGCACCAGCGGTACCCCGGCGCCGAGCGCCTCGCCCACCTTCGTCAGCGCCAGGTTGTCGGCAATGCCCAACGCCAGTTTGGCGACGGTGTTGGCGGTCGCGGGAGCCACCGCCCAGCAGTCCGGGCTGGGCCCCGGGCTCGGCTCGCTCGGGAGCCTCCCCCGCCACCGGACGGGGAAACCGGTGACCCGCCCGACCCTTTCCAGGTCTCCCGACTCCCGCCACCAGCCCGCCGCGGTGGGGGTCACCGTCACCGCCACCCGCCACCCCGAGGCCTGGGCCGGGAGGATCATGCCCTCCAGCACGGTCGAGCAGCCCTCGGCCGCGCAGCACACCAGCCCCAGCGTTCGCCCGTCACCCATGCCCCCACTATCGCCCTCCCCCGTCGGGGCCCCGCCGAGGGGGGACGCCACGCTCGGTGGCGGTCCCACCGCCGAGGACGGGAACGTTCACCCGAGCGGCGGAGTCGGTCCGTCCGTCGTCGGACGCGGGTAGACCACGGCCTCCTCGGTCCTCGGTTCCACCCAGAACCGGGCGTCGACCCGCACACCCAGGTCCGCGACGGCGCCGGTGGGGAGGGAGACCCGGAGGTCGGGAGGGCCTTCGACCGAGACCAGGACCCGGTCCACCTGGGACTCCAGGCCGACGACCCGCACGGGCCAGGACCGCCCCTCGTCGGCCGGCGCCACGGCGCGCAGGCGCAGCGCGGCCGGGGGAACGCGACGAGGACATCCCCGACGGGGGCGCCCGGGAGGGTGAGAGCGCAGCCGTCGAGGGCGACGCGGTCGCCACCCAGGCCCCGACCCGGGACGAGGTTCACCCCGACCAGGTCGGCAACGTAGCGGCTGGCGGGACGGGTGGCGATCTCGCGGGGCGCACCGCACTGCACGACCCGCCCCTCCTCCAACACCACCACCTGGTCGGCCAGGACCATCGCGTCCAGCGGATCGTGGGTCACCAGGACGGCGACTCCCCCGAAGTCGTCGAGGTGCCGGCGGAGCTCGGTCCGGATCCGCATCCTGGTGCCCGCGTCGAGCGCGGCCAACGGTTCGTCCAACAACAGGAGTCGTGGTTCGGTCGCCAGTGCCCTGGCCAGGGCCACCCGCTGCGCCTGGCCGCCCGACAACCGCCGGGGGCGCCTGCCCGCCAGGTCCCCCAGCCCCACCCGGTCCAGCCACTCCTGGGCCACCTGTCGCGACCGCGCCCGGGACAGACCTCGGCACCGGGGCCCGAAGGCGACGTTGTCCAGGGCGGTGAGGTGCGGGAAGAGCAGGTAGTCCTGGAACACCACGCCCACCGGTCGCCGTTCGGGCGGCAGCAGAACCCCGGCGGTGGGATCGTCGTACACCGTCCCGTCGAGCACCACCCGACCGGCGTCGAGGGGGAGGAGACCGGCGAGGACACGCAGCAACGTGGACTTCCCCGCGCCGTTGGGCCCGAGCAGGGCGGTGACCGTGCCGGCCGGTGCGGACACGGCCGCGGACAACGTGAAGTCCCCGGCCCGGGTCACGCGGACGTCGGCGGACAGCGTCACCTCGACGCACCTCCCATCCAACGCTCGCGGAGCAGCGCCAGCACCGCGACCGACACGAGCAGCAGGACGAGGCTGAGCACGATCGCGGCCTCCGGGTTGGACTCCATCGCCAGGTAGACGGCCAGCGGCATGGTCTGCGTGCGGCCGGGGAAGTTGCCCGCGAAGGTGATCGTCGCGCCGAACTCCCCGAGGGCCCGGGTCCACGCGAGGACCGCACCGGCCGCGACGCCCGGCGCCACCAGCGGCAGTGTCACCCGGCGGAAGGTGACCCAGCGGGAGGCGCCCAGCGTGGCGGCGGCCTCGTCGAGCCGGACGTCGGCGGCGCGCAACGCACCCTCCACGGACACGACGAGGAACGGCATGGCCACGAAGGTCCCGGCGAGAACCACCGCGCCGGTGGTGAACGGGAGGGACACCCCGAACCACTCGTGCAGGTGTTCCCCCACCAGGCCACGCCGACCGAAGACCACCAGCAGGGCGACGCCACCCACGACGGGTGGGAGCACCAGCGGAACCGTCACCAGGGCTCGCACCAGCCGTTTCCCGGGGAAGGTCGACCGGGCGAGCAGCCACGCCAGCGGAACCCCGAGCAGCAGGCTGAGCGCGGTGGCGGCGGTCGCGCACACCAGGGACAGCCGCAGCGCGCCGAGCACCTCCGGGCTGCCCAGCTGCGCGGGCAACTCCCCCCACGGCGCCCGCAGGACCAGTCCGAGCAGGGGAACCAGCAGGAACGCCAGTCCGAACAGGGCGGGCACGAGGAGGAGCGCCGGGGCCACCGCGCCGGCCCTGCGGGGCCGTGCCCCACCCCGCTCCGCCGTCCCCCGCCGGGGAGCGCCGGCCGGTGGGCCGCTCACGGGACGTCGAACCCGGCGGTCCGCAGCACGTCCTCGGCGGCCGGGGACCGCAGGTAGTCGACGAAGGCGGAGGCGAGGTCGGCGTCGGATGCCTCGGCGAGGGCCGCGAGCGGGTAGTCGTTGACGACCCGCTCGGACTCGGGGAAGTCCACCCCCCGCACCTCGTCACCCGCGACGAGGACATCCGTCCGGTACACCAGCGCCGCGTCCACCTCACCGAGTCTGACCTTGGTGAGGGTGGCGCGCACGTCCCGTTCGTAGGTGTCGGGCTTGGCATCGATGCCCGCCAGTTCGAGCACCTCCCGCGCGGCGCCGCCGCAGGGGACCGCCGGCGCGCAGAGCGCGATGACCTTGTCCGGATCGGCGAAGTCGGCGAGGCCGGTCACCCCGCCCGGGTTCCCGGACGGCACCACGATCTGGAGCCGGTTGGCCGCGAAGATCACGGGGGGCTCGGCCACCAGGTCGAGGTCGACCACCTGGTCCATGGGCTCGGGGCTGGCCGAGGCGAACACGTCGGCGGGCGCCCCGGCCGCGATCTGCTGGGCCAACGCGGAACTCGCCGCGAAGTTGAAGTCGATGCTCGTGCCCGGGTGGCCACGTTCGAACTCCGCTCCGAGTTCGGTGAGGACCTCGGTCAGGGACGCCGCCGCGAACACCACCGCGGACCGGGAGGTCTCCCCGACCTGGGCGACGTCCTGGTCGGGGGCCGAGCAGGCCGCCACCGCCAGCCCGGACACCAGGGCCACCGCGACGGGTGTCCGCCAGGCCCGACCGGTCCCACCCGCTCGTCGCCGCACCCGTCTCCCCCTCCTGCGCGATCCACCGGCCAACCCCCACTGTAGTTCCGCATTCGCGGAACCAGTACCGGGTATTCGCCCGCATCCGCGTCACTGGGCGGGGGAAGGGGCAGCGGGACAGGGACGAAGGCGTTACCGGGCGCGGGTCACGACGGGCGCGAGATCCGGCCTCGGCTCGTCCAGCGGCTCGACCTGCCACTGCCAGCGCCCGACCGCGTCCACGCCGGGGATGTCGGCCCGGCCGGTCGACCAGAGCAGGACGTGCCACGAGTCGACCGACCAGCCCTCCTCGGGGATCTGCGGGAACAGCCGTCCCAGCAGGCGACGGGCCACGTCGACCGGGGCCCGGTAGTCCAACCCGAGACCGAGCGCGAGGTCGTACCCGTGCAGCACCAGCTCCGCGACCCCGACCGCGAGCAGCCCCTCGGCATCGGCTCGGCCGTCGGCGCAGGCTCCCCGTGCCCCCGGCGGCGCGGTGCGGAAGGCGACCGTGAGCAGCGCGGCGCTGGCCCGGATGACCTCCACGAGCTGGGCGGCGGTCGCACCGTCCTCGGCCCGGAGCCAGCAGGCCAGCTGCTCGTGGCTCCGCCCGGCCAGGGTGACGGCGGAGAAGAACAGGTCGTCGGCGACGTGTTCCGCCGTGGCGTGGCACGTCCAGTCCAGCCCGGCGGCGCGCACCTCGCGCCACTCCCGGTCCGTGGCGGCGGCGAGCACGGCCAGCACCCCCTCTGCCGCCCTGTCCAGGTCCTCGGCGGTGACCGGGTTGCGTCGCGCTGGTTCGGAGTGGGCCACCCCGGCAGTATCGACGGGAGCACCGACGTTCCCGGCCGCCCCGGCGGTGTGGCGGCCGCCGCGCGCTGGCGTGGGACCGGGCCTCCGGGGGGCAACGGGGGCACGCCGGCGCCGGGTACACGAGGGGAGCAGCCATGACCAGCGAGCTGAGCGTCCGCGAGCTCACCGACGACGACTTCACGGAGAACCTCGCCGTCCTCGTCTCCGCGTTCCTGAAGGACCCCGACCCCGACCGCGAACCGCTGCTGCGGCGGGTGCTGGAGCTGGAACGCCACCACGGCGTCTTCGACGGCGCCGAGCAGGTGGGCAGTTGCGGTGTCATGACCAGGACCCTCACCGTGCCGGGCGGGGAACCCCGACCGCTGGCCGCCATCACCCACGTGGGGGTGAAGCCGGGCCACCGCCGCCGCGGCATCATGCGCATGATGATGCGCGCGCAGCTCCACGCGCTGCACGAGGCCGGCGCGGAGCCGGTGGCGGGACTGGAGGCGTCCGAGGCGGGCATCTACGGGCGCTACGGCTACGCGCCCGCCACCGAGTGGGCCGACATCCGGGTACCGAGGGGTGCGGAGTTCCGGGCCGACGTCGACACCGGCCCGGACCCGGTGCGGGAGGCGCCGAGGGAGGACGCGCTGCCCCGGCTGCGGGAGCTCCACGACCGGGCCGCCGGCCGCGTGGGGTGGCTGGACCGCGGCGCCCCGGTCTGGGACCTCTGGCTGGCCGACACCCCCCGTGCCGACCGGACCGCCTACCGCTTCGCCACGCACCCCCGGGGGTACGCCGTGTACCGCCTGCTCCACGGCGAGGGCAGGCGGGAGGCCAGGGCGCGGGTGGAGGTGCTGGAGATCCAGTCCCTGGACGCCGTGGCCGCCGCGGCGCTGTGGCGCTACCTGCTCGACATCGACCTGGTCAGCGAGGTCCAGTGGTTCGGCGCCGCCGTGGACGATCCGATCCGGTGGTTCCTCGCCGACCCCCGGCGAGCCCGGGTCGAGGTGGAGGACGCGCTGTGGCTGCGGATCGTCGACCTCGACCGCGCCCTGCCGGCCCGCGCCTACGCCGCCGAGGCCGACGTGGTGTTCCAGGTCTCGGACCGGCTGTGCCCCTGGAACGCGGGGCGGTGGCGGATGGCGGTGGACGCCGACGGGCGAGCCGAGGTGCGCCGCACCGACGCCGAGCCCGCGCTTTCGCTGGACATCAGCGCTCTCGCCGCCGCCTACCTCGGCGGGACCACGCTGACCGCGCTGGCCGCCGCGGGCCTCGTCTCCGAGCACCGGAGGGGCTCGGTGCGGGCCCTGACCCGCGCCTTCCTCGCCGATCGGTCCCCGCACTGCCTCATCGACTTCTGAACCCTGCCGGGCCTCCGGGGCGGCGGGTCCCCGCGGACGGTCGAGCGCGGCCCAGCCCAGCCCCGCGAGGTCGTTCGGACGCACGTCCCCTTCGGGGCGCGGTACCTCCGGGTGTTGATCGTGAGCTGACACCCGACGGGTAACGTCAACTTCGTCCGGTTCGCACACACGCGGACGCGCCCGAGGCAGGAGGAACGATGATGGGCACAATCATTCTGATCGTGCTCTTGGTGGCAGTGGTCGGAGGTGTCGCCCTCATGCTGAGGCAGAAGGCGGCCGCGCGGCAACGCGAACTCGAGAACGCCCAGGCGGACGCTCGCCGCTGGGTCGAGCGGCTCGGCGGGCAGGTGATCAACCTGGTCGGTTCGAACGAGGCCTCCCAGCAGGCGTTGGCGGACGCCTCGGAGCGTTACACCGCCGCCGGCTCGCAGATGGAGCAGGCCAAGAGCACCGAACAGTGCGCGCTGGTCACGGCCACCGCGATGGAGGGGCTCTACTACGTCCGCGCGGCGAGGACCGCGATGGGCATGGACCCGGGCCCGGAGCTCCCCGACCTCAACGGCCAGTCGCGGGCGGGTTCGGTCGGCGAGGACCGGCAGATCGAGCTGGAGGGCCGGCAGCTCGCCGCGTCCCCCAACCCCGGCGAGCAGACCCCGCACTACTACCCCGGCGGCGAGGTCGCGGGGCGGCCCGTTCCGCAGGGTTGGTACAGCGAGCCCTGGTGGAAGCCGGCGCTGGTGGCCGGCGCGTGGGGCATGGGCTCGGCGCTGCTGTTCACCGCCCTGTTCTCCGGGATGATGGGCGTGCCGGACGTCGTCGTGGTCGAGGCGGCGGCCGACGAGAACGGTGACGACTCCGGCGACTCGGGCGGCGACGACTCGGGTGACTCCGGTGACTCGGGCGACTACGACATGAGCGACATGGGCGGGGACATGGACTTCGACATCGGGATGGAGTGAGTACTCCGTCGAGGTGATCGCCCCAGACTGATCGCGCCGAAGGGCCCCGGGTTCGCCCGGGGCCCTTCGTTCGGTGTGGAGCCGGCAGCCTCCCCGTCCAGGACGCGCACCGCGTGCTCACGGCGTCGGGCCGAGGGGCCTGCCGGGCACCCGAACCGTGGTCTGGTGTCCCCTCGTCAGCGGGTACCCCGCGACGGGTCCGACGGCCGCCCCGTCGTGGAGATCGTCCTGGCCCCGCCGAGTCCCGGCGAGCCGCGTCGGCGATGGCGAGCACGGCGACGTCCGATCTCCGCCGCCGCGTCACCAGGCGGAACGTCGACGGCCGGCTCCGGTGCTCAACGCTCCGGCTGGCAGCTCGGGCACCAGTACAGCTTGCGGCCCCCGAGGTCCCGCATCCGGACTTCCACGCCGCAGACCAGGCAGGGCTGCCCGTCCCGCCGGTAGACGTAGACCTCGCCGCCGTGCCGGTCCTGGCGGGGCGGCCGCCCCATCCGGTGTGGCTCGTGTTCCTCGGCGACCGTGTCGATGCGTCCGGTGCGAACCCCGTCGGCCATCAGGTCGACCAGGTCCTTCCAGAGGGCCTCCCACAGCTCGCGGTCGATCAGCCGGCCCGGTGTCATCGGGTCCACGCCGTGCCGGAACAGCACCTCGGCCCGGTAGACGTTGCCGGCTCCCGCCAGCACCGACTGGTCGAGCAGCAACGCGGCCACGGACCTGCCAGACCGGCTCAGCCGCGCCCACGCCCGCTCGGGGTCGGCGTCGGGCCGGAGCGGATCGGGTCCCAGCCGGTCGACGAGCGCGTCGACCTCGTGGTCGTCGAGCAGGCGGCAGGTGTTGGGCCCCCGGAGGTCCGTCCAGTGGTCACCGCCGACCAGGCGCAGGCGCACCTGCCCGACCGGTTCCGGCGCGGGGCGAGCTCCTTCGGTGAACGTCCCGTACAGACCGAGGTGGATGTGCACCACCGGGGCGGCCTCGTAGCGGTGCAGCAGGTGCTTCCCGTGGGCCTCGGCAGCGACCAGCACCCGACCGTCCAACCGCGACGCCTCGGCGGCGAACCGTCCCTGCGGGCTGGTGACCTCCACCGGGGCCCCGACGAAGAGCTCCCGGTGACGTCGGGCCAGCCGGTGCAGGGTGTGTCCTTCCGGCATCAGGGCCTCCTCGGTCGGCGGGCGAGGACCTGGCCTCCTCGGCGCCGGCCCGCGTCCTCGTGCCCCGCCGGGACCGGGGCCAGGCGCCCGGCGTGCGGGGTCAGGACGCCGGCAGGGCGGGCGGCGTGCCGGTGCGCTCGTACTCGGCGAGCAGCTCCAGCCGTCGACCGTGCCGGTCCTCGCCGGAGAACGGTGTCTCCAGGAAGGCCGCGACGATCGCGGTGGCCTCCTCCCGGGTGTGCATCCGCGCGCCCACCCCGGCCAACTGGGCGTCGTTGTGCTGCCGCGCCAGTCGCGCGGTCTCCACGCTCCAGGTGAGGGCGGCACGGGCCCCGGGGACCTTGTTCGCGGCGATCTGCTCACCGTTGCCGGAGCCACCGAGCACGATGCCCAGGCTGCCCGGGTCCGCGACGACCCGGCGGGCGGCCTCCACGCAGAACGGCGGGTAGTCGTCCAACGGGTCGTAGGCGTGGGGGCCGACGTCGACGACCTCGTGGCCCTGTTCGGTCAGCCACCCGACCAGGTGTTCCTTGAGTTCGAAGCCGGCATGGTCGGCTCCCAGGTAGACGCGCACGGGGGCAGTCTGCCAAACGCCGCGGGCCGCACGGGAACCCGTGCCCCCGCCACGACGTCCCGCCGTGCCACCATCGCGCCGTGACCTTGGCGGCGCCGGGCGACGGGGTGTTCGAACAGGCTGGCTTCGATGTCAGGCTGGACTGGGGAGAGCGGGGCATGGCGAACCTCGCCCCCAGTTGCGGTGTGCTGGTGGTGGTCGACGTCCTCTCCTTCTCCACCGCCGTGGACGTCGCGGTGGGGCGTGGCGCCTCGGTGCTGCCCCTGCGCTGGCGGGACGCCCGCGCGGCGGAGGCGGCCGCGCGGGCCGGAGCGGTGCTGGCCAGCCGTCAGCGCGGCGCGGGCTGGTCGTTGAGCCCCGAATCCCTGTCCACGCTGGAGACGCGGACCCTGCTGGCCCTGCCGTCGCCGAACGGGGCGACGCTCTGCTCCCTCGCGGCGGGATCCTCCGCGACCGTCCTCGTCGGGTGCCCGCGCAACGCGGCGGCGGTCGCGGGAGCGGCTGCGGCGTGGCGCGCCGGCCGGCCGGTGGGCGTCATCGCCGCCGGTGAGCGGTGGCCCGACGACACGCCGCGACCGGCGGTGGAGGACCTGTTGGGAGCGGGTTCCATCGTCTCGGCCCTGCGCGCCGTCGAGCCGCTGATCGACGTCTCGGCGGAGGCCGAGGTGGCCGCGACCGCGTTCGAGTCGTACGCGGGCGCCCTGGGCACCGTGCTGGCCGAGAGCGTGTCGGGCCGGGAGCTGCGGGCGGCGGGCTTCGGGGCGGACCTCGAGCTCGCGGGGTGCCACGACGTCTCCCATGCGGTGCCGGTGCTGCGGGACGGCGTGCTCCGGGGAGGCTGAGCCCCTCGCACGGCCGGGACCCGCCCACACGAGGGGCGTCCACGGCCGCTCCGCGCCGTGGCCCGCCACGCGATACTGGACGGGTGGGACCGCACGAGGACGAGGACATCGGCGCCGGGACCTGGATCGAGGTCGGCGACCGGGTGTGGGCGCGCCGGTACCGGGAACTGGACCTGTCCGTCGGCCTGGTCGTCGGACGCGACCGCTGCCTGGTCGTCGACACCCGGGGCGACCGGGAACAGGGGGCCGAGTTCGCGGCCGAGGTGCGCGCGCTGACCGAACTGCCGTGGACGGTGGTCCTCACGCACGTCCACTTCGACCACTGCTTCGGGAGCGAGGCCTTCCTGCCGTGCCCGGTGTGGGCGCACCCCGACGCCGTCGAGGCGTTGGAGCGGACCGCCGCCGCGCAGCGCACGGAGTGGGTGGCCCGGTACCGGGCCGAGGGGCGGTCGGCGATCGCCGACCGGTTGGACCGGGTCCGTCGCCCCGTCCTCCCACGTCCGCTCCCCGCCGACCCGACCACGTTCGACCTGGGCGGCCGCACGGTGCTGGTGCGCCACCTCGGGCGCGGCCACACCGATCACGACGTGGTGGTCGAGGTACCGGACACCGGCACGGTGTTCGCCGGTGACCTCGTCGAGCAGGGCGCGCCACCGGACTTCGGCGACTCCTACCCGCTGGAGTGGCCGGGCGCCCTCCGGCGCCTCGCCGGGTTGGTTCCGGCGAACGGGGTGGTCGTGCCCGGTCACGGGGAACCGGTGGACGCGGCCTTCGTCCTGGCACAGGCCGACGATGTGGAGCGGGCGGTGGTGTCGTGCCAGTCCGGCTCGCCCGACCGGGCCGCTCCCGGCGGTGGGGAGCCGCCCTATCCCGAGGAGACGATGGCGGTCATCGCGGCGCGGGTGCGCGCGACCCGCCCCGAGGTTCCGACCAGCCCCCCGACTGGTGGCGCGACGACGGCTGCCCGTCCCTCTGACCGATCACGTCCCGCCAGTTGATCTTGACGGCGGGTGCTGCCCGGGTGGCATATCCTGTGCCGCAACGGTGCTCAGGGCGACGGACGTCGCGCTACCGAGGGGAGGTGGACATGCGACCGAACCGGCGGGTCACCGGGCCACCGTCCTCCACGTCCGGTCCACCACGCCGGGACTCCCTGCACCGGGAGCTCCAGGACGCCCTCGAACACGGACCGTTCAGCGACGCGTTGCGGCTCGCCATCGAGACGAGCGGTCTGAGCCTCGACCGCATCCAGCACCGGTTGGCCGAGCGGGGCGTGCGCATCAGCCTGACGACCCTCAGCTACTGGCGGCACGGTCGGAGCCGACCGGAACGTCCCGAGTCGTTGCGGGGCGTCCAGATCCTGGAGGAGGTGCTCGCCCTCCCCGACTCCTCCCTCACCGCCCTGCTGGGCCCGCGACGCCCCCGGGGTCGATGGGTGTCCCGGACACCGAGGAGCCTGGACATGGACCAGCTCTTCGGTGACCAGGAGACGCTGCGCGACCTGCGGGCGAGCCTCGGAGTGCCCTCCCCCGACCAGCTCATCCCGCTGGCCGTGCACGACCTGCTGGTGGTCGACGCGCGGCGCGACGAGCTGGCGATCCGGACCAGGATGGTGATGCAGGCGGCGGTGGACGGGGTGTCGAGCACGTTCCTCGTGTACCGGAGTGACGATCCCGAGCGCACCGCCGCCGCCATCAGCACCCGCTACTGCACCCTCGGGGAGGTGCACCGCGACCCGGCCAGCGGTTTCGTGATGGCCGAACTCGTCCTTGACCGCGTCCTGGGCACCGGCGAACCGACCGTCTTCGAGTACGAGATGGAGCTGCCCCCCTCGGAGCCCGCCGGGTACCACGACCGGCGTTTCCTCTTCCCCACCCGGCAGTACGTCCTCCAGGTCCAGTTCGCCCCCACCTCGCTGCCCACCCACTGCCAGCGCTACTACCAGGCCAGCGGGGACGCGCCCAGGCAGGACGTCCGCGAGGTCCCCCTGGGCGCGTCGAACGCCGCCGCCATGATCGAGGTCGATCTCGCCGCCGGCATCTACGGGATGAACTGGGGCTGGAGTTGACCGGTCAGGAGAAGTCCAGCGTTCCCGTGCGGGTCCGCTTCAACTCGAAGAAGTGCGGGTAGGCCGCGAGGGTCCGGGACGCGTCGAACAACGCCCCCGCCTCCTCACCCCGGGGGATGCTGGTCAGGACGGGGCCGAAGAACGCGACGCCGTCGACGTGGATGACGGGGGTGCCGACATCCATCCCCACCGGGTCCATCCCCTCGTGGTGGCTGGCGCGCAGCCGCTCGTCGTACTCGGTGCTCGTCGCGGCGTCCGCCAGGTCGGCCGGCAGACCCACCTCCGCCAGCGACTTGCTGATCACCCGGTCGTAGTCCCGGTCCTTCTCGAGGTGGATCCGGGTGCCGAACGCGGTGTAGAGCGGGCGCAGCACCTCCTCGCCGTGCTGAGCGGCCGCGGCGACGGCGACCCGGACCGGCGCCCAGGCCTTGGTCATCAGTTCCCGGTACTCGGCGGGCAGGTCCCGATCCTCGTTGAGGACCGACAGGCTCATGACGTGGAAGGAGAGGTCGATCTCCCGCACCTTCTCGACCTCGAGCACCCACCGGGAGGTGATCCAGGCGAACGGGCACGCCGGGTCGAACCAGAAACGAACGCGCGGCTTGGACGGGGAGTCTGCGGACACTGTCACGCCTCCAACTTGATCGGTGCCGGGGTGGGGCTTACGTCCGCACTCAACCACCGCCGTCGCCGGTCCTATTCCCGGCGCCGGACCGGACTGGCCTCCGAAACGCGCGCCAACTCCTACCAGCCCACCCCGACGGTTTCCCCGCCCTCGGTGGGACGGCGACCCTGGCGGCGGCCCGCACGACGGCGAGCCGTGGCCGCACGGCACCGGTTGATCGTGATTGGATGCGGTGTCCCTTCACCCACGACGTCGTGTAACCGAGGTAGCCAGTGGCCGCACCGAACCTGACCAGAGAACAGTCCGCAGAACGGAGCGCCCTGCTCTCCGTGCAGTCCTACGCCGTCGAACTGGACCTCACCGACGGCCGGGGGAAGCCGGGGGAGCACACCTTCCGCTCCACGACGACCGTCCGGTTCCGCGGTGGGACACCCGGCGCGAGCAGCTGGATCGACCTGGTCGCCGACCGGGTCGAGCGCGCGGTCCTCAACGGGACGGAGCTGGACGTCAGCGCCTACCGGGAGGAGGACGGGATCGCGCTGCCCGATCTCGCCGAGGACAACGAGCTGGTGGTGGTGGCCGACTGCCGCTACATGAACACCGGCGAGGGCCTGCACCGGTTCGTCGATCCCGTCGACGGCGGCGTGTACCTGTACACGCAGTTCGAGACGGCCGACGCCAAGCGCATGTTCGCCTGCTTCGACCAGCCCGACCTGAAGTCCGTCTACGACCTCGTCGTGACCGCGCCCGCCGACTGGAAGGTGATCTCCAACGCGGCGGCGGAACGCACCGAGGACACCGCCGACAGCGGGGTGCGCCACGTCTTCCGGCGCACGGAACGCATGTCGACCTACCTGGTCGCACTGGTGGCGGGCCCCTACGCGGAGTGGCGGGACGAGCACGACGGCATCCCCCTCGGCCTCTACTGCCGGGCCTCGCTCGCCGAGCACCTCGACGCGGAGCGGCTGTTCACCGAGACCAAGCAGGGCTTCGACTTCTACAACTCCGCGTTCGGGGTCCGGTACCCCTTCGGCAAGTACGACCAGTGCTTCGTGCCCGAGTTCAACGCCGGAGCGATGGAGAACGCCGGCTGCGTCACCTACCTGGAGGACTACGTCTTCCGGTCCAGGGTCACCCGGTACCTGTACGAGCGCCGGTGCGAGACGCTGCTGCACGAGATGGCCCACATGTGGTTCGGCGACCTGGTCACCATGCGTTGGTGGAACGACCTGTGGCTCAACGAGTCGTTCGCCACCTGGGCCAGTGTGCTCGCCCAGGCGGAGGCGACGGAGTACACGCACGCCTGGACCACCTTCGCCAACATCGAGAAGTCCTGGGCGTACCGGCAGGACCAGCTGCCCTCGACGCACCCCGTCGCCGCCGACATCCCCGACCTGCACGCGGTGGAGGTCAACTTCGACGGCATCACCTACGCCAAGGGCGCCAGCGTGCTCAAGCAGCTGGTCGCCTACGTGGGCCTGGAGAACTTCCTGGCTGGTCTGCGGCTCTACTTCGAGCGCCACGCCTGGGAGAACGCCACCCTCGCCGACCTGCTGTCCGCGCTGGAGCAGGCGTCCGGCCGCGACCTGTCCTGGTGGAGCGCCGAGTGGCTGGAGACGACCGGCCTGAACTCGCTGCGACCCCGCTTCGAGCTGGACTCCGAGGGCCGTTTCACCTCCTTCGACGTGATCCAGGGACCGGCCAGGCCAGGTGCGGGCGAACTGCGCACCCACCGGGTCGCGGTGGGCGTGTACGACGAGGACCCGGCGACCGGCCGTCTCGTCCGGGTGCGGCGGGTCGAGCTGGACGTCTCCGGCGAGCGGACCCCGGTCGAGGAGCTGGTCGGGCAGCACCGGGGGCGGCTCGTCCTGGTCAACGACGACGACCTGACCTACTGCCACATGCGCCTGGACCCGGAGTCGTTGACCACCCTGATCGACCGCATCTCCGACGTCGAGGAGTCGTTGCCGCGCACGCTGTGCTGGTCGGCGGCGTGGGAGATGGCACGCGAGGCGGAGCTGAAGGCCAGGGACTTCGTGAACCTGGTCCTCAACGGGGTGCACCGCGAACCGGAGGTCGGCGTGGTGCAACGGCTGTTGCTCCAGGCCCAGACCGCCCTGAACTTCTACGCCGCCGAGGACTGGCGGGCCGAGGGCTGGTCGCGGTTCAGCTCCCGGGTGTTGGAGTTGGTCAGGACGGCGGAGCCGGGATCGGACCACCAGTTGGCCTTCGTCAACTCGCTGAGCGGCGCGGTGCTGGGTGCGGCGGAGCAGGCGGCGGTACGCGGCTGGCTCGACGGGGTGGACGTCCCCGAGGGGCTGACGGTGGACACCGACCTGCGTTGGCGGCTGCTCCAGGCGCTGGTCGCCCACGGCTCGGCTGGCGCGGACGAGGTCGAGGCGGAGCGGGAGCGGGACGACACCGCGACGGGTCGCCGACAGGCCGAGCGGGCACTGGCGCTGCGCCCCACGGCCGCCGACAAGGCCGAGGCCTGGCGGCGGGCCACGCTCGACGACGAGTTGCCCAACGCGGTCAACGAGGCCATCATCGCGGGCTTCGCGCACCCGGGCCAGTCCGAGCTGTTGGCGGACTACGTGGGGCGGTACTTCGCCGAGATCGCGGACGTGTGGAGCAGGCGTTCCATCGAACGCGCCCAGCCGGCCGTGGTCGGGCTCTTCCCGTCGTGGGCCGTGTCGGAGGAGACGGTGTCCGCCGCCGACGAGTGGCTCGCCGCCGAGCACCCGCCCGCGTTGCGCCGGCTGGTGTCCGAGGGGCGTGCTGGTGTGGTGCGGGCGTTGGCGGCCCGGGAGTTCGACGGGCAGTGACGCGGACCGTTCCTGGAGGCGTCCCGTTGGCGGGTCGCCTCCGGGGGCGGAGCGAACCCGAGATCGGTACGAGCCGGAGTTCGGCCGGAACCGACCCGCTCGGGACGCGCCGACCGGGCACGCCCCGAGCGGGGGCCGCGCGGGTGGGGGAAGGCGGTCGTCCCCGGGGCCCGCACCGGCCGGGGCGCACGTGGGACGTGGTGGAGGGCGGGCCGCGCTGACCGCCCCGCCCGGCGTCAGTCGCGCTGGATGTCCACGCCCGCCTGGTCGGACAGCATCCGCAGCCCGTCCAGCAGGCCACCGGCCAGGTCGCCCTCCTTGAAGGAGGCCACCATGCTCATCACCGCGAGCTTGCAGCTGCGGTCGGGGATGCGACGGCCGGCTTCCTCTCCGGTCACCAACTCCACGACCCGCTGCTCGGGCGAGACGGCGATCAGCACGGAGTCGGTCGCCCTCGCGCCGAGGGACGCGTGCAGTTCCTCGGCCTGGCGGCGCGTGTTCTCGCCGAGCCCACCCAGGTAGATGCTGAAGTCCAGTCCGGTAGCCCTCGTGGTGAGCGTGAGGGCCTCGTCGAGTCGCGCGAGCTCGTTGTGCCCGAACGGGGAGTCCGACTCCTCGGGCAGCACCCGTTTGGCGACCGAGACCCGCCCGGTCACCGTCCTGGCCTCCCCGTACCCCAGTTCGGCGTCAGCTTCCGCACTGCGCTGCGCCACTTCACCAGTTCCCACGGGCGCCTCCCTGGATCGTCGTCGTCTGGAGGCCCTCGGTCGGTTCCTCGGCGACGTGTCGCTGGGATCCGCGCAGCCCTGCCGGGTTGGCGGTCCACCAGATCGGCTCGTGCGTCCACTCCTGCCCCGGGCGGTAGCGTGTGTCGCGAACGGGTTGCTTCCGCAGCGTCAGCAGCGCGACCAGCCCATAGAGGACGAGTGGGATCAGCACGAAGACGAGTGTTGTCTCCATGATGGTCACGGCCCGTACGGTAACCGATGACCTGGGCCAAGCGCCTCCTGCGGGTCCTCGGACGGCGGCCCGGGCCAGCCACTCGGCCAAGGTGAACCAGGTGTGACCAACTCACCGACAGTTCGCTGTGTGGGTGACATTTCCCCGCCATCCCTCGGTTGCGTCACAGCGTTTGCGCACTACCCGTGCACTTCCCTCGCTCCGCTACTCATCCCACCGGTGGAAACGGCGTACGCCAGGCCGCCACCTGGCCGCTTGTGCCACGTCCACCCCGCTCCTAGCTTCTGTGGTGGGCGGCCCGGGCCCCGTGCGCATGCTGACGAGCACTCGCGCAGTTCCAGCTCGTTCCCATTCTCGTGATCAGCTGTCCGAGGAGGATCCGCATGTCCGGCCACTTGGTGATTCGTCGTGGAAGCAGCACGCGCGGACTCGCGCCCCAGCCGTCCGGTGCCCTCGTCTCTCGTCCCGGTGGTCCCCGGTGCGGGAGCGCCGGCGAGCGGGTGCCGAGCCGGGGGCGCACCAGCGGTGCGGGGTGCTCAGCACCGACCAGTGCGGGCATCCGGGTGACCCGCGCCGGGATCCGCGTGACCCGCGACGGGATCCGCGTCACCGAATCCGGGATCCGAGTCACCCCCCGAACCCCCAACCACTCCACGCCCAACGCCGGCATCCGCGTCACCCGCGACGGCATCCGCGTCACCAAGGCCGGCATCCGCGTCACTCGTGATGGCATCCGCGTCACCGAAGCAGGCATCCGCGTCACCCCGCAGAAGCCACCCCACCGCTCATCCCGCGCCGGCATCCGCGTCACCAAGGCCGGCATCCGCGTCACCCGCGACGGCATCCGCGTCACCAAGGCCGGCATCCGCGTCACTCGTGATGGCATCCGCGTCACCGAAGCCGGCATCCGCGTCACGCGCTGAGCTGGCCCGCCGCCAGCCTCGGCGGCGTGTTCCCGGTGAGACCCCGGTTCGGCACGGAGCCGGACCGGGGTCTCACGGCAGCCGGGACACCCGAGCATGACCAGTGGTCGACCGCGCGACCTGGCGCAGCGCACCGGGCGGGACATGGGCGGGCGCTCGTGCCTCCTCCAGCTCGGCCACGCCCGAGGCTCCACCGGAGGTGGTCCGCCGCCGCCAGCACCCCGCCTCGGCCGGGTGCGGCTAGGCCGCCTCCCCGAGGTAGGGCAACCAGAGCGGATCGGTCTCGCCGGCGCCCGCCAACAGACGCCAGTGGGGCCCGTGCGGCGCCCTCGGGAGGACCCGCAACCTCCACCCGATCTCCAGGAGCAGGCGGTCAGCCTTGCGGTGGTTGCAACGCGCGCAGCTGGCCACGCAGTTCTCCCACACGTGCTGCCCCCCTCGGCTCCGGGGCACCACGTGGTCGACGGTGTCGGCACGGCCACCGCAGTAGGCGCACCGGTGCCGGTCCCGCAGCATCAGACCGGCGCGGGTCAGCGGCACGCGGCCCAGGTAGGGGACCCGGACGTACCGGCTGAGCCGGATGACCGAGGGCACCTCCTGCACCAGGGCGGCCGCCCGCAGGGCACTGCCAGCTGGGTCCCGGTGCACCACCTCGGCCTTCCCACAGACCACCAGCACCACCGCCCGCCGCAACGGCAGGGCGGTCAATGGCTCGTAGGTCGCGTTGAGCAGCAGGACCCGCCGACGTGCCGGGATGATCGACCCGCCGGTCGATGCTCTCCGGGCATGGTCCATACTTGGCGCCAGCACGCCCACTGGGCCGTGTCGTTCTCCTCCACCGTCGGCCGCGGCGTCCGCGTGCGGCCGTGGGGCACGCAGGACGGACCGGGATGCGAACCCGTCAGCCACGCCGATCGGAGTGGGTTGTCGGTCGGGCACTCGACCACCTCCACCGCTAGCGTGGACTAGTCGACCACATCTGGTGGCTTCCGCGCACCTGTGAAAAGCCGATACACCGAAAACAGGTCCCCCGGACCCGCCCATTCGTGTCGCAACTCACAGCGAGCCACGTGGTGGAACCGAACCTGACGGCGGCCGACCGCGCCCGGTTCTCTAAGGTCAGCGGGTGACCGCCAGCCCCGCACCCCCGAACGGCGCAGTCGATGACTACCCCCGGGCACGTCGGCTCGATCTCGTCGACGACCTGCACGGCCGACCGGTCCCTGATCCCTACCGGTGGCTGGAACGGGGCGACTCCCCCGAGACGGAGTCCTGGCACCGCGAGCAGGACGAACTGACGCGGCGTCGCCTCGACGGACTTCCCGGCAGGGAGGCGCTCGACGCCCGTCTGACCGAGCTGACCTCGGCCGGTTCCGTCTCCGTTCCGACCTGGCGCGCCGGCCGCGCCTTCCTCACCCGGCGGGTTCCCGGGCAGGACCACGTCGTGCTCCACGTCCGGGAACGCGCCGACGACGGATCCTGGCGGGAACGCCCACTCATCGACGTCGCGGAGATCGACCCGTCCGGTCGCACCACCCTGGACACCTGGTCGCCCAGCCTGGAGGGCGATCTGCTCGCGTACCAGCTGTCCGTTGGCGGCGACGAGCACTCCGTGCTGTTCGTGGTGGACGTGCGGACCGGCGAGCGGGTGGACGGCCCCATCGACCGGTGCCGCTACTCGGCCGTGGCCTGGCTACCGGGGGGCAAGGAGTTCTACTACGTCCGCCGCCTGCCGCCGGAACGGGTCCCCGCCGGTGAGGAGCAGTTCCACCGCAGGGTCCTGCGGCACGTCGTGGGCCAGGACAGCTCGGAGGACGAGGTCGTCCTCGGTGAGGGACTCGACCCGACGAACTACTACGGCGTGCGGGTGTGCCCCCGGGGCCGGTGGCTGCTGGTGACCGCGCGCCCGGGCACCGCCCCCCGCGATTCGGTGTGGATCGCGGACCTCCAGGCCGGCGGCACCCTGACCCAACTGGTGGACCAGCGTGACGGGATCCGGGTCGACCCCTGGGTGGACCGGACCGGGGTTCTGGTGGTGCGCACGACCGACGGCGCGCCCCGCTGGCGGCTGTGCGTGGCCGACCCGGAACGGCCGGAGCGTGCCGAGTGGCGCGAGCTGGTCCCGGAGGAGCCCGACGCCGTCCTGGAAGGGGCGCGGTACCTGCCAGGTGGCCCGGAACACCCGTCCAGCCTGGTCGTGCTCCGTTCACGTCATGCCAGGTCGGAACTGTCGCTGCACCACCCCACGACGGGTGAGCCGCTCGGAGACGTGCCGCTGCCCGGGCCGGGAGCGGTCACCGGCCTCTCCACCGTCGACGACCAGACGGGGCACGACGAGGACCGCATCTGGATCGGGTGGACGGACTTCGTCACGCCGCCGGGAGTGCTGGAGCACTCGGTGCTCACCGGGCCAGCCGGGCTGGTGAGTCCGGCACCGGGAGCGGTGCGGCCCCCCGAGGTGCGCACGGACCAGATCTCGTACCACTCGGCCGACGGGCAGCTCGTGCGCATGTTCGTCGTCTCCCCGGCGGGCGTGCCGGACCGCCCTCGTCCCACGCTGCTGACGGGCTACGGCGGGTTCTCGGTCAGCCGGCGCCCCGGCTACTCGTCGGCGGCACTGGCGTGGGTGGCCGCCGGTGGCGTGTGGGTCGTCGCCTCCCTGCGCGGGGGTGGTGAGGAGGGCGAGGACTGGCACCGCGCCGGGATGCGCCAGCACAAGCAGCGGGTGTTCGACGACTTCCACGCGGCGGCGGAACACCTCGTGGCCCAGGGCTGGACCACGCCCGAGCAGCTCGCGATCATGGGCGGGTCCAACGGCGGTCTGCTCGTGGGCGCGGCGCTGACCCAGCGGCCCGAGTTGTACCGGGCGGTGGTGTGCTCGGCCCCCCTGTTGGACATGGTGCGCTACGAGCACTTCCTGCTCGGCCGCACGTGGAACGACGAGTACGGGAGCGCCGAGGTCCCGGAGGAGCTGGACTGGTTGCTGGCCTACTCCCCCTACCACCACGTGGTCTCCGGGGCGAGGTACCCCTCCGTGCTGTTCACGGTCTTCGACTCCGACACCAGGGTGGATCCCTGCCACGCCAGGAAGATGTGCGCGGCCCTCCAGCACGCGACCTCGGGTGAGCCGGCGGAACGCCCGGTGTTGCTCCGCCGCGAGACCGAGGTCGGGCACGGCGCGAGGTCGGTGTCGCGGTCGGTGGCGTTGTCCGTGGACCAGCTCGCCTTCCTCGCGGAGGCCACCGGTCTGGATCTCGGCTGACGGCCGCGCCGGTCCGGGCCCCGCACCCCGCTCAGCGTCGTCGTCGGCCGCCGACCCAGCGCCGACCGGCCCAGCTGAGGACGCCGAGGCCGAGTGCCGCGATCCCGGCCAGGACCGAACCCGCGGGCAGGGTGACGGCGAGGACCAGGCAACCGAGCAGGCCCGTCGCGGGCACGACTCGCGGCGGGCGGTGTTCCTCGCGGGACAGGGTCCACGCGGCGACGTTGGCGATGGCGTAGTAGACGAGCACCGCGAACGAGGAGAACCCGATGGCGTCGCGCAGGTCCACGAGGCTCACCAGGACCGCGACGACCAGCCCGACCGCGACCTCCGCGCGGTGCGGGCCTCCGAAGCGGGGGTGCACCGCCGCCAGCCGGCGGGGCAGGTGCCCATCCCTGGCCATCGCGAACACGGTGCGGGAGACGCCCAGGACCAGGGCGAGCAGCGCCCCGAGCGCGGCCGCGGCCGCCCCCACCCGGACCAGCGGGGTGAGGGAGGGCACGTCGCTGGCGGCGACCACGGTGGCGAGGGGGTCGGGGGCGGCGGCCAGCTCCGCCGGTCCCACCGCGGCCAGGGCGGCACCGGCGACCGCGACGTACACCAGGAGGGTGAGGCCAAGCGCCACGGCGACCGCGCGGGGGATGGTCCGGCTCGGGTCGCGCACCTCCTCCCCCAGGGTCGCCACCCTCGCGTAACCGGCGAAGGCGAAGAACAGCAGACCGGCGGCCTGGAGCACGCCCGCTCCGCCGGTGCCGGCGGGTGGGGCCAGGCGGGCGGCGTCCGCGCCGTCCGAGGTCAGGGCGAGAACGACCACCAGGGTGAGCACCGCCAGGGTGATGGCGACGAGTGCCCTCGTCAGCGCCGCTGACTTCCGCACTCCCCGGTAGTTCAGCGCGGTCAGCGCGAGCACGACCCCCACGGCGAGTGCCGTGCGGCCTGGGCCGCTCGCGGCGGGGAGCAGGTAGGCGGCGGCGGTGAGCGCCATGGCGGCGCAGGAGGCCGTCTTGCCCACCACGAAGCCCCAGCCGGCCAGGTGTCCCCAGAACGGCCCGAGCCGCTCCCGCCCGTAGACGTACGCGCCGCCGGACTCGGGGTGGCGTGCGGCCAGCCTGGCGGAGGAGATCGCGTTGCAGCAGGCCACGAGGGCCGCGACAGCCAACGCGGGCAGCAGGTTGGCACCGGCGACCTGGGCCGAGGGGGCGAGGACCGCGAAGACCCCGGCGCCCAGCATCGCCCCGAGGCCGACGACCACGGCTCCCCCGGTCCCCAGCTGCCGCGACAGCCGGTCGGCGGCACCGTCCCCGGACACGCTGTTCACCCCTGGACCTCCCCGCGTCGATGGTCGACCCACGAGCTTGGCGCGGCCACGTGAACGTGGGGGCACCAGGAGGTGACGGAGGAGGTGGTGGTCGGCGACGGGACGGCTCCATCCTGGGCACCAGCCCGTCACCGTCGGTGACGACGGCTGGTGCTCTCGCTGTCCGTGTGCCCGCCGTCGCCCTCGGCGACGGGTTCCTCATGGCCCACCGCTCGATGGGCCGCGGCCAGCCGCCCGACGCGAGGGCTGTACCGGTGCAGGTCCCGTGACCAGGCCGGGAGTCGTGGGGTGACCGCGTCTCGGCGCCGAGGTGGTCCAGCCGCTCCCAGCTGGACGGGTGACAGTGGGACGTCATCCAGATTTCGTTCGCGTGTTTCCCGGGCTTCTTGTCTTGACAACAAGCCGTAGCGGGCCTGTTATGGGTGACATAAATGAAACGCCGTTGCGATTATCGCAACGATTCCTCCCTCGGAGCGTTCATGTCGTCGTCCTCCCGCGCCCCCAGCGGCGTATTACAGACCGCGGACCGCGCGCTGCTGGTGCTCGCCGCGTTCACCGAGCGGGAACCCGAGCACGGGGTCTCCGACCTCGCGCGGCGCCTCGACCTGGACAAGTCCCAGGTTCAGCGCCTGATGGCGACCCTGGCGCGACGGGACTTCCTGGTCGCCGACCCGAGGACCCGGCGTTACCGCCTCGGGCCGGCGCTGGTCGGCCTGGGCCGGCTGGCCGAGCGTGGCGACGGCATCAGCACGGTGGTCCGCCCGATCCTGCTCGACCTGTCCGAGACGACAGGGGAGAGCACGGTCTTCAACGTCGCCGACGGGGGCCGCTACCGGTGCTCGGTGGCCGTGGACCAGCCAGGCCCGTTCCGGTACACCTCGGCGGTCGGCCAGCTCTTCCCCGGGCACGGCGGGGCCAGCGGGCACGCGATCTTCGCCTTCTACCCGGAGGAGGAGATCCCGGCCCTCTTCGCACCCGAGCTCGAGGGAGCGACCGACGCGACGATCGGCACCCGCGCCGAGCTGCGACGGCGCTACGCCGAGGTGCGGGAGCGCGGTTACGCGGTCTCGTTCGGAGAACACGACGCCCGGGTCGTCGGGGTCGCCGCTCCGGTGTTCGCCCACGGGACCGTCCTCGGCTCGGTCGCCGTCGTCGGCGCCGCCGCGCACCTGCGCCCCCAACTCGACGCGATCGCCGAACGGGTCGTCGCAGCCGCCGACGCGCTCACCCAGCGTTTCGGTTCCCCACCCGGAGCCCCCCAACCCGACTGATCCGCAGTCGGGTTGGGGGGCTCCGCTCCCGATCTGATCCCCACCCGAGCAGTGCCCGTCGCGGCGGCTCGTCCCAGAAAGGAAGCCGGTATGTCTCGGACTCGGTCCACCCCGGCTCGTCCGCTCCACCACCCCACGGTGTTCGAGCCGCTGACGTTCGTGCTGATCGTCGCGCTCAGCGCCTTCGGGGCGCTGATCGGCCTGCACCTCATCACCACGCTGGGCATCTCGGCGAACACCTCGGTCATCGGCGCGCTGCTCGCCATGCTGCTGGGCCGGGTGTCGATCCTGGGGCTCAGCAAGATGCGGAGCATCCACCGGCAGAACCTGACGCAGAGCGCGATCTCCGCCGCCACCTTCGCCGCCGCGAACGCACTGCTCACCCCGATCGCCATCCCCTTCGCCTTCGGGCGTCCCGACCTGGTGTGGCCGATGCTGATCGGTAGCGCCGCCGGGCTGATGATCGACATCTGGGTGCTCTACCGGGCGTTCGACAGCGCCTTCCTCCCCGCCACCGGCACCTGGCCGCCCGGCGTCGCCGCCGCCGAGACCATCCTCGCCGGCGACCGGGGCGGCCGGCGGGCGCTGATCCTCGCCGGTGGCGCCGTGGTCGGTGTCGTCGGCGCCTTCGCGGGGCTGGCGATGTCCGCCGCCGGTGTCGCCCTCATCGGGAACATGTGGGCGCTGCTGATGTTCGGTGTCGGGCTGTTCGTCAACCAGTACGGACCCGGCCTGTTCGACGTCGACCTGACCGCGCTCTACATCCCGCACGGCGTCATGATCGGCGCCGGTCTGGTCGCCCTCGGGCAGGCGATCCACCTGTTGGTGGGACGTCGTTCCGCCAAGGCGGCAGCCCGGGCAGCGGCCACCGCGTCCAAGGCCGGCCAGCCGGCCGTCGAGGAGGTCGAGCCCGGCCGTCCCACGGTGGACCCGGCCCGCCTGCGCCGGGCCTTCGGGGAGGGCTTCGTGCTCTTCGTGCTGGGCGCGGTGCTGCTGGCCGTGCTCTCGGGGCTGTGGGCGGACATGAGCCCGATGGCGCTCATCGGCTGGGTCCTCTTCGCCGGCTTCGCCGCCCTGGTCCACGAGATCATCGTGGGCCTGGCCGCCATGCACGCCGGGTGGTTCCCCGCCTTCGCCGTCACGTTGATCTTCCTGGTCTGCGGCCTCCTCGTGGGGATTCCCACCGTGCCCCTGGTGCTGCTGACCGCCTACACGGCCACCACCGGACCGGCGTTCGCCGACATGGGCTACGACCTCAAGGCCGGGTGGATGCTCCGCCGCGAGGAGCAGAACACCGCCTTCGAGCTGGCGGGCCGCCGCCAGCAGTACCTCGCCTCGGCCATCGGCTGCCTCGTCGCGCTGGGCATGGTCGCGCTGCTGTGGCGGTCCTTCCTCGAAGGCGGGAGCATCCCGCCGGTCGCCACGGTCTACGCCGACACCATCAAGGCCGGTCTCGGCGCGGACGGCGTGCTGACGAACATGCTGATCTGGGCGGTGCCGGGCGCGCTGATCCAGCTCATCGGCGGCTCCCGCCGGCAGATGGGCGTCCTGCTCGCCACCGGCCTGCTGGTCGGCAGCGTCAACGCGTGCTGGCTGGTCTTCGCCGCCTTGCTCGGACGGGTGATCTACCGCCGGGTTCGCGGCGCCGCCGCCGACCAGGAACTGTCCCTCGTCGGCGCCGGCCTGATCGCCGGGGACTCGGTGGCCGCCACCGCGCAGGTCCTGCGGTCCTGATCCGTCCCGGGGGGCCGCACCGGCCCCCCGGGTTGTTCCAGAACACGACACCGAGCACGCCGGCAGGCGTGCACTGAGAGGAGCTCACCGTGGAGGTCGTCAACCGGGTGGAGTCCCGGAGCGGGTATCTCAGCTACGAGGCCGCGCTGGGTGCGCGCAAGCTCGTCGAGGAGATCATGCTGGTCAAGCCCGGTGAGTCCGTGGTCATCACGGTCGACACCGCCGGCGACGACCGCGTCGCCGAGTTGACCGCGCAGGCCGTGCAGGCCGCTGGCGCCAGCCCCGTGGTGGTGCGGTACCCGACGAATCCGAGCTCGGCGATGGAGCCACCGTCGCCGGTGGCAGGCGCCATCGCCTCGGCCGACGTGTGGATCGAGTACGCGGTCGGCTACCTGATGCACAGCAACGCGTTCCGTCACGCGATGGAGACCGGCAAGCCCCGCTACGTCAACCTCACCGGCATGGACGTGGCGATGCTGGTCGACACCGTGGGCCGGGTCGACTTCGCCGGCACGATGCGCCTGGGCAAGGCGCTGGTGCGCCTGCTGGAGCAGGCCGACGAGGTGCGGATCACCACCCCGGCCGGCACCGACCTGACCGCCCGCAACGGGGATCGCCCGATCAACCTGCGGGGCAAGCCGGCCGAGCGCCCCGGCGAGACCATCATGCTGGCCGGGCAGATCTCCTGGAACCCGCTGGAGGAGACGCAGCAGGGAGTCCTCGTCTTCGACGGCGCCGTGTGGCCGCCCGACGAGCTGGGCCTGCTCCGCACCCCGGTGCGGATGCCCGTCAAGGACGGCGTCGTCACCGGCATCGAGGGCGACGCCGACGCCACGGTGTTCCGCCGCTGGATGGAGGGCCTGGACGACCCGAACATGTTCCGGATCGCCCACTGGTCGCTGGGCTTCAACCCCGGAGTGCTGCGCCCGACCGGCCGCATCGTCGAGGACGAGCGCGTGTTCGGGTGCGTCGAGCTGGGGCTGGGCACGAAGGGCGCGTGGATCGGCGGCGAGCCCTGGGTGGCGGCGGCCCACACTGACGGCAGCCTGCTCAACCCCTCCATCTACCTCGATGGGGAGGCCATCGAGATCGACGGTCGTTACGTGCACCCCGAGTTGGTGGAGATCTGCCGCGAGCTCGGCGTGTCAGGGTACTGAGCATGCGCGTGAACGAGTACCGCCAAGCAGGCATGGTCATCACCGAACACGTGGTCGAGTCCCCCCTCGACCACCGGGACCCCGCGCGGGGCTCGATCGAGGTGTTCGCCAGGGAGGTCGTCTCCTCGGCGAACGCCGGGAGGGACCTGCCCAGGCTGCTGTGGCTCCAGGGAGGTCCCGGCAACCGGGCACAGCGGCCCACCGCCCCGAGCACCTGGCTCGGCAGGGCGCTGCGCGACTACCGGGTGGTGCTCCTCGACCAGCGGGGCACCGGGCTGTCCACTCCCGCCAACCGGCGCACCCTGGCGGAGGTGGGTGGCCCCGAGGCCCAGGCGGACTACCTGTCGCTGTTCCGGGCCGACTCGATCGTCGGTGACGCCGAGGTGCTGCGCCGGCACCTCGGGGGTGACGAACCGTGGAGCGTGCTCGGCCAGAGCTTCGGCGGGTTCGTCACCCTCAGCTACCTGTCGTTCGCACCGGAGGGACTGCGGGAGGCGTTCGTCACCGGCGGGTTGCCCCCGCTGGCCGGGACGGCCGACGACGTGTACCGGCTCACCTACGACCGGACAGTCGAGCAGAACGAGCTCTACTTCGCCCGGCACCCCGCTGACCGGGAACTGGTCCGGCGGGTCGTCGACGTCCTCTCCGCCGGGGAGACCCGGCTGCCGACGGGGGAGGTCCTGACCCCTCGGCGGTTCCAGACGGCGGGCATCCAGCTCGGGACGAGGTCGGGCTTCGACTCCCTGCACTTCCTGTTGGAGCAGGCCTTCGCCGGCTCGCCGGGTCGGGACCGGCTGGGTGACACGTTCCTCGCCGAGTTGGGCGCCGCGTTGTCCTTCGCGGCGAACCCGCTGTACGCGGTGCTGCACGAGCCGATCTACAACCAGGGGACGGCCTCGTCGTGGGCGGCCGAACGCGAGTACCAGCGCCGGCCGGAGTTCGCGGTGGACGCGGAGGACTTCCTGTTCACCGGGGAGATGATCTACCCGCTGCACTTCGCTGAGGTGCCCGCGTTGACGCCGCTGCGGGAGACGGCCGAACTGCTGGCCTCCCGCACGGACTGGCCGGCGCTGTACGACCCGGCGCGGCTGGCGGCGAACGAGGTGCCGGCGTTCGCCGCCGTGTACTACGACGACATGTTCGTGGCCCGGGAGCACTCGTTGGCGACGGCGTCGGCGGTGCGCGGTCTGCGACCGTGGATCACCAACGACTACGCCCACGACGGCGTCCGCGCCGACGCGGCGGTCCTGGACCGGTTGCTGGCGATGGCTGGCGGACTGTCGTGACCGGCGGTCTCCCCCGGCTCGGCGTGGTCACCATCGGCCAGTCGCCCCGCGTCGACCTGGTGCCGGAGCTGCTGCCCCGGCTGGGTCGGGTGGAGGTCGTCGAGCGCGGCGCGCTGGACGACCTGGGCCGGGCGGAGATCGCGGCACTGGCACCGGGCGAGACCACTGTCGAGCGGCTGGCGACCCGCCTCGCCGACGGTCGGGGCGTCGCGCTCGACGGGGCGCTGGTGGCGCCGCACCTGCGGGCCGCCGTGCGCTGGGTGGAGGAGGCCGGGGTCACGGCGACCCTGCTCGTGTGCACCGGCCACCTCGTCGACATCCCCCACCGGCGCCCGTTGATCACCGCCCAGCCCCTCGTCGTGCACGGGGTGCGGGGCCTGGTCAGCGCCGCCGGCGCGGCGACGCTCGGCGTGGTGTGCCCCCTCCCGGACCAGCGGGACACGGCGGCCGGCACGTGGCGGGACGCGGCCGACCGGGTGCTCGTCGAGGCGGCCACCCCCTACGCGGAGCCGGCCGCCCTGGCCGAGCAGGGGGTGGCCAGGGCGGCCGCCGACCTCGCGGACCGCGGCGCCGACTGGATCGTCCTCGACTGCATGGGTTACTCGGAACGGATGCGCCGGCTGGCGGCCAACGCGAGCGGCCGGCCGGTGGCACTGGCCCGCTCGGTGGTGGCCCGGCTGGCGGCGGAGGTGATCGCATGACCGCCGTCAACCAGGACGGCAGGGCCACGGTGGGCGTCATCCGCGTGGTCAGCTCGACCGACGCCGACCTCGTCGCCGCGCACGGCAGGGCGGTGGAACGCGAGTGGGACGTGCCGACCCGGTCGGCGTGCATCCCGGACCAGCCGTACGGGGTGCACGACGAGGCCAGCCACGCCCTGGCGGTTCCCAAGATCGTCGACACCGCGCGGGCGCTCGCCGGCACCGGCTGCGCGGCACTGCTGATCAGCTGCGCCGCCGACCCCGGGTTGCGCGAGGCCCGGGCCGCGGTGGGCATCCCGGTCATCGGGGCGGGCTCCGCCGCGGCGGCGGCCGCGCTCGCCACCGGCGACCGGGTGGGTGTCCTCGGCATCACCGACGAGGTCCCCCCGGCGGTCGGTGACGTCCTCGGCGCGCGCCTGGTCTCGGCCCGCCGACCGGACGGCGTGACCCGCACGACCGACCTGCTCACCGACCAGGGCGCCGCCGCCGCCCGCGCCGCCGCCGCCGACCTGGTCGCGGCCGGCGCCGAGGTGCTGCTGTTCGCCTGCACCGGCCTCACCACGATCCGCCTCGCGCCGTGGGTGCGCTCCCACCTGGGAGTACCCGTGGTCGACGCGGTCCTGGCCGGCGGCGCGGTCGCCACGCTCGCCCTGGGAGGGCGGGAACGCTACGAGGAAGGAGACCAGGCATGAGCCTGCGACACGTGATGGACGCCTACGACCTGCTCGACGACCCGGGGGTGGACGGGGAGGCAGCCGCCGAGTGGCTCCGGTCCCACGGAGCCGACCGGGTGGAGGTCACCAGGGTGACCGGCGAGTCGGGGCGCACCGACTTCCTGCGGTGCGTCGTTCCGGGTTCTCAGGGCCGCCTCGCCGGGGGAACCGCGCCCACGTTGGGCGTGATCGGACGGCTGGGCGGGCTCGGCGCCCGGCCCGAGCAGATCGGCTTCGTCTCCGACGGGGACGGCGCGCTGACGGCGTTGTCCACGGCGGCGAAGCTCTCGGCCATGCGCGCCCGGGGTGACGTGCTCGCCGGGGACGTGGTCATCTCCACCCACGTGTGCCCCGACGCCCCCACGATGCCGCACGACCCGGTCCCGTTCATGGGCTCGCCGGTCGACATGGGCCAGATGAACGAGCACGAGGTCAGCGCGGAAGCCGACGCGGTGCTGTCGGTGGACACCACCAAGGGCAACCGGGTGCTCAACCACCACGGGTTCGCGATCTCCCCGACTGTCCGGCAGGGCTGGATCCTGCGCACCAGCGAGGACCTGCTGGGCATCGTCGAGCAGGTCACCGGCCGGCTCCCGGCCGTCCTCCCGCTGACCACCCAGGACATCACGCCCTACGGCAACGGCGTGTACCACGTCAACTCGATCCTCCAGCCGGCGACGGCGACCACGGCGCCCGTGGTGGGCGTCGCGTTGACCACCGAGACGGCGGTGGCCGGCTCCGCGACGGGGGCCACCGACCCGCACGTGGTGGAGCAGGCCGTCCGGTTCTGCGTGGAGGTGGCCAAGCGGTTCGGTCGGGGCACCTGCTCGTTCCACGACACCGCCGAGTTCGACCGCCTCGTCGAGCTGTACGGGCCGATGACCCACCTGCAGACCGGCGGCTGACCCCGCGCGCACCGGGCGTGGGCCGGGGAGGGGCGGGGCGGGTGCGGTGACCGGCCCCGTCCCCCGCTGCCGGTGTCCCGTTCAGCGGGCCGGCTCGTCGAACCTCGGGTGGGCGTCCAACAGGAACCCGAGGTCGCTGCCGGGAGCGAGCTCGCGGGCCGGCCGGCCCCGCTCCATCAGGACCGCTCCGGTCTCGCCACCGAGGGTCGCGGCCGTCCCCGACACCCGCGCCCAGGCGCCCTCGCGGAGGCCGAGCACGGGGACGTCGTTCTCCTCGTGGAACTCGGCGATCCGCTGCTCCCTGGTCTCCCCCATGTGCGTGCTGCCCGGGCTGGCGTCCAGGAAGTGCGGGTTGATCTGGAAGGGCACCAGACCCAGCGTCTCGAACGAGGGCGGCTGCACGATCGGCATGTCGTTGGTGGTGCGCAGCGACGGGCAGGCCATGTTCGTCCCGGCGCTGGCCCCCATGTAGCGCAGGTGCCCCGACCGCACCTGTCCCCGCAGCGCGTCCAGCAGTCCCCGGGTGCGCAGGTTCGACAGGAGGCGGAACGAGTTGCCGCCCCCGACGAACACCGCTCGGGCTCCCGCCAGCGCCTCCCGGGGGTCCTCCCGTTCGTGCGCCCCGACGACCTCCACGACGTCCCGCAGCGCCGTGCGGACCTTCTCGGTGTACCCGTCGTGGTCCGCCAGCGCGTAGGGGACGAACACGAGCCGGTCCACCCCGGTGAGGAAGTCCCGCACCTCGTCCCCCGCGTGTTCGAGGAAGCCCCGTCCGTGGTTGGTGGAGTTCGACAACAGCAACAGGTCCATGACCCTCCGCCCTTCTCTGACCTCGTCGTTCGCCCTCGGCGTCCTCGCGAGCCTCCCATCCGGCCCCCCTGTGACCTCGCACCCGTCCCACCTCGCGTGCCCCGGGCGACGACACCACCCCGGAGGTCACGCTCGGGTAACGAAGACAACACCGGGTCCCCGGTCGCGGGTGGCTAGCATGGCCGACGTGTCCACCGTTTCCCCCGGCCCCGAGCCCGCGTGCGTGAACGAGGACGGGTCCATCTGCGACCGCGTCTTCGAGGTGACCGGCAACGCGACGGTCGCCGAGCTGTCCCCGCTCGTGGTCAACGGCATCGCGATCGCCCTCATCGTGATCGCCGCGTTCGTGCTCCGCTGGCTGGTGCACCGGATGATCTCCCGGGCGACCAGGGGTGGCGGCGAGGGCCGGGTGCCGGCGCTGCTGGCGCCGTTGCGGGAGCGGGCACCGGACGCCCTGGGGCCGCTGCTGTCGGAACGTCGGGCCCAGCGCGCCAGGACCATCGGCTCGGTGCTCAAGTCGGTCGCCAGCTTCGTGATCTACGGGGTGGCCGCGCTGATGGTGCTCGACCAACTCGGCATCCAGATGGCCCCGATCCTGGCCTCGGCGGGTGTGGTGGGCGTCGCCATCGGTTTCGGCGCGCAGAACCTGGTCCGAGACTTCCTGTCCGGCATGTTCATGATGCTGGAGGACCAGTACGGCGTCGGTGACGTGGTCGACCTCGGTGACGCCATCGGCACGGTGGAGGCCGTCGGCCTCCGGGTGACGACGCTACGGGACCTCAACGGCACCGTCTGGTACGTGCGCAACGGCGAGGTCCTGCGGGTGGGCAACTTCAGCCAGGGCTTCTCGGTGGCCGTCGTCGACCTGCCGGTCGCCCACACCGTTCCGGTGGACAGGGCGATCCAACTCGCGCTCGACACGGCCACCGAGGCCGCCGAGGAACCCAGCTTCTCGGCGGACGTGCTGGAACCCCCGGAGATGCTCGGCGTCGACCAGATCACGGCGGACACGATCACGATCCGGCTCACCGTGAAGGTCCGGCCCGGACGCCAGTGGGCCGTGCAGCGCTCGCTGCGGGCCAGGATCAAGGACGTCTACGACCGGGAGGGCATCACCGCGCCCTACCCCGCCGGCCGTGCCTTCTACCAGCAACAGCAGCAGCCCTGACGGGCGGTCGTCGGTCCGCGGCGCACGTGGGTGAGGATGGAGAACGTGGCAGCACCCGAGAACTTCTACCAGGCTGTGGGCGGCGAGCCGACCTTCCGCGCGATCGTCGGCCGGTTCTACGAGGAGGTCGCCAAGGACGACCTGCTGCGGCCGA
Organism: Actinoalloteichus caeruleus DSM 43889; assembly: GCF_000429185.2. Taxonomy (GTDB): domain Bacteria; phylum Actinomycetota; class Actinomycetes; order Mycobacteriales; family Pseudonocardiaceae; genus Actinoalloteichus_B; species Actinoalloteichus_B caeruleus. Next base: position 5,420,291 of record NZ_AUBJ02000001.1, on the reverse strand, counting down.
TGTACCCCGAGGAGGACCTCGGCCCTGCCGAGGAGCGCCTGCGCCTGTTCCTCGAGCAGTACTGGGGCGGTCCGCACACCTACTCCGACCGCCGGGGCCACCCGAGGCTGCGGATGCGGCACGCCGCCTTCCACGTGGGGCCGGCCGAGCGGGACGCGTGGCTGCGGTGCATGCGGGTGGCCGTGGACGAGGCCGACCTCTCCGAGGAGCACCGCGACCAGCTCTGGAAGTACCTGGACATGGCCGCGCACAGCCTGTTGAACAGCTGGGAGTGAGGGGTCCGGGACCTCCTCCCCGCGCCACCACCCACCCGTCGGGCTTCCTGATCGGTTCACCTCCACCCCCCTGATCCGGTCGGCCCAACCGGCGGCGGTGACCACTACTGCGGACGGCCCAACGAGGCGAGGTGTACGCAGTAACGACGTGGATCACCCGAAATGGATCACCCGTACGGGAGAATCCGCGCCTCGGAGATGGCAATATGGCTCTTTGTGCGACGATCCGCCGACATTCAGCGCGAGGCCATCGACGGGCCCGACTGGTGGGGCAACGCTGTCTTCTACCAGGTGTACGTCCGTTCGTTCGCCGACTCGAACGGTGACGGCGTCGGAGACCTCGAGGGCATCCGGCAACGGCTGGGCTACCTGGAGCTACTCGGGGTGGACGCCCTGTGGCTCACGCCGTTCTTCCGTTCCCCCATGGCCGACCACGGCTACGACGTCGCGGACCCCCGGGACGTCGACCCCCAGTTCGGTGACCTGGCGGCCTTCGACCGGCTCATCGAGGACGCCCACGCCGCCGGCATCAAGGTGACCATCGACCTGGTGCCCAACCACAGCAGCGACCAGCACGTGTGGTTCCAGGAGGCGCTGGTGGCACCGCCGGGGAGCCCGCAACGTGACCGCTACATCTTCCGGGACGGGCTCGGCTCGGACGGTGAGCTGCCCCCGAACAACTGGACGAGCATCTTCGGCGGCCCGGCGTGGACCCGCGTCGCCGACGGACAGTGGTACCTGCACCTGTTCGCGCCGGAACAGCCGGACCTGAACTGGGCCAACCAGGAGGTCTGGCTGGACCTGGAGACGACGCTGCGGTTCTGGCTGGACCGGGGCGTCGACGGCTTCCGCATCGACGTGGCGCACGGCATGGCCAAGCCGGCGGACCTGCCGGACATGTCCGAGGACGCCGACCAGGGCTCGGCCGTCCTGCACGACAACCGGTTGGACCCCCGCTTCGACAACGACGGTGTGCACGACATCCACCGCATGGTCCGCAAGACGCTGGACCAGTACAGCGGGAAGGTCGCCGTCGGGGAGATCTGGGTGAAGGAGGACCACCGCTTCGCCCGGTACGTCCGTCCCGACGAACTCCACCTCGGCTTCAACTTCCGGCTCGTCGAGGCGTCCTTCGACGCCGGGGAGGTCCGCGCGGCGATCGAGCACTCGATCGCCGCGGTCGCCGAGGTGGGAGCTCCGCCCACCTGGACGCTGTCCAACCACGACGTTCCCCGGCACGCCACCCGCTACGGCGGCGGCGACCTGGGGGTGCGGCGCGCACGGGCCATGGCCCTCGTCCAGCTCGCCCTGCCCGGCACGATCTACCTGTACTACGGGGAGGAGCTCGGGCTGCCCAACGTCGAGCTGCCCGACTGGGCCCTTCAGGACCCGATCTGGCGGCGGTCGGGCGGCACCGACCGGGGGCGGGACGGCTGCCGCATCCCGATGCCGTGGGAGGGCGACCAGCCCGCCTTCGGTTTCTCCTCCGGTGAGACGAGCTGGCTGCCGATGCCGGAGGAGTGGGCCGCGCTCACGGCGGAACGCCAGCTGGAGGACCCGGACTCGATGCTCTCCCTGTACCGGAGGGCGATGGAGATCCGCCGGACCCACCCGGGATTCGCCGGTGACCAGGTCGAGTGGTACGGGGCGCCGGACCGCTGCTTCGCGTTCCGCCGCAGCGAGGGGCGGCTCATCTGCGCGTTGAACACCTCTGACGCCTCGGTTCCGCTGCCGCCGGGAGAGGTGCTGCTGGCCAGCGGCCCGCTCGACGACAACGGGGAGCTCCCCCCGAACACGGCGGCCTGGCTGCACTGACCTCGACGTGCCCGGCTGGCCCTCCCCGTGGAGGGCCGGCCGGGCACCCGTCGACCCACAGGCTCAGAACAGCAACGGCAGCAGCGCGTGCCGCCGCCGCACCACCGCTCCGAAACGCGCGTCCATCCGCAACCAGGAGTCCGTGGCGCTGACCCTGATCAGGTCGTCTGAGTCAGCGCCGCCCACGAAGCCCATCCCCGACAGGGAGAACAGGCACCGCATCGGGACCTTCACCTCGAATCCGGAACCGCTGACGGTGAGCACCGCCTGGTCCAACAGCGAGGCAGGCGGATTCCCCTTGGGACCGGCGTTCTCCCTGGCCACCGCCACCCCACGGTCCGCGAGGTCGGACACCACCCCGGCCGGCAGGTCGTCGACGCGGACCCACCCGTCGGCGGGGGGAAGGGCCGAACGCCACAACAGGTCCTGGGGAGCGCCCGGGTCGACGCCGTCCCCCCTGCTGACGGCGAGCGAGGCCAACAGCTCGGACCCGTGCACGGTGAGGTCGTTGGGGTGGACCGCTCCCCGCACCGACCTCGTCACCAGGGTGTCGAAGGGAGTGGCCATCCACGCGTCCAGCACCTCGGCTCCCGGTTCCCCCGACCGCGTCCGCAACCGGATCGCGCACTGCTGGTCGAGCCGGACGGCCCTGGCCACGAACGCGCCGAGATCGTCACGTTCGCTGCCGTCGGCCAGTCGGAGTTCAGGCACCGCCGACCCCCGACCCCTCGGAGGCCGCCCCGGTGGCCTTCGGCCGGCGGGGCTCGTAGCGCGGTCCCTCCGGGCCCGGTACCCACTTGCTCAGGTACTCCACCTCGACGGGGCTCAGCCGTCGTGGCCGGCCCGCGTCGACGTCGAAGGGCACCAGCACCGTCCGCGCCGACGCCGCCACCGGGTCGGACGCCCCGGGCCCCTGTCGGAGCGCGTAGTCCAGGGTGAAGGACGCCGTGCGCACCTCGCGCACGGCGATCTCCGCCCGCAGCGGCGCCCCGGTGACCACGATGGGCAGGTGGTAGTCGATCGCCAGGTGCGCGATCACCACCCCCCTGGACAGTTCGTCCAGGCCGGAACCGGCGGGGTGGTCGAACAGCAGGCCCACCCTCGCCTCCTCCAGCAACGTGACCATCTTGGCGTTGTTGACGTGCCCGAAGGAGTCCATGTCGGACCAGCGAGGTGCGATGTCGGTGACGTACGCGGCCAAGTCAGCGCGCCCTTTCGTTCACATCCGTACGAATTCCCGGCAGCCTAACCGCGGCGAGGTCCACCCGTCACCGCACCATGCTCCGGATCTGCCTGGCCGCGACCGAGAGGGTGGCCAGGTCGTTGCGCCCCGACCGGTCGATCTCCCGCAGCGTCGACCGGGCCCTGGCAAGCCTGGAGGCGTTCGCCTGCTCCCACTGGGCGATCTTGTCCGCGGCCGCGTCACCGGGCTCGCTGCTGCGCAGCACGTCCAACGCGATCCGCCGCAGCGAGGAGTAGACGTCGTCCCGCAACGCGAGCCTGGCGAGGCTGTGCCACCGGTTCCCGCGCTCGAGCGCGCTGACCGAGTGGAGCAACTCGTCGATCCGCAGGTGCGCCGACACCGCGAAGTAGGTCTCGGCCGCCTCCTGGGGGCTGCGCTCGCGCTCGACCCCGCCGTCGCGCTCGGCGAGTTCCGCCACCTCCACGATGTCGAGCAGCGAGTAGGTGTTCAGCAACGCCGCGACCCTGCTGGCCAGTTCCGGCGGGGTGCCCTGGTCGACGAGTTCCGCGGCCCGCCCGGACACCACCTCCCGCTCGCTGCCCAGCAGCAGCTCCGGGACCTTCGGACCCAACTCGGCGACCGTGGACGCGAAGCGGGTGACCTCCGCTCCCACCGCCAACGGCTGGGGACGGTTCGCCAGCAGCCAGCGCACCGCCCGGTCCAGCAACCGACGCGTCTCCAGCGTCAGCTCGTCGGTGACCGTGGAGGGAACGACGTTGTCCAGCTGGTCGATCGCCCGCCACAGCGACCCCATCCCGAAAACCTCCTTCACCACGGCGAAGGCGCGAACGGCGTCTGTGGCGGTGGCGCTGGTCTCCTCCAGCAACCGGTAGGCGAAGGAAAGCCCAGCCCCGTCGAGGACCTCGTTGACCAGCAGGGTCGTCGCGATCTCCCGACGCAGCGGGTGCCGGAGGATCTCGGCGTCGAACCGCTCCCGCAGCGGCGTGGGGAAGTAGGCGGGAAGCCGGCGCAGGCACATCTCCTGGTCGGGCAGGTCGCTGGCGAGCAGCTCGTCCTTCAGGGCGAGCTTGACGTGCGCCAGAACGGTGGCCAGCTCCGGGCTGGACAACCCTTCCCGCGCCTTCTCCCTGGCCTTGATCTCCTCGGAGTCCGGCAGGGCCTCCAACTCGCGGTCGAGCCCGTGCCGTTGTTCCAGGTGGTGGAGCAACCTGGCGTGCACGGACAGCATCGGCGCCGCGTGCGAGCGCGCCACCCCCAGCACCCGGTTCTGCTCGTAGTTGTCGGCCAGGACCAGGCTGGCGACCTCGTCGGTCATCTCGGCGAGCAGCTCGTTGCGCTGTTCGCGGTCGAACAGGCCCCGGGCGACGAGCCTGTCGAGCAGCACCTTGATGTTGACCTCGTGGTCGGAGCAGTCGACACCGGCGGAGTTGTCCAAGGCATCCGTGTTGATCTTGCCGCCCGTCCGGGCGAACTCGATCCGCCCCCGCTGGGTGAGGCCGAGGTTCCCTCCCTCGCCCACCACGCGGACCCGCAGGTCACGGCCGTCGACGCGCACGATGTCGTTGGCCTTGTCCCCCACGTCGGCGTGGCTCTCGTCCGCCGCCTTCACGTAGGTACCGATACCGCCGTTCCACAGCAGGTCCACCGGTGCCAGCAGGATCGCCCGCACCAGCTCCGGCGGGGACAGCTTCGTCACGCTCTCCGCCAGGCCCAGCGCCCGGCGCATCTGCCGGCTGAGCGGAACGGACTTGACCGTCCTCGACCACACCCCGCCTCCGGCGCTGATCAGGCTGCGGTCGTAGTCGTCCCAGCTCGACCGCCCCAGGTCGAACAGGCGTCGCCGCTCCGCGTAGGAGCTGGCCGCCGCGGGGTTGGGGTCGACGAAGATGTGCCGGTGGTCGAAGGCGGCCACCAACCGGATGTGCGGGGACAACAACATCCCGTTGCCGAAGACGTCCCCGGACATGTCACCGACACCGACCACGGTGAACTCGTCCCGCTGCGTGTCGACGCCGAGCTCACGGAAGTGCCGTTTGACGCTCTCCCACCCGCCCCGGGCCGTGATGCCCATGGCCTTGTGGTCGTACCCGGCCGACCCGCCCGAGGCGAAGGCGTCCCCCAGCCAGAAGCCGTAGGACAACGCCACCTCGTTGGCGATGTCGGAGAACGACGCCGTGCCCTTGTCGGCCGCGACCACCAGGTAGGTGTCGTCCGGGTCGTGCCGCACCACCTGGGGTGCCGGCACGACCTCCCCGTCCCGCAGGTTGTCCGTCAGGTCCAGCATGCCCGAGATGAACGTGCGGTAGCAGGCGATGCCCTCGGCGAGCAGCGCCTCCCGGTCCATCCCCGCGTCCCCGGTGCGCGTCGGCGGCCTCTTCACCACGAAGCCGCCCTTCGCGCCCACCGGCACGATCACGGCGTTCTTCACCGCCTGGGCCTTCACCAACCCCAGGATCTCGGTGCGGAAGTCCTCACGGCGGTCGGACCACCGCAGGCCGCCCCGGGCGACCGAACCGAACCGCAGGTGCACGCCCTCCACCCTCGGCGAGTAGACGAAGATCTCGAAGGCCGGTCGCGGCTGGGGCAGGTCCGGCAGCGACGCCGGGTCGAGCTTGAAGGCGAAGTACGGCAGCGGCTCCCCCGTGGCGTCCCGCACGAAGTAGTTGGTGCGCAGGGTCGCCATGATCAACGCGCGGTAGGACTGGAGGATGCGGTCCACGTCCAGGCTGGCGACCTCGTCGAGGAGGTCCGTGATCTCCTCGGTCTGCTCGTCGACGAGTTTCGCCCGCCCCTCCTCGGACACCTCCGGGTCGAACCGGGCCTCGAACAGGCGCACCAGCGCACCGGTCAGCATCGGGTTGCCCAGCAGGGTGTCCTCGATGTAGTCCTGGCTGTAGGGGGTGCGCACCTGCCGCAGGTACTTCGCGTAGGCGCGCAGCAGCGCGGCGTGCCGCCAGGTGATCCCGCACCGCAGCACGAGGGCGTTGAAACCGTCCACCTCGACGTCGCCGCGCCACGCCGCGACGAACGCCTCCTGGAAGCGGGTCTGCACCTCGGCCAGCTGGTCCCGCTCCCCCTCCGCGAGGGCGCGGGGGTCGAGCCGGAGCCCGAAGTCGTAGACCCAGCACTGGACGCCGTCGTGCCGGTTGACCTCGTAGGGCCGCTCGTCGACGACTTCGACGCCCATCCGCTGGAGCACCGGCAACACCTGGGACAGCGTGACCCGCTCGCCCACCATGTACAGCTTGAAACGGCGCTCCCCCGGCGCCGAGTCCGCGGGGGCGTAGAACGAGATGTCGAGGTCGCCCGGCCCGCCGAGGCGGAACAACCGGTGCAGGTCGTCAAGCCCCTCGGCGGCGGTGAAGTCCTCCTTGTAGGCCTCGGAGAACGCCGACGCGTACTGGCGGCCCCGTTCCAGGGCGGTCTCGGAGGCCGTGGTCTCGTCGTCGGCGAGGCGCTCGGGGTCGTCCCTGCGGCGAACCACCTCCTCCACCATGAGGTCCTCCCACGTGCGGGAAACCTCCAGCAGCCGCTGTTGGAGGGCGGCGGTGTCGACCTGGACCGGCTCACCGGGAGTGGTGCTCACCACGAAGTGCACCCGGGCCAGCTGCGACTCGCCGATGCGGGCGCTGTACTCCAGCTTGTGGCCCCCCAGCTCCCGGAGCAGCACCTCCTGCATCGCCAACCGGCTCGTGGTCGTGTACCGGTCACGCGGCAGGTACACCAGGCAGGAGTAGAAACGGCCGTAGGGGTCGCGGCGCAGGAACAGCCGCAGCATGCGGCGCTCGGCGATCGCGAGCACGCCGGAGATCGTCTCCAACAGCGTGTCCGGTTCGGTGGAGAACAGCTCCGCCCTCGGGTAGTTCTGGATCTCCTCCAACATCCTGGTCCCCGAGTACGACTCCAGGGGGAACCCCGCCCGCCGCACGACCTCCCTGGCCTTGTCCGCGACGACCGGGATGTCGAGGACGTCCGCGTGCAGCGCCGCCGGGGTGAACAACCCGAGGAAGCGGTGTTCGCCGTTGACGTTGCCCTGGTCGTCGAAGGTCTTCACACCGACGAAGTAGGGGTGGGTCGCCCGGTGCACGGCGGAGGGTTCGCTCCCCTGCGTGAGCACCAGCAGGGTGGGGGCCAGGGCGTGCGCCCCGCCGTCGGGGGCGGCTCCCAGCCCCTTGGCGTCCAGGCTGTCCCGCCGCAGCACCCCCAGACCGGACCCGAGGACGACGCGCAACGCGGGTTCGTCCCCGTCGCCCGTGCCGTGCACCAACTCGTAGTGCCGGTAGCCGAGGAAGGTGAAGTGGCCGGTGGCCAACCAGTCCAGGAGTGAGGCGCCCCGTCGGACCTCGTCCGGGTCCAGCGGCGGCGGCGTCCGCCGCAGTTCGGCGGCGAGGGCGTGCGCCCGCTCGGTCATCCGGTCGGTGTCCTCCACCACCTCGCGGACGTCGTTGAGCACCGCGTACAGCCGCTGCTCGACCTCCCCGAGCACCTCGCCGTCCCGGAGCTGGGCGATCTCCAGGTACATCCACGACTCCACCAGCGCGTCGGGTGGCGGGGACGTGGGATCGGCGTCGGCCAGCACCTCGAGCAGGTCACCGGCCAGGTTGCGACGCACCACGACGATGGGGTGCACCACCCGTTGCACCTGGACCTGTTGGCGGTTCAGGCCGGACACCACCGACTCGACGAGGTAGGGCATGTCGTCGGTGACCAGCTGGATGGCGGTGCTGACGGTCTCCGACACCCGGCCGTCCGGGGTCAGCGACCGCAGCGCCGGCCGCCCCGGCACCCGCGAACGGGCGAGGTCGAGGTGGGCGCGCAGGATGGCCGCCAACCCGGCGGGGTCGTAGTCGGCCAGCTCGTCGCCGGGAACGTGTCGGTAGTAGAGGCGCAGCAGGTCCTCGACGTCGGGCACCGCCGACGCGGCCTCGTTGAGCAGGTCCTCGCGATTGACGTCCGACCCGGTCGACCGGTCCACCGGACCGGTCGACATCCTCGCCGCGTCACCCGCGGCCTGAGACTGTGCTCCTGTTGAGCTCATCACCAAACGACTCCACACTGTGCGGTACCCCGTTGTACCGCGACCGTCTCCACCCTAAGCGTGCCCCCGGTGGTGGCGGGCCGACGGGTGGACGCGGACGACAGGCGGCACGGTGGTGACCGCGGTCTGACGATCCGTTGCGGAAACTGCCCACGATGCTAGAGCCTGGTCCCGCCGACGCTCCGCCGGAGACGGGCCAGCGAGACCCAGCACACGTTCGTCCGCTCCACTCGAACCGGACTCGGGGGCTTCCCGCGTGCGCTGGCCGAGGCCGCCCACCGCGGTTGGTGTCCCGGGTGGTCCCGTTCCGGTGCTGGCCCCGACGGGTGGTGCCCCAGCTCAGGTGGTGTGCGAGATGCCCTCACCCTCGGAGGGCGGGCGGTGGCGCGCGGGGCGGTCGGCGGGGAACGCCTCAGTCCGCCGGCGGCGTCCACCGCCGATGTCGCGGCCGGGGACCCTCCGCCTCCGGCGGCCCGGTGGGGGAGCCACCGGACGGCGCCCGCCAACCGTTCGGCTCCCCGTGGTGGCGCGCATCCGTGGTCGCCCGGTGCGTACCGCCGGAACGCGTCGGCTCCGGAGTCCGGTGGGCGGCCCGACCGGACACGAGCGGGCCGCTCGGGTCCGGGTCCTGGTCCGGGTCCGGGTCCGCTTGGTGCCGAGCGGCGACCCACCGGTCGAGCCCCGGATCGACGTCGTCGTCCCCCGAGCCGCGATGCCGCCCCCTCAGCACCTCGGAGGCCCCGCCGGTCATGGTGGGGGCCGCCTCCTCGTCCGCACCGGGCGTCGGGGCGGCTGAGGTGGGCGCGCCACCGGGTCGGCCGTGCCGCCGAGTCGGGCTCCCGATGGTTCCGTACGCCGGGAGCACCGGCGCGGCGTGCTGATCTTCGACGGCGGGGCCTCCCGGCCGCTCGAGGGCCGTCCCCGTGCCGTCCTCGTGGGGCGCTCGCCTCCGCCGCCGCCCTGTCGTCAGCGCCTCCTCCTGGACGGTCTCCGCACCGGGGACGGACGAGTGCCGGGGCGGCGGGGCCGGGGCCGGCGGGCCGGACACCTCCGCTTCGACCGCCCAGGTCAGAGCGGGTTCCGCGACCGGGTGGGCGCCGCCGGCCTCCACGACGGGAGCCGACGCCCCTGGCCCATCCAGCAGGTCCTCCCGGCCGGGATCGGGGGGAGGGGGGACCGCGGAACCGGTCGGGGCGCCCGGGCCGTCGGACACGCCGTGGACCTCGGACCGCGTCGTGCCAGGCCCCGACACCTCGTGGGGCAGGGACGGCGCGACCCGCCATTCGGGGACCGGGGTCTCAGCTGCCCCGGCCAACTCCTGGTGATGGCTCGTCCGCCAGGAGAGGTCCCCACCCGGTGATGGTCCCTCACTGACCGCGGTCCTCCCGGGTGGTTCTCGTACGGCGTTCTCACCCGCCTCGCTCGTCGGGACGAGGGCGCCGTCCTCCCCCCTCCGTCCCGGCGACGCCGAGTGCCGGCCGCCGGGAGACGCGTGCGGCCGGGCATCCTCGGTCAGCGCCTCAGGGTGGTGGCCCGGTCCGGTTCCGGCTGCCGCGCTCCCGGCGGGGGCGTCGTCCGTGCCCTGGCCATCGGTCGGGTTCGCATCGCCCCTGGCGCACCACGCACCGCCCGGGCTCCGGCCGGACCCGCTGGCGCGCCGCCCTCACCGCCGTCCACCCCCGTCGGCCGGTCGACCCGGCACGCGGGGGGTGGGCCCTCGGCGGTTGACGTGGCATCGGTGGGCGCTGGGCTCGACGGGGGCTCCGCGTCCGCCCCCGCCGGCGGGGTCAGGCCCCGGGGCGGGTGGTCGGCCCCGACGGCAGGGGCCGCCGCGGGCCCCTGCCCGCCCGTCACCGAGGGATGGGGGAGGTCCGGGGGTTCCGAGGGATCGGTGGGCACCGCCCGCAGATGTGCTCGCTGCCGGGAACGCTCCTGGTCGATCCGCCGGCGCAGGGACTGGCGGGTGGTCTCGTAGGCGACCATCGCTCCCGCGAGGAGCTCGGCGAGACTGGCCCCGCCCAGATCGTCCCCGCTCGCCACCGGGGAGTGCGTCCCCGGATCGGCCGAGGCCACCGGCATGGGCTCGGCAGCTGGGCTGGAGGAAGCGCCCTCCCCCCGCGCCCCAGTACCGCGACCAGCCGATGTCGTGCCGTCCGGCCGCTCGGCGGGCGGCGGCCCGTCCGCACCACCGCTCGACCGGGTGCCGGCCGCCGGAACGGTCGCCGCTGACTGGCCGGGCCCGGTGAATGCCCCACCTCGGGGCGGCTTCGCCCCGAGGTCCGGCTCGTGCCCGGCGCCCCAGGCCCCCGATGCCCTCGCCACGTCTCCGACCGGGGCACCGCCCCCTCCCCGGTGTTCCGGGCAGGACTGGCGCGGTGCGGCAGGGCCGACGGCTGCACCCTCGGTGGACGGTCCCGTCTCGACGGGCAGCCCGACCGCCCAGGGCCGGGCCGGTGCGGCGTCCACGGCACCCGGCTCACCCGGAGCCGAGGCGGACGGGGTGGGCGGGGTGGAGCCGGCCGGTGGCCGGTCGCGGTCGGCACCGCCGGACTCGTCGTGGTCATCGCGCCCGCCCGCCAGGAACCGGCGGGGAGCCGGGTCGTCGGGGGGAGGTCCGTGGGCCACCTCGGGAGCGGGGCCCTCGCCGGCCGACCACGACTCCACGGGCACCGAGAACGGATCGACCGCAGGATCGAAGGGCAGCTCCCCCGGCTCATCCGAGGGAGGTGACGGCACCACCGGCGGTGGTCCGCCGTCGGGCAGACCCCGAGCACCGTGGTCAGGCGGGCCAGCCAGCTCGAGCTCCCCGTCCCCGGGGCCCCGCCCCGAGGGAGGGGTCGCGTCGTGGTCCCGCCGCTCCGCCGCGCCGATGCCCCGGAACAGGTCGAGGGTGCTGCCCAGCAGGCCACGCCGTGCCTCCTCGACGGCCCCGCCGGTCAGCGCGAGGAAGCCGCCCCCACCCGAGGGGTCAGCCGCCGGGGGCAGCGGTGGCGCGCCTGGCTGGCCAGCGGGCGACCAGCTCGCCGGCTCACCGGCACCCGGCAGCCCGATGCCCGGGTCCCACTGGTCGAAGGGATCGTCGGCGGACGACCACGCGGGGGGACGGCCAGCGGGCTCGGTCTCCACCGCGTCAACCTGATCCATGCCGGCACGCTCGACGTCCCAGGCGGCGGCGCGGCGCCGACCGCCGCTGCCCTCGTCGACCGACCTCCGGCCACCATCGGACCACCGGCCGGCCGTCTCCCCGGGGACCAGGTCGTCGGCCCCGAGCGGCGCGCCAGGACCCCCCTCGGGTTCCGGCCCGTCCACGGCGGAGGGGTCGGTGGTGGAACCAACGGAAGCCCCCCGGGGAGGGCTCCCCCGGCGCGCGACAGGTCAGGCTCGTTGGCGGCCCGGTCAGCCGCCCGGGTGGACGCCGGGTCCTCGGGCAGCGGTTGGCCGGGAGCGGACGACCGCGTTCCGCCAGGACGGCCCGAGGCTAGGGCCGCTGCGCCCCCATCCCAGACCTCCGGGTCCTGGCCCACGCCTCGGCCCACCCGGAACCGGCTGAGGAAGGGCGAGTCCTGCTGACGCTCCCGTCGACGGCGGCCGGCGACGCGAGACGAGGAGGAAGCACCAAGCCGGTCCGCCTCCCCCAGCACGGTGAGCAGGTCGCCGACCCCGTCCTTCCCCTCCGCCGAGTCGGCGAACTCATCGGCCAGCCGGAGGCGCGCGGTCCGCACCTCCCGCTGCGCCCGACGCTCCGCGGCATGGGCGGCCCGCAGGCAGTCCAGGGCCTCGGTGGTCTCGGCGAGCCTCTCGTGCACGAAGGACAGCTCACGCATGGCCTGTGACAACAGCGGGTCCAGGCGGTGGTGCCTGGCGTCCTCGGCCACGGAGACCAACAGCTCCCGAGCGCATTCGGCGTCCCCAGCCGGCAGCCGAACGCGGGTGGCCAGCAGGATTCGCAACCAGCCGTGCGAGGACAGGGCCGGCAACCTCGCCGGCGCGGCCAGCAGCTCCTCGGACACCGCGACGGCCATGCGGGGCTGGCCGGAGTCCAGGAGCGCGTTGACCAGCTCCACGACGAGACGCCCCCGAACCCGCCCGCTGTCGCGGGCCGGCGAGTCGAGCTGCTCGAGCAGCCGGAGACCGTCCCGCGCCGACAGGATCGCGGCGTCCAGATCGCCCGCCCTCCGCTGGCGTCGAGCCCACGCTCCCCGCACCGCCGCGCGTCGCGACCAGGTGGCGTCACGGTCCGCCTCGCCCCCGTCGCAGAGCTCCTCCGCCTCGGTGAGCACCCGCGCCCACTCCGACTCCCCGGTATCCCCTGGTAACAGCGATGCCAGTTCGAGCAAGGCGTCCGCCCGCGCACCCGACGCCACGCCCCCGGCAGCGAGCACCGGACGCAGGAGCGGCACCGAGACCGCCGGCGACCCGAGTCGACGAGCGCTCCTGGCCACCTGCACCCGGAGCTCGGCGAGGAGCTCGGTCTCCTCCGACATCTCGGCCCGGGCGGTCCCGGTAGCACCGGCGAACCACCGTTCGAGCAGCCGCAGGGCCGGCACGGCCCGTTCGGCCGCCGCCGGTTCGCGATCGAGCCGGCTCAGGGCATAACAGGCCACCGACTGGGCCCGGGACCAGGTCAGGTCCCGGGCCGTCCCACCCATCGCCGCCGCCCGGTCGGCGAGGACGAGGGCGACCTCGGGCGCGCTCCAGCGCAACTCCCGTGCCGCACGCACGAGTGAGTCACGTTCGTCGCCTGCTGGCGCGGCGCCCCAGGCCGCCGTCATCCGGTCTCCGATCAGTCGCGCGTCAGCTTGCGATGGGTGACCCGATGCGGGCGGGCCGCCTCGACGCCGAGGCGCTCCACCTTGTTCTGCTCGTACCCCTCGAAGTTGCCCTCGAACCAGAACCACTGCGCTGGGTTCTCATCCGTACCTTCCCAGGCAAGGATGTGGGTAGCCACCCGGTCCAGGAACCACCGATCGTGGGAAATCACGACGGCGCAGCCGGGGAACTGTTCCAGGGCGTTCTCCAACGACGACAGGGTTTCCACGTCCAGGTCGTTGGTGGGCTCGTCGAGCAGGATCAGGTTCCCACCCTGCTTCAGGGTGAGGGCCAGGTTGAGGCGGTTCCGCTCCCCACCGGAAAGCACCCCCGCCGGCTTCTGCTGGTCCGGCCCCTTGAAACCGAACGCGCTCACGTAGGCGCGGGAGGGCATCTCCACGTTGCCGACGTGCATGTAGTCGAGCCCGTCGGACACCACCTCCCACACGGTCTTCTTGGGGTCGATCCCGGCCCGGCCCTGGTCGACGTAGGAGAGTTTGACGGTCTCGCCCACCCTCACCGAACCGGCGTCCGGCTCCTCCAGCCCGACGATCGTCTTGAACAACGTCGTCTTGCCGACCCCGTTCGGGCCGACGACACCGACGATGCCGTTCCTCGGCAGGTCGAAGGACAGGTTGTCGATCAGGACCCTGTCGTCGAAGCCCTTCTGGAGCTTGTCGACCTCGACGACGACCGTGCCCAGACGCGGACCCGGCGGGATCTGGATCTCCTCGAAGTCGAGCTTGCGGGTGCGTTCCGCCTCGGCCGCCATCTCCTCGTAGCGCTGGAGACGGGACTTCGACTTGGCCTGCCTCGCCTTGGCGTTCGACCGGACCCAGGCCAGCTCGTCCTGGAGGCGCTTGTGCAGCTTCGCGTCCCGCTTGCCCTGCACCGCGAGCCGCTCGGACTTCTTCTCCAGGTAGGTGGAGTAGTTGCCCTCGTAGACGAACGCGCGTCCCCGGTCGAGCTCCAGGATCCAACCGGCGACGTTGTCGAGGAAGTACCGGTCGTGCGTGACGGCGAGCACGGCACCGGGGTAGCTGGCGAGGAACTGCTCCAGCCACAGCACGCTCTCGGCGTCCAGGTGGTTGGTCGGCTCGTCGAGCAGCAGGAGGTCCGGCTTGCTCAGCAGGAGCTTGCACAGCGCGACCCGGCGGCGCTCACCGCCGGAGAGCACCTTGACGTCGGCGTCCGGCGGCGGGCACCGCAGGGCGTCCATCGCCTGCTCCAACTGGGAGTCGAGGTCCCAGGCGTCAGCGTGGTCCAGCTCCTCCTGGAGCCTGCCCATCTCCTCCATCAGCTCGTCGGTGTAATCGGTGGCGAGCTGCTCAGCGATCTCGTTGAAGCGGTTCAGCTTGGTCTTGATCTCCCCAACGCCCTCCTCGACGTTGCCGAGAACCGTCTTGTCCTCGTTGAGTGGCGGTTCCTGTTGCAGGATCCCGACCGAATAGCCCGGTGACAGGAACGCGTCACCGTTGTTCGGCTGGTCGAGTCCGGCCATGATCTTGAGCACAGACGACTTTCCGGCCCCGTTCGGGCCGACGACACCGATCTTGGCGCCGGGGTAGAACATGATGGTGACGTCGTCAAGGATCACCTTGTCACCGTGTGCCTTGCGCACCTTTTTCATGGTGTAGATGAACTCGGCCATGGCCGCGATCGTAGAGCGGTGGCCGTGGCACCCGGTATGTCGGTCAACCGGACGGCGACGATCCCCCGCTGCGGCGCCCTCGACCAGGGCCCCGGCGGCGGCCGCCAGGCGGTGCGAGGGCGTTTCCTCGCGGCCTTCCCCACCGGCGGAGGCCCGCCACGAGAAGGCCGCCGAACCGAAACCCGACGGTCCGTGGCCAGCCCCCGGACACCGGCCAGCCCCTTCCGGTCGCGCTGTCCCCGGCACGGCGCCCCTCCCGAGCCGAACCGCCGTCGGCGCCGGTCGACGTCACCGGGCCTCGCCTCGGTCGCTCCGCGTCCCCCCACGGCCACGGGCTGGACGAGGCGGCGTCCTCGTCCAGCCCCGGTTGGGCGAGCGGGCGGCCGGACGGCGGTACCCGCCGGCGAGACGCCTTCGCCGGGCGCGGCCACCCCGAACTCACCCGACCGACCGAGGTGGGCGCGGCAGGGGGACCGTCCTGCCGCGCCCACCCGCTCAGGCGGGCACCAACGGCGCGGCAGCGGGGTGGTCGGGAACCCGGCCGGGAGAGGAACCCGGGGCGGTCCGGGTTCCAGGGGCGCCGTCACCGCCCGCCCCAGGAACAGGGGAGGCCCCCGGCTCCGAGGAGTCGGAACCGCCCCCGGCCGGGATCTCCCGCCGGTCGCGGAGCAGGTCCACGCGACACCGAGCCAGGTCAGGGCCCAGGGTCGTCGCCACCAGCTCCACCGCGTACCGGCGCTGCCCCTCGATGTCGTAGTCACGGGTATGAAGGCGCCCCTGGGCCACCACCGGATCGCCCTTGCGCAGCGCCGCCGTCACGTTCTCGGCCAGCTGGCGCCAACACCGCACCGTGAGGAACAGGCGATCCCCGTCGACCCACTGCCCGGTACCCCGGTCGTACCGGCGCTCGTTGCTGGCCACCCGGAAGCTCGCCGAGGCGTGCCCCTCCCGGGTCTGGCCAGCCCGGACCTCACTGATCACGGTTCCCACCACGGTCGTCATCGTCTCGTTCACTGTCGTCAGCCCTTCCGGTGAGCGGAGGGAGGCCGGGCAGGCACCGACACCGCGCGCCGACGGCGGTCCGCCGCACCGCCGTGGACGCCGGTGGTCCGCCCCGCCCCCTCGTGTTCGTTTTCCGGAAGCCAGGCTGGCCCATCGAGAGGGCTCCCGGCAGCTCACCGCCGGCCGCCTTGTGGATAACCGGGGGCTGTGGACAACTCGGGTGGGAGGCGACACCCCTTCACCCGTGAGGGGGTGCGTCGACCGGAACGACCACCCAGCGGCGCACACCGGCGACGCGCGGTTCCCGCCACCGCGTCCAGGCCGTCGCGCCAGGCACGCCCCGCGAGGCCGAGATGCTCGAACGCCGCCCGACCCCAGCCCACCGCCTCGCCCGCTGGCGGAACACGACGGCCGAGGTCCGCGAGGGCGACTCCGCTACTTCCCGGGGCCGTTGAGGTCGCGGAGCATCCGGTTGTAGGCGGCCAGGTCGGCATCCCCGTCGGACTCGGCCCGCCGGTCGGAACGAGCGGCGTCCCTGGCGTCGCTGCGCGCCCACTGGACGAGCAGGGCCACGATCACCACCAGGACCGGGACCTCCCCGCTGGCCCAGGACAACCCACCGCCGAGTCGCTGGTCCTCCAACAGGTCGGACACCCACGGCAGGGACAACCCCCGGTAGAAGGACTCCCCGATGATGGTGCTGGACCCCATGAGGATGATGCCGAAGAACGCGTGGAAGGGCATCGACGCGAACATCAGACCGAGCCGCCCCATCGGCGCCAACCGGTGCGGCGCGGGGTCCACCCCGATCACCAGCCAGTAGAACAGGTAGCCGGTCACCAGGAAGTGGGCGTTCATGGCCAGGTGCGCCCAGTGCTGGTCCAGGGCCACGTCGAACAACCCCGAGAAGTAGAGGCCGTAGAAGGACCCGACGAACAGGACCAGCGCGACCAGCGGGTGGGCCAGCACCCGGGTCACCGGCGACTGCACGGCCGCCAGCAGCCACTCCCTCGGCCCCGGCGCGCCGTCCTTCCCGGCGGTGGGCAGGGCGCGCAGCGCCAAGGTCACCGCACCGCCCAGGGCCAACAGGATGGGGGCGAGCATCGCCAGCATCATGTGGGCACCCATGTGGGCGCTGAACATCGCCGGCGAGTACTTGCCGAGACCGGAACTGGTGGCGATCAGCACCGTGGCACAGCCACCCAACCAGGCGACCGTCCGCCCGACCGGCCAGGCGTCGCCCCGCCGCCGCAACCGGCGGACACCCGCCAGGTACAACCCGGCCAGGACCAGGGACAACGTCCCGTACACCAGGTCGAAACGCCAGTCCAACACCATCCGCCCGAAGGTGAACGGCCCGTCGAGCTCGAAGCCCAGCACCAGCTCCATCGCGCTGATCTCGGTGTTGGCCACCTCCCTGGGCGGCGGAGTCCGTCCCAGACCGACGGCCAGACCCACCGTGACCAGCATCAACAGGATCTCCACCGCGCCGAGGCGGATCAGCGGCCTTGCGGAGCCGGTGCGCTCGATCTCGGCGACCGACCGCTCCCGTTGCAGGTAGCCGAAGACGAGGAGCAGCAGGATGGCCACGGCCTTGGCCACCACCAGCTGACCGTAGGTGCTGGTCAGCAACTCGTCGGGGCGGAGGCGGGACAGGGCGTTCACCACGCCGGAGACGCCCATGGCGATCCAGCAGACCAGGGCGAGCCGGGAGAACCGTCGAGCCGCCAGACCGAGGTGACGGCCGCCTCGCAGGGCGTGCGTGACCAGGGCGATCAGGCCGCCCACCCACAGCATCGTGCCGAACAGGTGGAACAGGAGGCTGTTGGTGGCGACGTCGTGCGCGCCTCCGCTGGCGGAGTGCCCCGTCATCGCCACCGGGAGGAGAGCGGCCAACGACAGGAAGAACCAGGCGACGGCCCACGACCACGTGAGCACCACCCGGCAGGCGACCGCGACCGCCAGCGCGAGACCAGCGGTCCACGCCCAGGCCCGCGCCTGCTCCAGCTGGCCCAGCAGCTCGCCGAACATCTCCCAGTCCAGGACCCGCGCCAGCGGCCACCCGACCGCGTCCGCGAGGCTGAGGGGCACGGTGACCGCCGCGCCGAGCGCCCACGCGGCGGCGGCCCAGCTCGCGATGCGCACCGCCGCGAACCCGTCGGCGGCGAGCTCCCCGGAGCGCTGCGGAGGGGTGAGGAACGCGGCGAGCAGCAACGACCCGATGGTGACCGCGGCACCGACCTCCGCCACGACACGGGCCACGGGCAGCCCGTACCGGACCACGTCCCCGGGATCGGGCAGGCCGAGCGCCAGGTAGGTGTCGGTCGCGGACAGCATCAGGACGAGGGCCGCGACCAGCGCGGCGAGCACCGTACCCGGCAGGACGACCGCGAGGACGCCGACGGCGGAGCGCCGAGCCGGTTCCTTCCGGTCGGCCTCGACCCGTTCCGTGGTGAGTGTGGGGGACACGGCGCGAGCCTAGGACAGATGTCCCCGGCTCGGTCCGGCCGTCCTTACGGCCACGTGCGGTTTCCCGGCGACGGCACCGGAGTCAGCCGCCCGGGAGTGAATCGCCGTGACCAAGAGCACACGGACACGGCATCAGGTGGCAACCCATCCGGGTTTCGGCTGGTAAAACGATCTCCACCTGGCCAGCCCAGGAGCCGGTCAGCCGGGCGGTGACCACTAGGCTTCCCCCGGCTCACGCGGGGAAGGTGTGCGGTCGTCATCGGTTAGGTACCGGCTCGGCAACGGTCCACCGCTGAAGCTGAACACCGACTTCACACCGGTTAACCTGTCCGCGCGTTTGGCGCACGCCTCCGTAGCTCAGTGGATAGAGCGAGGGACTTCTAATCCCGAGGTCGCAGGTTCGAATCCTGCCGGGGGCACCACCACGTCGTCGTTCACCGCGGCGTTCTCACTCGATCCGCCCCGTTTCCGCCGGTCCCCAGCGGGCGAGGGCGATCGCCCTGGCCGGGCGGAACGGAACTGCGGTCCGGGCGACGACTCACGATGAGGCATTCCGGGAAGGCCCGGTCGGCGAGGCGGCGGTGCTCGGGTAGGACTAGCGGGCGTCGCCCGCCGGGGACCGGGCGGCCATCGGGGTGGGCGCGGACCTCGTCGTACCCGGCCTCGCTCACCCGGTGCGCGGCTCGGAGACCGCGACTCCGAGGCGGTGCGTCCTTACCCGCTGGGTCCCGAGCAGGGCCGGTGGCAACGGCCCCGGCATGGTGGGTCGGTGGGAGTTCCTCGTCGGACGAGGCGGTCCGCGTTCGACGCCGTGCGTCCTCGGTCGCGGACCCGCTCGGCGGGCCGCACCCCTCGGAGCGGGGCGCTCCTGGTCCGTCCAGGCCGCCCTCGAGTCGCGACCCGTCACGACGAGCCGGTGCGCCCGCCGAGGTCGCCGGTGCCCACGAGGAGGGACCGGGGACACCAACCCCGGCCGGGAACGTGGTGACCGGATCCGAGGGCGACGCACGCGGTCACGGCGCGACGATCAGCGCCTGCGGTGCGGCCGCCTTCATGCGGGTGTTCAACCAGGACAGTTGACGGGAGGTCTGCCCGCTGGCGCTCCGCGCGATGGACAGCAGCTCGTGGTCCCGCAACCCCTGGGCCGCCTGGTTGATCACGGTCCAGGTGGTCAGGACAAGAGTGCCCAGGACGTGCAGGTCCTGGAGGTCGCGGAGCAGGCCGACCGGCCCGGAGCGGACCTCGGCGAGCCCGGCGGCGTGGAGGCGGTCGGGTTCCTCGACGTCGCCCCCGTGCTGCTCGCCGTAACGGCGGGCGACGGGCTCGAGCTGGCGCACGTGGTCGTCGCTGAACCCGGCGAGGGTGCGACAGGTGAAGAGCACGTCGGGGTGGCGGGCGTGGCCCTCCCCGACGACGCGGAGGGACTCGGCGAGGGTCCGCTCGGACCGGTGGGCCAGCCCCACGTAGGTGGCGAGGTGCATCATCGGCCTCCGGTCCCGCCGGCCGCGTCCACCGCCGGGTCGTCCGGGTAGCCCGGGGTGTCCGTCAGCCGCGTGGTGGTCGGCGCCCCGCCGGACGTCCCCGGAACGCCACCGCCGACCGGCGCGGACGCCGCCGTGGTGGGCGCCGGCGCGGGGCCGTCACCGCCGCGAACCCGGACGACGCGGCAGGCCGCCGTCTTGAAGTAGGGCTGCTTGGACACCGGATCCCACACGGTCATGGTCAGTTCGTTGGCCTGCCGGTGCT
Source organism: Actinoalloteichus caeruleus DSM 43889 (assembly GCF_000429185.2). Taxonomy (GTDB): domain Bacteria; phylum Actinomycetota; class Actinomycetes; order Mycobacteriales; family Pseudonocardiaceae; genus Actinoalloteichus_B; species Actinoalloteichus_B caeruleus. The sequence continues at coordinate 5,400,282 of NZ_AUBJ02000001.1, read as the reverse complement.
GGTGCTCGGGATCGGCGTCGTCGAGGTCCCAGGAGCCGTAGTGGAAGGGCGCGAACACCGTTCCCGGTCTCACCCGCCCGACCCGGGCCCTGACCTCGATGGCGCCTCTCGGCGATTCCACCCGGACCACGTCGCCCTCGCTGACTCCCAGCCGGGCGGCGTCGACCTCGGACAGCTCGACCCAGGCGTCGGGTGCCGCCGCCCGGAGCGAGGGGGACCGGCCGGTCTTGGTCCGGGTGTGGAACTGGTAGACGGTCCGGCCGGTGGTGTAGAGCATCGGGTACTCCGGCCCTGGTTCCTCGTGCGGCGGGGTGTGGTGCGCTCCCTTGAGGAACGCGCGACCGTCGGGGCGCATCGCCCGGTGTTCCTGCTCGGTGACGACCGCGCCGGTGAGCAGGTCGTGGCCGTAGGTCTCGCACTCGTCGGTGCGGGTGGGGAACACCCCGTCGTGGTAGAGCCGGTCCGTTCCGTCGGGGGCGTGCTCGGTGACCGGCCACGGGATCCCGGTGGGCCCTCGCAGCCTGGCGTAGGTCAGTCCCGTGTAGTCCACGGGTCGACCTCGGCTCGCCTCCCGCCAGGCGTCGAAGACCTCCTCGGGCTCCCGCCACGGGACGAGCGGCGCGCCGTCCCTGTCGCGGAAGTCCATGGCGTCGGCGTACATCAGGAAGATCTCCAGGTCGCTCCTCGCCTCACCGGGGGGTTCGACGGCCTTCTCGGACAGGTGCACGACCCGGTTGGTGTTGGTGAACGTTCCCGTCTTCTCGCCCCAGCCGGCGGCGGGTAGCACCACGTCGGCCAGCCGCGCGGTCTCGGTGAGGAAGAGGTCCTGCACGACCACGAAGCACTGGTCACCGCCCAGGATCCGGCGGATGCGCGCCGACTCGGGCATGGACACGGCCGGATTGGTTCCCACGACCCACAACAGCCCGATGCTGCCCTCCTCGGCGTAGCCGAAGATCTGCATGGCGTGGGTGGGTGGCGCCCAGTGCGGAATGGTCAACGGGTCGACGTTCCACAGCTCCGCCAACTCCCCCACGTGGCGCGGGTTCTCCCAGTTGCGGAATCCGGGCAGGTCGCCGTCCGCGCCGCACTCCCGGTTGTTCTGGGCGGTGGGCTGGCCGTTCATCTGGAGGACACCGGACCCGGGTCGACCGATCAGGCCGCGCAACAGGTGGAGGTTGTGCACGGCCACGGCCGAGGCGGTGGCCTGGTGGGACTGGTAGAAGCCCTGGAGGACGGTCGACAGGACGTCGCGGCTCTCCCCGAAGATCCGGGCCGCCCTGCGCAGGTCGTCGGCGTCGACCCCGCAGGTCCGCGCGACCACCTCCGGGGTGTAGGGCTCGACGATTCCGCGCAGTTCCTCGACGCCCAGGGTGTGGTCTCGGACCCACCGCTCGTCGACCCAGCCGTTGGCGAACAGTTCGCGGGTGAGCCCGTTCATCAACGCGAGGTTCGTGCCGACCCGGGGTGCGAGGTGGACCCCGCCGGTGCGTTCCGCCTCCACTGCCACCGGGGTCCGCCTCGGGTCCACGCAGACCACCACCGGCGGGTCCGGTGATCGGGTGCGGTCCAGCACCCGCATCCACAGCACGGTCTGCGTCTCGGCCATGTTGTGGCCGTAGAGGAAGAGCGCGTCGCAGTGCTCGACGTCGGTGTAGGAACCGGGCTGCCCGTCAGCGCCGAAGGACTCCTTGAAGGCTGCCGCGCTGGTCGCGGTGCACAAGCGGGTGTTCCCGTCCATGTGCGGCGTTCCCAGCCCGGCCTTGCCGATGACCCCGAGGACGTAGTACTCCTCGGCGAACAGCTGGCCGGTGCTGTAGAAACCGTGGGTCAGCGGCCCCTTCTCCGCCAGCAACCGGCGTGAGACCTCCACGACCCGACCCATCGCGGTGTCCCAGTCGGTCTCGACCAGCTGCCCCGCCTCCCGCACCAGGGGGCGGGTCAGCCGGTCGGGGGACGACGCCCACGGGGTGCTGCCGTAGAGGCCCTTCGGTCCGAGCCGGCCGTGGTTGACCACGTCGGTCGCCCGCCCCCGCACCCCCACCATCCGGCCGTCCTTCACCGCGATGTCGCAGCCGCACCCGTTGCTGCACAGCACGCAGGCGCTGGGGACCCACCGGTCCACCTCGTCCTCGGACAGACCGTCGGCCAGGTACTCGTCCACCCTGGCCGGCCAGACCGTCCCCTTGCCGTGCGGGGTGCGCGGCCCCCAGACGTCGGCGATCCGATCCATGTGCCCCACTGTGCTCCCCACCAGGGCGGTCCGCAGGTCGAGACGGGCACGGCGTGCCCGGCTGGACCTGGGTTCGGTACCGAGCCGGATCCGCGTTCGTGGGGGCCGGTTGGTCATGCTGGTCGGGCGGGCGGCTGAGGCGCGAGCCGGTGCCGGCGGCCCCCGCGACATCAGCTCGTCGGCCCACCGCGCTCGGCCACCCGCCTCCGCTCCGCCGCCCGGACCACGGCGACCGCGACCACCATGGCGACGAGGAGCACGGCGGTTCCGAGCCACACCATCCACGGGTGCACGGAGAGGCCGGCGCCGTCGATCCCGGGGGTTCGACCGCCGTCCCGTCCGGTGACCACCACCGCCAGCACCACGAGGATCGACGCGGACACCGCCAGCAGGGCCACCGCCCGCCGCCCGACGGCCAGCCAGCCGGCCAGGCGGCGGAGGCGTTCGGACCTGCGGGCCGGGGCGAGCAGCCTGATCAGCAGCAGGACCGCCACGGGTATCTGGAGCAGCCACAGCGTCGTCCTCGGCCACCCGTCGAACCACACGTTCGTGCCGTACAGCAGGGTGTGCCAGGCGCTGAGGACGTAGACGACGATGACGAAGCGGTGCAGTGCCCGCCACGTCCTCCCGCCCGTGCGGTGCCGGAGGTAGAAGGCGATGCTGAGCGGGATGGCCAGGTAGAACGCCAGCAACCCGAGCAGGATCGCGACCCGTCCGGTGCCGGAGGAGTAGCCGCCGGGCACGAAGGCCTCGACGAACGCGTTCCACGTGCGGCCGACCCAGCCGCCCCCAGGCTCCCTGGTGCGCACGAGTTCCGTGAAGAAGAGGAAGGCGTGCGCGAACATCAGGCCGATGGTGGTGAGGCTGGTCGTGCGGTGCCACCGTTCGATCCGGGCGGGCGGCACCGGGAGCCAGCGGGGTGGCCGGGCGGAGCGCACCAGGCCCAGCATCGTCGTCATCCAGGCCCACAGCAGCGCTGACCAGCCGAAGGCCTGGCAGAGCCAGTACATCCAGTAGGCGTTGGCGTCGGCGAGGTAGGGCATCACCTCGAGCGTGGCCGAGACGCCGGTCCGCACCCGGTGGTGCAGGAACGCGAAGATCGCCCCGGTCAGCAGCAGAGCCGCGACCGCGTCCGGTACGGCGGCCCGCAGGTCCGCCAGCGGCTCGGAAGGCCGCCGCCCAGTGTCGTCGGTCGTTGTCGTCGAGACCATCGCGCCCTCCCGGTCGTCCCCCACGTACACAGTCGGACGCGGAGCCGGGAAAGTTCCAGGGAACTCGCACCTCCGGGCCGAGGACGGCCAGGCCGGCCACCTGCTGGGGCGTGGACGCCGAGCGCACCCACCGCCGCTGGTTCGCGCCGCGGCCGTCACGCACTCCCGGGGAGTGCGCCGGGCGCCTCCCCGGCGGGAACGGCAGTGGCGCCGGGCACTCCTACCGCCGCCGGGCTTGACCTTCTGGTTACCGCAGGGTCCACGCTCCTGGTGTGTTGTCCATCAGCGATTTCAGCCAGGTGTGCCAACTTCCGGCACAGACCCTGCGCTTCTACCACTCCGAGGGCCTGGTCGTGCCGGCGGAGGTCGACCCCAGGACCGGGTACCGCCGCTACACCTTCGACCAGGTGGAAAGGGCGCTGCTCGTGGCGACGTTGCGCCGGGCCGGGCTGGCCGTCCGCCTCGTCCGGCACGCCCTGGCGCACCCTGAGGACACGCCGGAACTGTTGCGGAACCACCGGGAGGCGATCCGCCGCCAGCGTCAGGCCGAGGACGCCGCGCTCGACGACGCTCGCGTGTTCGTCGACGCGTGGCCGCAGGTGCGGGAACAGGCGACACCGGCAACGTTCGCGCTGTCCGCCGCCGTCCCCGCCCGAGCCGCGGAGCGCGGCGAGACCCACGAGGCGTGGTACGACTGGGACGAGCTCAACGAGGCGGTCTGGGAGGTCGTCAACCGACTCGCGTCGCTGGCCGACGGCCTGGGCGCACGGGTATCGGGGGCGCCCTGGCGGTGCTCGGCGATCGAGACCCGGGAGCAGCGGCGGCGCTACCACACCCCGGAAGGTCCGCACTGGCTGGTGAAGGTCCCGGTGGATCTCGAGGAGGTGCCGCCGGAACGGCTGCCCGACGGGGTCACGCACGAACTGTTCGAGACCCGCACGGAGATGTCGATCGAGATGCCCGGTGAGGACTCCGCCGCCAAGTACGCGGCGGCGCTGTCCCGACTCATGGCCCACCCGCTCGACAACGCCTTCCTCGACGTGGCGCGGATGCGTCACATCCTGCGCCCTGGCGGGGTGGAGACGGCGATGGCCGTCATCGCGCTCGACGAGTACGAGGACCCGTTCTGTTCCTGACGGGTCACCGCCTGGGACCACCGGCCGGGACGCGACGACCGCCCCGACGGCGAGCTCGACGAGGCATTGGCTGCCGGTGCCGCTGACGGGCTCGCCCCGGTGGGGCGGGGCGTTCACCACGCCGAGGACGGAGCTCCATGGAGGCGGCGGGGGCGGGGGCCCGGATCCCGACGCGGCGGCTCCTCTCCACGCTCTCGGCGACCGACCGCCAGTCGCGCGGGCCTGAGGGGTGGCGCACCCCCCGGGACCGAACCGTCGTACCCGTGCCGCGGCGGGCGAACACCCGCGCCAGGCGTCGCGCTCGCGCCGACCGGGACGTGACCCCGGGCGCCACCAGGTCGGTCAGGGCCGGACCGGGTCGGACCACCCCTGCTGTCGGGTGCCCGACGGGCCCTCGGCGGAATGGTGCCGCCGGGTGCGCAGGTGGAAGACCACGAGGCCGACGAGCCCGCAGCCGACGCACCAGGCCAGCGAGTTCAGCAGCGGGGCACGCGGTACGAGGTCGGTGAAGCCGGCGGCGACCCCGAGCTGCATCGGGCCGTAGTTGGGCAGGTAGACGATGAGCGCCGCGTCGGCGGCGGGATTCGCGATCGGGTTCTGCAGGGCGAGGTCGATGATGCTGACCATGATGATGGTGAACATGCCTTCCAGGTCGTCCGGGAGGAACACCCCGAGGACGATGCCGATCCCGCCGTAGATGAGCCCGGACACCACGAGGGCCAGGTAGAGCAGCCACGGCTGCCGCACGTCCCAGTAGGCCAACATCACCAGGGTGGCCCAGCCGGCGACGAGGAGCGAGCCGACGGTCAGGGCCACGAGTTTGGCCAGCAGGAGCGCGCGCCGGGGGCAGCCAGCGTCGGTGAGACGCCGGTCGAACATCCTCGCCCGCCGGGTGGCGCTGAACATCAGGAACCCCATCAGCAGGGTGACCGCGTTCAGCGAGCCGCTGATCATGGTGAGTTCCCGACCGCTGACCTGGAGCAGGGTCCCCGTCGACCGGTGCGTGAAGTCGAGGGGTACCGGCGAGAACACCAGGTGGGCGAGGCTGATCCACACGGGGATGAACACGAGCAGCAGGAGCATGGCGAGCCGGTTCCGGCTCAGCTCGTACAGCGTCAGCCAGGCGACCGTCCCGGCGGTTCTCACCGTCGGTCCTCCGTTCCCGGCCCGCGCAGCGCACCAGCGCGGAGGCGGTGCAGCCGGTCCAGACGTTCGATGTCGTGCGCCAGGTGGGAGATCACCAGGATCGCGCGGCCCCTGGCCCGCAGGTCGTCGGCGAGGTCCCAGAACCGGAGGTAGGTCTCCCAGTCGAAGCCCTGGTACGGCTCGTCGAGCAGCACCACGGCGGGGTCGTGCATCAGCGCCAGGACCAGGTTCAGCTTCTGCTGGTTCCCGCCGCTGAGCACACCGGCCGGGACCCGCTCGTAGCGGGTGAGCCCGAGCCGCTCGGCCAGTTCCCGTGCGCGGTGGTCGTTCTGGAGGCGGTAGGCGACCTGGAAGAGCCTGAGGTGTTGGCCGACGGTGAGGGCCTCGTTCACCACCGCCTGCTGGGGGCAGTACCCCAGGGAACCCCGCACTCGCACCGTCCCGCCGTCGGGGCGGAGCTGCCCGGCGAGTATCCGGAGGAGGGTCGTCTTTCCAGCTCCGTTCTCCCCCACCACCCCGACCAGTTCCCCAGGCCGGACACCCAGGTTGACGTCGGTCAGGACCCGCTGTCGTCCGTAGGACCTGCTGACCGAGGAGACCAGCAGCACGGGGTCGTGGTCACCGGCTGCCGGGTGGGCGACGACTCCGCCGCCGGCACGGGGGCCGCCGCCCACGTCGGGCGGGTTCCCGAGAGCTCCGAGGCCACCGGGACCCGATCCGCGTGCCGGGGAATCGCGGGTCCGGCCGCCACTCGCGGGACCCGTCCCGGGTGCCGCTCCGACGCCCGGGCGGGGTTCGGGCGGGGGTGTCCCCGGTGGCGAGCCGGGTAACGGACGTGTCTTCCTCACGAACCGAACCGTCCCTTCTCACGGCGGGCACCGAGGAGGTGCGTCCCGAGCACCAGGGCCTGGGTGGAGCGGGACAGCTCGACCCGCTGGCGCAGGGCCCGGGCACCAGCCCGGTCGACCAGCTCGAAGTGCGTCATCATCACCCTGGTCGCCGCGGCCATGAAGGGCCGGTCGACCGGGGGCAGGTGGTGCACCAGGGCGGCCCCCTCCCGGCACATCTCCCGAGCCCTGGAGGCGAGGTGGCGCACCAGGTCGTCGAGGGCGGGGCTGGGGAGGCCGCGTCGGAACTCGGACCGGCTGACCGAGAACCGCGCCAGGTCCTCGTCCGCCACGTAGACCCGCCCCCGTGGCAGGTCCACCGGGAAGTCGCGGGTGATGTCGACCAGTTGGAAGACCTCCCCCATCTTCGAGGCCAGCCGATCGGCCTCCTCGGAGACGACGCCGAGGAGCCGCACTCCCAGCAGAGCGGGCACCCCGGCCACCCCGCGCAGGAACTGGCGGAGGTCCTCGAACGTGGGGAATTCGGCGGGGCCGGCCGCGTCACGCGCCGTCGCGTCGAGGAAGGCTTCGAAGAGCGTGGGGTCGAGGTCCCGTTCTCTGCTGGTGTGCACCACCGCTCGGCGGAGCGGGTGATCGCTGTGCCCCCTGCGCAGCTCGCGCAACGACTCCTCGGCCCACCGGTGGAAGTGCCTCCGCCGTGAGCCCGGGGTCTCCCCTTCGTCGGCGATGCGGTCCGAGGTGGTGCAGAAGGCGTAGACGGCGTGCGCGTGGGGGCGGGTCCTGGCCGGCAGGAGCGCACGCACCGTGAGGAAGCTCAGGCGGTCGCCAACGGCGTGCACCCGACGGCACAACGCGAAGGAGTCACGCAGCGTGGAATCGTTTCTCGCGGCCATTCCGCCCCCGTCGCCCGTCGGTCAGCTGTTTCCGCGAACAATGGGGTCAATCGGATCGGCTGGCAATTCGAGTCCAACGACCGTGGCAGCTCGATTTCCCAGATCGGGACGCGATCCACCGAATCCTCACCACGTTCTGGACCACACGAGTCGTGGTCGTCATCAGATTACTCATCGTGGATCACCCGGACCATCACACGATCGGGGCTAATGGTTGCCTCCTTCCGTGACCGACCGCCCCGGACCCAGGCGAGATCAGGACGGGGACCGGCGTCGGCCACCCAGTTGGGCGGAGCGGTACCACGACACGGCCGTGGACCGGTGGGCGCGGGTGGACCACGGCAGCGGGAGGGGACCGCGGGGGACCGCCCTGGTTCGCGCCACCGCCTCGGAGCGGCACCTTCGGCATAGTCTTCGGTCCCACCGCAGGGACTTCGGCCGTGGCGACCATCAGCCTGTAACCAGGCGGTCGGCTGCCGAGGGCGGACGTCGGCCGCCCCCAGCCACGACGATCCCTGGAGTACCGATGCAGAGGAAAGCCCCGGGCAACACGGTCGAAGCCCTGCTGCGCGCCGCGGCGGGACCCCCCGACGAGATCGGCGCGCTGGTCGACGAACTGACGTTGGAGACGGTGGTACCGCTGGTCATCGACGAGATCGTCAGCCGGTGCGCACCGCCGAGCGGGGTGACCGCGACGCTGGTGCTCGAACTACGACGGGGCGAGGGCAGGTCGGAACACACCTTCTCCTTCGACGGGGGAGAGCTGGAGGTGACCGCCGGGCGAGCCGGGGACCCCGGTGCGCTGGTCCGCTTCGAGATCGCCGACCTCGTCACCGCGCTGTACGGCCCCGCCACCAGGCCATCCGGGACCACCAGGCAGGTCGAATCCCTGCTCACCCCTCCTGGGCGGGACCCGCGCGAGGACAGCTACCTGATGTTCCAGGCGCAGCGGCCCTATGCCGAGGCGATCCAGGCCGTGCTCTCCGGCTGCCTGTCGGCTCCTGTGAGCCTGGACGACCTCGCGGTGCGGTTCGGCTCCGACAAGTGGGGTTTCCTCCACTGGTTCACCCAGCACTACGCCGAGCACTTCCGGCGGTTGGCGGACGAGCCGGTGCGCCTCCTTGAGATCGGCGTCGGCGGGTACGACGACCCCACGGCGGGTGGGGCATCCCTGCGGATGTGGCAACGCTACTTCCGCAGGGGCCTCGTCTACGGACTCGACATCCACGACAAGTCGACCATCCGCGGTCCGAGGATGCGCACCATCCGGGGCGACCAGAACGACCCTGAGTTCCTGGGGCGGCTCGCCGAGGAACTGGGGCCCTTCGATGTCGTGATCGACGACGGCAGCCACGTCAACGAGCACGTGTCGACCTCCTTCGACGCCCTCTTCCCCCACGTCAGGGAGGGTGGGATCTACGTCATCGAGGACATGCACACCTCGTACTGGGAGGGTTTCGGTGGCGGCCCGCCCGGCAGCGGGGTGACCGGCACCTCGGTGGAGCGGGTCAAGGCGCTTCTCGACGGGCTGAACCTGCTCGAGTACCGCTCGCTGGACGAACACACGCCGTCGATGACCGAACGGTATGTCTCGGGCGTGCACTGCTACCGCAACATCGCCTTCGTCGACAAGGGGCTCAACACCAAGGACGCGCCGCCGCCGTGGATTCCCCGCGAGCCGGTCTGACGCACGCCCAGCACAGGCCCCGCCACCGCTCGCCGGGCTCGCCCGGCGAGCCCACGCGGCCGACGCGTCGGCACCGGTGTCACGGGACCCCGTGGTCGCGTGGTCTTAGCTTAGACTAACCTCACTGGTGACTGACCGTCGGTCATTCGTTCGTCGCAGGACATGGAGTCGCTGATCCGTGCCCTCCGCGACTGTTGGCCGACCCGGGTGCCGCCCGCGTCACTCGCCACCAACGGAGGATGTCGAGAGCCGCGGGACGGGAAGGTGAAGGACGAGCGGAGCGAGGGATCCTCATGAAAAGCACGGAGACGACGGCGGAGCAATTCGAGCCCGCCGGCGCCCCGGCATCTGATGAGCAGCAGCCGAGGGCCGAACCGAACGAGCCCCGTCTGCTTCCGATCCGCGACACGGCCCGGATGCTCCGCCCGGTGCGACGCCACCTCATCACCTGCGCGGTGTTCTCCGCCGTGGCGGCCGCCGCGGGCTTCCTGCCGTTCGTGGCCGTCGCGGAGATCGCGCGAACCGTACTGGGGAACACCGGTGGTCCGGTGGCGAGCACGGTGTGGGCCTGGGCCATCGCCGGCGCCTGCGGCGCGCTCCTCCGGCTCCTGCTGCTCGGCCTGTCCACCCACGTCGGGCACAAGGCCGACGCCCAGATGCTGCACAGCCTCCGGGTGCGGATCGTCGGGCGACTCGGCACCGTCCCGCTGGGTTGGTTCCGCGCGGCGGGGTCGGGGCGGGTCAAGAAGGCGATGACCGACGACCTCGAGGAGATGCACGAGCTCTTCGCCCACGCGCTGGGCGGCCTGCTCGGCGCGGCGGTGGCGGTGGTCGTCGGAACGACCTACCTCTTCCTGGTGGACTGGCGGATGGCCCTGGTCACCCTGGCCGTGCCCGTGCTGACGCTGATCACCTACCGGATGTCGATGCGTTCGCTGCCCGAGCACATGTCCCGTCTCATCGCGGCGGAGGGCCAGATCAGCGCGGCGAGCGTGGAGTACGTCGACGGCATCGGCGTGGTCAAGACCTTCGGCGGCACGGAGGGACGGGTCCTGGGCCGGTTCGCCGACGCGATGGCCGAACACACCGCGGCCTACCGGGCCTGGATGGCGGGCCACCGCAGGAGTTCCGCGGTGAACCGGGTGCTCGGATCCGAGATGGCGGTCTTCGGGGTGGTGATGGCCGGCGGGCTGGCCTTCGTGGCCGCCGGCTGGCTCCCCGTGGCGGACCTCCTCCCCTTCCTCGTGGTGGGAGTGGGCCTGCCCACCTCCTTCAGCCCGATGATCCACGGTGCCCAGGGTCTCCGGATGGCACGGATGGCCGCCGGCCACATCGACAGCCTGCTCAGGCACCCACCGCTGCCCGAACCCGACCACCCCCGCCAACCCGAGGGGTACCGCATCGAGTTCGACCGGGTGTCCTTCTCCTATGACGGAGTCACCAACGCCGTGGCGGAGATCGACACGGTTTGCGAGCCCGGCACGGTCACCGCCATCGTGGGGCCGTCCGGCGCGGGGAAGAGCACCATCGCGAGCCTCCTTCCCCGGTTCTACGACGTCACGGCCGGCGCCATCAGGATCGGGGGCGTGGACCTGCGGGATATCTCCTCCACGACCCTGCTGGCGTCGATGTCCCTGGTGTTCCAGGACGTCACCCTGCTGCGGGACACGGTCACCGAGAACATCAGGGTGGGGCGCCCCGGTGCCACCGACGAGGAGGTCAGGGAGGCCGCGGAAGCAGCACAGATCGACGAGGTCATCAAGCGGCTCCCGCTGGGGTACGACACGGTGCTGGAGTCGGGGACGGGCGGTCTGTCCGGTGGCGAGCGTCAACGGTTGACCATCGCGCGGGCGATCCTCTCGCGGGCACCGATCGTGGTGCTCGACGAGGCGACGGCCTCGCTCGACCCGGACAGCGAGGCCGCGGTGCAGGACGCGCTCGCCCGGCTCGTCGCGGGGAAGACGGTGGTCGTGATCGCCCACCGGCTGCACACGATCCAGCACGCCGACCAGATCCTCGTGCTGGAGGCGGGCCGCGTCGTCGAGAACGGCACCCATGCGGAACTCCTCGGACGACGAGGCCTGTACGCCCGGATGTGGCGTGCCCAGCAGAACGGAGACAGCAGGTGATTCGCAGGCTCTACCGCTTGTGGCCCCATCCCGGCCTGATGGTCCGTGTGTGGCTGATGACGGCGGTCCTCGCCGTGCTGCAGGGGCTGTTGCTCGGGTTGCTGATCCCGATCCTGCGCGCGGTGTTGCGCCCGGAGCCAGATTTCGCGGCCGCCGCCCCGTGGCTCGTCGTTGGCGGACTCGGACTGGCCCTGTACGCGGTGCTGAGCGTGGTGGCCACGCCTCTGGGGTTCACGGCGAGCATGAAGCTGGCCGAACAGCTCCGGCACCACCTGATGCGCCACGTCACCACCCTTCCCCTGGGATGGTTCACCTCGGACAGGAAGGCGACCTTCGTCCGCACGGTCACGAACGTGACGGGCGTCCTGTCCCAGCTGACGGTGACCGTCGCCGCACCGGCGATCACCTGCGTCCTGGTGCCCGTCACCGTCATCGGGGTGACCTTCGCCGTGGACTGGCGCCTGGCGCTGGTGCTGCTGGCCACCCTCCCGCTCGCCCTGGCCGTGATGCGGGTCTCCCGTCGGACCGTTGCCCGGGTGTCGGTCGACATGGAGATCGCGGCGAACGAGGTGGCCGGACGCGCCATCGAGTTCGGCCAGGCGCAGCCGGTGCTCCGGGCGGCGGGCACCAGCTCCACGGGCAGCGCGCGGATGCGGGAGGCGCTGGACGACCACCGCTCGCAGTACCGGCGTGGCCTGGACCGGATGTTGTTCCCCGACCTCTCCTACAGCGGGGTCGTGATGATCGGCTACGTGGTGGTGCTGGTTCTCGGGGTCCAGTTCCTGTTGTCCGGCACGCTGTCCGTGGCGGACTCCCTCGCACTGCTGATCCTGGCCATCCGCTTCCTGGAACCGCTCGGGGCGATGATCGACCACGCGTCCGGGATCGGAGCGATGGACTACCTCGCCGAGCGGGTCGAGAAGGTGCTGCGCATCCCCGCCCTCCCCCACCACCCGAACCCGGTGCGCTCTCTCCGGAGCGCCGACATCGAGTTCTCCCGGGTGACCTTCTCCTACGGGGACACACCCGCCCTGACCGATGTCTCCTTCCGGTGCCGGCCGGGCACCACCACGGCGCTGGTGGGGCCTTCCGGGTCGGGGAAGACGACGATCACCCGGCTCGTGGCGCGGTTCTTCGACGTGGATTCCGGCAGCGTGCTGGTGGGCGGCGTGGACGTCCGGGAGCTGGACCACCCGGTCCTGCTGAACGACGTCGCGATCGTCTTCCAGGACGTCTACCTGTTCGACACGACGATCGAGGAGAACCTCCGGCTGGCCCGGCCGGAGGCGAGCCGGGCGGAGTTGGAGGAGGCTGCTCGCAACGCCCGCCTCGACGAGGTCATCGAACGGTTGCCGGCGGGGTGGCGGACCCGCGTGGGGGAGGGCGGCACCCAGCTCTCGGGTGGCGAACGTCAGCGGGTCTCCATCGCCAGGGCCTTCCTCAAGCGGGCCCGGGTGGTGCTCATCGACGAGGCGGCCTCGGCGCTCGACCCCGAGAACGAGAGTGCCGTCAGCCAGGCCATCGCGAACCTGTCGGTGGACCCCGAACGGACGGTCATCGTGATCGCCCACCGCCCCGGGACGCTGGCCACGGCCGATCAGGTGGTGGCCCTCGACAGGGGGCGCATCGCGGAGGTCGGGACACCGGCGGATCTGCGGAACACGGGCGGGATCTTCTCCCGCCTGTACGACCAGTACGAGCACGCGAGGAGCTGGCGGATCACGAGTTGACCCCCCGGGTGGTTCAAGGGGTGGGTGCGGGTTCGCCGGGCGGGTCGGCCGGGCGGACGGACAGGGCGTGCCGGAACACGTCGCGTGGGTCCCAGTCGCGCTTCACCCGTCGCAACCGCTCGTAGTTGTCCTTGTAGTACAGGTAGTGCCAGGGCACGCCGGAGGTGTTCCAGGCCGGGTCGGCCAGGTCGGTGTCGGGGTAGTTGATGTACGTACCGTCGTGGACCTCACCGGGAACGGGAACACCTCCGGTTTCGACGTAGACGTCCCGGTAGAACCTCCGCATCCAGTCGAGGTTCTCGGCGTCGTCCGCCGCGTCGGACCAGATGGCGATGTACACGGCCTTGAGGACGGAGTCGCGCTGGGCGAGCGCGGTCGCGGCCGGGTCGACCGCGTTGATCTGGCCGCCGTAGGCGAGCAGCCACAGCCTGGCGAGTTCGACTCCGGCCCGGGGGCTGGTCAGGTAGTCGTAGACGGTGTCGATCTGCTGGCGGGTGAAGCCCCGCCGGAGATACCCGGCCTTGCCCTTGTACCGGTCGTACTCCGCTCCCCGGTGGGCGTCGCCATCGGGCACAGGGGGCATCATCGTGTAGAGCCACGGTGTCGCCTGTCCGATGTGCTGCTCACCGCCCACTCCGTCGCCGACCTCGTCGAGGTAGTCCGCCAGCATGCGGCGAGCGTCGGGCAGTCCCCCGTCGATCATGGCGGCGACCACGACGGCTTCGCCGTCCTCCTGGTCGCCCCGCCCGGTGACCACGAGTCGGGAGGCGAGTGCGGCGTACCGGCAGCCGGGGGAGCTGTTGGCCTGGTGCCACCGCCCGTGGTTGTCCATCAGCTGGTGGAAGGCGTCGCGGGTCAGCCCGTCCCAGGTCCAGCGGCGCACACCGGTGAGCAGGGTGGCGGGCGGTGGGGGTAGGAGTTGGGCCGGGTCGTCACCCGGGGTCACGGCGCTTCGCAGCCAGTACCGGGTGACGACGCCGAAGTTGCCACCGCCGCCGCCCGTGTGCGCCCACCACAGCTCGTGGTGGGGGTCGGCCGGGTCCCGGGTGGCGATGACCGCGCGTGCCGTGCCGTCGGCGTCGACCACGACGACCTCGACGGCGAACAGGTAGTCGACGACGGAGCCAAGGCTGCGGGAGAGCACCCCGTATCCCCCGCCCTGGATGTGGCCGCCGACGCAGACCGAGTGCCCCCAGCCTCCCGGTATGGTGACCCCCCAGGTCAGGTAGAGGACCCGGTAGATCTCGCCCAGCGTGGCACCGGATTCCACGACGAAGGCCCTCCTCCCGGGATCGTGGTAGACGCCGTTCATGGCGGACAGGTCGATGATCACGCCGTCGCTGGCTTCGCCGACGGAGTTCTCCATCGAGTGGCCTCCGCTGCGGATCGTGATCCGGTCCCCCGCCCGCACTGCCTCGGTGACGGCGGTCACGACCTGCTCGGTCGTCCGGGGGACGCGGAAGTAGCGGGGACGGTGTTCGAACCGCTCGTTCCTCACTCGGAGCGCGAGGTCCTCGTACCGGGCGTCCTCGGGGGTGATGCGGGGCGGGCCCGGGTCGCCGCTGAGGACCTTGGGGTTGATCAGCCGGTTCGACGGCACCTCGTCCATCGTGGACGCTCCTTCGCGGGTGTGGACGGTTGGCTTGCGATCGCGGTCACGCGGTCACGCGGTCACGCGGTCACGCGGTCACGCGGTCACGCGGTCACGCGGTCACGCGGTCACGCGGTCAGCTGAGCGAGGATGTCGGGCAAGTGGTCGGCGATCTCGTCCGGGCCGGGCATCGCGGCGATCTCGTCCGCGACCCGTCGCGCCGACGCGCGGAACGTCGGTTCGGCGAGCAGGCGTCGCGCCGAGGCCGCCACCGCCGAGGCGGTGAGTTCCTCGGGCAGCAGCCGTTCACCGGCGCCGGCCGCGAGGACGGCGTCGGCGTTGACGAACTGGTCGACTCCTCGCGGGAGGAGCAGTTGGGGCAGGCCCTTGGCGAGCGCGCCGAGCATCGTTCCCGAACCGGCATGGCTCACGACGAGTTCGAGGTGGGGCAGTACGGCCGCCTGCGCCACCCAAGGACGGACGATGACGTTGTCCGGTGGGGCCCCCAGCACGTCCACGGGGAGTTTCGGACCGGTCGCGACGAGGACCGTCGCGTCGAGTACCGCGAGACCCGCCACCGTCTCGCGGATCGCGGCCGAGGCGCCCTCCGCCCCGGCCTCGGTGCCGAAGGTGACGTAGACCCGGGGGCGGTGACCGGTGGAGGCCGGTAGGGGCGGCAGCGGGTGGGCATCGTCGACGTGGGGGACGGGACGGAGTTCGACTCGTCTCGCGCCGGCCACGAAGTCGGGGTCCTGCATCGAGGGCGGGTAGATATCGAGGTAGGGATGTCCGAGGGGGTTGGGGTCGGTCAGGTCGAGACGCAGCTTCCGTTCGGCCGCGAAGTCCCGAACCCTGCTCACGTACTCGGGTGAGAGCTGGGTGAGCGTGCGGTGACCCAGTCCGTGGGCAAGCGCGGGAACGCCCACCGCCACTGCCGCGATCCCAGCTCCAGGGCAGACCGCGTCGTAGACGAGGAGGTCGGGGCGGAACCGTCGCAGTGCGACCTCCAGGTCATCCGCGTAGCGGCGCGGGAGCACCGAGCCGAAGACGACGGCCAGGTAGCCCGGGATCTGCTCCGGGCGCAGGTCCGCGATGCGGACGGGTCGCCCGAACACGTGGTGGGCGGCTTCCTCGAACGCCGCCGGCATGGACATCCCCGCCGCGACCGGTTCCAGCCCCAACGCCGCCACCCGTCCGTGCAGCCCGGCGTCGATGGCATAGCCGACGTGGTGTCCGTGCCGGCTGATCGCCGTCGCGAGGGGAAGGAGTGGGAAGAAGTGGCCGATCGAGGAAAGACCTGCGAACAGCACGCGCATCTGGCCCCCAGGGTTGGTTCGGAGCATGGCGCCGGGTGAGGGGCCCCGGCGCTGCCCTCCGCTCCGGCTGGCCACCCGTCCCGGTCCCGGTCGGTCGGTTCCAGCGTGGGTGGCCTACCGGGAGAAGTCGCTGCGGTGGGACCGAAGTCTTTGCCGACGCCCTGGTGGTGGGCGGGACCGTCAGGGTGGCCACGTTGGTCCGAACGAGGGGGCGATGGGACATGCTCGCTCGCCCCCGGCATCCGCCCCGCCCCCGGTTCGGCCCTGGTCGGCCAGGAAGCGGGAGTGTTCGGGCCGGGTGCCTCGCACGTCCGGTGTCCCGAGAGCCGGCGGCCGGCCGGGTGTGCCGTCGCACACCACGGGCCCGGCTGGCGGTAGGCAGGAAGATCAACCTGTCGTACGCTCCGCCCCGTTCTCGCGCCGGGCTGGGAGGTCCCGCTCGGCGCGGGACGACCGCACGAGTCGCTTGCGAGGAGACGAGAGCATGTCCCGACACTCCACCGCGGCCACCCTCGCGCTGTGCCTGCTCGCCACGGGTTGCGCGTACGGGTCCGCCGCCGGGCAGCCGGCTGAGCCGGAATCGACGACGGTGGCGCGGGAGGACGCCCAGGGGTGGGCCGCGCCGCCGGTCAACGCCTCCTTCGACTACCAGATCGGCGGTGAGTACCCCTTACCGGAGGACGTGACGGTGGTGTCCCGCGACTGGTACTACGGTTCCGTCCCGCAGGACGTCTACGGCATCTGCTACGTCAACGCCTTCCAGACCCAACCGGACTGGTCCGGGACACGACCCGATGAGCTGTCGAACTGGCCGTCCCACCTGGTGCTCCTCGAACTGGGCGACGACCCGAACTGGGGCGGCGAGTACCTCGTCGACATCTCGACCGAGGGCAACCGGATCGACGCGGTCGAGCACCTGCGGCCGATGTTGGAGACCTGCGCCGACAAGGGGTTCTCGGCGGTGGAGTTCGACAACCTCGACTCGTGGATGCGCTTCGACGGGACGCCGGTCGAGGAGTTGGTCCCCTTCGGGCAGGACGAGGCGGTGGACTTCGCGGCCCGGCTGACTGAGGTCACCCACGACCTGGGGATGGCCGCGGCCCAGAAGAACACGGTGGAGTTGCCGCGCGCGGTGTCGCTGGAGGAGATCGGGTTCGATTTCGCGATCGCCGAGAACTGCGGCATGTGGCGGGAGTGCCAGCTGTACCGGCAGGTGTTCGGCGACAACCTGATCGCCATCGAGTACGAACGCCAGCACTTCGAGTCGACCTGCGCCGAGATCGGTGACAGCGTCTCGGTGGTCCTGCGGGACGTGAACGTCACCCCGCCGGGGTCGCCGACGTACCAGTACGACTCCTGCTGATCGCGCCGCGGCTCGGCCTCCCGGTCGTGAACGCCGCGACCGGGAGGTGAGCGCGGAACGCCGACCTGGGCCGTGCTGGCGCCCGTGCCCCGGCACTCCCAGGCACTCCCCGCCAGGCCGCCGTCAGGCCCGCTGTTCGGCGCTGCCCGTCCTTCCGACCGGGGGCTGGCGGGTGGGTGACCCGCCCGGGGAGGAACGCAGCGATCCGAGCAGTCGGCGCAGGGCGGCGACGGTCTCCTCCAGTTGGGCCGGGGAGTCGGCGCGGGCCAGCCAGAGCGCGGCCTCGTTCATGGCGCCGGAGAGCAGGCGCACCAGTGGTTCCCGTGGTTGCTGGTCGATGACGCGCGCGGTCATCAGCTGGTCGAGCACCTCGTCGAGGTGACGCGCCGACGATTCCTCGTCCAGGGCGCGCCACTCCTCCCAGCCGAGCACCGCGGGACCGTCGACGAGCATGACGCGCCGCACCTCGGGGGCGGAGCTGGCGACCAGGAACTCGCGACAGCCGGCGAGGAGGCCCTCCCAGGGGTCACCCTGCCGCTCGGCGGCTGCGACGACGCGGTCGGCGACCTCCTCCTGCGCTTGGCGCACCACGGCTCGGAACAGGCCGGCCTTGCTGCCGAAGTGGTGGTAGAGCGCGCCCTTGGTCAGCGCGAGCTCCCGTGCGATCTCGTTGAGCCCCACCTCCGCGTATCCCCGCCTGGAGAAGAGCGCGCGGGCCGTGGTGATCAGCGCCTGTCGCGTCGCCTCGCGCTGCCGGGCCTTGCTCGACGTCGTCGCTCCCATCGGTCTCCTTCCGGTACCCCAGTTTGACATACCGAGGGTATGCGTCCTAGCGTCCCCCAGGTCACATACCGAGGGTATGTGAAGGGAAGGACGGGAACCATGACGCTGACCAGTTGCTATCCGGTGCTGTGCACCACCCGCCTGCGGGAGAGCCTCGACTTCTACACCCTCCACCTCGACTTCGACATCACCTTCGAGTCGGACTGGTACGTAAGCCTGCGCCACCGCGGCGCGCCACACCAGGAGCTCGCCCTCCTCGCGGCCGACCACCCCACGTTGCCGGAGAGCCACCGGGGCGCGACCGCGACCGGCGTGCTGATCAACATCGAAGTCGACGACGTGGACGCCCAGTACGCGCGCCTGGTGGAACGGGCGGGACTCCCCTGCCTGCTCGATCTCCGCACCGAGGACTTCGGGCAGCGCCACTTCATCACCCGGGACCCCAACGGCGTGCTGGTGGACGTCATCACCCCGGTGGCACCCACCGTGGACTTCGCCGACCAGTACTCATGACCCGTGGAGGGGAGCGCCGAGGACGGGCGGCGGGGCGCCGAACGCCGTGGGCTGGGGTGGACACCGCACTCCCGCTGCTGGCGACGACGACCGTCCGCCCCGTGACGGGTCAGCCGACCAGCTCCTGGCAGATCGCGGCGGCCGGGCGGGCGCTGGCGGACCGGAAGCCGGTGCCCGCCCACAGGTGTGTCGTGCCCGTGTCCCCCGCGCGGGCGGCCGCCGCCCGCAGCGGCGCCGTCATGCGGTGCACCTGCGGGTAGGCGGCCGGCGCGGCCTCGTCGTGGGCCGCGAGGAAGCGGTTGACCAGGCCACGCGCCCGACGACCGCTGAACGCCCTCGTCACCCTCGTCGTCCTCGGCTCCGGATCGACGAGAGCGGCCCGGTGGGTCGCGCTCGCGCCGCTCTCGTCGGCGAGGAGCAGGGCGGTGCCGACCTGGACGGCCACCGCTCCCCCACCGAGCGCGGCCCGCACCGCGGCCGGCGAGGCGAGGCCGCCGGCGGCCAACAGGGGCAGCGGGACACTGGCTCGCACCGCCGCCAGGAGGGAGGCCAGCGGCTGGACCCGTTCCTCGGTGTCGTCGAAGGACCCCTGGTGCCCACCTGCCTCGGCTCCCTGCACGCACAGCGCGTCGGCTCCCCGTTCGGCCGCCGCACGGGCCTCCTCCACGCAGGTGACGGTCACGACCACCAGGCTGCCGGCCCGGCGCAGCGCACGGACGGCGCTCGCGTCCGGCAGCCCGAAGGTGAACGACACGACCGGCACGGGATCGTCGAGGAGAGCGGCGAGCTTGGCGGGGAAACCGTCGTCATCCCAGCGCGGCTCCCCCAGTTCGACACCCACCCTGGCGGCCTCGGGTGCCAGCCGCCGCCGGTACTCGTCGAGCTCCGCCGGGACGGCCCGGTCCTCGCCGGGCACGAACAGGTTCACACCGAAGGCCCGGTCGGTGCGGCCCCGCACCTCGCTCACCTGGTGGAGCATCTCCTGGGCGGAGCGGTAGCCACCCGCGAGGAACCCGAGGCCACCCGCCGAGTTCACGGCCACGACGAGGTCCGGGGTGCTCGCGCCACCGGCCATCGGAGCCGCGACCACGGGCGTCGTCAACTCGTCGAACTCGCCCACACCGATCTCCGTCCTCCGCCGGGCCATCGCACTCCTCCTGGAGCATCGCACGCCTCCCACCGTCCTCGGCCACGGTCCCCTCGGCGCCGCCGGAACCCGGGATACGGTCGTCGGGTGCCGCCCGACCACGACAGCAGCAACCAGCCGCTCAGCCCGGACACCGCCGGAACGGTCCTGCGGGAGGTGTGCCGGCGAACGGGGATGTCCGCCCCCGACGCCAGGCTCATGCGGATCGGGGACAACGCGGTCTACCGCGTCGGGCCGGTCGTCGTCCGGATCGCCAGGTCCGCGGCCCTGCTCCCGGCGGCACGCCGGGAGGTGGCCGTCGCCCGGTGGCTGCGGACCCGGGACTTCCCGGCCGCCGTCCCGCTCGACCTCGACCAACCGATGATGGTGCTGGGTCGGGTCGTCACCTGCTGGGAGGCGGTCGAGGTCACAGCCCCGGCCACGACCGGGCAACTCGCCACGCTGCTCCGCCGGTTCCACGAGCTCACGGCACCGCCGGAGCTGGACCTGCCAGCCCTCAACCCCTTCGCCCGCGTCGACCACTGGCTGGCGTCCGCCCCGCTCGACGAGCAGGACCTGGACTACCTGCGCGGGCGGGTGCACCAGGCTCGGACCGACTGGGCCGACCTCGACTTCGTGCTACCGACGGGGGTGGTGCACGGTGACGCCAACACCGGGAACGCGGTGGTGGACGGTGCGGGCCGACCGCTGCTCCTCGACCTCGAGTACGCGGCGACGGGTCCGCGTGAGTGGGACCTGCTCCAGACGGCTCTCTTCGCGGACAGGTTCGGCTGGCACACCGAGGCCGAGTACCGGGCCTTCTCGGACGCCTACGGCTACGACATCCGCCGCTGGCCCGGTTACCAGCGGCTCGCGGACATCCGCGAGGTGCTGATGACCTGCTGGTTGAGCGCCAGGGCCGACGACGAGTGGGCAGCGGGGGAACTCCGGAAACGCCTGCGCGCGCTGCGCACCGGGGCCGACCGGCACGACTGGTCCCGGCGCTGACCCCGGTCGGACGAGGCCGGGACGACCGGCCGGGGAACGCTCGCGGCACCGGGCCGCCCCGGGTCGGGGACCGCCGGACCCGCCGCCCCGGGCCAGGGACCGGGGGCTCCGGTGCGCACCGGCGTGGTCGGTCGGCTCACGCGGCGGAACGCCGCCGCGTCGCGGGCGCAGCGTTCTCGTCCTCCCGGTCCGCCGGAGCGACCGCGACCACGACGAGGTCCGCCAGGAACTCCCGCTGGCCCGGGTGGCCGTCGAGCCGAGCGGTGGGCCAGGCGGCTGGCCGTCCGGTCATCCGGTGGCGGAGCCGACGCGCGCCACCGGGTGCGCCCTGCCGTGTCGCGCCTTCGCCGTGAGCCACCCCAGGCGCGGAGGGGTGCGGCGGGATGGCCCCGATCACGGGCGGCTCCGCCATCCCCGTGGTGGGACCGGTTCCGCTGTCCCCGTTCGTCCTGTTCACTGGGGAGCGGACGCGGATCAGCGGGTCGCGTGGCCCCGGTCGGCCGCCGTCCTGGTGGTGCCCCGGCCTCCTGACGCCTGCTCACCGGATGGCCTGATCGCGATCGCCGTCAGCAGCCCGGCCAGCACCCGGCGTTCCTCGGAGGACAGGGAGGAGCACAGCGCGCTCTCGTGGTCGGCGACCATCCGGTCGACGTCGTCCATGCGCGCCGCTCCCGCCACCGTGAGGTGCAGTTCGTGGAGCCGGCGGTCCTCGGGGTTCCGCCGGCGCTCGACCAAGCCCTTGGCTTCCAGGTCGTCGACGTGACCGACGACCCGGCTGGGCAGGATTCCGAGCAGGTCCGCCAGCGCCTGCTGGCTCAGCCCCGGTGCGGCGTCCACGGCTCGCAGGATCTTGACCTGGGGCGCGGACAGGCCCAGCGCGGCCGCCCTCTCGGCGAACAAGCCGGCCGCGTAGGCGCCCACCTGGACCAGGAGCGCACCCGCGCCGGTCGGGTCCGGCACACCACCCTGCGCGTCCGCGTCCTCTCCCACAGTGGCCACGCTGCGACTCTAGCAGCGCGCCGGGGATGTCCGCGCTCGCCTTTTCCGAGGTCAACGAGTACCACTCCCCTTGCGAGGACGAGACCGTCGTCGGCTCGGCCACCCCGAAGCGCCCGGCCCCTGCCCTCGGGGACTCCCGGCGCCGCGCGGTCGGCTCGTTCACCCGCCGTCCGTCGCGGAGCGGGTCGTCGGTACTACGATCCGCCCGTGGGTGGGGACGCGGTGCGAGGGGTCGACGGGCGGGACCAGGAGTTGGCCCGGGCCTTCGGCACCCACCGGGCCCACCTCGTCGGTGTCGCCTACCGCCTCACCGGCAGCCGCGCCGACGCCGAGGACGCCGTGCAGGACGCCTGGCTCCGGTTGTCCCGGCTGGGGGATGCGGAACTCGCGGAGGTGCGGGACCTGCGCGGCTGGCTGACCACCACCGTCGGTCGGCTCTGCGTCGACCGGTTGCGGTCCGCCCAGCGGCGCCGGGAGCGTTACGTGGGCCAGTGGCTGCCGGAGCCCCTGGTCACCACCCTCGAGGGCGGGGAGGACGATCCGTTGGCCTCCGTGGTGCGAGCGGACGGCGTGCGGATGGCGGCGATGGTCGTCCTCGACGAGCTGACGCCGGAGCAGCGGGTGGCGGTGGTGTTGCACGACGCCTTCGGGGTGCCCTTCGACGAGGTGGCGGCGACGCTGGGCTGCGCTCCCGCCACGGCCAGGCAGCACGCGGTCCGTGGTCGACGGACGATGGCCGCCGCCGACCCGCCTCCCCGCGCGGCCCTCGTCGAACAGCGGGAGGTGCTGGACCGCTTCCTCGTGGCGCTCCGCTCCGGGGACGTCGTCGCCGTCACCTCCCTCCTCCACCCGGACGTCAGGTTCATCAGCGACGGTGGCGGTCGGGCCAGGACGGCGCTCCGGGTGGTCGTCGGCGCGGAGAAGGTGGCGCGACTGTTCCTCGGCCTGCTGCGCCGGCACGGCACGCTGCCGGTGACGGCCGGCAGGGCGGTGTTGGTCAACGGCGACCTCGGAATGATGCTCGCCGCCGGCTCGGGCTGGGGCGGTCGCGACGAACCGGGGGGCAGGGTGACGTCCTTCGCCATCCGGGACGGGTTGGTGCTGGGGGTGTACGAGGTGGTCAACCCCGAGAAGCTGGTGGCCCTGCCGCGCTGACGAGGTAACCGGCCGGTGCCGGCTTCGACTCAGCCAGGCCCTGCCCACCCGATCCGCTGGGCGGCCCGAGGCGGGGTGGGGGCGTGGCCGTCAGAGGCCGTACCGGTGCTTCACGTTCCGCCAGAAGTCGCGGAGCATCCACCCGTCGAACTCGGTGATGTGCGGCGAACTGCCCGCCCGCATGATGAACTCGCTGACGCCGGTCGGCGTCCAGTCGTAGAAGTCGTCCAGGCCGAAGGTGTGGCCGATCTCGTGCAACAGGATCGTGACGTTCTCCGCGTCGAGCGAGTCGACGAAGTACTCGCTGCCCATGCGCTGTCCCCAGTCACCGCCCGCGCCACCGCTCATCCCCTCGGTCAGCCACAGCGACTGGTCGTAGTGCCGCGCCGTTCCTCCGGGGCACCGGGAGTAGTCGCCGTCCTGGTTGAAGAACCGGCCGCACTCCTCGGCGCACTGCGGAGCGCCCTCGCGGATGTCGTTGACGTAGATGTCGACCGAGTCGTCATCCCATCGCAGGGTGTCCCTGTCCCGGACGGCCCACCCCACCACCGTGACGGGCACCTCGGTGTAGGGCCAGGCGTTGTGCCCCTGGCCGTTGTCGAGCATCACGTCCGTCCATTTCCGGTACTGCCGACGCAGGGTCTCGTGAATGCGGTCCCGGAGCTCCTCGGACACCGGCCGCGAGGAGTCCCAGCGCACGCAGAAGTTCAGGTATCCGCCGTTGGCCATGACCTGGTCCCAGCCGTAGTTGCGGAAGCCGTGCAGGTCCGGGTAGGTGGCCTCGACGTGGTCCCACACCTCCTGGAGGGGCTGGCGCAGGTGGGCCGGCGGGTTCCAGTCATCGGCGACCTCGACGACGGCGGTCGGCGCCGCGGCCTCCGAGTTCCCGGGCTCCGCGCCGGCGGTTCCGCTGGTCGTGGGGATCGCGGCCAGGAAGACCGCCGCCAGTGCGGCCAGCACGAGTCCGGGTCGACCTCTCATGGTTCCCCCCACGGGTGCGTTCGGCGGCGCTCGGGGTGGACCGGAGGAGCTGGGCCGGCTCCCCTCCCGGCAGGCGAAGCGCCCATGCCCGCCACCCGTGCCCTCCGACACTAGGAGCGGGCCGGGACGGCCACAATCCGCCGCCGGAGCCAGGCCGGCCGGCCGGGTGCCGCAGCCGGGCGGCATCCTGTCGAGCATTCCGGCGGCCGGGCGGCCGGGCAATGGCACTCCCGAACGGTTCCACGGGAGGCCGAACCGTTCATCCGGCGATTGTTCCGCTTTTTTCCATTCCCGCGATGGCGGCGGTGAATGGGAGGGGTTTCGACCGGGCGGGCGCGCCAACCGCAGCTCACCACCCGGTCAACCCGCTGCGCGCCACCTCTCCTCCCGCCACCCGCGCGAGGTGAGCAATTCACCCACTGGATCGCCGGGGAGTCACCCGTTCCCCGAACGGGAGAACGCGGACACGGAGCGGAACCAGGAATCATGGCGCGCCGCACGGCGACGACGGGAGCTCGACAGGAGGAACACCCTCGGGGAGCTGCGCGGACCCGGCACTCTCGCGGACCTCGGCGCCACCCGCCCTGGCGCCGGGGCCGCGGCTCCTCCAGGTCGACCACCCGGGCAGGCGATGGTCCCGCGCACGCGGAGCGACGAGCCCGTCCCAGACAGATGCGTCGCGGTGCACCAAGTCGGACACGAACCGATAACTCCGGTCGGTCAAATCCGTTACAGCCTGGCCACAGGCAGACAAACCTTTTTGCCGTCTTGTTGACCTGCCGCGCCCCGCCCATACATTTGTACCCGGTGCTCACAGGCGTATAACAAGGAGAACAGCGTGGACCTCGCGAACTCGGCAATTCCGTCGGCGCAGCAGAACACGGCCACTGGACGGGGTGTGAAGCCCGCCCGTCGGCGCACCGCCGCCGTCGCGGCCCTCACGACCACCCTGGCCGGGGCGGCCACCTTCCTCGCGGCCCCCGCCGCGCACGCCGCGCTGACGACCCACTGCGTGGGCACCGCCGGCGCCGTGACAGTGCCCAACAACCTGGTCGTCCCCGCTGGTGAGTCGTGCGACCTGACCGGCACCGTCATCAACGGCGACGTCACCGTCTTCGAGGGTTCCGACCTGCTGCTCCAGGACGTGACCATCAACGGCTCGGTCACGGTGCGGGAGAACGGCTTCCTCGACGCCGCCGGTTCGTCGGTGTCGGGTTCGGTGACCCTCGCCAACGCCTTCGGCACCTACGCCTACGACAGCGAGCTGAGCGGTGCCACCGCCACCGACTCGGGCTTCTTCTACAGCTTCGACTCGGACATCACCGGTGACGTCGCGACCCAGAACAGCGAGGTGCTGGTCGAGTCCAGCTGGGTCGAGGGCAGCCTGAGCTCCGAGGGCAGCCTGCTCACCGACGTCTACGACTCGGTCGTGACCGGCGACTTCCGCGTCAGCGGGGCCGAGCAGGGCAGCGTCCTCTGCTCCACCGAGGTCGACGGCGACGCCGCCTTCGTCGGCAACAGCCAGATCCTCCAGGTCGGCGCCGCCCAGCCCTACGGCGGCTGCGGCACCAACGTGTTCGGTGGTGGGCTGTCCTTCGAGGGCAACAGCGCCGACGGGTACGTGAGCAACAACATCGTCCGCGGCGACCTCAGCTGCACCGACAACGACCCCGCCCCGCGCGGCACGGACAACCGTGTCCGCGGTGAGTCGCTGGGTCAGTGCGCCGAGCTGGCTCCGGTGCAGGCTTCCGCCCGCACCATGACGCTGGCCACGCAGTCCCGCGACGCCGACATCACCGAGCGCATCGAGACCCGCTCGGCCGAGGGCGCCCAGGCGGCCCAGGAGGCCGGCCCGGCCAACATCGGTAGCTGACGCCCGGCGTCACCTCCACGACCAGGGGCGGTCGGAGCACACGGTGCTCCGACCGCCCCTGACGTCTGTCCAACCGTCACCGAGTGACACCGACCACGAACTGGCGACCTCGTGCGAGGGGCCCGATTCATCCTGTTGGTACGTTCGTGCCACCGAACTGACCACAACGTGGCGGCTGATCCGCCGCTCGGGTGCGGACCCAGGCGGGGTCGTCGCCACCACCACGGAACGGATCACCCCATGGACGTCGTGCGGCTCCTCTTCGTTCTGGCCCATCTCGTGGGTCTGGCCCTGCTGCTGGGAGGCTTCCTCGTGCAGTGGCGCGCCGGGGACCACAAGCCCGGAGAGGTGATGTGGTGGGGCGGTCTCGTCCAGCTCGTCACCGGAGCGGCCCTCGTCGGGCTCCGTGAGGCGCAGGACCTCCCGGTCGACCACATGAAGATCGGGATCAAACTGCTCGTCGCCCTCGCCGTGGTCGTCCTGATCCTGCTGGCGCGCCGACGGACCACCCCCTCGACGGGAATGTTCCTGGCAACCGGAGCGCTGACCTTCGTGAACGCCGCGATCGCGGTGCTCTGGGTCTGATTCGGACGGTCCCGGCAGCACCGGCGGGCCACCTGATCGGCCGGCACGCCGACCGATCACTTGGCAAGCCAGGGCGGCGGGTGCAGGCTGGGACCTCCCAGCGGATCAGGCGAACCGGCGGCGCTGGGGCGGCGCCGGAAGAAGGTGGTGTCATGCCGTTGCCGGTGAGCTCTTCCGCACTCCGTCGGGCCCTGCGTCGTGCCCGGGACGGGGTCACCCTCAACGTGGACGAGGCACGGGTGCTGCTCTCGGCCCGGGGCGAGGCGTTGACGGACCTGATGGCCAGCGCGGCCCGCGTCCGGGACGCCGGGCTGGCCGCGGCCGGCAGGCCGGGAGTGGTCACCTACTCGCGGAAGGTCTTCATCCCGCTCACCAGGCTGTGCCGCGACCGGTGCCACTACTGCACCTTCGCGACCGTGCCCGGCAGGGTCGCGGCTCCGTACCTGGAACGGGACGAGGTGGTCGCCCTCGCCAGGGACGGCGCGCGGCTGGGGTGCAAGGAAGCGCTGTTCACGTTGGGCGACCGCCCGGAGGAGCGGTGGCCCGCGGCCCGGGAGTGGCTCGCCGAACGCGGGTGGTCGTCCACCGTGGACTACCTCCGCGCCTGCGCCATCGCGGTGCTGGAGGAGACCGGCCTGCTGCCGCACCTCAACCCGGGCGTGTTGACCTGGGAGGAGTTCCAGCGGTTGAAGCCGGTGGCCCCCTCGATGGGCATGATGCTCGAGACCACCGCCACCAGGCTGTGGTCCGAACCGGGCGGCCCCCACTACGGCTCCCCGGACAAGGAACCGGCGGTGCGCCTGCGCGCCCTGGAGGACGCCGGGCGGAGCGGGGTCCCGTTCACGACCGGGATCCTCATCGGCATCGGGGAGAACGACCAGGAACGGGCGGAGTCGCTCTTCGAGCTGCGGCGGATCTCGCGGGCCTACGGCGGGATCCAGGAGGTCATCGTCCAGAACTTCCGCGCCAAGCCGGACACCGCGATGCGCGGCGTGCCCGACGCGGAGGTCGAGGACCTGGCGGCCACCATCGCCGTCGCCCGACTCGTGCTGGGCACCTCCGCCCGCATCCAGGCCCCGCCGAACCTGGTGGACGAGCAGTACGCCCTCCTGCTCCGCGCCGGGATCGACGACTGGGGTGGCATCTCCCCGTTGACCCCGGACCACGTCAACCCGGAGCGGGCCTGGCCGGAGATCGACGAGCTGGCCCAGCGCTGCGCGGAGTCGGGTTTCGTCCTGCGGGAACGGCTGACCGCCTACCCGCCCTACCTCCGCGAGCCCTGGCTTGACCCGCGTCTCCGGGCCCATGTCGACGCGCTCGCCGACGAGGACGGCCTGGCGAGGGAGGGCGCGATCCCGCGGGGGGCGCCCTGGCAGGAGCCCGAGCTGGGCCTGGCCGAGTCCGGCCGGACCGACCTGCACGACACCATCGACACCGCCGGCCGCAGCCGGGACCGGCGCGACGACTTCGACAGCGTCTACGGCGACTGGGACGAGTTGCGGGCCAGGCTCGACCGGTCGGCGGCCGGGGCGCCCCCTCGGCTGGACGGGGACGTGCGTGCCGCGCTGCGGGTCGCCGAGGACGACCCCGCGGCGATGAGCGACGCCCAGGCGCTGGCGATGCTCACCTCGACGGGAGCGGAACTCGAGGAGGTGTGCCGGCTCGCCGACGACGTGCGACGGGACGTCGTCGGTGACGAGGTCACCTACGTGGTGAACCGGAACATCAACTTTACCAACGTCTGCTACACGGGCTGCCGGTTCTGCGCCTTCGCGCAGCGGCGCGGCGACGCGGACAGCTACACCCTGTCCCTGGAGCAGGTCGCCGACCGGGCCGAGGAGGCCTGGCGGTTGGGCGCCACCGAGGTGTGCATGCAGGGAGGCATCCACCCCGACCTCCCCGGGACGGCCTACTTCGACATCGCCTCGGCGGTGCGGAACCGCGCACCCGGGCTGCACGTGCACGCCTTCAGCCCGATGGAGGTCGTCAACGGCGCCAGTCGCACCGGCATGTCCATCGAGGAGTGGCTCGTCGAGGCGAAGCGGTCCGGTGTGGACTCGATACCCGGCACGGCCGCGGAGATCCTCGACGACGACGTGCGCTGGGTCCTCACCAAGGGCAAACTCCCGGCCGCCACCTGGATCGAGGTGATCACCACGGCGCACCGGGTTGGTCTCCGTTCGTCGGCGACCATGATGTACGGCCACGTGGACACCCCGGAGCACTGGGTCGCCCATCTGCGGACCCTGGCCGCCATCCAGGACGACACCGGCGGGTTCACCGAGTTCGTCCCCCTGCCCTTCGTGCACACCAACGCGCCGATCTACCTGGCGGGCCTCGCCCGGCCGGGCCCGACGGCCGAGCAGAACAGGGCCGTGCACGCCGTCGCCAGGCTGGTGCTGCACGGCCGGATCGACAACGTGCAGTGCTCCTGGGTGAAACTCGGCGACGACGGGGTCCGCCAGCTGTTGCGGGGTGGCGCGAACGATCTCGGGGGCACGTTGATGGAGGAGACGATCAGCCGCATGGCGGGATCGCGGCACGGCTCCCGCAAGAGCATCACCGAACTCCGAGAGCTGGCGACCGGGATCGGCCGTCCCGTGCGGCAACGGACGACCGACTACGGACAGGTGGCCGAGGAGGCCCACGAGGTGGCGACGATCGCGTTGCCGCTGCTGGGCACCGACTCGCGCGGGTCGGGGTGAGCCGGGTCCCCGGGATGGAGCGGGAGAATTCCCGGAATTCCGGGGACGACCGAATCCGTTATCGGCGAAGGCACCCGCGCTCGGTGCGTTCGAGGAGCACGGCGGCCTGAGATCGGAACGACGTCCTCACCGCCGGGTGGCCGGGGCACCCCCGGCCACCCGGCCCCCGGCACCGGCACCGACACCGACACCGACACCGACACCGCCCCTGACCAGGGCTGATCATGGTCCTCCTCGCGGTGCTCGGCCGCGTCTCGCCCCTCGGGAACCCCCGGATCGAGCGACGGCGAGCCGGGCGTGGCCGCACGGCGCCGACGGCGCGAGCCGTTCTCCACGATCGTGAGAAGTGGAACCTCCCGGACGAAGCCCACGTCATACGATCGGCGCATTCAGCGCACCGCACCATGCCCTGTTTCACGGACGGGAGGACCGATGCGATTCCGCGTGCTCGGCCCACTGCGCGTCCGCCGTGACGATTCCTGGGTCCCGGTCGGCGCTCCGAAGTGGCGGTCGCTGCTGGCCGTGCTGCTGATCAACCGCGACCTGCCGGTCTCGACGTCCCGCCTCGTGGACGAGCTGTGGGGCGAGACACCACCCACCCGGGCGAACGACCTGGTGCGCAACTACGTGATGCGGCTTCGCCGGTTCCTCGGTGCGGACGGCGGAACCCTGCTGGTGCGCGAACCGGCCGGATACCGCCTGCGCTGCCCTCCCGAGGACGTGGACTCGGAGGTCTTCCGCCACCAGGTGGCCGAGGGGGTGGCCGAGTTGGAGGCCGGGGACCCCGCGCTCGCCACCGCCCTGCTGAGGGACGCACTGGACCTGTGGTCCGGTGAGCCGCTGGCGGACGTCGTCCCGTCCCCGTCGGTGACCGCGGCCCGCCGGGCGCTCGGCGAGCGCCGCGACCTCGCCCTCGACCACCGGATCGAGGCCGACCTGGCGACCGGGGAGCACGTGACGCTGACGGTGGAACTGCGGCGCCTGCTCAGCGAGAACCCCTGGCGGGAACGGCGCTGGGGCCAGCTCATGCGGGTGCTGCACGCGTCGGGCCGGCGCACGGAGGCGTTGGAGGCCTACCGGGAGTTCTACGGGATGCTGCGGGACCAGCAGGGCGTCTCACCGAGCCGCGACCTGGTCGAGCTGCACCAGGCCATCCTGACCGCCGGCCACCAGCACGCTCCCACCGAACCCGCGCCCCCGCCAGGGGCGTCGGCAGCGCCCGGCGCCCCACCGACGAGGTCGACGCCTTCCCGGTGTCCGAGCCCGTGTACCAACTTCCCGCGGACATCGCCGACTTCACCGGGCGGGCGGAGCAACTCCGCACCCTTCGGTCGGTGTTGGCGGAGTCCGCTCCTGGCACCGCGGTGCCCGTCGCGGCGATCTGCGGGCCACCCGGCGTGGGCAAGACGGCGTTGGCCCTGCACACGGCGCACCAGCTCCGCTCGTGGTTCCCGGACGGACAGCTCTACATCCGGCTCGGGGGTGGCTCCGGCCACCCCAAGGAGCCCATCGAGCTGCTGGGCGAGATCCTCCGCGCCCTCGGGGTACCGCCGGGACTGCTGCCGGCCTCCCTGGAGGAACGGGCGTCGCTGTACCGGTCCCGGCTGGCCGATCGCCGGGTGCTGCTCGTACTCGACGACGCCGGGGAGAGACCGGAGTCGTTGGAACCGCTGATCCCGGGTACGGCGGGCTGCTCCGTGCTGATCACGTGCCGGTTCCGCCTGACCGGGCTCGCGGGGATGCGGTACGTGCAGCTCGGCCCGCTGTCGAACCAGGAGTCCTACGAACTGCTGGGGCTGACCATCGGCCGGCACCGGGCCGCGCGGGAGAGCGGGGCCGCGCACGAGATCGTCGCCCGGTACGAGGGCCTTCCCCTGGCGATCAGGGTGGTGGCCGGCAAGCTCGCCTCCACCCCGCACCTCCCGCTGGCGGCGTTCCTGCGGGGTCTGCGCGCGGAACGCACCCGGCTGGACAGCGCGGAGGACGGCGGAACCGGGGTGAGGGCCGCCATCTCCGCGACCTACGACGCGTTGACCCCGGTGGCCGCCCGGTCGCTGGACACCCTGGGCGTGCTGCACACCGAGACGGTGTCCGACTGGATGTTCCGCCTGCTCGCCCCCTGGCAGGCGGACCGGGCGCTGGACGAGCTGGTCTCCCGGTACCTCCTGGACATCGACGCCCCCGGGTACGACGGGTGGCCCGTGTACAGGTTCCACTCCCTGTTGCGGGACTACGCCAGGGAACGGCTCTTCGAACGGGACGTGGACGAACGTCGCGACGTACTGCGCCGCTTGGTGGCCGGGGTGCGGCAGGTGGCCGAGCGCGCGGCGGACCGGGCGGGCGTGTACCCGACCCTGCCGCGTCCGAGGGCGGTGACGGCGCGACCGGTCCCGGAGGAGACCGTGCGGACGATCGTCGAGGCCCCGTGGGAGTGGTTGCTCGGCGAGAAGCGCACCCTGTCCGGCGTCGTCGCCGACCTGGTGGGGCACGGGCTGCTCGAGGAGGCCGTGGGACTCCTCGACTCGGTGCGGCCCTACTTCGAATCCCTCGGTCGACAACGTGAGCTGACCGCGCTGTGGCGGCTGGTCGCCGACGCCCTGCCCGGGGACGATCCCCTGCTGCCCAGGGCGCGGCTCGCGGTGGCGGCGGCCATCGGCGAGTTCGGGGACTTCTCGGAGGCCCGCCGACTCCTGGAGGACGTTCTCCGCCGCCACGCCGGCAGCCTGGAACCGACGGAGATGTTGCAGGTCAGGCTCTCACTGGGCTACTGCCACGCCGGGCTCCGCGACCAGCTCGGCGCGCTGCGGGAGTTCCGGGCCTTCACGGCCCTGGCGGAACGGGTCGATGGGGTCGCCCCGACGCTGGTGGTGGAGGGCCTCTGCTGCGAGGCGGGCGCGCTCACGGCCGCCGGCCGGACGGCGGAGGCCGACGAGCTCTTCGACATCGTCGAGTCGCGGTTGGTCGCCGTCGACGACCCCCGGTGCGAACTGCGCTACCTGCACGGGCGAACACAGCACGACCTGCGGCTGGGGGAGGTGGCGAGAGCACTCCGCCGGGCCGAGCGGGGTGTCGAGTTGGCCCGGTCGTTGCACACGATGCTGGCCGAGATCACCTTCCTCGGCTTCGCGGGGGAGGCCAGAAGCCGGCTGGGCGACCACGACCAGGCCCTGTCACTGCTCGGGGCGGCCCACCGCCGGTGCGTCGACATCGGACACCAGTCGTTCCAGGCGATGGCCCTCACCCGGCTCGCGGAGGCCCACGAACGCGCCGGTGCCTACTCCTCGGCCGAGGAGACCGCGACCCGGGCCGTCACGCTCTGGCGTCAGCTGCGGGCCGATCGGCGGGAACGGACCGCCACCGAGATCCTCGCCCGGGTGCGGCAGCGGTGCGATCCGCGCCGCGAGCGCCCCAGCGCGGCCTGCTGAGGGGCGGCGCGTCCGCCGCGCCGAGGCGCACCGGGCATCGATCGGCCGGCCAGCCCCGGACAGCTGACATTAGGTGATCTGGCGGATGTCGCCACGGAGGGTAGCCGCTAGGTTCGAGGTCGGCGGGCGCGCGCCTCCCAACGTCCCCGCCCGGGACGCGAGCGTCGGGCTCACCCGGGCGCGACCCGGCACCCCACCCCGGTCCGGGGTCGGCGGTGCCCGTGCCCGCTCGCGAGGTGCGCGGTCCCCCGGTTCCGGACGTCACGCCACCACCACTCAACGCATCCTCAACGCCGACTCAACGGCGGTCCGGTTCGCTGGGGTGCGCAGGGGCGAACTCGACAGGTTGGAACGGCATGGACATCACCCAGATGAACGCACGCGGAAGCGCCACGGGCTGACGGGGGCGGCGAGACCGCCCCCGACCAACTCCGTCAGCCACGGACCACTCGCAACGGGAGGCTTCCCATGCTCAGCATCGACATCATCACCGGCAGCAGGGACAGGCTGCAGAACGACACCCAGCTCCAGTTCATGATCGCGCTCGGCCTCGGCCGCTTCAACATCTCGATCCACGCGGTGCACGAGACGCTGCGGGAATCCCTGCGCCACTCGGCGAACTCGGAGGTCGCGGCCTGGTTGCTCTACTCCGACGCGTTGGACGGCGACGACCTCGTCGACCTGAGGGCGCGCACCGCGGTCGAGGGCCAGCCCGCGCCCGTGGTCATGGTCTACCCCAAGGGCGCGACGGACTTCGACGCCGTGCTCCGGTCCCAGCTCGCCGGCGTGGTGACCACGGCGGACACTCCCTGGGTGCTCACCGCCGCGCTGCACTCGGCCGCGCAGCACAAGCTGTTCCTGTCCCCCGAGGTGCTCGCGACCCAGGCCTCCAGCCTGGTCAACGTGCTCCGGAGCGGGCCGGCGCCGGCTGACCTGCTGACCGAACGCGAGCAGCACGTGTTGGCGCTGCTCGCCGAGGGGCTGCCCAACTCGAAGATCGCGGTGGAGCTGTTCATCAGCAGGGCCACCGTCGGGTCGCACGTGCTCAGCATCCTGCGGAAGCTGGGGGTGTCGAACCGGACCGAGGCGGCGGCCATCGCCCACCGCACCGGTATCGCGCACCGGACGGCCTGCCGGCCCGTGGAGGCGATGGGTAGGCGCACGGTGCCGGTGTGAGCGAGGAGGGCACGCGGGGCGGGGGCCGGGCCAACCGAGCCGGGCCCCGTGCCAGGTCGTCGGCCGGACGGGGCGCCCGGGTCCTCAGCGGCGCGCCCCGGGGCGCTCGGCCGCACCCCCAGGGCAGCGCGGGGCGTCCTGGAGGGGGTCGTAGGACAGCCGGTACCCCCGTTTGATGACCGTCTGGATCACATCGGCCCGTCCCAGCGCGGCCCGCAGCCTGGTCATCGCCGTCTCCACCGCGTGTTCGTCGATGTCCTGGCTGCCGCCGGGGGCGGTTCGGAGCGCGTCGACCAGTTCGCCCCGGGGGACCACCCGGCCCGGCCGCCGCGCGAGGACCCGCAGCAGGCACATGGCGCTCGGAGGCACCGGCCGCAGCGCACCGCCCAGGACGACGGCCCGCCCGCGCAGCCAGAGCTCGGTCCCGGCCACGGGCAGCCGGGGGGAGCGGGCGGCGAGTCCGTCGGCGAGTTCACGGACCAGCGCTCCCAGCCGGTACCGCTCGGGCATCACGGCGGGCACGTCGTGGTCCTCCAGCGGGGCGCGGGTCACGGGCCCGACGCAGGCCACGAGCACCCGGCCCCGCAGCGCGGCCAGCAGGTCCCGCTGCCTCCCCATCTCGGCGGCGGTGCTGAGCGTGCTCGCGGCCGCCGGGGCGCTGGTGAAGGTCAGCGCGTCCACCTCCCCCGCGCAGGCCAACGTGACGAGTCGCCGCAACGGCTCCACGTCGACGGGCCGCGTCCACCGGTAGACGGGGATCTCGATGACCTCCGCACCGGCGCCGCGGAGGGCGTCGACGAAGTGCGGCAACGGTTGCCCGTGCAGTTGCACGGCGATCCTGGCGCCCGCCACTCCCTCGGCGAGCAGCCGGGCGAGCACCTCGCCGGAGGACTCCGACGCCGGCGACCAGGCGTCGGGCAGACCGGCGGCGCGGACGGCCCCCCGCGCCTTGGGGCCACGGGCGAGGAGCCGCGCGCCCCGCAACCGGTCGATCAGCCGGTCGCCGAGGCCCCACCCGTCGGCCGCCTCGACCCAGCCCCGGAAGCCGATACCGGTGGTGGCGACCACCGCGTCGAGTCGGCCCGACAGGCATCGTCGGGTCGCCGCCACCAGGTCCGCGTCGTCGGCGAGGGGGACGATCCTGATGGCCGGGGCGTGCACCACCTGGGCTCCCCGCCGTTCCAGGAGCGCACCCAGTTCCTCCGCACGCCGGGCCGCGGTCACCCCGACGGTGTAGCCGGCGAGTGGCGGTGGAGGGTCGCGCGGTGGGGTCACGGAAGTCCGATCTCGACGACGTCGCCCTGTCGCCGAACAGCGTAGGTGGGCAGGGCCAACTCCGGGTGGGTGACATCGAGGCAACGCCCGGACCGGAGGGAGAAGACCTGCTTGTGCATGGGGGACGCCACCACCGGTTCCCCCGCTCGGTCCCCGACGATCCCCCGGCTCATCACGCTGGCGCTGCTGACCGGATCGACGTTGCCCAGGGCGTACAGTTCCCCGTCCTCCGTGCGGAACAGGGCGATGAGATGGCCGTCCACCAGCACGGGAGCACCCAGTTCTGGTCGCAGCGCCTCCCACCGGCACACCTCGCGCCACCTCATGCGCGCACCGCCTCGGGACGGATCACCGGCAGGGGCAGCGGCACGGGCCCGTCCGTGGCGCCCGGGCGGATCTGCCCGCGTTCCGTGGTGAACCGGATCGTCGGATCGGGCACGTCCGGGGAGTTCACGAAGGACACGAACCGCGCCACCTTCTCGGGATCGGCCAGCACCCCCGCCCACTCGTCGGCGTACTCGCCCACGTGACGTTCCATCGCCGCCTCCAGTTCCTCCGCGATCCCCAACGAGTCGTCCACCACCACGGCGCGCAGGTGCTCCAACCCGCCCTCCATCGCCCCGATCCACGCCGCCGTGCGTTGCAGGCGGTCCGCGGTCCGGATGTAGAACATGAGGAATCGGTCCACGAGGGCGATGAGCGCTCGGTCGTCCAGGTCGGCGGCCAGCAGTTCCGCGTGCCGGGGGGTGAAGCCGCCGTTGCCCCCGACGTAGAGGTTCCACCCCTTCTCGGTGGCGATCACGCCGAAGTCCTTCGACCTGGCCTCCGCGCACTCCCGGGCGCAACCGGACACCCCGGCCTTGATCTTGTGGGGGGCCCGCAGGCCCCGGTAGCGCAGTTCCAGCCGGATGGCCATCGCCACCGAGTCCCCCACCCCGTAGCGGCACCAGTCGGTACCGACGCAGGACTTCACGGTGCGCAGCGCCTTCCCGTAGGCGTGGCCCGACTCGAACCCGGCGTCCACCAGCCGCCGCCAGATCAGCGGGAGCTGCTCGACCCTGGCCCCGAAGAGGTCGATCCGCTGGCCGCCGGTGATCTTGGTGTAGAGGCCGAAGTCCCTGGCCACCTCGCCGATCGTGATCAGCTTCTCCGGGGTGATCTCCCCGCCGGGGATCCTCGGCACCACCGAGTAGGTGCCGTTGCGCTGGATGTTGGCCAGGAAGCGGTCGTTGGTGTCCTGGAGGCCCGCCTGGTCCTCGGAGAGCACGTGGCCACCCGCGAGACCGGCGAGGATGGAGGCGACCACCGGCTTGCAGACGTCGCAGCCCCTGCCAGCCCCGTGGGTGCGGACCAGCTCCGAGAACGTGGTGATGCCGGTGGCCCGCACGATCTCGTACAGCTCGGCCCTGGTGTGCCGGAAGTGCTCGCACAGCGCCCGGTCCGGTTCCACCCCGCACCCGGCCAACAGGCCGCCGAGCATCGGCACGCAGGACCCGCACCCCGTGCCCGCGAGGGTGCACCGCTTCACCCCGGCGACGTCGGTCAACCCGTGCTCGGTGATGGCGGCGGTGACGTCTCCCTTGCTGACGTTGTGGCAGGAGCAGACGGTGGCGTCGTCGGGAACCGCGTCGGCGCTCAGCCCGCCGCCCCCGACCGGCGCCAGCACCTCCTCCGGGCTGGCGGGCAGCGGTCGCCCGAGCAGGGCCCGCAACGTGGGGTAGGCGCCGGCGTCTCCGACGAGCACCCCACCGAGCAGGGTTCTGGCGTCGTCACTGAGCACCAGCTTGGTGTAGGTGCCGCTGGCGGCGTTCGCGTGCACGACGTCCAGGGCGCCCGGGGTGGTCGAGTGCGCGTCGCCGAAGCTGGCGACGTCCACGCCGAGCAGTTTCAGCTTGGTGGCGGGTTCGGCCCCGCCGAAGGTGGCCGAACCCCCGAGCAGCCGGTCCACCACCGTCTCGGCCATCGCGTAACCGGGTGCCACGAGGCCGTAGGTGCGCCCCGCGACGGCGGCGCACTCACCGACCGCCCACACCCGTGGGTCCTCGGTCCGGCAGGTCTCGTCGACGAGGACACCGCCGCGCTCCCCGACCGGCAGGCCCGCCGCCCTGGCCAGCTCGTCACGCGCCCGGATGCCGGCGGAGAACACGACGAGATCGGCCGGGACCTCGGTTCCGTCGGTCAGGCGCACCGCCCGGGTCCTGCCGTCCTGGCCCGCCTCGACGGCGCCCGTCCCACTACCGGTGTGGACGACCAGGCCGAGCCGCTCGACCAGCCGCCCCAGGGTGTGACCGCCTCCCTCGTCGACCTGCAACGGCATCAGCCAGTCCGCCATCTCCACGACCTGGGTCCGCAGCCCGAGCAGTCGAAGCGCGTTGGCTGCCTCCAACCCGAGCAGGCCGCCGCCCACGACGACCCCGTCCCTCGCCTCCCCGCTCGCGGCCCTGATCCGATCGAGGTCGTCGACGGTGCGGTAGGCGAAGCACCCCGGCAGGTCGTGCCCGGGGACCGGGGGCACGAAGGGGCGGGAACCGGTGGCCAGCACGAGGGCGTCGTAGCGCACCGGCGTGCCGGCGGAGGTCCACACGGTGCGGGTGGCCCGGTCGATCGACTCGGCGACGACCCCCAACCTGAGATCGACGGCCGTGTCCCCCGCGAGTTCCCCGTCGTCGAGGCGCAGGTCGGCGAGGCCCCGCCCGTCGAGGTAGGACGACAGGCCGACGCGGTCGTAGGCGGGATGGCGCTCCTCACCGAGGACGATCACCCGCCAGCGACGTTCGTGGTCGCGGGCGCGGAACGCGGTCACGAACCGGTGACCGACCATGCCGTGGCCGACGACAACTAGGGTGCGGGTCATGCGACACCTTCCTCGTCCAGGTCGGGGCGTGCGGTGGAAGCGGGAGGGGCGGCACCCGCGCGGACCAGGTCCCCGGCGCCTGACGCCGGGGGCGGGCGGCGCGCGGCGGGAGCGGCTGCGAGCGGGACCTGGCACGACGGGACGTCCTGGTCGCGGGACTCGGGTTGGCCGGGCGCCCGGGCCGTCCCAGCGGGTTCCGGCTCCGCCGCGGCCCCGCCGTTCTCGCCCTCGGCCGCCCCCGCCGGCGCGGCGGCCGGCCCGGCACGCTCCAGCCACCGGCACAGGCCGGTGAGGGTGGCGGCGCAACCACCGCAGCCCGTGCCCGCGCGGGTCACCCTGCTCAGGGCCGGGACATCCCTGGCACCCACCCGCCAGGCGGTGACCAGCGCCCGTTTCGAGACGGCGTTGCACCGGCACACCACGGCGGTGTCGGGCAGCTCGGCGAGTTCCTGGCCCTGGGCGCCGCCGGTGGTCTCACCGAGCAACAGGTGGAACGGGTCGTCCGGCAGTGGATCACCCCGGTCGTAGAGCTGCCCGAGGGTGGCCGCCGCACGCGGGAACCCGATCAGGATCGCCCCGGTGACCCGGTCGTCACGAACCGCCAGCCGGGCGTAGCGGCCCCGCCGCTGATCGGCCATCGTGACCAGGTCGGCGGGCTCCGACGCCCTGCTGTCACCCAGCGCGGTGAGGTCGATGTCCCGCGCCTTGAGCCTCGTCACCGCGCTGGAACCCCGGTAGGCGGCGACGGGCGCCGCGCGGGTGAGCAGGGAGGCCAGGACGTCGGCCTGGTCGAAGCCGGGGGCCAGCAACCCGTACTGCACGCCGTCGTGTTCGGCGCAGTCACCGACGGCCCGGATGTGGGGGTCACTGGTGGTCAGGGTGTCGTCGACGACGACACCGCGACGCACCACCAGCCCCGCCCCGGTGGCCAGCTCGGTCCTCGGGCTGGCGCCGACGGCGACGACGACGAGTTCGGAGTGGATCTCCCGGCCGTCGTCGAGGACGAGGTGCCCGTCGCGGTAGCCCACCGGCTGGTGGCCGAGGTGGACGGTGATGCCCAGGGCACGGGTCGAGGCCAGCAGGACGGCGCCCGCCACGTCGTCGAGCTGGCGTTCCATCAGGGAGCGGGACCGGTGGACCAGGTCGACCCTCGCTCCCCGGGCGGCCAACGCCCGAGCGGTCTCCAGCCCCAGCGTCCCGCCGCCGAGGACGGTCACGGGCAGCCCGGTGCGAAGGCGGCGTCCCAGGTACTCGACGTCGTCCAGGGTGCGCAGGGCGACCACCGCCGCCCCCGGCTGGTCGGAGGGACCGGTCAGCCCTGGGGCCTCGGGCCAGACCGGTCGCGCCCCGGTGGCCAGCACGAGCACGTCGTAGTGGTGGATCGCGCCGGAGGAGGAACGCACACGGCGGCGGTCCCGGTCCACGTCCGTGACCCGCTCCCCCACCCGCACGACGACCGCCGGCCCCGGCGGCGGCAACCGGGTGTCGTCCCCGCTCAGGGTCCCCGCGACCACCGAGGGCAGCAGCACCCGGTTGTAGGCGGGACACCGTTCCGCTCCGAGCACCGTGACCCGGTGGTGCTCACCGCCTCGGGCCGTCCGGTCGGCGAGCCGGTGACCGACCGGCCCGTTCCCGACGATGACGATCCTGCTCATCGGACCTCCTCCGCTCCGGTCGAGCCGCCGGGGCCACCCGGTCCGGGCGAGGTGGTTCCGCCCGCTCGTTCGAGCCGGACGGCGCACACCTTGAACTCGGGCATCCGGCTCACCGGGTCGAGCTCGGGGTTGGTGATCAGGTTGGCCCGTCCCTCCTCGGGGAAGTGGAAGGGCAGGAACACGGTGTCGGCCCGCAGGTGGGGAACGAGGCGCACGGTGGCGGTGACGCGACCGCGCCGGGTGACGACGTGGGCCACGTCCCCGGCGGCGAGCCCGGCGCGGCCGGCGGTGTCGGGGTGGACCTCGACGTAGGGGACGGGTTCCACCGACGCGAGCTCCGGGACGCGGCGGGTCTGCGCCCCCGACTGGTAGTGGGCGAGCACGCGCCCGGTCGTGCCGTACAGCGGGTAGCCATCGTCGGGCGGCTCCGCTCCCGGGCGATGGGCGACCGGCCGGAACCGGGCCCGACCGTCCGGGTGGGCGAAGCGGTCCAGGAACAACCTCGGGGTGCCGGGGTGCGGCGCGCCCGAGGTGCGGGGGCACGGCCAGTGCAACGCCTCACCCCGGTCGAGCCGGTCGTAGTCGATCCCCGAGTAGTCGGCGCGGCCGCCGGCGGAGGCCGCGGCCAGTTCGGCGAAGACGACCTCCGGTCGGGTGGGGAACCGCCCGGCGGGCTGGCCGAGCCGGGTGGCCAAGGCGCTGAGCACCTCCAGGTCCGTGCGGACCCCGGGGGGCGGTGGCACCGCGGCCCGGCGTCGCAGCACCCTCCCCTCCAGGTTGGTCATCGTGCCGTCCTCCTCCGCCCACTGGGTGGTGGGCAGGACGACGTCGGCGATCCGGGTCGTCTCCGAGGGGACGAAGTCGGCCACCACCAGCAGGTCGAGGGCGGCGAGGCGTTCGGTGACGTGCCCGGCTCGCGGGGCGGACACCACCGGGTTCGTGCCGAAGACCAGCAGTGCCCTCGGCCCGTCGGGCCCGCCGAGGGCGTCCAGCAGTTCGTAGGCGCTGCGGCCGGGCCCGGGCAGGTCCTCGGGGCGCACCCCCCACACCCCGGCGACGTGGTTCCGAGCCGAGGGGTCCTCGATCGAGCGGTACCCGGGTAGTTGGTCCGCCTTCTGCCCGTGCTCCCGGCCGCCCTGCCCGTTGCCCTGTCCGGTGAGGCAGCCGTAGCCGCTGCCCCGCCGGCCGGGCAGGCCCAACGCCAACGCGAGGTTGATGACAGCGCTGACGGTGTCGGTCCCGGTGCTGTGCTGCTCGGCGCCCCGCCCGGTGAGCACGTAGCGGTGGGACGCCGCGGCCAGCAGCCGCACCGCCGCCCGCTGGTCGGCCACCGGCACGCCCGTGACCTGTTCGGTCCGCTCGGGCCACCAGGCGACCGCGTGCCGCCATGCCTCGTCGAAGCCGGTGGTGCGGTCCCGGACGTAGCTCCGGTCGACGTGCCCGTCGACGACGGCGACGTGCAGCAGGCCCAGGGCCAGCGCCAGGTCGGTCCCGGGCCGCGTCCGCAGGTGCAGCGCCGCCCGTTCGGCGGTGGGAGTCCGCCTCGGGTCCACCACGACGAGGTCAGCGGCGGCGATCCTGGCCATCAGCGGCGGCATCGTCTCGGCGGGGTTGGCCCCGACGAGCAGGACCACCTCCGCCGCCTCCAGGTCGGTGACCGGGAACGGCAGTCCCCGGTCGACGCCGAAGGCCGCGTTCCCGGCGGCCGCCGCCGAGGACATGCAGAACCGACCGTTGTAGTCGATCTGGCTGGTGCCCAACGCGACCCGGGCGAACTTCCCCAGCAGGTAGGCCTTCTCGTTCGTCAGCCCGCCCCCTCCCAGCACCGCGACCGAGTCCGCTCCGGCGCGGTCAACGGCGGCCCGGATCCCGGCGACGGCGCGGTCGAGAGCGGTCGGCCAGTCGGTGGCCCGCGACGGACCGCCTCGGTGGTCCCGCACCAGCGGACCCAGCAGCCGGTCGCCGGCGGAGAGCAGCCGCGGCGCTGTCCACCCCTTCTGGCACAGCCGACCGCGGTTCACGGGGAAGTCGGTGGGGCGCACCCCGATCGTGGGGCGTCCCCCGCCTCCCCCGCCCTCCTCGACGAGTTCCGTCCCGCACTGGAGTGCGCAGTAGGGGCAGTGGGTGGCGGTGGCCGCGACCACGGGCGGCGGGACCGACGCGGGTGGTGTGGAGGTCACGCTCCACCCCCCACCGCCGCCGGGGCTCCCCGCTCGGGGGCGAGGGCGCCGTTCCTGGTCCGGGGAGCCCTCAGGTACACCACCCAGGTGACCAGCACGCACAGTCCGTAGAAGGCGAGGAAGGACAGGAACGCGCCGGTCCCGGTGCCCGCCTCCCCGCCGTAGGCCGCGCGGAACGCCAGGTTGATCAGCACGCCCCCCAGCGCGCCCACGGCACCGGCGATGCCGATCACCGCGCCGGTGATCCGGCGCACCCACCTCGCCTCCGTCCCGGGCGCCGCCCCGGGTGCCCGGCTGGTCGCCCGCGCCCGGAACACCACCGGGATCATCTTGTAGGTGGAGCCGTTCCCCACGCCGGTCAGCACGAACAACACCGTGAATGCCCCGATGAACAGCCGGAACGACCCCTGGGACGAGGCCAGGACCAGCAGCCCGGTGCCGGCCGCCATCGCCAGGAAGGTCCAGAACGTGACCAGGGCGGCGTCGAACCGGTCGGACAACCAGCCACCGACCGGGCGGCTCAGCGAACCGAGAAGAGGTCCGACGAAGGTCAGGGAGGCGGCCTCCACCGCGCTGAACCCGAACTGGGTCTGGAGGACGAGACCGAAGGCGAAGCCGTAGCCGATGAAGGACCCGAAGGTTCCCACGTACAGCAGGGAGATCAGCCACGTGTGGGGTTCGCGGACCGCCTCCCGCTGGGCGTCGCGGTCGGCGCGGAGCCCGGGCAGGTTGTCCATCCGCAGCGCGCAGGCCAGGGTGACCAGCACGATCACGGGCAGGTACACGGCGGCGACGTAGGCGGGGCTGGTCGACCCGGCCACCGAGATGACGGCGAGGCCGACCAGCTGCACGGCGGCGACCCCCAGGTTCCCGCCACCCGCGTTCAGCCCGAGCGCCCACCCCTTGTGCCGTTCGGGGTAGAAGGCGTTGATGTTGGTCATCGAGGACGCGAAGTTCCCGCCGCCGACACCCGCCACCGCCGCCACGACGAGGAAGACCCAGAACGGGGTCTCCGGCCGCTGCACGAGGATCGCGGCCAGCAGCGTCGGGACCAGCAGGACCGCCGTGGCGGCGACCGTCCAGTTCCGGCCGCCGAAGCGGCACACCCACCCGCTGTAGGGCAACCGGAGCAGGGCACCGACCAGCGTCGGCGTGCAGACCAGCAGGAACTTCTCGCCCGAGGTGAAGTGGAAGCCGATCTCCGGCGTCATGAAGAGCACCATCACCGACCAGACGCTCCACACCGAGAACCCGACGTGCTCGGAGAGCACCGAGAAGAGCAGGTTGCGCCTGGCGACGTGCCGGCCCGTCCGCTCCCAGAACTCGTGGTCCTCCGGGTCCCAGCGCTCCAGGCGTCGGTCACCGGACGGGTGGGCAGTGGCGTCCGTCGTCACCGGCACGGCGGTCTCCTCTCGCGGCTGGCGGGAGCCACGCTAGGCAGCGCCTGTTACCGGCCGGGGTCGCCGCGTTACGCCGAGCGGAAAAGGTCCTCACAGGGGGCGGGCGGCGGCGGTGAGGCTCCGACCCCCTCGGGCCGTGTGGGGTCAGCCGAGGGTGTCGGCCACCACGGCCGCCGCCGCCGCGACGGCCTCGGCCCGCCCTCCCGCGTCCCGCTCGGTCCGGCTGGTCAGCACGGCGAGGACGATCGGCGGGGCGTCCGGCCGGAAGGCCACCGCGATGTCGTTGCGGGTCCCGTAGAAGCCGCCGCCGGACTTGTCCACGACCCGCCAGTCCGAGGGAACGCCCGCGCGCACCAGCTCGTCACCGGTGGCGTTGCCCGACATCCAGTCCTCCAACACCGCGCGCCGTTCGTCGGTCAACGCGTCCCCCAGCAGCAGGGTCCGCAGGGTCGTCGCCAGCGCCCTGGGCGTGCTGGTGTCGCGGTCGTCGCCCGGGACGGCGTCGTTGAGCTCCGTCTCGTACCGGTCGCTGCGGGTCACCTCGTCGCCGAGTTCGCGCAGCCTCCGTTGGAAACCGGCCGGTCCGCCGAGTTCGGTGAGCATCAGGTTGGCCGCGGTGTTGTCGCTGTACCGCACGGCTGCCTCGCACAGCGCGTCCAGGCCCAGCCCGGCCCCGACATGCGCCTCGGTGACGGGTGAGTGGGTGACGAGGTCCCCCTGCTGGTAGGGGATCACCTGGCCCATCCGCTCGTCGGAACTCACCAGCAGGACGGCCCCGGCCGCGACTGCCTTGATCGTGGAGCAGTACGCGAAACGTTCGTCGGGGCGGTGGACCAGCGCGCGGCCGCTCCCGGTGTCGAGGGCGTACACCCCCAGCCGCACGTCGTGTTCCCGTTCGACGCGTTCGAAGGCCGCCTCCCGCTCCTCCGGCGAGGGCGAGGGGGCCGGCGGGGCTGGTGGGGAGGGCACGGCCCCGCCCGCGGGTTCCGGCCCGGCTCCGGTCGACGCGCAGCCCGCCAGGGGGACGAGCGCGGCCAGTGCGAGCAGGGAACGGCGGGACAGGTCGTGTGGCATCGCGGTGGTGTCCTCAATCGTCTCGACCCGGGGTCCGGTCCACCCGCCGAGCGCCTCGGCGGGTCCCCCTCCCGGGGTTGGGCGTGGACGCGAACTCGCCGTGGTCCGGGTGTCCGGTCTCCCGGTGGACGCGGGGGCCCCGGCGGGGGT
This sequence comes from Actinoalloteichus caeruleus DSM 43889, assembly GCF_000429185.2. Lineage (GTDB taxonomy): Bacteria > Actinomycetota > Actinomycetes > Mycobacteriales > Pseudonocardiaceae > Actinoalloteichus_B > Actinoalloteichus_B caeruleus. The sequence goes on along the minus strand of NZ_AUBJ02000001.1, from coordinate 5,356,082 downwards.
TGCGAGTGCCACTCGGCCGGGTGGACGAGGAGCATCGTCACCGGCACGGCGGACATGGGCGCCCGCCGGGTCAGGCTCGGGACTCCCGGAGGCCGTGGGGGAGGAACCGGATCACCCGCACCCCCGGCCGCCCCACGTCGGCGGCAAGGGGGTCGTCGGCCTCGGGGCCCGGGATGGCGGAGCGGTGGGCTTCGGGAGAGGTCCACTCCGCGTAGTTGAGGACGCGGCTCCCGTCGAGGCTGACGTGGAAGTGGGCGGCGAGCAGTCCGGGCAGGGGCGCGTCATGCCCGGTCTCGTGCTCGGAGGCCCCGTCGAACATCTCGTCGACCCACTTCCTCGCCGCGGCCGGATCGGCCTGGCCAAGGTCGACCACGACGGTGACGGCGCAGCCGGTGGGCTCGCGGAGGTCGGTCACGCTGCTGCGGTAGAGCTGGTACGCGGTTCCCGCTCTCGCGGGTTCCGGGGGGCGCGTGTCCTCGGCCCCCGTGCCCCCCGGCCGGGGGTCGGCCCACTGCTCGTACTCGAGCAGCGTGTTGCCGGTGACGCTGCGGAGGCACGCCCTGCTGAGCAGCCCCGCTGGCCAGTCGTGGGCGTCCCACTCGGCGACGACGGCGTCGGCGGCGCGTGTCGTGTCCTCGCCGCGCACGTCGCGTTCCCTGACCACCACCGTCCAGGAGTCGGGGCGGGTCACGTTCGGTAGTGCGGAAGCGGGCATTCGCGGGCTCCTGGGAACGTGCGGGCGGTCGTCCTCGCACGGTACTGAGGGGGTTGCCCGCCGATCGAACCGTTTTCCGCCGGGCCGGTCGGCGGCCGTGAGCCGCCGGTCGCCCGCCGAGGGGATCCACCGAAGGAGTCAATCCGAGGCTGAACCGTTCCGGTGTCAGGACGCAGCTGACTAGCGTTGCCGGATGGCCAGCAGCAGCGGGCGGTCACTCCGCTCCCGGGCGGTGGGCGCCCGCCTCCGGCAGGCCCGGTTGGCCGCCGGGATGTCCCCCCGCACCGTGGCGACGAGGGTGGGTGTCCCCGTCGGCGTCGTCGGCGGGTGGGAACGCGGGGACACGCTGCCCACCGCCGCGCAGGCGGCCGCCTACCTGACGGAGGTCGGGGTGGGGGCCGGGGAGTTCGTCAGCGTGACGGCGGAACTCCTGGAACTGGCGGAACGGCGCCGGGAACGCCGGCGGTGGGCCGCGCCGGACCCACCGGACGGGACGGAGCCGTCCGATGCGGACACCAGCTCGATCGTCGAGGCCTCGGCGTTCCTGGTACCCGAGGTGGTGCGCACGGCGGAGTACGCGCGTGCCTGGCTGACGGCACGGGGCACTCCGACGTCGGTCGTGGAGGCGGAGGTCGCCGCCCGGCTCGAACGCCAGGAGATCCTGCACCGGCCACGCCCCCCCACCCTGCGGGTCCTCCTCGGCGAGCCGGCGGTGCGTCCGGGTCCCGACCTGGGCCGGGCCGGCCCCGCCGTGTTGGCCGGTCAGCTGTGGCACCTGTTGGAGCTGGTGAAGCTCCCCCACGTGCGCGTCCAGGTCGTGCCGACCGCGAGGCTGGCCGCCCTCCTCGCCGTCGGGGACTTCCAGTTGCTGGAGTCGGAGCGGGTACCCCCGCTGGTCAGGTTGGACCTCGCCGCGGGGACCACCGTCCTCGACGGAGCGGGGCGCGCCGCCCCCTACCGGCTGGCGGCCGAACGCGTCGGGGGGATGGCGCTGTCCGACCAGGAGTCGGCGGCGTTGCTGGACCGCCGTGCCCGCGACCTCGCGAGGGACTGACACCAGGGCTCGAACCGCTCGGCAGCGGTCCGGGGAAAACCTCACGGGCGCTCCGCGACCGCTGTCCTATGCTCCGCCGATGATCAACGGAGTTCGGAACTTCCTCAGCGGCGTGGGCATGCTGGGGCGCGGGTTCGGGCTGGTGACGCGCACACCACGCCTTCTGCTGCTCGGCGCGTTGCCCGCCCTGCTGACCTCGGTGCTCCTGCTCGGCGCCATCGCCGCCCTGGTGTACTACTCCGGGGACCTCGCCGCGCTGGTCACGCCGTTCGCCGACGACTGGGCGGCTCCCCTTCGGGCGTTGGTGCGCGTCGCCGCCGGCGTGGCGGTGGTGGCCCTGGCGCTGACCGTGTCGATGCTCAGCTTCACCGGAATCGCGCTGGCGATCGGCGGACCGTTCTACGAGGCGATCGCCGAGCGCGTCGAGGACGACCTGGGAGGCGTTCCCGAGTCTGAGGAGGCGTCCTGGTGGCGCTCCTTCTCGGTGGGACTGGGCGAGACAGCGCTACTGGTGCTCATCGCGGTCCTGGTCGCGATACCCCTGTTCCTCATCGGCCTCATCCCCGTCGTCGGTTCGGTGCTGGCCCTCGTGCTGGGTGTCCTGGTCAACGGCTGGCTGCTGGGGCTGGAGATGACGGCCGTCCCCTTCGGTCGCCGTGGCCGCACCCTCGGGGAGCGTCACCGCTGCCTGCGGCGGAACCGGATGCGCGCGTGGGGGTTCGCGCTGCCCACCTACCTGCTGCTCCTGGTGCCCTTCGCGGCACTCCTGGTCATGCCGGCCGCGTTGGCCGGCGGGACCCTCGTCGCTCACCGAGCGCTGACCGAGGACGAGGGGGCGACGACCACCGGCGGGTGACCTCCGCGCCTCGGCGGTCCCGGTGGCCGTGTCCGGTCGGGGACGCTGCCGGTCCTCGCCCCCGACCGCGCCAGGGACGGCGCACCGGTGGCCGCTCCGATGCGAGCTCAACCGGGTGCCGGGGTCGTGGCGGATCGGCTCCCCGGGTGCCCCCTCCGCCGCCGACGGTCATCCGCTCGTCCCAGGCCGGCCGACACGGCCAGCCCGGTGCCGGTGGGAACGCCCTCGGGGCGGAACCACGAGATCCACACTCGCGGGGAGCGCCACGCCGCCGGCACATCCTGGCTCGCCGGCGCCCCAGCAGCCCGCGAGCTGACCTCCCGGGTCGCCGGTCCTGTCGCGGCTCCTCCACAGGACCTGTTCCCGCACGGTCCGCCCGGGGGCCGGGAGGTCCGGGGCCCCTCGCCGGGGCCCGCCCCTCCCCTCGACCCCGCCCCGTGGCCCGCCCCGCCACCCTGCGGGGGACCAGCCCCCTCCGACAGCGTTCTCGTCGGACGGGGCCCCTCGTTCGACGACGTCCGACTGGAACCACCTGGTGCTGGCCGCTCCCATTCGGCCGCCCCCTATTCCGCCACCACGCTTTTCCCCGCGCACCCGTTGACGCCGATGCGGATCCGGGTGAGCTCGTCGATCGCGTGTTCTCCTCGAGCCGGGAGAGGACAACGAGCACACCCGGGCCAGGAGCGTCACCGAATCCACCGGCCCCGGTCGGGGCCGAGGAGCCCGGGCGGGTTGATCCTCGGCCGAATTCCGTGCCCAGGGCTGGGGAGGCCCCGGAGTCGATGTGGGTTTTCCCGCACTCGCCGGGCCGTGCCGGGATGCCGGCCAGCAAAGCGAAGGGAGCAGGCGGCGGCCCGGTTCGCGGCCCAGGTGACGATGTCCGCTTCGCCCAGCGCATTTCGTGATGGACGGTTCTGGATCTGATGGGGGTCGGACCGGTCGCCGTCGCGGTCCGCACCTTTCGACCCACCGAGCGGCGACCCATTCTCGGGACGGGACCCCCGGTCGGCAGGGCTCTGGGCGGCAGCGCACACCATCCCAAACGGCGCCCGTTTCACCGCACCCCCATTCCACCGGGTGGCACACGCCGTTCTGGTCCGCCCGGTCGACCACGGGCCCGGATAGCGCGGGATTGCCGACGAGCCGGGGGCTCCCACTGCGGGTGCCGGCGGACGCTTTTTATCGGGAGAACGGCGGGCGGTGGCGTTTGCGGCGCGGACGGAACACTGTCGAGCACCTCGCGAGCGGGCCACGGGTTTCCGGTTAATCGCACTGTTCACGGCATGGTTTGCCCGCCCCCGGCGAGTGACTTCGGACTAGCTGACACCCGACCTCTTACGTGTTGTGTGCGAATAAGAACTTCCGTGCTATTCTCGCTATCACGCGCTCACGATGCGTTATCAGCGCACTGTCCGACACGTTCCACACCCCGGCTTCGGTCACAAAGGCACCGCCGCGAGCCGCCGCCGGGGAGGGTTCGCGGGGCGGGTGGGCGCGTACCGAAGCAACATCGGATGACAGCACGGCGACCGGTTCGAACAGGCCGAGTTCGCCAACCACGACGAAAAGGAAAAGATCGTTTTCGGGGGCGGACTTCCTCCCGAATTGGTTCCGTGCTGCCGTCTTCAGGCACTGGACAACGGCCGAACACGACGGTCAACAACCATCCGAGAGCACCGAACCCGCTGGTCAGCAGCCCTGCGGCGGATTGGTGCACAGATCGGGACAGCCGTCGGGTCGCGCCACGCGGGAAGGCGGATGGAAAGGATGCCCACCGTGGATGACCTGCTGAAACGAATGATGGACCGTGGCTTCCTGTTCATGCCGGCGCCGGGAGATGCCGAGGTGCCCCACACCCTGATGGCGTCCTTTGGCTGGCCGGGCTACATCGACTGGATTCATATCCGGGGCGAGGACGACGCCACGGCCTGCCGGTTCCGGGACGAACGCGGAGACGGCCGTGACCGGCCCGCGGGAAGGGTGGTGTGGAAGTACGAGGGCACTTTCGCGGACACGGCGATCGAGCTGCTGTGCCTCCCCGATCCGGGGGAACGGAACTCGCCTTACCGGATCACGTCCCCGCCCAGCGCGTTGTGGCTTCCGGAATGGCCGCGCATACCCGAACCCCGCCGGCCCTGACGATCCGACGCCGGCACCACCCGTCCGAACTCGCCAGCCCGGACCGGAGATCGGATCCGCCCGGAATGCCGGAAGTCCCCCGGACGGACCGGGGGCAATGCGCGGCTCCTGGACACGGCCACGCGAGCCCGACCAGCGAAAAGGCGCCAGCACCCGACATCGCCGAGCTGATGCCGGCAACTTCCCCACCCGCCCTCTTTTCGGCGGACCGGTGACCGTCCCGGTGCGGCCAACGCGGATTCGCTTCCGCCACCGAGTCGTTCTCCACCCCTACTGGTCGCGTGCCCGGACCGCGAACGCGCCCGGGCACGCGACCTCGTCGTGCGCGCGATCAATTCGCATCCGGCGACATTGTCGAGCTCCGCCGAACGGTCCATCGGAGAACGGCGCCGTGCCGCCGGGCCCGCGGAAACCGGGATCCGAATAGGGGGAAGCCCGCCGGGGAACCACCCGGAGTGGCCGCTGGTGTGGTCGGGTTCCCACCGACCACACCGCTGTTTTCGTTCCGGATCCCGGGCGCGGCCCGCCGAACGCGGTCGGCCCCGATGAGGACGCGGAGTCCCGTGATCGGGGAGTTCGTCACGAGCGGTGTTCCCAGGTGGCGTGGCGGTCACGTGACCAGCGCACCGCTGACGAAAAGGGCGAATGCCGGCACGCTCACTTTCCTCACTTTCCTCTCACATTCGAATGAGCATTGCCGTCCCCTGCGGCCTCCGCCCCGGCACGTCCGCGTCCCTGCCCACCCGCCCAGGACCTCCCTGCCCTACCCCGCCACCGGACCCCCACCCACTCATCAGATGTCTTTGCCCCCTTCCACTGGCGAGCTGGAACACCTGATCCCGGGTCCACCACGGGTCCGGCCCCTGATCGGCGGGTGTCCGGTCCTGGCCAAGGCCGGACAGACACCGGATGTCTCTCGACACGGCTTGTAGCGTCGAACCACGACGGTCGCTGGTCCCCGCTGTCCCGGGTTCGATCGGGCTCCGAGGGCCGGGGGCCGCCTCGCCATCACGATCGAGCAGCCCGCCCGTGACGTCGGGCGGGCCACCGGAGGTGCGGATGCGACGAGTCGCCCAGGTCATCCGGGTTCGCCCCGAGATGCTCGCCGAGTACCGCCGCCTGCACGAGGAGGTCTGGCCCGCCGTACTCGATCGGATCCGGCACGCCAACATCCGCAACTACTCGATCCACCTGCGGGACGACCTGCTGTTCTCCTATTTCGAGTACCACGGGACGGACCTGGCGGCCGATCTGGCGTCGATGGCCGAGGACCCGGTCACCCAGCGGTGGTGGCGGCTGACCGACCCCTGCCAGCGTCCGCTGGCGAGCGCGGGACCCGGCGAGTGGTGGGCGCCGGCCGAACAGGTTTTCCTGATGGAGGAGTGAGATGTCCCAGTCGACGTTCCCGCAGGACTTCACCGGACTGGTGGCCGTGGTGACCGGAGGGGTCTCCGGCATCGGGCTGGCGACGGGCCAGCTCCTCGCCGCCCGGGGCGCCACCGTGATCGCGCTCGACAGGGCGGGCCGCGCACCGGAACCCCTGACGACCGTGCACGCCGACGTCACCGACGACGAGTCGGTGCGGGCCGCGGTGACCTCGGTCGTGGCCCGCCACGACCGGCTGGACGTGCTCGTGAACAACGCCGGGATCGGCGCGGCCGGCACGGTCGAGGACAACCCGGACGCGGAGTGGGCACGGGTGTTCGACGTCAACGTGACCGGGGTCGCCCGTGTCTCCCGGGCGGCGCTCCCCCACCTGCGCCACTCCCCCGCCGCGTCGATCGTGAACACCTGCTCGATCGCGGCGACGGCCGGGCTCCCGCACCGCGCGCTGTACTCGGCCTCGAAGGGCGCCGTCCTCGCGCTGACGCGGGCGATGGCCGTCGATCACCTCGCGGACGGGGTCCGGGTGAACTGCGTGAACCCGGGGACCGTCGACACCCCGTGGGTGGCTCGGCTGCTCGACGCGGCCGAGGACCCGGTGGCGGAACGGGCGGCCCTGGAGGCTCGGCAACCACTGGGCCGGCTCGTGTCGGCGGACGAGGTGGCCTTCGCCGTCGCGTCACTGGCCAGCCCACTCGCGGGTTCCACCACCGGGACGGCCCTGGAGGTGGACGGTGGGATGGCGGGCCTGCGTCCACGCCCCCGCGTCAGGGGCGGCTCCCGGTGACGGGTGGTGAGGCGAGGACGGCCAGCCGGGGAGGCTGGCGGCTCCGGAGCTCGGGGATCGGCCGGGTCGGTTTCGGGGCGGCGGCGCTGGGCGGGCTCTACGCGGAGGTGTCCGACGAGGAGGCGGAGCGGACGCTCGAGACCGCCTGGCGGTGCGGGCTCCGCTACTTCGACGTCGCGCCCCACTACGGCGCGGGCCGGGCCGAACGCCGGCTCGGCGCGTTCCTCAGCGATCTGCCGCGTCACGAGTTCGCGGTGTCCACCAAGGTGGGTCGCCTGCTGGTCGCGGACGGCGGTGCCCGGGAGACGTCCATGTTCGCCGGGGAGCCCGCGCTGCGCCGGGTACGCGACTACTCCGCGACCGGGGTGCGCCGCTCGCTCACCGAGAGCCTCGAACGGACCGGCCTGGACCGCTTCGACCTGGTTCTCATCCACGACCCCGACGACTTCGCCCGGGACGCCCTCGACCACGCCTACCCGGAGCTGGAGCGGTTGCGGTCCGAGGGGGTCGTACGGGCCATCGGGGTGGGGATGAACCACACCCCGCTGCTCAGCCGGTTCGTCAGCGAGACCGACATCGACGCGGTGCTCGTCGCCGGCCGCTACAGCCTCCTGGACCGCACGGCCGGGACCGACCTGCTGCCCGCCTGCGCCCGGCGCGGAGTCGACGTGATCGTGGGCGGGGTGTTCAACAGCGGCATCCTCGCCGACCCCAGGCCGGGTGCGACGTTCGACTACGCACCGGCCCCCGAACCGGTGCTGCGCCGCGCGCGACGGCTGGCGGCGGCGTGCCGGCGCTGGGACGTGCCCCTCGTCGCGGCGGCGCTCCGGTTCCCGCTCCGCGACCCCGCCGTGAGCAGCGTCCTGGTCGGCATGCGATCGGCTCGGGAGGTGCGGGAGAACGTGGACCTGCTCGCCACCCCTGTCCCGGCCGGGCTGTGGGCCGAGTTGGACGCCATCGCGTCCGGGGAGGCGGCGGAGGCGCCCGGCCCGGGGGAGGAGGCCGCCGCCCGGCCGTGGCCGGGTCTCGGGGAAGCCCGGCACACGGTGCTCGGCTCCGGAACGACCGAGGCGGGCGCACGACCCGGCGAGCCCGTCGTGGACGGCCCGGGACGAGGTGGCCGCCACGGCGAGGCGGAGCGCGCCGCTCCCCCGGCGGACCCGCCGGCGGGTCGGGTGGACGCCCACCACCACGTGTGGCGGCTGGGCGACCGCCCGCAGCCGTGGATCGACCCGGTCGGGATGGCGGCGATCCACCGGGACTTCACCCTGGGGGACCTCCGGCCCGTCGCCGAGGCGCGCGGTGTGACCGCGACGGTGCTCGTGCAGACAGTTCCGGACCCGGGCGAGACCGAGGAGCTGCTGGCCCTGGCCGACTCGGACGACCTCGTGGCCGGCGTGGTCGGCTGGGTCGACCTGGCCGGCGGTGGTGTGGCGGACGAGCTGGAACGGCTCCGGGGCCTGCCGGGTGGCCGCCGGTTGGTCGGGGTCCGCCACGGAGTCCAGGACGAGGTCGACGAGCGGTGGCTGTGCCGGCCGGAGGTGCGGCGGGGGCTGCGGGCCGTGGCCGACGCGGGCCTGGTCTTCGACCTGCTCACCCTGCCCCGGCAGCTCCCGGCCGCCGTCGAGACCGTCTCCGCGTCGCCGGACCTGACCTTCGTGCTGGACCACCTGTCCAAGCCGGCGATCGCCCGTGGCGCGGTGCGGGACTGGGAGTCGGACCTCCGCCGCCTCGCCCGCTCGCCCAACGTCTGCTGCAAGCTCTCCGGGCTGGTCACGGAGGCCGATCACGAGCGGTGGTCGGTGGAGGACCTCCGCCCGTACGTCACGGTCGCCCTGGACGCCTTCGGACCGCACCGGGTGCTGTTCGGTTCGGACTGGCCGGTCTGCCTGCTCGCGGCGGAGTACGGCACGGTCGTGGCGACCGCGGAGGAGCTCACCCGGGAGTTGGGCGCGGCCGAACGCGCGGCGGTGTTCGGGGGGACGGCGCGGCGGGTCTACGGGCTGGGGGCGGGCTGAGCGGCGGCTACTCCGCCACCGGCGTGGAGGTGGACGGCTCCGGGTGGTCGGCGGTTCGGCGGCGGCGGCGGCGGTGCGGCGCGGCCCCGCCAGCGCCGGCCGTGCGCGCCCTCCCACCGGCTGAGGACGCCGCGCGGCGGGCGCACTGGCACCCGGGACACGCACCGGCGGGGGGTGGCGCGCCATCGAGATGGCGGGCGCCGCACCCCCTGGTCCGCCCACGGGGCGCGTTCCGCTCCGGGCTGGAGCCGGGGCGCGCTGGCGTCGCGGGGCGCCTGGTCGGGACCACCCCGCGCTCGGGGTGGGGTGCCCGCCGGCCTCCCGACCCGCGACACCGCGAACCCGGTCGGGCGTCCCGGCCTCAGACCTCGCCGTCGGGCGGGAGGTCGAGGGTGGGCAGCGCGAACTCGACGACCGCTCGTTGCCTGGCGGCCGCCGCCTGCCGGCTGCCCCGACGCCCCCATCCCAACAGGTCACCGACCCGGCGGGGGTCCACCAGCAGGCGGCGGTACGTCCGCCCGTTGTCCAGGTCCGGCGCCACCGGGTGGATCCGCGTGATCAGCGCCACCATCCTGACCTGCGCGTAGCGGTGGGTGCCGCCGTCCACCACGAGCTGGTACCCGAGGTAGCGAGGCGCCCCGATCTCCAGGGTGACCTCCTCCCAGGTCTCCCGGCGCAGGGTGGCGGCCGGGTCCGCGTCCTCGAGTTCCCGTTTGCCACCGGGCAGGCCGTGCCGGGCGCCGTCGACCCGGAGAAACGCGCGCCCGTCCGGCGCGAAGAGGAAGCCGTGCACCTGACGGACGGGGAGGTCGGGCGGGGGAGCCGCCCGGTACCACCTGAGCCGCACCACGGGCACCTCCTCGACCGCCGTCCTCCCGCAACCATCGGTCGCCCCGGGCGGGGGCTTGACGGGTGGGGCCGTGCGCGGGCTCAGAGCGCCGCGACCGCCGCGTAGGTGCCCGAGCGGTGCGGTTCGTCGTCGAGCAGTTCCCGGCCGTCCGGCCGCCACAGGGGTGTCCAGACCAGGCCCGGTTCCACCAGCTGGGTGCCGTCCAACAACGCCCGCACCTCCGCCTTCGTGCGATGGGCCACCGGGTTGGGTGAGTCGCCGAACAGACGTCTCAGCTCGGCCACGAGGTGGGGGTTCGCCTGGTCCGAGGTGGTGTGGGAGAGCACCAGCACGCTGCCCGGGGGGAGGCGGTCCCGGTAGGCGGCGATGATCGCGGCGGGATCGTCCTGGTCGGACACGTAGTGCAGCACCGCGACCATCATCAGGGCGACCGGCTGGTCGAGGTCGAGTTGCCGCCGGGTCTCGGGCGCCGCGAGTACCCCTCGGACGTCACGCATGTCGGCCGGGACGATGTCGGCGCGATCGTTGTCGCGCAGGATCTGCCGGGTGTGGCTGACCGCGACCGGCTCGTTGTCGACGTAGACCACGCGGGCGTCGGGGGCGGCGGTCTGCGCGATCTCGTGCACGTTGCCCTCGGTGGGGATGCCGGAGCCGAGGTCGAGGAACTGCCGAACGCCCTGGTCGAGGCAGTAGCGCACGGCGCGGCGGAGGAAGGCGCGGTTCGTCCTCCCGACCAGCGGCGCGTCGGGGTCGATCTCCGCGAGCCGGTCGAAGGCGTCCCGGTCGATCGCGAAGTTGTGCGCCCCGCCGAGGGCGTAGTCGTACATGCGCGCGGGGTTGGGTTGGGAGAGGTCCACGCCGGGCGGGCCCTGTTCCATGCTGACCTCCGTGTCGATGTCGGCACTCACAGTATGCGCGTTCATCCGATCACGCAGCACCCTGTGAGCACCGATCACCCTCGGTCGAGACTCCACCCCGAAACTGGTCACCCTCGGTGATAACTGGTGTACGCACCGGGTGACTCCAACCCGGGAGTCGCGAGGGGCCCCGCCGCGGGCCGACCACGACCCCCGGGTCTCCCACCGAGTCCCTGTCGTCCCCGGGCAACCGGGGCTGGCCAGCTCACGGCACCGTCCACCCGCGATCGCGGCGGGGTGCGGGCCGAGGCTGCCGCCCGCAGGCCCGGCGGTCAGCGGTCGAGGTGCTCGACCACGGCCGAGGAGATCTCCCGGGTCTTGCCGGACAGCCGCCCGGCGGTTCCCGCCGCGTTGACCGCCTTCTCGATGGCGGTGGCCTGTTCCTCGAACCCGATCTCGCGCAGCAGCAGGGCCGCGGACAGGATCGACCCCGTGGGGTTGGCCACCCCCAGCCCCGCGATGTCCGGTGCGGACCCGTGCACCGGCTCGAACAACCCCGGGTGCTGGTTGTCCGGGGCGATGTTGGCCGAGGGCAGGAACCCGATGCCGCCCGCCACCGCCCCACCGAGGTCGGTGACCAGGTCACCGAACAGGTTGTCGGTGACGGCCACGTCGAAACGCCCCGGGTCCTGGACCAGGTGAATGCAGGTCGCGTCGGCGTGCTGGTAGGCCACCTCGACCTGGGGGAAGCGCTGGTGCTGCTCCTCGACGACCTTCGCCCACAGCCTCCCGGCGTGGGTCAGCACGTTCGTCTTGTGGATCCAGGTCAGGTGACCGCGTCGCGCCGCGGCGAGCTCGAAGGCGTACCGCACCGCCCTGGTCACGGCCCTCCTGGTGTTCACCGAGTCCTGGAGCGCCAACTCGTCGGGGGTGTCGACGCGGAACGACCCCCCGGTCCCCGCGTAGGGCCCCTCGGTGTTCTCCCGCACGAAGACCATGTCCACGCTCTCGGCGTTCGCCGCGCGCAACGGGCTCCTGGCACCGGGGAGGAGGCGGACCGGCCTCAGGTTGACTCCCAGGTCGTAGCGGAACCGCAGCCTGAGCAGGATGTCGCGTTCCAACACGCCGGAGGGGACGGCCGGGTCGCCGACGGCCCCGAGCAGGATGCCCGCGCTGGTGTCGAGGCGCTCGAGTTCCTCCTCTCCGATGAGGTCCTCCCCTCGGTGCCACCGGCCCGAGTTGATGCCGAACTCCTCGAACTCGACCGGAGCCCCGGTCGCCTCGACGACGGCGATCGCCTCGCTGGTCACCTCGGGCCCGATGCCGTCGCCGGGGATGACGGCCACTCGCTTGCTCGTCACGCGTGTCTCTCTCCTTCGTCGTGCTGGCGCCTCGCGGCGCGGCAGGGCCGCCCGGGCACGGCGGCCCACCTCCCCGGACGGGCGCGGCGCCGGCGGAGCGGAGGCGGAGACCGTGTGCCGAGAACGGGGAACGCGGCCCGGTCGACGCTCTCCTCGGTCTGGGACGACGCGCCCGCGCGGTTCCGCCACCGTAGGGGCACCGCCCCCCGCGACCGAAGCCCAGCCGCGCGTTCGAGCTGACCGGGTGAGGAACAGCCCCACCTGTTCACCCGGTCGGGGGAGTACGGCGGGCGGGACCACCCGCCGCGCCGCCGGGCGGCGGACGCGGCGGCTCGGGCCAGCGCGGACCGCTGATCGCTCCCACCCGGCTCACCCGGGGGAGGCCCCGACGGATGCTCGTGGCTCACGAGCACGCCCGACGGAGTGCCGGAACCCTGTTCACGGGAACGACGTCGTCGCGCGGGGCGACCGGGTGGCACGAGCCCACGGCCGCCCCCGGTCGTGCGCCGGAGCCCCGCCTGGCCGAAGCGGGGAGGAACGCCGCCGCCTGGGTCAACCCGGCCACGGCCGCCGAGGGGGCGCCGTGGTCCGAGGACGGCGGCCTCGGCCGACCGCCTACGTGTCCCCCGCCCGCCCGGCGGCGACGGCCCGCCGGCCCCGCCACTCGTTGAGCGCCACCGCGAGGATGATCACCGCTCCCTGGATCGCCTGCTGCCAGTAGGCGCTCACCTGGAGGGCGATCAGGCCGTTGGTGATCAGGCTGAGCAGCACCGCGCCGAGCACCGCGCCGAGCACCGTTCCTCGGCCGCCGAACAGGCTCGCGCCGCCGATGACGACGGCACCGATCGCGGTCAACTCGTAACCGACTCCGGTGCTGGGCTGGGCCACCGACAGCCGCGCGGTCTCCAACAGGCTCGACAGGGCGGCCAGCGAGCCCGCGACCACGTAGACGAACATCTTGACCCGTTGGACCCGGATCCCGGAGAGGACCGCGGCGGGTTCGTTCGACCCGGTGAAGTAGACGTGCCGCCCGATCGTCGTCCTGGTCAGGACCAGGTGCGCCACGACCGCGACCACCAGCGCCACCCACACCGGCACGGGAAGCCCCAACCAGGACCCCTGCCCGATGCCCAGGAAGGGCGGAGCGAAGCCCGTCTGGGTGGAACCGCTGGTCAAGCCCAGGGCCACGCCGCGGGCGATGCCCAACATGCCCAGGGTGATGATGAAGGGCGGGACCTTCGTGAGCACGATCAGGGCGCCGTTGAGCAGCCCGCAGGCCAGACCGGTGGCCAGGGACAGCGGGATCGCGACGATGTAGGGGAGGTCCGCCGAGATCACCCAGAACCCGGTCGCCACCGAGGTCAGCGCGACGACGGAGCCCACCGAGAGGTCGATGCCGCCGGTGGCGATCACGAAGGTCATGCCCACCGCGATGATCGCGACGAGGGCGGCCTGCCTGGCCACCACGAGCAGGTTGTCGACGGTGACGAAGGTGTCGGTCCTGATCGCCAGGAAGGCCAGGATCCCCAGCACCACCAGCAGCAGCCCCGACTCCCTGCCCCGGAAGGGCCGCAGCCACGGCGAGTCGGTTCGGCGCGTGCTGGCGCCGGAGGAGCCGGTCCGGTCCGGGTCGGCGGTGGGCGTCGTGGTCGTGGACATGGTGTTCGCTCCTCAGCCCGTCGCCGGGGTGCCGATTCCGGTGGCCAGCGCCACGATGGCTTCCTCCGTGGCCTCGTCCGCGGTCAGCTCGCCCGCCGTCCGTCCGGCGGAGAGCACCACGATCCGGTCACTCATCCCGATCACCTCGGGTAGCTCGCTGGAGATCATCAGGACCGCGACGCCGGCCGCAGCGAGTTCCCGGATGATCCGGTAGATCTCCGCCTTCGCCCCGACGTCGACTCCCCGGGTCGGCTCGTCGAGCAGGAGGACCGATGGCTCGGTCGCCAGCCACTTGGCCAGCGCGACCTTCTGCTGGTTCCCGCCGGAGAGCCCTCCGACGAGGGAGTCGACGCTGGGGCACGCGATCCGCAACGACGTGCGGAACCTGTCGGCCACGTCGCGTTCCGCCCGAGGCCGGAACCACCCCTTCGGCGCGATCGTCCTCGGGACCGTCACGGCGATGTTGCGCCGGACCGACATCTCCAGGAAGAGCCCGGTGGCCTTGCGGTCCTCGGAGAGGTAGCAGACCCCCTCCGCCAGGGCCTCCTTCGGGTGGCCGAAGCGCACCGGCCGGCCCCGCAGCAGGATCTCACCCTGGTGGGGGTCGGCGCCGAAGACGGCCCGCGCGGTCTCGGTCCGCCCCGAGCCCACCAGGCCGGCCAGGCCGACGATCTCCCCGGCGCGCACCGCCAGGGAGACGTCACGCACCCGATCCCCGGAGGAGAGGTTGCGGACCTCGAGCACGACCTCGTCCCGGGCCTGGTCGGACCGCTCCCCGTAGAGCTGGGTGATCTCCCGGCCGACCATCCTGGCGACGAGGGCGTCCGGGTCGGTGTCGTCCGCGCGCGACAGACCGGTGTGCCGCCCGTCCCGCAGCACGGTGATGCGGTCGCAGACCTCGAAGATCTCCCGCATCCGGTGGCTCACGTACACGATCGAGACGCCGGAGTCCCGCAGCCTCCTGACGACCGCGAGGAGCCGGTCCACCTCGTCCTCGGTGAGTGCCGAGGTCGGTTCGTCCATGACGATGAGCCGTGCCTTCGCGGCCAGCGCGCGGGCGACCTCGACGAGTTGCCGCCTGGCCAGGGACAGCCGTTCCACCTCGACCCACGGGTCGAGCTGGATGCCCAGCTCGGACAGCGCCGCCTCGGTCCGCCGTTCCATCTCCCGGCGGTCGAGCATCCCGAACCGGGTCGGCTCGGCGGCGACCAGGATGTTCTCGGCGACGGAGAGGTGCGGGGCGAGGGTGAGTTCCTGGTGGATCACCGCCAGCCCCAGCCGCTGGGCGTCCCGGGGGCCGCTCATCCGGACGGGACGCCCCTCGACGAGCACCTCGCCCTCGTCGGGGCTCACCACGCCGGCGAGCACCTTGAGCAGGGTGGACTTCCCGGCCCCGTTCTCACCGACCAGGCCCATCACCTCGCCGGGCCGGACCTCCAGGTCCACCGAGTCGAGGGCGCGCACGCCCGGGTAGGTCTTCACGATCCCGGTCATCCGCACCAGGGGTTCGACGCCGGGGGCCGGTGGGTCGTCCGTGGGCGGTTCCGCCTCGGGTGCCGCGCTCACGAGATGGTCCGCTCGAAGTCGGGGAGCGTCTCCTTGGTGATGGCGACGACGCCGGTGTCCAGCTCGGTCTCGTCCACGTCCGCGTCCTGGGCCATCGCGACCAGCAGTTGGAGGGCCGCCGCCGTCATCCCGTAGGGCCGCTGGGAGACGAGCAGCTGGATGCAGTCGTTGCGCATCAGGTCCCTGGCCTGGGGGATCGCGTCGAAGCCCGCGACCAGCACGTCGCCGCACCGCCCCGTCTGCTGGAGGGCGGTCGCGGCTCCGGGCGCGTCGCCACCGTTGACGCCGACGATCGCCGCGACGTCGGGGTGCGCGGCCAGGATCGCCTCGGTCTTGCTGGTCGCCTCGGCGATGGCGTCGCCCGACTCCTCGATCGCGACGATCTCCACGTCGGGGTCGGCCTCGACGACCTCGCGCAACCCGGTCAGCCGCTGCTGGCTGTTCACCGCGCCGAGCGAGCCGACGATCACGGCGATCTCGCCCTCCCCGCCGATCTGCTCCAGCAGCTGCTCACCGAAGGTCCGCCCGGCGTTGGTGTTGTCGGTCCCGATGTAGCCACGAGCCTCGCTGTCGGGCACGGGCGAGTCCCAGGCGATGACCTCGATGCCCATGTCCCGCGCGGTGGCGATGGTGCCCAGGACGGACGCCGGGTCGTTCGGCGAGATCGCGATGCCCTTGGGCTGCCGGGCGAGGGCGGCCTCGAACATCTGCACCTGCTGGCCGACGTCGGTGGTCTGGGGGCCGACGAACTCCGCCCGGACCCCGAGCCGTTCCGCAGCGTCCTCCATCCCGGCCCTGGCGTCGTCCCAGTACGGGTTGTCCAACGACTTGGGCAGGAAGACGTACAGGTCGTCCGACTCACCGGAGACGTCCGGGATGCCCAGCTCGGCCGCGAGTTCCTCGGCGACCTGCTGGCTCTCCTCACCCAGGTCCTCGGCCTCGGCCCGGGTCGGCAGGTAGTCCGAGTTCGAACCACAGGCCGTGAGGGACACCGCGAGCGCGGTGCCGAGCACGGCGGTCACGAACGGTGGGACCCGCACTGCGCACTCCCTTTCCGGCCAGCCACGCCGGCCTCTTTCCTCGTTTTCCCGGTTCTCCGGCGCGGGTGGCCACCGGAATCCGGTCACACCGGAAACCGGAGAGGGACACGCTACTCCCCCACTCGCGTCACACCCGGGAGACGTGGCCGCGATCGGCCCTCTTTGCGCCTCGGCGTGCGATTCTCCACAAGCGGAAGATAATGGCGCACTCCTCGTCGACATTCGGCCGCGTTTCACCCAGAAGGAGGAGTTTCGGGCGGTGGTACGCCTGCTTCCGGCAGGACCCGCACGGCGCGGACCACCGGTCGACCACCGATGACCTGGCGCCCTCCGCCTGCGCGGATCTCGATGGCGGAGGGGCCGGCGGCTGGCAGGTCGAGGCCTCACGCCACCGCGCGAGGTGTGTTCGCCGCCGGGCCGACGCCCGGGGAACCGAATTCCCCCGCCACTCCCGGCAGTGCCGGTTCGGGGCGGGCGGAGAGTCGGGCGGAGCCACCACGTGATGCCCTCGAGTGCGTTCCGCCCGAATTCTCCGTTCCTTCCCGGGGACGCCGGAACGAATACTCCCCCACCCGAGGAATTCCATTGCTCCAAATGCCGGACAAACAGCTGGGCCGGTGGTCCGTTCCGCCTTCCCGGTTCTCGCCGGTGGCGGGACGCCATGCCCCGGACGAGGGCTGGAAGCGCGCCCCGAGCCGGTCACCCGGCGGGAGCGGAGCTCCCACCGCCCCTCGTGCCCAGCTCCGTCAGCTCCCCGCCTCCCCCGAGGCCGCGCCGCGCGGGGTCGCCGAGGCGGCCTCCGCCGGTTCGCCCGCCGCCTCCACCTGCCGCGCCTCCGCCGGCAGGAACAGCAGGCCCACCACCAGGATCACCGACAGGCCGGCGGCGGACAGGAAACCAGCCCTGATCGAGGTCGCCTCCATCAGGGGACCGAACAGCAGCGGCGCGGCGAACTGGCCCGCGAAGGTGGCGGTCCCGGTCAACGAAGCGGCCTGCGCCCGTGCGGCTGGCGGTGCGGCATCGGCGATCAGCACGGTGAGGGCGGGCATCGCCAGCCCCATGCCCAGACCGAAGACGATCACGGCGAGCAGGATGAGCGGCGGTGAGTCGGTCAGGCCGAGGCAGAGGAAGCCGGCACTCCAGCCCACCACCGCGACCCGCAGCATCGCCGGGTACCGGAGGCGTCCCCGGATCCGGGCGTACCCCAGGCCCACGAGGCTCATCGCGACCGCGAGGACCGCGCTGAAGACCGACACGACGAAGGGGTTGTGCACGCCGACCTGGGCGAGCCGTTGGGGCAGGAAGACCGCGACGACGAGCATCAACATCGCCAGTACCAGGAGCAGCCCGCAGTACGCCATCAGGCGCGGCACACGCAGCAGCGAGACCAGTCCTCCACCTCCACCGCCCCGGGCCGGCGCGGGCACCTCCGGGAGCACCACCAGGGTCGCGATCGCGATCGGGACTCCGACGAGGTAGACGGCGAACGGGCCGTGCCAGGAGACCGCTCCCGCGGCTCCCCCGATCAGCGGCCAGAGCACACCCCCCATGCTGACGGCCGTCGACCGCCATCCCACGACGCGGTCGCGGGCCGTCCCCTGGTAGAGCATGAGGACCGCCACCGTCGTCCCCGTGAAGACCGCCGCCGCCCCCAGACCGAAGACCAGGCGGGTGACCAGCAGCTGGGTGTAGGACTCGACCACCAGCCCGGCTCCCCCGGCCAAGCCGTACACCAGGAGCCCCACCACCAACGGGCGGCGCACCCCCCAGCGGTCCATGACCCATCCCACCAGGGGGCTCGCGAGCGCGATCGCCAGGGAGTGGGCGGTGAGCACCAGGCCCGCCGCCGTTCCCGTGACGGCCAGGTCGGCGCGCAGCACCTCGATCACCGGCCCCAGGATGGCGCCCGCCATCACGCTCAGGGTCGAACCGAGCAGCAGGACGACGAGGACCCCGGGCCGCTGCCCGGTCCCGAGGCGTGCTGTCGTGGTCATCAGGACTCCCATCGGCGAGGCCCCCGGGCGGCGGTTGGGGCTCGGGACCGGGGTGTGCCGCGCGGCGGCACCGTGAACCTGGCCCTGATGATCTCGCGAACGGGCACGCAGGGCACCCGATTGGTGACACGGAGCGGTCACACTTCCCGCGCGGTGCGCGCGAGCGGCTCCCCCCGGGCACGGGAGGATTCCTCCGGAGGAGGGAGTCGGGAACCGGTTGTCACCCCGACTGACGATCATCGGGGGAACGCCCTGGACGCGGTCGTCGCCACCGCCACCGGGTCCCGGGCACCTCGGGCGGCCCCGGCCGCACCGGGCTCGGGGCGCGCGGGGCGTCGGCGCGGCGGGTGCGCCGGGAGGACCCGGCCCGTGCCGGGGACGGCGTCCGGGCGGCACCTCCGGCACCGAGCGCGGTCCACGGGACGTCCAGCGGCGCTCCGGCGGCTGGTCGGTCCCGCTCGGGACCGGCCCGACCGGGAGCTCCCGCCGGGTGGCGGGAGGGGCGCTGGCCCTCGCCCGTGGAACTCGCCGACCGGGAGCCGGCGCGAGCCGGAGGGAGCGGACGAGCGGTGGGGCGGTGTGTTCCGGGTGGCGGCCTCCCCGGTCCGCCGACTTCGGTGGATGGCGGGCGGGGGCACCCGGGTCATGACCCTCGGGCGCCCCCGCGCCGGCCCGGCCGCGCCTGTCCTCAGTCGCCGGAGCCGGGTATCCCGTTGGCCTTGATCACGCGGGCGAAGAACCTGCCGCTGTCCTTGACGGTCCGTTCCTGCGTCTTGTAGTCGACGTGGACGACACCGAACCGCTGGTCGTAGCCCCAGGCCCACTCGAAGTTGTCCAGCAGCGACCAGCAGCAGTACCCGCGCAGGTCGACGCCCTGCTCGATGGCGTCGTGCACGGCTCGCAGGTGCCCGTCGAGGTACCGGGTGCGGTCCTCGTCATGGACCTGGCCGTCCTCCGCCACCGTGTCCAGGTAGGCCGCGCCGTTCTCCGTGACGTAGAGCGGAACGCCCGGGTACTCCCGGTGCAGTCGCAGCAACAGGTCGGTCAGCCCCCGGGGGTCGACCGGCCAACCCATCGCGGTCCTGGGCAGGTCGCGCTCGGGATTGCTGAAGGGGGCCGCGCCCACGAGGGGTGTGGGACGTCCGTCCAGCGAGGGCGCCTCCGTCCCGCCGTGCCCGGAGACGACCTCGTCGTGGTAGAAGTTCACGCCCAACAGGTCGATCGGCTGGGAGATGAGCTTCAGGTCACCGTCCCGCACGAGTTCGGAGAACCCGAACTGGTCGAACTGCGTGTGGGCGTCCTCCGGGTACTCGCCCCGGAACAGCGGATCGAGGAAGACGCGGTTGCGCACCAGGTCCACCCGCCTGGCGGCGGCGACGTCCACCGGGTCGTCCGGGTCCGCCGGCACGATGGGCGCGGGGTTCAGCGTGATGCCCAGCTTGACGTCGGGCCGCCGCGCCCTGATCAGCGCCGTGCCGAGACCGTGGGCCACCAGCAGGTGGTGCACGGCGGCGACCGCGGCGTCCGGCTCGGTCCGCCCCGGGGCGTGCTCTCCGGAGGCGTACCCGAGGAACGCCGCGCAGAAGGGCTCGTTCAGCGTGGTCCAGTAGGGCACCCGGTCACCGAGCGCGGTGACCACCGTGTCGGCGTACTCGGCGAAGCGGTAGGCGGTGTCCCGGTTCGTCCACCCGCCCCGTTCCTCCAGGGCCTGCGGGAGGTCCCAGTGGTAGAGGGTGATCCACGGAACGATGTCGCGTTCCAGCAGCTCGTCGACCAGACCCCGGTAGAAGTCCAGGCCCCGCTGGTTGACCGACCCACCGTCCGGTCGCACCCGCGGCCACGCGACGGAGAACCGGTAGGTGGCCAGTCCGAGATCCGCCATCAGCGCGACGTCCTCGGACACCCGGCGGTAGTGGTCCGCCGCCGGGTCACCGGTGTCCGCGTTGGCCACCGCGCCGGGTTTCCTGCAGAGGACGTCCCAGATGGAGTCGGTGCGCCCGTCGGCGGTGGTGGAGCCCTCGATCTGGAAGGACGCGGTGGACGCTCCCCAGAGGAATCCCTCCGGGAACGTGATGGCGGCCGAACTCGCGGCCGGGTCCTGGGCAGTGTGTTCCGTCATCTCGTTGTGGGGGCGCGCCGTCCCCGGCCGATCGCCGGGGAGCGCCCCTCGCCTCCGTCCTTGGCTCGGTGTTGCTCGCTGGTGTGTCTGCGGCGGAGAGATCAGGTGAACCCCGCGGGGAAGGCGCCGACCGGAGGCGCGTCCGGTCGGCGGTCGGGCCCCGCGGGCCCGCTCATCCCTTCACCGCTCCCTGGGCGATGTTGGCGACGATCTGCTTCCCGAAGATGACGAAGACCAGGAGGATCGGGATCGTGGCCAGCGTCGTCCCGGCCAGCACCAGCGAGTAGTTGGTGTAGTAGCCGGCCTGGAGCCGTTCCAGGGCCACCTGCACGGTCGGGTTCTGCGCGTCCAGGACCACGAGGGGCCAGAGGAAGTCGTTCCAGGAGTGCATGAAGGTGAACAGGCCGAGGATCGCGGCCGCGGGGCGGGCGATCGGCAGGACCACGTGCCAGAAGGTCCTGATCATGCTGCACCCATCGACCCTCGCGGCCTCCAGCAGTTCGTGGGGCAGCGCTCCGACCAGGTACTGGCGCATCCAGAACACGCCGAACGCGGTCACGAGGTTCGGGACGATCACGGCGGCGAGCTGGCCCTGCCAGCCGTAGGAGGTCATCGCGATGTAGAGGGGGATGATGCCCAGCTGGGTGGGTACCGCCAGCGTGGCGACCACGAAGGCGAACAGGGCGCCGCTCCCCCTGAACCGCAGCCGGGCGAAGGCGTAGCCGGCGAGGGTCCCGAAGAGCACCACCGAGACCGTCACCGTGGTGGCCACGATCAGGCTGTTGCCCAACGCCAGCCAGAAGGGAACGGTGTCGAACACCTCGGCGGCGTGGGAGAAGAAGTTCGCACCGGGCAGCAGGGGTGGGATGCGTTCCCGCACCACGGAGCTCTCGTGGCTGGCGACGATGAACGACCACCAGAGCGGGAAGACCGACCCGAGGACGAACGCGAGCAGCAGGCCGTAGGTCAGGAAGCGCGGCCGGCTGATCAGGGAGGCGTGTTCTCCTCCCTCGGACGCGCGGCGTCGGGTCCTCGGTGGCCGGGGAGCGGTCTGGGTACTCATCGACGTTCCTCCCCGGTCGAGGCGATCCGGCGGGTGATCAGGAAGTTGATCAGCGCGATCACGACGATCAGCAGGAACAGCGTCCAGGCGATCGCCGAGGCGTACCCGAGGTCGAAACGCTCGAATCCGGCCTGGTACATGAACAGGGTGATGGTCTGGAACTGGTTGTCCGACCCGCCGTTGTTCGAGCCCGGGATGTCGCTGAACAGCTTGGGCTCGGTGAAGATCTGGAGACCACCGATGGTCGAGGTGATCACGACGAAGATCAGCGTGGGCCGCAGCAGCGGCATCGTGACGCTGAAGAACCGGCGGAAGGGCCCGGCCCCGTCGACGACCGCGGCCTCGTAGAGGTCCCGGGGGATGGCCTGCATGGCGGCCAGGATGATGAGCGCGTTGTACCCGGTCCACCGCCAGTTCACCATCGTGGCGATGGCGACGTGGCTGGCGAAGCGGTCGCTGTGCCAGTTGATCCGGTCGAAACCGAAGAACTCCAGCACGTTGTTGATCAGACCGTAGTTGTGCCCGAACAGGTTGCTGAAGATGATGCCCAGGGCGACGAGGCTCACCACGTACGGGATCAGCACGCTGACGCGGAAGCCGGTGCGGGCGCGGATCCTCGCGTCCAGCAGCACGGCCAGCAGCACCGCGATCACCAGCTGCGGACCGGTGGACAGCAGGAAGATGCTGATGGTGTTGACCAGCGCCTTCCAGAACTGGTCCGACTCGATCAGCCTGGCGTAGTTGTCGAGCCCCACGAACTGCTGTTCGTCCGCCAGCATGTCCCAGTCGAACAGCGAGACGTAGGCGGTGAAGAGCAGCGGGAACAGGCCGACCAGGCCGAAGACGATGAAGAACGGCGCGATGTAGAAGTAGGGCGCCGACTTGACGTCGAAGCGGTAGAGGCGCTGTCGCAGGGTCAGGTCGTTCTTACCGGAGCCTGAACGGCCTCCGGGCGGTGGAGACGGTTTCCGGGACACCTCGGCGGTCTCGGAGCGCAGATCGGCCAACTCCCCTCCTCGGTAGGGGCTGCGCGGACGCGGCGGACGGATGACGGTCGTGGAGCGGACGGGGCGCCGTCACGGCGCCCCGTCCGGGAGGTCGCGGTCAGCCCTCCAGTTCGTTGGCGCCGCGTACCGCCTGCTCCCACGCCTCGTCCGGGCTGGCCAGTCCCTGCTCGATGGTCTGGATGGCCGGTCCGAAGACGTTGTCCTGCAGGTCGCCGTCGCTCGGGCCCTTGTACTGCGCCCGCTCGATCCGCTTGGCCGCCTCCGAGAAGAGCGGTCCGACGTCCGGGGTGGCGAAGTAGTCGTCGCGGTGCTCCAGCAGCTCCTCCATGTCGAGGGCCTCGACCTGCGCCGGGAACGGGCCCTCCGCCACGAAGGCGCGGATCTGCTGCTCGGGGGCGGTGAGCCAGGCCGCCAGCTCCGCCGCCTCCTCGGGGTGCTCGCTCTGGGTGGGCACCGTCAGGTAGGTGCCGCCCCAGTTGCCGCCGCCGTCGGGGAAGGTCGGGCTGATGGCCCACTGCCCGGCGTGCTCCTCGCCGGAGTGCTCCTTGATCGGCCCCATCATCCACGCGGGGCAGGTCTTGGTCGCGAACGCCGAGTCGGCGAACCCGCTCTCCCACTCGTTGCTGAACGCCGCCAGCCCGGCGGACTGGCCGCCCTCGACCGCCGCGGTCATCCGGTCCCAGTTGTGCCGGACGTCCTCGTTGCTCTCGACGATCAGGTTGTCCTCGGCGTCGTAGTAGCCGAACTCGAGCTGGTTGTTCATGGCGTTGAAGACCTGGCTGCCGTTGTCGAACCAGGCGGAGCCGATGTCGGCCGAGGTGAACTCGTCGCCGGCCTCGAAGTAGGCCTCCCAGGTCTCGAACAGGGGAGCCACCTCCTCCGGGTCGGAGGGCAGGCCAGCCTCCTCGAAGAGGTCCTGTCGGTAGCACATCGCCAGCGGGCCCATGTCGGTCCCATAGCCGATCAACCGGCCCTCGGCGTCCTGACCGCCGGCGTACTTCCACTCCTGCCAGCGGTCCTCGAGCCCCTCGGGACCGATCTCGGTGAGGTCGTTGAAGCGGGAGGAGGCACCCCGGGCCCGGGCCATGTGCCCCTCCTCCACGGCCTCGATGTCGGACAGTCCCGATCCGGCGCCGAGCTTCTGGAACAGGTTCTGGTGGTGGGCGGGGGACCGTCCCGTGTGCTGCTGGACGATGGTGATGCCCGGGTTCTGCTCCTCGTACTCCTCCAGCAGGGCCTCGTAGCCCATCGAGCCGAAGGTCGCGATGGTCAGCTCGATCTCACCGTCGGCGCCGCCACCACCTCCCCCGCCACCACCGCACGAGGCCAGCGTCAGCACGGCCGCCATCCCGGCCGAAACGGTCAGCGTTGTCCTGGATAAGTGACGCATCGTTGAATCACGCACCTCGAACTCCCTGTTGGTGGGTGCGACGGTCGACCTGCTCGAGGAACGACGGCGCCACACCTCATGTGAGCGCTCCCAAATTCGCTTGACCAGTCTTCGAGTGACACGCCCCACTGTCAAGCACTGTTGCAGGCCCGTGACCTGAAGATCACGCTCCGGGGTCGACCCACCCATCGAAACCGCACGCTGACCTGCTCGAAAAGTCCTCGATGGAGGGACAAACGAACCAGTGGTCCTTTGTGGTCACCCTCCAACGTGGCGCTCGTCGCTTGCCCCGGCGCCAACTAGCCCGGGAGCGCTCTCACGAGTAGGCTCGACGCGGGGCCTCACGCACCGTGACCACTCCACCACCAGGGCGTTCGTCGTCTCGGTTCCAGTGGTCCGGGTGGCCTACCATCGGCGGTAGGAGCGCTCACACCCACCACGGGGGCGGGGCGGGGAGCACCTCGCTGGCCCACCACCAGTCGGTTGGCCAGCGGGGCTCGGAACGGCCCCTTGGGTAGGCGCTAGTCGGGGAGGTACATCAGTGGTGGAAGCCACACGCAGCGGGAACGGGAGTGCCCGTCCCACCCTGGAACAGGTGGCGGCGGCCGCGGGGGTGTCCCGGGGGACGGTCTCCCGTGTGGTCAACGGTTCCCCCCAGGTCAGCGAGGCCGCTCGAGCGTCGGTGCTGGAGGCCGTGCAGCAACTGGGTTACGTTCCCAACCGGGCCGCCAGGAGCCTCGCCACCCGTCGCGCCGACTCGGTGGCCTTCGTCGTCTCCGAACCGGAGTCCCGCGTCTTCACCGAGCCCTTCTTCGGCAGTCTGCTGCGGGGTGTCAGCAAGGAACTGTCCGCCAGCGGTCTCCAACTGGTGCTGGTGATGGCCTGGACCGCCCGGGAACACGCCCAGGTCGAGCAGTACGTCCGCAACGGTCACGTCGACGGGGCCGTCCTGGTCTCCGTGCACGGGGACGATCCGCTGCCGTGGCGGCTGATGGAGAACGGCACGCCGGTGGTCATGTCCGGCCGTCCGCAGCTCTCACACCCCTCCCTCCCCTACGTCGACTCCGACAACGTCGAGGGCGCGCGCGCCGCGACCGCCCATCTCTACGAGCGCGGTCGCCGCCGCATCGCGGCGATCACCGGACCGCAGGACATGTCGGTGGGGGTGGACCGGCTCGCCGGCTACCGCAAGGCCCTCCGCGGGCGGCGGGGAGTCCCCCGCGACCTGTGCGCCTTCGGCGACTTCAGCCAGGAGAGCGGCGAACGGGCGATGCGCCAGCTGCTCGAACGCGACCCCGAGCTGGACGCCGTGTTCGCCGCGAGCGACATGATGGCCGTCGGCGCGTTGCGCGCGCTGCGGGCGGCCGGGCGACGGGTCCCGGACGACGTCGCCATCATCGGGTTCGACGACTCCGAGACGGCCAGGCACACCGACCCCCCACTGACCTCGGTACGACAGCCGACGGAACTGATGGGGCGCGAGATGACCCGCATGCTGTTGACCCTCATCGAGGGCGGGAGCACGACCAGCGAACCGGTCATCCTCCCCAACGAGCTGGTGTTGCGCGGCTCGGTGTGAGCCGGCGCCCGACCCGGACCAGGTCGACCCCGGCAGGCCACCCAGGACGGAGTGGGGCGCCACCCGCTCGCCGTTGAGCGGATGGCGCCCCGGTCAACGGGTCAGCCGAAGAGTTCGGCGTGGGTCGCGAAGGCGGTCGCGATGTCCGTCTGCGCCCAGAACCGGTGGTAGGTGAAGGTCGGCGCCGGTCCGCCGTCCAGGTAGGCCTGCACCTGCGGCCAGTCGGGGTCGTCCTGGTAGAAGCTGCGGATGGACCCGAAGGTGGAGTCGGAGTCGATCACGTCCCCGTTGGGCATCGTGCCGGTCCAGCCGTTGGGGATGTAGAGCTGCTGGTCCCCGGTCTCATCGAACCGCGAGTAGTCCTCCCGGGTCTCCTCGGTGGCGATACCGAGGTCGGTCTGGTTCGCCAACAGCGCGTCGAGCAGCCCCTCCCCGGTCGCCAGGGCGGCGCTGTCGCCGGTGGCGGCCGCGTAGTAGAGCAGCGTCTTGGCCAGACCCGCGGCCACGCCGACGTCCTGGCTCTGGTCCACCACGCTCACCCGCAGCGACGCGTTGTCACCGGGGTTGGCGGCGTCCCAGGTGTCGGGCTCCCCGCTCCACGAGAGGTTGCTCGGCACCCCGAAGTCGCCCCCGGTTCCGACCGTGGTGTGCTCGATGGCCCAGGGGATCCAGTTGTCGAGGATCTCGCCGGCGCGCTCGTCGCCGGTGATGTGGTGGTACTGGGCAACCCGCTCCATGTCCCACACCTGGAAACCGAACCAGTTGTTGCTCGGCGGGTCGTTCCACACCGGCTGCCAGTCGTAGGCCATCCCGTAGAAGGTGGGGTGGTCCGCTCCAGGGTCGGAGTAGTCGCCCTGCCAGCTGTTGGTGGCGCCGCCGGCGATGCCACCGTCGGCGGACTGGAGCCACCGCAGGAACTCCAGTTGGCGGTCGAGGCTGGTGGCCCAGTCCTCCTGGGCGGTCGGTGACTCGGGGATCAGCCCGTCGACCTCGGACAGCGCCCAGGCGGCCAGGACGTTCTGGTAGCCCTGGTGGGAGGCGCTGGAGCCGATGCGGAACGCCCACGGGTACTGGGCGTCGGCCAGGGCCCCGCCCCACGAGTAGTACCAGGACAGCAGGTAGTGCGCGCTGTCCTTGCCCTGCGCTCCCGGGCACCCGGTCTCGCTGGTGCAGTCGCCGATCTGCTTGAAGTACTTGTCGTACATCGAGTACCGCAGGTAGTCACCCATCTTCGCGGCGTCGGCCACGGTGTCGGCGACCGCTCCCGCCTGCCCCTGCTCCTCGGCCCAGGTCTGCGCCAGGTAGGCGACCTGGACGGCCCTGGCGTCGGCGTCGGGGGCGTTGGTGTAGCGCCACTGCGGGGAGTAGGCCTGGTCGTCGGTGAAGAGGTCGAGGAAGCCGTTCTCCCCGCCGAACTCGAAGGTCTCGCAGGAGGGGTGCGGAACGGTCTCCCACACCGACTCGCCCGAACCGCGCTGGTAGGTGTTGATGAAGGCCGGCTCGTCGTCGGTCCCGTCGCCGCAGAAGCCGTAGCCGTAGACGTTGTCCACGTCGAGCAGCCAGTGCATGCCGTAGATCTCGTCGGTGCCGTAGGTGGCGCTCAGCTCGCTGGCCAGCGGGTCCTCACCGACCGGCACGTCCTGGCGGAGCAGTGCGGGGTACTGCGTGGGCGAGGGGTGCTCGGCCGCGTAGGTCGCGGGGCTCCCGGGGTCGTAGGAGGAGTTCGTCGGTTGGTCCTCGGTCCCCGGGATGGCGAAGCGCTCCAGCGACTCCCAGGCCGCGTTGAACGGCTCCCAGTCGCCGGTCACCCTGCCGTAGCTCGCCTCCAGCCACAGGTAGTAGCTGAACGCCTCGGAGGTGGTCTGGTGGCCGTGGTCGGGTGCCTCCACCAACAACGTCTCGACCGAGTGGTAGGGCACCAGCAGCCCGTCGAACTCGCGGAAGTAGCCGCTGGCCGGGTCCTTGATCTTCTCGTACTGGTCGAGGAAGGCCGCCTCGTACTCGGAGGGCTGGCGGGGCTCGACCTCGACGTCGGCCGGCAGGTCGTCGGCCGGGGCGCCGCCGAAGGCCGCCCCCGAGGTCACCGGCACCATCGCGGTGGTCAGGAGGGCCGCCGCCGCGAGGACGGGCGCCTTTCTCACCGACCTCCGCCGTAACGTGGACGCTGTCATGGCAGGGATGTCCTCCACTCGTCACTGGACCTTCACCGGGAACGGGCGCTCCCGGGCGAGCGCCTCCCTCCGGGCAGACGGGTCCCCGCAGTCGCGGTCAACCGGTTCGTCTCCGCCGCCGGATCGAATGAGCGCTCTCGTGCTGGATGACCGCGACTGGGGGTTGGGGTCCGGTGCGGAACGCGTGGGCGCGCAGCACGTTCCGCACCGGAGTCAGGAGGGCGGCCGACCGGCCACCGGTGTCCTCAGCCCGTGCCGCCACCGGAGGGCGGGAAGTCGGGCAGCGGGTCGCCGCCGTACTCGGCGTAGAGCTTGACCAGGGCCGAGGTGAACCCGGCGTTGTAGTCCAGGGCGACCTCGTTGGAGACGTAGTCGGTGCGGTCGTCCACGTACTGGTCGTCTGGCAGGGCCGGGCCGCCGACCAGCGCCCCGTACAACACGTGGGTGTTGGTCGCGGGGACGTCGATGTCGTCGGTGGTGGACCCGTGGGCGGAGCGGTGGTGGGGGTTGACCGGCGGGTTCTCACCGAAACCGACCACGTAGCTGGACTGGCGGGGGTTGTCGCCGAGGGCGTAGTCGACCTGGCGGACACCGAAGTCGTGGTACCGCTGGCGCAGCGCCGGGTCGCTCACCGTCTCGCTGTGCACCAGCGCGGCGAAGGCCGTCGTGGTCGCGTATCGGAGCGAGCCCCAGGTGTCGAGCACCGCCTGCCCGCCCGGGGAGTAGTCGACCCGGTCACCGTTGACCCCGACCGTCCAGAAGTCCAGCCACCGGTTGGCGTCCTCCACGTACCGCTGCTCGCCGGTGAGCTGGGCCATCAGCACGTAGCTGCCGTAGGCCTTGTCCGACCAGGACTGCGTCCAGCCGTAGGATTTCCAGCCGTTCGGGTCCGGCAACAGCTCGTACTCCTGACGAGCCTTGTCCAGGTAGGACCGCTCGCCGGTGGCGCGGTGGAGCCAGATGGCGCCCCAGACCAGCTCGTCCTGGTAGCCGCCCCAGGAGTTGTAGAAGTCCTGCGCGTTGGTGATGCAGTCGGAGTAGACACCTCGGTGGGTGTCGGCGAAGTCGTACAGCTGCCGCGCGTGCTCGACGAGGGTCTCCGCGTAGGCCGGGTCGGAGTCGGCGAACACGAGCGAGGACGCGGCGAGGGCCGCCGCCGTCTCCCCGGCGAGGTCGGAGCCGGGGCAGCTGGGGTCGATCCGGAAGGCGGGCCGTTCCATCGTCATCGCCTCGGCCGGCCCCCAGAAGGAATGGTCGAGATGGCCGTCGCCGACCTGTCCGTACAGCACGTCGGGTTCCGGGTGCGCCCGCAGGATGTAGTCGGTCCCCCAGCGCAGGTTGTCCCTGAGGTGTTCCAGCTGGCCCGACTCGGCGTACGCGTCGGGCTCCTCGACGGCTCCCCAGGCGAGCATCGTCATGGTGTAGGCGAACGGGAAGCCGAACTTCACGTGGTCCCCGGCGTCGTAGAACCCGCCGCTGAGGTCGAGGCCCACGTCGGAGCCGTCGTCCACGGCCGAGTCGCCGCGCCAGCTGACCCTGTTGTCGGCGGGCAGCACCCCGGAGCGCTGCGCGTCGTAGAACCAGATCGACTTCTGGAGTGCCTCACCGTAGTTGAACTGGCCGGTCCTCGGTTCCGCTCCGCCGGTGTCGGCCAGCGCGGGCGGGGTGGCTCCGAGCGCGGTCACCGTCAACAGCGAGATCGCTGCGGTCAGGCACGTACGTCTGCGTAACGGGCCGTTCGTCACGGCTACTCCTCACGTGAAACCTCGTCGGACGCGGGGCGTCGAGTCGATGAGACGTGTCGTGATGGGAGCGCTCCCAGGCCCTGATCGTAATTCTTGCGCAACACGGTGTAAACCCCGAATGTCGCGCAAAGTGATATTTCGCTTACCGCCCGCGACAGACGGGTGAGAGGGCTCCGCTGTCCGGCCGAGCACGAGCCTTTCCCTGCTCCGTTCGGTCGCGCACCCCGGCGCGCGGGGCGGCACCCGCTCGGCCGACGGCTCCCTACACCGGCCTACCCGGCGCGACCGACACCTGGGAGCGCTCCCAACTTTCGTCCCGTCGGTGGATCGGGAAGTGAGCCGAAGGCATGCCCCGGCCGTGGCGGTCGGCGCACGCCCGGACGAGGACGAAGCCCACCCGCCGCGCCGCGCCCCACGGCGCGCGGTGTTCGACTGACGTCGACGCCGCCCACTCGCACCGTTCGACACGGCGGCCACCGACCACGCGGGGTCCACCACCGGAAGCCGCGGGACCGGGCCGGGTGGCCCAGGGCGCGGGGAGGTAGCCGAGCCGGCGAACGGACCGACGCGGAACGGCGACATCGGGGACCCGCCCCGAGGTCAGTCGACCCCGGGACGAGGGGCTTGGCCGCCCCGCCCCTGGATTCGAGCCCCGGCCACCCCGGTGCGGGGCGGCACCGACGCCTCCCGTCGGTCCGCGCCCGAGGCCAGGCGACATCGACCGGACGAGGGACGAACGGGCGGGGAACCCGGGACGCCCGCGAGCAGGACGACCATCGCGCCGCCCCCCGGCGAACACCACACAGCCCGCCCGGGAGTACCCGGACGGGCTGTGTGCGGCACGTCGTCGCTCAGGCTGGACCGAACGACAGGTCAGTCGGCGACGGAGACGCCCATCGACCGCGCGGAACCGGTGACGACCTTGATGGCGGCCTCGATGCTGGTCGCGTTCAGGTCGGGCATCTTGCGCTCGGCGATCTGCCGAACCTGCTCCTGGGTCAGGGAGCCACCGGAGCCGTGGCCCGGCTTGGCGTGGCCCGTGGTGACCCCCAGGGCCTTGCGGATCAGGAAGCTCGTCGGCGGGGTCTTGTACCGCAGGGAGTAGCTGCGGTCCTCGTACACCGTGATGACCACGGGAGCGATCTCGCCACGCTGGGCCGAGGTGGCCTCGTCGTACTCGAGCTTGATCTGGCGGGTGTTCGCGCCGGTCGGGCCGAGCATCTTACCGAGGTCGACCATGGCAGCGTTGCCAGCTTCGAGCTCCAACGTCGCTTCGAACGTCTTACGCTGCTTGGGAGGCATAATCGAAAACCTTACCTTGTCAGAAATCCTGGCCTGTCGGCGTTCGGCACCGCAGGGCATCCTACGCCAGCGCTCATGGCGCACTCGGCGCGGGGCCGCACCATGCTGTCCAGGCAGTCGACATCGGGTCCGCGCCGTTCGCGGGTGGACAACGTCCCACGGGTCCCGGCGCGTGATCAGCCTGCCTCAGCCGAGGCGGTTCGCCGCGTTCCCGGTCAGCCTACCGCACGGGCCGGGCCCCTGGTGCGGGCGTCGAACGCGCACCCCCACGAGCCGCCCACCGCGCGGCCCGCGCGGTGGCCCCGGGTCCTCCCCCTGGTCCTCCCCCGGGAGCCCTCGACCGCGATGCCACGCGGCCCCGCCACCCGGTCGTGCGAGGTGCGCCGCGCACCGCGACTGACAGCGAGCGAACACCCCAACCTGGGGGATTCGACACCCACCAGGGGGTGAACAGCGATAACGAGGGGGTCGCGATTGGCTGGCCTCCGCGTCAGGGCCTCCGGTCATGCGGTAACTTCGGCCGCCACACGGCACCACAAGATCCGCGGCTGGCGAGAACGCCACCCGGCGGCTGCTGACGTCCCTCGTGCTGCTGCTCCACCACGGCCGCCCGCCCCCAGGGCGACGGGCCGGGCGGACGCGCCACGACGGTGGCAGTTGACAACCCGTGACCACATCCTCTGGGGAGTGAGAGCATGGCCAGCGTCCCGGCCGCACCGGCCGCAGGCACCGACCGCCCCAAGCGCCGGCAGACCAGCTGGGACCTGCTCCGCGGTTTCGCCATCATCTTCGTCATCGTCCAGCACGCGACCTGGGGCGGACCGTTCCTGGTGTCCGAACTGGAGCGGCGCCCGTGGGAGTTCAGCATCCAGTCGGGCGCGGCGATCATGATGATGATCTCCGGCTACTTCGTCTGCCAGACGCTGAGTTCCAAGGGCCCGGGAACACTGCTCCGGAACCGGTTGGCCCGGATGCTCCCGGCCTTCCTGGTCGCCACCCTCCTCACCCAGATCATCACCCACCTGATCGGCCCCGAGTCGCTCCAGCGCAGCTTCACCTCGATGATCGGCACCATGCTGGTGCTCCCCCCGGGTTTCGTCGAGGGGATCGCCAGGACCGACGGCAGCTACTGGACCGTGCCGGTGCAGATCATCATGTTCTGCGTCGCGGCGCTGCTGTGGCCGCGTCGGTGGGGGCACGGGTGGCGGCTGCACCTGGTGCTGGCGGCGGCCATCACCCTGCCGGTGGTGGCCAAGCTGACGCTCACCGAGCCGGGTCTGGCCCAGGAGGTCCGTTCCCTGCTGTCCGCCGGAGGCGCCTACCGGGCGCACCTGTTCGCCGCCGGCGCCGCCCTGTGGCTCTGGGGTAACCGGCGGGGGAACTGGGCGACGCTGTTGCTGGTGCCGGCGGCGGTGTGGGCCCACGAGTTCCACCACGACGACATCGACTCGACGTTGTGGGTCGCGATCGCCACCGTGGGCATCGCGCTCGCCGCCCGGGGCAAGGACTACTACCACCCGGTGATGCGGCCCATCATCTGGCTCGCCGGGATCTCCTACTGCGTCTACCTGGTCAACCACAACATCGGCTACAGCGTCATGTACCAGCTGTCCGAGGCGGGCTGGCCGCCCATGGCCCAGTCGGGTGCCATGCTCGTGGTGGCGGTCGTCCTGGGTTGGGCGTTGACCCGCCTCGTCGAGGAACCGGCGGCGAACTGGTTGCGCTCGGGCGGCCTCTGGTCACGGCGGAAGGCGGCGCGGGCGGCGGCCGCCGGCGGGTCGGCGACCCACGACACGGTGTCCCAGGACACGGAACGGGAGTCCACGGTCACGGCGACCCCCCAGGACCGCGAGCCGGTCAGCCACCTGAGCTGGGTGGACACGGCGAGCGGCGCCGAGGTCGGCCGGGTGGAGGCACCGGCCAGGGCCGTGGACGACGCGGGGAGGGCGTCCACGGACGACCCGGCGGCGTCCTCCCGGGCCGCGGCGACCGGCCCGGTGCCGAGGGTGGACTGACCTCCACCACCGTTCGGCGTCGGCCCGGCTCGACGGGCTCCGGCCAGCTCGGCCGGAGAGGGCCGGCACGAGCTCGAGCTCAGCCGACCATCCGCAGGGCGAAGGAGCTGTGCGCGGCGGTACCGAGTGCCCGGCGGACGACCAGGTGCAGCCGCCCCATCCCCTCCAGTTCCCGAGCCCCGCGCAGGCCGCCCGCGTTCAGCGGCAGCATCCCCGCCGCCCGGACCAGGGTGAAGAGATCGACCCGGGCCTGTTCGTCGTCCGTGGCGACGAAGACGTCCACCAGGCCCGGGCCGAGGAGCGCGCCGGCGGTGACGGTGTTGAACGCCTTCACCACCACGGTGCCCGCGGGGACCAGCCGGGCCAGTTCCTCCGCCGCCGACGCCGGACCCGGCTCCGGGGACGCACCCGCCCCGGGCAGCCCCTGGTCCGGGTTGCTCACGTCCACCAGCACGCGGCCGGGGAGGTGCTCCCCGTACTGGGCGATGATGGCGGGGGCCGCCGCGAAGGGGACCGCGAGAACCAGCAGGTCGGCGGTGACGGGGTCGCCGAGGGTCGCGGGTCGCACCGCGTGGTCGTCCCGCGCCACCGCGGTCACGAGCCGCTCGGCGGCGCGGGTCGTGCGCCCGTACACCGTGACGGAGTGGGCGGCCGGGGCCAGCCGACCGGCCAGCCCACGTGCCATCTCGCCGGCCCCGATGATCGCCACGTCCATGCCGTACCTCCCGACCTCGCTCGAGCGGACCGGTGCGTACCCATCACAACGCCTCGCCGGGCGCGCCGCAGGTTTCGTGCTCCCTGTGGGTGACTGTCCGTGATCAACCCCAGCCCTAGGGGGTCAGTCGAACGCGGTTGACGAGCCGGGGCGCCCTGGGCAACCCCCGGCCTTGGCCGACCGGAGCCCGCGACGCGCCGTGCCCGTTGTCCAGCAGCGACCGGGCCCGGCCCCATCCCGTGGCACCGAACCGCCGAGCGCGCGTTACCCAGCATCCAGTCACGGGCAGTACCCAGTGAATCTCTTTCCGATGAGGGGCCGCCGAGGCGCCCTGCGGGGTCGGACGCCGCCACCCGCCGCCATCCCGGGCGCCGAACGCCCCGGCCGTCCCGCGACGGGTCGACGGGGGTGCGAGGCGCGTTCGACCGCTCCCGGCCGAGGGCCCGCGACCCGGGCCCTCGTCGCGCAGGACAGCCCGTGGCACGGCGGACCGGTGTCGGTCGTGCCGCGGCTGCCCGCCAGCGGTGTCGTCTGGTTGGCCCCCTCCGACTGATCCGCTCGGACCCTCGGGTTCCCGGCCGCGCGTCCCGCCCCCTCGGCTGGCGAGGGACGTCGATCGCGCACCGCTCGGCGGCGGTGACGCACGGTCCCGCTGGGCGGCGAAAAGCGCGAAACCGACAGTGGACGCCGACCCGGGAAAGTAGCCTGCTGGCCCGGGAGATCCGCCTGTGCCACCGAGCCGGGTCGGAACCGCCTCCCGTCGTGGCCCAACCTCTGACAGGAGCAGCGTGGCAGTGGCCAGCTCATCCAGAACGCCGTCCCCCGCCAGGATCGTGGCCGCGCTCGTCGTGGGCCTGGTGGTCCTGGTGGCCTGCGGGCACCGGGAGGTCGTCGGGACGGCGTCGGCCCTGGAGCGGATCAGCCCGGACGAGGCGGCCGGGCTGCCCATCACGAGCGGCCCCAGCGGCCCGAGGGCCTCGACTCCCCCCATCAGGGCCACCGCCCTGAACAGCGACGGGGGCCCGCTGGACCAACTGGCGCTCGCCGCGGTGACCGACCTGTACGACTACTGGGAGGTCGAGTTCCCCGCGACCTTCCCAGGGCTGACCTTCGAACCGGTGGCGACGCTGCTGTCCTACGACGCGAACGGGCAGGGCGTTCTGGTGTGCGGCATGGACACGACGGGCGTGCCCAACGCCTTCTACTGCCCGTCGGACGACTCGATCGCCTGGGACCGGGGCGTCCTGCTCCCCGAGCTCCGCAACACCTTCAGCGAGATGGCGGTGGTCACGGTCATCGCCCACGAGATGGGGCACGCGGTCCAGTACAAGGCGGGTCAGATGGGGCCGGCGATGCCCACGATCCTCGCCGAGCAGCAGGCGGACTGCTACGCGGGCGCCTACTTCCGCTACGTCGCCGACGGGGAGTCCCCGTTCTTCGAGATCTCCACCGGCGAGGGACTGAACGCCATCCTCGCGACCCTGTTCTTCATCAGGGACCAGGCGGGGACGGACTACCTCGCACCCCGGGCCCACGGCAGTGCCTTCGACCGGGTCTCGGCGTTCACCTTCGGCTTCACCGACGGGCCGTCCCGCTGCGCGGAGATGGACATCGAGGAGTTGGAGGGGCGCATCACGCAGCTGGAGTTCGCGGAGGGCGACGCCAACTCCGGTGAACTGCCGATCGTGGAGGAGAACGTCGAACACGTCGCCGGTTCCCTCCGCGAGGTGTTCGCCCGGTTCGGCGACGGGCCGGCGCTGGACTACCAGGGCGTGTCGTGCGGGAACACCGCTCCGGTGGCGTTCTGCGAGGCGGAGGACGTGATCTCCCTGGACCTGGCGGCGCTCCAGGTGATCGGGACCGCACCGAGGCGGCAGGGCGACAGCGGTATCGGCGACTTCGCCGCGTTCGCCGAGATCGCCTCCCGGTACGCGCTCTGGGTCCAGGCACGGCAGGGGCTGCCGTTGCGCGGGGACGAGGCCGGGTTGCGCACGGCCTGCCTGGTCGGCGCGTGGGCCGGCGAACTGCTGCCGGACGGCGCGCCGCGACCAGGTCGGGTCCGGATCTCCCCCGGCGACCTGGACGAGGCGATCGCCGAGCTGCTCACGGAGGGGAGCCTGATCGCCGCGGACATCGACGGCGAGAGCATTCCCGCCGGTTTCGCCCGGGTGGAGTCGTTGCGCATCGGTTTCGAGGACGGGATGGACACCTGCCTCGACGAGTTCAGCGGGTGATCAGGCTCCGGCGCCGGGGGTGACCGACGGGTCCAGCCCATGGCCACCGGCTCCCACGCCCCGCACCGGGACGTCCGCCCGGGTCCCGACTTCTTCCTCGCCGCCACCCGCGAACCGGCTTGGCGGGCCGGGGTCGGCGGCCGCGCCCGGGCGGCTTGGTCCTCGACGGGCTCGCCCGGGGAGCGGTGGCGTGGGCGTCCGGCAGGCGGCCGACCTCGTGCGGAGGGCGTCCTCGCGCACACCTGCCACGGGGGCCGCCGGGCGACGCTGCGCGCGCCGGTCGCCACCGCCACCTCCGCCGCACGGGCCGGGGTGTGGTGGTTCATCCTCCTCGGCGAACCACCACACCCTTGGCGACGACGCTCAGAACAGCGCGCTGGCGAGCGCTCGCCGCGCCGCGACGACCCGCTCGTCGGAGGCGGGGAACAGTTCGAAGAGCTCGACGAGGTGTGTCCGGACCCGGTCGCGGTCCTCGCCGCTGGTCCGCCGGACCAGTTCGATCAGCCGGTCGAACGCCGCCACCTCCTGCTGGGCGGACAGCTCGTAGTCGGCCGCCGCCAACTGGGCGTCGACATCGTCGGGCGCGGCGGCGGCACGCTCGACCGAGGACGGGTCGGCAGCCTGCGCCCTGGCGAGGAAGCGGACCTGGTTGAGCGCGTCCCTGGCCTGCTCGTTGGCGGGCTCGGTGTCCAGGATGTGCTGGTACGCCCGCTCGGCCGCGTCGAAGTCACCCCTGTCCAACGCGGCCTCGGCCTCGGTGAACCGGGGGTCCTCCGGAACCTCCGGCTCGGTCGGCTCCTCCGCCGGGGTGGCACCCTGTTCGGCGGCGCTGATGCCCGGCAGCTTGTCGCGCAGCGCGTCGAGCAGCGAGCCGATCCACTCGCGGATCTGGGGCTCGGGCTGGGCGCCGGCGAAGGCGTCGACAGGCTGTCCCCCGGCGATGGCGACCACGGTCGGCACCGACTGGACCCCGAACACCTGGGCGATGCGCGGGTTGGCGTCAACGTCGACCTTCGCGAGCACCCAGGCGCCGTTCGCGGCAGCCGCCAGCTTCTCGAGCACCGGCGACAGCTGTTTGCACGGCCCGCACCAGGTGGCCCAGAGGTCGACGACCACCGGGACCTGGAGGGAGCGTTCCAGCACCGCCGTCTGGAAGTCGGCCTCCGTGACGTCGATGACGTGGGGGGAGGAGGTGCCGGGGGTCCCGTTCCCGGCACCGGGGCCCCCTGCCGGGGACGCCGGGGTCTGGGTCTGCTGCCTGGCCGCGTCGGCTCTGGCCTTCACTGCGGAAAGATCGACCGCACCGGACAGCGCGGCGGACAGAGCTGCGGTCTGGCGTGGATCTGGCCTCGTCACGTCCCCCATCCTGGCACGGAGCGCGGATCCCCCGCCGCGAGGTCAGCGATCCGGTTCCCGGAGGCGGCCGGGTCAGAACCGGGCCGGTTCGGTGTAGTCGCCCCACTCGGCGCGGAGGGCACCGCAGATCTCCCCCAGGGTCGCTTCCGCCCGCACCGCCGCCAACATGGGCTCGATCAGGTTGTCCTCGCCGCGCGCCGCCCTGACGAGCTCGGCGAGCGCCTCCGCCACCACGCGCTGCCGCCGGGCCGTCTTCCTCGCTGCCAGGACCCGCTGCTGCTCGCGTTCGACCTCGTCGCTGACCCGGAGGATCTCCAGATCCCCCTCGGTGGGTTCGACGTGGCGGTTCACCCCGACCAGCCGCCGGTCACCCCGTTCCAGTGCCCGCTGGTGCGCGAAGGCGGCGTCGGCGATCTCCCCGGCGAACCAGCCGTCCTCGATGCCGCGCAGGATCCCCGAGGTCATCTCGCCGATCGGGTGCTCGCCCGACGGGACGGCGCTGGCCGCCATGTCCCGGATCCGACCGAAGATCCGTTCCGCCTCCTCCTCCAACCTGTCGGTGAGGGCCTCCACGTACCAGGAGCCGCCGAGGGGGTCTGCGACGTTGGTGATCCCGGTCTCCTCGGCGATGACCTGCTGGGTGCGGAGGGCGATCCGCGCGGCGCGCTCACCGGGGAGGGCCAGCACCTCGTCGAGGGCGTTGGTGTGCAGGGAGTTGGTGCCGCCCAGCACGGCGGCCATCGCCTCGACCGCCGTCCGGACGATGTTGTTGTCCGGCTGCTGGGCGGTGAGCGAAACGCCGGCGGTCTGGGTGTGGAACCGCATCCGCTGCGCCTTCTCGGTGGTGGCACCGTAGACGTCGCGCAGCCAGCGGGCCCAGGTCCGCCGCGCGGCGCGGAACTTCGCGATCTCCTCGAAGAAGTCGATGTGGGCGTCGAAGAAGAAGCTGAGGCCGGGGGCGAACCGGTCGACGTCCAGTCCGCGCGCGAGACCGAGTTCCACGTACCCGAACCCGTCGGCGAGGGTGAAGGCGAGTTCCTGCGCGGCGGTCGCCCCCGCCTCCCTGATGTGGTAGCCGGAGATCGAGAGGGGCTTGTAGTCGGGGGTGTTCCGCACGCAGTACTCCAGGAGGTCACCGATCAGCCGGAGGTGTGGTTCCGGCCCGAAGAGCCACTCCTTCTGCGCGATGTACTCCTTGAAGATGTCGGTCTGGAGGGTGCCGTTGAGCGCCCCGACGTCCACGCCCTGTCGCTCGGCCGACACCAGGTACATGCAGAAGACGGGCACCGCCGGCCCGGAGATGGTCATCGAGGTGGTGACCTGGTCGAGGGGGATGCCCTCGAACAGCAGATCGGTGTCGGCGGCGGAGTCGACGGCCACCCCGCAGTGCCCGACCTCGCCCCGCGCGCGCTCGTCGTCGGAGTCTCGGCCCATGAGGGTCGGCATGTCGAACGCCACGGAGAGACCGCCGCCCCCCTGGGCCAGGATCGTCCGGTACCGCTCGTTGGTCTGGCGCGCGGTGCCGAAACCCGCGAACTGGCGGATCGTCCAGGGCTTCTCCCGGTACCCCGTCGTGTGAGGCCCCCGGGTGAACGGGAACTCCCCGGGCCAACCGATGCGGTCGAAACCGGGGACGACGCCCCCTTCCGGGGGGCCGTAGACGGGGTGCACCGGAACTCCGGACAGGGTGGTGACGTCGACGTCCGGGACCCGGCCCGAGGCGGCGGCGGCCTCGTAGCGCTCCCGCCAGCGCCGGCGGCCGGGTTCGGGGTCGTCTGGTCGGGGGTCCCGCCCCGTTCCGCGTTCCGACATCCTGACCTCCGCTCGTGCCCGCGTCGATCGACGGACCCCGGTGCGCCGTCATCAGTGTGCCGACGACCGGCGGTGATCACAGCCCGAGCGGCGGGGGCGGCCGTCCCGGGTCAGCCCTCCCCGGCCAACCGGCGCTCCACCCGCTCGACCTTGGCCCGCAGTTGCCCGGTGAAACCGGGGCGGATGTCGGCCTTGATGACCAGGGACGCGCGGGGCGCCCGCGCGAGCACGGCGTCGGTGGCGCGTCGGACCACGTCCATGACCTCATCCCACTCCCCCTCAACGGTGGTGTACATCGAGGACAGCTCGTACGGGAGTCCGGAGTCCCGCACGATCCGCACCGCCTCGCTCACCGCGCCGCTGACGCTCTCCGGGCTCTCCTCCCCCCTGGCACCACCCGTGGGGCTGACGCTGAAGGCGACCAACATGAGCACGCACCTCCTGTTCGGGCGCCGGCGGTTCCGGCGCCTCCGTTCCCGGGCTACCCGGTGGGTCCGGGACCCGCCAAGCGGTCGGGCCCACCTCCGACGCTGCTAGCGTCAGTTGTCATGACCGCCCAGCAACCACTTCCGTTCGATCCGATCGCGCGCGCCGCCGAACTGTGGGCCTCGCGCATCGGGCCCTCGAGCACGATGGCCGCGGTCACCAGCGTGATGCGGGTGCAGCAGCTCCTCCAGTCGGCGGTCGACGGTGCGCTGCGTCCCCTGAGCCTCACCTTCGCCCGGTACGAGGCACTGGTGCTGTTGACCTTCTCCCGGCGGGGGGCCCTCCCGATGAGGGTGATGGGCGAGCGGCTCCAGTTGCACCCCACCAGCGTCACCAACATCGTCGACCGGCTCGAACGGGACAAGCTGGTGCGCAGGACACCGCACCCCACCGACCGGCGGACCACGCTGGTGGAGATCACCGACGCGGGGCGGGGACGGATGGAGGCGGCCACCACCGCCGTGACCTCGGTGAACTTCGGGATGCGGGGCCTGAACGAGCAGGAGATGACCCAGTTGACCCAGCTACTCACCGGCGTCCGGCTGGCGCACGGGGACTTCAGCCGCGAGCCGGCCGAGGGGTGAGTCGCCTCACGCGGCGGCACGCTCGTCGAGGGGCGCCCTGACCGCGCCGGGGTCGGCCAGCTTCCCCTTCCTGGTGGCCCAGCGCTCGAACAGCACGGTTCCCAGCGGGGGCACGCTCGCCACCAGCGCCCAGAAGAGGGTCACCAGGTTCCACCTCAACGCGCGGGCGGTGACCAGGGCCACGACGACGTAGAGGATGAAGAGCACCGCGTGGACCCGGCCGAAGATCGCCACCCCCACGTCGTTGTGCACCACGACGTACTTGAAGAACATGCCGACGAGCAGCCCGACCCAGGAGGCGGCCTCCGCCAGGGCTGCGAGGCGGAAGCGACCGACCGGCGTGGTGAACACTGCACTCCTCCTGGGGCTCGGTGGCGCCGGGCGACGACCCCGGCGGTCCCCAGTGTGCTCAGTGCCCCACGTCACCGGGCGACCGGGTCGCCGTCGGCCCGCCCCGGCCGGCGACATTGCTCCCGCTATCGAGGACAGGGTCGGACGAATTCGGCTGACCGCCCTACTTTCTCCGACCCGCTGGCGTGACGACTTGACGCAATGCGAGGTTTCCCTTCAGGCCCCACTCAGCCATAACCCGGGAGCTACTTAATCGATAAAGCTGTGCTATTGGCGTAAACGGTCGCCGGGAATGGGCCCAGCCGGCCGATGATCCGTCGAACTGTTGACAGCGAAGCGTCTACCGGGTGAGATGAGCTAGCTGTGACGACCTTGCCCGAGGGATTACGACGCCACCGACGTGCGACCATGAACGACGTGGCACGACTGGCCGACGTGAGCATCAAAACCGTTTCCCGGGTGGTGAACAACGAGCCCGGAGTACATCCGTCCACCGCGGAAATCGTCCTGTCGGCAATCGATCAACTCGGATTCCGCCGTAATCTCGGTGCCCGGAATCTGCGTCGCGGCTCGGCGACGGGAACACTCGGCCTGTTGCTGGAGGACGTGGCCAACCCCTTCTATTCCCAGGTGACGAGAGCGGTCGAGGAGGTGGCGAGGAAACACGACCACCAGGTCCTCGCCGGTTCCTCCGACGAGAGCCACGTCCGGGAGCGCGAACTGGCGTTGGAGTTCTGCTCCCGCCGGGTCGACGGGATGTTGCTGGTCCCCTCCGGGGTCCAGCACGGCTACCTCGTACCGGAGATGCGGGCGGGCACCCCCATCGTGTTCCTGGACCGGCCGCCGGGGGACATCGCCGCCGACACCGTGTTGGTGGACAACCAGGGCGGTGTCGCCGAGGCGGTGGCCCACCTGGTGCGGCACGGCCACCGGCGGATCGCGTTCTTCGGGGACTCGCCCCACATCTACACGGCGGGCGAACGGGTGCGCGGCTACCGGGAGGGGCACGCCTCAGCCGGCCTCCCCTTCGACGAACGGCTCGTCTTCATGGGGCCGCACGACGAGACCACGCTGACCTGCGGCCTCTCCCGCATCAGCGGCGGCGCGGCCAGGGCGACAGCGGTCATCGCCGGCAACAACCGGATCACCGTCGGTCTGCTGCGCGCCCTCCGAGGCCGTTCCCACCGCCCCGCCCTGGTCGGCTTCGACGACTTCGAGCTGGCCGACCTGATGGCTCCACCGATCACGGTCATCAGCCAGGACGTGCCAGAGTTGGGACGAACGGGCGCGGAGCTGCTGTTCTCCCGGATGGCGGGGGACGGTTCACCGCCGCAACGGGTCGTCCTGCCGGTGCGGCTGATCCCCCGAGGCTCAGGGGAGACGCCACCTCCCCCCGAGGACTGAGACCGGGCGCGGCCGACACCCCCGGACGGGAACGCGCCCGCCCCTTCCAACGGAGCGGCGCGACGCGACCGGCACCGGCCGGCGCGCACCTCGGAGCACCGCCGAAACCAACCCGCCCGGCACGTCCCCGGATCGATCCGCCCGGCCCGTTCGAGGGGCACCGTCGGGGTCAGGGGGTGTAATGGACCGGTGGTGACGGCGAGCGGGAGCGGGCGGTGGGTGGCGCACCTCGACATGGACGCGTTCTTCTCCTCCGTCGAGCAGCTGACCCGCCCCACCCTCCGGGAGTCGCCCGTGCTGGTCGGCGGTGCGGGGCCTCGGGGCACCGTGGCGGGAGCGAGTTACGAGGCCCGGGCCTACGGCGCGCGGTCGGCGATGTCGATGGCCCACGCCAGGCGGCTCTGCCCGGTGGCGACCGTCATCCCGCCTCGCTTCACCGTCTACCAGGCCGTCAGCGCCCGGGTCTTCGACCTGGTGCGCCGGTTCAGCCCGGTGGCGGAGCAGGTCTCGCTGGACGAGGCGTTCATCGAACCCGGCTCGCTGGCCGGGGCCCAGGCCGACGAGGTGCGCCGCGTCCTGGCCGAGCTGCGTGCCCGCATCCACTCCGAGGTGGGCATGGTGGCCTCGATCGGGGCCGGCTCGGGCAAGTCGGTGGCCAAGATCGCCTCGGATCTGGCCAAGCCCGACGGTCTGCTCGTGGTAACTCCGGAGGAGCAACGCGCGGTACTGCGTGATCTTCCGGTCCGGGCGCTGTGGGGGATCGGCCCGGTCTCCGAGGGCAAGTTGCGGCGGATCGGGGTGCAGACGCTCGGTGAGTTCGCCGACCTCGATCCCGCCACCGTCACCGCGCTGCTCGGGACGGCCGTCGGCCGGGAGCTGCACGACCTCGCCCACGGCAGGGATCCCAGGCCGGTGGCGGAACGTGCCGAGGTGAAGCAGGTCAGCGCCGAGACGACCTTCGACACGGACCTGGTGGACGGCGGCGCGCTGGAGAGCGCGGCCGTCTCGATGACGAGCGCCGCGCACCAGAGGCTGGTGCGCTCGCACCGCGCCGCCAGGACGGTGACGGTGAAGGTCCGCAGCGCGGACTTCGCCACCGTCAGCCGTTCGGAGACCGTCCGCGCCGCCACCTCGGACCTGTCGTCGCTCTCCGCGATGGCCCGACGACTGGTGAGCTCCGCCGTTCCTCCCGGCACACCTGTCCGGTTGGTGGGGGTGTCCCTGGCTGGGCTGACGACGGCGGAGCAGGAGTCCCTGTTCCCCGCGCCGCCAACCGCCGGCCCGGAGCCGCACCCGGACGAGGAGACCGGACCGGACGAGGCGACCGACGCCGGACCCACCCCTCGACCGGACACGGCCCCGCTCCCGGGCGGTCGTGACCGTGGCGGCCGTGGTTGGGCGGCGGGTGACGACGTCCGCCACCCCGAGCACGGGCACGGGTGGGTGCAGGGAGCGGGGGTCGGCAGGGTGACGGTGCGGTTCGAGACCAGGACGACCGGGCCCGGACCGGCCAGGACCTTCGCGATGGACGACCCCGCGCTGCGCGTCGCGGACCCGCTCGCGAGCCTGGACTGGTTACCCGTCGTGGGCAGGAGGAACGACCTGGCACGGGCCCGGACGGTCGAGGACGGGAGGACGCCGCACCCGGGTCCGGCCGCCGGTTCCACGACGGTCATGGAGTGGGTGGCACCCGTCGGCCAGGAGCACGACGCCGTGAGCTCGTGAACGAGCACCGGGAACAAGGGGCGACGTGGACGATGGTGGAGGAGCAGCCGACTGGCCGCGCCGGCGACGATCCGTTCTGGGCGGCGTGCCACCACGCGACGGGACTGAGCGGGAGTAGGCTGATCATCGAGGCCGCAAGGTCAAGAAATGATAACGGCACTCCATTCGCGCTGGTCGCGAAGGGTAAGCCCCGCGCAAGCGGGGGTGAGCCGGACGCCTTCGAGGGGCAGGCCGTGACGGTGCCGTAAGCCCCGCGCAAGCGGGGGTGAGCCGACCATCGCCCCCGGACGCTGGGAGGCGACGATGTAAGCCCCGCGCAAGCGGGGGTGAGCCGGGCGACGTGGACGTGGTCCCCGACCCGGCGCAGTAAGCCCCGCGCAAGCGGGGGTGAGCCGGTGAACGCGTTCGTCGGCAACGGCCAGGTCACGTAAGCCCCGCGCAAGCGGGGGTGAGCCGTAGCCGACACGCTCGGCCTCGAGCCGATGGCGTAAGCCCCGCGCAAGCGAGGGTGAGCGGGTGCTCGACCGCGGATCTGAGCAGGGCGGCTACCGCCGCCACCCGCCGGTGAGCACCGCCCGGCCGGCCCGTTCGCGTCTTCGGTCCGGCCGGAACCGGGATGTCACACGTCCGGAACGCGCGGGCGGCTCATCGCCGTGGCCGCAGGCCCGCGACCAGCTCGTCCGCCG
Organism: Actinoalloteichus caeruleus DSM 43889; assembly: GCF_000429185.2. Classification (GTDB taxonomy): domain Bacteria; phylum Actinomycetota; class Actinomycetes; order Mycobacteriales; family Pseudonocardiaceae; genus Actinoalloteichus_B; species Actinoalloteichus_B caeruleus. The sequence continues at coordinate 5,312,059 of NZ_AUBJ02000001.1, read as the reverse complement.
CCGTGTAGGGGTCGGTCCGCCCGGCCAGCACCCGGTCGGCGAGGTCGACCAGCGCGGAGCCGCCCCGCACATCCCCCAGCCGGCCCCGCAACTCCTCGACCGCGATCGCCTCGACCTCACTGGCGGCTCGCCGCCGCCGCCGGGCACTGAGCTCTCCGTGTTCCCGCATCCAGTCGTGGTGTTCGTCGACAGCCGCGACGAGCTCGGTCATCCCCTCCGCCCGGGATGCGACGGTCCGCACGATCGGCGGACGCCAACTCGGCCCCTCCTTCTCCCGGCGGCCCAGGGAGATCATGTGCTTGAGCTCGCGGACGGTCTGGTCGGTGCCCTCACGGTCGGCCTTGTTGACCACGAACACGTCCGCGACCTCGAGGATGCCCGCCTTCGCCGCCTGGATGCCGTCGCCCATGCCGGGAGCCAGCAGGACCAGGGTGGTGTCCGCCAGGGAGATGACGTCGACCTCCGACTGCCCGACGCCCACCGTCTCGACGAGGATGACGTCGAAGCCGGCGGCGTCGAGGACGCGCAGCGCCTGCGGCGTGGCCCAGGCGAGCCCGCCGAGGTGACCTCGCGTCGCCATCGAGCGGATGAACACCCCCGGGTCCAGCGCGTGGTCCTGCATGCGGACCCGGTCACCCAGGAGCGCACCACCGGAGAAGGGGGAGGAGGGGTCGACAGCCAAGACCCCCACCGTCCTCCCCTGGGCTCGCAGGGCCGTGACCAGCGCCGAGGTGGACGTGGACTTCCCCACTCCCGGTGGACCGGTCAGCCCGATCACTCGGGCGTGTCCCGTGTGGGGCGTGAGCTCGGCCGCCACGTCCCGCAGCCGAGGGCTGGCGTCCTCCACCAGGGAGATGAGCCGACCCAGTGCCCTCGACTGTCCCGCGCGCGCCCGCTGGACCAGGTCGTCCACCTCGGCGTGGCTCATCGCTCGGCCCGGTCCGCCTCCGGGACGCGCAGCAGCAACGCGTCCCCCTGCCCGCCCCCGCCGCAGAGACCGGCGGCGCCGAGGCCGCCACCGCGCCGCCGGAGTTCGAGCGCCAGGTGGAGGACCAGTCGGGCACCGGACATCCCGATCGGGTGGCCGAGGGCGATGGCACCCCCGTTGACGTTGACCCGGTCCAGGTCCACGCCGAGCTCCCTCGCCGATACCAGGCCCACCGCCGCGAACGCCTCGTTGATCTCGACGAGGTCGAGATCGGCCGGGGTGACACCGGCTCGCCGGCAGGCGGCCGCGATCGCCCGGGAAGGCTGTTCGTGGAGGCTGGCGTCCGGGCCGGCGACCACCCCGTGCGGGCCGATCTCGGCGATCCACTCCAGGCCGAGCTCCTCCGCCCTGGCCCGGCTCATGACCACCACGGCCGCCGCCCCGTCGGAGATCTGGGAGGCGGAGCCCGCCGTGATGGTCCCGTCGGTGGCGAAGGCCGGCCGCAGCGCCGCGAGGCCCTCGGCGGTGGTGTCCGGGCGGATGCCCTCGTCACGATCGACGACCACGCCCGGTGCGCCCCGACGTCCCGGGAGCTCGACGGGGACGATCTCCTCGGCGAGGACCCCGGCGGCGGTGGCGGCGGCGGCGCGCTGGTGCGAGGCCGCCGCGAAGGCGTCCTGCTCGGCGCGGGCCAGGCCGTACCGGGAGTTGTACCGCTCGGTCGACTCCCCCATCGCCACCTGGTCGAAGGCGCAGAAGAGGCCGTCGTGGGCCATGTGGTCGCGGAGCACGGCGTCCCCGTACTTCGTCCCGGTCCGGGAGTTCGGCAGGAGGTGGGGTGCCTGGGACATCGACTCCTGCCCGCCGGCCACCACCACGTCGAACTCACCGGCTCGGATGAGTTGGTCGGCCAGGGCGATGGCGTCGAGCCCCGAGAGGCAGACCTTGTTGATGGTCAGGGCGGGCACGTCCATCGGGATGCCCGCGGCGACCGCCGCCTGCCGGGCGGGGATCTGCCCGGCTCCCGCGGTGAGCACCTGTCCCATGATCACGTACTGGACCTGGTCGGGGGTCACTCCCGACCGGTCCAACGCGGCCCTGATGGCGACGCCGCCCAGCTGGGCGGCGGACTGATCCTTGAGCGAACCCAGCAGCCGCCCGATCGGGGTGCGGGCTCCGGCGACGATGACGGAACCGGTCACGGATGTTCTCCCTCGTTCCTCCGCCTACGACTGATCCGGACCCTACCGGCCCCGCCAGGACCGACGAGGGGTGACGGCGACCACACATGTCGTCACGGGGGCGGTGGGCGCACCGGGTGGGGCCGGCCCCGTTGGTGCGCGCCTCGGGGGAGGGGTGGCCGGGGTACGGCCGGAAGCCGGGGAACGGCAACGGCGGACGGGCTCGTGGCCACGGCGAGGGGCGGCCGGCCCGAGGGAACGGCCCCGCCTCAGCCCAGTTCGGCCAGCTTGTTCCAGGCGGGGGCCAGCGGCCCCCCGTGGGAGGCGCGCAGGGCGCAGAGCGCGGCGAACCTCGGGGTCTGCGAGCGGGCCGCGTTCACCAGCAGCGCCGCCTCCGGCAGGCCGTGCACCAAGGCGCCGACCGCCGCCCAGCCGGCCAGCAGGGCGTCGCCGGGCAACCGGGCCGAGGCGTCGACGAGGCGGCGCGCCATGTCGATGTCCTCGTGCAGCACGGACGAGCCGCTGGCGATCAGGTCGTGGGCGTGGTGGACGTCCAGGAGACGGCCGAGTTCGCGCAGCGGGTCGCGGTGGTCGTCGACCCTGAGGTCCAGCGGCAGCGGTTCGGTCCCCCCGGCGGCGCGGACGACGAGCGCCACGGACTGCTGCCCCCGGGCGTCGCCCCCGGCCTGCTGCCCGGCGCGGAGCGAGGCGACGAGTCGGCGGTGCAGCGGACCGGTGGTGGTGTGGAAGGTCTCGCGGGCCGCCTCCCACACCTCCGTGGAGGTCAGCAGGTTGCCCTGGACGGCGACCTCGGGCAGCGCGACGCCTCCGGCGGCACCGGGGCAGGCGTCGCCGGTCCAACTGGTGCTCTCCGACGGGGTGACGACACCGCACTGCATCTCCGCGCTGAGCCCAGCCGCGCGCACCGCCTCTTCCGGCTCGTTCCCCTCGCGGAGCCGGTCGAGGACGGCGTGGAGCTGGTCGGCGCCCGCGGCGCCCTGCACGACCACCGCCGCCAGCCCTGGTTCGACGGCGAGCGCCCTCGAGCCGATGGCGAGGACACCGCTGGCGACGGCGGCGCCCAGTTCACCGGTCACCGGGTCCCTGGCGACGATCGAGAAGGTCACACTGGCACCGTAATCGAGATCCGCGCCACATACCCTCCTGGAATGCCGGAGGAACTCAGCCAGTTCGTCACCGCCATCGACCACGTCGGTGTCGCCGTCGCCGACCTCGAGGAGGCCATCGCCTTCTACCGCGACACCTTTGGTCTCAGGGTGGTGCACATCGAGTCGAACGAGGAACAGGGCACCAGGGAGGCGATGCTCAGGGCGGCGGGGGACGCGGGGGACGGCGCGGCGCTCCAACTGCTGGCCCCGCTCAGCGCGGACTCGCCGATCGCGTCCTTCCTCGACCGGCGGGGCCCGGGCCTGCAACAACTGGCCTACCGGGTGTGGGACATCGACGCGATCAGCACGGCGCTGCGCCACAAGGGCGTCCGCCTCCTCTACGAGGAGGCCAGGCGGGGCACCGGGGGTTCGCGCATCAACTTCGTCCACCCGAAGGCGGCCGGGGGTGTCCTGATCGAACTCGTCGAACCTCCCAAGTCCGCGCTCCCGTGACCGGGGAGGGCGCGGCGGCACCCGCCTGGGGCCCCTCCCCGTCCGACCACCGGGGAAGGGCCGTCACCCGTACGGCGGGCCGGTCGGTGCGAGCCCCGTCGGCGATCCGGTCCGGAAATCACCCAGCAGGAGGAAACCGGACCGGCGGGACCGGCCCGTGACCGGGGTGACCGGCGGTGGAACCGCACCTCCCACGGGCCGCCGCTCACCCCAGGGCGGGACCGGGCTCAGCCGGGCAGCAGGACGATCCGTTCGCCCACGTGCCGTTCGATCTCGGCCCGGCTGTAGAGCAGGGGGACGAACTCGCCGTCGCGCCACGGCTCGGCGTGGTCGCGGTAGTGCGGGCTGTCCGGGTCACCGGACTGGCCTGGCCCGTTGATCACGAGGGAGCGGTCCCACTCGCCGACGTCGAGGACCATGCGGAACGACGGGCCGTTGGTCTGGCGGAAGTCGGAGACCCGGTAGGAGGACTGGTTCACGGTGTCCTTGGAGCCGCCCCGGGGGAAGGGCCCCACGTCGAGGCTGGCCGGGTCGTCTTCCGCGCCGCCCCGTCCGACGGGGTGCGCGAAGAGCGTGTGCTGCAACCGCCCCCACTCCCACCGCCGGTCGTTGCCGCCCAACAGCTCACCGGTCTCCCGGTAGGCCGCGCGCAGCGTGGTGAGCAGCAGCTCGTCGCGTTCCTCCTGGTCGAGCCAGCGGCCCGGGTTCTCCAGCTCCTCCACCAACACCAGGGTGTCGGGTTGTTCGATGATCTCCGCTGCCTCCGGAGCGGCCAGGCGGACGAACTCCGGACCGAGGTGCCGGGACAACCACACCTCGAACAGGGCCGCCGGGCCCGAGTCCGCGGTCTCCACGTGGTCCCACCCGACGAGGAGGTCGCGGGCTCGGCTGGTGATCGCGTCCCCGGGCTCCAGCCCGGGCAGCAGCGCGGTGATCCGTCGCGCGGGCAGGGACAGCTGGTCGAGCTGGAGGGCGGCCGAGTCGGCCAGACCGTGGTCGGTGTCCTGGGCGAGCACCTCGGTGATGCGCTGGAACCGGAACGGGTTGGTCCACTCGTACCCCAGCCCGTACTCCTCGTGCGGGAAGTCCGGTGGCAGGTTCATCTCGTTGGCGGTCGCCACGTACCCCTCGGCGGGATTGCGCGAACGCGGCAGCTCGGCCCCGTCGTGGAAACCCGTCCACTCGTAGCGGCCGTCTCCCGGGACGGGCAGCAGACCGTCGTAGCCGGAGCGTTCCGGCGCGAGGCCGCCGGGCACCCAACCGATCTCACCGGAGACGTCGGCGTACACCTGGTTCTCCGTCGGCGCTCCCCACGTCCGCATCGCCTCCTCGAACTCGTCGAAGCTCCGGGCCCCCTGGTAGGCGAGGCTGCCGAGGTAGGGGGACATCCCCGGTTCGCTCCACGCCGTTCGCACCGCGTACCCGAGGTCGCGGTCCTCGTCGACGTGGATGAGGGGACCGTGCCGGGTGTGCCGCGTCTCGACGGTCACCGCGTCCTCTCCGGCGACCTCGATCCGCTGTTCCTCGACCTCCACGCGTTCCCACCCGTCCCCGTAGCGGTACCGGTCGTGGTCGGCGGGATCGAGTTCGTAGACGTAGAGGTCCTCCTGGTCGATGGAGAAGATCGTCAGGCCGAAGGCCGCGGTGCCGTTGTGCCCGATGGACACGCCGGGCAGTGCGGGCTCACCGGCGCCGATCACGTCCAGCCCGGGTGCGGACAGGTGCGTGACGTACCGGAGGGCCGGGGCGGAGTAGGCGCGGTGCGGGTCGTTGGCGAGGATCGGGCGCCCGGTGCTCGTCCGTTCGGGCGCGACCACCCAGTTGTTGCTGCCCACCACGGTCGGGTCCTCCGCCTCGAGGACCCGCACCTCCCCGTCGGAGAACGCGACCCCGCTGGTTGCCAACCGGAACGTGTCGAGCACCTCGTCCCCGATGGCGCAGGGGTCGAGCCCGTCGGGGACCTCGGTGGTCCAGTCCGGTTCGAGGCCACGGCGCACCAGGTCGGCGTCGGTGCCCTCGGCGCACGCGACGCGCGCCCGGGCGACCTCACTGGTGAGGTTCCTGGTGAGCCCGTGGCTGCGGATCCGGACGACGTCCTCCGGGGCCCACCGGGAGGGCTCGTACCCGAGTTCGGCGAACTCGGGTGGGAGCTGGTCGGGGTTCTCCTCCAGCCAGTCGACGTAGGCGTTGATCCCGGTGACGAAGGCCGTCACGGTGCGTTCGGCGTCCGGTCCGTAGCTCGCCCACTCGGCCTCCATGTCGCCGTCGTAGAGGAAGAGCCGGGCGGCCCTGTCCTGTTCGACGTAGTCGGGCCCCAGGTCCGAGGACAGCTCGCCGAGTCCGCGTTTCCGCCACAGGTCGATCTGGAAGAGCCGGTCGCGGGCCGCGTTGAACCCCTGCGCCAGGTAGAGGTCGTCGGTGTTGGCGGCGAAGATGTGCGGGATCCCCCACTCGTCGACGAGGATCTCCACTTCCTCGGAGAGGCCGGGGAGGGTGACGGTGGTGCCGGCCCCCTCCTCACCGTCGGCCGCTCCGGAGGCGGTCACGGGCAGCAGGGCCACCAGCGCGACGGCCGTCGTTCGTCTCCGCCACCTGGCGGCGGGATCACGTCCGGTACTCGGTATGCGCATGACTACTCCGTCCGAGCGGCCCACCTGACGTGGGCTTCGGACACGAATCGTGCATGCAACGTGAATATTTCACCATGCGCCCCAGCAGGACCTCACTCGAACGGCCCAGGGCCGGGCGGCCACCACTACTCCACCTCGATCAGTGACCTACTCCGTCCGGCCTGGACCGCCGGCGTGCCGACGAGGACCGCGCACCCCGGACGGGACCGCCCGACGGCCGACCGGGCGCGTCCCCTCTCCGCGCTCGGTGTTCACCCGCTTTCCAGCGCCCGCGCGACGAAGTCCAACTCCCGGTCCAGCACGTCCGCCGGCTGGGTGTGCCGGGCCACCGAGTGGCGGTAGCTGACCGCCAGCGCCAGCAACGCCGCCGCGCTCTCGATGTCGTCGCTCCCCTCCCGGGCCCCGACCCTTCCCTCCCCGACGAGCGCCGTCTCCGCCGCCGGCCCCCGGTCGCTTCCCGCGCGGCGATGAGCACCTCCCGGATCTGGGAGACGATCCCGCGCAGCCGCGCATCCAGCGCGTCCCGGACGGCCGGATGGGTGTCGGTCTCCCGCCAGAGCAGGTGGGACAGCAGCGGTGACGCGTCGAGACCTCGGTCGAGCGCGGCCACCAACTGGCGCAGGCTGGTGGCGACGTCCCCGGGGACGACGACCGAGGTCAGGTCCACCCGCACGTCTGGCAGGCGTTCGATGAGGGCCGCCAGCAGGTCCTGCTTGCGGCGGAAGTAGTAGTGCACCAGCCCCTTGGGGACCTCCGCCCGTTCGGCGATCCGCGAGGTGGGCGTGGCGTCGAAACCCGATTCGGCGAACAGCTCGCCGGCGGCGGTCAGGATGCGCTCCCGCGCCCCGACACCGTCCCGCTGGCCTGTCCGCCGCACCCTGCCGCTCCTCGTCGAGCCTGCCGCCGCGTCCGCCACGCTCACCGTTGTCCCTCCCCATACGCCGGTCGTGCCCACAACGGGTCCGCCTTCTCGGCACTGGACACGTTATGGGCACGCCGGGCGCGGGGACACCGCCGCCGGTGTGGCCGGCGGCATCCACTCAGTGGGCCATCACCCCCCGGTGAGCGGTGTTCGCCTCGGGCAGCGCCGCCGCGCTCACCAGGACCGCCAGCACACCCACGATCCACGAGGTCCACGCCGCGCCGCCCTGGTCCGTGTACCCGATGACCCAGGGCGCCAGGAACAACAGGACCCCGAAGAGCATGTGGGTCCACTCGCTGGCGACCGAACCGGGCGCCGAGAGCGACCACAGACCGCTGATCGCCAGCAGCGCGCCGAGCACGATCATGGTCCACGCCGTGCCCGCGGTGACGTCCAGCCAGATGGTCGAGATGACCGTGTAGACACCGAGCGCGAACGCTGCCCAGTCCTGCCAACGTGACCACTTTCCAGTCATGGTCTCCACCTCCGTTCCTGCAGGAACTACCCCAGGATGCGCCTTGGTTGGCCAACCGGTCAACCCGTGCGGTCTCGTCGTCCGGCGAACTCGGGACACGTGAACCACAATGGCGGGGAGATACCCCGAACCCTCCGGCCATCCAGGTAGCGTGACACTCATGGGCCTTGCCGACGACCGTGACCTACTACCCCTTGGCTCCGGCTTTGACGTCGCCAAACGTGGTTACGACCGCGCTCAGGTCGACGAGCACCTCGAGCGGTTGGACGCCGATCTCCGCATCCTCGCGGCCGACCGGAACGCGGCCCTGTCGCAGGCGGGCGACCTGGCCCGCCAGTTGGAGGCGGCCCGCTCCGAGATCGAGAGCCTCCACTCCCAACTGGAGCGGATGAGCCAGCCCCCCACCAGTCTGGAGGGGATGAGCGAACGCCTCCAGCGAATGCTCCGGCTGGCGCAGGAGGAGGCCAACGAGATCCGCGCCCGCGCCGAGACCGACGCGGCCGAGATGCAGGCCAAGGCCGAGAAGGAGGCCACCGGCCTCCGGAACCAGTACGAGCGGCTCATCGCCGAGAACGACACGCGTCGCGCCGAGATGGAGGCGGAGCACCGCGCCACCCTGGACAAGGCCAACCAGGAGGGTGAGCGCATCCGTGCCGCCGCGCAGGAGGTCCTCCAGCAGGGGGAGGCCGACGCGGACCGCATTCGGCAGGACGCCGAGAACATCCGCCGGCAGGGCGAGGCGGAGGCCCAGCGGCTCCGCCAGGAGGGCGAGGCGATCCGGCAGAAGGGCGAGCACGACGCCCAGGAGTACCTGCGGCAGGCCGAGCAGACCCGCCAGGCAGCCGACGCCGAGGCCGACGCCCGGCGCAAGCAGGTCGAGGACGACTTCGAGATGGCGATGTCGTCCCGCCGCAACGAGGCGATGCGCACGCTGGCCGAGCAGGAGGCCCACAGCAAGGCGGAGGCCGAGCGGCGGGTCAGGGAGGCCACCGAGGAGGCCAACCGGCGGCTCCAGGAGAGCACGAACGAGGCGCACCGCCGAGTGCGGGAGGCCACGGAGGAGGCCAACCGGCGGATCGGCCAGGCCCAGCGCCAGGTCGACACCCTGCGCCAGACGCGAGGCCGGCTGGCCCAGCAGCTCAAGGCGATCCGGGCGGTCTTCGTCGAGGCCGGCCCCCTGCTCGACCTCGCCGACGAGGACCAGCAGCCGGTCGAGCCGCCCGCGCTGCCGGCCGGTTCGCAGTCACGTCACGACCCGCCCACGCAGCACTTCCCCCGGCCCCACTTCCACCCGGTGCCCGCCGGCCCGCCGGTGCCCGGCTGGGCGCCCGCCAAGCAGCCGCCGCACCAGCAGCACAACGGGGCGGAGGAGACGGTCATCCAGCGCCACCCCCACCAGCGGACCCGGGTCTGGGACCAGTCGGCGTCGGTGCCGGTGAACGTGCCCTCCGCTCCGCAGGACGCGGTCTCGCAGGTGCGGTTGGAACAGCCCCACCCGCCGGCGCCCCCGGCCCCCCAGCAGGCCACCGACGCACAGGTGACCCAGGAGACGCCGGCCCCACCCCCAGCGAACGACCAGGTCGCGGCGGAGACGGCCACCGGCGCCGAGGCCACGCCGGCCGACGGGGCCGGTGCGGACAACGAGGGCACCACGGTGATGGCGATCCCCCGGGCCGAGGACGAGCGGGCCACCGGGGAGGAGCCGGCCACCCCGGCCACCGGGAGCTCCGACGCCGACGCGGCGGTGACCTCGGACGACGGCACCAGGATCATGCGGTTGCCCACGCCGGAGGACGAGCGGGAACCGGAGCAGCAGCCCGCCGAGGAGCAGGGAGCCGAGGCGAGCCAGGGGCACGGGGATGAGACCACCGTGTTGCCCGCTCCCAAGCAGCAGTAGCCGCGCGACAGGCCGCACCACCACCGCGAGGGGTCCCGGTTCCGGGGCCCCTCGCGGCGTTCCGAGCGCGCCAGCTGGAGGTCCTCCTCCCACCGCCCGCCCCCAGGCCCGACCATCCGTTCCGTGCGTTCCCACCTCCCAGCGGCGGCGACCACCACCGGGGGCCGTCGACGAGCACACCACCCGAGGCGGGTGGGAGTTCCCTGGTCGGAGGAACGCCTCACTCCCCCGCCGACGCCACCTCGTCGAGCCACGGGACGAGGCATCCGGCGAAACCGACCGGGTCCTCGACGGGGGCGAGGTGCCCGGCTCCCGGCACCACCCGCAGCGCGGAGCCCGCGATGTCTCCCGCCAGGGCGCGGTGCTCACCGACGGGGACCACGCCGTCCTCCTGGCCCGCCACGACGAGCACTGGCACCGTGGCGGCGGCCAGCAGCGCGCGCGAGTCCCGCCGAGACGCCATGGCCCGCTGCGCCCACGCCACGCCGGCCGGCGACTGCTCGCGCGCCCAACCCCGGACCGCGCGGACCACCTCCGGCCGGGACGCCCGCGTGGTCGGCCCGAGCAGTCCCTCCACGGCCGACTCGGCCGACCAGCCGGTCGCGCCCTCGCGTTCGAGCCGGTCCGCCACCCGCAGCCGGTTGGCGCGCTGTTCGGGACCGTCGGCGCCGGCCCGCGTGCCCACCAGCACCAGACCGGCGACCCGCCCCGGGGCACGCCGCAGCAGCGCCATCGCCACGTAACCGCCCATCGAACAGCCACCCACCACGACGCGCCTGACCCCCTGGGCATCCAGCTCGGCGAGGACGTCGTCGGCGACGACGTCGAGATCGGGCTGGGGCACGTCGCCGTCCCGGGTCAGGGGGCGACCGCCCAGTCCCCGCTGGTCGGGGGCGAACACCCGCCGGCCGGGCCCGAGCAGCGGGCGGACGCCGCCCCACATCCGGGCGTCCACGGGGAAGGCGTGCAGCAGCACCAGGGGCGGTGTCATCCTCGGTCCCTTCCGTCGGTACGCCGGCCATCCTCCCCCCGGCGACGCGGACGCAGCGACCGGAGCGGCCGATCCGACGGGCGGGTCAGGACTGGTGGACGGTGAACTGGTGGGTCTCGTACGGCCCGTCCCAGCTGCGGGGCAGTGGGGTCGGCACGTCCGGGGCCACGATGGAGACGATTTCGTCGAGGACGTCGTCGGCGCGACCGACCCAGAGGTGCTTGGCTCCCTCGAAGGGCACCACCCTGGCCCCGGGGATCGCCTGGAAGCGCTCGTGGGCGGCGGGCGGGCGCAGGTAGTCGTCGAACTCGGGCACGAGCGCGTGCACCGGCTTGCCCGACTCGGCCCACACCCGCAGGTGCTCCTCGCGGCTGTACCGGAGGGGCGGGGACAGCAGGATCGCACCCCGCACCAGCGGGTCGCAGCCGTGCATGAGCGCGAGGTCGGTACCGAAGGACCAGCCCAGCAACCAGACGTTGGGCAGGTCCTCGAACTCGGCGTACTCCAGGGCCGCGACCACGTCGTGCCGCTCGGCGTCCCCGTGGGAGAACTCGCCCTCGCTCCGCCCCGCCGCGCTCTCCGTTCCCCTCGTGTTGAACCGCAGCACCGCGATGTCGGCGAGCGCGGGCAACCGCCAGGCGGCCTTGCGGTAGACGTGCGAATCCATCATCCCGCCGTGGGTGGGCAGCGGGTGCAGGCAGACCAGCGTCGCCACCGGGGCCCTCCGCTCGGGCATCGCGAGCTCCCCGACCAGGCGCAGGTCGTCGGCGGTGTGCAGGGTGAGCGGCTCCCGGCGTGCGGGCAGTACCGTGCCCGCCCGGATCTGTGTACTCATCAACACTCGATCGTGCCATCACCGGCCGCGGTGGCCGGGGTGATCCGGGCCACCGGGACACGGGTCACGAACACCCGTTCCCTACCACCACCGCCGGGTCGGGCCCCGCCTGCCGCGCGCCTGCCAGCACCCGTTGTGCCAGTGCCGACGTTCCTCGGCGCTGCCGTACTCGTCGGCGGGCCAGGCCACCACGTGGGGGATGCCGGCGCGGATCTCGTGGTCGCAGCCCGGGCACCGGTAGGTCTTCACCGCCTGGGAACCGGGAACGGTGCGCACCATCCAGTCACCGTCGGGCCCGGAGACCCGCTGGGCGGACCCCACCCCCGCCGACAACGGGCGCGCGGCGGTGGCCCGACCTCGGACGGCGGACTTCGGGGATCGGTTGCGGCGCGGCACGGACGACCACGGTAGTCGCCCCGGCGCCCGCACCGAGTCCTCGGCCACCGTGACCGGCTGAGGGGCGGGGACGCCGGCAGGAGCCTCGACCGGCTCCGTTCTGCGATGATGGCGGCGTGCCCAGCTACGAGTTCCGCTGCCGTGAGTGCGCCACGACCTTCGAGGTCCAGCGGCCGATGAGCGCCGCCTCCGACCCGGCTCGCTGCCCGGTGGGTCACGACGACACCGTGAAACTCCTCTCGACGGTGGCCCTGGCCCGAGGGGGCGGCGCAGCGCCGGCCGGGGCCGCCGCTGCGACGCCGGCCGGGGGAGGCTGCTGCGGCGGGGGATGCTGCGGCTGACCTCGGCTGAGCGACCTGCTCCCGGCCCGGCGCGTAGGCGTGCGTCGGACGGTTCCCCCTCGGATGACCTCGCGTCGACTCCCTCGGCGGATCGGCGCGGTTCACTCGTCGAAGTTCCGCTCGACCAGGTCCGTCACCCGCCTCAGCGCGGTCTCGGCGTCCGGTCCGGTGGCCGACACGGTCACGGTGTCCCCCCGGCCGGCGCCGAGTCCCATCAGGGCCAGCACGCTGGCGGCGTCCACCTCCCCGTCACCGAAGCGCACCCGCACGTCCGCGTCCAGGCCGGCGATGCTCCTGGTGAGCAGGGCGGCGGGCCGCGCGTGGAGCCCGACCTCGTTGCGCAGAACGAACGTCTCGGCCCGGACCTCAGCGGTCTCGACCGCCCCTTCGGCCGCCGGCCCGGTGAGGGCCGGTCCCCGCGCTTCCGGGCCGGGTGCCGCCGCCACCGCCGCCGCGCCGACCGTGGCGAGTTCGCCGCCGTTCTGGGCGGCCACGGCGGCGGCAACGGCGCCCTCCACGAAGGGCGCGTCGACGAGCAGGACCCGGTCTGGATCGCCCACGCTCTCCGCCGCCAGCTCGGCGGTCATCCGGGCGCTGCCCAGGTCGTAGAGCACGACGAGGCCGGCCCCCTGGTCGGCGTCCGCGACGGCCGTGGAGACCGCGTCGAAGTCGGTGCCCAGGCCTCCTCCCGGCAGCCCGCCCACGGCCTCCAGCCGCACGTCCGGTGCCATCTGGCCGGCGAGTTCGGCCAGTCCCTCCGCCAGTGCCCGGCTGTGGGACACGAGGACCACCGCCACTCTCATCCCTCGCACTCCTTCCCCGGGGTTCGGCTGGGGCTGGGGCCGGGCGAGGCGAACGCGCCCAGCACCAGGGCGGTCGAGCGCGCACCGGGGTCGAGATGACCGGCGCTGCGTTCTCCCAGGTAGGACGCCCGTCCCTTCCTGGCGACGAGGGGGGCGGTCTCCCGCGCGCCGGTCTCGGCCGCGGCGGAGGCGGCGGCCAGCACGGCTCGGGTGTCCCCGCCGTCGCCGACCGCCCGTTCCGCCGCCGCGACCGCCGGGACCAGCGCGTCCACCATGGTCTTGTCGCCCGCCTCCGCGCGTCCCCTGGCGACGACGCCCTCCAGGGCGGCGGCGAGCGCGGCGGCGACGTCCTCGGGGCCGAGTTCCACCCGGTCGGGCACCGCCTTGGCGGCTCGGAGCAGGGCCGTGCCGTAGAGGGGGCCGGCGGCGCCACCGACCGTGGAGATCAGGGTGCTGGCCACCAGTTTGAGCACCTCGGCGGGACTGCCGTGCTCACCCTCGTCCAAGCTCGCGCGGACCGCGGTGAAGCCTCGGGTGAGGTTCTCGCCGTGATCACCGTCCCCGATCGCCCGGTCGAGGTCGACCAGTTCGTCGCGGTGCGCGGTGATCACCTCGGCGACCCGGTGGAAGGCCGCCACCACCTCGTCCACCCCGCACCCCATCAGGACCCCCAGTTCAGCGCGGTGGTGCGCACGGGGGCGTCCCACAGCGCGGTCAGTTCGTCGTCCAACCGGAGCACGCTCACGCTGATGCCCCGCATCTCAAGGCTGGTCACGTAGGGGCCGACCAGGCTGCGGCGCACCCTGATCCCCCGTTCGGCGAGCAGGCGTTCGGCGATCCCGTGGGCCAGGTACAGCTCCAGCGGGGGAGTTCCGCCCATCGAGTTGGTGAACAGCAGGACCTCGTCCCCCGAGGCGAACGGCAGGTCGTCGAGCACGGGCTCCAGGAGCCGGCGGACCAGGCCGTCCGCGGGTTCGAGCGGGATGCGCTCCCGCCCCGGTTCACCGTGGATGCCGATCCCGATCTCGATCTCGTCCTCGCCCAACTCGAAACTGGGCCGGCCGACGTGGGGCACGACGCAGGGCGACAGCGCCAGCCCCATCGACCGCACCTGGGAGTTCACCCGGCCCGCGATCTCGGCGCACCGGTCGAGGGAGTCCCCCCGGGCGGCGGCCGCACCGACGATCTTCTCGACGAGGACGGTTCCCCCCACTCCCCGCCGCCCCGCGGTGAAGGAGGAGTCCGTGACGGCCACGTCGTCGTCGACCACCACCGTCCGCACCTCGACGCCCTCGGCCTCGAGCAGCTCGGCGGCCGTCTCGAAGTTGAGCACATCGCCCGTGTAGTTCTTCACCACGAGCAGCGCGCCCCCGCCCGCCTCCACCTCCCGCACCGCGGCGACCACCTGGTCGGGGGTGGGTGAGGTGAACACCGGGCCGGGGCAGGCGGCCGCCAACATGCCCGGGCCGACGAACCCGGAGTGCAGCGGTTCGTGCCCCGAGCCGCCTCCGGACACGACCGCGACGGCGCCCGGCGGGGTCGGCTCCACCCGGGTGACCACGGCGGGGTCGGTGCTCACCCTGAGCAGCTCGGGATGAGCCAGGGCCAGACCTCGGAGCGCGTCGGTCACCACGGTCGAGGGATCGTTGAGGATCTTCTTCACGCGTCGAACCTCCCTGTCGACCCGCCCGGCTCGTCCGGGCAGGCCCCACGCCCGCCCCCTGACCGGGTGACGGCCGTCACCACGGTGACCCTACCGGTGCCAGAGGTGTCGGGTCGGGTGGACGGCCGGGGCGGATGCGGACACCGGACGACGGCGCCGCCAGGGGTCACCGCCGGTAGCGCAGGCGCAGGAGCCGGCCCAGCCGCCGCACGGCCCTGGTCCGCCCCGTGAAGGTCATCGGGTTCAGCAGGGGGCGGAACCGCCGCCGCACCACCGACTGCGCCCTGGCGAAACCGCGGAGGCCGTCCTCCCCGTGCACCCGGCCGAAACCCGACTCGCCGGAACCCCCGAAGGGGAGAGCGGGAACGGCGGCGAAGGTGAGGACGCCGTCCACCGCCACCATGCCCGCTCGCAGCCGGGGCGCGAGGTCCGCTCCGGCCGGACCGGCGAAGACGGCCGCTCCCAGCGCGTGGCGTCCGGAGTTGGCCCGGGCGACGGCGGTGTCGAGATCGGGAACGCGGTGGACGACGAGGACCGGCCCGAAGGTCTCCTCCGAACTGACCAGCGCCTCCTCCGGCACGTCGACCAGCACCACCGGCTCGACGTACGGCGGCCGTACGGACTCCACGCCGCCGACCAGCGCCCTGCCTCCCCGCTCCAGCGCCTCGGCGAGCTGGCGGCGCACGACCTCGACCTGGGCCGGGTCGGTCATCGGCCCGTAGTCGGCGTGGGGTTCACCGCCGGGTCGCACCCGGGCCACCCGTTCGACGAGCAGTCGGAGGAACTCCTCCGCGACGGCCTCCACCACGTAGATCCGTTCCACCGACACGCAGATCTGGCCGGCGTTGGACAGCCCGCCCCACACGGCGGCGTCGGCGGCGCGTCCCAGGTCAGCGCCCTCCCCGACGATGAGGGCGTCCTTCCCCCCGCATTCGAGCACGACGGGTGTGAGGCTGTCGGCGCAGGCGTGGAGGACGGCCCGGCCCGTGCTCGCCGAGCCCGTGAAGGAGATCTTGTCCACCCCGGAGGCGCACAGCGCCGCGCCGGTGTCGCCAGCCCCGGTGACGGTGTGGAGCAGTTCGCGCTCCGGCACGCTCTCGGCGAGTGAGGCCGCCAGCCACCGCCCCACCCCGGGCGTGAGCTCGCTGGGTTTGAACACGACCGTGTTCCCGGCGGCGAGCGCGTAGGCGATGCTGCCCATCGGGGTGAGCACGGGGAAGTTCCAGGGCCCGATGACGCCGACGACGCCGAGCGGGAGGTACTCGACCGTGGAGACCTGGTTGTTCATCAGCCACCCGGACGGCACCCGCCGGCGCCCCAGCACCCGCTCCGCGTGCCGAGCCGCCCAGCTGAGGTGTTCGACGGCCATCGCCACCTCGACCCGGGCGTCGTCGACCGGCTTCCCGGTCTCGGCGCAGACGAGGTGCGCCAGCTCGTCGAAGTGGCGGACGAGGTGGCGGCGCCAGGCGGCGAGCCGGGCGGCACGGCCGCCGAACCCCAGCCCGGACCACCACTCGCCGGCGGCGCGCGCCGAGGCGACGGTGTCCTCGACCTCCTCGGGTGTCCGCAGCGGGTAGTGGCCGACGGTCTCCCCGGTGCGGGGGTCGACGGAGGTGAAGCGCCGCGCTCCCGGCCCCGTCACCGACTCGCCGGTGACCGTCCCGCAGCCGCCCCCGGACACCCCCGCCACGCTGTTGTCCTGGCCTGGCACGGGGTTCGGCATGGTGCATCCTCCCAGGGACCGGGGAGCGTCGCGGGCCGTCAGCCCAGTTCGCGCGCCGGACACGTCGCGGTCGTGACAGATCATCTTCCGGACACCCCCCATTGCGCACCCGTTGGCGTGGGGCCGTGGTGAAGATCCGACGAACGGGTGATGGGCGGGGTGGGCGGGGAACACCCCGTGAGTCAGGCCGAGGGCGGCAGCTCTGGCCTGACCTCCTGGGCCGCGGCGAGCGCGCCGGCGCAGACGTCGGCCCCGTCCCGCAGGACGTCGTCCATCACCACCCGGACGATCTCGGACTCGTACGCGCCGCCGCCGGTGGTTCGGTGCAACCAGCTGATCTCGCACTGGGGGTAGACGATCTCGGACCGTTCGCGGTAGGCGACCGCGCCGGCCACCTCCACCTCCTCGGTGACGTCGTCGTCGGCGGGGTCCGACCCCTGCGCGAACTCGACGAGGAGGGACGGGCCCGCCGGGGCTCCCCAGCGGCACCGGTACAGGCCGTCCGGCCGCGACTCCTGATCGGGTCCCAGGACGTCCTCCACCACGTCCGGGGCCAGCAGGGCGCAGGGGTCCCGTTCCAGCAGGGTGCCGTCCGGGGTGTCCAACAGCGGGGGACCCTCACGGAGTCGTTCGACCGCCACGCGGGCCAGTTCGCCGCCCTGGTCGCACAGATCCTCGCCGGGGCCGTCGACCAGCACGGTCAGCGCGCGGGGGTGTTCGCCCTCGCTGGTGAGCAGCCGCACCGTGCAGTTCCCGCCGGACCCGCTGCTCATCGACTGCAGGTAGGTGGGGAGGCCGGCGATGTCCTCGGCAGCCTCCTGCGCGAAGAGGAGCGCGTTGTCCCCGAGCTGGAGGGACACGTTCAGGGAACGTTCCTCCAGGAGCTTGTACCCGTAGCAGCGGTCCCAGCCGGAGTTGGACAGGGTCAGGTCGTCGGCCAACGGGGCGAGGGCCGCGGGGTCGACCAGCGCGCACGGATCGACCCGCCGTTGGGCGTCCAGGGTCAACGCCGGGTCCTGTGGTCCGGTCCACTCCGCCGCGACCCCCGGATCGACCGGGGCGGGTTCCATCGGGACCGTGCTCCTGGCCGAGACGGTCTTGGTCAGGTCGGGTGCCGCTCCGCAGCCGGCCGCCACCAGGGACATGAGCACGGCCGCTCCCAGGAACGAGGAGGCGGGACCGGTTCGACGCACAGGCACGTCCGCACGCTAGCCGGTCGTCGGCGCCGGTGGGTCCACTACGGCCAACCGTGGTCCCCCGGCTCGCGCGGGGAGCGCGTTCGGTCCCGTACGGGAAGTGGAGGACTCCGCTGGGTGCGCGTCCGCGCTGGTCCCCGCGCGCGGCCAGCCCGTCGAGGACCGCGCCGGCGGGCGAGACCTCTCGGCCCGTTCCAGCCCCCGCCCGGACGGGGGCGCGCACGGGCGGCCGGGGAGGCGGTGAGGGCGGCCCGTCGGTTCACCGGCTCGGGCTCGTCCGCCGTCCCACCTGGATCCACCGCCGCTGGGGATGGCCGCCGCGCGGGGGGCTCCCGGAGTTCGGTGGCGAGCGGGTCGAGGGTCGTCACCAGGAACGTGAGGGGGACGTCGCGCGCGGCGAGCACGTCCGACGCCCAGTCGAGGAAACCGTGGAAGAGCTCGTCACCGCCGAGGTAGGGCGCGGTCACCAGGAAGCCGATGATGTGGACCCACGTCCTCGGCGGTGTGCTGGCGCTGCCGTTCGGTGTGCTCGGTGACAGCCGGGAACAGATCCTCCAGCCGCGCGCAGGTGGTCCGGACGAGACCCGTGGCACGCCGCGCGACCATCGTGCACTCCCGCGCCACCAGGCGCGGGAGGTCGTCGACGGGGTGGCGGGGGAGGTCGGCGGTGGTGGCCGCCGCGCCGCGAGGAGGTCGGCCGCCTCGCGGGCGTCCCGGGCCCAGGCGTGCGCTCCGAGCGGTTCGGCGTAACGGCCGTCCGCGCCGCAGGGGGCTCCGCCGACGATGACGGGCCTTCCGTCGGCATGGCAGGCGGTGACGGTCGCGTGCGCGGTGGGGAGGCGGGTGGCGATCGAGCGGGAGAGCGCCACGACGTCGGGGCCCTCCCGGTGCGGGTGGGTGATCAGCGGTGAGGAAACGGGAGTGCGCGTCGACCAACCACGCCGGTTGCCCTGGTCGAACCGGGCACCCCCGTCGGCGGCGGGGAAGCCGTTGAGGGCCCGCGGGGTGCCGTCGCGCCCGAGCAGCACGGCGGGACAGGGCGTGGAACCCCACAGCTCGTCACCCACGAGGGGCGGGGAGGCGCGCGTCAGGCCGTCCGTGTCCACCGTTCCCACTGGTCCCGACCTGGTTCGGCGGTCGCGAACGGGTCAGCGGCGCTCACGTGTTGAGCGACCAGACCGCGGCGTTCAGCAGGGCCGCGAACCCCACCCAGAGCAGGTAGGGCACCAGCAGCACAGCCGCCGTGCGGTGGAGCCGGGCGAACAGGCCCACGAGGACGGCGACGACGAGGAACAGCACCACGATGTCGACCAACGCGAGGCCGTAACGTCCGGCGGCGAAGAACAGCGGCGTCCACGCGGCGTTCAACACGAGCTGGGCGCCGTACAACCCGAGCGCGGTACGGGCTCCGGTGATGCCGTGCCGCCGCCACACCAGCCAGCCCGAGACGGCGATCAACACGTAGAGCGCCGTCCACACGGGCCCGAAGAGCCAGGAGGGCGGGGCCCAGGACGGCAGTTCGAGCGCCGCGTAGTCCTCGGCCGCGGATCTTGAGGCGAGCGAGCCGACCACGGCGGTCGCCGCGACGGCCGCGACGAAGACGAGCAGCCCGCGCACCGGGTGCGCGGGGGCGTGGCCTGGCTCCGGTTGGACGGGCATCCCCCCAGGCTAGGGCCGATGCGGACGCCCGTGTTCCCGACGCCCCGCGCTCAGAAGAGGCGGAACTCGTCCGGTTCGATGCCCCGCAGGGCGTCGTAGTCGAGGGTGACGCAGCGGATGCCCCGGTCCTCGGCCAGCACCCGCGCCTGGGGCCTGATGATCTGCGCGGCGAAGACACCCCGCACCGGCGCCAGCAGGGGATCCCGGTTGAGCAGGTCCAGGTACCGGGTCAGCTGTTCGACCCCGTCGATCTCACCGCGACGCTTGATCTCCACGGCGACCGTGGCCCCCGCGTCGTCGCGGCAGAGCAGGTCGACCGGGCCGATGGCCGTCGGGTACTCGCGGCGCACCAGCGACCAGCCCTCCCCGAGGGTGGTGACGTGCTCGGCGAGCAGCTCCTGGAGGTGCGCCTCGACACCGTCCTTGACCAGGCCCGGCTCCGGGCCCAGCTCGTGCTTGCTGTCGTGCAGGACCTCGCTGATGGTGATGACGAGCTTCTCGCCGGCCTTGTTCTGCACGGTCCACACGTCGGGGTCCTCGATCAGCCAGCAGGGCGGGCTCATCCAGTTCAGCGGTTTGTACGCGCGGTCGTCGGAGTGGACCGACACGGACCCGTCCGCCTTGATCAGCAGGAGCCTGGTGGCCTTCGGCAGATGGGCGGTGAGCCGGCCGACGTAGTCCACCTGGCACTGAGCGATCACGAGACGCACCCGGCACAGCCTAGATGCCCCGTCGACGCCGTCGCGCGCGCCCCGCCGGCCGGCTCGCCGTCACTGCCCGGTGTAGAGGAGGAGGTTGGGCGAACCCGCCTGCGGGTCCTCGACCACGTCCGGCGTCGCGGCGTCGGTGAGGGCCGCCGCGATCTCCTCGGGAGTGGCCTCGGGGCTCTCGGCCAGGAGGAGGGCGGCGGCGCCCGCGACGTGGGGTGAGGCCATCGACGTCCCGCTGATGGTGTTGGTGGCGTCCTCCCCGTCGATCCAGGCCGAGGTGATGTCGACGCCGGGGGCGAACAGGTCGAGGCACTCCCCCCAGTTGGAGAAGTAGGCGCGGCCGTCCTCGGCGTCGGTGGCCCCGACCGTCACGGCTTCCTCGACCCGGGCCGGTGAGGTCCCGCAGGCGTCGGTGTTGGAGTTGCCCCCGGCCACGACGTAGGTGACGCCGGCGGCCACGGAGTTGGCGACGGCCTCGTCGATGGCGGTGGCCCCGGCGCTACCCAGGCTCATGTTGGCCACGGCGGGCGTCTCGGCGTTCTCGGTGACCCAGTCGATGCCCGCGATCACGCCGGAGCTCGTGCCGGAGCCGTCGCATCCGAGCACGCGCACCGAGTAGAGGTCGACGCCCTTGGCCACCCCGTACTCCTCGCCGCCGATGGTTCCCGCGACGTGGGTGCCGTGGCCGTTGCAGTCCTCGCCCTCCTGGCCGTCGTCGACCGCGTCGAACCCGAGTTGGGCTCGGCCACCGAAGTCGACGTGCCCGTGGTTGATGCCGGTGTCGAGGACGTAGACGGACACCCCCTCCGCGGTCGACTGGTACTCGTAGGCCTCGTCGAGGGGGAGTTCCCGCTGGTCGATGCGGTCCAGGCCCCAGGTGGGGCCCTCCTGGACATCGGTGAGCCGAACCCGCTGGTCCTGCTCGACGAGCGCGACACCGGGTTCGGCGGCCAGCAGCGGCGCCTCGGCGTCGTCCAGGCTGACGGCGAACCCGCGCAGCGCCGTCCGGTAGGTCATCTCCACGGAGCCGCCGAACTTGGCGGCCAGATCACCGGCGGTTCCCACGACGTCCTGGGCGGAGACCGTGTCGTCCAGGACCACGATGTACCGGCCGGGCACCGCGTCGGGGTTCTCGGTGCCCAGCACGTCCCCGCGTGGGCCTTCCGTCGCGAGTGCCGTTCCTGGCAGGGCCGCGACGAGCGCCACCGCCCCCAGGAACGCCACCGCCCTGGACCATGAGTCGTTCATTGCCACTCCTCCCCGTCGATCCGTCAGGAAATTTCCAACAGGACCGACTATTCGTAAGGGAAAGATTGACATTCGACCGGCTGGTTGCGGAATGCCTTCGCGTTCGTCGGGCGGGGCTGTACCCCTTCGAATGAGGGGTCTCACCCGTTCGGCCAAGGAACCGTTCACGAGTGGTGGCGGGGACTGCTCCAACCGGAGCACGGTCTCCACAGCGGAGCGGGGTTCGTGGGTCGCGGAAGCACCACCCCCGGACTTGGCACCCTCCTCGCCAGGAGGCAGGATCATCGGCCGTGGACACGCTCGACAGCCGCCAGGTGTACGCGAACCCGTGGATGAGCATCCGAGAGGACACCATCCGGCGCCAAGACGGTTCGGTCGGGATCTACGGGGTCATCGACAAGCCACCGTTCGCGCTGGTGATCCCGGAGGACGGGGAACGGTTGTTCCTCGTGGAGCAGTTCCGCTACCCACTGGGTCGGCGGTGCTGGGAGTTCCCGCAGGGCACCGCCCCGGACCAACTGGAACTCCCGCCGAGGGAACTGGCCGAACGCGAACTCCGCGAGGAGACCGGCCTGCGGGCGGGTCGGCTGACCGAACTCGGCACGCTCGACCTCGCGCCGGGGCTGAGCAGCCAGCGCGGCGCGGTCTTCCTGGCCACCGAACTCACCATCGGCGTGCACCAGCGGGAACACGAGGAGCAGGACATGCGTGCCGCCTGGTTCACCCACGAGCGGTTCCGGGAGATGGTGGCCACCGGCGAGATCACCGACGCCCAGTCCATCGCGGCGTACTCCCTGCTCCTGCTGCACCGGGCGGGCGTCGGCGTCGCTGACTGACCGACGCCCGCACCCGCTCAGGTCTCGTCGAGCACGGACTCCAGGAAGGTCCTGGTGCGCTCCTGCTTGGGGTCGTCGAAGATCTCGGCCGGCGGAGCCGCCTCGATGATCTTCCCCTGGTCGAACATGAGCACCCGGTGGGAGACGTCCCGGGCGAACTTCATCGCGTGGGTGACGCAGAGCATGGTGATGTCACTGCTCTTCGCGATGTCGCGCAGCACGTCGAGCACCTCGGCGGCCAGCTCGGGGTCCAGCGCCGAGGTGACCTCGTCGAGCAGCAGGATGTCCGGGTCCATGGCCAGCGCCCTGGCGATCGCTACCCGCTGCTGCTGACCACCGGAGAGCTGCGACGGGTACGCCCGGAGCTTGTCACCGAGCCCCACCATGTCGAGCAGTTCCTTCGCCCGCTCCTCCGCCTCGTCCTGCGAGCGGCCGAGGACGTGCACCGGGGCCTCGGTGACGTTGCGCAGGACCCGCATGTTCGGGAACAGGTTGTACTGCTGGAACACCATCGTGATCCGACCTCGGACCTTGCGGACGTGCTGCTCCCCGGCCTTGACCAGCTCGCCGTTCCGCTCCTCGTGGTAGAGGTAGTCCTCCCCCACCCTGATGGTGCCGGAGTCTGGCTTGGTCAGCGTCATGAGCATCCGAAGGATGGTGGTCTTCCCCGAACCGCTCGGCCCGATCAGCGTCACCCGCTCCCCGGACCCGACCGAGAACGACAGGTCGTCGAGGACGACGTTCTTCCCGAAGCGCTTGCTGATCTGGTCGAAGACGATGAACCCGTCGTCGGTGGTCGCTTTCTCCCCCGGCGAGCCGGCCGCCGCGGCGCTGGGCTCGGTCATGTCGAATCCTCTCGGTCTCACGAAGAACGGTGGGGTGGGGCTGGCGGCGGATCAGGCCGCGCGGACGGTGCCGAAACGGCGCTCGAAGATGCGGGCGATCCACGACATCACCAGGGCGGTCGCCAGGTAGAGGATGCCGGCGACGGTGATGGGTTCCGGGTAGCGGAAGGTCTCCGACCCGATGCCCTGGGCGGTGGTCAGCATCTCCGGGAGCGTGATGACGATGAGCTGCGGGGTGTCCTTGAACATCGCGATCACGTAGTTGCCCAGCGCCGGCGCCGAACGCGGGATCGCCTGCGGCAGGATCACGCTCGTCCAGGTGCGGCGAGCCGGCAGGTTCAGCGCCTTCGCCGCCTCCCACTGCCCCTGGGGCACCCCCTCGATGCCAGCCCGGTAGACCTCCGAGATGTAGGTGGCGTAGTGCACGCCCAGTCCGATGGCACCGGTCATCAGGGTGGAGAGGTGCACGTCGAACTGCGGCAGCACGTAGAAGAGGAAGAACAGCTGCACGAGCAGCGGCGTGGACCGGATGAACTCCACGACCAGCCCCACCGGAGCGGAGACCCAGACCAGCCGGCTGCGCCGCAGCAGGGCGAAGACCAGGCCGAGCACCAGTGCGATCAGGTAGCCGACGACGGTCGCCTGGAGCGCGATGACCAGCCCGTCGAGCAGCCGGGGGAAGGAGTCCCAGAAGATCTGCCAGTCCCAGTTCATGCGGAGGCCTCCGTCCTGCGGAAGATGCGGGCGATCATGCCCGGCGGCACGGTCCGGCCAAGCGAGGCGGCGGCACGCCGTTCGAGGAGCCGCATGAGCGTGGTGAAGACCAGGGCGATCAGGCCGTAGGCGACCAGGAGCAGACCGAAGGTGCCAGCGGTGTTACCGGTGGAGGCCCGCACCAGCTGCGCACCGAAGGTGAGGTCGGACAGGAAGACGACCGAGACCAGCGCGGTGGCCTTGAGCAGCTCGATGAGGTTGTTGCTGAAGGAGGGGATCATCGCCACGACCGCCTGCGGGAGGATGACCTTGCGCATCCGCTGCCACGGCGTGAAGTTGAGCGCGATCGCCGCCTCGATCTGCCCCTGCGGTACCGCCCGCACCGCCCCGCGCACCACCTCGGCGCCGTAGGCACCGATGTTGAGCGAGAGCGCGAGGACACCGGCGAACAGCGGCGCCAACTGGACCCCGAAGACCGTCGGGAGCACGAAGATCAACCAGAACAGCACCACCAGTGCCGAGAGCCCCCGGAAAGCCTCGGTGTAGGCGAATCCCATTCCCCGCAACAGTTTGTTCCCGCTGAGCCGGGCCAACCCGGCCGCGAAGGCGAACACCAGTCCCAGTATCGCCCCGAATATCGTGAGCTGAAGGGTGACAAGCAACCCTTCGAACATGTAGTTCCAGAGACCCGCGGACATCTGCGCGAACTCCTTCTCGTCAGGACACCGGCGCGCTGCACAGTTCGTCGGCGGTCAGATCAGTCATCTCTGCCTCGGTGAAACCGAACGGCTCGACGATTTCCAGCAGTTCTCCCGAGCTCTTCATGTCGGCGAGTTCGCGGTTGAAGTCGTTGACGATGTTCCCCTGGTCCTGCCGGAAGCCGAAAGCGCCGGCGCCGTGCTGCTCCACCCCGTCGACGACGGCGACGAACGGAGGCCCGAGTTCCAGCGGGGTGCCGGGGCGGGCCTCCAGCGCGGAGCGCAGCGAGAGGCCGGTGAGCAGGAAGGCGTCCGCTCGACCCGCCAGGACGCCGTCGAAACCGGAGGGCTGGTCCGGGAACACCACGATGCGGCTGTCCGGCACCCCGATGTCCCGGGCGATGCCCTGCTCGACGCCGCCGACGATGACCCCGATCACCGCGTCGTCGCGCCGCACGAAGTCCTCGACCGTGCCCAGCCCCTTGGGATTTCCCTCGGGCAGCAGCAGGTTGTAGGGGGCGTTGTAGTCCGGGTTCGTGAAGCGGATCTGCTCGCAGCGCGCCGGGGTGATGTACATGCCGGCGGCGATCACGTCGAACAGGCCCGCGTTGAGACCGGGGATCAGCGAGCTGAAGTCGGCGAGCTTCGGGACGAACTCCTCGACCCCGAGCCGGCGGAAGATGGTCTTCCCGACCTCGGAGGCCTGGCCGGTGAGGTTCCCCTCGCTGTCGATGTAGGCGAAGGGCCGCTCGTTGGCGAATCCCATGCGGACGTTGCCTCGGCTCCGGAGCTCGTCGAGCAGGCTCCCGCCCTCCGTGGTGGCCTCGAGATCCACTCGACTGCAACCGGTCGCGAGTCCCGTGCCGAGTCCGACCACCAGCAATCCGCCTGCCGCACCCCGGAGGAAGTTTCGTCGGTTGACGTTCGCAGCAGACACAGCGGGCCGCTCCCTACTTGGTAACAGGTGACGCCGGGTTCCCGATTACCCGGGTGACCCGGCGCTCCGAACCTAGGCCGCGTCATCCCCCCGGTCAAAGACGACCGTTCACACGGTCAGGCGACGTTATCGGAACGAGATTCACGATTCACCCCGCGAGCGACAAAGATCGCCACGGGAAAAACTCTGCGTTACCAGCAGATTCACCCATTCGGCTGACATCGTGCGAACGTTGTGCTATATGGGTCTCGTTTTGATTACGATCAGCCGCGCACGCGAGGACTGCGCACCGAAGGAGAACGACCACGTTTCGTGAGCGGCGCCGCGTTCCCCGCCAGGGAAACAGACCGGACGCGATCAGGAAACGATCCGGCAATGCATGCGGGAAGAATACGTGTGGAACGCCGCGCGGATGGGTACTCGCGTCGGGTGCGTCCCGCTCCCCCAGGCGCTCCCGCCCGACGGCGGGAGCGGACACGACATCCCACTCCCGGGGCGAGGCCACGGGCCCGCCGAGAGGTACCGCCGGGCTCTCCGAGGGCGGTCGTCTCGCGTCGATCGACGCGCCTGGTCGGTTGGTGCCTCGGGGGATGGCGGATGGCGGATGCCTCGCGGATCGGGTCCGCCAGCCGCCCGGGCACGTGAGGACAGCGCCCGGGGCCGTGTCCAACGCGCCGAGGGCTCGAGCGCCGTCACCTCGCCACGGCCCGGTCAACGGCGGCGGCCACCGCACGAGCACGTGACCGTCCGCCACCGGCACCCGGACACGGCCGTGGGCCTCGGGACGCCCGCCGAACCCGGAGGATCACTGGACCGGGCACCAACGCATGCCGAACCGACGGGCGACGCGGCGAGGGGGTGGAGCGACCGTCGAACGACGACGGGCCGGGCCTGGGCGGAGACTCCCGGGAGCAGCGTGGGCCACGCCGTGCGAGCTGCCCGCGCACCGCCGGGACCGAACGCCCACTGACCTGGCCGGTCGCCGCCGACCGAGCGCACCTCGACACACGGGGCCTCGCCCCGCGCCACCGCCCCGGGATGGTCGGGCCCGAGGCCTCGCCCGCCCCGGGCCCGCCAGGACCGTCGGCGCGACCGCGGTCGCCGCCGGGGTGCTCGTTCCGGTCATCCTGGGAGCGTCACGGCACCGGGAGTTCGCCCGGCCAAGTCCGCTCCGGCCAAGCACGTCCCCACCCGCACCCACGAGAACGGTTCAACTCCGCCACGAACCGCCTGACCCGCATCACCAGAGCCCGCGAGAACGTGAGAAGTGGGGCCACGCGCCGACCGAGCGCGTGCTGGAGGCCGCGGCCCGGGCGACCCTCGGGCTGAGGGGCGCCACGCCGGCCCTCACCGGCGCCCAGACGCCCCGCCCGGCTCCCGGCGGGGCCCGGACCGGAGGCACCGGTCCGACCCCGGAGAATGCCGCTCAGCGCTGCGGGGGCTCCGACACCCGCTCGACGTCCGCGCCGAGCCCACGCAGGTTCTCGACGAACCTCGGGTAGCCCCGGTCGATGTGGAACACGTCCCACACCTCCGTGACGCCCTCCGAGCACAGCCCGGCCAGCACGAGACCGGCGCCCGCCCGGATGTCGGACGCCCACACCGGCGCGCTCGACAACCGCTCCACGCCCCTGATCACGGCGTGGTGGCCATCCGTCCTGGCATCGGCCCCCAACCGGACCATCTCGTCGATGAAGCGGAACCGGGCCTCGAAGACGTTCTCGGTGATCATCGACGTGCCGTCGGCGACCGCGGCCAGCACCACCGCGAACGGCTGGAGGTCGGTGGCGAACCCCGGGTAGGGCAACGTCACGAAGTCCACCGCCGAGGGCCGTCCGGACATGACGACCCGGAACTCCTCGTCCCCGACGGTGACCTCCGCGCCGGCCATCCGCAGCTTCTCCAGCACGAGGTCCAGGTGGTGCGGGTCGACGCCGCGCACGGTGATGTCCCCCCGCGTGGCCCCGGCGGCAAGCGCCCAGGTCGCGCCCACGATGCGGTCGCCGATCACCCGGTGCTGGGTCGGCTGGAGCGCCGTGACGCCGTGCACGGTGAGGGTCGACGTGCCCGCCCCCTCGATCTTCGCCCCCATCTGCTGGAGCATCGCGCAGAGATCGATGATCTCGGGCTCCCGGGCCGCGTTGTCGATCACCGTGGTGCCGTCCGCCAACACGGCCGCCATCAGGATGTTCTCCGTGGCGCCCACGCTGGGGAAGTCCAGCCAGATCTGCGCGCCGTGCAACCCCTCCGCCTCGGCCACAACGCACCCGTGTTCGATCTCGCTGCGCGCGCCCAGCTTCCGGAGCCCCGCCTGGTGCATGTCCAGCGGCCGCGAGCCGATCGCGTCCCCACCGGGCAACGCGACCACGGCCCGGCGGCACCGGCCCACCAGCGGCCCCAGCACGCACACCGAGGCGCGGAGCTTGCTCATCGACGCGAAGTCGGCACGGTGGTCCGGCTGGGCGGGCGTCGTGATGCGCACCGTCCCGCCGTCGATGGTCACCTCGCACCCGAGATTCCGCAGGACATCGCCCATCAACGGGACGTCCAGGATCTCGGGGCAGTTGGTGATGGTGGTGGTTCCCTCGGCCAGCAGTGCGGCCGCCATCAGTTTCAGGACGCTGTTCTTGGCGCCGACCACGTCGACGGTTCCCACCAACCGCGCGCCACCACGAACCCGGAAGTGCTCACTCACGGCCAGCCAGCGTAATGGTCGACTCCTCGGCCGTCCGCGACGGCCACCGGACGTGGCGGGTCCGACCGTGCGACGCTGGCCAGACGGGCGACGCCTCCGTAGGCTGCCCGACATGTCGGTGCACCTGAACAGGATCTACACCAGGACCGGTGACGACGGCATGAGCCGTCTCGGCGACTCGAGCCAGGTGCGCAAGACGGACCCGAGGCTCGTGGCCTACGCCGACGTCGACGAGGCCAACGCGGCGATCGGGACCGCCCTGGCACTCGGCGCTCCCCCCGAGGACGTCACCGAGGTGCTCCGCACGATCCAGAACGACCTCTTCGACGTCGGAGCGGACCTGTGCACCCCGATCGTGCCCGACCCCAGGTACCCGCCGCTGCGCGTCACCCAGGCCGCCGTCGACCGCCTGGAGGGGTGGTGCGACGACTTCAACGCACGGCTCGGCAAGCTCGACTCGTTCATCCTGCCCGGCGGGACGCCGGCGGCCGCGCTGCTGCACACCGCCCGGACGGTGACCCGCCGGGCCGAGCGGGCGGTGTGGGCGCTGCTGGAGACCGACCCGGAACGCTGCAACATCCTCACCGCCCGCTACCTGAACCGGTTGTCCGACCTCCTGTTCATCCTCGCCCGGGTCTGCAACCCCGACGGGGACGTGCTGTGGAAGCCCGGCAGCGGCCAGGCCTGAGGACCTCGGCGAAGGAGCGGCGGCATCGGCTCCCTGGGCCCGAACTCCTCCCCCGCCGTGGGCGGGTCACGGCACGGCGGGCCGGCACCGCCAGCGGTCGCGCGACCGCCCGCCCCGAGGAACCCGACGCGCGGGGCGGAGCTGACCGCGCCGAGGGCGGTACGGGAGGCGATCACCGGCCGCCGGAACGCGCCCTCCCGAGGAGGCCGGGACGGGTGACGTCACCGAGATCGCTCGGGGCGCGGCACCCGACCAGGGACGGCGGCGCGCTCCTCGACCGCGGTCCCAGCGACGCGGCCGCACCCACTCCGACACGGCGGGCGGCGGCGCGCTGGTACATCCCACGGGAGTAACGCACACCGGGCGGTGCGGGGCTCAGGACGCCCAGGGCACCGAACGGCCGGGAGGGGACGACTCCAACCACGACAGGAACCCGGTCAACGCATCCGGCCCCATCGCCAGCTCGACCTCGAGGTCCCCCTCGGCCCCGGTGCAGTGCAGGACCGTGGAACCCGGTGGCATGGCGTAGGCCTCCGGCGCCGTCGGG
This sequence comes from Actinoalloteichus caeruleus DSM 43889, assembly GCF_000429185.2. Classification (GTDB taxonomy): domain Bacteria; phylum Actinomycetota; class Actinomycetes; order Mycobacteriales; family Pseudonocardiaceae; genus Actinoalloteichus_B; species Actinoalloteichus_B caeruleus. Next base: position 5,282,879 of record NZ_AUBJ02000001.1, on the reverse strand, counting down.
GAGCGGCGGCTGGCGATCTCCAGGCCGGTCCGCCGCAACACCCGGTCCGGCCCGGAACGGAGGCTCAACACGCGGTACCAGCGGAAGTCACCGCCCCGGTAGTGACCGACACCCAGGTGCCAGCCCCGGGGCGTGTCATCCACGCGCGACCGCAGGGCCACGTCGACCCCACCGATCCGGCGCAACAGCCGGATCCGCCGGGTGATCAGGACTGCCAGGACCACCACGGCCACGAACAGGCCCACCCCGATGGTCTCGATCACCCACACGGCTCGGCCCGCCCGTATCTCGGCTTCTCAGACAGCCTGCCCGGCCGCTCGGAGCTTGCCCCGGGCTTTCGCCCGGATCACCGAGTCCTCGCTCTCCGCCTCGAGCTTCGCCTGCTCGATGTCGATCTCGTGGGAGAGCTGGGCGTCCTCGGCGAGCACGCTCACCCGGTCCCCGGTCACGGACAGGAACCCGCCGTGCACCGCCGCGTTGATCCGCTCCCCGTCGGTGGTGGTCACGCGGAACACACCACCCTCGACGAGCTGACCGAGCAGCGGCTCGTGCCGGGGCAGGATGCCGATCTCCCCCTCGGTCGTCTCGGCCACCACGGAGGTCGCCGTCCCGGACCAGAGGCGACGCTCGACAGCGACGAGTTCGACGGTCATCTCGGCCACGCGCATCTCCTTCATCGGCTGGTTGCGTGCAGTCTAGACAACGGGACAGGCAACCTCCGCCGCCCTCCCGGTGTCCTGACCCGATGTACCCACTGACAGGAGACGGGAGCCGCCGGTGAACCGGCAGGACCGGGAGTTCCACGACGTCGTCGTCCACGGATCGCGCGCCCTGCCGCGCACCGCGTACCTGCTCACCGGCGGGGACGCCCCCGGCTGCCGAGGACCCGCTCCAGGACGTCCTCGCCCGGACGTACCCGAGGTGGCGGTCCGTCGCCGGTTCCCCTGGGGCCCACGCGCGGGCGACGCTGGCCAACGCCACGGCCAACCGCTGGCGCCACCTCTCCCGACGGGGGTCCGGGAGACGCCGTGGGAGGACGGGGGCGAACATGGACCAGGACCCGAGCTGGTCCGGCCCGACGAGGTCACGCGCGCGGGCCACGCTGCCGCCCCGACAGCGGGCGGTGATCGTGCTCCGCTTCTCCGAGGACCTGACGGAAGAACGGACCGCCACGGCCCTCTGGGCCTCCAGGGGCACGGTCACGGAGCCAGACCGCGCGGGCACTCGCCCGGCTGCGCGCCGTCCCGCACCAGGCAGGGGACGACCAAGGCGCGAAGGGCCGCCCTCTCCCCCACTCCCCCCTGCCCGCCGGGGAGAACGCCCCCGCGTCCCGGTCGGAGGAGACACCCCTTGGCCGTTGGGGAACCGCGGCGGGTACTGGCCCCCGCCGGCTCCGACCGCACACTCCCACCCGGCTTCGGGACGGGGCCGGGTCGCGGAGGCTGGCCAGAGGAACGCCGCCAGCTCCACCGCCGGCAGCCCGACCGTGCCAGTCACGAGGCCGAGGCGACGGCGTCGCCGGTAGCCACGGCCCTGGGCGAGGGTCGCGTCGGCCACGATCCTGGTGGCCCCCGGTACGGGCACCCGGCAGCGGGTGACCTCGCCGGAGCGCACGACCTCCTCCGAGGTGCTGGAGGGGTGACGGGAGTGGGTTCCCCACTTCGTGGAACCTGCGGCAGGGCCGGACGGAAGACATCCCCGGCGCCCCCAGGTGCCGTGGCGGGCACCACACCTGGCGGAACGGTGGCCGTGATCGGCCAACGCGTGCTCCTACCAGCGAACGGGTCGTCACGGGCGAGGACCAGGTGAGCACCCTGGTCGGCCTGGTCGGACCGGACGCGGAGACCGGCGAGCTCCGCGTCCTCGGCGAGGATCTCGGCCACCGCGTTCCCGGTACCCAGCAGATCATCCCCTCGGGGTTCCTGATCGGCGAGGACGACCGCACCCTCCTCGTCATCGACCCCCGGCCGGAGCCCGAGCCGCACGTCTCGACCCGCCGGTGGTGGACCGAGGACGCCCGGGGCGAGCGGGACTGGCGTGAGCTGGACGTCCAGGGCGCGGTGGCGGTCACCGAACTGCCCGAAGACGTGGACAGCGAGGCCGTCCAGGTCGCCACCCCCGATCCGGGGTCGAGGTGATTCCGGAGGACGGCGAGCCCGTCGTCGTGCCCCTCGCCGGCTGACCGCCCGGAGCGGGGCGCGACCCGACGTGTCCACGCCACTCCCGCCGGCGCGGCGTGGACACCGTCCGGCCGGCCGGGGACACCGGGCCGTCGACGACCGCTGGCCCAGCTGCCCCGTTCCCTCCCCGGCGACCAGAACCCCGGCGCCGGGCCCGTCGAACACCTCCCCTCGCAACCACCGGGACCGGCACGGTGTCAGGTCTGGTGACAGTGCTCCGCCAACCACCGAGGTGGTCCGTGACAGGAAAGAACAAGGACTGGGACACGGAGTTCACCGACTTCGTCGTCCACCGTTCCCCGGCACTCCTCAGAACGGCCTACCTGCTGGCCGGCGGGGACCCGGAGGCCGCACGGGACCTGCTCCAGGACGTGCTGGAGCGCATGTACCCCCGCTGGCCCCGCATCACCGGCTCCCCCGAGGCCTACGCCAGGGGCGCGCTGGCCAACACCGCCGCCAACCGCTGGCGCCGGCTGTCCCGCCGGGTGCGGGAGACACCGCTGGCACCAGGCCAGCTCGCTCCCGCGGTGGACGGGCCGGAGGAGGCCGTCGTCACGGCCGACCAGATCGCACCGCTGCTCGCCAGCCTGCCACCGAGGATGCGAGCCGTCATCGTGCTGCGGTTCTTCGACGACCTCAGCGAGCGGCAGGTGGCCGAGGTGCTCGGCTGCGGGATCGGCACGGTGAAGAGCCAGACCTCGCGCGGGCTCGCGCGGATGCGCGAAGCCCTGCGACCGGACGGGCCAGGAGCGGCCCGGTTGACCACCACTCCAGCGGGAGGACAGCGATGATCGACGAGGACTCGCTCCGGGAGGCCATGCGGGAGACCACTGACGGGCTCCGACCGCCGACCCGGTTGGCCGAGGAGGTCATCGGGGGCGCGCGTGCCCGCCGGCGTCGGCGGCGGCGGACCGGCGTCACGGCTGTCGCCCTGGCAGCGGCCCTCGTCGTGACCGGCGGAGCCCTGACGACGATGAACCTCACCACCACCGAGGTGCTGGGCGGCGAGGGTGCCCCCGCCGTCGCGAGGAGCTGGTTCGACGTGCCCACCCGGGGCGACCTCGCCGACGACCGGGACTTCGTCGGGCGAGCGAGCACGACCTGGCGGGATGAACTGCCGCTCTTCCTGGGCATCAGGGCGGGCCTCGACGAGGGTGGTCGCGGCGACCCCCACCTGGTGGCCGCGACCACCACCCCGTCCGGCCCGGCCGCGATCTTCGTCCAGCGCCATGCCCCCCCGGGCGACGACGAGAGCTACGACATGCTGGGCCTGGTCGCACAGTCGCCGGAGGACGGCGAGCTGCACCTGCTCTCCGTGGGCCGCGACGAGGGCAAGGGCCAGCTGTACCTGTTCGGCGAGGACGACCGCACCCTGATCGGCCTGCCCGGCCCCGAACCGCTGCACCTCTCCACGGGGCCCGACATCGACGGGAGCACCGGTGAGGTCACCCGCCAGTGGGAGGAACTGGTCGCCGAGGACGGCCTCATCCTGCGGCAGCTGCCAGCGGACAGCCATGCGCACGACGTCGTCGCCGCGACGGAGGTTCCGGACACCCTGATACCCGAGGAACTCGAGCGCCGGCCCCCACTGGCGGTGCTCACCTCCGAGAGCAGGGCGGCCGCGCTCGATCCGGGCGCGGCGCAGCACTTCCTCCGGCCCCGTTCGCTGGACTCGAACTGGAACGAGAGCCTCACCTTCTTCTACCTACCGGTCGCCAGCCGACCCGCCCTGACCTACCAGGAACGGCTGGCCGAGGAGGAAGCCCTGGACAGCCCGGACAACTGGCGGTGCGAGACCGGTGAGAACGGCGGGGAAAGCTGTGAGCGGATCACGGCAGCGCCCAGCCACCCCGACAGCGAGCGCGAGCTGGACCTGATGGACAGGACCCAACGCGCGCTCTGGGACTCCGGCCGCGCGGACCTGATCAACCACCACAGCGGGGGCGTCTTCGGCAGCTTCCTCGTCATCGTGCGCATGACCGACGGCAGGATCGCCACCATCGGCGAGCAGTGGAACCGCGTCCAGCACGGCGAGGCGCACGCCGTCGTGTTCACCGACGACAACCTCACCGAGGTCGACGACTTCGCCTACGGGGGCCCGACCCGGCCCGACGACCCGGTGCAGCTCTCCGTCCGGCTCCCGGACGACGAGGGCTGGGTCGTGCTCTCCTACCAGGCCGCGCTCAGGTACCGCACCACCCCGGACGGTCCGTGGCAGGCGGTGGAGTCCGACCGCGGAGCGGCCCTGCTGCCGGCGGAGGCCGTGCAGGTCGAGGTCAGCCGCGAGGGCGGGACGGACGTGGTCGAGCTCGTCCGCTGAGGGCGGTGGCCCCCCTGGTCACCGCTCCCGCCCTGGTCGCCTGGGCGGCGGCGCGATCCCATCGCCGCCGGCAGGCCCCGCCCGTGCCCTGCCAGGGCAGGGTGACGGCGAACGGCCGGGTGGAGCCAAGGGCGGCGCGCGACAGGTCGCCCGCGCCGTCCGCGACACCCACCCGGAGGTCCGGCCCTGCCGGAAGACACGTCGGGGCCGGACCTCCGTGGTGGAGGTCCGGCCCCGAACGTCGCGCCGTGTCCGGCGCGGGACGACGCGGCGGCGCCGTCCCCACCGATCACTTGCCGGTGAGCTTCTTGTACGCCTTCTCCAGGTCCTCCAGACCACCGATGGAGAGGAACGCCTGCTCCGGGTAGTGGTCGAAGTCGCCCTTGGTCAGCCGGTCGAAGGCCTCGATGGTCTCCTTGACCGGGACGAACGAGCCCTCCTCGCCGGTGAACTTCTGCGCGACGAAGAAGTTCTGCGACAGGTACCGCTCGATCCGCCGGGCCCGGCTCACCGTGAGCTTGTCCTCCTCGGACAGCTCGTCCATGCCGAGGATGGCGATGATGTCCTGGAGCTCCTTGTACTTCTGGAGGATCCGCTTGACCTCCTGGGCCACCCGGTAGTGCTCCTGCCCCACGACCGAGGCGTCCAGGATCGTGGAGCTGGAGGTCAGCGGGTCCACCGCCGGGTAGATGCCCTTCTGGGAGATCGCCCGGGAGAGCTCGGTGGTGGCGTCCAGGTGCGCGAAGGTGGTCGCCGGCGCGGGGTCGGTGTAGTCGTCCGCCGGCACGTAGATCGCCTGGAGCGAGGTGATGGACCGGCCCTTGGTGGAGGTGATCCGCTCCTGGAGCTCACCCATCTCGTCGGCCAGCGTCGGCTGGTAACCCACGGCGGAGGGCATCCGGCCCAGCAGGGTCGACACCTCCTGACCGGCCTGCGTGAACCGGAAGATGTTGTCGATGAACAGCAGCACGTCCTGGTTCTGGACGTCCCGGAAGTACTCCGCCATCGTCAGCGCCGACAGCGCCACCCGCATACGGGTGCCGGGCGGCTCGTCCATCTGACCGAACACCAGCGCGGTGTCGGGGAGGACGCCCATCTCCTCCATCTCGACCCAGAGGTCGTTGCCCTCACGGGTCCGCTCGCCGACGCCGGCGAACACCGAGGTCCCGGAGAACTCCCGGGCGATACGGGTGATCATCTCCTGGATGAGCACCGTCTTGCCCACACCGGCGCCACCGAACAGGCCGATCTTGCCGCCCTTGACGTACGGGGTCAGCAGGTCGATGACCTTGATGCCCGTCTCCAGGACCTCGGTCCGACCCTCCAGCTGGTCGAAGGCCGGGGCCTTGCGGTGGATCTCCCAGCGCTCCGCGTCCGAGGCGTGCCCCGGCTTGTCCAGGCAGTCGCCCAGGGCGTTGAACACGTGGCCCTTGACCGAGTCGCCGACCGGCACCGAGATGCCGGCGCCCGAGTCGGTGACCTTGGCGCCCCGGACCAGGCCCTGGGTGGGCTGCATGGAAATGGTCCGCACCGAGTTGTCACCCAGGTGCTGCGCGACCTCCAGGGTCAGCGTCTTCTCCATGCCCTCAGCCGTGATCTCCACCTTGAGGGCGTTGTAGAGGTCGGGCACCTCGCCACGCGGGAACTCGACGTCCACGACCGGGCCGAGAACCTGGACAACGCGGCCGGCCCCAACCGCGGTGCTGGTGGCAGTTGCAGTCATGTCACTCACTTCCTGCGGACGAGAGCGCCTCGACACCGCCGACGATCTCGCTGATTTCCTGGGTGATCTGCGCCTGGCGGGCCTGGTTGGCCTGGCGACTGAGGTTCTGGATGATCTCGTCGGCGTTGTCCGTCGCGGACTTCATCGCGTTCCGGCGGGCCGCCAGCTCGGCCGCCGAGGCGTCGAGCAGACCGGCGTACAACCGGGAGTTGATGTACTTCGGCAACAACGCCGCCAGCAGCGCCTCCGCGTCCGGCTCGAACTCGTAGTTCGGCGTGGGCGCGGCCTCGGTCGGCTCGTCGGTGTACTCGACCTCCAGCGGAGCGACCCGGCGGGCCACCGGCCGCTGCGTGAGCATCGAGACGAACTCGGTGTGCACCATGTGCAGCTCGTCGATGCCGAGCACGCCGTCGGCGCCGGGCTCGTCACCCTCGTCGTCGGCACCGGCCAGGAAGGCCCGCACCAGGGTCTCGGCGACATCAGCGGCGTCGGTGTACCCGGGCCGCTGGCTGAAACCCGTCCAGCTCCGCTCGATGTGCCGCTGGCGGAAGCGGTAGTAGCTCACGCCCTTGCGGCCGACCACGTACAGCACCGGGGTCTTGCCCTGCTCGCGCAGCAGCGTCTGGAGCTCCTCCGCCGCCTTGATCACGTTGGCGTTGTAGCCGCCGCAGAGCCCCTGGTCACTGGTCACGACCAGCACACCGACCCGCTTGGGCTCCTCACGCTCGACCAGCATGGGGTGGTCGAGCGAGGAGGACCCGGCGAGCGCGCTGAGCACGTTCGTGATCTCCTCGGCGTAGGGCCGGGAGGCCTCCACCCGCGCCTGCGCCCGGTTGATCCGCGAGGTCGCGATCAGCTCCATCGCCTTGGTGATCTTGCGGGTGGACTTGACCGAGCGGACCCGTTCGCGTAGTTCTCGAAGTTGGGCCATGTCATCGGCTCACTTCTTCGGAGCGGGACGGTTCACCTTGACCGTCTCCTGCCCGACCTTCTCGGCGTCCATCGCCTCGGCGGGGGCCTCGTTCGGGATCAGCGAGGAGCCGTCGGAGGTGACGAACTGCTTCTTGAACTCGTCGGTCACCGAGACGAGCCGCTCCGCGTTGTCGTCGCTGAGCACCTTGCTGTCCCGGATCTCGGTGAGGATGCCCTCGTGGGCGTGCCGCAGGTGGTCCAGCAGCTCGGACTCGAAGCGGCGCAGGTCGGCGACCGGCACGGCGTCGAAGTGGCCCCTGGTGCCGAGGTAGATCGAGACGACCTCCTCCTGCACCGGCACCGGCTGGCCCTGGCCCTGCTTGAGGATCTCGTAGAGCCGCGCGCCCCGCTCCAGCTGCGCCTTGGAGGCCGCGTCCAGGTCCGAGGCGAAGGCGGAGAACGCCTCCAGCTCCCGGTACTGGGCGAGGTCGAGCCGCAGCGTTCCGGAGACCGCCTTCATCGCCTTGATCTGGGCGGCGCCACCAACACGGGAGACGGAGATACCGACGTCCACCGCCGGCCGCTGGCCGGAGTTGAACAGGTCGGACTGGAGGAAGCACTGCCCGTCGGTGATGGAGATGACGTTGGTGGGGATGTAGGCCGAGACGTCGTTGGCCTTGGTCTCGATGATCGGCAGACCGGTCATCGAGCCGCCACCGAGCTCGTCCGACAGCTTCGCGCAACGCTCCAGCAGACGCGAGTGCAGGTAGAAGACGTCACCCGGGTAGGCCTCGCGGCCCGGCGGGCGGCGCAGCAGCAGCGAGATGGCCCGGTAGGCCTCCGCCTGCTTGGACAGGTCGTCGAAGATGATCAGGACGTGCTTGCCCTGGTACATCCAGTGCTGGCCGATGGCGGAACCCGCGTAGGGGGCCAGCCACTTCAGGCCGGGCGAGTCGGACGCGGTGGCGGCCACGATGGTCGTGTACTCCATCGCGCCGGCGTCCTCCAGCGACCGCTTCACCGAGGCGATCGTGGAGCCCTTCTGGCCGATGGCGACGTAGATGCAGCGGACCTGCTGCTTCGGGTCGCCGGTCTCCCAGTTGCCCTTCTGGTTGATGATGGTGTCCACGCAGACGGCGGTCTTGCCGGTCTTGCGGTCACCGATGACCAGCTGGCGCTGGCCCCGACCGATCGGGGTCATCGCGTCGATGGCCTTGATACCGGTCTGGAGCGGCTCGCGGACCTCCTGCCGCTGCACCACGGTGGCGGCCTGGAGCTCCAGCGCCCGCCGCTCCTCGGCGACGATCTCGCCGAGGCCGTCGATGGGCTCGCCCAGGGCGTTCACCACGCGGCCGAGGAAGCCATCGCCCACCGGCACCGACAGCACCTGGCCGGTGCGGCGGACCTGCTGGCCCTCCTCGATCTTCTCCGAGTCACCCAGGACGACGGCGCCGATCGACCTCTCGTTGAGGTTCATCGCGACGCCGTTGATGCCGCCGGGGAACTCCAGCAGCTCCTCCGTCATCACCGAAGGCAGGCCCTCGACATGGGCGATGCCGTCACCGGTGTCCGTGACGACGCCTACCTCTTCTCGGCTGACTTCGGGAGAGTAGCTGGAGACGTACTTCTCGATCGCACTGCGGATCTCGTCCGACGAGATCGTCAGCTCCGCCATGTCGTTCCTGCTCTCGGTCGTTCTCAAGCGGTGTTGGTCTTGGTTGCGCGGCTACTCGCGCGGGGCGCCGGCGCGCCTACCCCGCGAGCTGCCGCCGTAGTGCGGCCAACCGGCCCGCGGCGCTGCCGTCGATGATCTCGTCGCCGACCTGGATGACCAGGCCGCCGACCAGCGTCGGGTCCACCTCGGTGTGCACGGCGACTGGTCGGGAGTAGATCCGGCTGAGCAGCGCGGCCAGCCGTTCCTCCTGAGCGTCCGACAGCACGGTCGCGGAGCGAACGTGCGCCACGGAACGCTCCCGGCGCTTGGCGGCGGCTGCCGCCAACTCCTCCAGGCCCGCGACGGCCGTCCGGCCGCCCGGCTGGCTGACGAGCTGCTCCACCAGAGCCAGGGTCACCGGGTCACTCCGGTCGGTGAGCAACTGCCGGACCAGGGTCACCTTGCCCGCCGCCGACCCGGCCGGGTCGGACAGCAGCTGGTCGAGGTCGGGCTGGCTGGCGACGATCCGGCCGAGGCGGAACAGCTCGTCCTCGACGGTGTCCAGCCGACCGGCGCGCTCGGCGCTGATCAGCATGGCCTCCCAGCTCAGCCGGCTGACGCCCTCCACGAGTTCGCGAGGGCTCGACCAGCGGGCGGTCACCACGGTCGCGAGGACGTTCAGCGCCCGGGCGCCGATCTTGCGCCCGAGCACCTCCCGCACCAGCGACTCGCGGTGTGCCGGCTCACTGGCGGCGTCGGCGAGGGACCGGCGCAGCGAGGACTCCCGACCGAGCAGCCGGCTGACCGCTCCGAGGTCCTCGCCGACACCAGCCAGTTCCTCGCCGGTGACGCCGTCGAGTTCGGCGCGCAGCCGCTCGGCGGCGGCGGCGAAGGCGTCCCGACTCGCCGCGTGCAGTGTGGTCACGGTGGTCACGACGTCTCCACTCCCCTGTTCGGCACGATGGTCACCTGGTCACTTGCTCGCCGGAGCCGACACCGAGTCCAGCTCGTCCAGGAACCGGTCCACGGTTCCCCGACGACGGGCCTCGTCCTCCAGGGACTCGCCGATCACCCGGCTGGCCAGGTCGATCGACATGCGGCCCAGGTCGGCCCGGAGCTCGGCCACGATCTGGGCGCGCTGGGCGTCCAGCTGGGCCTGGCCCTGGGCGACGATGCGCGCGGACTCCTCCTGAGCCCTGGCCCGCATCTCCTCGATGATCTGGTCGCCCTCGGCACGAGCGTCGTCCCGGATGCGGGCCGCCTCGGCCCTGGCCTCGGCGAGCTGGGCCTGGTACTGCTCCAGCGTCTCCTTGGCCTCCTGCTGGGCCTTCTCGGCCCGGGCGATACCGCCCTCGATCTTGTCGGTTCGCTCGTCGAGCACGCGCTGGAAGATCGGGAGGACGAACTTCCAGAACAGCAGACCGACGAGAACGAAGCAGACCGCGGACCAGAAGATGTCGTACCCAGGCGGCAGCAGCGGATTCGGGTTGTCGCCCGCCGCCAGCACTGCGAATGTACTCACGATGGTCGCCTAACGGTCGGTTCGGATCAGCCCATGCCGCCGAAGAGGATGCCGGCGATGAGGCCCAGCAGACCCAGGACCTCGACGAAGGCGATACCCAGGATCATGGTGGTCCGCAGCTGGCCGGCGATCTCCGGCTGACGGGCCATGCCCTCGACCGTCTTGCCGATCAGGATGCCCAGACCGATACCCGGGCCGAGAGTGGCCAGACCGTAGCCGACGGTCGCGATGTTGCCTTCGATCGCAGCGAGGATTTCCACTTCCGTGTCTTCCCTTTCATGTTGGCCTCCCGGCGTTCACCGGAAGGTCGTCTCTGGTGCTCGCAGGTCGTGCCGTCAGTGTTCGGCGTGGGACGCCAGGTCGATGTAGACGGCGGCGAGCAGAGTGAAGATGTACGCCTGCAGCACCGCCACCAGGATCTCGAAGAGCGTGAAGGCGAACCCGGCCCCGAGGGTCAGGACGCCGACCGGCGCGAGCAGCGCCGATCCCGCCTCGACGAACATGAAGTTGGTGGCGGAGAAGAACAGCACCAGGATCAGGTGGCCGGCCATCATGTTGGCCAGCAACCGGACCGTCAGCGCGAAGGGGCGCAGGATGAACGTCGAGACGAACTCGACGGGCACGATGATCGGCGCCATGTAGAGCGGAACACCTGACGGGAGCAGGTTGCTCTTCATGTAGGGGCCGAAACCCTGCGCCTTGATCCCCGCGTAGTTGAAGACGATCCACGCCACGATGGCCAACACCAGCGGGGTGCCGATGAGGCTCGTCCCCGCGATGTTGAGCAACGGGATCACGCCGGCGAGGTTCAACGCCGTGATCATGAAGAAGAACGTGGTGAGGATCGGCAGGAATCGTCGCGCCGCCCCCTTGCCGAGGATCTCCTCGGCGATGTGCAGGCGGACGAAGTCCAGGAAGTACTCGGCGACGTTCTGGAGCCCCCGGGGCACGAGCTTGGCCCGGCGCAGCGCGAGGATGAAGAACAACGCCAACAGCGCCACCATGACGAACCGGACCAGCATGATCCGGTTGATCTCGAAGATCGTGCCCTCGAAGAGCAGGGCACCGGGGTAGAACTCCTCGATACCGGGCGCGTGGAAACCCTCTCCGTCACCCGCGGCCAGCACGGCGGCCAACACTTGCGCGTTCAGTGTGGTCTCCCTGGTCGTAGCCGGCGCGGATCAGGCCCGGCCGAAACGGACGTACACGATGTAGAGCGCAGTAAGCAGCCCCAGCCCCAGACCGACGAAGGTCCACAGCCAGCTGTCACTGATCAGGTCAACGGCGAACCCGATGCCACCCCAGGCGATGGGGCCGGCGATCAGGGTCCTGATGAGCAACCCTCGGGTGGACTCACCCTTCTGGGGTGGTTTGTCCGACTGATCACTCATCTTGAAACGCACTTTACCAATCGGTTTTCGCCAGGACGAACCCCAGGGGCGTTAGCCGTCGTCACTGGTCAGAGCCTGATCGGCTCGTAGCGGGAGCGGTGTCGACCGCGTCGCTCCCCTCCGGGGCCACCCCGGGTCGAGCCGGTTCGTCCCCGGTGTCCGGTTCACTACTCGGCGTAGTGGTGTCGACGTAGGGCACCCGACTGGTGAGGATCACCCGGGTCTGGACGGCCATCACGCCGATCACCGTCAGTACGACGACGCCGAACAGGACTATCCGCGAGTAGAAGTCCTCGTTGCGCAACAGGGCCAGCACGACGAACAGCACGATCATCTTGCCCAGCCACGAGCCGAGCACGGCCGCCGCCATCACGGTGGGGGACGCCGACGCGGTCATGACGCTGACCACGGTCGTGACCAGCATGAACCCGGCGGCCAGCGCGATCCCGATCGCCGCGCCCCACACCCCGGGAACCCCGTCGACCAGCCAACCGGCGCCCAGCAGCACCGGGGTGCCCACCCCGAGTGCCAGCAGCGCCTGACGCAGGGCGGAACGCAGTGTCCCCGCCACGGTGGCTGCCTTCACCGCACGACCCCTCACTCGTCGACTGCGCGGGACTCACGTCCTCGCGCGGCACCATTGTCGCCCATACCCGGACCTCACCCGGCGACCGGGTGCCGGGCCGGCGCGCTCCGGCAACGCTGGTCACCGTGCGTGATGACCAGGGAGGGACGCGGGGCGCGGCGGCCGGATGTGGCCAGCGGCGGTCAGGGGCGGCGGCGGTTCGCGAGCTGGCGCAGCCGGGGCACGGCGGACACGATCACCGCGAGGAGCAGCCCGCCCAGCACGCCCCAGACGACCACTGACGGGTCGAAGATGGTCACCGCGACCGCCCCGAACGCCAACAACGCCGCCCACAGGTAGATCAGCATGACCGCGCGACGCTGGGAGTGCCCGATCTCCAGCAGGCGGTGGTGCAGGTGCATCTTGTCCGCGCTGAACGGGCTCTGCCCGCGCCGGGTACGGCGGATGATCGCCATGATCAGGTCGAGCAGCGGCACGAAGAGCACCGCCGCCACCACCAGCAGCGGGGAGAGCAACGCGATCGCGTCGCTCGCGCTGTAGCGGGAGTAGTCGATGTCGCCGGAGGCCGTGGTGCTCGCGGCCGCGAGCATCAGGCCGATCAGCATCGACCCCGAGTCACCCATGAACAGCCGAGCCGGCTGGAAGTTGTACGGCAGGAAGCCCAGGCAACCGCCCGCCAGGGTGGCCGCGATCAACGCCGGCGGGTAGGCGCCGACGTCACCCCCCACGTCCGAGAGCAGGCCCAGGGAGAACACGCAGATCGCCGAGGCCGCGATGAACCCGATGCCCGCCGCCAGCCCGTCGAGGCCGTCGACGAAGTTCATCGCGTTGATCATCGTGACGGCGAGCAGCACGGTGAGCACCGCGCCCTGGTTACCGGAGAGCACCAGCAGCGAACCGACGCTGTCCCCCTGCTCCCCCCACGGCACCCAGAAGAAGAACCACTGCACGCCGAAGAGCACGAGGATGCCAGCGGTCATGATCTGGCCGGCGAGTTTGGTGATGGAGTCCAGCTCGAAACGGTCGTCGAGCATCCCGATCAGGACGATCACCCCGCCCGCGACGGCCACTCCGAGGATCTCGTAGGAGTAGTCGAAGGCGCGGCTGAGGACCGGGAGCCGCCAGGCGAGCAGCATGCCGGCCACCACGCCGATGAAGATCGCCACCCCACCCATCCTGGGCATGGGCTTGATGTGGACATCCCGCTGCCGGGGATGCGCCACGGCGCCGATGCGGATGGCGAGCAGCCGGATCACGCCGGTGACCAGGAAGGTCACGGCGGCTGCCGTCAGTCCCACGAGGAGGTACTCGCGGACCGGTAAGCCGGCCGGAGCGAAACCTGGCATCACGCTTGTCGTACCGCTTCTGTCGTCAGGCCGGACGGGGGTAGGCGGGGAGGGCGGCCACGAGCTCGGCCACCTCGGCACCGACCTCCGCGAGGACGTCGTCGCCGGTGGGGGAACCGGGTACCGCGCGGACCGCTCTGGCGAGCAGCCGGGCGATCTCCGCCATCTCGGGCTCCCGCATGCCCTGCGTGGTGACGGCCGGCGGCCCGATCCGGATGCCGGAGGCGACCGCGGGTCGGGCCGGGTCGAAGGGGATGGCGTTCTTGTTCAGGGTGATGCGGGCAGCCTCGGCCCTGCTCTCGGCCTCGGCACCGGTCAGCCCGAGCGGACGCAGGTCGAGCAGCGCCAGGTGGGTGTCCGTCCCGCCGGAGACGGCACGCATCCCCGCCGCCTCCAGGCCGCTCGCGAGTGCCCTGGCGTTCACCACCACCTGCCGGGCGTACTCCTGGTAGGCGGGGCTGGCCGCCTCGCGGAGCGCGACCGCCTTCGCCGCGACCGCGTGCATCAGCGGACCGCCCTGGGTGAAGGGGAAGACGGCCCTGTCGATCGCCCTGGCGTGCTCGGCACGGCAGAGGATCATGCCGCCACGCGGACCGCGCAACACCTTGTGGGTGGTGCAGGTGACCACGTCCGCGTAGGGAACGGGGGACGGGACGGCCCCGCCGGCGACCAGCCCGACGAAATGGGCCGCGTCGACCACCAGCACGGCTCCCACCTCGTCGGCGATCTCGCGGAACGCCGCGAAGTCGATCAGGCGCGGGTAGGCGGTGGCGCCGGCGATCAGCAGCCGGGGCCGGTGCTCCCGCGCGAGGTCGCGCACCTGGTCGTAGTCGATCAGTTCGCTGTCCGCGCGCACCCCGTAGGAGACCGCGTTGAACCAGCTCCCCGAGAAGTTGACCCGCGATCCGTGGGTGAGGTGGCCGCCCTGCTTGAGGTCCATGGCCAGCACGGTGTCCCCTGGCCTCGCGAACGCGGCGTAGACCGCGAGGTTGGCGCTGGCGCCCGAGTGCGGCTGGAGGTTGGCGTGCTCGGCTCCGAACAGTTCCCGCGCCCGCGCCGTCCCGATCTCCTCGGCGCGGTCGACCTGGGCGCAGCCCCCGTAGTAGCGGCGTCCCGGGTAGCCCTCGGCGTACTTGTTGGACAGCGTGGACCCCAGCGCGGCCAACACCGCCGGACTGGTCAGGTTCTCGCTGGCGATCAGTTGCAGCCCACCCCGCAACCGGTCCAGTTCCCCCAGGACCACGTCCGCGATCTCGGGGTCGGTGTCACGCAGGGAGTCGAAGTCCGGCCCCCAGAACGGCGTGCTCACTGCTGGATGCTCCTCGCCTCGGATGGGAACGAGTGACCGCGTCGCGTCGCCACGAGCGTTGGCCCGACCGGGCCCCGCGGTGTCCGCCCGTCGTCAGGTCTCCACCAACCGGCGCCCTCGCGCGTCGCGGTGCCCCAGACCTTAGCCCTGGTTGGTGGTGCCGGGCACACCAGCCTCGGGACGGGGAGGCCCCCGCGCGGGGGCGTCGGCGCGCCCGGAACCGGCGGGGACGCCGGGGCCGAACGCGCGCTCTCACGCTACTGCGTGATCTTGCTGTCAGGTCGGCGGCCCGATCTTCGTCCGGTCGGCGCGCCGTCCCCGAGCACCGAGGGGTCCCGCCTGTCGCGCCGTGGAGGGGCCAGCAGGGCGCCGCCGCCGAAGCCGAGGTCGACCGGCCCCACCCGCCTGACCGGGATGGCCGAGGCGATGCCTCGGCGCCCTGTCGTGCGGGCACCGGCTTCGGCGTCGAGGAGCTCGGCCGCCGGACCCCTCAGTCCGCGACGGCCACCTCGACGCCGAGGACCTCGGAGATCTCCTCAGCCGACACCGCACCCACCCGCAGGATCTGGGGCGTGGGGCCGGTCAGGTCCACCATCGTGGACGGGGTGGCCCGCTCGGCGGCGCCACCGTCGAGGTAGACGGGGACGTCCTCCGCCAGCTGCTCCCTGGCCTCCTCCGCCGTGGTGGCCGGCGGCTGACCGGACCGGTTGGCGCTGGAGACGGCCATCGGGCCGACCTCGCGCAGCAGTTCGAGGGCCACCGGGTGCAACGGCATCCGCAGCATCACGGTTCCCCGGGTGCGCCCGAGGTCCCAGGCCAGGGAGGGGGCGTGGTTGAGCACCAGGGACAGGCCACCCGGCCAGAACGCCTCGATCAGGGCCCTGGCCGGCCTGGGCACCGACAGCACCAGGCCATCGATCGTCGTCCAGGACCCGACCAGCACCGGGACGGGCATGTCCGGGCCACGCCCCTTGACGCTCAACAGGCTTCGGACGGCGGCGGAGTCGAAGGCGTCGCACCCCAGCCCGTAGACGGTGTCGGTGGGCAGCACGACGAGCTGGCCGGCGCGCACCGTCTCCGCGGCGGCGGCGAGCCCCGCCTGCCGGGTCTCGGGAATGTTGCAGTCATAGCTCGTGCTCACACGGACGATCCTGGCACCCCCGGTGACGGGGAGGGCAGCGGGACCTGCCCGCCGGTGGCGGACAGGGGAACGGCCCACCCGCTCCCGACCGCCGGGGCCGGTGCCAGCGTGCCCCGTCCCGCCCCCCTGGCCGAGCGGGGCGACGACGGCCTTCCCCTGGGGGTCCGGCGAGGGAACAGCCGTCCTCCGCGAAACGGACCGGCACGCGATGCCCTCGGCACTCCCGCGTTTTCCCGGCTCCGCTCCGACGATTCCCTTCGTTCACCCGATCGCCTTTCCCGCGTCCGCGAGTGGAACGAACGTCGAATGGCTGGCGCCGACTCCTTGTCATTCGCCCCGCACCGGGCGGGTGTACCCGCGATACGGCGAACCCGCAGCGCAACGGCGGCCACCTGGCCCGTTTTGGGCCGATTCTGACCACCTCTGATGCACCGCACGGCGGTATCCGGAGGTCCGGACGGAAGCGGTTCCAGTACTCCCGCCAGCCTCGCCCCAACCCCACGGGACATCCGCGCCCTTGACATCGGGAACTGGCGGTGTTTTGTTTCCGACCACAATTCTTCCGCCCGTGAGTGGAGGTCATCTTCATGGCCCTTTCCCCTGTGCCGACGTCCGGTCGACGTGGCCGGAGAAGGAATGCCGGCGTCCTGGCCGCTGTCCTGGCCGTCGGCGCGAGTCTCGCCGTACCGGCCGCCCACGCGGACGTCGACCCGGCACCCGATGTCGACGCGTCGACGGCGCTGGCGTCGACGACGAGCGCCCCCTCCTCGGCGGTCGGGGCGACCCCGCTCGCCCTCACCTGGGAGGACGACTTCGAGGGTCCCTCCGGCGCCGCCCCCGACCCCGCCAGGTGGAACCACGAGATCGGTGGCCACGGCTGGGGCAACAACGAACTCCAGTACTACACGGCCGACCGCCGCAACTCCGCGCTCGACGGGCAGGGCAACCTGGTCATCACCTCGACCCGGGAGGGCACCGACGGGCTGAGCTGCCACTACGGCCCCTGCCAGTTCACCTCCGCCCGCCTCACGACGCAGGACAAGTTCTCCCAGCGCTACGGCCGTTTCGAGGCCCGAATCCAGGTGCCCCGGGGCAACGGGGTGTGGCCAGCGTTCTGGATGTTGGGCGACAACTTCCCCGAGACACCCTGGCCGCACAGCGGCGAGATCGACATCATGGAGGTCGTCGGCCGGGAGGGTGGCACCGCGCACGGCACCATCCACGGCCCCGGCTACTCGGCCGGCGAGGGCATCACCGGCTCGTACACGCTGCCCGGCGGCCAGCAGTTCGCCGACGGGTTCCACGTCTTCGCGGTCGACTGGTCACCCGATGGCATGGTGTGGTCGGTGGACGGGCACGTGTACCACCAGGTCACGCGCTCCGACGTGGGCAACAACCCCTGGGTGTTCGACCAGGACTTCTTCATGATCCTGAACTCGGCGGTGGGCGGCAACTGGCCCGGCCCGCCCGACGACTCCACCCAGTTCCCCCAGCGGATGCTCATCGACTACGTACGGGTCTACGAGGGCTCGGGCACCCCGCCGCCCGGAGACGGGACCGGGACGATCAGGGGCATCGGCGAGCTGTGCCTGGACGTGGCCGGCGGCAACGCCAGCGACGGCACCCCGGTGCAGATCGCCCACTGCAACGGCTCGGACGCCCAGCAGTGGACCCGGGAAGGCGACACCATCCGCGCCCTCGGCTACTGCCTCGCCGTCGCCGGCGGCGACCCCTCCGCCGGCACCCCGGTGCGGATCGCGCACTGTGACGGGTCGGACGCCCAACGGTGGCGCGTCGAGTCGGGGGACATCGTCTCCGTGCTGGCCAACCGGTGCCTGGGCACGGAGCACGGCCGCTGGGACGACGGCACTCCGACCCTGATCTGGCACTGCACGGGCGCGGTCGACCAGAAGTGGTACCCGTACTGGTGACGGTTCACCGAGTCGGGGAGGGCGGCCGATCGGACGCCCTCCCCTGGTCGGATCAGGACAACGAACGCCGCAGGGCCGTGGCGAACCTCGGCCGTCCCGCCAGGTCGGGGTGGTCGGCGACCTCGGTGAGCACCTGGCGCGCCCGGAGCAGTTCGGGCACCGCCTCGCCGTGGGTGTCGTCATGTTCGAGCGCCAGCGCCCCACCTGGGCGGAGCAGCCGCACCGCGCAGTGCACGACGTGGCGGATGGTGTCCATGCCGTCGAGGCCGCTGAAGACCGCCGCGTGCGGATCGTGCTCCGCGACTTCGACCGGCACGGGCGTTCCCTCCGGCACGTAGGGCGGGTTGCACACGACGAGGTCGACCGTGCCGTCCAGCTCCGCCAGCAGCTCCGGATCGCCGACGTCACCGAACCGGAGATCGACCGGGCGGTCCCCCGCACCCACCAGCGCGTTGGCGTTGCGCCTCGCCCAGGCGAGCGCGCTCGGGTCCCGCTCGACCGCGTGGACGGAGGCGTCGGGGCGGGCGTTGGCGAAGGCGAGCGCCAGGACACCGGAGCCGGTGCACAGGTCCACGATCGTCGGCTGCCTGGTGCGGCGCAGGTGCGCCAGCCCCCAGGCCAGCAGCAGCTCCGTCTCCGGCCTCGGTACGAAGACGCCCGGCCCCACGCTCACCGTGATCGCCCCCATGGCCGCCCAGCCGGTGATGTGTTGGAGGGGGATGCCCTTCGACCGTTCCCTGACCAGTCGGTGCAGTTCCTCGACCACGGAGACGGACACCAACGGAACCATCGTGAGCTTGGTGCGTTCCACCCCGACGACGTGGGCGGCGAGCAGTTCGGCGTCCGCGCGGGGGCTCGCGACCCCGGCCTCCCGCAGGATTCGTTCGGCCTCGGCGACGGCGAGTCGCAACGGCTGCTTGGACAATTCCTCCCCCTCCCGGTCCGGAACCCGTCTCCCCCGCACCAGCCAACCACGGCCAGCGCGGTGCGCCCGGTCAGCGGGCGCCCGACCCGACCAACCCGCCGACCGGGCTACCGGGGTGGTCCCCCGCCGGAGTGAGCGCCCCGCCGGGGAGGTGGGCCGCCGATCGGTCCTCGAACCTCAGGCCGTCGGTGCCGCGCTGCGTTCCATCCGCTCCTGGCGGTCGGCGGCGCTCAGCGCGTCCAACACCGCGTCGAGGTCGCCCTCGAGGACCTGGTCCAGGTTGTGCGCCTTGTACCCGACCCGGTGATCGGAGATCCGGTTCTCCGGGAAGTTGTACGTCCGCACCCGCTCGGAGCGGTCGACCGTGCGCACCTGGCTGCGGCGGGCGGCGGACGCCTCCCGCGCGGCCTGTTCCTCCGCCGCCGCCAGCAGCCGCGCGCGGAGCACCTGCATGGCCCTGGTCTTGTTCTGCAACTGGCTGCGCTCGTTCTGGCAGGACACGACGATGCCCGTCGGCAGGTGGGTGATCCGGACCGCGGAGTCCGTCGTGTTCACGCTCTGCCCGCCGTGCCCGGAGGAGCGGAACACGTCCACCCGGAGGTCGTTCTCGTCGATCTCGACGGCGACGTCCTCCTGTTCCGGGTACACGAGGACCCCGGCGGCCGAGGTGTGGATGCGGCCCTGGGACTCCGTCACCGGGACCCGTTGGACGCGGTGCACCCCGCCCTCGAACTTCAGCCTCGACCACACGCCGTCGGCTCGCACCGGGCCCTTCACGACCATCGTGGCGTCCTTGATGCCCCCGAGTTCGGACTCGGTGACGCCCAGCACCTCGGTGCGCCACCCCCGGCGCTCGGCGTACCGCTCGTACATCCGCAGCAGCTCGGCGGCGAACAGCGCGGACTCCGCGCCGCCCTCCCCCGACTTGATCTCCAGCACGGCGTCGGAGGCGTCGTGCGGGTCGCGGGGGACGAGCAGCTCGGCCACCCTCGCCTCCAGCTCGGGGAGCTGGGCGGCCAGTTCCTCTGCCTCCTCGGCGAAGGCCTGGTCCTCGGAGGCGAGCTCCCGGGCGGCCTCCAGGTCGGTGCGCACCCGCTCCAGCTCGCGGGCGGCCTGCACGATGGCCGTCAGCTCGGCGTGCCGCCGGCCGTACCGGCGTGCCGCGGCGCGGTCCGCCAGCACGGCGGGGTCACCCAACCGCTCCTCCAGCTCCCCGTACTCGGTGAGCAAGCTCCGTAGCGCCGAGTTCTCCACGCCGCACCCTCCGTCCTGACGACACCGCCGGGCCCTGGTCACTGCCGACCGGACCCCGGACACACGCCGACGGCGCCCACCCCGCCAGCTCGGTGGGGTGGGCGCCGTCGAAAGAGCTACTTCTTGCGGCGGCCGTAGCGGGCCTCGAAGCGGGCCACCCGGCCACCGGTGTCCAGGATCCGCTGCTTGCCCGTGTAGAACGGGTGGCAGTTGGAGCAGACCTCGACAGTCACCGCACCGGTGGAACGGGTGCTCCGGGTGGTGAAGGTGTTGCCGCAACCGCAGGTGACCTGCGTGGTCACGTACTCGGGGTGGATACCGGTCTTCACAGGTGTGTCCCTTCCTTCTTGGGCCGCCGGGTCCGCCCTGCCTGGTCGCCTGGCACTCGCCAGGGGCCGGGTGAGGGGGTGAACCGGAGCCGGGTTCGGCGAACCAGTGTGCCAGATGGCCACCGCGTCGCCGCCACCCTCCACAACGCGTGGGGGTCGCCGTCTGTTTCCGAACGCCCCATGCCACTCACCGTGACGCAGGGGCCACCCGCCGCCGTCTCCGGTCCGTCGGGCGATCGGAGCGGCTGGCTGCCGCCGCGCCAGGCGGGGCTGTTCCATCCTGGCTCCGTGTTGTGCGCGAACCTGGGACCGCTGCGGGTGTGGGCCTGGCTGCTGGTGCCCCCGACGTTCCTGTGCACCGTGCTCGGGCTGGGTGGCCTGGGCCTGGTGCTGCCCGCCGCCGGGGATGCCGTTCACCCGGACTGGTCGGTCCTCTTCGGCGCGGCGGCCGGGTTGAACGCGGTGTTCGCCGGTTCGGTCGCGTGGACCCGCCCGTGGTCACCACGGTGGTTGAGCTGGCCCTACGGCCTGGTCCTGATCACCTGCGCGTTGACCGTGGGCGACCTGCCGGTCCCCACGTCGGCGGCGCTGGGGTGCGCCGCCGCGGCCGTGGTGTCCTGGGTGCTGCTGCTCGCCGGCCGGCGCCCCTGCCCGACCGATGGCGGCGAGGCGGACCGTTGTTCGCGGCCCGAGGTGGTGAGCGGCGCCGGGTGACCGGAGGCCCTGCCGCCGTGCGACGACGGCAACGCCTCCGGTGCGTCCTCAGTCCCCGTTCCCGCCAGGCGTGTTCTTCGCCACCTGCATCAGGAACTCGATGTTCGTCCGGGTCTTCCGCAGCCGCTCGAGCAGCAGGTCGAGCGCCTGCTGGTCATCCAGCGCGGAGAGAACACGCCGCAGCTTGTGCGTGACGGCGAGCTCGTCCGGGGAGAGCAGGAGCTCCTCCTTGCGGGTGCTCGAGGCGTCGACGTCGACCGCCGGGAACGTCCGCTTGTCCGCGATCTTGCGGTCGAGCTTCAGCTCCGCGTTGCCGGTGCCCTTGAACTCCTCGAAGATCACCGTGTCGCCGGCGGATCCCGTCTCGACCAGCGCCGTCGCGAAGATGGTCAGTGAACCACCGTTCTCGATGTTGCGGGCCGCGCCCAGGAACCGCTTCGGCGGGTACAGCGCCGTCGAGTCCACACCACCGGAGAGGATCCGACCCGAGGCCGGCGCCGCCAGGTTGTAGGCCCGGCCGAGCCGGGTGATGGAGTCGAGGAGCACGACCACGTCGTAACCCAGCTCCACCAGCCGCTTCGCCCGCTCGATGGCGAGCTCCGACACCGTCGTGTGGTCGGACGGCGGCCGGTCGAAGGTCGAGGCGATGACCTCGCCCTTCACCGAGCGCTGCATGTCGGTGACTTCCTCGGGCCGCTCGTCGACCAGCACGACCATCAGGTAGCACTCGGGGTTGTTGGTCGTGATGGCGTTGGCGATGGCCTGGAGCACCATCGTCTTGCCGGCCTTGGGCGGCGAGACGATCAGGGCCCGCTGGCCCTTGCCCACCGGCATGACCAGGTCGATGACCCGGCCGGTCAGGGCGTGCGACTCGGTCTCCAACCGCAGCCGCTCGTTCGGGTACAGCGGAGTCATCTTGGTGAACTCCGGGCGTCCCCGAGCGGCGTCCGGCGCGAGGCCGTTGATGGAGTCGACCCGCACCATCGGGTTGAACTTCTGGCGCTGCTGCTCGCCCTCACGCGGCTGGCGGACCACACCGGTGATCGCGTCGCCCCGCCGGAGCCCGTACTTGCGGACCAACGACAGGGACACGTAGACGTCGTTCGGGCCGGCGAGGTACCCCGAAGTGCGGACGAACGCGTAGTTCTCCAGCACGTCCAGGATGCCGGCCACGGGCAGGAGGACGTCGTCCTCCCGCACCTCCGGCTCGTTCCCGCCACCCTCGGCGCGGCCACGGCCCCGGCGACGATCCCGGAACCTGCGTCCCCGCCGCCGGCCGCCGCCGTCCTCGTCGTCATCGTCCCGACCGTCGTTCTGGCGGTCGTTGCGCGACGCGCGGTCCTGGCGGTCGCCGCGGTCCTGGCGCTCACCACGGTCCTGACGCTCGCCACGGTCCTGACGCTCACCACGGTCCTGACGCTCACCACGGTCCTGACGCTCACCACGCTCCTGGCGCTCGCCGCCCCGGTCATCGCCGCCGCCACCGTCGGTGGCGCTGGCGGCCCGGCTCGAGGTGCGGCGACGACGGCCGCGACGGCCACCGTCCTCCTCACCCTCACCGGACGACGCGCTCTCGGACGCACTGGCGCCCCTGGAGCGGCGGCTGGGAGCCGGCTGCGCCGGCGCGTCCGCGGAGGTCTGCTCGGTCTTGCCCTGGTCCCCGGACCCGAACGGCAGCTGCGCAGCGGTGTCGGTCTTGGCGGAACCACCGCCCTGCCGCTCCTTGATCGCGGCGATGAGATCACCCTTACGCATTCCAGTGGTGCTGGTGATGCCGAGTTCCCCGGCGAGCTGGCGAAGCTCCGCCATCACCATGCCGGACAGCCCTCCGCGCCGACGGGGAGCGGCTCCGTTGTCCGCCTGGTGCGGTACCTCCCCCTTCGCCGCAGAGCCCTTGCGTGACTTGGGCTTATCCGCTTCTGGCTGGTCAGCAGCCGAGGCCGCCGTGCCCGCCTCGCCGCTCAACAGTTCGGTGTTGCTCACAAATGTCCTTCCTGACCGGTCCGCGCCTCCTACGCGGACCAGCGGACCTGCCACGCTGCGGGACGCAGTGCGGCACTGCGGGCTCGGGGGCAGAACTGGCGGTCACGACGTTCTGCCCGCACGCACCCTAACCTGCCCGCTTATGGCGATTCTCGACGCTGCCACACCTGACGACACTCACGAAGAACCACCCGTACGGACTCCTCGGCCACCCCAGGCTGTCCGGGTACTCTCCACCGCTGGTCCCCGCTGGATAGCGTGAACCAACCTCATAGCGAGAGAATGCCTCCCGAGTTGACTACCCGGGACGGTACCGGCGCCCGTGCGCGCGGTGACTGATCGCCTTCGAGGGTAGACCGCTCGTCAACAGCTCGCAACAACCCGCGTCACCTGCGTGTCTCCCGGCGGCCGAACCAACGGCCAAGATCACCACCGATGGAGGGTGTTGTGCCGTCGATCGGGTATGGCTGACGGAGAAGGCGACCAGGTAGCGGGGGTACTGGCGAAAGGCTGGAGGTCCAGCGGTTCTGGCCAGCGCGGTGCTTCGCCGCGGCCATCCCCCTCCGATGACTCCATGTTACCGGCTGCCCGGGAGTCCCCTCCTACCGGGGACCCCGAACAGCCCAGGCACGCCCGCGGCACCGGTCACGGATCGGCCGGCTCCTCACGGACCGTCACCCCTCGGGTGTCCACGGCCAACGGGCACACCTCGAACCCGCTCGTGTCGAATCCCGCCCAGGACGGCGCGCCGACGGGGAAGGCGACCACGGTGGGGCCCGCCCCGGAGATGGCCGCCGGGACACCGGCGGCCCGCAGCTCCTCCACCAGCGCCAACGACCGGGGCCAGGCGGGTCGCCGGTACTCCTGGTGCAGCCGGTCCCCGGTCGCGTCCAGCAGCAGGTCGGGCCGCGAGGTCAGCGCCGCGACGGCGAGGGCGGCCCGGCTGGCCGCGAACGCCGCGTCCTCGTGGGGGACCCGCTCCGGCAGCAGACCCCGCGTGGTGTGGGTGGCCGACTCCA
The DNA here is from genome assembly GCF_000429185.2 of Actinoalloteichus caeruleus DSM 43889. Classification (GTDB taxonomy): domain Bacteria; phylum Actinomycetota; class Actinomycetes; order Mycobacteriales; family Pseudonocardiaceae; genus Actinoalloteichus_B; species Actinoalloteichus_B caeruleus. The sequence goes on along the minus strand of NZ_AUBJ02000001.1, from coordinate 5,258,640 downwards.
CCTCGGGCACCAGCAGCACCGGCGCGAGCGCGCGGTGCGGTTCGAGCCGGAGCGCGCGGAACGTCGGGGACGCACCGGCCGACGACCAGGCCACGACCACCCCGCCGACCATGCTCGCCGCCACGTTGTCGGCGTGTCCCTCGAACCGGGCGGCGAGGTCGAGCGCCGACTCGTCCGGCTCCCGCCCGGCCAACGCGTAACCGGCGGCGATCCCGGACACGATCGTCGCGGCGGAGGAGCCCAGACCCCGGGCGTGCGGGATGCGGTTGACGCACCGCAGCTCCACCCCGGGCAGCTCCACGCCGAGCGCGTCGGTGGCGGCCCGCAACGCCCGCAACAGCAGGTGGCTGGCGTCCCGGGGCACCGCGTCGGCTCCCTCGCCCGAGACCTCCACCCGGACGCCCCGGTCCACCACCCGGAGCCACACCTCGTCGTACAGCGCCAGGGCCAGCCCGAGGGTGTCGAACCCCGACCCCAGGTTCGCCGTCGACGCGGGAACCCGCACCGACAGCTCCCGGCCGATCACGGTCGCCTCCACCCGGGGAACGCCGCTCGTCTCCAAAGGCTCACCGGAGCTCCAGGGCGGCGGCGACGGCGTTCGCGTCGACGGGCAGCGGCTCCACGTCCACCGCGCCCTCCAGTGCGGTGCCCGGGTCCTTCAGACCGTGCCCGGTGACGGTGCACACCACCACGGACCCGGGGTCCAACCGCCCCTCCTCCGAGGACAGCAGCAGACCGGCCACGCTGGCCGCGGAGGCGGGCTCGACGAAGACACCCTCCCGGGCGGCCAGCAGCCGGTAGGCGCTCAGGATCCGCTCGTCGGTCACCGCGTCGAACCGACCACCGGACTCCGCCCTGGCGCGCTCGGCCCCCTGCCAGGACGCGGGGCTGCCCACCCGGATCGCGGTGGCGATCGTCTCCGGGTTGGCGACCGGCTGGCCGTGCACCATCGGAGCCGCCCCAGCCGCCTGGAAACCGAACATCCTGGGCGTACCCCGCACCAGGCCGTCGTCCGCGTACTCCTGGTAGCCCTTCCAGTAGGCGGTGATGTTCCCGGCGTTGCCCACCGGCAGGCAGTGGATGTCGGGGGTGCGGCCGAGGACGTCGCAGATCTCGAAGGCCGCGGTCTTCTGCCCCTCGATCCGCACCGGGTTGACCGAGTTGACCAGGGTCACCGGGTGCTCCGCCTCGGTCTTGCGGGCCAGTTCCAGGCAGTCGTCGAAGTTGCCGGCCACCTGGAGGATGCGGGCCCCGTGGGCCACTGCCTGGGCCATCTTGCCCAGGGCGATCTTCCCGCTGGGCACCAGCACCGCGCAGGTCAGGCCGGCCCTGGCCGCGTAGGCGGCGGCGGAGGCCGAGGTGTTGCCGGTGGACGCGCAGATCACGGCCTTGCTGCCGGAGGCCAGCGCGTGCGTGATCGCCACCGTCATACCCCGGTCCTTGAAGGACCCGGTGGGGTTGACACCCTCCACCTTGAGGTAGACGGAGGTACCGGTCAGCTCGCTCAGGTGGGGGGCCGGGAGCAATGGGGTGCCGCCCTCGTGGAGGGTGACGATCCCGGCGCCGGCGGGTACCGCCACCCGAGCGGGGTAGGCGGCGATGACACCGGGCCACCCCGCCGCCGGACCGCCGGTGCCGGCCACCGCCGAGGGGCCGGCCCCGCCGGACACCGCCGGTGGGATGGGGGACAACGCGGTCTGTTCGGTCACGGCTCCTCGCCCTCCACGCGCATCACGCTCACCACTTCCCGCACGGCGGAGAGGGCCGCGATCTTCTCGACGGTGCCCCGCAACGCGTCCTCGGAGGCGAGGTGCGTGGCGATGACCAGGCTCGCCTCGTCGCGGTGGCCCCGCTGGGTCACGGTCGCGATGCTCACGTCGTTCTCCGCGAACACGGCGGCGACCTGCGCCAACACTCCCGTGCGGTCCGCGACGTCCAGGCTGATGTGGTAACGGGTCGCCACCTGCCCCATCGGGCGCACTGGCAGCTCGGCGTAGGCGGACTCCCGGGGGCTGCGCCCGCCGGCGACCCGGTTGCGGGCCACCGCGACGAGGTCCCCGAGGACGGCGCTCGCCGTCTGCGGGCCACCCGCGCCCTGCCCGTAGAACATCAGCTGCCCGGCTGCCTCCGCCTCCACGAACACGGCGTTGAACGCCCCGCCCACCGTCGCCAGCGGGTGGCCGCGCGGGATCATCGCCGGGTGCACCCGGACCGAGACGGACTCGCCGCCGTCCTCGTCCACCACCCGGTCGCAGATGGCCAGGAGCTTCACGACACGCCCCATGCCCCTGGCCGCCGTGATGTCGGCGGCGGTCACGCGCGAGATGCCCTCCCGGTGCACGGCCTCGGCCGGGACCCGGGTGTGGAAGGCCAGCGAGGCCAGGATCGCGGCCTTCGCGGCGGCGTCGAAACCGTCCACGTCCGCCGTCGGGTCGGCCTCGGCGTACCCGAGCCGCCCCGCCTCCTCCAGGGTCTCGCCGTAGGCGGCCCCGGTCGAGTCCATCGCCGACAGGACGTAGTTGGTCGTGCCGTTGACGATCCCCATCACCCGGTTGACCCGGTCACCGGCCAGGGACTCCCGCAGGGGCCGCAGCAGGGGGATCGCGCCGGCCACCGACGCCTCGAAGTAGAGGTCGGCGCCCGACTCGTCGGCCGCCTCGTACAGCTCGGGGCCGTGCTCGGCGAGCAGGGCCTTGTTGGCGGTCACCACCGACTTACCGGCGCGCAGGGCCGCCAGCAGCAGGCTCCTGGCCGGCTCGATCCCACCGATGACCTCCACGACGACATCGACGTCGGAGGCCACGAGCGCCTCGGCGTCCGTGGTCAGCAGTTCCTCCGGCACCTCACGGTGGCGGTGCGGTCGGCGCACCGCGATGCCGGTCAGCTCCACCGGAGCCCCGACCCGCGCGGTCAGGTCGGCGGACTGCTCCCGGATCAGGCGTTCGACCTGCGTACCGACCGTGCCGCAACCGAGCATCGCGACCCTGACCGGTGGGGTCGAACCGGTAGCCGATGTCATGACACCTCCAGGCGCAACAGGTCGTCCATGGTCTCCCGGCGCAGCAGCAACCGCGCCTGGCCGTCCCGGACCGCGACGACGGCGGGCCGGGGCAACCGGTTGTAGTCGCTCGCCATCGCGTAGCAGTAGGCGCCGGTCGCGGCGACGGCGACCAGGTCACCCGGTCGCAGGTCGGCGGGGAGCCAGCAGTCCCGCACGACGATGTCACCGGACTCGCAGTGCTTGCCGACGACCCGGCTGAGCACCGGCGGTTCCTCGGCCCGGCGGGAGACCAGGCGGCAGTCGTACACCGCGTCGTAGAGGGCGGTGCGGATGTTGTCGCTCATCCCGCCGTCGACGCTGACGTAGCGCCGGCTGGCCCCGTCCTGGACGACGACGTCCTTGGTGGTGCCCACCTCGTAGAGCGTCACCATCACCGGCCCGACGATCGAACGTCCCGGTTCCACGGCCAGCAGCGGCGTGTCCAGCCCGGCGAAGCCGCACTCCCGGCGGACGATCTCCCAGAGGGTGGCGGCGATCTCACCGACCTCGGGGACCCGGTCCTGCTCGGTGTAGGCGATGCCGAGCCCCCCGCCGAGGTCGAGGGTGTCCAGGTCCGCCATCGTCTGGGCGCCGTGCTCGTCGTGGAGGTCGGAGAGCAGGCCGACGATCCGCTTGGCGGCCAGTTCGAAACCGGCGAGGTCGAAGATCTGCGAACCGATGTGGCTGTGCAGGCCCACGAGCCGGAGCCCCCCAGCCCGCAGCACGCGCCTGGCCGCCTCGGCCGCGGCTCCCCCCGCCAGCGAGAAACCGAACTTCTGGTCCTCGTGGGCGGTCGCGATGAACTCGTGGGTGTGAGCCTCGACTCCCACCGTGACCCGGATCATGACGTCCTGCCGGCCGCCGGCCGGCGGGTTCTCGGCGGTGAGGCGGTCCAGGCGGTCGATCTCCTCGAAGGAGTCCACCACGATGACGCCGACGCCGGCGTCCAGGGCGGCCGCGAGCTCCGGGACCGACTTGTTGTTGCCGTGGAAGGCGATCCGCTCCGGGGGGAAGTCCGCTCGCAGCGCGACGGCGAGTTCCCCGCCGCTGCACACGTCGAGGCTGAGCCCTTCCTGGGCGACCCACCGGGCCGCCTCCGTGCACAGGAACGCCTTGGAGGCGTAGTGGACGCGGGCCCGTTCCCCGAAGGCGCGCTGGTACTCGCGGCACCGGGACCGGAAGTCGTCCTCGTCGAGGACGAACAGCGGGGTGCCGAAGTCCCTGGCCAGCTCACGGACGTCCACGCCACCGATCCGCACCGCTCCGTCGGCGTGGCGGGACGTGTTCGCCGGCCACACCGTGGGCGGCAACGCGTCGAGCTCGGCGGAGGACGCCGGCCGGGGGCCGGCGGTGTTGACCGGGAGCAGGACCTCCGCGTGGCGGGGACCGGCGGGATGGGCGCGCATGATCACATCCGTTCGGGTGCGCTGACGCCGAGCAGGGCGAGGCCGTTGGCCAGCACCTGCCGCGTGGCGGCGCAGAGCTGGAGGCGGGCCGAGGTCAACTCGGTCGGCTTCTCGTCGCCCATCGGCAGGACCCGGCAGGCGTCGTAGAACTTGTGGTAGGCGCTGGAGAGCTCCTCCAGGTACCTGGCGATCCGGTGCGGCTCCCGCAGCCGGGTGGCCATCTCCACTTTTTCCGGGAAGGCGGCGAGCTCCCGCAGGAGGTCACCCTCCCGCTCGTGGGAGAGCAGGCCGTAGTCGGTCCGCTCCGGGTCGCCGGCGTCCACCCCGAGCTCCAGGGCGTTGCGCTGGATCGAGGCGAGCCGGGAGTGCGCGTACTGCACGTAGAAGACCGGGTTCTCGTTGCTGCGCGAACTCCACAACTCCTGGTCGATGTCCAGCGGGGAGTCCACGGATGCCCGGATCAGCGAGTACCGGGCCGCGTCGACCCCGACGGCGTCCACCAGGTCCTCCAGGGTGACCACGGTGCCCGCGCGCTTGCTCATCCGGACGGTCTCCCCGCCCCGGACGAGGTTGACCATCTGGCCGATCAGGACCTCGACCGTGCCAGGGTCGTCCCCGAACGCGGCCGCGGCGGCCTTCAGGCGGTTGATGTAGCCGTGGTGGTCGGCCCCGAGCATGTAGACGCAGAGGTCGAAGCCCCGGGACCGCTTGTCCAGGTAGTAGGCGAGGTCACCGGCGATGTAGGCGGGCTGCCCGTCGCTCTTGATGACCGGCCGGTCCTTGTCGTCGCCGAACTCGGTGGAGCGGAGCCACCAGGCACCCTCGGAGTGGTAGAGGCTCCCCGCCTCCTTCAGCCGCTCGACCGCCCGGTCCACCGCTCCCGAGGAGTGCAGGGAGTCCTCGTGGAAGTAGACGTCGAAGTCGGTGCCGAAGTCGTGCAGGCTCCCTTTGATCTGCTCGAACATCATGCCGACGCCGACCCGGCGGAAGGTCTCGGCGACCTCGTCCTCCGGCAGGCCGAGCACGTCGGGCTCCGCCTGGAGCACGCTGGCGGCGATCTCGGCGATGTAGTCGCCGCCGTACCCGTCCTCTGGCACCGGCTCGCCCTTGGCGGCGGCGACCAGCGAGCGCACGAAGCGGTCGATCTGGGCGCCCGCGTCGTTGAAGTAGTACTCGCGGGTGACGTCGGCGCCGCGCGCGGCGAACAGCCGTCCCAGGGTGTCCCCGACCGCCGCCCAGCGGGTACCGCCCAGGTGGATGGGCCCGGTGGGGTTGGCGGAGACGAACTCCAGGTTGATCCGGGTGCCGGAGAGCTCGTCGCCCTCACCGAAGTGTTCGCCCCGGCGCAGCACCTCGCGGATGACCAGTCCCTGCGCCTCCGGGTCGAGGCGCAGGTTGAGGAAGCCGGGACCGGCGATGTCCACCGACCGCACGCCGTCCTGGTGCGCCAGCGCCTCGGCGAGCCACCCGGCGAACTCGCGGGGCGCCACTCCGACCTTCTTGGCGACCTGGAGGGCGAGGTTCGTGGCGTAGTCGCCGTGCTCGGGGTTTCTGGGTCGCTCCACGGTCACGGTGGCTGGCAGCACGGTGGTGTCCAGCCCACGGGTGGTGAGCGCTTCCGCTGCGGTGGAACGGATCAGGTCGCTGAGCACGGCGGGGTTCACCCGGGAAAGTCTAGGCAGCCGCCACCACGACAAACGAGCGGGTTGTCCGGTGGGCGCACCGCGTCCCGCCTGCTGGGACGCGGTGCGGCTTGGCCGCCCCGTGGGTGGCCCACCGCGCGTGTTCGCTCACGTCGAGTGCCCCCACCCGGTACCCACACCCGCTTCACCGCCGGGTGCGGACACCGCGCACACGCCCGGCCGGGGCGGGGTCGGCGACCCCCGCGAGGGGTCGGCACCGTCCGCCATCCCGGTCTGACTCTGGGTGAACGAGAGGCCGACCACACGTACCGAATTCCGCTCGCGGCTCATAGACTGTCCGCCGTCAGGTGCGGAGTGCGGTAGTCACGGAGACGAGGTCCGACAGGCATGGCGAGCGGAAAGAGCTCCAAAGCGGTACGCAACGCCCGCGCGGCGACGGCCGTGAAGAAGTCGAAGCCCTGGGGCACCCTGGCCGCCGTGGCGGTGCTGGTGCTCTTCGCCGGCGGCATCTTCACCTACGTCTACACGCAGTACGAGGCCACCGCCGACATCCGCGCCTTCACGCCCTCGGAGGAGAACCAGAACCCGGCCCTGGACATCGAGGGCGTCACCAGCGAGGAGTACGCGGGCCAGTTGCACGTGGTCGCTCCGCAGCGGGTGGCCTACGAGGAGTTCCCGCCCAACGGCGGACCGCACGACGAGGTGTGGGCTGGCTGCAACGGCGTGGTCTACGACGTCCCGGTGCGGAACGAGAACATGGTCCACTCGCTGGAGCACGGCGCCGTCTGGATCGCCTACAACGAGGACCAGATCCAGGGCGAGGACCTGGAGACGCTGCGGAACAAGGTCATCGGTGAGCCGGCGATGATGATGTCGCCCTACCCCGACCTCGACAGCCCGATCTCGCTCCAGGCATGGGGCCACCGGTTGAAGGTCGACAGCGCCGACGACGAGCGGATCGACCAGTTCATCACGGCCCTCCAGCTCAACGCCTACGTCTACCCCGAGATCGGTGCCACCTGCATGCCGAACCCGGCCCGCTTCGACGTGGACAACCCGCCGCCCTTCGACCCGAGCGAGCCCGGACCGGACGCCATGCCGATGTCGGCGAACCCGGAGGACTTCGGCGGCTACACCGGTCCCGGTGACGAGATGCTCGACCCCTCGGGCGCCCCGGAGGCGAGCGAGCAGCCGGAGGGCGAGGAGGACCCGGCCACGGATGAGTCGGAGGCCCCCGAGTCCGACGAGGGCGCTGACGCATCCGACGAGGGCGACACCAACGACTGAGGGCTGAGGGCCACGTGGTGACGAGGCACCCGAGGGCGCGGAGCGGGAGCGCCGAGAAGAGCGACGGTTCGCCGCCCCCGGGGGTCGGCTCCGGTGGGCCGCCGTGGATACGGGCGGTGACCCTCGTGGGCGCGGTGCTGGCGCTGCTGCTCCTCGGCGCCGCCGGCGGCATGCTGGTCGGGCTGCCGGGGGCCGGCGGTTCGGCGGCCCCGTCGGCGGAGTCCGTGGACGTCGGCTTCGCGCAGGACATGACGATCCACCACCGCCAGGCGACGACGATGGCGACCCTGTACCGGGTGAACGGGGAGGACCCGTCGATCTCCCAGCTGGCCTTCGACATCGACACCAACCAGCGCGAGCAGATCGGCTGGATGCAGGGCTGGCTGAACATCTGGGACCGTTCGCTGACACCCGTGGACGGCTACATGAACTGGATGACCGGCCCGGAGGGCCACCAGCACCACGGCGCCGTGCCCCAGGACGAGAACGGTGCTCCGGCGATCATGCCGGGCATGGCCAGCGAGGAGGAGCTGGCCGAGCTGCGGGCGGCTCGGGGCGAGGAACTCGACGTCCTGTTCCTCCAGCTGATGCTCCGCCACCACGAGGGCGGTGTCGAGATGGCCACCTACGCGGCGGAGCGCGCCGGTCGGGTGCAGGTGCGCAACCTCGCGTCGAACATGTTGCAGCACCAGACCGCGGAGAGCGCGAAGATGGTGGGCATGCTGCGGGAGCGCGGGGCCGAGCCGCTGCCCTTCGACAACTGACCGACCCCACCGGCGCCGCGAGGGCGGGTACTGGTCGGGAGCCCGACCCTGCCGGGTGCCGGGGTGTGTTCGTACCCCCACCGCGCTCGGGCCGTCGGTGCGCTCGTGCTGGCGTACCGACCGCCACCACCCCCGGCGACGCGCCCGCCGAGGCGGGCGACTGACCGGCGACGCGCCCGCGCGCTCCTCGGCGGCGGTGCGCCAGGTCGCCCCCGCCGTCCCGGGCCGCCCCGGCGGGGGTTCGTGGCCCTCTCCCGTTCCGACCTCCCGGGGGCTCGGCCGCCGCCCTCCACCCGTGCCGGTGCGACCGCCGGCGCGCTGATCGTCCCGCCACCACCGCCGGCTGCCCCCGGGAGGTCGGGGCGCGCCCGGGTTTGTCGGCGCCCCCACCTCCGGACGGTGCGCGACGGCTGGTCAGACCAGTGGTGGTCCGCCCGGTGCCCCGTCTCGGGCCGAACGGTTCACCAGCTCAACTCGCGGCAGCTCATCGGGAGGTGGGCGGGCTCCACCTGGAGGGTGGCGTGGTGGATGCCGTACTTCTCCGCGAGCATCCGTTGGGCCTCGCCCAGCACGGTCCCGGTGTCGCCGTCGGTCTCGATCGTCAGGTGCGCCTGGAGGACCTCCATGCCGGAGGTGAGGGTCCAGACGTGGAGGTCGTGCACGCCGACCACGGCCGGGAGACCGACGAGGTCCCGCCTGAGCTGGCGCACGTCGACCTCGGCGGGCGCTTCCTGCACGAGGATGCGCAGGGCCTGGCCCGCGAGCCGTGCGGTCCGGGGGATGACGAAGGCCGCGATGGCGACGGCCACGAGCGGGTCGGCGTACCGCCAGCCGAAGAGCAGCGTGACGGCGGCGCCGATGAGCACTCCGACCGAGGCCAGCGTGTCGGCCAGCACCTCCAGGTAGGCGCCCCGCACGTTGATGCTCTCGGCCGCGCCCTGTCGCAGCAGGGCGAAGGCGACGAGGTTGGCGACCAGTCCGGCGGCGGCGGCGATCATGACCGGACCGCCCTCGACCTCCGGCGGATCCGTGAAGCGGTGGGCGGCCTCGTACAGGATGAAGCCGGCGACCGCGAAGAGCAGCAGGGCGTTGGCCAGGGCCGCGAGCACCTCCAGCCGGTAGAGGCCGAAGGTGCGGCGCGTCCCGGAGGCGCGGCGCGCGGCTCGGCGGGCGGCGGTGATCGCGGCGAGGGCCATCCCGATGCCGAGGACGTCGGTCAGCATGTGGCCGGCGTCCGAGAGCAACGCGAGGGAGCCGGTGGCGAGGGCGACCACGACCTCCACGACGAGGAAGGTGACGAGCACGCACAACGCGGCCACCATCCGCCGCACATGCCTCCCGGACGCGCTCACCGCGTCGGCCGCGGTGATGCCGTGCCCGTGCCCGTGTCCGTGCCCGTGTCCGTGCCCCCGGTGCCCCTCGTCGGAACGACCGCCGTTGTCCGCTGTCATCTCGTCGCCTCCCGGAGCGAACATATAGCGATATGCGCATGAGTACAAGTCCGCAATCGCGCGCTCCCCTGGCCTGGGAGAACGAGGAGGTGAACTCGTTCAGGCGTCAACCAAGGGGGGGCGCGCGAACCCCCGATCGGGATGCGCTAAGCTTTCCCCGTCGCCGGCGAGGGGAATCCCGAAACCGACGATGGTGAGCCCTCGTAGCTCAGTGGATAGAGCACTGCCCTCCGGAGGCAGGTGTCACAGGTTCGAATCCTGTCGAGGGCGCAACGAGACCAACGAGCGCGGTGGCGGGCATCCCCCACCGCGCTTCGTCGTGTGCGGGCGACACGTCCTAGTTCCCCCTCGCGGTTTTCGGGAGACCCCAGACCCGCGAGACGGCACGTCTCCTCGACCAACTCCACGCTGGCGGACCGCGGCCGGCGGCTCACCTCACCCAGGGATGGGGTCGCGCCAGGAGAGCGGTCCGATTCCGCCATCGAGCTGTCCCCGGGACCCACGGGGGCGCGCGGCGCCCCACCGAAGCTGACGTGACGGTGGCGGCTTGCCTCCTCCCGGGCCGAGGGAGGCCGGCGGACGCTGCGCGAGCGAGCCGGTGCACGGGCGGGAGCGAGGCGTTCCCCCGGCAGGAGAACGACGAGACGTTCCCGCGCCGACGGCCAACCACCGCCGCCCCGCCCGGCTCGGCAGCTGACCCCGGCACGGAGACCCGAGGGCGCTCCCCAGCCCGCTCTCGCCCGCCCGGGTACGCCAGTCGGGACCGCACGAGCGCCCAGGAGCGGCGGCCCTGGGGGACGAGGTCCTCGTCGGCGTCCCGACACCCACCACCGGCCCAGCCCGCGTCCCCACCGGCGGGGAGGGCCGAGCCCGGGACCATCCGCTCACGGAGGAGGCGGGTCGCCAGGCTCAGGAGGGGACCGGCGTGTCGTCGCGGTCGCCCACGAGTTCCTCGATGGCGGCGAGGGCCTCCTCGGTGGGCAGGTCCTCGTCGAGCACCAGGTGCAGCATCAGCCCGTCGAGCAGCGCCACCACCAGGGTGGCGACACCGGCGCAGCGGCTCGCCGACCAGTGCGGTCGGAGCGTGGCCAGCCGGTCGGCGGCCTGCGCCCTCGACTGGCGCATCTGGTCCCGCATCACGGCACCGAGGTTGCTGTCCCGCATCGCTCCGACAACGAGTTCGACCGCGAGCCGGCTCGCCCGCGTGCTCCCGGAACTCGGCAGCAGACCACGCAGCGTGTCCAGGGCGGCCTGTTCGTCGGAGGCCTCCAACAGCTCGTCGATGACCGGGTTGATCACGAGGTCACCCGCGCGTTCGGCTATCGCGCGGTGCAGGTTGCCGACACCTCCGAAGTGGTAGTGGATCAGCCCGACGTTCGCGGTCGCCCGCTCGGCGACCGCACGGGTGGTCACGGCGGGCCATCCGCCCTCCGCCAGCAGGTCGACGCCGACCGCCACCAGCTGCTCACGGCGTCGTTCACCTCGCCCGGGACCTGGTCGATCGACTGTTTTGGTCACTCGACCAAATTAGCACCCCGGCGGGCGCCGTACCCGGAGTTTGCGCGATTCCCGGCGGTTCGGCCCGGAGAACGGCGGAATCGGCCGGTGACCATCGCGGGCAGGATGGACGCGTCGCGCCCCCGCCGACGGGAGCGCGGCGATCGTCCGACGGGGCGGCACCCGTTCGGCGGTTACCGAGCGTCAGAACGCTGCCGGCGGCGACCGGGTGCCCCACCACTGGGCGACCCTGGTGCCACCAGGTAGTTTCCACAGTGGAAGCTCCGGTGCACGCGTTTCCCGTGCTGCCACGCTCGGCACCTGGGATGACGTCGAAGCGACGGAAAGCCGCGTCAGGGGAACCCGCCCAGACCCGACGTCGGCTCGAGTTGGCAAGATACGGACTCGCCGGTGCCTCGTGACGTCTCGCGCGGAACGCGGAAGCAGAAAGGATCCTGGTGAACTCGCAAACCATCCAGGTCGACGACCTCCGCCTGCTCGCAGTGCCCAATGCCGTGAATCTCGCCGATCTCTTTCTCCGGTTCACCCTGTCCGAGTGGTCCTTACGCCCCTTGCAGGACGACGCGTCCCGCGTGATGAGCGCGCTGGTCACGGCCACCGTCGAGGACACCGACCAGCAGTCGGCGGGCTTCATCACGGTGCGCCTGCGCCTGCGCGGTGACTGCCTCGTCGTGGAGGTCGAGACCGAACGGTTCAACGAGCACGCCCCGGTGCTGGCCCAGTTGTCGGAACTGCGCACCGGGCTCGTTCCGCTCGACGGCGGAATCCGACTCGCCTGGTGTGAGCTCCCCCTGCCGACGGGGTTGAACGGCACGGCGGTCCCCCTGCCCCAACGGGAGCGACGCCCCTCCCCCGCCGCCGAGGCGATGGCGGGGGAGCCGGACGACTTCGACCCCCAGGTCATGCAGCGGCTGCTGTTCGGCCTGAGCGGAGCGGGCAAGCCCCCGCACGACGACGGCCTGGGCAACTGACGCCGCACCTCCGGGGCGGGGCGGTTTCGCCCCGCCCCGATCGGCGCGAGGTCCGTCCGGAAGGGTGACCGATCCGCGGGCCGCGCCCGAAGGCCGACGTCATCCACCCGACCGCGGCCGTGGTGCGCGCGCTGACCTCTCCTCGTGACTCCGGGGACGGGCTGGAGCGGAGCACCCGGCCGGGCCGTCACACCTCGGTCGCGGCCGACAGGTCCCACCGACCTGGTTCAGCGGCGCGGGGGCAGGCCCCCGAGGGCCTGGCCGGTGCGGTAGAGGCTGATCAGCAGTGGGCGCAGCGCTGTCCCGCGCTCGGTCACCGCGTACTCGGTCCGCGCCGGGAAGCCGGGGGCGCGCGTCCTGCCGACCAGGCCGCGCGCCTGGAGCTCACCCAACCGCTCGGTCAGCACCTTCGCGCTCAGGGTGGGAAGTCGGCGCCGGAGTTCCGTGAAGGAGCAGGGCCCGTGCAGGAGTTCCCGTAGCACCAGCGTGGTCCAGCGACCGGAGACGGCCGCCAGCGCGACCTCGACCGGGCAGTCCGGGTCCGGCCGCTGGGTGCGCCCCGCCACGTCCGGGACCAGCTCTCGGTCCCAGCCGCCGTCGGCCCTGACCACGGTTTCCGTTTGGTTACCCACGTGCGCCTCCTGTTGGCTCCGCTCCATGAGCGAGACTCCGACCCACATCCAACTCACGACGGACCCCGCACGGCACCCCGAGGTCTTCGCCTCGGCGTTCAACACCGGCGACGTCGACATCCTGGAACAGGTGTACGAGCCCGGGGCGCTGTTCGTTCCCCAACCCGGCACGGCCGTGACGGGGAAGGCACGGCGACTGGCCAACGCGGAGTTCCTGGAACTCGGGCTGCCCATCACCGTCTCCCCCCGCCACGTCTACGCCCTGGACGACGTCGCACTCTTGATCGTCGACTTCGTGATCGCCGGAACCGCGCGGCACGGCGGCTCCGTCCGCATCGAGGGAACGGCGACGGACGTGGCGCGCCGGGGGGCCGACGGGTACTGGCGCTACGCCATCGACAACCCCTTCGGCGTCGCGGAGGGGCCGGCGGGGTCGGGGCGAGCCAGCACCGCCTAACGGAGCAGGCGGAACCAGCCCAGGTCGATCTCTATCGGCAGGACCAGCAGGGGGAAGGTGAGGACGAGGCAGATCGCGCACAGCAGGAGGATGACCCGCCTGGTGGTCGGCGAGTCGCCCACCACCGCCGACAGGAGCGACACCGCGAGGCGAATCGCTTCCAACACCCCACCGCGCGAACCCCACCGTTCACCGGTCTCGCCCCCGACCTCGGTTGCGTCGAGCCAGGGGTCACGGCCTACTGTCATCAGGTTGGTCCTCCCTCGGAGCGCCAGGCGGACGCTGATCTCTGCCAGGAGCGGGCGTCCGCGAGCGCGGCTGGTGGCGACCGACCGGGGCGGCTTCCTTCCGAGGAAGCCGCCCACCACCGGCACCAATTCGTGCAAAGCAACCTACACCGGTGGGTCGATATCGCGACTACTGGCTGCCACCACTCGCTCAGCGGGCAGAAATCTTCCACGAACGGCCCAAGACGAGAGCCAAGGCGGTCAGCAGAACTAATATCGGCTGGTAGACGCAGTTCACTCGAGGCTGGAACACTCGTGGCGCCCTCGGCACGGCCCCATGCGCCGCCCGCGACTCGGACCTCCCCACCACCCGATCGTCCACGTCAGCCACCCCCAGTTCGACTACTCAGGGTAGTTTTCGGCCATGCCAAGCCTTCCCCCGCAAGGACTAATATTTCCTCGGCATATCGCCTACCGGTGATATGCTCGTCGCTCTCAGTCCCCACCGCCACGGGCGGGCTCCCCGCGTCGCGGTCGGAGCGACGGCGCCTTGAGGACGAGGCCGGCACGTCGCGCCTCGACTCCCCTCCCCCCGTGGTGGCCGAGCGGTTTGGAGCGGTGCCCACCGTTCCCGGGCTGGTAGGGTCCGTCGCGATGTCGCTCGCGCGGGGAGAGTGAGGTGCCGGTGCGCGTCGCCAGCTCGGCCCTCCCACCGCCACGGGAGCCCACCACGAGGGTGGCCGGTCCTGCCCCCAGGGCGCGGACCAGCCGCGCTCCGCAGCCACGACCGGCGCGCTGGCCCCAGGCGGTCCCAGCGGTGGCCCCCATCCCGTCGCCCGCGCTCGAGTCGACCCGTCGAGCCCTTTCCACGCCGCACCCGGTGCTGCCCCCCTCGGACACGAAACGGGCGACCGGCACCAACGGCTACACGAACTCCTGGGGAACCAACGCGCACGGCGAACTCAGCGGGTGCCCGCCGCCCCGTTCCCACGCCCTGGTCAGCGCCTCCTCTCCGCGCTGACCCGCTCCGTGGCCCCGGTCGGGACGCCACGGTCGTTCGCCCTACCCGGATTTCGCCCTCCTCGGGCTCCGGCTGTCACCGCCTTCCTCGTCCCGTGACCCGCGTCGCGGGACCACCGAGTGACGGCTGCCCCGAAGCCGAGCTGAGAGGTCACTCGTTTGGTCCTGCCACTGGTTCTCGCGGCGCTCACCGCGCTGGCGCTGGCGGCTCCCCTGCTCGACCGGTTCCTGGGCCGGTCGACGGGTTGGCCGTTGGCCGCCGCGTTCCTGGGCCTCGCCGCGCTCGTCGCCACCCGGGCACCCGAAGTGCTGTCCGGGGCCGGGGCCCCGTCCTTCGACGCACCGTGGATGCCCGCCGTCGGTGTGGGCTTCCACCTGCGGCTGGACGGTCTCGCCCTGCTGTTCGTCTCGCTCGTCCTGGTCGTGGGCGCACTGGTGATGGCCTACTCGGCCAGCTACTTCTCCCACGGGCGGCACGGCGACTTCTACCTGCTGATGACGCTGTTCGCCGCGGCGATGTTCGGTCTCGTCCTCGCCGACGACGTGGTGCTGTTGTTCGTCTTCTGGGAGATCACCACGATCTGCTCGTTCTTCCTCATCGGGAGATCGGGGTTGTCCGCGAGCCGCCCGGCGGTGCGGACGCTGATCCTCACGGCCGCGGGTGGCCTCGCGCTGCTCACCGCCGTGGTCCTGATGTGGGTGACCACCGGGACGACCCGGCTCAGCGTGATCCTGGAGCACTCCGCCTGGACCGACGACCCGGCCTTCGCCACCGCCGTCGCGGTCCTGGTGATCCTCGCCGCCTTCACCAAGTCCGCGCAGTTCCCGTTCCACTACTGGTTGCCCGACGCCATGGCCGCCAGCACACCGGTGAGCGCATACCTGCACGCCGCGGCGATGGTGAAGGCGGGGATCTACCTGCTGATGCGGTTCTCCCCCGCGCTGGCCGACCACGCGGTCTGGCAGACCGCGCTGATCGGCTTCGGCCTGGTGACCGCCGTCCTCGGCGCGCTGTTCGCCCTGCAACGCCACGACCTGAAGGAGCTGCTGGCCTACTCGACGGTGAGCCAGCTCGGGTTCCTCGTCGCGATCATCGGGGTGGGCACCCCGGCGGCGATGGCGGCCGCCACGGCCCACACCCTCGCGCACGCGCTGTTCAAGGCCACCCTGTTCATGCTGGTCGGCGTGGTGGACCGCGAGGCGGGCAGCCGGGACATCCGGAAGCTCACCGGTCTCCGACGGGTCATGCCGGTCACCGCGACGCTGACGGGGCTGGCGGCCCTGTCGATGGCCGGTGTTCCGCCGCTGCTGGGCTTCGTCAGCAAGGAGAGCATGTTCGGCGCCTTCCTCGACGCCCCGGGCCCCGGATGGGTGGGGCCGGTCGTGGGCGGGGTCGCTGTGGTGGGGGCGATCCTCACCTTCGCCTACTCCTTCCGGCTGGTCTACGGGGCTTTCGGCGGGCCCACCGAGCAGAGCCACCTCCGGGAGCCGAAGGCGGCGTTCCTGTTCCCCGCCGCCGTGGCGTCGGTGGCGGGTCTGGTGCTCGGGCTGGTGGTCCCGCTGCTCAACCCCCTGGTGGACCGGGTCGTCACCGATACCTGGGGGCTGGTCCACGACAGCGACCTCGCGCTCTGGCACGGTTTCTCCACCGCGCTGGGGATGTCGGTGGTCGTCCTCGGCGCCGGGACGGTGCTCTTCCTCCGACGGGCGTGGCTCGACCGGGTGTTGGACCGCTCGTTGTTCCCCGTCCGGGGGACGGAGGTGTTCGAACGCCTGTACCGGGGGACGATCGCGCTGGGTGCGCGGGTGGGTGATCTCACCCGGAGCGACTCCCCCGCCCAGCACCTCGCGATGCCCTTCGTGCTGCTGGCGGTGCTGGCCTCGGTCGCGTTGTCGGCCGGTCTCGCCGTCGGCGACTTCCCCGCTCCGGTGAGCCGGCCGATGGACTGGGTGCTCGTCGCCCTGATCGCCGCCTCGGTGCTCGGAGCGGTGGTGGCGCGCTCCCGCCTCGCCGCGCTGGGGTCGATCGGGGTGGGGGGTTTCACCGTCGCCCTGTGGTTCTTCACGCTCGGCGCCCCCGACGTCGGTCTGACCCAGCTGCTGGTCGAGGTGCTCACCGTCGTCGTCGCGGTCCTGGTCCTCCGGCGGCTGCCACGGTCCTTCCACCCCACGGGGAGGGTGCGGAGGGCCGCCGCCGCGGTCCTCGCGATCGTCGCCGGTGGGGTCGCCGCGCTCGCCACCTACACGATGACCGGTCGCCGGGAGCTGTCCCCCGCGGCGGACTACTTCCTGACCGAAGCCGAGAACGAGACCGGCGGCACCAACGTCGTGAACACCATCCTGGTGGACTTCCGCGCGTTGGACACGCTGGGGGAGCTGACCGTGCTCGGCATCGCCGGGCTGGTGATCGTGGCCGTGCTCAACGCCAACGGCCTGCTGCCGAACCGGCAGCCGACGGCCATCCACCGGTTCGCCGGCAGTCCCATTGATTCGCCGACCGATGCCACCATCCTGTTCCGCACCGTGGGGCGGTGGTTGGCGCCGCTGGTGATCCTGTTGTCGGCCTACCTGCTCCTGCGGGGCCACTACGAGCCGGGCGGCGGGTTCATCTCGGCGCTGGTGGGCGGCGCCGGGTTCGCCCTGGCCTACCTCAGCGCGCCGAGTTCGGACCGCGCCCCGATCCGCTGGCCCTACATCGCCCTGATCGCCTCCGGTGTCGGGGTCGCGGTGTTGACGGGGGTGGCGGGCTACCTGGAGGGGAGCTTCCTCCGGCCAGTCCACCTGGACATCCCGCTCCCCTGGGGGGGTGAGTACCACTTCACCTCGGCCCTGGTCTTCGACGTCGGTGTCTACCTGGCGGTGATCGGTGTCGTGGTCACGGCGTTGAACCGGCTGGGAGGGGATTCCGGCCCGCCGGGCGGGATGCCTCGATCGCGGGGCGCGTCCAGGTCCGGTCGGAGCGCGGGGAAGGAGACCCGATGACTCTCGCGATCTCCGTCGGCCTGCTGGTGGCCGGCGGCGTGTACCTGGTGGTGCAGCGCGGCATGGTGCGCATCACCTTCGGCTTCGTCCTGCTCGGCCACGCGGTGAACCTGCTGCTGGTGTCGGGTGGGGGCGCGTTCCGCAGGGAGGCCCCGCTGATGTCGGAGACGGACGCCTCGGTGGCGGCCGATCCGCTGCCGCAGGCGTTCGTCCTCACCGCGATCGTGATCGCGTTCGCGATCACCGTCTACATGCTCACCCTCGCCGGGGTCGGCAAGCGGGACGATGACACGCGGGGCGGCCCGGCCGTGTCCGGCGAGAAGGACGAGGAGAAGGCATGACCGGCGCTCTCCTGCCGTTGGCCGTGGCGGTGCCGCTGCTCGCCGCCGCGGTGTTGACCGTGCTCCGGGAACCCGCCCTACCGCGCCGGGTGATCCTGCTCGGAACGAGCGCGCTGAGCCTCGGGTTCGGTGTCCTGCTCGTCGTCGCCAGCTGGGACGGCGGCATCGTCTCGCACAACGTCGGTCTCTGGCCGAACGGGATCAGCATCCCGTTCGTCGGGGACATGTTCGGCGCCCTGATGATCGTGGTGACCTCGCTGCTGACACTGGTGTGTTCGGCGTTCGCGATCGCCGCGGGTGACGAGGAACGCAGGTTCTTCGCGCCGCTGGTCCTCGTCCTGGCGGCGGGTGTGAACGGGGCGCTGCTCACGGCGGACCTGTTCAACCTGTTCGTCTTCATCGAGGTGATGTTGCTGCCCTCGTACGGGCTGCTGGCGATGCTCACCGGCATCCGGGGGGTGCGGGCCGGCCGGCTGTACGTGGCGATGAACCTGCTGACCTCGACGGTGTTCCTCGCCGGCGTCGGCCTCGTCTACGGGGTGACGGGCACCGTCAACCTCGGGGAGCTGGCCGGGCTGGCCGCCGAATCCGAACTGGTGGCCACGGCGGTGGCGGTCGTGTTGATCGCCCTGTCGGTCAAGGCCGCCGTCGTCCCGGTGCACGGCTGGTTGGCCAGGACCTACCCCTACGCCTCCCCCGCGGTGACCGCGTTGTTCTCCGGGCTGCACACCAAGGTGGCGATCTACGCGATCTACCGGGTGTACGCGGTGGTCTTCGAGGGGGACAGCACCTACCTGTGGATCGGTGTGGTCGCGATGGGCGTGACCATGGTGGTGGGGGTGCTCGGCGCGGTCGGGGAGAACACGACGCGGTCGATCCTCGCGTTCCACATGATCTCCCAGATCGGCTACATCCTGCTGGGGGTGGCGCTGTTCGGCCCGCTCGGCCTGACCGCCGGCATCTTCTACCTGTTGCACCACATGGTCGTGAAGGCGTCGCTGTTCCTGTCCACCGGAGCGGTGGAGGTCACCTACGGGACGAACCGGCTGGACCGGCTGGGTGGGGTGGCCAGGACGGAACCGCTGCTCGCGGCGGCCTTCCTCGGTGCCGCCCTGTCGCTGGCCGGGATGCCGCCCTTCTCCGGGTTCGTGGCGAAGTTGACGCTGGTGCGGGCCGCCTTCGACGAGGGGCAGGTCGCGGTGGCGGTGGTCGCCGTGGCGGTCAGCCTGCTCACGCTGATGTCGATGCTGAAGATCTGGGGCGGGGTGTTCTGGGGCCGGTCCCCGGAGGACGTCGCGGGGCACCACCTCGAACGGCACCCGAGAGGAGCACTGCTCACCAGGGTCCGGCCGGCACTCGTGCTGCCAGCCCTGGTCCTCACCGGGGTGACCCTCGGGGTGGGTATCGGGGCGCAGGGCCTGCTGGTGCTGGCGGAACAGGCGGCGGCGGGACTGCTGGACACGTCCGGCTACATCGAGGCGGTGATCGGCCGATGACACGGCACCTGGCACGGATCCTCCGGCTGGTCGGGTTCCTGGGGTACTACCTGCTGGAACTCGTGAAGGCGAACGTCTCGGTGATCAGGGAGACCCTGGTCCCGAGTGACCGGTTGCGGCCCGGCATCGCCGAACTGCCGCTGCGCTGCCGGACGGACCTGGAGATCACGATGATCGCGAACCTGATCTCGTTGACCCCGGGGACGCTGACGGTGGCGGTCAGGGCGGAGCCGCCGACCCTGTGGGTGCACGGGATGTTCGCGGAGGACCGCGAGGCGTTCCGTGCCGAGTTGTACGAGATGGAGGGTCGGATGCTGGTGGCGATGCGGTTGTCCGCCGCCGCCGGCGCGCTGCCCGGTCCGGGGCCGGCGGATGGCCCCGCGTCCGAGGCGGGTGGCGTGGCGCGTCGGTCCGCCGACCGCGGCGAGGACGGAGACGAGACGTGATCCTCATCGATCTGGCGATCGTGCTGGTCGCCCTGAGCCTGCTCGCAGCCGTGGTCCGGTTGGTGCGCGGCCCCTCCGACGCGGACCGGGGTCTCGCCGGGGACCTGGTCTTCTTCGGTTTCGTCGCGCTCGTCGCCCTGGTCGGCCTCCGCGCGGACAGCGAGGTCGTCTTCGACGTGGTCCTGGTGGCCACCCTGGTCGGGTTCCTGGCCAGTCTCTCGATCGCCCGGCTCGTGACAGGGGGGAAACGATGAGCGTGCTGCTCGGTCACGTGGGAACCGCGCTGGTCGTGGTGGGTGCCCTCGTGCTGGCGCTGGCCGGGGTCGGGCTGCTGCGCCTGCCCGACCTGTACACGAGGGCCAGCGCGGTGACCACGGCCTCGGGTCTCGGGGTGGGGCTGGTGCTGGTGGGTGTGCTGCTGCACCACCCCAGCCTCGGGAACACCGTGAAGGTGGTGTTGGCGGTCGTGGTGCAGCTGACGACGGCGGCGGTCGGCGGTTACGCGATCGCCAGGGCCGGCTACCTGACCGGTGTCCCGCTGGCGAAGCGGACCCGCTACGACGAACTGGGGGCGGTGGTGCGGACCGCGCGGGGCGGTCCGGAGCGGCCGGGCCGGCGCCGCCGTCCCGGCCGTCGGCGGGGACGGGGACGGGGCTGAGCCACGGGCCTGGCCGGGCCGTCGCGTCCGGTCAGGCCCCGGGGCCGACGACGCGGGTGGTGCGCCCTCTGGCTGCCACCACGTCCCCCGGGGCGAGCTGGCGGCCCCGCCTGGTCTCCGGCTGGTCGTTGACGGTGACCTGCCCCGACTCCAGCATGTCCCTGGCGTCACCGCCGTCGGAGGCGAGGTCGGCGAGCTTGAGGAACTGACCGAGTCTGATGCTGCCGTCCCGGATCGGCACGTCGTCCATGCCGACCATCATGCCGGTGCCGGGCGCGACGCCGCGCACCGCTCCTCGGGCGCCCGGCCGTGGCGTGCGGCGCCGGTGCTCGGCGTTCCCCAGGACGCGGAGCGGGCCGGGTGGGAGCGCCGGGTGTGGGTTCCCCGACGCTCCCCGACCGTGGTGCGGTGACGCCTCGGTCAGCCGAGTTGGGCCTGGATGTCGGCGGCGTAGGTCGAGACGCGGGCGTAGACGCCGGGGTAGCCGGCCCAGGCGCAGCCGTTGCCCCAGGAGACGATGCCGATCAGCTTCCCGTCGACCACCAGCGGGCCGCCGGAGTCACCCTGGCAGGCGTCGTAGCCGCCCTCCGGGAACCCGGCGCACACCATGGCGGTGCTGTTGTACTGGGAGTAGGCCCCCGCGCAGGTGGCGTCGCTGGTCACCGGGACGTCCACCTCCAGCAGGTAGCGGGAGGCGGCGCCGCCGGAGGAGGTCGCCCCCCAGCCGAGGACCTTGCTGGTGGTGCCGGCCTCGTACAGCGCCGTGTCGGCGGGTGTGGCGAGCGGCAGCGTCTCGTAGGGGAGGTCGCGGTCCAGGGTGAGCACCGAGACGTCCTCGCCGATCAGGTAACTCCGGTAGTCGGGGTGGTTCCAGATGCTGGTGACGGAGGCGACCACGCCCGCCGTGCCGTTCTTGTCCTCGCGGCCCGCGACGACCCGGACGGCCGAGGCGGAGCGGTTGATCGTGCAGTGCGCCGCCGACACGACCTTGTTCGGCGCGACGAGCGCTCCGCCGCAGAACTGGGAGCCGGCGGTGTTGGTCAGGTAGACGGCCCACGGGTAGTCGGAGATGCTGGCCCGGGTTCCGCCGACGATGCGGGTGCCGACGTCTCCCGCCTCGGTGCCGGGCACGGTGGGGGCGGGGCCCCGGCGATGGGCTCCGTCTCGGCCGCGGCCTGGATGCCCGTGAGCGGGAGGAGCGCGGCGGCGAGCATGGCGCCGAGGGCGGCCCACCGTCGGGACTTCGTGTTAGCCACGTTGGTCTCCTTCGTTCGCGACGCCGTGTGGACGAACCTGCGGCAGGGAGTGGCCGTCCGGCATCAGGAACATCAAACAGACGGTCCACACGCCAACGACAGGCCCAATAGAGGTAACCCGAAGAGACTCCACAATTACCTTCGGTAATCACGGTTGGTGTTCACACGACCGTCATGAGCCGCTGGTCAGGACGTCATGCGCGGGTGGACGCTACGGCGCGACCACCGGGGCCACCGGCCCCGAGCACCAACCACCCGCCCCAGTGGACGCGGGCGCGATCAGGGCACGACGAGTCGCGGCGGCGAGGGAATTCGGGGCCGCCCCAGTGCCCGGCGGGCTCGGCCCCCGCTCGATGAAGGTGCGGCGAGCGCCGCCGATCCCGTCGAGGTGCCGCCGGGTCCCAGCCCAGGCGCGCACTCCGTTGGCCCGTGTCCCGCGGTGCCGCGCCCGCCACGCCGACGGCATCGAGGTCGAGTGGGTGGAGTGGACTGAGCACCTCGTCCGGTGGCTGAGGCCAGGGCGTGTGTCCGGAACCGGACCCGACCTGAGCCGTGCGGCGGCTGACCCGCCCCGGGCGCGGGGAGTCGACCCGCTCCGCCCGAGTTGTCGGTCTCCTCCCCCAGGCTGGGGACGACAGTGATCACCGGAGAGGAGAACGGACATGCGGGACCACGCGCAGGGCACCATCGGCACCGTCACGGGGTTCGACCTCACCGTGTCGGACACCCCGGGCATCCGGGACTTCTACGCGGCGGTGGTGGGCGGGGAGGCACGGCCCCTCGGGTTGGGGGACCACGACGACTACCAGATGCTGGCCGCCGACGACACTCCCAGGACCGGGGTGTCCCCTCGGCGCGGCGCCAACGCCGACCGACCCGCGCACTGGCTGAGTCACGTCACCGTCGCCGACCTCGACACCAGCCTGGAGCGGGTGCGCGCCCTCGGCGGCCGGGTGCTGACCGAACCCCGGGGCACCGGGCCGGGCGCCTACGCCGTCATCGCCGACCCCGCCGGGGCGGTGCTGGCACTACGGCAACGAGCGGTGGACGGATGAGGACCGGCTCGGCGGGCGCGCACCGGACGTCCGGGCCCGAGCCGCCGTAGCCTCGGAAGGACAGCCACGTCCACCTGGGAGCGGAACCCGACCATGACCACCCGTGACGTCCCACCCCGCGAAGTCGACCCCGGTGGGAGTTGCCTGGTCCTCGGCGGTGCCGGGGCGGTGGGCCGCCACCTCGCCCCGATGCTGGGGCAGGTCGTGCCGGGTGTGGTGGTGGTCGCGAGCCGGTGTCGCCACCGGGCGGCCGCCGTCGCCGCCACGGTCCAGGGCGGGAGCACCGCCGTCCAACTCGACCCGCACGACCCGACCGCCCTCTCCGAGGCCCTCCGGGACGTCGGGACGGTCGTGAACTGCGTGGAGGACCCCGAGGGGTGGGTGGCGGGCCGCTGCGCGGAACGCGGAGTCCGCTACGTCGACATCAGTGCCAACGCCGAGGTGCTGGGCGCCGTCGAGGCACGACGAGCGGACTTCCTCCGCAGCGGGACGACGGCGGTGCTCAGCGTGGGTGTCGCGCCGGGCCTGACGAACCTGCTGGCCACGCACGCGGTCTCCCGGCTGGCGGAGGCACCGGCCAGGGTCGAGATCGGCGTCCTGCTCGGGACGGGCGAGGCGCACGGAGCGGCCGGCGCGCGCTGGACGGCCGAAGGGCTGGCCGCCGCCCCCCGTGGTCGCGGCGCCGGCGGCAACCCCCGCCTCACCCGGTTCCCCGAGTTCGGTGCGCGCCGCGCGTACCCCTTCCCCTTCTCCGACCAGGAACACCTACGGGCCACCCTCGGGGTGCCGGTGACGACGCGGTTGTGCTTCGACAACCCGGCGGTGACGGCGGCGGTGTTCCGGGCCCGCCGGGCGGTGCGCCCGCTGGTGGCGCGTCTCGGAGCCGGTGAGCGGGTGGCGGCGACCGCTGGCCGGGTCCGCCTCGGGGGCAGCCGGTTCGCCGTCGTCGCCGAAGCCGTCGGGGCCGGGGGCGGGTCGGCGCGCTTCGGGGTGACCGGGGACGGGCAGAGCAGGGCGACCGCCCTGGTCGCCGCCCGGGTCGTGGAGCTGATGACCAGCGGTGCCCACCCGCCCGGCGTGTTCCACCTCGACCAGTTCGTCGAGCCGGCGCGGTTCCTCTCGTCCCTCACCGACGCGGGGCTGCGGTGGCACGAGCGGAGGAACGTCGGCTCGGGCTGAACGTCGCGGATCGCGGGAGCGAAGGGCGACTGGAGTGGCGCACCCGACGGTGGGAGGTCATCGGCGGGCTCCTCCGCATCGGCCAGCCGGACGTGTCGACTCATGGGCACTTTCTCGCGCGAGACGTGCTCGTGGGGGAGGCGAGCTCACCCACCGATCCGCCACGCGATGTCGCGATCCCGGGCATGACGAACGCGGGGAGCCCCGCCAACTCCGCCGGGTCGGCAGGCGGCAACTCGAAAGGGCCTGACGCCGGCCATAGCCCACTCTCTTCGTGGTGATGGGCGTACTTCAGGTTGACCTCAGCCACAAGGCATCGAGGGCCAGCCTTGCCAGCCTGGGATCTCACAGTAAGGTGCCCTTAGTGGTGACCCCGCTACGTCCAGTCACCGCCCTGGTTCAGGACCCGGACCGGCTGAAGCACCTGGCCGAGCGTCATCCCGTGCTGGTCTCGCTGACGGCCATACCCGGCACAGTCCACTTGGAAGTGAAGCGTGATCGGCATGATGAGTGCGCACCCCGCGAGCGGAAGGACGACGCCTGAGTGATCGTTGACTCGGTGATGACCGACCACCCGTCCTGGCTCGCTAGCGGTACTGGCGCCTTCCGAGCTGTGCGCTGCGGAAACGCCGTCTGGGCGATGACCGTCGCCTCCGCCGAGGACGGTTGTCGCCACCGCACCGCCGTCGATCGCGTGTCCGGTGATGGGGAGGCGCCAGTGGTCGACGTGGTTGATCCCGCGACTCTGACCGGGGCAGGCGACATCGTCGACAACCTGCGTGCCGCTGGACAAGTGGCGCGGTGGCGCAACCCGGATCTGTGGGACGCGTTGGCCACCTCGATCGTGCGGCAGGTCATCCGGGCGGGTCAGGCCCGCAAGCTCTACCGCGCCTTCGGCCAAGCCCACGGCGAGCCGGTAGTCACCTCGCACGGCCAGACGTGGCTGTTCCCTGATCCGGCGACGGTGCTCGAGCTGTCCGACGCCGAGTTCACGCGGCTGGGCATGGCGTTCAAAGCACGTCCCTTGCGCGCCGCCGCGGAAGCGTACCTGGAGTTCGGCGCCAAGTGGGCCGAACTCGAGCCGTCCACGCTGGTCGGCGAGGTGCAGAACGTACCGCGAATCGGTCCCTGGACCGCCGGCGCGACCGTAGCCGACCTCACCAACGACTACACCCTGTATCCCTTCGCCGACCTCGCCGTCCGCACCTGGGCGAAACGCCTCGCACCGCAGCGACTTTGGCCGGATACCGAGCCGGAGTTCGCGCGGGTGTGGGCGGAGGCGGCGGGGGGGCAGCTGTCCGCGCGGACCCTGCTCACTCTCGCCTGGGGAGTACGCCATGCCCGCACAACCGGAGTCGTCGCTCTCTAACCTGATCGCCGGTGCCGAGCACACCCGCCCGCTCGATGCCATCTTCGTCAACGCGCCCCTACGCGACTACACCCAACGGCCACGGGTCAACGACTTCACCCTGCCGGTCCTCGGCATGGGCTACCTCGCGACCTACGCCACGGCCCAGGGGTTCAACGTCGGTGTCCTGGATGCCGAAGCGCACGGCCAAGGCATCGCCGCAACCGTCGACCTGATCAACAGGCGGGGGCCTCGGTGGGTCGGGTTCAATCTGCTCGCTCCGACCTATGAGATCAGCGCTCGCATCGCCGCCCAACTCGATCCCTCGATCAAGGTCATGCTCGGCGGGCACCAAGCCAAGGCGATGCCCACCGAAATCCTGAACGACCCGCGTATGGCTGGGTGCGAAGCTCTGGTGCTGGGTGAGGGAGAGACCCGCGTGGCGGCCCTGTTGGCTGATCAGGGAGCCCGCGCCTACCTGCCCGGAGTGATGTGGCTGGACCCGATTCTGAAGTCTCCGGTTACCGGCGGGAAGCCCGGGACGGCGCACCACCTGGCGCCAGATATCAACGCTCTGCCCTTCATTGACCGCCGTTTCCTGGCCCAGGACCCACACCACGAGAACGGGCGGTGGGAAGCCAACATGGTCGGGGCACGAGGTTGCCCCTACGACTGTTCCTTCTGCGGCGCCGCTGTCTCAGCCAACCCGGACATCACCATCCGCACCCGTGACCCGTACAACATCCTCGCCGAGATGCACCAGCTCCGCGAGCAAGGCGTCACCGCGTTCCGCTTCGTCGACGACCTGTTCCTCGGCGCTCGGCGGGTCATCGAGCGGACGATGAACGCCTTCGCAGCCGACAGGGTCGGCGACTGGGCGGTGTGGGACGCTACCGGCCGCATCAACGTACTGGACCGCGCCAGTGACACCACCCTGGACAGGTTGGCACGTAACGGGTTACGCGAAGTCGCACTCGGGATCGAATCCGGAAGTCAACGGATCCTGGAGCTGATCGACAAACGCATCGATCCCGGTATGACCCAGCGTGTCGTGCGGAGGCTGACCGAACGCGGGATCAGTGTCAAGGGCTACTTCATCCTCGGATTCCCCACTGAGACGGTGGCCGAGATCGACTCCACCGTACGTCTGGTCCACGAACTCTGGAACCTCACCGAAGCGCTACCCGGACGATTCCGGGCCTCAGCTTTCGAGTATCGGCCCTATCCGGGGACCCCGGATTGGCACCGGCTCCTCGCGACCGGTCGCTACAGCACGGCCCAACTGCTCGATTACAGCGCCGTCGACCTCACCGGTGCCGGCCTGGACGAATCCATGCGAGAGCGCGACGAATTCAACTTCTCCGTCAACCTGCCCTTGGCCGAGGCACCGATCGACTACGTCCGCACGCGACTGGTCGCGCTCTCCCGCGAGCAGTACACCCGCAAGGCCACCGCCGCATGACCGCCACCGACTCGGTCACCGGGCATCGCGGGGTGTTCGTCACCCTCGACGGGATGGGTGGCGCTGGCAAGTCCACCACCACCCGGCATCTGAATGAGCACCTCGCCGCACAGGGGTACACGGTGCATGTCACCACCGAGCCCTCTCATGCCGAGTTGGGCGCAATCGCTCGTCACGGCACCGACACCTACAGCCGGCACGCCCTGGCCTGTCTGGTGGCCGCCGACCGCTACCACCACCTGGCCACCGAGATCCGCCCCAATCTGGCGGCTGGACGCATCGTCCTCTGCGACCGCTACGTCGCCTCCTCCTTCGTGTTGCAACGCATGGACCGTGTGCCCATCGAGTTCGTCGAAGCGCTCAATGCCGCCGCCGACATCCCGGACCTAGCGGTCATCCTGATTGCCGACGCGACCGTCACCGCTGGCCGGATCGAGAGGCGAGGCTCGCACAGCCGCTTCGAGAGCGGCCTGGCCACCAGCCGCGCCGAAGCCGAGCTCTACCAGGACACGAGCCGGCGCCTGGGTGCAGGCCGCTGGCCGCTGCTGACGGTGGACACCACCCGCACCCCCATCGCTCACGTCACAAGCCTGATCGCCAAGCGAATCGCCCACCTGGCGGGCCTCCCGCACGCCGATCCGGCCACCCCCTAAGCTCCGCTTGGTCCAGACCACGGGGGAGCCCTGCACTTGAGCGCTGCCCCCTACTGACCGCGCCGCAAGGGACTTGATGATGGCCGACCGTCACCTGATCGACGTCCACCTGCTCCTCGTGCGCGACGACCAGCTCCTGCTCAGTCGGCGGCGCGACACCAACCCGAGCTTCGACGGGCTGTGGCACCTGCCCTCAGGGAAACTCGACGCGCGTGAGTCCGTCCTGGACGCCGCAGCCCGGGAAGCCCACGAGGAGGTGGGGGTCCTCATCGATCCGAACGACCTGTGGCACGTGCACACCCTGCACGTCAACGGCTCCGGCCCCGACTCCCGCCTCGGGCTGTTCTTCGAGACCCGCCGGTGGGTTGGTGAACCCACCAACCGCGAACCCGACAAGTGCTCCGCGGTGTCCTGGTTCCCGCTCGACGCGCTTCCCGAGAAGATCATCGCCTACCCGGCGGCGGGTATCCACGCCTACCGCGCCGGCACCTCGTTCAGTGTCCACGGCTGGGCTGCGCGGCCGGTCCCCGCCAGTACGGCCGGCTGAGACAGCGTCCGCGACGCCCAGCTCGTCCCTCGCGCGCTCGGGGGTGGACGTCCCCGGTGCCGGCACGTCCACCGGGCCAACGTGCGCCGGCATGGACCGGGCGGGCCAGCCCAGGCTTCGCGCTGATCACGCAATGCGACCAAACGGCTCCAGGGACAATGCCACACTGCTAGTTTGATCTTTCATTGAGGCGACGCGAGCCGCAGTGGTGGGAGGCCCACGTGCACGTTGAGTCAAGCGGTGAGGATCAGGCGGGGTACGCCGCCGCGACGGCGAAGATGACGGGAAGCATCCACCGATTTCGGGCGGCGGCCGCTGCTGGCACAGTGACGGTGGACGCCGACAGCGCGGAACGCATGGCCTCGAAGCTGGAAGCCATGGCCGAACGCGCGACTGATCGGCTGACCCGCGTCGCGTTCCTTGAACAGCGTGTTCGCCTGGGGTCGAGCCCGGTGGCCCTGGAGATGGCGGAGCAGACCAGGTTGTCGGCCTCGGGCACGCCGACCTCCGCCAAGGAGAACCTCCTCCTCTACATCGACGCCCTACGAGAACTCGCGGCGGCCATTCGAACGAGCGCCAGAACCACGGCCGAGACCGACTCCACCACCGCAGCTCAACTTGAGCAGACAGGAGAGCAGTTGTGACGAGGTCCCTCTCCACCCGGCGGTGGACGGCGGCGCCGACTGCGTTCGTCCTCGCCGGAGCGATCGCCGGGTGCACGACCGCGGAAGCCGGACGGTCCCTTCCGGTGGAGGAGGGCCCGACAGCTGTCGACACGTCCTCAGCGCATCCAGGCGCCAGTGGTACCCCTGATGCCACGGTCGGTGAGAAGTTGGCGGCGATGCACCCCTGCGAAGTGCTGTCCGATGAGCAGTTGGACGGGATCGGGCTCGATCCCGCGACCGCCACGCTCGACGACGTTGGGGTGATCTACGCCTGCAACTACCGTCCTGGGCCGGGTATCAGGCCTTCAGTAGCTCTCAACCTCGACACGTACGGCGGTGTAGACACACTTGAGCTGACCAACTACCAGCCGGAGGAGACGCAGGTCGGGTCGCTGCGCGCCCTTCGTATCACGGATTCCCTCGACATCGAGTTCTGCCAGTTCGCTCTGGACCTGGACGGGGAAGCGACCGTCTCGGTCATGGTCCGTGGAATTCGTGACGGTGGGTCGACGGATGAGCCGTGTGAGATGGCCGAGCGGGTGGCGACGGCGGTCGAACCCTTGCTGCCCAGGTAGTGCTGCGGTGGCCCGTGACTTCGTCTCCTCGATGCGGCGACGGCTGGTTCACCACCATGAACAGTTGGCCTCCATTGTGCTCCCGATGGCCCGGGCGCTCAGCAGTCGTGCTTCACGGCCGTGCCGAAGGCGGCCGACAACCTACACCCGGCCCCGACGGCCGCCGCCGACTGAGGAGAACTTCACGCGGCGAACGCGAGGTAGGTGCCCAGTGTCAGGCCGGAGAAGGTGATGAGCTGGCGGGGCTTGAGGGCGCTGAACGCGGCGTGCATCACGATGCCGACGGCAACCGCGTAAGGCATCGTCTCCGGGATGAGCAGGGCGGGGGGCAACACGATCTCCACCACGATGACAGTGATTGCGACCAAACGCCAGAGGCGGATGTCGCGGGAGGTCAGGTTACCCGCGTGGCGGCGGACGAGGCCGGGAACGGCGTACTGGCGGTGGGGCAGCCGGTCCCTCACCTGGGTGTAGGTGTGGATCCACTGGGCGAGGTAGAGCCCGCTGCGAAACTGGCTGGAGCGGAGCTTCTGCCAGGCGCTGTTCCAGTAGATGTCGGTGGTGACAAGGACCAGGAGGCATTGCGACCAGGTGTTCTCCATGCTCAGGCCGTAGTCGACGTGCGGACCGTGACCCAGGTTTCCGGCGAGCAGGAGGCAAGCGCCGGTCAGCAGGGTGTAGCGGACAGCGTTGGGGCTACGGAGGTACAGCAACTCCATCGCGATACCCGCCAGGACTAGTAGTAGCGCGATCCGGGGTACGAAGCCGAGCGCCAGGGCGAGGGCGGCGGCCGTGCGAACCAGCAGCCCGGGTCGATAAAGGATGATCAGAGCCCGGGCACGGGCCTGACCGAAACGCTGCTTGGCAAGGTGGACACTCATCGACCCGGGAACGAATCGGTCCCAACCGCCCTGCCCGAACGCGAGAACGAAACGGGTGGTCAGCACGGCGCCGAAGATGATTCGAAACCACTGGAGCCGACCGGTGTCGGTGGGGTACTGGAAGCCGGAGGCAAGGGCGTCAAAGAACCACACGACTCTCCCTCACCTCGACGGGCTTTTCACCGTCAGCGGACAGCATGCGGCCGTGTCCGTCGATCCGGTCGTACCGGCCGCTCTCGATGAGGTGATCAAGAATCCTCTGAAGGGCAGAAGGGTTGAGGATGAAGGAACCCGGGGACAGGTGGTCGTAGACGTTCACGGGCTCGGCGCGTCCGTCCTTCGTGCCGATGAGGGTGACGATCGTGAAGGTGGCCCGGCAGAACATCCTCCATCGCAGCCAGTGGCCGGGTAGGGGCGTGAAACCGATGATCATCCAGACCACCAAGCCGAGGGTGACGGTCATCTGGACAGCGGACAGCACAGACACATGCATGAAACCTCCGGTGGGGAGGGTGAAAGGAAGTGCGGCTGCGCAGCCGGACGCTGTGATCAGCGCCGCTGCGTCAGCGTGGCCACCGCCTCTTCGAGGGTGATCTTCTCGTTCAGCAGGTTGGAGACCGTTTTCGTGATCGGCATCTCGATCTCATGGGCGCGAGCCAGGGCAAGGATCGCCTGGGCGGACTTGACGCCTTCGGTGGTCTGACGCGTGACGGCCGTTGCCTCTTGAACGCTAAGCCCCTGGCCGAGGTGGATGCCGAAGGTGCGGTTGCGGGACAACGAGGAGGAGCAGGTGGGTACCAGGTCACCCAGGCCGGACAGGCCGGACAGGGTGGTTCGGGTGGCACCCATGGCGACAGCCAGTCGAGTGGTCTCCGCGAGGCCACGAGTGATGAGCATGGCCTGTGCGTTGTGGCCAAATCCCATACCGGAAGCGATGCCCACGGCGAGGGCGATGACGTTCTTGACCGCGCCGCCCAGCTCACACCCGGTTACGTCGGTGCTGGTGTAGGGGCGGAAGTAGGTGGTGTGACAGGTCTGTTGGAACCGACGGGCAGCACTTTCGTCAAGGCACGCGATGGTGGCTGCGGCGGGCTGGCCGTCCATGATCTCGCGCGCCAGGTTCGGGCCGGACAGCACCGCGACCCGATCGGCGCTGACGCCGGTCACCTCGGTGATGATCTGGCTTGCACGTAGATGGCTCCCCTGCTCGATCCCCTTCATCAGAGAAACGATCACGGTGTGTTCCTCGATGTGCGGCGCCCAGGCGGCAAGATTGGGCTTGAGGGTCTGCGCGGGAATGGACAGCACCAGGAAGTCAGCGCCGTCCAGCGCGGCTGCGGCGTTGGTCGTCGCGTTCAGGGAAGCCGGCAGCTCGACGTCCGGGAAATAGTCCCGGTTGCGGCGCTCAGTGTTGATCCCGTCGGCGATCTCGCCACGGCGGGCGTGCATCGTGACACTGGTGCCGGCGTCAGCCAGGATCTTGGCCATGGTGGTGCCCCAGGCCCCGGCGGAGAATACTGCGGCACGAGCCGAAGGGTGGGTCACTGGTTGGTCCTCTCATCGAGGCTGTCGCCGGGCCCGCTGACCGTATCGGCCGTGCTGGGTGGCATCGGGAGAGTTGTGGGGCGGCGCAGGGTCAACAGGACCGCGCGTCGGTCCGGCAGGATGGGTAGCATCTGGTACGCCTCGCGCAGCATGCGCGAGGCCTGGATCTCGCCCAGCTCACGTCGGAGATCGTCGGCGTGGTCGATCCACAGCCGGTAGAGCCGGTTCCACAGGGCGGGCTCGGTTAGCTCGTACTGGGGCGGGAATCACTTGTCGACTGGAACTGTCCCGTGCGGACCTCGTTGTCCGTGTGGTGTGGCCAACACCAGGAGATGTGAACAGCCCGGTGGGTCGGAGGACCGTCGGACGCGACTTCGTCCAGGTGCTCGAGGTCAAGGAGCGTCCCGCTCGGTAGTTCAATGGGCCTCGTTGACGTCGGGCAGCTTCGTATCCGAGTGGAGGGCGCCGCCGTCGCGTTCGGTGCGGGCGGCTCACCAGCCGGGTCGTCTGGGTGGCTCACTGGGGTCGCGAAGTCCAGGCACTGGCATGGGCTCCCGTTGATGTCCCACCGTGCGGTGGGACCGTCCCGCCCCACGCGGCGGCTGCGCAACCAGCGTGGCAGCAGAAGGTTAGGCACCACTACGGAGTAGCCACCACGCCATTCGGACGAGCATTGCCCCGTGCCAGCGCACACAAACCTCGTCCTGCGGTGTCGACTGGGCAACAGGCAACGGGCAGCGACACCCCGGGAACACGGCGATTGAGGTGAACCGACCCCCGAACGCCTGGAGCCCCCGCGTCGCGGGGGCTCCACCACATCCGAGGAACGCTCAGAAGCGGTCGGACTTCACCGCCGCGATGAAGGCAGCGAAGGAGTCACGACCGACGACGAGGGTGCCAGCGTCCCGCTTCTTCGTGTCCCGGATACCCACGATGCCAGGCGCGCCGCCGACTTCGACGCATCCGCCGTTAGGTCCGCTACGGCTGGATTTTCTCCACCCCTTGAGCGTCTGTGTCACGTTGGTCCTGCCCTTCATACCTATCTCGGTACGTTGCGATGACCTTGGCGGACTCATCCGGGGTCATCGCCACGCCGGACAGCGTATCCACGGCCCTAACGTAGGTGCCGGTATCACTCGGACGATCCAGGTAGGTCCCGGTAGCAAGGTGTTCCAGGTACACCACCGGTGGTGCGTCAGTGAACTCGATGAGTGCGAACGTGCCCAGCGAGCCGGGCACTAGGTCCGGTGTCGGGGCCAGAGTTATGGGGATGATCCGCACAGTCGCTGTCGGATGAGAGATCAGTCGGGTGAGCTGGTCGGTCATCACGCGCGCACCACCAACCGGGCGCATCAATGCTGACTCGTCGATGTACGCGGTGTAGTCGGGTGCCGGCGGCTCGTTGAGGATTGACTGACGGCCCATCCTCGTGATCACCAGGTCGGCAGGGGCGTAAGGACCGTCCGCTGAGGCCAGCACGGCTCGTGCGTACGCACGGGTTTGGAGCAAGCCAGGGATCACCGTCGCGACGTCAGCTATTCGCATCGCCTCCTGCTCGTAACTGATCAGCGTCGCGAGCTGCCCCGGCAAGTCGGAGGAGGGCGTCCACGGTGACCCGGCGGCCAAGTTCCGTGTCTGATCGACTAGAGACTCCCGGTCGGCTGGAGCCAGCTCGAGTGCGCCGGCTATCGCTGCCACCAAGTCGGGAGTGAGCAGCACCTCCGCGCGTTCAACACGGCCGACCCACGCATGCCCAACGCTGAGCCGTCTGGCCAGTTCCCGAACCCCAATACCGGCATCTTCCCGCGCCTGTCGGATCGCCTGTCCCACAGCACGGGCGCGGGGTGAACGGAGCGATGACCGTGTCCGTCTGACCATGCGCGAATCGTAGCCGGTCCGTCACACCCGATCAGGCGATTGACCCCAGCGAACCAGGAGCCGGATAGTGGATCGCGATCCACCTACCGTCTTCTAATCCATCTGCGCTGGGAGGCTACTCGTGCAGCAGATCGTTCACTCCCCACTACTGTCCACTGTGGTCGTAGCCGGGATCGCGGTCCTGTTCGTCACGGTCGCCGTCCTCATTGGCTGGGAAGTCGAACGCACCGAAGCCCGCCACCGACCCGACCCCACACCACCGGCCACCACCCCCAACGCCCCACGCCGATCCATCCCCGCCCGCGTCCTCCTCGCCACCCGCGCCCAGGACAGGCCCGGCACGCCGCCCGGAACCCCGAGGCGCGCCCGGCCGGGGACAGCGACCCCCGACGCTGTCCCCCTCCCACGACCGGCCCCACCCCCTCCCCGGCGGGGCCGGCCCGGTACGGCGGCACACCACGCCGCCGCACCACCACCGCCGTCCCCCGTCCCGCACCACCACGGAGGACGACGGCAGGGAGCGGCGTTCCCCGGCGCCGTCTCCCCCCTCCCGCCAGCCACCACCCCCGACGCGCTCCGGCGCGGGCGGCTGGCCCCGGGGGTGGTGGCCCCCGAGGCCACCACCCCCACCCTCCCCGCGTTCCCCGCACGTCCCGCCCTGGCCGGTGTCATCCCGCAGTGGACGGAGCCAGCACCGTGATCACCCCCACCAGCCGCACCACCCCACACCCCTGGTCAGCCACCGTCCCCGCCGTCGACCCGACCGGAACGCTCACCACCCTCACCCTCGTCCTCGCCCCCGACCAGTCGACCGTCGTCCTGCTCGCCAACGGCACCCACAGCCCCCTGGCACCCCCTGCCGCCCGCCACCTCGCCGCCGCCCTCCGAACACAACGCCGACTGCTCCTCACCCTCCACAGCGGACCCGCCTGCCGAACCCTGTCGGTCGCCCCCACCGCGACCCGGCCCACCCCCACCTCCGGGGCCAGGCTCACCCTCCGCTCGGCCTCCCAGATCGCCGCCCACTGGCCGCTCATCCTCGGCCCCGGCCCCGCGCGATCCCTCACCCGCCTGCTCGACGAGGCGGCCCACCACTGCCGGCGGGCACCCTCGGCCCACCGACCCTGACGGAGACGACCATGACCACCCCGCCATCGCACCTCAACCCCACCCCGACCCGGGCCTGCCGTGTCCGCGCCTACGCCCTCCCGGTCCGCGCCCGCCGGGTCCGCCCCTACCTCCCGGCCCGGCCATGACCACCCCCGGGACCGTGCTGCCCGGCACCGAGATCGGACGCATCCTGGCCTGGTGGCCCGCCGGCCACCAGACGACGACCCTGCGGGTGGAGGCCAGCCCGCTCGGTGTCATCCTCCGCCCCGAGGACACCCCCACCGAACCGATGGGGATTCCCCCCGTCCAGGCCCGCCGCCTCGCCGGAGCACTCCTGGTTGCCCACGCCCACGCGGTGGCCACCGTCCTGACCACCGGGCCGGAGCTGGTGGCCTCGCTGATGGTCACCTCCCTGCCCGGTCTCGGGGGCAAGCTGCTCACCCTGGCCTGCCCCGGGCTGGAACCGCGGCGGTGGGCACTGCCCACCACCTGGCAGCCCACCCGCCCCGGGGATCCCCCGCTCACCCACCCGGAGGCCGCCGGCACGCTCCTCGGCCACGCCGCCGGCCACCCACCAATCGACCGAACCGCTTCTCCCCTGCCCTGATCCGACTCCCGGCACCGGCACCGGCACCGGCACCAGGATCGGGATCGGACGTCGTGTACGGCGGCGGGTGCCCGTGGCCGGATCGGCCGCCGTCCTCCCGGCGCACGGCCTCGACAGGAACCGG
The DNA here is from genome assembly GCF_000429185.2 of Actinoalloteichus caeruleus DSM 43889. GTDB lineage: Bacteria > Actinomycetota > Actinomycetes > Mycobacteriales > Pseudonocardiaceae > Actinoalloteichus_B > Actinoalloteichus_B caeruleus. The sequence continues at coordinate 5,223,416 of NZ_AUBJ02000001.1, read as the reverse complement.
CGACCAGGTGGCCGGTTCGAGGGCACCAGCCCTGCTCGGCGGGGCAGCGGCGGCAGGGAGCGGCACGAACGGGGTTCAGCGCGCGGGCAGGGCGATGCTGGCCGGCAGGCCCACCTCCCCGGACTCCGTGATGCCGCGCAGCGCGGTGATGGTGGCCCGGCCGGCGGCGAGGTGCGCGGCGTCCGTCCCGGGCGCGAAGTCGGGTTCCCCGACCATGGTGGTCATCCGCAGGTCGCTGTCGCCGGCGCGTTCCACCCGTGTCTGCACGGCGCCGAAGTGGCCGAGGCGGGCTCGGTGCAGTGTGTCGCAGGGACCGACGTCGTTGGGCACGTTCAGGTTGAACACCGTGCCGGCGGCGCACTCGGCGAGGAGGTGCCGGAGCGCGATGGGCACCACGTCGGCGGCCGTCTCCCAGTGCGGCTCGTCGACACCGGCCGACTCGTCCTCCACGCTGGAGTCGAGCGAGACGGCGATACCGCTGACCCCACCGAGACCGGCGGTCAGGGCGGCGCCGACCGTTCCCGAGTGCAGGACGGCCCGCCCGACGTTCGGTCCCCGGTTGATGCCGGAGAGCACGAGCTCGGGCGGATCGCCGAACGCCCCCTGGAGGGCGCTGAAGACGATGAACGCCGGTTGGGCTCCGACGGAGTACGCGGGCACACCGGGGAGGTCGGGGAGGTCGACGCGTTCCGAGGAGACCGCCCCGTCGCGCACGTGCGCGGTCAGGGCGGCGCTGCTGCCGCTGGCGTCGTGGGCCGGGGCCGCGACGGTGACCTCCGCGCCCTCCCGGACCGCCACCGCGGCCAACGCGTGCAACCCCGGAGAGTCAATTCCGTCGTCGTTGGTGACCAGTACCCGCACCCTCATCACCGTCCCGCTCCGCGCCTATGGCTGCTTCCGTCCGCCACGCCCGACGGCGCGCACCGTCCGGACCCGGCCTTTCCGCTCCGGTTCGTACCGCTGTCCGCCCGCTCCGCAGTCCGGCGGGCGGCGACCTCATCAGCACCCGGGAGTCTCAGGTCACGGCCTCCTCGACAGGGCGAATCCTGACCAGGTCCGACACCGCCAGGATCGCCTCGTCGCTCCCGGTGCCCAGCCCCCTGCGGGTCACGTTCACCGCTCCGGCGGCGGCACCGAGGGCGATGGCGTCCATCACCGAGCCTCCCCTGGCGATCCCGGCAGCCAGGCCCGCCGTCATCGAGTCGCCCGCGCCCCGGGGGTCGGCGGCATCCAGCTCGGGCACCGCGACCTCGTACCAGCTCTGGCCGACCAGCGCGAGCGAGGGATGGCCGACCCGCGACACGAGCACCGTGTCCGCGCCAGCCTGGCGGAGGCCTTCCATGCCGCGTCGGATGTCGCCGAGTTCGAGGCTGGTGGCGCGGCCGTCGGCGACGAGTTCCTGATCGCTGATCTTGAGCAGGTCGACGCCGCCCTCCAGGCTGGCGTCGAGCCGGGGGCCGGCCAGGTCCACCAGCACCTGGCAGCCGGTGGCCGAGAGGTTCGCGGCCAGCCTGCGGTAGACGTGGGTGGGCAGGACGTGCTCACCCGCCGGGCCGGAGAGGATCGCCACCCGGCTGCGCAGCCCCTCGGTGAACGCCGACTCGTACAACCGGTCGACCTCGTGCCGTCCGAGGGCGTCGCAGGGTGACTCCACGATCTCCACCCGTCCACCGCCCCGGCGGTCGTGCACGTATCCCCCGTTCTGGCTGGAGATCCGTTCCCCGGTGAGTTCGATTCCCTCGCCGCTGATCAGGCTGGCCAGTACCTGGCCGATCTCCCCGCCCAGCCCGGCCACCAGCCGGACCGGCACGTCGAGGGAGCGGAGCATTCTGGCCTGCCAGACACCCTGCCCACCCGGGTGGAGGTGGATGTCCGGTCGGCCGCCCCGGTCCTCGATGGTCACCGTCAACTGCGGCGACGGCGCGAAGATCATCACGGCGTCGCTCATGGTGTCGACCTACCCCGGGCCGGCGGCGCGGAAACCGCCCAGCTCGACACGAAGCCGACCCGAGCGGGTGGGGCTCCGCTGGCCCCGACCCCCCTTGCCACGTCCCGTGCGGTGCCGCGCCGAACGAGGGCCGCCACTACTCCGTTCGCACCCGGATGCGGGGTCCGGCACATAGCCGGGGCCGAGCGGGGAAACCCGAACGGGTGTCGACGACGACCAGGCCTGGCCAGACCGGGAGGAGACCGCGACGATGACGGCCACCACCCACGCGGTGCCCACGACCCGCACCCCCGACGACGCCGCGCTGCCCGACAGCGCGACCCTGCGGCGGTACCGCCGCACCGCCGACTACCTCGCCGCCGCGATGATCTACCTGCGGGGCAACCACCTGCTGCGGGAACCGCTCCGGCGGGAACACCTGAAACCGAGGCTGCTCGGCCACTGGGGGACCTGCCCCGGGATCACCTACCTCTACAGCGGCCTGAACCGGCTGGTCCGGCGCACCGGGCAACGGACCCTGCTCGTGACCGGCCCTGGCCACGGCGCGCCGGCGGTCCACGCGAACCTCTGGTTGGAGGGCACCCACCAGGACCACGATCCGGCCCTGTCCCGGGACGGGCGCGGGCTGGCCAGGCTCGTGGACGGGTTCTCCTGGCCGGGTGGCTTCCCCAGCCACCTCTCCCCCGAGGTCCCCGGGGTGATCCACGAGGGCGGCGAACTCGGCTACGCGTTGTCCACCGCGTTCGGCGCCGCCATGGACAACCCGGACCTGCTGGTGGCCTGCCTGGTCGGCGACGGTGAGGCCGAGACAGGGCCGACGGCGGCCTCCTGGCACGGATCGAAGTACCTGGACCCGGTCACCGGGGGCGTCGTACTGCCCGTCCTGCACCGCAACGGCTACAAGATCTCCTCGCCCACCGTGTTCGGGACGATGGACGACGAGGAGGTCATCGCCTACCTCGCCGGCGCCGGCTGGTCCCCGTTGTTGGTGGACGTCGAGAGCACCGACGACCCGGACGCCCTGCTGTCGGCCACCCTCGACCGCGCCCACGAGGAGATCACCGCCGTCCAGACGAGCTACCGGCAGGGCTCGGCGACCCCGTCCCGACCGGTGTGGCCGATGATCGTCCTCCGCAGCCCCAAGGGTTGGGGCGCGCCGGAGCACGACGTGGACGGCACGCCGCTGGCGGGGACCTTCCACGCCCACCAGGTCCCGTTGGACGACGTCCACGACGATCCGGCGCAGCTGCGGCTGCTGGAACGTTGGCTGCGTTCCTACCGCCCGGAGGAGCTGTTCGACGAGGCCGGCCGCCCCCGCTCCGACGTCGTCTCGGTGCCGCCGAGCGGGGAGCTGCGCCTGGGCAGCGTCCCCGAGGCCAACGGGGGCCGGCTGCTCCGGCCGCTCCCGCTGCCCCCGGTCGAGGAGCACGCCGTCGACGTCCCCGAGCCGGGTGGGGCCACCGTCGGCGCCACCCCGGTGCTCGGTTCCTGGCTGGCGGACCTGGTGCGCCGCACCGAGGCGAGCAGGGACTTCCGCGTCGTCTGCCCGGACGAACTGGTCTCCAACAAGCTCGGGGCGATCCTGGACGTCACCGACCGGGCCTACACCTGGCCGGTCGACGAGTACGCCGAACACCTGGGCCGGGGCGGGCGGGTGCTGGAGGTCCTCTCCGAACACCTGTGCCAGGGCTGGTTGGAGGGGTACCTGCTCACCGGCCGGCACGGGCTCTTCCCCTGCTACGAGGCGTTCGCCTCGATCGTGGACAGCATGGTCAACCAGTACGCCAAGTTCCTCAAGATGTCGGCGGAGGTGCCGTGGCGGGAACCGGTGGCGAGCCTGAACTACCTGTTGACCAGCGAGGGGTGGCGCCAGGAGCACAACGGCTACAGCCACCAGGGGCCGGGCTTCATCAACAACCTGCTCACCAAGAAGGCCTCGGTCAGCCGGGTCCACCTCCCACCCGACGCCAACACCCTGCTGGTCACCATGCGGCGGTGCCTGGAGACGCGTGACCGGATCAACCTGGTCGTGGCCGGCAAGCAGCCCGGTCCGCAGTGGTTGGACCTCCCGGCAGCCGAACGGCACTGCCGGGCGGGGGCCGGCGTGTGGGAGTGGGCCTGCCACGACGGGAACGGCGCGGCGAACCCGGCCGAGCCGGACGTGGTGCTGGCGTGCGCCGGGAACATCCCCACGACCGAGGTCCTGGCGGCCGCGTGGCTGCTGCGCCGCCAGGCCCCGGACCTGCGGGTTCGGGTGGTCAACGTCGTCGACCTGCTCTCGCTGTCACCGCGTGACCGGCATCCGCACGGGATGTCGGACACCGACTTCACGCGCTGCTTCGGCACGGACGTGCCTGTCGTGTTCGGCTTCCACGGCTACCCCTCCGCCGTGCATGACGTGCTGCACGGGCGCGGGGTCAGCGACAGGGTGCACGTCCACGGCTACCTGGAGGAGGGTACGACCACGACCCCCTTCGACCTGCTCGTCAGCAACCGGATGAGCCGCTACGACCTGGCCGCCGACGCGGTGACCAGGGCGACCGGCTGGTCCTCGGCGGGCGGGGAGCTCGCCGAGTCCCTCGCCGGTGACCGGGACCGGCTGCGCCGGTACGCCTACCGGGAGGGAGCCGACGCGCCGGAGTTCACCGAGTGGCGGTGGTCGGCGTGACGAGGGTGCTGACGGTGAACGCCGGTTCGTCCAGCCTCCAGCTGCACCTCGTGGAGCTCCCGGAACCGCGCGTGGTGGACTCGGCGGCGGTGGAACGCCCGCCGGGCAGCGCCGAGGCGGAGCGGGAGCTGGACGACTTCCTCTCCCGCACCGACCCGTCGGGGGTCGCCGGGGTCGGACACCGCCTGGTGCACGGTGGTCGGGAGGTGCGGGCGCCCACGCTGGTCGACCGCTCCTCGGTGGCGTCGGTGCGGGCCGCGGCCGGGCTGGCGCCGTCCCACGTGCCGGCCGCGCTGCGCCTGGTGGACACCCTGCTGAGCAGGCTGCCCGACCACCCGCACGTGTGGTGCCCCGACACCGCGTTCCACGCCGAGCTGTCCGAGGTCGCGACCACCTACCCGCTGCCAGCCGAGTGGACTCGGCGGTACGGGTTGCGGCGGTACGGGTTCCACGGGCTGTCCTACGGCTGGGCGCTGCGGCGGGCGACCGCCCTGCTCGGTGACCTCGGCCGGCCCGCCGACCAGCTGCTGCTCACCCACCTCGGTGGTGGGTGTTCGGTGAGCGCGGTCCGGGACGGGCGGAGCGTGGACACCTCGATGGGGATGACACCCCTGGAGGGAATGCCGATGACCACCCGGTCCGGCAGCGTCGACCCGGGGTTGCTGCTCTGGCTCACCAGCCGGGACGGCGCCGGGTTGTCATGGGAGGACCTCGACGAGGCGCTGCGCCGGCGTTCGGGCCTGCTGGGCCTCTCGGACGGGCTGTCGGCGGACACCCGGGACCTGGTGCGCGCCGCGGGGGCGGGTGACGCCACCGCGGCGCTGGCGTTGGACGTGTTCGCCCGTGGGGTGAGCCGGGAGCTGGCGGCCGCCGCCACCAGCCTGGATCGGGTGGACGCCCTCGTGTTCACCGGGGAGATCGGCTGGGACCAGCCCGAGGTGCGCGCGGCGGTGTGCCGGCGGCTGAACGTGCTGGGTGTGGAGGAGCCGGTGGTCGGCGACCGCGCCGAGGACGGGCTCGTCTCGGCGGGGGACGCCTCGGTGCCGGTCCTCGTGGTCGAACCGCGCGAGGAGCTGGGGATCGCGGTCGACACGGCCGGGGTCGTCGGCGGTCTGTCCTCCCGGTGAGTGATCTCGGACGTTTCGGTGCTCGCCGCCCGGGTACGCCCGGCGGAGAAGCGGTCGTCCTCGGGCGACGACCGGGAACGGTCCGACCGACCAGATGGAGGTGAGAGACCATGCCTGGCTGGGACAGCCTCCCGGACACGCTGCGCCGCTCCCCCAAGAAGGCGCAGCGCACGTGGGTGAAGGCGCACGACTCGGCCATCGACAGCTACGGCGAGGGCCGGCGGGCCCACCAGGTCGCCTACGCCGCGCTGAAGCACTCCTACGAGAAGGTCGGCGACCACTGGGAGGCCAAACCGGAACGGGGGCCCTCGGATTCGCGGGCCCGGCGGGGCGCGAGCAGCTCGGGCGGGCGGTCCCGGTCGGGCGTCGACGCCAACGCCACCAAGGAACACCTGTACGAGGTGGCGAGGGAACTGGACCTGCCGGGCAGGTCGAAGATGAGCAAGAGCGAGCTGGTGCGCGCCATCGAGCGGACCAACGCCCGGGAGACGGCCCGCGCGCGACGCTGAGCGCGGGCCCACCGGGCCGGACGCATCACTCGTTCGGGACGGGGATGTCGGCCTCGTCGACCTCGCCGGTCCGGCAGAATGCGGCACCGGAGGTCCTCCCGGGCCGAGCCAGACCTGTGACAGCCCCGCATCCCGACCCGTGCCGGTAGCTCCGACGGCACTTCCCTGCGCCCAGCTCCCCCACGGGACCCGGAGGCGGCGGCTCCGGCGCGTGCGGGGTGTGGATGAGTGACGAGTCCGGCAGCGCGACCGTCGATCCCCAGCGGGGGCTGACCGAGGAGCAGGTGGCGACCCGGGTCGCCGAGGGCCGCACGAACGACGTGCCCGCCCGCGCCAGCCGCACCGTCTCCGAGATCGTCCGCGCGAACGTCCTCACCCGGTTCAACGCCATCATCGGGGTGCTCTTCGCCATCATCCTGGTGATCGGGCCCATCCAGGACGGCCTGTTCGGTTTCGTCATCGTGGTCAACACCGCGATCGGCATCGTGCAGGAGCTGCGGGCGAAGCGGACCCTCGAACGGCTGGCGATCACCGGGGAGGCCCGACCGAGGGTGGTGCGGGACGGCCGGGCCCGCGAGGTGCCGCCCGCCCGGGTGGTGCTGGACGACGTCGTCGAACTCGGTGCGGGTGACCAGGTGGTCGTGGACGGCGTGGTGACCACGGCCTCCGGTCTGGAGATCGACGAATCGCTGCTCACCGGGGAGGCCGACCCGGTGGTCAAGGAGCCCGGTGACAGGGTCCTCTCCGGAAGCTTCGTCGCCGCCGGCAGCGGCCGCTACCAGGCGACGAGGGTGGGGCGGGAGGCCTACGCGGCCAGGCTGGCCGAAGAGGCGAGCCGGTTCACCCTGGTGCACTCGGAGCTCCGGTCGGGCATCGACCGCATCCTCCGGTTCATCACCTACCTGTTGGTCCCGGCGGGCGCTCTCATCATCTACAGCCAGTTCACCCTCGCCGACGAGGCGCTCCCCGACGCGGTGCGGGGCATGGTCGCGGCCTTGGTGCCCATGGTTCCGGAGGGGCTCGTCCTGCTGACCAGCATCGCGTTCGCGCTGGGCGTGATCCGCCTGGGCCGGCGGCACTGCCTGGTGCGGGAGCTGCCGGCGATCGAGGGTCTGGCCAGGGTCGACGTGGTGTGCGCCGACAAGACCGGCACCCTCACCGAGAACGGGATGCGGCTCGCCGACCTCCGGCCCGTCGGCGTCGGTGGGGAGGTCGACCCCGGGCTGGTGCTGGCCGCCCTCGCCGCCACCGACCCGAGGCCCAACGCCAGCCTGCTGGCCCTGCGGGAGGCGTTCCCCGAACCACCGGGGTGGGGGGTGGCGGCGACGGTGCCGTTCTCCTCGGCCCGCAAGTGGAGCGGGGCCCGGTTCACCGAGGCCGGGGACTGGGTGCTCGGCGCTCCCGACGTCCTGCTGCCAGGCACGGATCCGCTGCTCGCCGAGGTCGGTGAGGCCGCCAGCCAGGGGTTGCGGGTGTTGCTGCTGGGGCGGCCCGCCGGCGCGGTGGACGATCCGGCCGGCCCGGGTGTGGTGGAGCCGGCGGCCCTGGTGGTGCTCGAACAGCGGATACGGTCGGACGCGCGGGACACCCTGCGGTACTTCGCGGAGCAGGGCGTCACCGTCAAGATCATCTCTGGGGACAACGCCACGTCGGTGGGAGCGGTGGCCGCCCGACTGGACCTGCCGAACGCGGACCGCCCCCTGGACGCCCGGGGGCTGCCGACCGATCCCCGCGAACTGGCCGAGGCCGTGGACGGGCACTCCGTCTTCGGCAGGGTGACGCCGGCCCAGAAGCAGGACATGGTCGTCGCTCTCCGGTCCCGGGGGCACACGGTCGCGATGACCGGGGACGGTGTCAACGACGTGCTCGCCCTCAAGGACGCCGACATCGGGGTCGCGATGGGCTCGGGCAGTCCGGCGAGCCGGTCCGTGGCGCGGATCGTGCTGCTGGACAACCGGTTCGCCACCCTGCCGCACGTGGTCGCCGAGGGGCGCCGGGTCATCGGCAACATCGAACGGGTCGCCAACCTCTTCCTGACGAAGACGGTCTACTCGGTGCTGTTGGCGATCATGGTCGGGATCGCGCAGGTGCCCTTCCCGTTCCTGCCGAGGCACCTCACGCTGATCGGCGCGCTCACCATCGGCGTGCCGGCGTTCTTCCTGGCCCTGGCCCCGAACGCGGAGCGGGCACGTCCCGGTTTCGTCAACCGGGTGATGCGGCTCGCCCTGCCGGCCGGGGTGATCGCGGCGACGGCGACCTTCGTGACCTACTGGTGGGTCAGCGGTCGGGCCGACGGTTCCGCCGAGCAGCACGGGACGGCGACCCTGGTCACCCTCTACGTGGTGGCGACCTGGGTGTTGGTCATCATCGCGCGCCCCTACACGTGGTGGAAGGTCGTCCTGGTGGCCGGCATGGTCGGGCTGTTCCTGCTCGTGCTGGCGTTCCCGTCCTCCCGGGCGTTCTTCGCGCTCGACCCGGGCGGGGTGGGCGCGGTGCTCACGGCGCTGGCCGTCGCGGGGGTAGCGGTGGTCCTCGTCGAAGTCGCGTGGTCGCTCGACGGGTGGTTGCGTTCCCGCCCCTCCTGAGACGGGGACACCACCCGCCCACCGGAGTGGGTGTGCCCAGGGGTTGGGTGCGGCACGACCTGCCCTGGCTGACGTGGCCCCTCACCCCGCCGCTCCGGCCGGCCCCGGCGGCTCCACCAGCGCCCCGGGCCGACGGCGACGGGTCCCGCTCCACGGGGGATCAGGTCACGTCGTCGTAGTCCCGCCGGATCTCCTTGCTGTCCGTGGCCTGCTCGGGACCACTCGGCGTCAGGTCGAGCCGGGAGGGCTCGTCGAGGTCGCCGCCCGCGAGACCGGCCGCCGCCAGCTTCTTGGCCTTGCGCCTGTCGTGCAGCCAGGCGATCTGACTGGCCGCGCCGAACAGCAGGCACAGCGCGATCGCGAGCACCACCATCGACACCGGGTCCTGACCGGGGGTGACCAGCGCGGCGAAGCAGAACAGCGAGAAGGTGATGCCCCGCCACCAGCTCTTGATCTTGGCGAAGGGGAGCACCCCGGCGAAGTTGAGCATCACCACGAGCAGGGGGAGCTCGAAGCTGATGCCGAAGATCATCAGGAGCAGCAGGACGAAACTGATGTACTCCCCACCCGTCAGCGACGTGAAGAACTGGTCGCCGCCGAAGGAGGTCATGAAGCGCAGCCCCTGCGGGGCGACGTTGTAGGCGAGGACCGCGCCCACGGCGAAGAGCACCGACGCGAAGCCGACGAACAGCCCGGCGAACTTGCGCTCCCTGGCGTAGAGGCCCGGGGTGATGAAGGCCCAGATCTGGTACAGCCAGATCGGGGAGCCCAGGACCAGCCCGGCGGCGAAGGCCACCTTCAGCTGGAGCATGAAGACCTCGAAGGGGGCCGTCTGCATCAGCTGGCACTGGCCGTCGTTGGGCTCGAAGCGGATCTCGGTGGGCAGGGCGCAGTAGGGGGCGGTGAGCAGCTCACCCAGCGAGGGCAGCACCCACACCGAGTTGGTGAACCACAGGAAGCCGAGCACGGTGGTCACCACGAGCGCGGCGAAGGCGACCGTGAGCCGGTACCGCAGCTCGTACAGGTGCTCCATCAACGGCATCGTGCCGTCGGGGTTGGCACGCCGTCCCCACCTGCGACCGATCCCGCGACGCCGGAACCTGCTCAGCGTCTTGACCAGGCGCAGTGCCTTCAATCCTCGAACCACGACCGGGGGCCCCGCCGTTTCCGTGAACGCCGGCCGTGATCAGCGGCGGCTGTCGTCAGTGCTCTGCTGCTCGGCCTGTACCGGTTGCGCGTTGGTGACGGGCTGCGCGACGACCGGCTGACCTGGCGTGATCTGCTGCTGCGGAGCGGGCTGCGCCGCCGGCTGCTGCTGCGCCGCCTGGTCCTGGGACTCGGCCGCCTCGTCGTCCTTCTTGAAGCCCTTGGTCTCGGCGCGCAGGATGCGCGCCGACTGGCCGAGCGACCTGGCCATCTGCGGCAGCTTCGAGGCGCCGAAGAGCAGCACCAGAACGCCCACGATGATCAGGAGCTGCCATCCTCCGATTCCACCCACGGTGGACCTCCTCTCTCACTACCGGCCGATGTTACGCAGCCAGACCCCGATTTCACGAGACCCACGGGACACCTTAGGCCCCCATGCGCCATTCCGAACGGGCACGCCCCGGGCAGCCACCCCAGTGACGGTCAGCGGAGAAGCGCGGGACATCCCGCGTTCACGCACCCGACGTGGCGACCGCGTCACCCTCCGCCGACGTCCGGCCGGGAAAGCAGCCACCCATCCGCCCGCGCGGGGAGGAAACGCACTCATCGGGTGCGCACCCGGACCGAGGGCGACGACGCGAAGAGCACGGAGGTGGGGCGCGCGGCCCCGAACGGCTGTTCCCCGCGCCGCGAGGAGACCTGAGCCACACCCTGAAATACTTGAACGCTCTACTTCGTTGCGGATCGCGGTGGCTCCGCCCCCGCCAACCCCGATCCAGATCCCGATCCGATCTCCAGGAGCATTGCCCGATGACCAGCACGACGACCCCGCACATCACGATCTCCCCTGAGAGCCAGGAACAACTGTTCCGCGAGGCCAGGACCGCGAACACCTTCACTGACGAGCCGGTCACCGACGAGCAGGTGCGAGCGATCTACGACCTGGTGAAGTGGGCGCCGACGTCCATGAACCAGCAACCGCTGCGCGCGACGCTCGTGCGGTCGCCCGAGGCCAGGGAGCGCCTGGTCGGGCACATGGCCGACGGCAACAAGGAGAAGACCGGCAACGCCCCGCTGGCCGTCATCCTGACCGCCGACACCGACTTCCACGAGCACCTGCCGAGCCAGTTCCCGCCCGTGCCGAACGCGAAGGACTTCTTCGCCGAGGCGACCGGCCGGGAGAGCTCCGCTCGCCTGAACGCGACCCTCCAGGTCGGCTACTTCATCCTCGGCGTGCGCGCGGCCGGACTGGCCGCCGGCCCCATGACCGGCTTCGACGCGGCCGGCATCGAGGCGGACTTCTTCCCCGAGGGCAACCAGCGGGTGCTCGCGGTGGTCAACGTCGGCCGACCCGGCCCCGACGCCTGGTACCCGCGTCTGCCGCGACTGGAGTACGACCAGGTGGTCAGCTCCGTCTGAGGCGGGGCTTCCGCCCCCGCTCCCCGGGCGACATCCGGCGGCGACACCAAGGGCGGCACAACTTCACGCACGACTCGCGCACGATGTCCGGAACGGCCGGTTCGATCCATTGATCGGACCGGCCGTTGTCGTGTATTGAGAGGGAAACACCTGGTCACCCGGGCCGTCGCCGCTTCCCGCGCATTTTTCCGCGCGCAGCCTTTACACCCATCCGGACTACATGCAAGATGTATGCAATCTGCGTTCATCGGGGTACGGGGGTGAGGAAGCTGTGCTCGTCAACAGCGTGATCATGCGGGGCGGCACCAGCAGGGGCCTGTTCTTCCACGAGCGGGACCTCCCCCGGGAGCCCGCCGCCCGCGACGAGGTGATCCTCCGCGCGATGGGCAGCCCCGACCCCCACGGACGGCAGATCGACGGGCTCGGCGGTGCCACCTCCAGCACCAGCAAGGTCGCCGTCATCAGCCCAGGCACCCGGGGCGCGGACGTCGACTACGAGTTCTGCCAGGTCTCGATCGACGCCGCCGTGGTCGACCGGGGCGGGAACTGCGGGAACCTCTCCGCCGCCGTGGGCCCCTTCGCCGTGGACGAGGGGCTCGTCACCCCCGGGGCGGGCACCACCCGGGTCCGCATCCACAACACCAACACCGGCAAGATCATCGTGGCCACCGTCCCCACCAGGGACGGCCGCTTCGATCCCACCGGCGACTTCGCGATCCCCGGGATCCCCGGCACCGGATCCCGCATCCAGCTCGACTACCTGGACCCCGGGGGTTCCCGCACCGGTTCCCTCCTGCCCACCGGCAGCCCCCAGGAGACCCTGGACGTGCCCGGGCTCGGGGAGATCCCGGTGACGCTGATCGACGCGGCCAACCCCTTCGTCCTGGTCCGCTGGCGCGACCTCGGGCTCACCGGCCGGGAGACCCCCGACGAGCTGGACACCGACGTCGACCTGCTGGCCAGGCTGGAGCACGCCCGCACGGCCGGGGCCGTGCGCATGGGGCTCGCCGCCAGCCGGGAGGAGGCCGGCGCCACGCTCAGGGCCGTCCCGAAGCTGGCACTCGTCGGCCCGCCGACCACCTACCAGGCCACCGACGGCAGCACCGTCGACGCGGCGGCCACCAGCCTCCGGGTCGCGGCGCTGTCCATGGGCCAGGTGCACCGCGCGCTCCCGGTGACCGCCGGCATCTGCCTCGCGGTCGCCGCCGGCGTCGACGGCACGGTCGTCGCCGAACAACTGCGGCCCGACGACGGCGGGTCGGAACGAGTCATCGGCCACCCCTCCGGAACCCTCGCCGTCGCCGCCGAACCACACCTGACCGCGAACGGCTGGACCGTCGACCGCGTCAGCGTCTTCCGCACCGCCCGCCGACTCATGGCCGGCCAGGTGCACGTCTAGCGCCTTCCGCTCCGACCCCGCCCGACCGGCGGCGCGTCGAACACCTCCCCGCACCGGCACGGCCGGTGTTCCCGGCTCGTCCCGGAACACCGGCGGCGTCGGCGACCCCGCACACCCACCGCCCTTCGCCACACCCACCCGTTCTCATGGAGGTCGAAGACGCAATGACGCGGCTCTTCCGACGCCGGGGCACCGCCCTGGCCGTCCTCACCACGGCCGCCCTGCTCGGCGCGGCCTGCGCGACACCCAACCCCCACGGGACGATGGCCGACGCCCACGAGGGCGACCCGCTCCCGTCCCGGGTCCGGGTCCTGATCCCCTACGCCGAAGGCGGCGGGACCGACGTCTGGGGGCGCTTCATCGGCAACCACCTCGGCGGGCACATCGAGACCGGCACGAGGTTCGTACCCGAGAACGTCCCCGGTGGCGAGAGCATCATCGGCTCCAACCGGTACGCGCGCAGCGCCGGCAACGACGGCTCCGAGGTCCTGGTGTCCTCCGGCACCACGTACTTCCAGTACCTGTTGGGGCGCCCGGAGGTCGAGTTCGACTTCGGCGAGATGCGCCCCCTCGTCATCAACGGCTCCGGCGGGGTCATCTACGGCTCGGTCGAGGGTGGCGTGACGTCGGTGGACGACCTCTTCACCCCCTCGACGCCCCTCCAGTACGGCGGGATCAGCATCACCGGCCTCGACCTCAGCGCCGTCCTCGCCTTCGAGGTGTTGGGGCTCGACGTCACCTCCACCTTCGGCTTCGAGGGGCGGGGGCCGGCGCGGCTGGCGATCGAACGCGGCGAGCTCAACGTCGACTACCAGACGACGTCCGGCTTCCTCACCCAGGTGCAGCCGCTCATCGACGAGGGCCGCGCGGTCCCCCTGATGTCGCTGGGGCAGCTCGACGACGCCGGCGAGGTCGTGCGGGACCCGAACGTGCCGGACCTGCCAACCGTGCCCGAGGTGTACGAGGAGCACTACGGCGAGCCCCCCTCCGGTCCCGGCTGGGACGCCTACAAGACCTTCCTCGCGGCCGGCTTCTCGTACCAGAAGGGGCTGTGGGTCCGCGAGGACACCCCGGACTCCGTCGTCCAGCCGGTCTTCGACGCCGTGCGCGAACTCCAGCGGGACGAGGCCTTCCTCGAACAGGGCCGCGAGGTCCTCGGCGGCTACCCCATCTACCCCGGCGACGAGGTGGAGGAGTCGGTGCGCGACGCGCTGCGCCTCGACGACTCCGTGCGCGAGTACGTCCTCGACCTGCTCGCCGAGAACTACGGCACGGTCATCGCCGGCTCCTGACCGGCCTCCCTCCCGAACCCGACACCGTCTCCACGGAACACACAGACAGGCGGTTCCACCATGCTCGACGCAGCGGCCTCCGCGCTGGGGGGCTTCCTCGATCCGCAGATGATCCTCATGCTGATCTCCGGCGTCCTCGCCGGTCTGGTCATGGGCATCATCCCGGGGCTCGGGGGCACCGGAGCGGTCGCCATCCTGTTGCCGTTCGTGTTCGTCCTCGAACCGCAGCAGGCCCTCGCCCTCATCATCGGCGCGACCGCCGTGATCCACACCTCGGACACGATCACCGCCGTGCTGATCGGGGTCCCCGGTTCGGCCTCGGCGACCGTGACGACCCTCGACGGTCACGCGATGGCCAAACAGGGGCAGGCGGCCCGGGCGCTGTCGATCGCCTTCATCTCCTCGATGGTCGGCGGTCTCGTCGGTGCGATCGGCCTGACCCTGGCCATCCCGCTGGCCCGCCCGCTGGTGCTGATGTTCGGCTCACCGGAGCTGTTCATGCTCACCGTGCTCGGCATCAGCCTCGCCGCCCTGCTCTCCAGGGGCAACGTCGCCAAGGGCCTGCTGGCCGGCGCCTTCGGACTGCTGATCGGCCAGATCGGCGCCGCCCCCGCGGCGGCCGAGTACCGCTTCACCTTCGGCTCGTTGTTCCTGACCGAGGGGCTCGACCTGGTCGCGGTCGCCCTGGGCACCTTCGGCATCGCCGAGATCATCGCGCTCATCGCCAGGAAGACCAGCGTCGCCTCCAAGACGGGGATCGGCGGCGGCTGGGGTCGCGGGTTCCGCGACGTCCTGACCCACTGGGGGCAGGTGCTGCGCGGAGCGCTCGTCGGCGTCTGGGCCGGCGTGCTCCCCGGCATCGGGGCGACCGCCGGCAGCTGGATCGCCTACGGCCAGGCCATCGCCACCTCGAAGGACAAGCGGAGGTTCGGCAAGGGCGACCCGCGTGGCATCGCCGCGCCGGAGGGCGCGAACACCTCGATCGCCGCCGGTGACCTGATCCCCACCCTCCTCTTCGGGATCCCGGGGAGCGCCGCCGCCGCCCTGCTGCTGGGAGCGCTGCTGGTCTTCGGCATCGAACCGGGACCACGGCTGATCACCCAGGACCTGGACCTCGTCTACACCATCATCTGGTCCTTCGCCCTGGCCGCCGTGCTCGGCGCGGCGCTGTGCTTCCTGCTCGCGGCACCGCTGGCCCGGCTGAGCTTCATCCGCTTCCCCGTCCTGGCCGGCGGCCTGGTCGTCATCATGTTCGTCGCCGCCTTCCAGGCCTCGCAGGAGTTCGGCGTCATGCAGGTGATGCTGCTGCTCGGCGTGTTCGGCTGGCTGATGAAGATGTGCGACTACCCGAGGGCGCCCTTCCTCATCGGATTCGTCCTGAGCATCCCGCTGGAGCGGTACTACTTCCTCACGGAGAGCCTCTACGAGCCGACCGAGTGGCTCACCAGGCCGGGCGTCGTGGTCATGATCGCCATCCTGCTGGCTCCGCTGCTCTTCAAGCTCGTCAAGGCGCTGCTGCGCGCCCGGCGGCAGCGGAACGCGGCCCCCGCCTCGGTCGGCGCCGGCGCCACCTCCGAGGGCACGTCCCCGGGCGCCGCGGGCTCGGGAACCGACACCGACGACCAGGGCGAGCGCTCGAACGACGCCACCACCGGCGGCGACGGTGCGGCCGCCGAACCGGTCATCAGCGAACCCGGACCGACGTTCACCGGCACCTACTGGCCGATGTCCCTCGCCGGGGTCTTCCTCGTGGTCTTCGGCGGGGCCTGGGTGATGAGCCAGGGCTTCGGCGAGGACGCCAGGCTGGTTCCCCAGCTGGTCGCCGGCATCGGGGTCCTGCTGACCCTCATCGTCGGCGTCCAGGAGTACCGGCGGTGGCGGGAGGAACGTGGGCGCGACTCGGAGTGGCGCACCGAGGTGAAGTGGACCGCGCACGCCCTCGGCTGGCTGTGCCTGTTCCTCGCCATCACCTGGGTGATCGGTGCGGTGCTCGCGGCCGCCGTGTTCGTGCCCCTGTTCCTGTGGAGGGTCGCGTCGATGCGGCCCGTCCCGATCGCGATCTACACGTCGGTGGTGGTCGCCGCGCTCGTCCTGCTCCAGGTCCTCGCGGACATCAGCATGCCGATGGGCTGGTTCACCCCGGCCTTCCTGGCCTGACACCGTCCTGGGCGGCGGGTCGGTACGCGCCGGCCCGCCGCCTCGGCGTCTCCGCCGTGGACCACTCGGGAGGCGGGGAGGCCAGCCCCACGACAGCGAAGGGGGACGACGTGCTCACGCTCCCGGCGCGCGCACGCGGCGGACCGGGGCACGAGGCGACGCGGGGCCCTCGGGGCGGGACCGCGCTCGCCGGATCGGGGCGGGCCTCCAAGGGCACCTGCTGCCCCGAAGCGGGTTCCCGGGGGGCGGGGGCGCGGCACCGGCCAAGCCCCGCACGGCAGCGCGGGAGGGAGGCGGCGCGAACCGCCTCAGGTGTTGAGCAGCACGGCCAGCCGGATCTCCCTGGCGCTGCGCATGTGCTGCTTGGCGGCGGCCTCGGCGGCGTCCGGGTCACCCTGCTGGATGGCCCGCACGATCGCGTCGTGCTCCTCGATGGCGGAGGCCGGACGGCCAGGACGGGCGAAGGTCGTCGGCGGGAGGCGGCGCACCGCCTGTTCGGCCTGGGCCAGGAAGCGGTCCAGGTAGTGGTTGCCCGCCGCCTCCCTGATGAGCCGGTGGAACTCGATGTTCTGCTTCGCGAGCCGCTCGACGTTGGGCCGCTTGGCGGCCTTGGCCATCTCCGCCTGGACCGCGTCCAGCCTGCCGATCAACTCCGGGGTGGGCCTCAGCGCGGCCAGCCGCGCGGCGAGCCCCTCGAGGTTCTCCCGGATGACGTAGAGCGCGAGGATGTCCTCCAGGGACATCGGCGCGACGACGGTGCCCTGGTGGGCCGTCTTCACCGTCAGGCCCTCGTCGGACAGCCTGCGCAACGCCTCCCTGACGGGTGTTCGGCTCACCTGGAGCGCGGCGGCGATCTCGTCCTCGCGCAGCCACGTGGACGGGGGCAACGCACCGTCGAGGATCGCCTCCCGCAGCGCGTCCGACACGGCGTCGGTCGTCCGTCCCCAGGTCGGCTTGCCGTCGAGGTAGCGCGGCAGGGCGGCCACCGGCGAGTCGTGGGCCGGTCCCGTCACGGCCGAGGCCGGCGAGCCGGGGCTACCGGAGCCACGCTTGGAGGGCGGACGGCTGCGGTTACTTTCTGAGGCCACAACAGAACGTTACTTCGCGGACGGGGTGAAGTCCCATGGTGGTGGCCAGAGCGAAACCTGGTTCTCCCGCCGGCGACCCCCCGGCCGGCCAGCGGTGGAGTGGTCACCCGGCCGCCAGGCGCTCGACCACGGCGGCGGTCACCGCGCGGGTCCCGCCCTCCGGTCGCCCGTCGGCGAGCCGCACCGCACCGTCGGCGAAGGCGCCGTGCACGGCGGCCCGCACCGCGTCCCCGGCGGCCGGCAGGCCCGCGTGGTCGAGCAGCAGCGCGCCGGCCAGGACCTGGGAGACCGGGTTGGCGAGGTCGCGGCCGGCCAGGCTGGGCGCGCTGCCGTGGATCGGCTCGAAGTAGGCGGCATCCGCCCCGACGTTGGCCGAGGGGCACATCCCGAGTCCCCCGACGGTGGCCGCCCCCAGGTCGCTGAGGATGTCGCCGAGGAAGTTCTCCATGACCAGCACGTCGAAGTGCCCCGGGCTCGCCACCAGGTCGTGGGCGGCGGCGTCGGCGTACCGGAAGTCGTGCTCGACGTCCGGGTAGTCGGCGGCGACCTCCTCGAAGATCTCCCGGAAGAACGCGAAGCTGCGCAGCACGTTGCTCTTGTCGACGCAGGTTACGCGGCTCACACCGTCGACTGGCGCACCTCGCCGGGTGCGGGCCAGGTCGAAGGCGTGGCGGACGACCCGTTCGACGCCGTGCCGGGTCATCATCAGCTGGTCGACGGCGGCGCGGTCGTTGCGCACCCCGACACCCCGGGACAGGTAGAGGCCCTCGGTGTTCTCCCGGACGATGACGTAGTCGATGTCCCCCGGCGCGTACCTGGTCGGCGTGGCGACGCCCGGCAGCAGGCGCATGGGCCGCACGTTGGCGTAGGTGTCCAGGCCGCCCCGCAGCAGGCCGCCCAACAGCCCGGCCTCCGTGCCGTCGGGGCGCCGCACGTCGGGCAGGCCCACGGGTCCCTTGAGCAACCCGTCGTACCCCCGCGCCCGGTCGAGGACCCCGGGGGCCAGCGCCTCCCCGGTGCGCCGGTAGGTGTCGGCGCCGCCGTCCTCGCGGACCAGCTCCAGCCGGTGGCCGACTCCGGCCACGGCGGCGTCGAGCACCTCGACGGCGGAGGCCACCAGTTCGGGTCCGATCCCGTCGCCCTCGATCACGCCGATCGTCAGCGTCCGCGCAACCTCGTCCCTACTTTGCATTCAATGAGTATGCAATACTCGCCCCACTGAGGGCCAGCGTCGCGACGACCGGGGTTGAGGTTGGCGCGAGAACCCCGCCCCAGCCGCCAGGGGACGACCCCTCCCGGCCGGCGGAGGCGCCTGGTCACGAATCGGACCAACCTGCGAGACGGCGGGAGGCAGCATGTCGATTGCGGTACCAGCGGTGCTGATGCGCGGGGGTACCAGCAAGTGCTGGACCTTCGACCTGCGGGAACTCGACGGCCTGACCGACGACCGGGACGGGCTGCTCCTCCGCGCGTACGGCAGTCCCGACCTGCGCCAGGTGGACGGGGTCGGCGGCGCCACCTCCACCACGAGCAAGGCGGCCCTGCTGGCCCCATCCCAGCGCGATGGAGTGCACGTCGAATACACGTTCGCGCAGATTGGTATCGCCGAGGCGAAGGTGGACTGGAGCAACAACTGCGGGAACTGCGCCACCGTCGTCGGCCTCTACGCCGTCCAGCAGGGGTGGGTCGCCCCGACCGGCGACCTCACCAGGGTCATGGTGCTCAACACCAACACCGGCAAGCTGATCGCCCAGGACGTGCCCACCCCCGGCGGGCACCCCACCAACGAGGGCGAGGTGCGCATCGACGGTGTGCCCTTCCCCGGCCCCGGTATCCGGATGGGCTTCGTCCGACCGCAGGGGGCCGTCACGGGTCGTCTGCTCCCGACCGGGCGCGCGGTCGACCACCTCGACACCGAGCGGGGCCCGGTCCGGGCGACGCTGGTCGACGCCGGCAACCCCTCGGCCCTGCTGTGGGGCCCCGACCTGGGTCTCGACGGCACCGAACTCCCCGCGCGAGTGGACGGGGACACCGACCTGCTCCGGGTGTTGGACCAGGCCAGGGCGCACGCCTCCGAACTCATGGGCATCGCCCCCGACCGGGCCCGTGCCGCCGAGGTGTCCAGGGCCATCCCCAAACTCGCCTGGCTGGCCCCGAGCACCGACCAGCGCACGCTGTCCGGGGAGGCGGTCCGCGCCGACGAGGCGGACGTCTCCGCGCGCATGTTGTCGATGGGGCGGACCCACCCGGCGCTGGCGGTGACGGTCAGCGTCGCTGTCGCCGCCGCGGCCGCGACGCCGGGGACCGTCGTCCCGGAGAGCGCGCGGCACCGCGACCCGCTGCGCCTGAGCACGCCCTCCGGCGTCCTCCCGCTGTGGACCAGCAGCGAGGACGGCGAGCTGGACACCGTGTTCGTGCTGCGGAACGCCCGCCGGCTCGCCACGGCGACCCTGGACGTCCCCACGTCGGCGGCCCTCGGCTGACCCTGGCCGGGTGGGCCCTCCCCGATCTCCGCCGGCCCCCGGGGCCTCCTCCGGGGGCCGGCACCCGGAACGGCAGCGCCGCCTCGCCACGAAGGGCAGTGGCGGCGGGGCGGCGCGTCCTCGGGACCGCCCGCGCGCCCCGGGCGGTCCCCACCCGACCTGTCGACGGGCCGACCCGCTGGCCACTCGACCAGCCACGGGCGAGCGCCCTCGGGGCACCCCACCACCCGGGGGACGCGCGGCCGCCCCTCGGAAGGCGCCGACGATCCGCGCCGATCGCGGGTCCGCGACGGCCTCCGCGCCCCGGCCCCCGAACCGGGGGACCCCCGCCACCCGCTGACCGCACCACCACCCGGCGGCGCGTCGACTGCCGGCGGGCAGCCCCACCAGCACCCCACACCCGCGGCAGCACCGGAGGCACGACGAGACCGGTCCACGGGAAGGACCCGGGGGCGGGTACCGGCGGGGGAAGCGGTTCACGAGAGGACCGCGCGGCCCCGCCGAGCTGGGTACCTCTCCCGACGGGGGAGCCTCCCGGGCTCCGTCCCGGCCGGGGGCGCTGCTCCCACCGACCGGAACCGTGCCGCCCCTCAGGCGCGGAGCTGGGCGCTCTCCCCGGCCGCCGCGTACCCGGCCAGCCGACCGAAGACCGCGCCCGCGGTCAGGCCGGAACCGCCCGGGTAGTTGCCGGAGAACAGCCCTCCGACGAGCTCCCCCGCGGCGTAGAGGCCACCGATGCCCTCGCCGGCCGCCGTCAGCACCTGGGCGGTCTCGTGGTGCACGCGCACGCCGCCGAAGGTGAAGGTGATTCCGCAGGCGACCGGGTAGCCGTAGAACGGCGCGGTGTCCAACGCCTGCGCCCAGTTCGACTTGGGCGGGTCCACCCGCGCGGCGCGACCGTCCTTGACGGCGGGGGTGAACTCCACGTCGACGATCGACTCGTTGAACTCCCGCACGGTGCCCATCAGGCCGTCGCGGTCGACGCCGAGCTTGTCGGCCAGTTCCTCCAGGCTGTCCGCCACCGCGCTCGTGATGGGCTCGCTGTCGTACTCCAGGGTCCGCAGGATCGGCCGGGTCTTGGCGTCGAAGAGCTGGTAGGCGACGCCCTCCGGCTGGGCGAGCACCTCGCGCCCGTACTTGGCGTAGGTGAAGTTGCGGTAGTCCGCGCCCTCGTCGATGAAGCGCCGCCCGTCCCGGTTGACCACGATGCCCACCGGGTAGCTCTGCCGGGTCAGCTGGTTGGTCAGCTCCCGGTTACCACCGTCGGGCGAGGCGCCGGCGTCCCACTGCACGCTGTGGCAGGAGCCCCAGTCGCCGTGCGGCGCGGCGCCGGCGGCCAACGCCATCTCCAGCACCTCGCCGGTGTTGAGCGGGTTGCCCCGGACCAACGCCCGCGACCACCCCGGCCCGAGGTGCCGTTCCCGCAGGTCCGGGTTCGCCTCGAAGCCACCCGCCGCCAACACCACGGCCCCGGCCGCGACCTCGTGGTGGGCACCGGATCCGTCCTGGTAGACCACGCCACGGACGGCTCCGTCGTCCCCCCGCACCAGCTCGCGGACCTCGGCCTCGTAGCGGATCTCCACGCCCGCGCTCTCGGCGGCGGCGGTGTGCTGGGCGATCAGGCCCTTGCCCCCGTCGACCGTGCCGACGGCGAGCCCGCCGAAGAAGACCCACCGGCCGTCCTCGACGTAGGTCTGGCGCTCGTACAGCAGCTGCCAGCGGAGGCCCTTCCCGGTCAGCCAGTCGACGGTGTCGGCGCTGTGGTCGACGAGGGTACGGGTCAGGACCGGGTCGTTGCGGCCCTCCGTCACCCGCGCTATGTCCGAGGCGAAGTCGTCGGCGGAGTAGGCGGGCAGCTCGGTCCTGGGCAGCCGCTCGACGCTGCCCTCGTCGAGGATCGGGGCCAGGGCCCGCCCGCCGCCGTGGGCGAAGCGGAAGGCTCCCGCCGTGTAGTAGGAGTTGCCGCCGGCCGCCTCCCGCACGCCCTTCTCCAGCAACAACACGCTGGCACCGCGCTCGCGGGCCGCGTGGGCGGCGGAGAACGCGGCGTTGCCGCCGCCCACGACGACGACGTCGACCCGCTCGGCCGCGTCTGGTGCCGGGATGGCGGTGGAACCACTGACTGGGGTGGACCGCATCGGCTGTCTCCTCACTCTCCGGTCTGACAAGCGTCTGATTCCATGCGACCTGGGTTCACCAGGGACCTGGAGTCGCACGCATTGTATGCAATAAGTATGCGATCACGGGAGAGGTGGGCGACGACCAGCCCGCGACCACGGCGAGGATGAGCTGGCTCACATCCGAGATGAAATCGCGGTGGTCGGACGTTCGCTGAAGGTTGTCTAATGAAACTGTCTGCCGGGTCAACCGGCGCCGCCTGGCGCCGCCGTTCACGGGCCCGGATCACAGGGAGGAATGGTGAATTCAGCACGCAATGGGCTCGCTGCGGACCAGCGTCAGCCCGCCGTGCCGTCCGAGGCGGACCACGCACCCAGCGTGGAACGCCAACCCCGACAAGACCAGGCATCGGAGCGGGCCGGCGAGCCCTTCCCGATCTCCCGGTGGCGACTGGCCGCGATCCTCGG
Source organism: Actinoalloteichus caeruleus DSM 43889 (assembly GCF_000429185.2). Taxonomy (GTDB): domain Bacteria; phylum Actinomycetota; class Actinomycetes; order Mycobacteriales; family Pseudonocardiaceae; genus Actinoalloteichus_B; species Actinoalloteichus_B caeruleus. The sequence continues at coordinate 5,201,010 of NZ_AUBJ02000001.1, read as the reverse complement.
AGCGCTGTCCGCGCTGGGCCCGCTGTCCATCGACACCTACCTGCCAGCGTTCCCCGCGATCGCCTCCGACTTCGACACCACCACCTCCCAGGTCCAGCTGAGCCTCACCGCCTGCCTGCTGGGTCTGGCACTCGGTCAGATCGTGGCCGGCCCCCTGAGCGACGCCCTCGGCCGACGGCGGCCACTCCTCGTCGGCCTGTTCGTCTACGTCCTCTCCTCCGCCGCCTGCGCGGTCGCCCTGACCGCCCCCATGCTCACCGGCGCCCGCTTCGTCCAGGGCCTGTCCGGAGCCGCCAGCCTGGTCATCGCCAGAGCCATCGTCCGCGACCGGTACTCCGGGGTCGCCGCCGCCAAGTTCTTCTCGATGCTGATGCTGGTCACCGGGGCGGCCCCCGTGCTCGCCCCCCTCATCGGCAGCCAGTTGCTGCTGATCACCTCCTGGCAGGGCGTCTTCGTCGTCCTCGCCGGCTACGGCGTCGTCCTGCTGCTGCTCGCCGGCCTGCGACTCCCCGAGACCCTGCCACCGGAGCGCCGCCGCAGCGGCGGCGTCCGGGACACCCTCCGGACCTACCGGAGTCTGTTGGCCGACCGCTTCTTCCTCGGCTGCGCGCTCTCGGGCGGTCTCGCCTTCACCGCCGTGTTCTGCTACATCTCGGCGTCGCCGTTCGTGCTCCAGGACATCTACGGGGTCTCCCCGCAGACCTTCGGCCTGCTGTTCGGCCTGAACTCCATCGGCATCGTGATCGTCGGTCAGGTCAACGGGCTGCTGGTCAGCCGGTTCGACCAGCGCAAACTGCTGATCACCGGGCTCTGCTCGGCCCTGTTCGGAGCGGTCGCGCTGCTGGTGGTCGTCACCACCGACGTGCTCGGCCTCGCCGGTGTCCTCCCGGCCCTGTTCCTGGTGGTCTCCAGCATCGGTCTGGTGATGCCCAACACCACCACGCTCGCGCTGGCCGACCACCCGGACGCGGCCGGTTCCGCCTCGGCACTGCTCGGGATGCTCCAGTTCGCGCTCGGTGGCCTGGCGGCCCCGCTGGTCGGACTCGGCGGCAGCGAGAGCGCGGTGCCGATGGCCCTGGTGATGGTGCTCACCGCGCTGGCGGCCCTCGGGGTGTTCCTCACCCTGACGCGGGGCCGGCAGCCGGCCTGACGAGACGCCTCCCACCGACCGCCCCCACCCGCCGGTTCCCACTGATGGGTCGGGGGCGGTCGGCTGTCCGGGCACCCGCGCGCACCGCCCGGGGCAGAGCGTGGCGGAATCCCGCCATATCACGATCTTGACCTCGAGCGAGCTTGAGCTCATACCGTGCGGGCATCCATCCAGACCCGGGAGCACACCCAATGCGCGCGATCACGCCGTCCTCCGTGCCGTCCGAGGGGGACCACGCACCCAGCGTGGAACGCCAAACCCGACCAGACCAGACCACGGAACGGACCGAGGAACCCTTCCCGATCTCCCGGTGGCGACTGGCCGCGATCCTCGGAGCGCTGTCCGCGCTGGGCCCACTGTCCATCGACACCTATCTACCGGCCTTCCCCGCGATCGCCTCCGACTTCGACACCACCACCTCCCAGGTCCAGCTGAGCCTCACCGCCTGCCTGCTGGGCCTGGCACTCGGTCAGATCGTGGCCGGCCCCCTGAGCGACGCCCTCGGCCGACGGCGACCACTGCTCACCGGCCTGTTCGTCTACGTCCTCTCCTCCGCCGCCTGCGCGGTCGCCCTGACCGCCCCCATGCTCACCGGCGCCCGCTTCGTCCAGGGCCTGTCCGGAGCCGCCAGCCTGGTCATCGCCAGAGCCATCGTCCGCGACCGGTACTCCGGAATCGCCGCCGCCAAGTTCTTCTCGATGCTGATGCTGGTCACCGGCGCGGCCCCCGTGCTCGCCCCCCTCATCGGCAGCCAGTTGCTGCTGATCACCTCCTGGCAGGGCGTCTTCGTCGTCCTCGCCGGCTACGGCGTCGTCCTCCTGCTCCTCGCCGGCCTGCGACTCCCCGAAACCCTGCCACCGGAACGCCGCCGCAGCGGCGGCGTCCGGGACACCCTCCGGACCTACCGGAGCCTGTTGGCCAACCGCTTCTTCCTCGGCTGCGCGCTCTCAAGCGGTCTCGCCTTCAGCGCCGTCTTCTGCTACATCTCGGCGTCGCCGTTCGTGCTCCAGGACATCTACGGGGTCTCCCCCCAGACCTTCGGCCTGCTGTTCGGCCTGAACTCCATCGGCATCGTGGTCGCCGGTCAGGTCAACGGGCTGCTGGTCAGCCGGTTCGACCAGCGCACGCTGCTGATCACCGGGCTCTGCTCCGCCCTGCTCGGAGCGATCGCGCTGCTGGTGGTCGTCACCACCGACGTGCTCGGCCTCGCCGGTGTCCTCCCGGCCCTGTTCCTGGTGGTCTCCAGCATCGGTCTGGTGATGCCCAACGGCACGACCCTGGCACTGGCCGACCACCCCGACGCGGCCGGTTCCGCCTCGGCACTGCTCGGGATGCTCCAGTTCACCCTCGGTGGCCTGGCGGCCCCGCTGGTCGGACTCGGCGGTAGCGGCAGCGCGGTGCCGATGGCCCTGGTGATGGTGCTCACCGCGCTGGCGGCCCTCGGGGTGTTCCTCACCCTGACACGCGGCCGGCGACCACTCGCCTGACCACTCGTCTGGCCGGGCGCCTCCCGGCCAGACGACGACCCCCGCCACGATCTTGAGCTCGAGCGAGCTTGAGCTCATACCGTGCGGGCATCCGTCCAGACCCGGGAGCACACCCATGCGCGCGATCACGCTGTCCTCCTTCGGCCCCGCCGACCACCTCGTGCTGGCGGAGGTCCCCGACCCCGTGCCGGCGGCGGGCCAGGTCCGGGTCCGGGTCGCCGCCAGCGGCGTCCACCTCGTCGACACCCAACTGCGTCGCGGTGAGCCGGCCGGCCCGGCGAAGGCGCCTGACCTCCCGGCCGTCCTCGGCCGGGAGGTCGCCGGGACCGTGGACGCGGTCGGGGACGGCGTCGACGGTGGCTGGCTGGGACGTCGCGTGGTGGCGCACCTCGGCTCCGTCGCCTCGGCAGGGGGTTACGCCGAGCTGGCGGTGGCCCCGGCGGCATCCCTGCACCCCGTGCCGGACGAACTCACCCCGGAGGCGGCGGTCGCCATGATCGGTACCGGACGCACCGCCCTGGCCGTGCTGGACACGGTCACCCCCGGCCCCGCCGACGTCGTGCTCGTCCTGGCCGCCGCGGGGGGCCTGGGCACCCTGTTCACGCAGGAGGCGCTGGCCGTGGGCGCCACCGTCGTCGGCCTCGCCGGTGGCCCGGAGAAGGTCGATCGGGTCCGCGCCCTCGGCGCCCAGGTCGCCGTCGACTACCGGAAGGAGGACTGGCCGGCCGCCGTCTCGGCCGCGCTCGGCCCGGACCGGGCTCCGACCGTGGTGCTGGACGGGGTGGGTGGCCAGCTGGGCCGGCGAGCCCTGGAACTGCTGGGGCCGGGCGGGCGGCTGGCGATGTACGGCTGGGCTTCCGGCGGCGGCCCCACCGAGATCACCACCGCCGACCTCGTCGGGCGCGGTCTCACCGCGAGCTGGGGACTCGGGGCGCTCCGCCGGCCCGGCGCGCTGCGGGAGCTGGAGGAACGGGCGTTGCGGGCGGCGGCGACGGGCCGCCTCCGGCCGGAACTGACCACCTACCCCCTGGCGGAGGCCGCCGCCAGCCACCGCGCGCTGGAGGAACGACGCACCGTGGGCAAGGTGGTCCTGCTGCCGTGACCGGTCGACATGCCCGGGTGGAGCAGGGCCCAGCCGGCGGCCGCCTCCCGCGTTCCGCCGGAGGACCGGCGGTGGTGCGCGCGGCGACGGCGTCGGAGGTCGTCCGGTCGGCTGGGACGTTGGGTCGCCGATGACCTGCCCGAGGCCGTCCTGAGCCCACTACACGCAGTTCCTGGTGTACGACTTCGACGGAGACGGTCGCGCCGAGGTCGTCCTGCGCGCCTTCGCCGTCGGCGGGGCGAACCGCCGGCCGGCGAGTGCCCTGGCCGATCAGGTGTGGGCCAGCTCCGCGCTCCGGAGCTGCTCGGCCAGTGCCCGCACCTCCGCCAGGGCCTGCCCGGGGTCGCGGTGCTGCTCACCGGCCAGTTCCTCGGCGATCTCGTCGTGGCTGAGCCCGGCGGTGAGGCCACGGACGACCAGGGCACCGGACCTGTTCAACACCCAGTAACGACCGGTGCGCCGGTCGAGGAGGACCATCCCGTCCTCGGTCTCGGTCGTCGCCACGTCCGCGCGCAGCCGCAGGGGGGTCATCGCTCCTCCTGTCCTCGAGGGAACGGTCGAACACCGGGGCGGGTGGCCCCGCCGGCCGCCGCCCGGCACCGGTCCACCGCGTCCACGGTCGGGTTCGACAGCGTCCCGAACCCGCACCAGCGTTTGGTGTCGCCCGTCCCGGAACAAGGGTGCCGAGGCGATCTCACTCCGGGAACCAACGGCCCCGGTGAGATGCGGGCGGAACGTCACACACCGTCGTCACCCCGGCGCTCGGACCGTCCGCGCCTGGGGCCCGGCAGCGGCCCCGGGACGCCGTCGTCCCCTGCCCGCCGCTCGGCGTCCACCGGGCCGTTCCTCCCCCGTGGACCGCCCCGAATAGGGTCGGCCCGTGCGCATCTGTGTGTTCTGTGGATCCTCCCGTGGTCGGGGCGAACGGTACGTCGAGGCGGCCAGGGCCCTCGGCGAGCTCCTCGCGGCCCGCGACATCGGGCTCGTCTACGGCGGGGCCTCGGTCGGCACGATGGGAGCGGTGGCCGACGCGGCCATCGCGGCCGGCGGTTCGGTGACCGGCGTCATCCCCACCCAGCTGGTGGACCGCGAGATCGCCCACCCCGGCCTCACGGACCTCCGGGTGGTCTCCGACATGCACGAACGCAAGGCCATGATGGCCGAGCTGTCCGACGGGTTCATCGCACTCCCCGGCGGCGCGGGCACCCTGGAGGAACTGTTCGAGGTGTGGACCTGGGCGCAGATCGGGTTGCACGCCAAGCCCCTCGGCCTCCTCGACGTCGGCGGCTTCTACCAGCCGCTCCGCCGCTTCGTGGACCACATGGTCTCGGAGGAGTTCCTCGCCCCGGTGTTCCGGGACATGCTGCTCGTCGGGTCCGAGCCGGCCGAGCTGCTCGACCGCTTCGTCCGGTACGAGGCCCCGGAGAACAAGTGGGCGAACGCCAGGGCCCGCCAACTCCTCGGCGTCGACGAGCGGGGCGGCCCCCCGATCGACTGAGACGACGTGCCGGAACGGCGCGCCGAACGGGTACCCACCGCGCCGGGCCCGATCGCCACCTGGCGTGACCCACCCGGCTCGGAGCCCGGCCCGCCCGGACCCGGCGGGCATATCGGACCCGTACCGCCCGGGCGAGCCGAACCGCGCGACCCCCTGTTCGCGGTGTCGCCGCGGTACTACCCTCGGTGCTCGAGGAGCCGGGAACGACGGTGTCCGGAAGGCCACCGGGAGGTGGGACGTGACGGGAACCGCCCGCGACGAACCCGAACTGCGCCTGCCCTTCCCCGACGCCTTCGCCGTCGACCCGTCCCCGACCTGGGCCGAGCTCCGGCGGGACGCGCCGGTGCGCCGGGTCCGCACCGTCGCCGGCGACGAGGTCTGGCTGGTCACCCGCTACGACGACGTCCGCGTCGTCCTCGCCGACGCCCGGTTCTCCCGGGCCCTCGTCGTGCGACCGGGTGCCCCCCGCACCGCCGTCGCCGCCCCGAGGGCCGGCTCGATCACGGCGGCCGACCCGCCCGAGCACACCCGGCTGCGCCGCCTGGTCGCTGGTTCCTTCACCCAGCGCAGGATGCGGGAGTTCCAGCCGTGGATCGGCGCGCTGACCCACCGCCTCGCCGACGACGTGGCCGCCGTCGAGGGCCCCGTCGACCTGCGGCGGCTGTTCGCGCTGCCCCTGCCCATCACGGTGATCTGCCACCTGCTGGGCGTGCCCGCCGAGGACCAGCCGCTTTTCGCGCGCTGGTCCGAGGTCGTCTACAGCATGGACATGGCGGAGAAGGACGAGGTCGAACGCTCCTACGACGCGCTCGACGCCTACGTGACGGCGCTGGTGGCCGAGCGGCGCTCCGCGCTGCTCGCGGGCCGGGCCCCCTCCGGCGCGCTCCTCGACGAGCTCGTGCTGGCCCGCGACCAGCAGGACCGGCTCAGCGAGGCCGAGTTGGTCTCCCTGGTACTCACCCTGCTGGTGGCCGGGCACGAGACCACGGCGAACCAGATCGGGAGCTTCCTGATCACCCTGCTCCGCGATCCCACCCGGTGGGAACGGCTGGTGGCCGAGCCCGACCTGATCCCCGACGCCGTGGAGGAGCTGCTGCGGTTCAACCGCCTCGGCGAGACGGGGCAGTACCGGGTGGCGGCGGAGGACGTGGTAGTGGCCGGCGTGCGCATCCGGGCCGGTGACGGGGTCATCGCCGCGATCGGTTCGGCGAACCGGGACGAGGCGGTGTTCGACTCGCCGGACTCGCTCGACTTCGGGCGGGGCGGCGGGAACCCGCACCTGGCCTTCGGGCACGGCATCCACCACTGCCTGGGCGCCGCGCTGGCCAGGGTGGAACTCCGGGAGGCGCTGCGGACCCTGACGACGAGGTTCCCCCGCCTGCGGCTCGCGGTCCCGGTGGGGGAACTCCGCTGGCGGCGTGTCCTCATCAGCGGCGTCGCGGAGCTTCCCGTGCGCACCGGACCGCCCACACCCCCTCCCGCGATCACAGCCCGTTGACCAGGGAGAACGCTGCGCTGAACCTGACCGCCGGTCACCGCCAGGATGCCCGTTTCCTAGCCCGAAAGCAGCATCCGATGTTGCTGCTTTCGCTCGTAGAGTTCCCACTACTCCCCACGTACGGTGAAGCCACCTCCCTAGCGAGGGCCCACAGTGATTCACCTCCTGTCGGGGTCTGAGCCGGCATCCGCAGTGGCCGGTCGGCTCGCCGGGACGGGACAGGAACCGCGCCGCAACACTCCTGTCCCGTCCGTGCCGTACTCCCCTATCGGTGGCTCCGCTCCGAGCCTCTCCCGTCCTCCCGCGCCCGTCGGCCATCCCGGGCCGGGCCCGTCCGGGGTTGGTCGAGCGCCGGACGGGACCGCCGAACTCGGCCCGTCCTGAGCGGGAAGCGGGGACAGCCGGCCGTTCCCCCGGACACGCCCGCCCGCCAGGCGCGGGCGGGCCGTGCCCCACCCCGGTCACCCTGTCGAGGGCGCGCACGGCCGCACGGCGGCGAGGCAGGGCCTCCTGGCGTACACGCGCGTACGGCCGGCTCCGCCTGGGGCGGAACCGGCCGTACGGCGACGAGCCCGAGATCACGAGGGGCGTGGCACACCCACCCGGCCCCGGCGGGGCCCGGACCAGACCGGACCCCGACCGGCGCTCACTACTCGGAGATGACCTGGTAGGAACGGATCACCGTCTGCTCCACGCTGTTGCCCTCCGAGTCGGTGGCCGAGGCCCGCAGCGACACGAAACCCTCCTCCGGGTGCTCGACGGTCACCGTGCCGTCCACGACCTCCACGACCTCCCAGGTCTCCCCGTCGTCCGTGGACACCTCCACCGACAACTCGGCGACCTCACCCACGGCCCGCTCCACGTCCACGCTCAGGACGTGCTCACCACCACCGGGCAGCCGACCCAGCAGGTCGGCATCGCCGGCGGCCCCGGAGAACCGCACACCGAGCATCGGCTGCTCCTCGGCCTCGGTCTCACCGGCGGTGTCCGAGTGGAAGGTCCACCGGGCCTCCGCCGAGGAACCGAGGGACGACCAGGGCACGTCCCGCGTCGCGTTCGCCTCCACCGTGAACTCGGCCGGTCCGCTGGGCAGCGGCGCGATCAGGTAGGCGACGTCCTCACTGGAGGCGATGACCTCACCCTCGTGGGAAAGGGTCACCTCCCCGGTCACGCCCCCGTCCGAGCCGCCGTAGACGTCGTAGAAGTCGGCGTCGGAGGTCGTGAAGAGGCTCGATCCGATCATGACCTCGTCGCCGAATCGCTGGGCGAGTCCCCGCACGGTGAGCGGAGCCAGGTTCCAGGAGCTCTCGGAGGAACCCGTCTCGTAGGTGCTGGTCCGGTCCCAGTACTCGTAGATCCCCGCGTCGGGGTCGCTGTGGTCGAAGCTCTCCATGTAGGAGAGGTTGTCCTCGACGCTGTAGTACAGGGTCTCCGTCGAGGGCACCTCCACCGTCCTGGGCACGCGGATGTACATGTGGGCGTAGTCGAAGCGCGCGATGACCGCCCGGTTGCCGGTGGCTTCGACGCCCTGGCCGTGGTAGGTCGCGGTGACCTCGGCCAACTCCTCGTCCGACGGGGCGAACAGGATCTCCTCCGGGATCTCGTCCACCAACTCGAAGGCGAGGTGGTAGGCATAGTCCTCGTCACCCGAGGTGGACTCCAGGATGGGCAGGTACGTCAGGGCGAAGGAGCCCTCGCCCGGTACCGCGTACAGGGGAGTGGAGCCGCCCCCGGCCATCCCGGCGACTCCCACCCCGAACAGCCGGTGCTCGCCGACCACGGAGCTGTCCCAGGCGGTGAGCTCAGCCGGCCGCTCGGTGTCGGCGCGCACCCGAACGCCGGGCGCCGCATCGAGCGTGGCCTCGGCATCACCCGAGGTGACGTCGATCCCCGACCCGATCACGTAGGTGTGGTCCTCGGAGATCTCCTCGTCGCCCTCACCACCCGGGTAGGTGGTGGTGATGATCCCGAGCAGGTTGTAGGTTCCCTTCGTGAGCCGGCCGACGTAGTCGCCGTTCTCATCGGGCAGGATCTGGGTGTCCTCACCCGTCTCGGCGTTCTCGGCGACCAGCAGCGCCCACTCCGGGGTCTCCCCCTCGCGGTCCAGGATCGTGAGGTCGAGGTCGTAGCTCTCCTCCTCGACGAACACCCCCGCCGGCGTGGACACCGACACCTCGCCGTCGGTGGCGAGCAGCTGACCGCTGAGGTACCCGGTCACCTCGTTGACGGTGGGGTCGACGGTGATCTCCACCTCGGCGGTACCGCCGGCCGGGACCGTCACCTCGCTGGCCGACAGCTCGACCAGCCCGTCCGGGGCAGCCTCGCCCTCCGAGCCGACCACGTCGAAGGCCAGGTCCAGGGTCACGTCCTCGTCACCGGAGTTGCGGTAGGTGACGGTCTCCACCACCGGCTCCAGATCGGCCTGGGGCCACAGGAAGTTGCCCAACGACACCGCTGCGGGCTCGCTGACCACGGTTTGGTCGATGGCCCGCGCCACGTCCAGCCGACCGGCGCCCTGACCAGCGATCCCGATGCCCTCCAACGGCTGGGCGGAGGCCATCAACGCGGCCCGGAAGTCGGGGGCCGTCCAGTCGGGGTTCGCCTGCGCCAGCAGGGCCACCGCGCCCGCCACGTGCGGCGAGGCCATCGACGTGCCGTCGGCCGAGGTGTGGTGCTCATCCACCGGGGACCCCATCGAGGTGCCCGCCGCCCGCGCGGAGACGATCGCCGTTCCCGGGGCCGCGATCTCCGGCTTCACCGCGCGGTCGCCCACCCGGGGTCCCCGGCTGGAGAAGTCGCTGAGCTCGTCGGACTTCGTGACGCTGCCCACGGCCAGCGCCGCGTCCGCCGCAGCTGGACTGCTGACGCTCTCGTCCGCGCCGAAGTTCCCGGCTGCGATGACGAACAGCGTGCCGGTGCCCTCGGTGAGGGCGTTCACCGCCAGCGACATCGGGTCGGTCCCGTCGGAGTGCCACCCGCCCAGGCTCAAGTTGACCGCGACCGCGTCACTCGCTGCGGCCCACTCCATGCCCGCGATGATCGCGTCCTCCGGGCAATCGAAGGGGCCGCACACCTTGCCCACCAGCAGGTCAGCATCCGGCGCCACCCCCCGATGCGCCCCGCCCGAGGCGGTCCCCCGGCCCGCCACCGTACCCGCCACATGCGTGCCGTGACCGTCCTCGTCCAACGCCGAACCCTCGGGGTCGACGAAATCCACCGCCTCCGTCACGGCATCCGCGAAGTCGGGGTGCTCCGGGTCGTAGCCACTGTCGAGCACCGCGATGGTCACACCCTCACCGGTGTACCCCGACTCCCACACCTCCGGCGCGCCCACCTGGGCGTTGCTCTCCTCGTCCAAGAGCTGGGCACGGCCGTTGAGCCACACCCGCTCCACCCCACCGGAGAAGACACGCACCTCCGCGTCGTCCTGGGTGATCTCGGACCACACACCGTCCCCGGAGTCCTCGTCCGGGTGCACCGCCACCGCGTTCAGGCTCTCTAACACCCGACCGGTGCTCGCCTCCTCGGAGAGCACCGACACCCGCGCCCCCGGATCGCTGCCCTCGGCGTAGGAGACGATCAACGGCAGCGGACCGCCGTCGGCGAAACCCTGCTCCAACAGCCCACGCACATCGAACAACCGCTCGTCCAACAGACCCGAACGCACCAGGCCCAGCGCGTCGGACGGGATCACGGTGAGGCGATCCCCGTCGGCGTAGCGGACGAAGGTCACGTGCTCGCGCCCCTCCGCCGGTTCCACCCGCACGCCGAGCGCGTCCCCGGCCTCGCGGTGGACGTGCAACCGGTCACCGGTCACCAGCGTCAACACCTCCGCCCGTCCGGAGGCGCTCGACGAGAGCGGTTGATCCCCGCCGTTCGGACGTTCGGCGGCGGTGGCGGAGGGCACGGCCAGGGACAGGCTCAGGCCCATCAACACCGCACCCCCCGCCGCTGTCAGTCGTCGTGGTCGCATGAACTCCCGCTTCCTTGGCGTCGCCCTCGTGAGACCCCGCGTGGCATCGCGCGGAACCTCACTCGGGATTTGCTGACGGCGAGTACGTTCACATATCGGCCAGTTCACGAACAGATCTCGGCGCCATTCCCGAACAGCTGGAACGGGAACAGTGGCCATATTGCCGAGAGTGCTCCGCCGAACGGCGTCGACCGAAAGTACGAGGCGAACCGGCCGGCTGGTCCCGCTCCCACGATGAGGCGGTCCGGGCCTCGTGCGCTGGCACACCACCCCTCCACCAGGGCGCGGCGGCGGTCCCCGTCGCGTCGCGGTCCCGAGCCCGCAGCCGTGGTCGAGGTCGGTCCAGCGGGCTGACCGGCGACGACGAAGGATTACCGGAATCAGCGGAAACGCATTCGGCGCGGTGGTGGAACTCTCGCGGAACATGACCGCGTTCGTATCACCGAATTCGCCGTGCGTTCTCTCCTCGTGCGACGCTCGCCCCCGAAGGGAACCAGGGACGACGGTGGCGGTGGAATCGCCAGCTCACCGCCAAGCCGATGGCGCCGGGACGGGCACCCACGATCCTCGCCAACCACGTCACGACGACGCCGCGCCACGAGACCGGCCACCCGGACGGTCAACTGCGCCTGGGGACCGGGCTCGCCCTCGTGGCCGAGTGGCACCGGGTGGGCGGCCGAGCGGGGGACGGCTGGTGCGACGTCCCGCCCCCGCGAGGTCGGGCCAGCGGCGCGGTGGTGGCGGGATCAGGCAGCAGCCGGGGACGGCGTGGCACATGGGGACGGAACGACCCCGTCGTCCCCAACGCGGGCGATGCCGAGCGGGCGATGCCGAGCCCGGGTCACGAGGGGCGTGGCACACCCACCCGGCCCCGGCGGGCCCGGACCAGACCGGACCCCGACCGGCGCTCACTACTCGGAGATGACCTGGTAGGAACGGATCACCGTCTGCTCCACGCTGTTGCCCTCCGAGTCGGTGGCCGAGGCCCGCAGCGACACGAAACCCTCCTCCGGGTGCTCGACGGTCACCGTGCCGTCCACGACCTCCACGACCTCCCAGGTCTCCCCGTCGTCCGTGGACACCTCCACCGACAACTCGGCGACCTCACCCACAGCCCGCTCCACGTCCACGCTCAGGACGTGCTCACCACCACCGGGCAGCCGACCCAGCAGGTCGGCATCGCCGGCGGCCCCGGAGAACCGCACACCGAGCATCGGCTGCTCCTCGGCCTCGGTCTCACCGGCGGTGTCCGAGTGGAAGGTCCACCGGGCCTCCGCCGAGGAACCGAGGGACGACCAGGGCACGTCCCGCGTCGCGTTCGCCTCCACCGTGAACTCGGCCGGTCCGCTGGGCAGCAGCATGAGCAGGACGGCATCCTCTGTGGAGGCGATGACCTCACCCTCATGGGAGAGGGTCAGCTGCCCGTTGACCCCGTTGCCCGTTCCGCTGTAAGCCTCGTAACGGTCGGCATCGGAAGTCGTGAAGAGCTGGGGTGCGATCATCGCCAGGTCGTAGATGCGCTCGGCGAATCCGTTCACCGTCACCGGGGCCAGGTTCCAGGAGCTCTCTGAGGAACCCGTCTCGTACGTGCTCACCCGCTCCCACTGCTCGTGGATCTCAGCATCCGGATCGCTGAGCGTGAGGAGCTCCTCGTAGGTGAAGCCCTGTCCCACCGAGTAGTAGAGGGTCTCGTCCGAGGGCAGCCCGACCTCCCTCACCTGGTACGCCCACATGGCGTCGTAGTCGAACCGCGGTGCCACGGTGCGTTCCCCCCGAGCCTCGATGCCCTGGCCGTGGTAGGTCGTGGTGACCTTGGCCAACTCCTCGTCCGAGGGGGCGAAGAGGACCTCCTCCGGGATCTCGTCCACCAGTTCGAAGGCGAGGTGGTACGTGTAGTCCTCCTCCGATGCGGACTCCAGGACCGGCTTGTACGCCAGGGCGAAACTTCCCTCGCCCGGGACCACGTACAGCGGGCTCGCGGCATCCGCGCTGGCACCCACGTTGGCATGACGATGCCCGCTGTTCAGCGAGCTGTCCCACGCGGTCAGCTCCGCCGGCCGCTCGGTTTCGACGCGGACCGGAACGGCCGGGGACGCGTCGAGCGTTACCTCGGCATTACCCGAGGTGAGGTCAACCCCGGCCTGGGACACGTAGGTCCATTCGCTGAACATCTCCGCGTTGTCCTCCCCGGCCGGGGAAGTGTCGACGAGGGCGAACAGGTCGTAGGTGCCCTTCGCGAGGCGGGTGCCGTAGTTGTCGTTCTCGTCCGTGACGAGGAAGGTGACGTCCCCCGTCTCGGTGTTCTCGGCGAACACCATCGCCCACGGCGCCGTCTCCCCCTCGCGGTCCAGGATCGTGAGGTCGAGGTCGTAGCTCTCCTCCTCGACGAACACCCCCGCCGGCGTGGACACCGACACCTCGCCGTCCGTGGCGAGCAGCTGACCACCCAGGTACCCGGCCACCTCGTTGACGGTGGGGTCGACGACGATCTCCACCTCGGCGGTGCCACCCGCCGGGACCGTCACCTCGCTCGCCGACAGCTCGACCAGCCCGTCCGGGGCCGCCTCGCCCTCCGAGCCGACCACGTCGAAGGCCAGGTCCAGGGTCACGTCCTCGTCACCGGAGTTGCGGTAGGTGACGGTCTCCACCACCGGCTCCAGCCCATCCCTCGGCCAGGAGAAGTTGCCCAAGGACACGGCGGTGGGTTCGGTCACCACGGTCTGGTTGACGGCCCGTGCCACGTCCAGCCGACCGGCACCCTGCCCGGCGACCCCGATGCCCTCCAACGGCTGGGCGGAGGCCATCAGCGCGGCCCGGAAGTCGGGGGCCGTCCAGTCGGGGTTCGCCTGCGCCAACAGGGCCACCGCGCCCGCCACGTGCGGCGAGGCCATCGACGTGCCATCAGCCGAGGTGTGGTGCTCGTCCACCGGGGAGCCCATCGAGGTGCCCGCCGCGCGCGCGGAGATGATGGCCGAGCCCGGGGCCGCGATCTCCGGCTTCACCGCGCGGTCCCCTGCCCGAGGGCCCTGGCTGGAGAAGTAGCTGAGCTCGTCGGACTTCGTGACGCTGCCCACCGCCAAGGCCTCGTCCGCCGTCGCCGGTGTGTTGACGCGCTCGCCCGGACCGTCGTTGCCGGCTGCGATGACGAACAGCGTGCCGGTGCCCTCGGTGAGGGCGTTCACCGCCAGCGACATCGGGTCGGTCCCGTCGGAGTGCCACCCGCCCAGGCTCAAGTTGACCGCGACCGCGTCACTCGCTGCGGCCCACTCCATGCCCGCGATGATCGCGTCCTCCGGGCAATCGAAGGGGCCGCACACCTTGCCCACCAGCAGGTCAGCATCCGGCGCCACCCCCCGATGCGCCCCGCCCGAGGCGGTCCCCCGGCCCGCCACCGTACCCGCCACATGCGTGCCGTGACCGTCCTCGTCCAACGCCGAACCCTCGGGGTCGACGAAATCCACCGCCTCCGTCACGGCATCCGCGAAGTCGGGGTGCTCCGGGTCGTAGCCACTGTCGAGCACCGCGATGGTCACACCCTCACCGGTGTACCCCGACTCCCACACCTCCGGCGCGCCCACCTGGGCGTTGCTCTCCTCATCCAAGAGCTGGGCACGGCCGTTGAGCCACACCCGCTCCACCCCACCGGAGAAGACACGCGCCTCCGCGTCCTCCTGGGTGATCTCGGACCACACACCGTCCCCGGAATCCTCGTCCGGGTGCACCGCCACCGCGTTCAGGCTCTCCAACACCCGACCGGTGCTCGCCTCCTCGGAGAGCACCGACACCCGCGCCCCCGGATCGCTGCCCTCGGCGTAGGAGACGATCAACGGCAGCGGACCGCCGTCGGCGAAACCCTGCTCCAACAGCCCACGCACATCGAACAACCGCTCGTCCAACAGACCCGAACGCACCAGGCCCAGCGCGTCGGACGGGATCACCACCAGACGATCCCCGTCGGCGTAGCGGACGAAGGTCACGTGCTCACGCCCCTCCGCCGGTTCCACCCGCACGCCGAACGCGTCCCCGGCCTCGCGGTGGACGTGCAACCGGTCACCGGTCACCAGCGTCAACACCTCCGCCCGTCCGGAGGCGCTCGACGAGAGCGGAGCATCCCTGTTCGATTGTTCGGCGGCGGCGGCGGAGGGCACGGCCAGGGCCAGGCTCAGGCCCATCAACACCGCACCCCCCGCCGCTGTCAGTCGTCGTGGTCGCATGAACTCCCGCTTCCTTGGCGTCGCCCTCGTGAGACCCCGCGTGGCATCGCGCGGAACCTCACCCGGGATTTGCTGACGGCGAGTACGTTCACATACTGACCGGTCCAGGAAGACGATCTTGGCGTCATTCCGAACGGCTGCGGCGGAACAGTGACCACATTGCCGAGGTCCGACCGAACGGCGTCCACCAAAACACGTGGCGACCGGCCGACCGCCCGACCACGCAACGAGCTGGCCGAACCTCGGGGAGCCCTGCGCCACCACCTCCACCAGGGCGCGGCGGCGGTCCCCCGTCGCGTCGAGATCCGATGGAGGGATCGCGGGCGAGGTCCGTGCAGCAGGCACCACCACCGACGACGAAGGAACACCCGGAATCAGGGAAAGGAATTCTGCGCGATGGTGGAACTGACGTGGAACACGACCGCGTTCGTATCACCGCATTCGCGCCGCGTCCCCTTCTCGTGCGACGCGCGATACTACCGAAACGGACGTTGGGCGGGCCTGGTCAGCGGGCCGGAACCTCCCATGTCGCCGTCCCTTCCCGACCGCAGCGCCACGCGGACGCCGCCCGGCCTGCGGTTGGGCGACGCGGACCGGCCGGCCCCGCCGCGAGGGCGAAGCCGGCCGGGAGTGGGCGCGGTGGTTCAGCTGCTGGCGCCGACGGGCTGCGGCGTGGGCGCCGGGGCGGTCTCACCCGTCGCCTCGGCCGCCGTCGCCTCCGGCGTGGGAGCTGCCGCGACGACCGACGCCGCCGCCTCGGGGGCGGATTCGGCCACGGCGGTCTCGGCGGGCGTGCCCGCCGGCACCTCCGGTGCCTCGGCCGGTGGCTGCGGGGCCACCTCGGCGACCGGGGCCGGCGCGGCGACCGGGGCCGGCGCGGCCTCGACCTCGGGGGCCGGGGCGACGTCCGACGGCCCATCGGCCGGCTCGGACTCCTCCGCGGCCGCCGGCTGCGGGGTGAGCTCGCCGAGGAGGCGCCTCGCCTCCTCCAGCTCGGCCTGCAACTGCTCGACGCGCGCCCGGTGCTGCTCGCGAGCCGCCTCCAGGACTGGCTCGATCGCGGCCTCGACGTCCTCGTGGAGCAGCGCGACGGCCTGCGACACGGCGGCCGGGCTGACGGTCGTCGGCTTGACCGCCTTCTTGGTGCCCAGCGTGACCTCGGCCGTCCAGAGGCCGTCCTGGGTGGACGTCAGGGTGAGTACCGCGGCCGTGGGCGCCTTGGCCTTCTTGGCGCTTCCCGCCTTCGCCTTCGAACTCCCGGACTGGGACGTCGATGACTGTTCGGACACGGAACCTCCGCTCGTGGATGGGGACTTGGGCAACGCCGCGCCGGGCGCGGCGGAGAACGTGGGGCTTGGGGGGTTGGCCGGCTTCTTCGCCGCCGGCGCGGCGTTCTTGCCGTCCTTGCGCTTCCGCCCCGGCTTCTCGAGCGTGAGCTCGCTGGTGGAGAAGGTCAGGGTGTCCTGGGACCCGGTGGGAGTGACCTGGATGAAGTCGCCGTCCGCCGGGTCGCCCAGGCCCACGACCTTGCCGGACTTGCCCGCCTCGACCCCCACCGCACGGGACGTGAACCAGACCGGGGGCTGGCGTCCGGCGGCGAGCTCCTCCGTCAAGTATTGAAGATCCTGCTGGGACAGCACTTTCGGCATCGCTTCTCCTTGATCACGGCGCGCGCTGCCAGGGTGTCGCACCGGACCGACACCCTCCACGCACACCACTTTCACCCGTCAGAGGGGGCCGACACCCTCAGTAACGGCCTTACAGCGTGCCGTTCCGCTCCCACCATGCGGGTCCCGTCATCCGGACGGACGATGAGGCCATGTGGGAGGGGAGTAGCACCATGGAACTTGCACCCATCACGGTCAACTACGTGCAGGACGGGGAGGACTGGACGGTCACCGTGGTTGGCGAGGAGAGTTCCCGGACCGACCACGCGTCCGGCCTGCTCGCGGCGCGGGCCCGCGCCGACGAACTGATCGAGGAACTCTCCGGCGGACATCCCGTCGCAGTGCACCTGCTTGACGGTGACGCCGTTGCCTTCACCCGTGCCTACCTGTACGCCAGGCACGTGGCACCTCGGGACCACGGCGACACCGAGCGGAAGACCGCCGCCCAGTCCGGTTCGGACACTGTAGCCGATCAAGATCAGCAACCAGCCGCCCCCGTCGGCGAAGGGGAGTCCACTGTGTCCGGTGTGACTGGTGGGACTGATGTTTCCGCGGAGACCTCTGATCGGCCGGTGGACGCCGAGGCCGGGGCGGCGCGCACCGCGTCGACCGACGAGGCGGGGACCGACGAGGCGGGGACCGAGGTACCTCCTCCGGCGACGGGCGCGGTGGAGGAGACCACGACCGACGTCCAGTCGCCGTCGGCGCCGGCCGCCGGGGAGGCCGACCAGTCGGGCGAGGAGGAGGACGAGCCCGACCAGGCCGCATCGTCGACCGGGCCGGGGTTCGACCGTTCCGCCCCGGCCGCCGACACGAGCACCGGTGGCGGGGGAACGAAGCCGACGGAGGGCGAGGGCGGGGCCACGCGGAAGAAGCGGTCCCGCTCCGACTCCGCGACGAGGCGCGGGAAGCGGGCGAGCTAGTAGCGGCGGCCGAGCCGGGGCGGGGCCGGTCGAGCGGCCCCGCCCCGCACCCAGGCCCGCCGACACCGGGCTCAGCGGATCAGTCGGAGACCGCCGTGACCGCCGACCCACCCGGTCCGGGACGCATGGCCTCTCCAACCCACCCCTCGTCGCGTTGGTCACCACTCGCCCGAGCATGCGCCCGCCATGCCATGCCTCGGGGCGGTGACGGGGCGAGTGGCGGACGTCCGCCGTCGTCGGCCAGTGCGAAGGGGCGGAGCGGGAAGCCAGGAGCCGTGCCGCCCCTCCGACTCACCGTGTCGAGGGACCGACCTGGTACGAGCGGATTACCGCCTGCTCCACGGAATTGCCCTCGGAGTCCGCTGCCCTGGCCCGCAGTGACACGAAGCCCTCCGCCGGGTGCACCACCGAGACCACGCCGTCGACGACCTCCAGCGGCTCCCAGGTCTCCCCGTCGTCCACCGAGTACTCGACCGCCAGCTCGGCGATCCCACCGGCGGTGTCCTCGACCGTCACGGCAAACGCGTGCTCCCCGTTCCCAGGCAGGACCCCGAGCGGATCGTCGACGGTCGCGACCGAGGTGAACCGGACCCCCATCAGGGGCAGACCGGTTGGTCCCTCGGTCCCCGGGTTCTCACTGCGGAAGGTCCACCGGGCCCGCGCCGAGGTGCCCAGCATCGACCACTCCACGTTCCTCGTGGCCGTGGCCTCCAGCGTGTACATCCCGGGCTCGCTCGGGACCGGAGCGCGCAGGAAGCCGTACTCGTCGCTGGAGGCGAGCACCCCCTGCTCGTCGGAGAGGGTCAGCTCACCGGCGAACACGTCGGCAGAGCCGTACCCGTAGTACTGGTCGGTGTCGGAGGTGACGAAGTACCGGGGCGAGAACGTCAGGTCGTCACCGGTGCGCCGTCCCTCCCCGAGGATCGTCACCGGAGCGGTGTTCCACCTGATCGACGCCGCTCCCGCCGCATACACCGAGACCCGACCGGTCTCCTCGTAGTTCTCGCCGAGGTCGTCCTGGAACCCAAGGTATTCGCGCCACTCGACGTCGTCGGTGACCGAGTGGTAGTCGGTGCCCGAGCCGGGCACGTCGACCGGAAGGCCGAACCCGAACAGGGACCAGTCGTCCACCAGCTGCCCCACCACCGTCCTGAGCCCGGCGGCGGCCACTCCCTGCGCCTGGTAGCGCGAGGTCACCTCGGCCAGCTCCTCGTCCCGAGGCGCCAGCACGGGCTCGGCCGGGATCTCGTCGACGAACTGGGTGGCCAGGTGGTATCGGTACTCGTCCTCGGAGGAGGACACCAGCGTCGGCTTGTAGTTCAGGGCGAACGAACCACGGGCCGGGACCGCGTACTTCTGCTTGGTGCCGAACCCGAGGGCGCCCAGGCTGGACTGCCGATCCTCGCTGAGCAGGGCGCTGTCGTGGTACCGCAGCTCCGAGGGGCGTTCCGTGCGCACCTCGATGGGGACCGCCGGGGTGGCGTCGACGGTGACCCGGGCATCCGAGGTCAGCTGGACCGCCCGCTCGACGACGTAGGTGTATTCGTCGGAGGTGTCGTCACCGATCCGGGCGAGGAGGTTGTAGGTGCCGCCGGGCAGGCGGACGGCGTAGTCCCCGTTCCCGTCCGCCTCCAGGTAGTAGGAGTACCCGGTGTCGGCGTCCTCCACCAGCAGCGCGGCCCGCGACGTGGACCGCCCGTCCCGGTCGAGGACGTCCACCCCCAGGTCGTAGCTCTCCGGCTCGAGGTGCAGGCCGACCGGGGTCGAGACCGCCACGCCGCCCTCGGCGGTGGCGCGCAGCGTCCCACTGAGGTAGCCGGTGGTGCCGTGGGCGACGTCGACCGTCACGGTTGCTCCGGCGGCTCCGCCGGCCGGGACCAGCAGGTCGCTCACCGACAGCTCGACGAGGTCGGCGGGTACCGCCTCGCCGTCCTCGGTCACCAGGTCGACAGCCAGGTCGAGGATGAGGTCCTCCTCCCCGGTGTTGCGGTAGGTGACCGTGCCGGCCGCCGGCTCCTCACCGTCCCTCGGCCACGTGAAGTTCCCCAGGGACAGCGACGACGGCTCCGCCACCACCGACTGCCGCATCGCACGGGCCACATCCAGCCGGCCCGCGCCCTGACCGCTCACCGGTACCCCCGCCAGCGGTTCGGCGGCGGCCATCAACGCGGCGCGAAACTCCCGGGCCCGCCACTCGGGGTTCGCCTCGGCCAACAACGCGACCGCCCCGGCCACGTGTGGAGACGCCATCGACGTCCCGTCCGCCGAGGTGTGGTGCTCGTCCACCAGCGACCCCATCGCGGTACCCGCCGCCCGCGCGGACACGATCCCCGAACCCGGTGCCGCGATCTCCGGCTTCACCGCCCAGTCCCCGACCCGAGGACCCCGGCTGGAGAAGTCGCTGAGCTCGTCGGACTTCGTCACGCTGCCCACGGCCAGCGCCGCGTCCGCCGCCGCCGGCGAGCTGACGGTCATGTCCCAGCCATCGTTGCCGGCCGCGGCGACGAACAAGGTGCCCGTGTCCTCGGTGAGGGTGTCGACCGCTACCGACATCGGGTCGGTGCCGTCGGTGGGCCCGATGCCCAGGCTCAGGTTCACCGCGACCGCGTCGCCGGCGGCCGCCCACTCCATGCCCGCGATGATCGCGTCCTCCGGGCAGTACCCGGAGTCGTCGCAGACCTTGCCGACGACGAGGTCCGCGTCCGGCGCGACACCTCGGTGCGCCCCGTCCGAGGCGGCACCCCGCCCAGCCACGGTGGCGGCGACGTGGGTGCCGTGCCCGAAGCCGTCCGCCGCCGTGCCAGCCGGGTCGGTGAAGTCCACGGCCTCCACCACCGCGTCGACCAGGTCGGGATGGTCCGGGTCGTACCCGCCGTCGAGGACGGCGACCGTCACTCCGGCACCGGTGTAGCCGGCCTCCCACACCTCCGGCGCCCCCACCTGGGCGTTGCTCTCCTCGTCCAGCACCCGCGCCCGACCGTTGAGCCAGACCCGGTCGACGCCGCCGGAGAACGCCCTCGGTTCGGTGGCGTCGTTGGTGAGCTCGGCCCACACCACGTCGGCGGAGTCCTCACCGGGGTGAACCGCCACCGCGTTGACGCTGGTCAACACCCGTCCGGTGCTCGCCTCCCCCGAGAACACCGACACCCCCGCCCCCGGGTCGTTTCCCCGCTGGTAGGCGACGATCAGTGGCAGCGGTCCGGCATCGCCGAACCCCTGTTCCAGCAGGCCGTGGACGTCGAACAACCGCTGGTCCAGCACTCCGGTCCGCACCAGGCGCTCCGCGTCGGACGGCACGATCGTCGTCCGGCCGCCCACGGTGCGGTGCAGGAACTGGACGTGCTCGCGGCCCGGCGCTGGTCGCACCGTCGTCGCCAGCCGTCCGCCGCCGAGCTGGCGGACGTGCAGGTGGTCCCCGGTGACGAGGGTCAACGTCTCGAAGGTTCCCGGTGCCTCCGCCCGGACGCCGAGGTCCGGGGTTCCGGCGGTGGCGGTGGTCGCACCACCCAGGGCCAGCCCCGCCGTGAGCAGCAGGGCGCTCCCCGCCGCTCTTCGTCGTCGTGCTCCCATGAACTCCCACTTCCTGTCGTTGCCGCGCCGGCCGATGAGGACCAGCGGAACGCTCCTCCACCCTTGTTCGAGGGAGGAACAGAAACATCCACAGTAGACAGAACTGTGGTCGCTCCGGCAGAACAGGACGACGGTGACCGGCGGCGGCCGATCAGACGAAAAGCGCAGGGGATTCGCCACCGCCCCAGGCGAACGCATGACCGCGCGGCGGTTCCCCGCCTCCCCACCGCCGGCTGCCGGTCAGGCGACGCCCGCCCGGCCACGCGCGGCTGACCCGGAGTTCCGGCCCCGGCCCCTCGACGTCCACCGCCAGGAAGCGGCGACGCCCCACCACACCGGCGAATGCGTACTGGGGACCTCGGGCAAGGGGCCGCCAGCCACTCCAGCCGCCACGCACCAGCGGCGGAAACCGGCGGGCGCCAGGAGCCCCACGGCGGAGCGGGCGATCGGCACCGCCTGGCACGCGCGGGCGAGGAGGACCAGCCTCTCGGCACGCGACCACGCGCCGCAGGCGGCGGAAGGGAACGGGACGAGTCCTGGCAGGCCCGGGCCGGGGAACGCTGCCCGCCGGAACGGGAGCCTCGCGCGTTCGGGGCATCGTCGGTGCGGCCCGGAGCGGATCCCGGAGTGGGCAGGACCGCCGCCGGAGGGGGCGAGGACCGCGGCCGTTCGGAGGAGGAACGTCGGGAGCGAGCCGAAGTGGACCCGTTCGCGACGTGCGGACCGAAGCCACCCCCGGCACGGGTCGGGGGCGGAGCCGGCACCCGGCACCGCCCCCGACGACCTCGCTCAGCGGAACAGCCTGCGCAGCAACGCGAACGCGATCAGAGCACCGATCGCCATCAACGAGTACTTCACCCGAGGGTCCGCCAGCCTCTCCCGGGCACTGGCCTTCCCGGACTCGATGAACCGCTGCGGGTTCGCCTTGCTACCCAGCTCGTCGAGCGTTCCGGCCAACGCGGTACGAGCGTCTTCGATCTCCCGCTCGATCTCGTCGGGGTCGCGAGCCACGTTTCCTCCTCACAGCAGTGCGGACCAGGAACTCGTGCACGACCGGCACGACCGGACCGGCCGGGCGACCACCCGACGCGGCCAGCAGCGATCCTGTTTCCGACACCGTAGAGGACGCCAGTCGGGCGAGCGAACGCGCGGCGGGTGCCGGTCACGGGCACCCCGCGCGGGCGGGGACGACGGGAACGTGGTCTCGCTGACACAATCGCGCCCCCTCGTCTCACGAGAGTGATCTTTCCGTTACCCTGTGGTCCGCGTCGGAACGGCGCGCGGGGGCCGTAGCCCAATAGGCAGAGGCACACGGTTTAGGTCCGTGCCAGTGTGGGTTCGAGTCCCACCGGCCCCACAAACACCCCGAACTCCGAATCCGGTCAGTGGGACGTGGGACCCTGGTTCACGGAGCGAGTAGCGGTTCCTCCTGGTAGGCGCGGTGCAGCAGCCCCAGGAGGCGCGGGGCTGACGGGAGCGGCACCTCTCCGATGCGGTCCACCGCCACTCCCGGAGTCCACGAGTTCATCACGACGGCCCCGGACAGCGCGGGCAGGTCGTCCAGCCGCACCTGCTGGCTCCGCTGGGGGATGCCCAACCGGTCCAGGCCCCTGCGCACGATCCCCATCGTGGTCCCACCCAGCACGTGGGCCTCCGGCCACACCACCGCCTCACCGTCCCAGAAGGCCACGTTCCAGATCGTGGCCTCGCTGAGCCGGCTCCGGCGGTCGACGAAGACGGCATCGTCGAAACCCCGCGCGACGGCCTGTCGGAGGAAGTACGTCTTGGCGACCTCACCGACGTGCTTGACGGCGGGAAGGACCCGTTCGTGATCGACGGCCATCAGCGCCAGCGGCCCGATGGGGCCGGTCGCGGGTGGGGCGGTCCGAACCAGCACCTCCAACTCCGCACCAGCACCGCGGGCGGTGAACTCGCCCGCCGGCGAGTACACCGTGGCCGTCAGCGAGAGGTCATCAGGCCCCGCCGCGAGCGCGGCGCGCAGCAGGGACCGCACCCGTTCCTCGGGCAGCGCCCGCCCGAACAGCTCCTCCGAAGCGGTGCGCAACCGATCGAGGTGCAGATCCAGACCACGCACCCGACCGCCACGTACCTGCATGGCGGTGAAATGGGCGTAGCCGGAGAAAGCGAGTGGGGCCAACTCATCGGCGGTGGCCGTCCGACCATCGCGCTGCACGACGTGAAAGGACATGGGAGGACCGTAGGATCTGCCGTCCACGTGAGGTTCAAGCGCGTATGAGGGAGATCACGTGCGGATCGGTGACCTGGCGCGGCTGAGCGGAGTGAGCCCACGACTGCTGCGCTACTACGAGGAACGTGGACTCCTGACCTCGCACCGCGTGGGGCACGGACACCGGTGGTACGCCGACGACGCCCCGATCGTCGTTCATGACATCAGGGCGCTGCTCGGCGCTGGCCTGACCACGAGCGCCATCCGGGAGGTGCTGCCCTGCGCCGGGGCCGGGCCCGGCACTGGAGCGCTGTGCGGCGCCGATGTCGCGCGAACGGCTCCGGGACATCGACGACCGGCTCACCACCCCGCGACACGCGCGGACCGCACTCGCCGACCCGCTCGCCGCCACGGAGGACGCCAGCGAGAACCCGGCGAGGACACCACCGAGGACGCCAGCGAGGACGCCAGCGACGAACGACCGGTGGCCCCGCCCAGGGGGATCGGACCAGGCTGAACCGCGAACACCGACAGCGGAGGCGATTCCCTCTCGGTGCGCGAGCGCTGGTCGCGATCCCTCCCGGCGGAGCGCGGCGTCAGCCGAGGATGTCGAGGAAGTCGAGGACGTGGCCCGCGATGATGTCGGGAGCCTCCAGGACCATGGCGTGGCTGGCCGCGACGTGCTCGACCCGCACCCGGGGGTTGGTCCGCGCCACGGAGTCGAGGTCCCGTTCGACACCTCGCCGCCACGCGGCGAGCAGGTCGGCGTACCGGTCGGCCTCGGGCAGGTCGCGGGTCGCCGTGAGGACCAGCACCGGGCACCGGGCGGCGGCGAGCGGCTCGGTGAGGTCGAGGGCGGCCATCCACGTGCGGAAGGCCGCCACCGTCCCGGGATCAGGGCGTGCCACTGTCAGCCCGTCCCGGACGGCCAGGCCACGGTCGAAGGCCTCGACGGCCCTGTCCCCGCCGGCGGTCCGGTGCTGGGCGCGGGCGGCCTCGACCGCCTCCGGCTGGAGCGGCTCGGCGAGCGCCGCCGCCTGTGCCGCGAAGTCGGCGCTGAGCTCGGCCAGGCGCGCCGCCAGCTCGTCCGGGTCGATCCCCAGGTAGTGCCGTTCCTCGGTCTCGACCCCCCGGAAGCCGTCGATGTTCACCGCCCCGGCCGCCTCCGGGTGGTGGCCGGCCCAGAGCGTGGCGACGGCACCGCCGAGCGAGTGGCCCACGACGACCGGGCGCTCGGCGCCGAGGTCGGCCACGACCCGGTCGACGTCGTCCACGAGGGCCTCCCAGTCCCAGGCGCCGTCACCGGAACGGCCGTGGCAACGCAGGTCGCAGGCGACGACCCGGTGGCGGCTGGTCAACAGTGGGACGAACGCCTCCCAGTTGAGCGCGTTCCCGCCGAATCCGTGCAGCAACACGATGTCGCGGCCGGTCCGCTGGCCGCCGTGGTCCCGCACCACGAGCCTCGGTGATCCCTCGACGTGTCGTTCCTCGACCATCGTCCGCTCCTCCACCCTCGTCAACTACTTGACGGAACTCGTCAAGTAGTTGACGAGAACGTAGAATACTTGTCGCCGGCCGTCAAGTAGTTGGGCTGGCGGCCCAGCCGCGGCGCGAGCGGCGGGATCCCATCGTGGACGGAGGCGTGGTTGACCCTGGAGAACGCGCTGCGGGACCAGCTCGTCGCGCTGGTCGACGCCCGGTGCGTGGATCCGCTGGAGATCCTCCTCGAGGACGCGGACACCGCCGACGCGCTGCGACACCGGGTGCGGGAACGGGCCCCGGCCTGGGCACGGGCGATGGTCGCTGGCGACGACGCGGAAGCCACCCTCGCCATCACCCGCGTGATCGCCACCCTGTACCCCGGCGACGGCCCCTTCGACCCACCGGCGGACTGGTGGCGCACCCCGTTGGGGACGATCACCGCCCGCCGGGTGGGACACCCCAGCGCCCACGCCCTCTCCTACCCCGTCGCGGGCGCCATGCTCGGCATCAGCAGGCAGGGCGTGCACGACCTGGTGAACCGGGGCAAACTCGAGCGCCACCCCGACGGCGGTGTCACCGCCTCCTCGGTGCGCGACCGGTCGCGGGCCAACGCCCTCCCGCAAGCGCCACACCACCCGGGGAGCGGCGCGGACCGGAGCTGACCGGCCGAGTAGGTGTCGGCACGGGGAGACGGGCGCCAGCCACGGGCATCCCGAGCCGCGCCCGGACGCCTTACCGGTTCAGCTGGTGGGAGACGCCAGGCGGGGGAAGAGGCGCACGGCGTTGTCCTCGAAGACGGCCCGCCGCAGTTCCCCGTCGAGCAGCGGGGTCTCGGCGAGGCGGTCCGCGAGCTCCCGGCCCAACGCGGCGGGGAAGAACGGGTAGTCACTCCCGTAGTGCAGCCGGTCCGGGTCGGCCAGCGAGAGCAGCGCACCCAACAGCTCGGGCACCGGGGCGCCGGCGAGGTCGAAGTGCAGTCGACGCATCGCGGCCCGCAGGCTCGGCGTGGTGCGCCCCTTCGGCACGGCCAACATCGGGACCAGCAGGTCCACCCGGTTCGCCAGCACCGGGAGCACCGCACCCGCGTGGGAGACGACCACCCGCAGGTCGGGGTGCCGCTCCAACACCCCGGACAACACCAGGTCCACCACCGATCTCGTGGTGTCGAAGGGGAACTCCAGCGCGGGTTGCGGGTACCCCAGCGCCAGGTGCTCGGCGACGAAGGGCATCGCCGGGTGGACGAAGACGACCGAGCCCCGGGCCGCCACCTCGGCGTAGACGGGTTCGAGCCGCTCGTCCCCCAGGTAGAGACCGTGGTGGTTGCTCTGGAGGATCACCCCGTCGGCACCCAGGACGTCGAACGCGTGGCGCAGCTCGGCGACCGCCGGCTCCACCTCGGGTAGCGGCAGGGAGGCGAAGAACCCGAACCTGCCCGGATGCTCGCGGACCAGCCGGGCTCCCTCCTCGTTGACCCGGCGGGCGAGGTCGACCGCGCGGTCGGCGTCCCCGAAGTGGACTCCCGGGGTGGAGACGGACAGCATCGCCGTGCGCACGCCCAGCCGGTCCATCGTGCGCAACGCGAGCTGTTCGTCCCACTCCGGGAGCGAGGAGATGGCGGCCCGCCGCCCATGACCGGACTCGGCGAGCGCCTCCCGGTAGAAGTCCGGCAGGTAGTGCGCGTGCAGGTCGATTCTGCCGCCGGACATTCACGCTCCTCGTGTCGACGGGCCGGGCGCGGCGAGCCGCACCGCTTGCTGGACTATAGGCCGGCGGCGCGTCGAACGAGTGACACGAGGGATGCCGTGGACGGTCACGCGAGGCGGGCGGCGCGTGGGCGCGGCACGTCCGACCGGTCCCCACCGGGCTCCGCGTCCGGCGGAGGGGCGGACCCCCAGCACGGCGAGGCAGCTCCTCCCCCGGACGGCGACGCGGCGAGGCCCGCCCGGAGCACCGGACGGACCTCGTCGACGTGCGTGTGGTGGGTGGGCTGACCGATCCGCGTTCCACGGGAACGGCCGGCCGCCGGATCAGCAGTACAGGTTCCCGCCCGGCGTGGTGCCGAGGATCTGCGTGAAGCGCTGGTAGGTGTCGACCCGGCTCTGCACCTGGCCGGGGTTGGCGCCGTCGCACTCCAGCGCCCCGTTGATGCTGCGGATGGTCTCGCCGAAACCGTGGCCGTTGACGATGGCGTGGTGCGGGGTCATCGTGCCGGGACCGCTCTGGGTGTTCCAGTACCAGAGCGCCGTCCGCCAGGCCACCGACGCGTCGTTCTGCACCAGCCAGGGGTTACCGAGCAGGTCGAGCCCCAGGGCGTCGCCGGCCGCCTTGTAGTTGAAGTTCCAGCTCAGCTGGATCGGACCCCGCCCGTAGTAGGCGGCCTGCCCGGCCGGGCAACCGTAGGGCTGGCTCCAGTCGCAGTAGTGCGGGTAGTTCGCCTCGTTCTGCTCGACGATGTGCACGAGCCCACCGGTCTCGTGGCTGGCGTTGGCCAGGAACGCGGCGGCCTCCCGCCGCCGGGTCGTCTCGTCCCCGGTGTTCGTGAAGCCGGGGTAGGAGCTGAGCGCGGCGGTCAGCCCCTGGTACGTGTAGAAGGGGTTCCGGTTGGGGAACATCTGGTTGAACTGGGCCTCGCTCACCACGAAGCCCTGCGGCGCGGCCGGTTCGGCCGTCGCCGTGCTCGTCGTCATCGGTGCGGACACCAGCAGGGCACTCACCGCCGCCACGGCGGCGACTGCCTTCACCAGGCGTGTGATGGACACGTGATCGCTCCTTCGTCCAGCGCGAAGCGCACCGGGGAACTGGGAACGCGCACGAACGCGGGCAGGGAACGGCCGCTTCGCTTGGGGGATCGGATGGGATCGCCCCTCACTGAACCGGGTTGGTCTGAACCAGTCAATGGAGCGAACGAGTGTCAACCGGACGTCTGAGCGGAGGCGCCCTCCTGGGCCGTCCGGCCCTCGACCGGATGAACCGCGAGTCCGGACCCGCCCCGGACAGGGGGCCACGAACGGCGCACCCGCGCTCGGCGAACCGGCATCGCTCCCCCGGGCCAGCGTGATCCGTCTCCGCGTCCGAGCCGCCGGCGAGCGGCTACCGGGAACGCGGTCCTCACCTCCGCCGCCCGACATCCTCCCGGCGCCGGAGGGCACGGCCGTAGAGCCACATGGTGTGCCGGGTCCCGCCGGCGCGGGCGTGCGCGCGTCGCACCACGAAGGTGACCAGCCCGGCCCACTCCCCCGTCGTCGTGCGCTCCCAGGCGACCAGCTCCCCGGGCACCTCCGACGCCAGGTCCAGCCCCTCGGGCACGGGCGGACGACCGGAGGTCGGCTGGTTCAGGGCCGCGCCGAGGGACACCCAGACCGGCTGGGCGGGCCGCACGGCACGGTAGGTGTCCCGGGACCACCCGGGAACCGGCGAGCCATCACGTTCGAACACGCGTTCGATACTCTCCCGTGCCGCCGCCCCACCGCAAACCTGGGGAGGAACGTCACCCCGGCCCCCACAAGACAGCCCATGGGAAGCACGCCAGCCACCCCTTCGCCGCCCCCTCCGACACGCCTGTACTCGCAGCGGGCGCACGACACCCTTGCCCACCAACCTAAAAGATTCCATCGCCCAGCCGACCGAATCAGCCAATGTCAAGCCACCGCCGTCGCCTCACGGACACCGCAGGCAACGAAACACAGCACCAACTCCACTACCTTGCCTCGAGATGGGAACACGCCGATCATGTGTGGCATCCAACTCGGGACCAGACGGCACAGCCTGCCAGCAACGAACGTACACCCCAACCCAACCCTTGACCATTCGCACCTTCCATCAAGGACGTTGACCAAACAAGCAGCCTCCCTTGCCGCCGCACATGAAATATAAGGTGTGAAATTTTCAGTCAAGTCAAAAACCCAGCGCACGAACATTGCCTACCCCAAAAGGACCACCATCAAGAGACCGAATAGGTTGTGATGCCCATCACAGATCTCCTGCTTGCGCAAAACAAACAGCGCCTTATACGTTCTTTCTGCAACCAAGAAACATTCGGAGGACCACCATCCGGAGGACCACATGAGACGATTGATTGCGGCCTTTACTCTCACCGCCGCCTGCGGTGCTGCTGGCTTGATAGCAGCAGCACCGGCCGAAGCAACCCCCCCAGGCTGCAGCAACCCTGCTGTAAGTCTCACAACCAACAACGGCCTTCTCATCGGCCGCGCAGCTTCCACCTGTTCCAGCTCCACAACTCGAACGTTGACTGCTGAAATCAAGTGGAACCGCTGGCTCTCACCGGACCCGCTCGTAGCGAAAAACGCTGACAGCGGAACCAAGACCGGCTACGTGGCCACAGTCAGCGCCTGCGACAACGGCAATACTCGTGGCTACTATGCTCGCGGGTACTTCACCCAAAACACCACGTATCACGACACGCCCCCTCGAGAGATCAGATCCTGCGGAGGATGACAACAGTGCTGAGCACCCCACTCGTGAAGGCTGACGAGCTGCGGCAACAACGCGGCAGAACGACAGTCCTCCACGACATCGACTTCTCGGTCGACAAGGGCGTGACCTGCCTCCTCGGCCCCAACGGGGCGGGGAAGACCACGTTGCTCGAGACGATCGTGGGCGTGCTCAGCCCCCAGGGCGGCTCGCTCCTGGTATGCGGTCAGGACGTGAGCCGCCCCTCGGGCGTGGAGGCGATCCGGGCCAGCACGGGATACCTGCCCCAGCGGTTCACCGCGCTGCCCTCCTTCTCCACCCTGGAGTTCGTCAGCTACACCGCGTGGAGCAAGGGGCTCTCCGCCCGACGGGCGCGGGAGAACGCGGCGCGGGTGCTCGGCACCGTCGGTCTCGCGGCCAGCTCGGGCACCAGGACCAGGAAACTGTCCGGCGGCATGCTGCAACGGCTGGGCATCGCCTGCGCCCTGGTGAACGAGCCGGCGCTCCTCGTCCTGGACGAGCCGACGGTCGGTCTCGACCCCGCGCAGCGAGCCTCCTTCCGCGCCCTGGTCCGCGCGGTGGGCAAGGAGACCCCGACCGTGCTCAGCACTCATCTCACCGACGACGTCGCGGCGGTGGCCGACTCGGTCCTGCTCCTCTCCGAGGGTCACGTGCGCTTCCAGGGGACGCTGGAGGAGTTCCTCGCGCCCGAGGGAGCCGACGGCTCGCGCTCGGAAGCCGTCGAAGCCGCCTACCTGCGCCGCCTCGCGATCCCCGCTGGGGGGTCGGCACATGCCTGAGGGCACGGAGCACCCGCTGTCCACCGCTGGTTCGTCCCGCGCGCGGCGCACGGCGTTCGCGCACGCCGTCCTGTTGGAGTCCCGGCGGTCCCCGGCCTGGCTGCTGGTGCCCGCCGTGGTCGGGCTCGGGCTGTTCGCGGCGTTCGCCGAGCTGACACCGGGAGTGTCGTACTGGGGCAACGCGATGGCCGCCTCGCAGGCCTCCACCATCGCGAGCGGCCCGGTGGTCAGCGGCGTCGCCGCGCTCGTCGCGAGCCGCGACCACCGGATGGGGCTCGGTTGGCTGGACGAGGTGGCGGTCCGGGGCCCGGGGTTCCGCCACGGTGCGCGACTCCTCGCCACCCTGCTCTGGGCGTGGCTCGGCCAGGGGCTGGTCCTGGCCGCCGTGTCCACCCGCATCCTCGTCGGCAACACGTGGGGCGAGCTGGAACCACTCGCGCTCCTGATCTCCCCGCTGGGTCTGTCGGCCTACGCACTGTTCGGTTATCTCGTCGGTGTCCTCCTCCCCCACGTCCTGACCGTCCCCGTCGTCGCGCTGGCCGCCTTCTCCCTCCACGCGGTCGGCTTCGCCCTCTCCCCGACGGCGGAGGCGCTCCTCCCGGCTCGGCAGCAGCTGGTCAACGTGTGGACGGCGGTGCCGGCCACCCTCCACCTCCGGTTGGTGGTCTGGTTCCTGGGGCTCGTGCTCGCGTTGCTCGCCGTCCTCGTGCTGGTGTGCCGCCTACGCGACCGCCACCGGCGTCGGCGGCCGTGGCGGCTGGCGGTCCTCGGCGCGGCGGCCGTCGTGGCGTCGCTCACCGCCATCCCGGTCCTCGCCCTGGGCGGGCGGACCACCCTCCCGGCCGAACCGCCCTTCACCCCGGTGTGCACCTGGCACGGGGAGCTGGAACTGTGCCTGCACCCGGCCTTCGACCACGCCTCGGCCGATCTCGGCGCCCGGCTCGCGGTGTTCCACGAGATGGCCGGGGACTCGCCGTTGGCCTTCGACCGGGTGGAGCACCGACCACGGGGAATGGGAGAGGCGCCGGTAGGGGAGGGCGTCGCGGTCCACCTCGACGACACCGCCGAGGGCACCCTTGTCGCCGCCGTACAGGAACTCGCGTTCAACCTGTCCGGCCTGGACGAATGCTTCCGCCCCTTCGACGAACGCGTGGAGCAGGGCGTCGAGGACCCCGACGCGGCCGCCGGCTACAACACCCTGGTGTCGACGGCGATCGCCCAACCCGGGGTCCCGGTCGCGGACGCTGGTGGGGTGTACCGGGAGGCCGCCGATTTCCTCGCCGGGTTGTCGGTCCCGGAATGGCGGGAGTGGCTGTCCCGGCACGGCGCGGCCTACCAGGGGTGTGCCCTGACCGAGGAGGCGTTCTCGCGATGAACGGCACCGACGCCTCCCGCGCCCCCGACCGTCTCGCGGAGCCGAACCCCGGCCTCCCCCGCGCGCGCCACCCCCTGCTGTCGTTCCTGATGGCGCGGAACACGGCGTGGATCGTCGGGACCGTCCTGCTCGGAGCGCTGGCCAGCGCCACCATCGGCGCGATGACCTTCGCCGTGGGTGGTTCGGTGCCGGTTCCGCTGCCGTTCGCCGTGGTGATGCCCACCCTGCTCGCCTGCGCGGTGGCCACCTGGGCCACCTCCGGGGTGCCGGCCACCGATCGCGGTGCCGTGCGTCGCCTGGCCTGGTGGACGCTCGCGCACCGACTCGGGTGCTCGGGGTTCGCCGCCCTCGCCCTGTGGTTGTCCACCCCGGAGGTGGTGGCGGACTTCGGGGGCGGGGACGCGGCGGCCGTCCTGCTGGCGTTGACCGGCCTGGCCTGGGTGCTCCAGCTGGTCCTGCCCGCTCCACTCGCGGTGCTGCCCGTGATGCTGGTCGCCGTGCCCGGGTTCGTGGGCCTGTACACACCGGCCACCGGCGGGGACACCGCGCTGGTGAACGGGCTCCTCGGGTGGTTGGTGGGCCAGGACCCCTGGGGCCACGCCTGGCTGACCTCGCTCGTCCTGTTCGGCGCCGGTCTCGCCGCCAGCTTCGCGCGCCGGGGCGTCCCGCGCCCCGCCCGCTGGTAGGGGCGCCAGCCGACCCCGGTGGCCCCGACACCGACGGTGGGTCGGGCCGGCCCGGCCCTGGGACGACCTACCGGCGCCGTCCCCGGGACTCGCCCGTCCCGGGGACGAGCGGCTTCCCGACTTCCGCGCGGCGGCCGGGGATCCGCGAGGGGAGAGCAGGTGGTGGGTCGGACAGGCTCGCTCCCGGGAAAACGGGTACGCCCGGACTCGGGGGGCGGGGTAGCGTGCGACCGGCCCACGGCCGGGGTCCTCCCGGGCGGAACCTCGGGAAGGACGACCTGATGCGCGAACTGACCTACATCGTCGCCAGCACCCTGGACGGCGTCATCGCACCGCCGGACGGCTCGGACCCGTCGGCCCCGGGCGGGCTCTTCGACATCGACGGCGACCACCTGGGCACGCTCGTCGAGGAGTACCCGGAGTTGGTGCCCGTCCAGGCGCGGCGCGCCCTCGGCATCGACCCGCCGAACCGCACCTTCGACACGGTGCTGGAGGGCAGGGGTTCCTACGACATGGGGCTCCGGGTGGGCGTCACCAACGCGTACCCGCACCTGCGCCACCTCGTGTTCTCGCGGAGCCTGACCGAGAGCCCTGACCCCACGGTCGAGCTGGTGTCCGGCGACCCGGTGACCGTCGTCCGCGAACTCAAGCGCGAACCTGGCGCGGGCATCTGGCTCTGCGGGGGCGGGCGGCTGGCCGGTGCGCTGCTGCCGGAGATCGACCGACTCGTGATCAAGCTGAACCCGGTCGTCGCCGGCGCGGGCATCGCCCTGTTCGGTGGCGCGTTCGACCCCACGGGGTTCCGGCTGGTCGAGACGAAGGCGCACGACAGCGGCGTGCTGTTCCTGACCTACACGCGTTCCTGACCGGGCGGGGCCGCTCGGCGTTCGGCACCACCCCCAGTTGGTCCGACTCCCGGGCGCCCGCCCCGTCAGGTCGTCCTCCCGGTGCCGCTTCCCGCGCCTCGGGAGGATGTCGGCACCATCCCACTCCGCTGACGCCTTCCTCCCGCGCCCGACCCGCTGGACGCCCAGCCGTCGAATCGCGGGAGGCCGCGTCCAGCTCACGGCCCGCCTCCACGATCGATGAACGCTCATGGGAGAAGGAGACCGGCGCGATACCTTTCACCACGGGATGTGGTGCGAGGCCATCGCCTGAACCACCACGTCCACTCCCCTCGACGATGCTGACGGCGGAGGCCGAAGCCGTGTCGAACACGTCCTCGACACATCGCAGGAGCCCTCAGCGTTCCTCAGACGAAGTCGGTTGGGGATTGCCCCGATCTCCTCAGGGGGCGAGCTGCCTCGCTGGCTTCGACCTGCGAACCGCAGGGAGCGCGGTGAAGTCAGCCGTCGTCGCACGGAGTCGCAGCGGCCCTCGTGACCCAGACCAACCGGGCAGTGATGTGGCGCCCCCAGCTGAACCCGCGTAGCGCGCTCTCCGGAGATCGCAAATGCATTCGAGAGCAGCCATCCACGTCGACAACCTCCACGTGGTCGGCGAATGCGATTCCCCACGCCGCGATTCGCCCGTCCACGCGATCGCCGTACTCCTGCACCACCGCGAACACGCGCGGCGCGAACTCGGCAACCATCCCCTCCAACAGGGCGGCGAACTCGCGCTCACCGCACAACGGCGGTCGATCCTCAGGACTAGGCACAGTGCTGTCCAGCGGGTTGCGGTAGTCGGCGTCACATCGCCACTTCCCGCTGGACAGTTCGTCCTCCCTGGTCACTGCGGTCATGTTCGCCCTCCCACCTGTAGCGGATACCCCGGCCGCGCAGGACACCCGGCCGAGCGTGGCTTGAGCCACCCCGCACTCAAACTCACCTTGTAGATCTCAAATTTTGATTCAACAGAACGCGAGTCCTCCGATGGGGTGGTCTGTTGGTGTTGACCGACCGCTCGCGAGCTGGCACCTCGAAAGGCGGTTATGGATGACGGGCACACTGACCTCGACGCTGACGAAGGAGGTTGGGGTGCCCGAAACATCAAGTCCTACGGTATGGCGGCGCTGGCTGGCGCTGGAGCTCACGCGCTTGCGCCAGGAAGCTGGACTTGATCAGAAAGATGTCGCGAAAGCCCTGCGCTGCACGGTCGGCAAGGTCTCGTACTACGAGACCGCCGAACGACCTGTATTGATCCGCGACCTCGACGAGGTCTTACTGCCGCTGTTCAACGTGCCGATGGAACGTTGGCCGGACTACGTTCAGGCCGCCAAGAACTCACGTCAGAAAGGTTGGTGGGAGAGCCACGGCTCCGACACGCTGCCGAGCTGGTTCTCCCTCTTCATCGGCCTGGAGCAGGGCGCATCGCAGGCCCGGATATACGAGGCACAGTTCATTCCCGGCCTGCTGCAAACCAGGCAGTACGCCAGCGCGCTACTTCGTCGGAGCACGGCGGAACGCGCGGAGGACGAGATCGAACGCGCCGTGCAGTTGCGCCTCAACCGTCAACGCGTGCTCTCCCGCAGCCCCGAACCTCTCCGGTTGTGGACGGTCATCGACGAGGCTGCCCTGCGCCGGGTTGTCGGCAGTCCGCAGGTCATGAGAGACCAGCTCCTCCACCTCGCTGGAGCTGCGGAGCAGCCCAAGATCACCGTGCAGGTCATTCCGTTCACACGAGGTGCCCATCCCGGCATGACCGGACCCTTCGTCGTCATCGGGTTCCCCTGGCTCACAGATCCCGGCGTCGCCTACATCGAGCACCGGTCCGGTGCGCTCTACCTGGAACAACCGCACGAGATCGAGGCGCACAACGTTGCCTTCGAGCACCTGTGCGCGCTGGCTCTCACTCCCGACGAGTCTGCGAGAATGCTTCGGGATATCGCAGAGGAGTTCGATCATGACCAGACCTGACCGGGCGCACCGGGACCGCCTCGACGGCGCGGCGTGGCGCAAGTCCAGCTTCAGCTCCGACCAGGGCGGGGCGTGCGTCGAGGTCGCTCCGCTGCACGACGGCAGGATCGCCGTGCGCAACAGCAACCATCCCGGGGGAAGCGTCGTGTTCTTCACCCCTGCTGAGATGGACGCTTGGATCAAGGGCTGCAAGACAGGCGAGTTCGACGATCTGACGGTAGGCAAGGGGTAGCGGCCGCACGATTCCACCGTGAGGCTCCTGCCGGGTCTCGCGTGCGCCAGGAACCAACGTGCGCCGGGGGGTACGCGCTGCTCTGTGAACACCGCCGGTACGACGGACACTCGGGTGCGTGGTCGGTGAGGCATGCTGACAGCGCTCTGCTTCTGCCCTTCCGGGACAATCGGCGACTGGTGGATTCACCATCGCGAGAGAGCCGGTCCGACTGTCTACGGTTCGACGCGGTCGGCGACGGGCGGCTGGCCGGTGCGCTGCTGCCGGAGATCGACCGACTCGTGATCAAGCTGAACCCCGTCGTCGCCGGCGCGGGCATCGCCCTGTTCGGTGGCGCGTTCGACCCCACGGGGTTCCGGCTGGTCGAGACGAAGGCGCACGACAGCGGCGTGCTGTTCCTGACCTACACGCGTTCCTGACCGGGCGGGGCCCGAGGACGACACGCACGGGCTTCGATGACGTGACGACGGGGCTTGGAGAACCCCAGCCCCATCGTCGCGGACCCACGGCCCGCTGAACGTCCAACGCCACCGCACAGCCGCGCGCGGGAATCAGCGGGTGGTGGCCCCGGCCGTCCCGGGCCGCCGCCATCCCAGGGCGGGTGCCACCTCGGTGGCGAGGAGCCGCAGGGACTCGATGAGGCGGTCAGGCGCCAGCCTGGCCGGGAACGCCTGGACGAGCAGTTCGTCGGCCAGCCCCACGGTCGGGTCCGCCGCGAGCAGTTCCGCCACCCGCTCGGCGTCGCCGTACACCACGCCGTCCTGGACCAGCACCCGTTCCGGGCGGATCTCCTCGGCGGCGGGGTCCTCGGCTCGCCGCTGCCGCAGGTAGGGGCGGAGCCCGTCGAGCAGCTCAGCCCGCGCGGTCGCCGTGTCGGAGGAGACGTGGACCGTCCGGGACACCCCGATCCTCGGCGTGCCCCCGCCGAGCGGTCGCCATGCCTCCCGGTAGGCGCGGACCAGGTCCAGTTGGCGCTCCCCCGGCGGGCGGTCCGAGTCCGGTGCGTTGCGGGCCAGGAGCAGGCCGGTGCCCTGGGCGCCCGCCCGACGCGCCCCGGACACGCTCATCGCCGCCTGCCACAAGCGCCCGGTCAGCTCGGGGCGAGGTGGGCTCAGGACGGCGCCGCCGGGCAATGGCTCACCGGCCAGCGCCGACCGCAGCTCCCCGAGCCGCTCGGCGAACTCCTCCCGACGAGCAGCGAAGTCCGCGCCCAACGCCTCGAAGGTCTCCGGCTCGGAGCCGGACCCCACACCGAGTTCCACCCGGCCGCCGGTGAGGGCGTCGAGGACGGCGGCGTCCTCAGCCACCCGCACCGGGGACTCGGTCGGCAGGGTGATCACGGCGGTGCCCAGTCGGAGCCGACTGGTCCGCTGGCCGGCCGCGGCCAGGAACACCAGCGGAGCCGGGACGCTCCCCCGGTGGGACCCGAAGTGGTGCTGGGCCACCCAACCGGTGGCGTAGCCGAACTCCTCAGCCGCCTCGAAGATCCGGAGGCCGTCCGCGTAGGCCGCGGCCGCGTCGCCCTCGCCCTCCAGCCTCGCGAAGAACCCCAGGCGGGGCCCCGATTCCGGGGCGGTGGGGGTGGGCGTTCCGGGAGTGGGCACGGGTCCGTCCTCACGCTGTTCC
The DNA here is from genome assembly GCF_000429185.2 of Actinoalloteichus caeruleus DSM 43889. Taxonomy (GTDB): domain Bacteria; phylum Actinomycetota; class Actinomycetes; order Mycobacteriales; family Pseudonocardiaceae; genus Actinoalloteichus_B; species Actinoalloteichus_B caeruleus. Next base: position 5,164,250 of record NZ_AUBJ02000001.1, on the reverse strand, counting down.
GGGCTGCTGTCCTTCCTCGCCACGGGACCGCCGCGACGGGGGTCCCGTGGATCCCTGACGCTACCGGGAGGAGTCCACCGGGGACCGTGGCCGGTGACCTGCTGTCCGGAATCGACGGCCGGGCAGCACGCCCGACGACGTGTCTCCTCCCGGCCGATGGGCCCGCGGCCCGCCCGGATTCGGACGCGGTCGAACGGGGTCGGAGACCATGCCGCGCGACGGCGGCGTGCCGTTCCCGACCTCCTCGCGTTCCCGACCTCCTCGTGACCCGGTCGAGCGCCACGACCGGGATTCGACGGCACCGGGCCGGCGCTCCGAGCACCCGTCCGGCGACTGACCAGCCTGTCGCACGCGCCGGGAGAGCCATCCGAGCTCCGCCGCCGCGCGGCCGGCTCCCGCCGCGCCGGACGTGCCGCCCCACGCGGGTCGACGGCCAGCGGCCATCACTCCGACGCCGTCGTCCGCTCCCGCGCGTCCCCGCCCGCCGCCCATCCGTCGAGTGCGCGGAACACCGCGTCCAGTTCGCGGCCCCGCGCGGTGAGCCGGTAGTCGTTCCTGGGAGCTGAGCCGTCCGCCACCCGCCGCTCCACGAGCCCTTCCTCGGTGAGGAGGACGAGGCGTTCGGACAGCACCCGCCGGGACAGTCCGGGGATGGCGGAGAGCAGGTCGACGAACCTCGCCGCACCCCGGTGGAGCACGTAGAGGATCTCGGGCACCCAGCGGCGGCCCAGGGTCGCGAGCGCGGCGGCGACGGGTCCGTCGAGGGGGTGGCCGCTGTCCTCGGTCGCGGCCGGGTGGTCCTCGGTCGGGTCGGGGCCCGAAGCCGGCTCCGGGGTGCGGGCTCCCGCACCAGCCAACACCGAAGTTACTTTTTGATACTCCCTTGGGATGGTCTGGCCCGCGTCCTCGCCGGGCCGCGCCGCCACCGACCCGCGAGCGCGGTCGGCCACCAACACCCCGATCCCGTCGAGCACCCGGGCCAGCCCGAACTCGAAGCCCTCATCGGACACCAGGGTCCTGTCCGCGGCGGAGGGATCCACCCCGACCACGCTCGCGGCCAGCGTGGGCAGGTCGCCCCCCTCGAACAGCGCCCGCAGGTCCGGCAGTCGCGACTCCCACCACGTCGCGGCGTCCACCCCGCTCGTCTCCCTCGCCCTGGCCTCGACGAGCTCGTAGAGCGCCGCGCCCTGCACGTAGTCGCCGAGGGTGACGTACACCCGGCGCGCCTCGACGGGCGACAGGCCGGCGGCGACCGCCGAAGCGGCGACCCACTCCGCCGCGGCCAGCACCTTCGGCCCCAACGGCGGCCTGGCGGTCATGGCCACGACCCCGAGCACCCACGGGTGCCGCCGGTACATCGACCGCTCCTGCCGCGCGGCGAGCTCAAGCCGGGCGCGCCAGCCCGAAGGGCCCGGCACCGGGTGGCGGATCTCACCGAAGACCTCCTCGGTCATCAGGGCGGTCAGGGCGGCGCGGCCGGGGACGTGCCGGTAGAGCGACATCGCGCCGGCGTCCAGCTCGACGGCGAGGCGACGCATGGACAGCGCGGGCAGCCCCTCCTCGTCGGCGACCGCGATCGCGGCCCGCACGATGCGCTCCACGGTGAGCCCGGTCCTGCCGGACCGCTCCGCCGCCCGGTCGTCGTCCTCCGCCACCCCGCCATCATGCCCGCCGCGCGGATGTGCGTATCCTCACCCAAGACCATGAGTACACCGTACGCATCTGGGAGGGTTCAGTGTCCGAGACGATCACCGTGTGGCGGGCCGGGCGGGACGACATCGCCGGAGCGGCGGCGGCCTTCGCCGCCGCCAGCGAGGGCGAGGCCGTGATCACCTGGGTCATCCCCGACCAGGACGAGCGGCGGGAACGCATCGTGCGCGACCCCGAGGCGGCCGAGCCGTGGATCGGGGCCGTCGTCGCGACGGGGGAGGTCGTCGTGGCGGGAACCGGACCGGACGAGGTCACCGGCGTCTCCCTATGGGAGGACACCGACCCCACCTCGACGACCGGTGACCGGTCGATGGCCGCCGCGAGCCAGGACGAGGCGGACGCGGCCGTGGCGGCGGCCTTCGAAGCGGTCTACGGCCCCCACGCGCCACGGATGGCGACGGTGCGGCGGATGACCGAGGAGCGGCACCCCGCCGGAGAACCGCACTGGTACCTCCAGCAGATGGGGGTGCGACCGGATCACCGGGGACGGGGCGTGGGCGGAGCGCTGCTGCGCCACCAGCTCGCCAGGATCGACGAGGCGGGTCGGCCCGCCTACCTGGAGGCGAGTTCACCCCGGGCCGCCGCCCTCTACGAGCGGTACGGCTTCCGCGCGCTGGGCGAGCCGATCGTCCTGCCCGAGGGGGGCCCGCGACTGCGTCCGATGTGGCGTCCGGTCGGCGGCTAGGGGACCTTTCCGGGCAGAGCGTCCGCTGCCCGACGACGGCCGCGACGTCGTCCGCCCGTCGCGGTCTCGAGCTCGACGCGCACCACCGCCACGCTCGCCCGCGAGAGTCGTTGCCCACTGGCCGCCGGGAGACGACCCGTACCGCTCCACCCGGCCCTGACATGGCGAAACCCCGGCCGAGGCCGGGGCTTCTGGTGACGTAGGTTACTCCGCCAGCCCAGCCGAGGCCAGAGGAATTGTGTGGAATTCTGTTGAGAACCGATTCAGACCCCGATCGGCGGCGGACGGGGTAGGCGGTCGGGCCGCTCGCGACGACATCTCGGGCGCGGAACTCTCAGGAACGCGGGCTGGAGCGCCTTCCGGCGAGAGGTGCCCACACCGGACAGCGAGCGCGGGGATCAGCGTCTCGCGCTGGTCCGAGGCCGCGAGCACCACGCCGGAGGAAGTCCACCGATCGCCGCTCACTCCAACCATGCCGCGACCCACGCGCGCGGAAGGCTCACGAGCCGGTGCGCGCGCTGGAACGATCTGGGGAGGAACACCACCATGACAACCACCACCACTCCGTCCGAACGCGGTCCGGTGAAGGCCGGCGAACGCGTCCTCGCGCCTGATCTGGCCCGAGGCTGCATGTTGCTGCTCATCGTGCTCGCCAACACCGTCTTCTACCTGTGGGGATCCGAGCGGAGCCCCGGCAGCGCGCATCCGGTCGACGGCTCCGTCGCCGACAAGATCACCCAGGTGGTGCTCGTCGCCGGGGTCGACATGCGCTCCTACCCGATGTTCGCGTTCCTCTTCGGCTACGGCATCGTGCAGCTGCTGAGCCGCCAACTGGCCACCGGGACGCAGGAACGCGACGCGCGGGCGCTGCTGCGGCGGCGGCACCTGTGGCTGCTGGTCTTCGGCGTGGCGCACGCGGCCCTGCTGTGGATGGGCGACATCCTCGCCGCCTACGGCATGACGGGCCTGATCCTCTGCTGGTTGTTCCTCCGCCGGTCCGACCGGGTGCTGCTGGTCTGGTCGGCCGTGCTCAGCGGGCTGGTCCTCACGCTGTCGTTGGCGCTCGTCGTCCTCGCGGCCCTCGCACCCGAGGGCACGGCCGGGGGAGCCCCCCTGGACTACGTACCGTTCCTGACGAGCAACATCAGTGAGACGAGCTACCTCGCCAGCATCCAGGGCCGGCTGCCGGCGTGGCTGTTCCTGGTCGTCGTGCAGGGCTTCGTCCTGCTCGTCCTGCCCGTGTCGATGTTGCTCGGCTTCTGGGCCGCCCGCCGCCGGGTGCTGGAGGAGCCGGGCCAGCACCTCCGCCTGCTGCGGGCGACCGCGGTGGTCGGCCTCGGCGGCGGTGTGCTCCTGGGAGGCCTGCCCTACGCGCTCGCGCGGGTCGACGTGCTGTCCGTCTCCACGTTGATGAAGGAGGCGCTGAGCCTGACGCACATGACCAGTGGCCTGTTCGGCGGGGTTGGTTACGTCGCCGTGTTCGCGCTGGTCTCGCACCGCATCTCCCGGCGGGGCGGGGTGGGCCGGATCGGGGGAGCCATCGTCGCCACCGGACGCAGGTCCCTGTCGGCGTACCTGGCGCAGTCCGTGCTCTGCGCCCCACTGCTCGCCGCCTGGGGCCTCGGCTGGGGCGCCTCGTTCGGCAGCGCTCAGATGGCGCTGTTCGCCATCGGTGTCTGGCTGCTGACGGTCGTGACCAGCGCCCTGCTGGAACGCGCCGGCCGGCGCGGCCCGGCGGAGGTGGTGTTGCGCGGCCTGACCTACCGGTCGCGGGGAGCGACGGCCTCGCCGGCCGCGAGTCGTTCCCAGGATGAGCCGGCGGCACGCGTGACCACCTGAGCCCCGACGTCGGGCCCGGCCTCGCGGTCCGGGCCCGACGAGGCCCGCCGAGGCGCACGCCCCGAGGCGCGGGGAGTTCAGCTCCGCCGGGGAGCGTGCCCCGCCGCGAGGACCGGGTCGAGGTGGGCCGGCCCGGTCGGGAAGTCGGCGACGGCCAGTCCCACCAGCGCCTCGCAGTCCCGCCGCCCGCACTCGCAGTCGAAGTGGGCCACCATCGTGGTGGCGTCGCCGGTGGTCCACGGCCGTGCCAGGTAGGCGAGGTGTTGGCGGACGACGTCCAGGTTGGCCAGTCGGAGCAGGGACACCCGGCCGGCGCGGTCCCGGACGACGGGCCCGGCGGCGAGGGCGGCGGCGAACCGCTCCTCGACTTCGGGGACCACCCGCCGGAGGGGCGCTCCCCGACCGGTGTGGACGACCGGCGCGCCCCGCCCGTGGACCTCGTCCTCGATCCGCTCCGCGAGCAGTTCGTAGAACCTGAGCACCGGTCGGCTCAGGTCCCGGTCCCGGAGGCGCCGGCGCCGTTCCGCCGCGTCGGGCAGCAGCCACACCGCGGTGGCGTCCGGCCCGACCACCCCGGGGGTGATGATGGTGCCCTCGACGACGGTGAGTGGTTCGGGGGGCAGGGACCGCACGTCCTCGACCACCATCGGCCCCCGCTCGTGGTGCAGCGACCGGGCCACCAGCACCTCGGGCGGCGCGGACCACCGGCGCTCGACGGAGAGGCGTTCGAAGTCGAGCGCGGCGGGCACGCCGGCACGCAGGGCGCGGTCGCGGTGCTCCCAGGTGCGGGTGTCACTCGCGTACACGCGGAGCCCGTGCCGGCGGGCGAGCAGCCGGGCCACCGAGCTCTTCCCGGCTCCGGGCGGACCGCCGATCCACACCACGGGAGGCGTCACGCCAGGCCTCCCACCCGGGTCCGCCCGCCCGGCGAGAGGTCGCCGGGCAGGTGGCGAGCAGCGGGAGACGCGCGTACCCGGTCACCTCGCTGCGACGACGTGCCCCCGGGAGCCGGTGTCCCGCTCCCCCGGGGTGAACCGGGCACCCCGTGCCGGCTCCGGCACCCCACCGCTGCCTCCTGGTCTCCGGCGACGACGAGCCCGGGCGGGCGGCCCGGCGGATCAGCCACGCCACAGCCGGGACAACGCGGTGTTCACCAGGTCCGGCCGCTCCTGGTGCGGCCAGTGGCTGGCGCCGGGCACCCGCAGCAGCTCGGCGCCCAGCAGGTCGGCGGTCACCCGCGCGCAGGCCATGATGGGGCGGCCCCCGTGCTCCCGGTAGTCGTCGGCGGCGTTCTCCCAGGTCCCGGTGATCACCAGCGTGGGACGCGGGGCGTTCGCCACGGCTTCGGAGGGGATCGGCGTGTCCCAGGCCGGTCGTTCGGCGAGCGCGGTCCTGGTCGCCCGGACGTGCCGCTCGGTGATCTCGGGAACGGGGAGACCGGCGGACCGGTAGTTGAGGCGGACCAGTTCCTCGGCGTCGATCGTCGGCGGGACCGCGTCCAGGGCCGCCCGGTTGCGTGCGATGGCAGCCGCGACGACGGGGTCGCGCGGGGCGAGCTGGAAGCACGCGGGTTCGATGAGGGTGAGGCTGCGGACCCTGTCCGGCCTGGCTGCCGTGACCAGCAGCGCGACGACGGCGCCCGAGGAGTGCCCCACGAGGTGGGCTCCGTCGTCGAGCAGCTCGCCGATGTCGGTGGCGTCCTCATGCGGATCGCTGCGGGCCGTGTCGGGGCTCGCGCCGTAGCCACGCCGGTCGGGCACCACCAGCTGGTGGTCGGCGGCCAACGGCCGTTGGGCGGCGAACCCGAACGTGGCCGCGCCCCAGGTCCCCGAGCCGTGCACCAGGACGACGCGCGGACCGGCGGTGCCCCACGACGTGACGGACAGCGGTGCCGGCGCCATCCGTCCAGTGTGGCGGAACGGGGAGGCCGGTGCCAGGGTCAGATCTCCCACACCTCGTAGCCGTCCAGCTGGCGTCCCCTCGCCGGCCCGTGGTGCCGGAAGTGCCCGAGGCCGTGGTGTGCCCGGTGGTGGTGCCGGTGGGCGCGTCGACGACCCAGCGCCACCAGCACGAGCAGCGCGGCGGCCGTCCACCCGAGGGTGGCGCCTGGCCGCTTGCGGATCGCCTCCCGGCCCCGGTCGAGCTGCCGGGCCACCTGGGGCGGGGCCTTCTCGGTGAGTCGCGCGGCGGCCTGGTCGAGCGAGTGGAGCTTCTCCTCGGTCAGGTCCGAGACCTTGCCCCGCACGTCGAACTTGTCCACGAGGTCGGCCACGGTGTCGGCGAGTTCGTGCTCGGTGGCCTCGATGTCGCGCCGCAGTTCCTCGTCGGCCCAGCTCCCACGGGTCGCGGTGTGCCGGCCGCCGTGCTGCCTGTCTCCGTTCCGGTGGCTCATGTCCTCACCGCCCCGTCCGCGACTTGATGGTGTCCACCGTGTCCCGCATGTTGGCGACCGTCTGTTCGGGCACGACCGGGGTCACCTTGCGGAACTCGCGACGGCCGACCAGCGACATCACGCCGGCGGCCGCGAGCAGCGCGGCACCCGTCACCAGCGCCGCCAGCCAGCCCGGCCACACCAGCGCCAGCGCGAGGACCACGCACAGCACGAGCGCGCCCCCGCCGTAGAGGGCGAAGACCGCCGCTCCGCCGAACATGCCGCCGCCCATGGTGGCGTGGCGGCGTTTGCCGGAGAACTCCCGCATCGCCAGTCGCATCTCGCCGCGGATCAGGTGCCGGGTCTGTTCGAAGGCGTCGTGCACCAGCTGCGAGGTGTTGCGCTCCCGGTGCCGTTCGTCCTCCATCGACCGGACGTCGAATTGCTCAGCCATCGTCTCGCGCTCCGATTCCTTGGGACCACGTGCCGTCGGGCTACCCGACAGGTCGACGCCGAAACCGCTCCCCGCTTCGGCCGACGGGATTCACCACCCTCCCCGGGTGGGATCGGCCGGATGCCTCCCCTGGTCATCAGGGGTGCGCAGGGACCGGTGGCGCGACCTCGTCGCGGCGCGGAGCCAGCGGTGGCGTGGGCGGGGACCCGGCCGGTGCGAGGACGTCAGGGCGGGGCCGCCGGTGCTGCCCTCGACCGGTGCCCGGGCCGCAAGGTGCCGTCCCCGCTCGGGGCGGCCCCCCGCATCGGCCGCGGCGGTGGCGGAGACCGGGACTGGTGGTCGCCACCCCGCGGGGGCGGCGACCACCTCCTCCGGCCGGCGGTCCCGTCGACGGTGGCCTCGCGGGACACTGGGTCGACCCCGCGAACCGCCCGGTCAGGCCGCCGACGACCGGCCACGTGACCGCCCGGGCCGTGACCGCGCCCTGTCACCACCCGTTCACCCGGCAGCACTAGCGTTCGCGGCCACGACGCGACGGTTCTCGGGTGGGAGGCAACAGTGCCGTACGACGCCGCCGCCCGCTCGGACCCGTTCGCCCGGCGGGCTCGGGCCCGGGCCCGAGCCCGGTACCGCTGGGTGTGGGGAACCGGGATCGCACTCGCCGGGGTGTTCGGCAGCGCGGTGTTGATGCGCCTCGCCGTCCTGCCCACCGGTGTGGGGCTTCCGGGCCTGCCCGTGGCGCACGCCGCGTTCCCCGCCACCGGGTTGGCCGTGCTGGGTGCCGTGGTGATCGCCGCCCTGGTCGGGGTCGCCCTCGACCGGGTCCTCTCCCCCGTTGGCAGCCCGTGCTGGTGGGGAGGCGCGACGACGGTGGCCTGGGGCTACTGGGGTGGGCTGGTGTGGCCGGCATCCGCGACCGAGCCAGCCGCGCGGCTGGCTCCCGGTCCGCCGCCCTGGCTCCCCTGGGCCGTGCTGGTGGTCGCGTTGGCGTCCTCGCTGGTCGCGGTCCGGGCACTGAGGGCCGCCGTGGCCGAGGACCGGCGCGTGCTGGCGCTGCTGGAAAGCGGCCGGCGGTCGGTGGGGACCGTCCTCGACCTGGAGGCGATACCGGCGTCGGGCCTGACGGGACCGGCCAGGGAACGCCTGCTGCTCCACATCGGTTTCCGGGACGGCAGCCGGGCGGTCGTCTCCCGGGTCCGGCTCGACCCGCGACCCGGCCTGGCCCCGCGCGTGGGCGACCGGCTGGATCTCTGGTACCGGCCCGCCGCCGTCCTCGTGGCACCCGACCCCCAGGAGCCGGCGCGGCTGGACGACCGGCACCTGGTGGTACGCGCCCGGAAGCCCACCGTCGACTTCTGAACCGGCCGGGCGCGGCCGACCCCGGGGAGGACTGGCCCACGCCGGTGACGGCCGAGTGCCGCCGGCGGAGTGGCACCGGCGGCACTCGGGCACGGGCAGGGGGGTGGGCACTGACGGCCGATCGGCCGGCGGGGGCCGACCGGGGTGGCATTCCGGGGTTCGACGCGGGGAACGGGGGCCGAGGTCGCCGCCGTCCGCGAGGGCGCTCAGTGACCAGCCGCGCGCGGCCCCATCACCGCCCGAGGAGGGTGGGGCGGCGGAGGCCGAGGGTGGTGCTCATCCGCCTGGCCATCACCCTGGCGTCGGAACCGACACCCACGATGCTGTCCGACCCCAGGGTCCGCTGGTCCTCCACTCCCAGGTACGCCAGCCGCTGGTGGGTGGTGGACCACCCGTTGACCTGCCGGGGACGGCCCTCGCCGTCCAGGGCGCCGAGGCCGCGCAGGTAGCCGAAGTCCGGCCGGAACCCGGTGGCCAACACGATCACGTCCACGCGTTCCCGCAGCCCGTTGGGCCACACCACCTCGTCACCCTCCACCCGGTCGAACATCCGGCGGTGGTCGGGACGACCGGCTGCCACCGCCTGCTGGTAGCGGCCGACGTCGAGGACGGGCGCTCGGCCTCCCCGTCGGATCACCCGGAACTGGGGCACGGTGTCGATCCCGAGCACGCGCAGCCAGAAGTGCAGGTCACGGCCCGCGACGAACTGGGGTGCCCACTTGATCGTCCCTCGGCTGGCGAGGGTCACGACGGCGTGCTCCGCGAGTTCCACGGCGATCTGCACCGCCGAGTTCCCGCCGCCGACGACCACCACCCGGAGTCCCGCCCAGTCGTCGGGACGCCGGTACTCGGAGCTGTGGCGGAGGACGCCGGTGAAGGTGTCCAACCCGGGCAGGGCCGGCCGGTGGGGGCGGCCGAAGCTGCCGGTGGCGGCCACCACCGAGGGCGCGCGCACCACCTGGCCGTCCGCCAGGTGCGCGGCGAAACCGTCGGGGGTGGCGCTCACGTCGAGCACCCGGTTGCCGGTGCGGATGTCGACGTCGAGGAGGCGGGAGTACCGGCGGAGGTAGGCGACGTGTTCCTCCCGGGTCGGGTACCGGTCGGGGTCGCCGCCGCAGGGGAGACCGGGGAGGGAGCTGTACCGGGCGGGGGTGAACAGGGTGAGGCTGTCGTAGTAGGACGGCCAGGAACCAACCGCTTCGGGGCCGGCCTCGAGCACCACGGGGCGGAGTCCCCTGGCGCGGAGGGCCTGGGCACCGGCCAGGCCGGCCTGTCCACCACCGATGATCAGCGTATGGGCATCGGACATCCACCGATCGTAGGAAGGTCGGTGCCCGCGTCGCGGGCCGGACGGCCGGGAACGCGGCCACGACCAGGCCCGGCATAAGCGCCGCTTTGGACGGGTTGCACCGCGCGGTACCCACCACGTCCACCTTCACCCGTACAGGGTAATCCTTTAGGATAGGCTCGCCTAATGTCCCCGTAGGGCGAAGGGAAACCCATGCCTGCCCCGCACCGCACCCACCGCCGCTCCCCTCGCGGGACCGGCGGGGAGGGTCCCGCTCGTCGGTCGTGGCGAGGGCGGCACGGCGACGTTCCCCGCACCGGCACCGGGCACCCGGGCACCGCACCGGCGCACCCCGGCCCGCCGCGCGTCCTGGGTGGCGCGGCTGACCGCGACGCGGCGCGGCACGCCTGACCAGCACCGGCTGGCCGCGCCCCTCACCCCCACGTCAGGCGGGCCTCCCGGCCGGCCTCCTCTCCGGAAGGGAACACCCCAGCATGGCGGCAGCAGGAGCCGAGGGCGGACCGGTGGTCCCGGCCGCCAGCGCGGTGGCGTCGCGGGGCGGGACGCCACCGATGAACCCCGCCGACCAGGACCTCGCGCCGGCCGGCCCCGCCGGCTCGCTCCGCACCGCCGACCCGGCCGCGCGAACCACCACCGGGCGGCGCGCCCCGCGCCGACGGCTCGCGGCCGGGTTGGTGGTGCTGGCCGTCCTGCTGGTCGCGGCCGCCGTGGCCAGCCTCGTCGTCGGCACCAGGCCCATCCCGTTCGGGATCGTGCTCGACGCCCTCCGCGACGTCGACCCCACCAATCCGGACCACCTGGTCATCTGGGAACTGCGGCTGCCCCGGACCCTGGTGGGGCTCCTGGTCGGCGGCGCGCTCGGCCTCGCCGGCGCCGTCATGCAGGGCGTCGCCAGGAACCCGCTGGCCGACCCCGGGATCCTGGGTGTCAACGCCGGCGCCTCCTTCTTCGTCGTGGTCGCGATCAGCCTGCTCGGCGTGACCACCCTGACGGGGTACGTGTGGTTCGGTTTCCTGGGGGCGGCGCTCGCCACCGCCGTGGTGTACGGGATCGCGGCGGCCGGCCGGGAGGGCGCGACCCCGGTGAAGCTCGCGCTGGCCGGCGCGGCGGTCAGCGCGGCCCTGACCTCGCTGACCACCGCCGTCCTGCTGACCGACGTGGACACCTTCGACCAGTTCCGCTTCTGGCAGGTGGGCTCGCTGGCCGGCCGGGATCTCACGATCTTCTGGCAGGTGCTGCCGTTCCTCCTGGTCGGAGTGGTCCTCGCCCTGTGCTGCGGCCGAGTGCTCAACACGCTCTCCCTCGGCGACGACGTCGCCAGGGCCCTGGGGCAGCGGGTGGCCCTCTCCCGGGGGTTGGCCGGCCTCGCCGTGGTGGTCCTCTGCGGGGCGGCGACGGCCGCCGCCGGCCCCATCGCGTTCATCGGGCTGACCATCCCGCACATCGCCCGCGCGATCACCGGCCCCGACCACCGGTGGGTGCTGCCCTACTCGATGATGTTGGCGCCGGTGCTGTTGCTGGTCGCCGACGTCCTCGGTCGTGTCATCGCCCGGCCCGGCGAAGTCCAGGTCGGCATCGTCACCGCCGTGATCGGAGCGCCGTTCTTCATCGCGCTCGTCCGCCGCAGCCGAGTCGCGGAGCTCTGATCCGAGGATGACGAAGAGCCTCCCGACACCCGCTCTGGACCGCGACGCCCTGGTCGGCACCGGAGACGGCGCGGACCTGCTCCGGGCCCGGCGGGTGGTGTCCGCCGCCCGCCTCCGGCGCGGTGGCCGCGCCACCGCCGTCACCCTGGTCCTCGCCGTCGCCGTCGTCCTCGTCTTCGGGGTGTCGCTGTCCCTCGGCGAGTTCCCGATCCCCCTCCGGGACGTCGCGGCCTCCCTGGTGGGCCTGGCCGATCCCGCGACCGAGTTCGTCGTCCGTGACCTGCGGCTGCCCCGAGCGCTGGTCGGGATCCTGGTCGGGGCGGCGTTCGGGCTGTCGGGCGCGCTGTTCCAGAGCATGGTGCGCAACCCGTTGGCGAGCCCGGACATCATCGGCATCACCTCCGGGGCGTCGGCGGCGGCGGTGTTCGGCATCGTCGTGCTGGGGTTGGGCGGTGTCGCCGTGTCCGTCAGCGCGTTGGCCGGCGCGATGCTCACCGCGCTGGCCATCTACCTGTTGGCCTGGCGGCGCGGTGTCAGCGGCTACCGGCTCGTCCTGGTCGGCATCGGCGCCGCCGCGATCCTCAACAGCGCGGTGTCCTACCTGATGACCCGGTCGCGGGTGGACACCGCGCAGCAGGCGCTGGCCTGGATGACCGGCAGCCTCAACGCCCGCACCTGGGACCACGTCGTCCCGCTGACGATCGGCATGGCGGTGCTGCTGCCGCTCGTGGTGGCCCTCTCCCGCCCGCTGCGCGCCCTCCAGCTCGGCGACGCCGCCGCCACCAGCCTCGGGGTGGGGGTCGAACGGTCCCGGCTCGGGCTGGTGCTCGTCGCCGTGGCCCTGGCGGGGGTGGCCACCGCCGCCGCCGGGCCGGTGGCCTTCGTGGCGTTCCTGTCCGCCCCGATCGCCCGCCGGTTGACCCGGGGCGCCGGCCTGGCGCTGCTGCCCGCCGCCCTGGTCGGGGCGCTGGTGGTCGGCCTGGGCGATGTGGTGGGTCAGCACCTGGTCAGCGGGGCGCAGTTCCCCGTGGGCGTGGTGACCGGCGCGGTGGGCGCCCCGTACCTGTTGTGGCTGTTAGCCGTGTCGAACCGTGTCGGGCGCGGTGGATGAGGAGTGCGTGATGACTGACCGCCACAGCCTGCGGGCGGAGGACCTGCGGCTCGGCTACGGCAACCGGGAGGTGGTGCGCGGGCTGTCCGTCGACATCCCCCCGGGACGGGTGACGGTGATCGTCGGCGCCAACGCCTGCGGCAAGTCCACCCTGTTGCGGGGGCTCGCCCGGCTGCTGGCGCCGAGCGGGGGAACGATCCACCTCGACGGCAGGGACATCAACGGCATGCCCACCAAGGCCGTCGCCGCCGTCCTCGGCCTGCTGCCCCAGACGCCGACCGCACCCGAGGGCATCCGGGTCGCCGACCTGGTGGGCCGGGGCCGCTACCCGCACCAGGGCTGGTTCCGGCAGTGGAGCCAGGGCGACGACGAAGCCGTGGCGGAGGCGTTGCTGGCCACCGGGACCCTCGACCTCGCCAACCGGCCGGTCGACGAGCTCTCCGGTGGGCAGCGGCAACGGGTGTGGATCGCGATGGCCCTGGCCCAGCGGACCGACCTGCTGTTGCTCGACGAACCCACCACCTACCTCGACGTCAACCACCAGGTGGAGGTCCTGGACCTGCTCACCGACCTCAACCGGCGGCGGGGCAGCACGGTGGTCCTGGTGCTCCACGACCTGAACCTGGCCTGCCGCTACGCCGACCACCTCATCGCCATGAAGGACGGGCTGATCGTCACCCAAGGGGCCCCGGGCGAGGTGGTCACCGAGGAGGTGGTGGCGGACGTGTTCGGGATGGCCTCCCGCGTCGTCCCCGACCCGGTGTCGGGAACACCGATGATCGTGCCCATCGGCCGGCACCACGTCACCGCCGCGCCCCCGGTCCCGGTGGCCGGCGGCGGGAATCCCGGGCACGGTGGTTGAGGTGGGCCGGGACCACCTCCGCGCCGAGGTCGTCGCGGTGGACCGCGTCGGCCCCCGCGTCGTCCGGGTCACCTTCGGCGGACCGGAGCTGGCCGGGTTCGGCAGCGTCGGAACCCCTGACGAATGGTTCCGACTCGTGGTGCCCTCGACCGCCGCGCACGGCGGGGACCCGGAGCCGGCCGGCGGTGCCCCCGCCTACCGGGCCGAGGAGTTCGGCCGCTGGTACACGGTGCGGCGGTGGGACGCCGAGACCGCGTTGCTGACCGTGGACCTCGTGCTGCACGGACGGGGAGTCGCCGCTGCCTGGGCCGGCTCCGCCGCCGTCGGCGACGTCGCGTGGGTCGGGCAGCCGCGAGGCTCCTACGTCCCGCCACCGCCCGGGGTGCCGGTGGTCCTCGCCGGTGACCTGACCTCGCTGCCCGCCCTCACCCGGATCGTGTCGTCCCTGCCCGAGGCGACCCCGACGCGGGTGGTCGTGGAGGTGGGTGGCGCCGCCGACGAACAGCCCCTCGACGGGCCGGCCGACCTGGAGGTCCGCTGGCTGCGCAACCCCCGTTTCGGACGCGCGGGGAGCCTGCTGCCCGCCGCGCTGCGGGAACACCTCCCGGCGGGATTCGATCCGAGGTCCTGCCGCTACTGGATGGCCGGCGAGGCCACCGCGGCCCGGCTCGTCCGGCACCACCTGCGCCACGAGCTGCGCGTGCCCGACGGGCAGCACCACGCCGTCGGCTACTGGCGGCTGGACGGGGAGGAGTGGAACCGCCGGTTCGCGGCGTCCGGCATCGACATCGGCGCCATCTGGGACGCGGGACAGCGCGCCGGCCGCACCCAGGAGGAGATCGTGGACGACATCCACGCGCGACTCGTCGACGCGGGGCTGTGATCCGGCTATCGCGGCCCCTTCGGTGGTGCCGCCCCCGTGTCAATCACCCACGAAAGCGTGACACCGTTCCTCACGCCGCGTTCCCGGGCCCGGAGCCCGGCGGGGAGAGGCGGCGCGATCACCCGATCAGGGGACGACCTTCCAAGGAGAAGAGGAACAGCGATGGACAGCAGCGGTGACGGGCCGGGCCCCGTCCCCCCGGCGCCCGAGCCTCGCCGGGGCGGTGGTCGTCCGCTCACCGCGAACCGGGTGTTGTGGCGCGCCCTGGCACGACACCGGTTACGCCTGACCGGCGGCATCCTCGGGCTGTCCGGCCACCAGGCAGCCGAGACGCTGGTCCCCGTCGCGATCGGGATCATCATCGACCGGTCGGTGGCGACCGGGGACCCGGGGGCACTGGGCCTGTCCGTGCTCGGGCTGGCCGCCTTGTTCACCGTGCTCGCCCTGTCCTGGCGGCTGGGCGCCCGGTCGCTGTTCGGCGCGATCCAGCAGGAGAACCACCTGTTGCGCGTGGAGACCGCCGGACGTGCCCTCGACCCCAGGGGGCAGCGCTCCGGGCTGGCCACCGGGGAGCTGCTCAGCGTCGCCACCTCGGACGCCGAACGCACCTCCGACGTCCTGCGTGACGTGCCCAGCTTCTTCTCCGGTCTGGTGGCCCTGGGCATCTCGGCGTTCGTCCTGCTGCGGATCGACGTCCCGCTCGGGCTCGGCGTGCTCGTCGGGGTGCCGGTGCTGGTCGTCCTGCTCCAACTGCTCGGCCCCCTGCTGACCCGCAGGGCCGGGGAGAAGCAGGCGGCCACGGCGCGAACCGCCGCGCTCGCCACCGACCTGGTGCGCGGCGTGCGCGCCCTCCGGGGCATCGGCGGCGAACCGAGCGCCGTGCGCCGGTACCGCGAGTCCAGTGACGACGCGCTCCGCCGCACGCTGCGGGCGGCCACCCCGCTGGGGGCGCACCGGGGCGCGACCACGGCGGCCAGCGGGCTGCTGCTGGCCGTGGTGGCCGGGTTCGCCGGTTGGCTCGCCGTGGACGGCCAGATCACCATCGGCGAGCTGATCACCGTGGTGGGGCTGGCCCAGTTCATCGCCGAACCGGTGCAACTGCTCGGGATCTGCGGGCAGGGCATCGCCGTGTCCAGGGCCTCCGCCGCCCGGCTGGTCACCCTCCTCACCGCGCCGCCCGTGGTGCGGCCGGGCTCCGCCCGGCTCCACGGGTTCCGGGAGCTGCGGTTCGACGGCGTCGCGCACGGCTCGCTGCGGTCACTGGACCTCACCGTGCGGGCCGGCGAGTTCGTCGGGGTCGTCGTGGACGACCCGAGGGACGCCGATGCGCTGCTGGCCCTGCTGTCCGGGCGGGTTCCGGCCGCCGACCACGAGGGGGAGCTGGTGGTCGACGGCGTCGCCGTGTCCGAGGTGGACATCGACGAACTGCGGCGGACGGTGCTGGTGGAGACCCACCACGTCACGCTCTTCGAGGGGACCCTCCGGGACGCGGTCACCTCCGGCCGCGAGGTCTCCGCCACCGGCCTGGAGCGCGCGTTGCGGGCCGCGGCCGCCGACGAGGTGGTGGCCACCCAGGCCGAGGGGCTGGACACCGAGGTCCTGGACCGGGGGGCCTCGCTGTCCGGCGGGCAGCGGCAACGGATCGCCCTGGCCAGGGCACTGCTGGCGGACCCGCCGGTCCTGGTGCTCCACGACCCCACCACTGCGGTGGACGCGGTCACCGAGGAGGTCATCGCCCTCGGCGTGGCCGAGCTGCGCCACCCCGCCACCCACCCTCCCGGTGCCGACGACCCCGACGCGGGCGGTCGGGACGAACGACCGGCGGGCGGTGACGGGGAGGGCCCGCCAGCGGGCGGCCCGAGGACGACGCTGCTCATCACCAGCAGTCCGGCGCTGCTGGCCCGGGCCGACCGGGTGGTGGTCCTCACCGACGGAGTGGTGCGCGCCGAGGGCACCCACGCCGACCTGGCGGCCACCGACGAGACCTACCAGCGGGGAGTACTGCGATGAGCGCGGAGGCGGGGACCGGCGGCCGCCGCCGGCGGAGGCGTTCGGCGGCGGCGGCCGCCGAGTTCGACACGGCGACCTCGGCGGCCGACCGCCTCCCGGTCGCGACACCGCGCCAGGTCTGGCGGGTGCTGCGGGGCGAACTGGCCCGCCAGCCGTGGACGACGAGCGCCGCGTTGGGCGCCTGCCTGCTCGGCAACGCCTTCGGTCTGGTGGCCCCCTGGGTGCTCGGCGACCTGGTCGACACCATCGCGGCTGGCGGTCCGGACGCCGACGGGTCCGCCGTGCTGTGGACGGTCGCGCTCATCGCCGGTGCGGCGCTGCTGGGTGGCCTGCTCACCGGGGTGGCCACCGCGCTGATCGCCCGTGCCGGCGAGACGGTGCTGGCCCGGCTGCGGGAACGTGTCGTGGACCGCGCCCTGCACCTGCCCACCACCACCCTGGAACGGGTGGGCAGCGGGGACCTGCTCTCCCGGGTGGGCGACGACGTGTCGATCGTCGGCCGGATCGTGACCAACCAGGCGGCGGTGCTGATCTCGGCGTTCTTCACGGTCGTCCTGACGGTGGGTGGCCTGCTCACCCTGGACTGGCGGCTCGGGCTGGCCGGCATGGTGACCCTCCCGATGTACGTGTTGTCACTGCGCTGGTACCTGCCGCGTTCCGGCCCCGGTTACGCGGCGGAACGGGTGGCCATCGGGGAGAGGTCACAGGCCCTGGTCAGTTCCCTGCACGGGGTGGACGCGGTGCACGCGCACCGGCTGGGCGAGGCCCGGATGGGGTTGGTCACCGACCGCTCCGCGCGGTCCCGGGACATCTCGGTCCGGGTGTTCCGGCTGTTCACCCGGTTCGCCTCCGGCGCCAACCGCGCGGAGTGCGTGGGACTCGTGGCGATCGTCGTCACCGGGTTCCTCCTCGTCAGGGCCGACATCGTGACGGTCGGCGCGACCACGGCGGCGGCCCTGTACTTCCACCGGCTGTTCTCCCCGCTCGGCGCGTTGCTGTTGTCCTTCGACGAGGTGCAGTCGGCGGGGGCGAGCCTCGCTCGCCTGGTGGGCGTCGCGCGCCTCCCGGCGACCCCCGAACCGGAGGCACCGCCCCGCCCCGCCGACGCGGGCCTGCGGATCGAAGGGGTGAGCCACCGCTACGACGGCGGTCCGCTGGTGGTGGACGACGTGACCCTGGTGGTGGAGCCGGGTGAGCGGGTCGCCCTCGTCGGCGCCAGCGGAGCCGGGAAGACGACCCTGGCCGCGATCGTCGCCGGCCTCCTCGACCCGGCGGAGGGCTCCGTCCGGGTGGGCGGTGTTCCGCTCGCCGAGCTGGGACTCCGCCAGCTGCGCCGCCACGTCATGCTCGTCAGTCAGGACGTGCACGTCTTCTCCGGTCGGCTGGTCGACGACGTGCGCCTGACCGCACCGGACGCGTCGGAGGCCGAGGTGCTCACCGCGTTGGAGGCGGTGGGCGCCCGCCGCTGGGCGGAGGGCCTGCCGGGGGGCATCGAGACCCGGGTGGGCGAGGAGGGCCACCCGCTGACGGCGCCGCGGGCCCAGCAGTTGGCCCTGGCCCGGCTGGTGCTGGCCAACCCCTCGGTGGCGATCCTCGACGAGGCCAGCGCCGAGGCGGGCAGTTCCGGGGCCCGTGACCTGGAACAGGCCGCCCTCGCCGCCACCGAGGGGCGGACGTCGTTGGTCGTCGCGCACCGCCTGCCCCAGGCGGTGGCCGCCGACCGCGTGGTGGTGATGGACCACGGGCGCATCGTGGAGGTCGGTTCGCACGAGGAACTGGTGGCCGCCGGTGGCCGCTACGCGCGGCTGTGGGCGGCGTGGGAGGGCAGGGACCGCGAACCGCTGCCGGGCTGAGCGCGTCCCAGCCGCCCCCGTCCTCCCCTTGGCCGCCCTCGCCGCCTGCTCAGCCGACGGCGGCGGTGATCGGGGCTTCCCAGTCGACCCGGTACTCGTAGAGCCATCGCTGGTCGACGGCCTCGGCCCTGGCCATCCGCCGGAAGACGACGGGCAGCGCGAGATCCCGCACCACGCGCGCCACCGGCCCGGGGGCCTTCTGGTCCCCGTTGCGCTTGCCCTGCGCGACGACCCGCTCCACCCGGTCCCGCCGCGACGCCGTGTAGGTGGCGAGCGCGGCGGGGTGGTCGGGCACGTCCCGCAGGCACTTCGCCAGCACCAACGCGTCCTCGATGGCCAGTGACGCGCCCTGCCCGGAGGAGGGTGAGGTGGCGTGCGCCGAGTCCCCGACCAGCACGCAGCGGTCGGTGTGCCAGGTCGGCACGGACGGCAGGTCGTAGGTGTTCCAGGGCGGCATGATCCGCTCGGTCGCGGCGATGATCCTGGCCGCGGGCGTGCGGTCGCGCGCGACGAGCTCCAGGAGGTGCGCCCGCCACCACGTCGGGTCGATCGCGTCCAACTCCTCCTGGCTGGCCTCCTGGGCGCGGGGCGGGTTCGCGAACCACCACACCTCCCCGTCGGGGTGGCGGTAGTAGGCGAAGAAGCAGCGACGCCCGAAGACCATGTTGGCCACGCCCGGCTCGGCGTCCACCGGCACTCCCGGCGCGAAGCCCCCCGTGTTGAGCAGGCCGACGTACCGGCCCGAGGGCGCGCCAGGGTCGATCGCCCCGCGCACCCGGGACCGCAGCCCGTCCGCGCCGACCAGCAGGTCGCCGGTCGCCTCGCTCCCGTCGGCGAAGCGCGCGGTCACCCCGTCCGGGCGTTCGGTGAGGCCCACCAGGCGGCGGCCGTACTCGACGCGCACCCCCTCGTCGAGGGCCGCGTCCCGCAACGCCCGGTAGAGGTCGGACCGGCGGACCGTCCTGGTCACGGTGCCGTCGGGCAGCGCCCCGCCCTGGGCGAGCTCGGCGAGGAAACGGCCGGAACCGGTGCGGAAGGCCATCCGTGGCGTGTCGAACCCGGCGGCGAGCGCGCGTTCCAACAGGCCCAGTTCGGCCAGGGCCGACTGGCCGTTGGTGGCGACGCCGAGGTAGGCGCCCACGCCGTCGGCGGTCCGGTCGTACCCCTCGTACACGACCGGATCCAGCCCAGCCCGGCGCAACGCCACCGCCGCGACCGTTCCCGCTATTCCTCCCCCGATCACCAGCACCCTCGTCATCGTCATCCCCTCCCCGAGGTCATAGTATGACTATACATAAAATGACTATGCTCGCAAGCTGGCTAGGGTGTGCCCATGTCCGGTCGTCCCTCCCGAAGGTCACCGCTGGCGATGGCCCTGCTCGCCCTGCTCGCCGAGGCCCCGACGCACGCCTACCGCCTGCGGGAACTCATCCGGGAGCGCAGGAAGGACCAGGTGGTCAACGTCGCGCAGCGCAACAGCGTGTACCAGACGCTCGATCGCCTGCTCCGCGACGAGCTGGTCCAGGTGCGCGACACCGAACGGGTCGGGGACCGACCGGAGCGCACCGTCTACGAACTCACCGACGAGGGCACGGCCACCCTCGACGGATGGTTGCGGGAGATGCTGTCCACCCCGGCACGGGAGTTCCCCGAGTTCCCGGCGGCCCTCGCCTTCCTCCCCCTGCTCACCCCGGACGCGGCACTCACCCTGCTGGCACGGCGGGCGGAGGCGCTCCGACGCACGTTGGCGGACCTGGACGCCGAGGAGGCACGGGTGGCGGGGGCGCTCCCCCGGGTCGTGCTCCTGGAGGGCGAGTACCAGCGCGCCACCGCCCTCGCGGAACTGCGGTGGCTGGAGGCGGTGACCGAGGACCTGCGCACCGGAGCCCTCGACTGGAACCGCGAGGACCTCGACGCCATCGCCGCCCGCTTCGAACCACGGGGGTGAGGCGGTGCTTCCCGAGAGCCCCAGGCCGCAGCCCTTCCGGCGCACAACCACGAAGGGACCACCTCGACCGTGGCACGCATCGGCATCACCGGCCATTCGAACCTGAGCCCGGACTCGGTCTCCCTCGTGGAGACCGCCCTGCGGGACCACCTGCGGGCGGAGGGCGACGGCGAGCTGGTCGGCGTGACCTGCCTGGCCCGCGGCGCCGACCAGATCTTCGCTCGTGCGGTGCTCGCCCTGGGCGGCACCACCACCGTGGTGCTCCCCGCCGAGGACTACCGGGAACGCAAGGTCGGACCCGACAACGCGGCCGAGTTCGACGCGCTGATCGACAGGGCCACCGATGTCGAGGTGATGCCGTTCGAGAGGTCGACTCGTGATGCCTACGTCGCGGCCAGCGAACGGGTGTTGAACCTCGTCGAACGGCTGGTGGCCGTGTGGGACGGCCAGCCGTCCGACGGTCGGGGCGGCACGGCGGACGTCGTGGCCGCCGCCCGCCAACGAGGGATCCCCGTCGTGGTGATCTGGCCGGAGAACGCCCGTCGGGCGTGACCCGCCGGCGGGGCGCCGAGCCCGCGCCGATCAACGGCCGTGGATGACATCCCCGTCCAGAATGTCCCCCAACCGGCACCGCCACGTCCCAGCCGGGGGCGGCACGGCGGACGGCCCACCCCCGGGGCACCCCGCTCACTCCCAGCGGAAGAAGCGGATCGCGATCGGCCAGATCAGCAACACCGTCACCCCCATCACCAGGAAGGGCTGGAGCGACAGCGCCTCCCCCGCCCAACTCGCCCGCAAGGCCTGCGTGACCGCACCCACCGGGGTGAGATCGCCGATCTGGCGCACCAGTTCGGGCAGGTCCTCGCGGGGGACCATCGCTCCACTGAGGAACATCATCGGCACCAGCAGGATCGAGCCGATGCCGTTGGCGATGTTCGCCGTCCTGGAGATCCCGGCGATGAGCATGGTGATCGACAGGGTGGTGACCATCGCGCACAGGTAGACCAGCAGGAACGCCGGCAGCGACCTCGGCGGCGCCAGGCCGTGGACGAGCGCGCCGCCGACCAGGACGGCCACCACCGCGAGGACCGAGATCAACGCGCCGATGGCGAAGTTCGCCACGAGCAGCCCGACCCGGGGAGCCGGGGTGGTGGACAACCTGCGGAGAATCCCCCTCTCCCGCACGGTGACGATCTGCTGCGGCATGAGCTGGAGCGAGATGATCAGCAGCGCGATGCTCAGCGCGATCGGGGCCATCACGACGTCGAAGGCGCGGAGCCCGTCCAGCCCGGGGATCGGGTCCATCATGTCGGGCAGGTTCGCGAACAGCAGCAACAGCACGACGGGGAACCCGATCCCGAAGAACAGCAGCGCCCAGTCCCTGCGGAGCAGCCGCAGTTCCATCCGGGTCATCCGACCCGTCGCCCGCAACACCCTGTTCACGCCGCCTCCTCGGTGAGCTGCCCGGTGATCGCGAGGAAGGCGTCGTCCAGGCTCGCGTGTTCCACGCGGAGGTTGGACGGGGTCACGCCGGCCGCCCCGAGCAGCTGGGAGACGGCGAAGACCAACTCGCCCTCGCCCCGCACCGTCACCGCCGCACCGTCGACCACGACCTCGGTGACCACCGGCAGTGCCCGCAGCTCCTCGACGGGCACCGGTTGGGTGGTGTGGAACCGCATGCGCTGGGTCGAGCCGGCGGCCGAGGCCAGGCCCTCCGGGGTGTCCAGTGCGGCTACCCTGCCCCGGGCGATGACGGCGATCCGGTCGCAGAGGTGCTGCGCCTCGGCCATGAAATGGGTGACGAGCAGGACTGTCACCCCCCGGTCCCGCACCCGCTCGACGACCTCCCAGGTGTCCCGGCGGGACTTCGGGTCCAACCCGGTGGTCAGCTCGTCGAGCACCGCGAGCCTGGGGTTGCCGACGAGCGCGAGGGCGATCGCGACCCGCTGCCGCTGGCCCCCGGAAAGCTTCCCCCAGTAGGCGGAGGCGCGGTCCCGCAGGCCCAGGGTGTCGATCAGCTCGTCGGGGTCGGCCGGATCGGCGTAGAAGGAGGCGTAGAGCCCAAGCGCCTCCCGCACGGTCATCTTCGGCTGGAGTTCGCTGTGTTGCAGCTGGACACCGACGGTCTCGCGCAACGCGTCGCGATCGGTGTCCGGGTCGTGGCCGAACACGCTCACCCGCCCGCCGTCGCGCCTCCGCAGCCCGGTGAGGCATTCGACGGTGGTGGTCTTCCCCGCCCCGTTGGGTCCGAGGATGCCGAAGATCTCCCCGCTCTCCACGCTGAACGAGACGTCGTCGACGGCGACGTGGTCGCGGTAGGTCTTGCGCAGTCCCTCGACTTCGATCACTGGCATGGCGTGCTCCCGCTGTCGGTGGTGGGTGGGACGGCGACCAGCGCTCGGTCGAAGGTGGTCACGAGCTGCTCGCCGGCCTCGGTGAGGTCGGTGTCCGGTTCCTCCAGCCAGCCGGCGATGACGGCGTCGATGGCGCCGCCGATGGCCTGGGCGAGGACCCGGGCGTCGAAGTCGCGGAACTCGCCGGCGGCCTGCCCGGCGCGGAGGAGGTCCGCGAGGGAGCGCCACCGCGCGCCCGCGTCGCCGGGGTCGAAGGAGTCGCCCGCCTCGGCACTGCCGCCGTCGTACGTCGCGGCCTCGGCGATCACCCGCACGTGGGTGGGGTTGTCGCGCATGTACCCGACGAGGGCGCGGATGTAGGCGGCGAGGGTGGACCGGACGTCGGGGTGGTCGGCGAGTTCCTGCTCGAACCGGGCGCCGAGGGCCGCGTAGATCTGGCCGAGCGCGGTCTCGATCACCTCTCCCTTCCCGGTGAAGTGGTAGAGGATCACCCCCTTCGACACGCCGGCGCGTTCGGCGATCCGCACCAGTGACGCCTTCCGGTACCCGAACTCGGAGATCACCTCGATGGCGCAGGTGACGATCTGCGCCCGCCTGGCCTCCTCGATGAAGGTCCGCTCCTTCTGACTCCTGAGACTTTTTTCTGACCCCACGGTCAGAAGTATGCACCAGCTGGTCAGTTCTCGACACCCAGGGCCAGGACGCGGCCCACCCACCACAGCCGAGGCCGCTCCCGCGGGTCGGTGGTCGGAGGTCGGGCCAGCGGGCGGGAGCGGACAGCGTGGTCCCCATGCCGGTCACCTCCGCACGACTGGAACACCTCACCTGATCACCGACGGACCTCTCCCCGCTGCCGTCCCAGGAGCGGGCGTCACTCCGACGTCTGGCCGGCGGGCGCACCGCGGCCTCGGCCAAGGACCTCCTCAGCGCGGGCACGTGCCACCCGCACGGCCAGGGGGCACAGCGGCGACCGGCACGAACTCGCGCTCACCCCCGTGGGCGCAGCGGCGGCGGGGGTCGCCACCTGCGGCCGGTGATCAGGCGAGGCGCGGCCGGGTCGTCAGGAGGCGGCAGCGCGCCGAGTTCCTCGGCCACCGGCCCCACCCGGCCGTCCCGGCACCAGACCACCCACTCGCCGTAGCAGACCCGCACCGCCTCGACCTCGCTCGCGCCCCGGATGACGCACCAGTCCACCGTGGAACAGCCGGGCCACTCGAAGTACCCCACCAGCGCCCCCGGCCCCCGGGTCAGGGACACCCAACGCCAGCCCCGGCGGGTCAGGGCGTACACCGCCGCCAGCTCCGGTACCACCGCGATCGCCTGCCGTGCCGTGTTCTCCACTCCGGTTCTCCTCGCACACGTGGGGGCGGACCCGGCTCCCGGGATGCGGCACCGGCTCGCGGCGGGATGCCCCCGCCCCGGCCAGTCGCGATCACTCGGACGAGTCCGTACTTCGCGAATCCGCCCCTGGTGTCGGCCGGGTCGACGGTGTCGACAGCCGATCGACAGGGGATGGGCGTTTCCGCCGGCGGTCGAGCGCCCAGCGGCGATCGCCGACCGGGGGCGGTGTCGACGACGGCGAGGGGTAAGGCGGTAGGGGCGGAGCGGACGCGGAACCGGGCGAGGGCGGGCACGATCACGGCGGCCTCCGGGAGGGCGTTCGGGGATTTGGGGAAGGGCCGCCCGGGCGGGAGCTCACGACCGGGGAGGAGGGTGTCGGAGCTCGACCGCCCGGACGACCGGGTCGGGATGTGGACGTGGTCGGGATGTGGACGTGCGGAGGTGCTGATCAGGACGGGACGAGAGGCCTGACCACCCCGACGGGCACGACGTCCCGGCCTCCGCAGCGGGCCGTCCGTTCGTGGTCACGGCATCGGCGCGCTTCTCGTCGGGAATGCTCCCGGGCCGCGCCACTGGTCACCGCCCAGCTCCGGGCCTCCCGGGTGGTTCGCCGGGCCCGCCGAACTCGGCAGGCCATCGCCAGGCGGGGAACGATGGCGCGATCGACCCACTCGACGAGCCCGAGGGCGGCCAGGGCGATCGCGGCACCCACCGTCATGCTCAACACCGTCATGAGGCACGACCGTTCGACAGGGGTGGCAACGGGAGGACTCCGCTGAGCACGGTTTCCCACCCCGTCCGCGATGCCGGGACGTCCGGGGCCTCCCGGCATCGCCAGTGATGCCGCCCCTCCCGCTCGGGCAGCCGAGAACGCGCGGGCTGCCGCTCCCCGTGGCCGGTGGCGGCGTGACTCACCGAGTAGCCGAGCACCGCCCGACGCGCCGGCTCCCCCACCCCCACCGGCGACGCCCCCTGGGCGCCGTGCGCACCGGCGCGGGCCGACGGGCGCACGACGCACGCGCCTCGAAGACCCGGGCGGAACGGTCGGGCGGGTTCGCCTCGATGCCGGCTATCTCGACGACGAACCGGACTCCGCCGCTCGTCACCAGGGCGCGGACGAAGCGCGATCGGCGGCGTCGCGACTGCCTGCACACGGCGACGAGTACGGCGATTACGGCCAGTAGCATGGCTACCGGGATGGGATCGACGGGCATTGCGTCGGTTCCTCTCGTCACGAGGGGCCGGGCGGCCTGCCAGTTAGCCCGGCCCCTTCTTCTGCGCACCCCTACCCAGGGTTGCGATACGCTGTTACGCAACCACCCTAGGTAATGCAACTTCTCGCCAACAAGCTTCGGTACCCATGAGAAGTTGCATTCCACTCGAAGTGGCGATCGATCGTCCAATTCGGAGCGTCACTACGCTGACACGCGAAGCGATGGAGGTACCCGTTGAGCGATCCGACCGTTCGGCAACGCCTCGTGGCCCGCACACTCCGACAGTGGCGGGCGGACGCGGGCATGGTGCTCGACGACGTCACCAGCCGCCTGGGATGGTCCCGATCCAAGCTGTCCCGCCTGGAACGAGCCGAGACGATCCCTGGCCCGGCGGAAGTGATCGTCCTGGCGACGATCTACGACATCCCCACACCCGAACGGGACGAGTACGCGGCCCTGGCCTCACACCACCGTCGCGATGACTGGGCGCGGGCCTATCTCGAGGACACCATCACCGGGGAACTCCAGGACTTCATCGAGCTCGAGTCAGAGGCGAGCAAACTCGAGAACTTCGAGGCGGTCCTCATCCCTGGATTACTCCAAACCGCCGAATACGCCGCTGCCGTAGCCGCCGGTTGGGACTGTGGCGTTCCCGATGACGACATCGCCGTCGCACACCGAACGGAGGTTCGTGTACGGAGACAAGCCCGACTTCACTCCGACAAGCCCCTCCTCCTGCACGCCGTGGTGCACGAACTAGCTCTGCGCAGTGTGATCGGCGGAAGTCAGGTGATGCGCAGGCAGCTACACCACCTTGCCGCCTCCGCCGAACGCCCCAACATCACCCTGCAGGTGCTACCCGCCTCAGCCGGAGCGCACCCGTCCTTCGGGTCAACCTTCGCGATCTTGCACCACGGCGAACACACGACGCCCACGGTCTTCCTCGATACCTTGATTCGCGGGATCTTCATCCAGGAACCAGAGGACGTTGAGCGGTGTAAGATCACGTTCGAGCGTCTACGAGACTTCGCGCTGAACAGCACGGAGTCCGTACGTTTGATTCGAGCCGTAGCAGCGGAGATCACAACTGACGAGGTTGGGGGAGCACGATGGTAACCGCCGAGGCAGGATTTTCTTGGCGCACATCCTCCCGTAGCAACGACAACGGGCAGTGCGTTGAGATCGGGCGCTCACGCGAGGCGTCCGGCACCGAAGTGGCCGGCATCCGCGACACCAAGAACCGCGACGGCGGAACCCTACGCCTCGACAACGCCACCCTCACCACCTTCCTCAACGCGGTCAAAGTTGGCCGCTTCTGAGCTCGGCTGAACCTTCACGAAACCGTGCTCGAGGTGAGACACCAGGATTCTCCGAGCCTACCCGCTGAACGCGATGAGGCCATCCTGGAAGTTCAGAGCTGACGTTCCGGGAAGTGACCGTGGATTCCTCGCTCTGGTCGGCGGCCGTTCGCGCGTCTCAGGGCGTCCGAGCCTTCGAGTCATCCGCCAGGAGCTGGTCGGGATCCGGGATGCGGTAGGTGGGAAGTGGCGTGGTGAACCAGCTCCGGTCGACCGCGAGCCCGGTGCGCAGCTCGACGGCCGCGAAGCTTGAGGCGTTGGGCCACTCGTCATCGAACACGGTGTCCTCGGCCCATGCGGGAACGAGGTCGCCAGCGCCACCCGGCTCCGCGATGAGGAACGGGTTGAACCAGGACACGACGGCGCCGCCCCGGGCCTCCACCACCCGCCGCGTGCCGGACATGCTCCAGTGCACGCTGAGGAAGAAACCCCTCGACGACGCGCGGCGCGCGATCCCGGGCAGACTGCCCGCCCACCCGTTCGGCTCGATCATGACGGTGCGCGCCCCTTCGGTGAGCACCTGGACGTGGAAGTAGGAGCCGAAATCCTCCTGCGGAACCCACGCGTCGTCATGTGTCAGAAGAACAGGCCCCCTTCCGCTGCCACCGTAGGCCGACACCACCTCGTCCACTGAACCGCAGGTGGTTACGGCGAGCGTGAGCACCAGGTCTTCGTCCTGGTCGGCCCAGCGGTACTTCTCGATCAGCTCCCGCATGTCGACTGGTCCTCCGCGATGTCCTGTCCCTGGTACGGCTCTACCGCGACCCGATGGGGGTTGCTGATGACGACGAGTAAATCGTCTCCAGCCCTTATTCCCTGCCACCGGTACGCGGCCGCGAGGGTTCCCCCTTGGCAGTCCTGTTCCCGCGCCGGAACCTCCTCGGTACGGGCACCGATGCCCCCCTGAACCGTCGAGGCGAAGGCGTACTCGTCACACGAGCCGTCTACATGCTTTTTGACGAAGCCACCACAGGCGGCCTTGTAGTTCGCGTGCCGTGACACGCCGCTGCGGGTGAGGACGTGCTCTTTGCCCTCGCTCCAGGCGGGCGAGATATTCCGAGTAATGTGCGGCATCCTCGCCGCATCCATGATGACAACCTTGACCTCCCCACAACGCTTCTGCCTGAGCACCCGCGTTGTCGTGCACTTCCGCACCATGGATGCCGCGTCGTCGGCAACCATCACCGCCTCGTCGCCCACCCCGATGACAACTGGTTCGCCGATCAGCGCACCTCGTACGGCGTCCTCCACCTCGTCCACCCCGAAGTAGGCCACCGCGCCTCCGACAAGCAACAGCGGAAGGAGGAAGCCGCCTTTGGCTTTCGTGGCCACCCGGCTCCCCCCCTATCGCGCACACCGAGTGCACCTCATAGGCAATCCACGTTGTACAGTCAAGTACGACAGTAGCCGCCAGTCTCCGGGATTCCGTTTCCTACGACGCGCGGCCACCGGGGAGATCACCAGTCCCCACAAGCCGTACGCGCGGCGGGCTCATCGCGGCGGCACCGCACCGCGATCGAATTTCTCCGGAATCGGATCACGACCAGCGCCGACAGTGGGAGCGAGCGGTTCGGCATGAGCGCTGCCCGAGCGAGCCCCAGGTAACCCGCCGACCGCCCTCCCGGCACCGGCTGCCCGTGCTGGCTTGAGTCTCATGCCGCTTGAGACCCGATAGTGGGCACCGTGAACGAGAACGAGCTGTACTCCATCGGCGACGTGGCGCGCCGCACCGGGCTGAGCGTCAGCGCCGTCCGCTACTACTCCGACGCGGGAATCGTCACCCCGACCGAGCAGACCCCCGCCGGCTACCGGCACTACGACGTCCAGGCCATCGCGCGCCTGGAGTTCGTGCGCACCCTCCGCGAGCTCGACGCGGGCCTGGACGACATCCGCCGGGTGCTCGCCGGTGAGACGACGCTCCACGACCTCGCCGCCGCGCACCTGGCCGTGGTCGAGGAGCAGACGCGCCGCTTCCACGCCAGGCGGGCCGTGCTGCGCAGCATCCTGCGGCAGGACACCCCGGACGGCCAGGTGGTGCTGATGCACCGGCTCGTCTCGATGTCCGACGAGGACCGGGAACGGCTGCTCGACGAGTTCTGGGCCGAGGTGTCCGAAGGCCTCGACGTCAACCCCGCGATGATCGACCGCCTCAGCCAGACGCGGGCGGTACTGCCGGACGACCCCACCCCCGAGCAGCTGGAAGCGTGGATCGAACTGGCCGACCTGGTGCGGGACGAGGACTTCCGCGCGGCCGTCCGCAGCCACCTCCGCGAGGAGTACTCGACGGAGGCGGGGCGGATCATGTCCTCCTCGTCGATGCTCGACTCCATCGACGAGGGAACCCCGATCATGGCGGAGGCGATGGAGGCCCGCCGGGCCGGGATACCGGTGGACTCGTCCCGGGCCCGGGACATCGCCGACCGGTACTCGGCCTGGCTCTCCGGGGTGTGCGGCAAACCGGACTGCCCCGAGTTCCGCCAGCAGTCGGCGAAGCAGCTGCGGATTGCCCTGGAGCTGCACGGCACCAGGAACGCCGAGGCCGATCCCCACTGGGAGTCGCCGTTCACCGGCCCCCACGACCGGTACCTGGACCTGGTGGCCACCATCAACGGGCATCCCACGAGCGACGAACTCGTCGGCATGATGGCCGACCAGGTGCCCTACGCCTGGCTCGCCGACGCCCTCAGGGCCTCCGCCAGCTCCTCCGAGCCGGGGACGGCTGCCTGAACCAGCCCTCCGGTGGACGGGACGGTCGAGGACGCCACGCCGGGTTCAGGCGCTGCGCCGGGCGAGGAACACGTACTCCCGGTCAGGGCGGTCGGGGGCGTCCCGGACGTCCCGCACCTCGAACCCGGTCGCCACCAGGCTCTCCTCGACCTCGTCCCGGGTGCGGAACCGCAGCGTCGAGTCGGAGGCGAGGACGGTGTCCTCGCCCAGGAACCGGTAGACGTGCCGGAAGGACACGAACGGCAGCGCCACCTCGGTCACCTCAACGCGCGCCTCCACCGGCCCCTCCCCGGGCACCTCGCGGACGACGGGGGTGGCGACGGCCCACTTCTCCCAGGCCCGGCGCTCGGGCCGTCTGGTCTCG
The DNA here is from genome assembly GCF_000429185.2 of Actinoalloteichus caeruleus DSM 43889. GTDB lineage: Bacteria > Actinomycetota > Actinomycetes > Mycobacteriales > Pseudonocardiaceae > Actinoalloteichus_B > Actinoalloteichus_B caeruleus. The sequence continues at coordinate 5,134,852 of NZ_AUBJ02000001.1, read as the reverse complement.
AACACCAGGTGTCCGCCGGGGCGGAGGGCGGCGCGCGCCGCGCGCAGGGCGCCGAGCCAGTCGTCGTCTCCGAGGAAGACCTGTGCGACGTTCCCGGTCATCACCGCGAGGTCGGCGTCGACGGCCGGGGCCGCCGTGGCGTCGCCGTGGACCCAGGTGATCCGTCCCGCCGGGTCCTTCGCGCGGGCGGCCCGCAGCGACTCCGCCGCCGGGTCGACGCCCACGACCTCGTACCCGCGCTCGGCGAGCAGGACGGCCAGGGAACCGGTGCCGCAGCCGAGGTCGAGCACCCGGCGGGCACCCAGTTCGTCGACGATGGCGAGGTAGTGGGTCAGGTCGTCCCGCTCACCGTCGAAGGTGTCGTAGAGGGCGACGAGCCTGGGGTGGGTGAAGATCGCGTCCGGCATCGGGCGACGCTATCCGCGTGGCCCCGGTTCGGCCACGGCTTTTCCGGTGCGCTGGGGCCCTCCCGCTCCCGACCCGGCACCGAGCGGGTCCTCCTCGCCGGGAGGACGGACCGGAACGGCGTCCCCGGACGCGGGCGGGTGGTCCGCCGGGGCGCGCCAGGCCCGGCCGGCCGCTCCTCCGAGCCTCAGAGCAGTGCCCGGCCGCTCACCCGTCGTTCGAGGTCGAGGAGGGTGCGTTTCCGTTCCACGCCCCCGGCGTAGCCGGTGAGGCCGCCGGCGGAACCCACCACCCGGTGGCAGGGCACGATGACGCTGATCGGGTTGCGGCCGTTGGCCAGGCCGACGGCCCGGGACGCGGAGGGGCGACCCATCCTCGCGGCAAGCTCGCCGTAGGAGACCGTCTCCCCGTAGGGGATGGCGCGGAGCTGGGCCCAGACCTGCTGTTGGAAGGGTGTTCCGTGCGGCGCCAGCGGCAGGTCGAAATCGGTGCGCCGCCCGGCGAAGTACTCCGCCAGCTGCTGGGCGACCAGGTCGAATCCGGTTTCGTCCCGCGTGCCGAAGGTGTCGCCGTCCGGGCGGTGGCGGTGCTCCTCCATGTAGACGCCGGCCAGCACGCCGTCGGTGGCGACCAGGGTCAGCGCCCCGATCGGGCTGTCGACGACGGTGTGGGTTCGACGCCCGTCGGGCGTCGCTGCGGTGCTCATGTCGAAATCTCCCTGCGAACGTCGTTCTCTCACATGGTCCGCCCCGCCGGAGGGGCGCTGCTCAGGCGGGTAAGCGGTTCATGAGGTGGCTGGTGGTGGACCACAGGTACTGCACGGCGTAGGCGCGCCAGGGCCGCCACGCCTCGGCACGGCGGGTCAGCGCCCCGGGCGTGTGCGGCAGCCCCAGTGCCCTGGTCGCGTGCCGGATCCCCAGGTCGGTGGCGACGAAGGCGTCCGGGTCGCCGAGTGCCCGCATCGCGATCGTCTCCACCGTCCAGTCCCCCAGGCCGGGCAGCGGCCGGAGTTCGGCGCGGGCCCGGTCCCAGTCCGCCCCTGGGCCGAGGTCGAGGTCTCCCGCCGCCAGCCGGGCGACCAGGGTGGTCAGGGTGGCCCGCCGGGTGCGGGGCAGGGCGAGGCTGTCCGGGTCGAGACCGGCCAGGGTCCCCGGTTCGGGGAAGAGGTGGGTGAGGCCACCGTCCGGTGCGGCCAGCGGTTCCCCGTGGGCGGCGACCAGCCGGCCGGCGTGGGTGCGGGCGGCCGCCGTGGAGACCTGCTGGCCGAGGACGGCGCGGACGGCGAACTCCGGCCCGTCCGCCGCGCGGGGAACGCGCCGGCCCGGGCCGGCGTGGACCAGCGGCGCCAAGGCGGGATCGCCGGTGAGCAGCTCGTCGACCGCGACCGGGTCGGCGTCGAGGTCCAGCAGCCACCGGCACCGGTTGATCGCGGCGGACAGGTCGCGCAGGTCGGAGAGGGTGAGCCGGCACCCGATGTGGTCGGTCTCCGGTCGCAGGGCCACCACGGCCGGTCCGTGGGGGAGTCGCAGCGCGCGGCGGAACGCGCCGTCGCGCCACTCCTCGACACCGGGGACGGCGGTGACCGCGAGGTGGCCGAACAGGCTGTCCGGGGTGAACGGCCGGCGGAACGGCAACCGCACGGCCAGGGTCCCCGGGGTTCGGGGCGGCGCTCCACCGCGCACCCTCGACCGCAGCTCGGTCGGGGTGAGGCCGAAGACCGCCTGGACGGTGTCGTTGAACGAGCGGACGCTGGCGAAGCCGGCGGCGAAGGCGACGTCGGCCATCCGCAGGCTGGACGTCTCGATCAGCAGACGCGCGGTCTGCGCCCGCTGGGCCCTGGCCAGCGCCAGCGGCCCCGCGCCGAGCTCGGCCACCAGTTGCCGCTCCACCTGGCGGGGGCCGTAGCCGAGGCGGGCGGCTAGGCCGGGAACGCCGTCCCGGTCCACCACCCCGTCAGCGATGAGCCGCATCGCCCTGGCCACCAGGTCCGCCCGTTCGTTCCACTCGGGTGAGCCGGGGCTGGCGTCCGGGCGGCACCGCTTGCACGCCCGGAACCCCGCCTGCTGCGCCGAGGCGGCGCTGGGGTGGAAGCTCATGTTCTCCGGTTTGGGTGGCACCACGGGGCAGCTGGGTCGGCAGTAGATGCCGGTGGTGAGCACCGCCGTGTAGAACCACCCGTCGAAGCGGGCGTCCCTGGACCGCACCGCTCGCACGCACCGGTCCCGGTCGAGAAGCATGCGACCAGCATGCCCCAGTTCAGGGGGCTGCTCTGGCAGGAATCCGACATCACCCTCCGGTGGCCCGCCCCGGTCCCTCCTGGCGCTGGGGCGGGTGTCAGACCCGGTCCGGGGCCAGTCGCACCGGCATCCGGCGGGCCCGCACCGCCCGCCGCAGCTCGTGGGCGATCGTGGTGAACTCGGCCTCGCGGCCGGCGCTGTCCCGGTACACCACCCCGATGCGACGTCCCGGCTTCGGGGAGGCGAACCGGCTGACCCGCAGCTGGTTGCGGCGGGTCTCCAGGCTCACGGCGCTCGCCGGCAGCAGCGTCACCCCCATGCCCGCCGCCACCAGCTGCACCAGGGTGGTGAGGCTGGTCGCCCTGGCCGCGGTCTCCACGCCGGTGCCCACCTCGCGGCAGACGTCGAGGGCCTGGTCCCGCAGGCAGTGCCCCTCCTCCAGGAGCAGCACGTCCAGGTCCCGCAGCGCCTGCCGCGAGATCACCTGCCGCTCCGCCAGCGGGTGGTCCTTCGGGGTGACCAACACGAAGTCCTCCGCGTAGAGGAGGAGCGCGGCCAGGTTGCGGTCGACCACCGGCAGGGCGAGCACGGCGAGGTCCAGTCGCCCGGTGGTGGCGCCGTCGAGCAGCGGCGCGGTCCGCTCCTCGTGGACCTCGATCTCCAGTTCGGGGAAGGCACGGCGGAGGGCCGGCAACGCGACGGGCAGCAGGTAGGGGGCGACGGTGGGGATGATGCCCAGCCGCAGCCGGCCGGTGAAGGGACGACCGAAGACCGCGACCTCGGTCACGAGGGCGTCCATCGCGTCCAGCACGGCCCGGGCACGTGGCACGAGTCGCTCACCGGTCTCGGTGAGCATCACCCGGCGTGTGGTGCGTTCCACAAGGCGCGCGCCCAGCGCGTCCTCGCAGGCGGCGATCGCCGCCGACAGGGTGGGCTGGGTCACGCCCAACGAGGAGGCGGCGGCTCTGAAGTGCAGGAACTCCGCGACGGCGAGGAACGCCCTGAGCTGTGCCAGGCTCGGCGCGCGCTCACTGATCGGCATGGCCGATCAGTGTAGGTGGCGGAGTCGATTTCCCCTATCAATGCTGGCGGAGCAAGGTTGGTGGCGCATTCGGAGCAACACGACAGGAGAGAACGTGCTCACCGTTGGCCAGCAGTTTCCCGAGTACGCGCTGACCGCGTGCGTGTCCCTCGACGCCGACAAGGCGTTCGAGACGATCGACAACAAGTCGTACCAGGGCAAGTGGCGCGTCGTCTTCTTCTGGCCGAAGGACTTCACCTTCGTCTGCCCGACCGAGATCGCCACCTTCGGCCGGCTGAACGAGGAGTTCGCCGACCGCGACGCCCAGGTGCTCGGCGTCTCCGTCGACTCGGAGTACGTGCACCACGCGTGGCGGAAGAACCACGACGACCTGCGGGACCTGCCCTTCCCGATGCTCAGCGACATCAAGCGGGAACTCTCCGAGGCCTGCGGCGTGCTCGGTGGCGACGGTGTCGCCCAGCGGGCCACCTTCATCGTCGACCCCGACAACGAGATCCAGTTCGTCATGGTGACGGCCGGTTCCGTTGGCCGGAACGTGGAGGAGGTGCTGCGGGTACTCGACGCCCTCCAGACCGACGAGCTGTGCCCCTGCAACTGGAACAAGGGTGAGGGCACCCTCGACGCCGCGAAGCTGTTGGACGCCTGATGTCACTGGACGCGTTGAGGAGCGCGCTGCCCGCCTACGCCAAGGACACCAAGCTGAACCTCGGTTCGGTGATCGGCACCTCCACGCTGCCCAAGCAGCGGCTGTGGGGCACGGTGCTGGCGGTGGCGATCGCCTGCCGCAACGAGCAGGTGCTGCGGGAGCTGGAGTCCGAGGCCAGGGAACACCTGTCCGAGGAGGCGCTGAACGCCGCGAAGGCGGCCGCCTCGATCATGGCGATGAACAACATCTACTACCGGTCGAAGCACCTGATCGGCGACGCCGAGTACGACAACCTGCCGGCGCGGCTGCGCATGCAGGTCATCGGCAACCCCGGTGTGGACAAGGTGGACTTCGAGCTGTGGTCGTTGGCGGTCAGCGCCATCACCGGTTGCGGTGTCTGCCTGGAGTCGCACGAGAAGACGCTGCGGAAGTCGGACCTGCCCCGGGAGACGATCCACGAGGCACTGCGCGTGGCGGCCGTGGTGCACGCCGCCGCCGTGACGCTGGACGCGGAGCGGGTGCTGTCCGGGGTGTGACCCCCGACCCGCGCCCCGCTCGACCAGGGCCCGGCCCCGCTCCCCCACCGATGGGAAGTGGAGGCCGGGCCGTCCGCCGCCTGGGCCGGACCAGCTCCCGGCCACCCGCACCCGTCAGGCCCCGGCCGCGGCGGCGGCGACCGGCGTCCGCCGCGCCAGGGCGGTGTCGACCATCGCCGTCAGCAACTCCGAGTAGGACAGGCCGGCGGCCCGCCACATCAGCGGGTACTGGGACGCCGAGGTGAACCCGGGGAAGGTGTTGACCTCGTTGACCACCAGTTCCCCGTCGGCGCGCAGGAAGACGTCCACCCGGAGCAACCCGGCGCAGTCCAGGGCCTCGAACACCGCCACCGCGAGCCGGTCCAGGCGCTCGGCCGTCGAGGCGTCCAGGGTGGCCGGCACGTCGAAGACCGTGCCAACGGACCCGTCGTACTTGGCCTCGTAGTCGAAGAACCGCTGGTCCTCGGCGACCCTGATCTCCAGCGGCGGACTGACCTCCAGGGTGCCGTCGGCGCGCTGAAGCACGCCCACGTCGATCTCCCGACCGGGAACCGCGCCCTCGACCAGCACCTTCCCGTCGCTCTCCCGGGCGGTGGCCAGGGCCGCCGGCAACTGGGCGAGGTCGTCCACCCTGGACACCCCGAGACTGGAGCCGGCGCGGGCCGGTTTGACGAACAGCGGCAACCCGAGCGGGGCCAGGTCCTCCGGGCGGGGCCGCTGCCCCGGTCGCAGCACCAGGCCCGGCGCGACCGGGATCCCCGCCGAGGCCAGCATGGTCTTGGTGTGTTCCTTGTCCATGCCGACCGCGCTGGCCAGCACCCCGTTGCCGACGAAGGGGATGCCGTAGAGCGCCAGCATCGACTGGATCGTCCCGTCCTCCCCGAACGGGCCGTGCAACGCGGGGAACACGACGTCGACGTCCCGCAGCCGGCGCAGCGCCTCCGTCATGCCCAACGCGGGAGCCGGTCCGGGTGCGCGCCACACGTCCTCGGTCGCGGCCCGGGCACCGGTGGCCGCCGGGTCTGGCCCGTCCTCCTCGATCCACCACCCCCCGTCCCGGTCGATCAACACCGGGACCACCTGGTGGCGGTCGCGGTCGAGGTGGGTGAGGATGCTCGCCGCGGACTGGCGGGACACCGCGTGTTCCCCGCTGCGGCCGCCGTAGACCACGGCGACCCTGGTTCTCGGCTCAGACAAGGGACAACTCCTCCAGTTCGCGGGTTGCTCGTGCCCCACCGAGGTAGCGGCGGGGTATCCGCGCGCCGATGCCGGTGAGGACCTCGTGCGGGTTGGTCTCCGCCCAGGCCGCCCACTCGGCCGCCGTGGGTTCGCCGTCGTCCCCGGGGCCGAGCACCAGGACCTCGTCGCCGAGGTTCGCCTCGTCCCGGCCGAGGTCGAGGACCAGTTGGTCCATCGCGACGAGACCGGCGACGGGACGCCGACGGCCCGCCAGCAGGGCCGCACCCCGGTTGCTGGCCAGCCGGGGCACACCGTCGGCGAAGCCGACCGGCACCAGGGCGAGCGTGCTCTCCCCGGACGTCCGGTAGCGGTGCTCGTAGGAGACGCCCTCCCCGGCGGGAACCTTCTTCACCAGCACCGTCCTGGACCGCAAGGTCATCGCTGGCCGGAGGCCGCCGCTGCGCCCGGCGACCGGTTCCACCCCGTACAGGGCGATGCCGACCCGCACGAGGTCGTAGTGGGTGGCGGGCTCGGTCAGGGTGGCGGCCGAGTTCGCGAGGTGGCGCAGTTCCGGGTCGAGCCCGGCGTCCCGCGCCTCCCGCAGGGCCAGCTCGAAGGCCCGCACCTGCGTGCCGACCGGCGGCGACGCGGCGGGTGCCCCGGCCGCGCCCAGGTGGGACCAGACACCGCGCACCAGCAGCCGCCCCCGGCGTTGCAGCCACGCCGCCCGGTCCAGGAGGCCGCGCCACGCCGTGTGGTCCGCTCCGCCTCGGCGGAGCCCGGTGTCGACCTTCAGGTGGACGGCCGCGCGGGTGCCGACCCGGGTGGCGCACTCCGCGATCCGCTCCAGGTGCTCGGCGGAGGAGACGCCCAGATCGACACCGGCCAGGATCGCCGCGTCGAAGTCCTCGTCGTGCGCGTGCAGCCAGCTGAGCACCGGGGCCGTCACGCCGGCCTCCCGCAGCCGCAGCGCCTCGGCGTTGGTGGCGACCCCCAACCAGGTCGCGCCCGCGTCGAGCACGGTCCGGGTCACCGGCAACATCCCGTGCCCGAACGCGTCCGCCTTCACCACGGCGAGCACCGGGGCCGTCGCCCTGGCGGCGAGCAGCGCCGTGTTGTGGGCGATCGCGTCGAGGTCCACCGTGGCCTCGGCCAGGCCACCCCGTGCGGTCCAACTCGTCATCGTTCCGTCCTCGGGTCGCGTCCCACCCACGCTAGGAACGGCGTGTGCCAGGACTGTGACCGTTTCTCGACCGTTCCCCACCGGTGCCAGCGGCACTCGGCCCGCTCGGGGATCGCCGGCGCCTCCGGTCGTCACCGCTGGTCAACGGCGGGTCACGGTCCGGAGGGGCGCGTCCGGGTCGTATACCGTGGCGGCCGCGTCCGAGGTGGTGCGGACATCGGCGGAAGACGACGGGGAGCGACGAGCGGTGGCCCGGCTGTTACTGGTGGAGGACGACGACGCGCTGGCCGAGGCCCTCACCCTGGCCCTGCGGGGGCTGGGGCACGAGGTGGTGGCGGCTGGCGGCGGCGAGGGCGGGCTGGAACTGCTGGCCCTCGGGGAGTCGGTCGACCTGCTGCTGGTGGACGTGATGCTGCCCGGCATCGACGGCTTCGAGGTGTGCCGACGGGTGCGGGCGCGCAGCACGCTGCCGATCATCCTGCTCACCGCGCGGGGCGACCCGATCGACGTCGTCGCCGGCCTGGAGTGCGGCGCGGACGACTACGTCGTCAAACCGGTCGAGCCCCGCGTGCTCGACGCCAGGATCAAGGCGGTGCTGCGGCGGAGCGCCAGCGCTCCCGGGCAGGAGGTCGTCCGCATCGGCGAGGTGGCCATCGACCGCACCGCGATGGTGGTGACCCGCGAAGGGCACGAGGTGAACCTGACCTCGACGGAGCTGCGGCTGCTGCTGGAGTTCGCAGACCACTCCGGCCAGGTGCTCACCCGGCAGGTGCTGCTCCGCCGGGTGTGGGACTACGGGTACGTGGGCGACTCGCGGATCGTGGACGCGGCCGTGTCCCGGCTCCGGTCGAAGATCGAACGTGACCCGGCCAACCCGGAACTCGTGTTGACCGTCCGCGGCCTCGGGTACCGGCTGGCGAAACCGTGACCCCCCCTCGCGGCTGGTCGCTCGGGCTGCGCACGAGGATCGCGGCGAGCATCGTGCTCCTCACCGTCGCCGCGAGCGCCGGCGTCGGTTTCGCCTCCTACCGGGTGCAGGCCGACGACAGCACCGAACGCTTCGTGCTCGCGGCCGACGCATCCTTCCAGTCCACGATCAACCACCTGCGCACCGAGGAGGAGCTCCACGGGGAGGGGCGGGTGGCGGTGCTCGCCGAGGAGATGGACCGCTGGGCGGGGGTGGGTTGGAGCGCGGTCGACCTCGGCGGCGCGCCGGTGTCCTGGCCACCGGCGGAGGGCGAACCGTCCGGTGCCGCCTTCCCGGCGACCGCCGGCGACCCACAGCACCAGAATGCTCCGGTTCCGGCGGAGCTCGTCCGCGAGGCCGTCGTCGGCCACCTCCCGGCTGTCCAGCGCGACCCGTACCGGTCGGGCTGGCTGCTCGTCGCCGGCGAGGTCACCCCCGGGCTCGTCCTCGTGCAGCACTACGGCATGCACCGGCTGGACGACGAGCTGTCCCGGCTCCGCCACCAACTCGCCGCGATCTCCGCCGTCGTCGCGTTCCTCGCCACGGTCGCCGCGATCCTGGCGGCCAACCAGGTGTCCCGACCGCTGCGGACGGCGGCGGACGCGGCCAGGAGGTTCGGGGACGGCGACCTGGGCACCAGGCTCCCGGTCGCCGGGCGGGACGACCTCGCCGACCTCGCCACCGCGTTCAACGCGATGGCCGAACGCCTGAGCCACTCGATCACGGACCTGCGGGCCAAGGACCGGCAGCAGCGGCGGTTCGTCTCGGACGTCACCCACGACCTGCGCACCCCCCTGGCCTCGATGGTGGCGGCGGCGGACAGCCTGAACAGCCTGGACGGCGAGTCGCGGGCGCGGGCGGCGGACCTGCTGACGGTGCAGAGCCGGCGGCTGGCGCGGTTGGTGGAGGACCTGCTGGAGATCTCCCGGTTCGACGCCGGTGTGGTCGAGGTGCTCCGGGAGCCGGTGGACCTGGCGGAGCTGGTGGCCGACGCCGTCGACCTCGCCGCCCCCGACGCCGACATCTCGATCCGGGTGGTGGGTGACGTGCTCGTCACCGGAGACGCCCGCCGGCTGCACACGATCGTGCGGAACCTGCTGACCAACGCCGTGACGCACGGAGCCGAACCGGTGGTGGTCACCGTCGACGGCACCGACTCCGCCACGGTGCTGGTGCGCGTCGCCGACGGCGGCCCCGGTGTCCCCGAGGAACTGGTGCCCATCGCGTTCGACCGCTTCGTCCGGGGCGACGCCTCACGACGGGTCACCGAGGGCAGCGGGCTCGGCCTGTCCATCGCCGCCGAAAACGCGACGGCCCACGGCGGGCACCTCGGCGTGCACAACGCGGGCGGCGCCGTGTTCACCGTCACCCTCCCGAGGGGAGAGCCACCGCCGACGTCACGCGGTGACGACGAAGCGTGAACCGAGCGATGGCGCGTTCGGCCTCGGCCAAGGACCTGAGGAATCGGTGGCCCCCTCAACAGATCTGCGGACCGGAAGGCGGGAGGTGTATCACCCAGGACTCCGAACTGTCTCGGTTCAGCCACGGCCCGCCGGAACCCGACTCGAACGCGAGACGAATTCCGATACTTCGGATAACCCAGACACCAGCTGTGAGGAAGAACGACACCGTGCGTACCCGACTGACTCCCGTCATCTCCGCCGTCGCCGCGCTGGCCCTGCTCGCGGGCTGCGGCAGCTCGGACGAGGACACCACGCCCGAGACCACCGCCGAGCAGACCGCCGAGGAGGGGGCGGACCAGGCCCAGGAGGCCGCCGCCGAGGAGCCGGCCGGCAACCCGACCTGGGGCGACACCCACGACTTCGACGGCCTGCTGGTCACCTTCTCGGAGCCGAGGGAGCACGAGCCGAGCGAGTACCTCATCCAGGAGATCGACGGCGGCCGCGTCGTGGCCTTCGACATCTCCGTCGAGAACGGCAAGGACGAGGTCTACGACGGAGCGTTGTTCCACACCCAGGCGACCTCCGGGGGCCGGCCGACCGAGGAGCTCTTCGACAGCGGCGGCGGTCTTGACGGCACGGCGATGGGCTTCAGCAGCATCCCCTCCGGCGAGACCGTCACCGTGAGCGCGGGCTGGATCATCCCCGAGGGCAGCAGCGACCTGCGGCTCGAGGTCGCGCCCGAGCTGTTCAGCGACGGCGACCCGGTCTTCTTCGAGGGCGAGGTCTGAGCCTCCCCTCGGCGCGCGGAGGCGGGCACCACCCCGTCTCCGCGCGCCGCCTCCCGCCGGAGGTGGCGCCGCTCGGCGGTGCGCGCATCACGGCTGTCCCCACCGGTCGCGGGGAACCAGAACCACGACGGCAGCCCCCGGCGCCGCCCGAGTGACCACGCCTCGGGCCCTGGCTTCCGCGTCCCGGCGACCCGGCCTCCCTCCACGTCCCCCGCCAGGGCACGGGCGGTCGTCCCGCCGTCCCGAGGCATCTCAGGCCACGCGAGCGGACGCCCGCCTGGCCGCCCCGGTGCCGGCGCTCAGGGGGCTGACGCGTCACGCGACAGGCCCTCCACCACCGCCCGGCTGCCGCCCGCCGGCCCGCCCGCCCCGGGTCGAGACCGGTGCCCCGCACATCAGAGGTGATCCAGCCGCTGCCCGTCCGGTGTGGAGTGATCCCCGGCGAGCTCGGCCCCGGAGCCTCCCACTCGCCCCGCTCGTCGTGTCGGTGCCGGCTCCTACCCTCGCCGACGGCACCGAGGGTGCCGGTCGACGCCCCACCCCCGCCCGGGCCCCGAGGCGTCCGACCGGGGTGGTGAGGACACCTCGGAGCGCACCGCGCGGCCCCGGGTGGCGGTCGGGACCCGACCGACGAGGACGCGGACCACCTTTCCCTGGAGGACGGTTTGGGCCACTACGCGCGGATCGGCGACGTGCTCACCTGGTACGACGACCACGGAGCCGGGGAACCGCTGCTGCTGCTCCACGGCGGGCTCGGTGACTCCCGGGACTTCGACGGCCTGCTCGACGATCTCACCCCGCACTTCCGGGTCCTGCGCCCCGAACGGCGTGGTCACGGCCGGAGCCCCGACGCGCCCGGTCCGACGGGTTACGCGTCGATGGCCGAGGACACCATCCGGTTCCTGGAGGACGTGGTCGGTGGCCCCGCCCACCTCCTGGGCCACGGCGACGGCGGCACGGTGGCGTTGCTGACGGCGATCCGGCGGCCGGACCTGGTGCGGCGCGCGGTCCTGGTCGGGGCGGTGTTCCACCATGAGGGGCTGGTGCCCGAACTCCGCGCGGCGCTCGCCGAGCACGGCGTGGGACAGGTCCCGGCACCGCTCGCCCTGGCGCACGAGGAGGTCTCACCGCACGGCGCGGGGCACGCGCAGGACCTGTGGGAGCGCCTGATGACGATGATGTCGAACGAGCCGGCGCTGCGCCGGGAGGACCTGGCCGGGGCGGACGTGCCCGTGCTGGTGATGAGCGGGGACCGCGACGTCGTGTCCCTGGAGCACTCGGTGGCGCTCTACCGAGGACTGCCCACGGCGTCGTTGGCGATCCTGCCCGAGGCCACCCGATCGCTGATCGCCGAGCACCCGGGGCTGTGCGGGCGGATCGCCGGTGACTTCCTCCGGGGTGCGACCGCGCCCGGGTGACGGAACCGGTCGCCGGTTCGAGGGCCGCCGGTGTCCGGCTCGAGTGCGGCTCGGTCGTCTCGACCGACCCGCACTCCCCACCACCGGATGCCGGTCCTCGGCCCGGGTCTCACAGGGCGGCGGAGACCACCAGCGCACCCAGCAGGACGGACAGCGCGACCATCAGCCCCCGTGTCCGGCTGACGACGTCGCTGAGCAGCCGTCCGACGAAACCGGACACCCCGCCCAGCAGGGCGACGACCACCCCGCCCAGCACGTCGGTGTCGACCGCGTCGAGGACGAACAGCAGGACGACCCCGACGACCGCGCCCAGCGCCGCGAACGCGAGGGACGCGGCGAGGGGACCCCACCGCGCCGTGAGCACCCCCAGCGGCCAGCCGAGCAGCAGGGCCGATGGCAGCAGGAGCGCCGCGAGGACCAGTGCGAACACCGACCAGGCAGTCCAGAAGGCGCCCACGGTCGTCGCCGCCGAAGCCTCGTGCGGTACCACACCGACGAGCGTGGTGACCAGCAGCGAGGACAGCAGCACCGAGGACAGCACTCCCGCGAACAACCGCACCGGTCCCGGAGCGACCGGCGGCGGTTCGAACGTGCGCGTCTCCGGTAACCGTCCCCCAGCGTCGTCCGTCATGACGTCCCCCGGTACCCCGTGTCGGTCGGCCCCCGAGCTGATGGTCCACCTCCGGGGCCGCACCGAACCAGCGCGGATCGATAACGGTTGCGCCCCACCTGGTCGCCGCCCGGCCGACCGCCGTGCGGGGGCTCGCGGTCGTCCGCGGCGACCGGCCGCCGCGTTGGTGAACGGGCTCGGGACGCCGTTCCTTCTCCTGTCCATGCCGCTCAGCCAACCACCCGAAGATCACTACTCCAAGCAGTTGGTCGGACACCGTTAGTAGACGGAGGCGGCGGGCGAAGAGCGCGCGCGGCGATCCCCGACGGGTGCTGGCTGGTCAGCGGGACGCCGACGCGGATCGTGGCGGGCCGTGTGCCGGTCGGGGACCGACCACGGCGCTGCTACGCCCTCAGCGAACACCCCGGGTGCCGGTGCCGACGCGGCGACGGGGGCCACGTCCCACCGGAGGTCACGAGGCCGCGCGGTGCCGCCTGAGCGGGAACGGTCCCCCGCTCAGGCGCCCGACACCCGTTCCATCCGGTCGGTCGCGAAGACCAGGCCGTGCCCGGGGGCGGTGGCGGCCGTCACCGACGGCGCGCTGATCGTCACCCCACTCGGCTCCGCCAGGGCGCCGAGCGCCCCGAAGGACGCCCGGTCGATGTCCTCGACCATGGAGACGAGGGGCACGCAGAGCGCGAGCTGCGCCGACAGTTCCGGCAGCAGGTGGGGAGCCGTGGGAACACCGAAGACCCTGGCCAGCTCCGCGATCCGCAGGAAGGGGGTGATCCCGCCGACGCGCACGGCGTTGGGTTGGGCGAAGTCGACCGCGCCCGCGACGAGCGCGTCCCGGAACTGGTGGACCGTGCGCAGGTTCTCCCCCACCGCGATCCTGGCTCCCGTGTCGGCGCGCAGCCGGCCCAGGCCCGGCAGCTCGTCAGCCAGCAACGGCTCCTCGATCCAGTAGGGGTCGAAACGGGACAGCGCCCGGATCGCCCGCACCGCCGTCGGGTGGTCCCACCGCTGGTTGGCGTCCAGCATCAGCAGGCCACGCTCACCCAGGACGTCCCGGACGGCGGCGACCCGGTCGAGGTCCCGGTCCAGCTCGGGCGACCCGACCTTGATCTTCACCGCGTGGTGGCCGGCCTCGACGAACCGGCGGACCTGGGCGACGAGGTCGTCCCGACCGTAGTGGAGGTTCACCCCGCTGCCGTAGCAGGTCACGGTGTCCCTGCGCCGGCCAACCAGGTCCACCAGGGGCAGACCGGCGCGGCGGCCGACCAGGTCCCAGGCGGCGATGTCGACGGCGGCCAGGGCCATCGTGGTGATCCCTCCGGAACCGCCCTCGTGCAGGTGGTGCCAGAGCCGGTCCCACAGCACCTCCGGGCGGGCCAGGTCCGTGCCGACGAGGGCGTCGCGGATGTCGGTGCGCAGCAAGGCGTCGACGGCCGCCGGGCCGATCCTCGGTGTCCACGCGAAGCCCGTGCCGGTGGACCCGTCCTCGGTGGTCAGGGTCGTCACCACGAGGTACTGGTGGTCGACTCCCGGCCCCCAGGGCCGGTCGAGCGGAACCCGGTAGGTGCGGGTGCCCAGGTCGGTGACACGCATGGTGGGGTCTCCTCGGGAACGTGGTCGGTGGGACGGTCGGCTCGGGCCTCGGGTCAGGACCGGGCGGGCGAGGCCGCTCCGACGATCCCCAGTCCGGTGTCGATCAGCTCGGACAGGGTTCGCAGGTCCTCCTCGGTCGGGGGGACCAACGGCGGGCGGACCGGACCGACGTCGAGGCCCCGCAGCGTCTGACCGGCCTTCACCAGGGCGACCGCGTAGCCGGGCGTGGTGTCCCGCAGCGCGGCGAGCGGCTGGTAGAAGCCGGTCAGCAGTCGGGACACCAGGTCCTCATCCCCGCCCAGGGCGGCGTGGAAGGCCGCCGACACCTCGGGGACGAAGGCGAAGGCCGCCGAGGAGTACAGGTCGACGCCGATGCCCCGGTAGGCGCCCGCGGTCAGCTCGGCGGTCGGGAGGCCGTTGAAGAAGAGGAAGTCCTCCCCCACCGCGTCCCGCACGGCCAGCACGATGGCGTGCAGCCGGTCGAGGTCGCCGACGCCGTCCTTGATGCCCACCACGTTCGGTATCCGCGCCACCTCGACCGCCGAGTCGACGGTGAGCACCGCGTTGCCCCGCTGGTAGAAGACGATGGGCAGCGGGCTGGACTCCGCGACGGTCCGGACGTAGTCGACCAGGCCGCGCTGGGGGGCGTTGACCAGGTAGGGCGGCAGGAGCAGGATCGCCTGGGCCCCGGCGTCGGCCGCGCCGCGCACCTGCTCCCGCGCGGTGGGCAGCGGGCCACCGGCTCCGGCGAACACCGGGATGTCCTCCGGGGTGACCGCCGCCGCCGTCGCCACCACGGTCGCCTGCTCGGCGACCGACAGGGCGTGCACCTCGCCGGTGCCGCAGGCGGCGAACACCGCGCCCGGCCGGTGGGCGAGGCTGCGCCGCAGGTGTTCCGCCAGGACCTCCGTGTCCACCGCGCCCCGTGCGTCGAAGGGGGTGACCGGGAAGAACAGAACCCTGTCGAGCTTCACGACTCTCTCCTGTGCTCGCTCACGTTGTGCGGATCGGTGTTGCCGGCTTCCGGCCGGGACTCAGCGCAGCTCGGTGCGCCAGCTCCTGGCGGCGGTCCAGCCCAGCAGTCGGGCCGCCTTCGCCACGCGGAACGCCGGGGTGTCCCCCGTCAGCGGGGCGGCCACCTCCTCGGGCACGCTGGTGTGCGCGGGGAGCAGGTCGGCCAGCGGTTGCCTGGCGAGCGCGTCGCGGGCCCCCACGAAGAAGGTCTGGCCGGGGGGCAGGTCGTGCGCCCGTTCGAGCAGGACCGCGGTGAACTCCCCGGCGTCCCGGGCGTCGACGTAGTTGAACAGGGACACCGCGCCGAGTTCCGGGCGGTCCAGCCGGTCGTGGATGCGGTGTCCGGTCTGGGTGGGCGCGCCCTCCCACTCCTCCGGCGAGACGACGAAGCAGGGCCGGAAGCAGTGGAAGGCGGCGCGCTCCGGCCACCGGCGGGCGAAGGAACGGGTGATCTCCTCCGCGACGACCTTGGACAGGGCGTAGGAGTTCCACGGGCGCACCGGGGTGTCCTCGTCCAGCGGGAGCCGGTCGGGCTGCCACCCGGCCGGGTTGCCGTAGCCGAGGACCGTCGGGCTGCTGGCGGTCAGCACCGTGCGCACCCCCAGGTCGGTGGCGGCCTGGCACACGTTGAACGCCAGCTGGGTGTTGGTGCGGAAGGTGTCGGGGTCGGTGGCGACGAACGGCACCGGGATGGCCGCCAGGTGCACCACGGCGTCCGGCCGGTACCGACCGAGGGTGGCGTAGCACTCCCCCGTGTCGGTCAGGTCCGCCGTGAACGTCTCCACTCCCACCGGTTGGTCGGGAGCGCGGACCAGGTCGACGCACACCGGCTCGTGGCCCGCGTCCGCCATCGCCCGCACCACGCTGCGGCCCAGCCGGCCACTGCCGCCCGTCACCAGAACCCGCATCCTCGCGCACCTCTCCGTTCGCTGTTGCCCAGGTGTGGTGCCGCCGTTCCGCCGGCGGCCGGCGTCGTCCGACCGACCGTCAGATCCTGATCTCGGTGATCGGCACCCGGCGGCCCTCGGCGGAGGACAGCAGGCCCGCCTCGGCGAGCTGCACACCCCGGGCCCCCGAGAGGAAGTCGTGCGGGAAGGGGGCGTCCTCGACGACGTGCCGGATGAACTGCTCCCACTGCACCTTGAAGCCGTTGTCCAGCTCGGCGTTGTCCGGCACGGTCTGCCACTGCTCCCGGAAGGGCTCGGGCACGGCGATGTCGGGGTTCCACACCGGCTTGGGCGTGATCGCCCGGTGCTGGACGCGGCACTCCCGGAGTCCGGCGACGGCGCTGCCCTCGGTGCCGTCGACCTGGAACTCCACCAGCTCGTCCCGGTTGACCCGCACGCACCAGGAGGAGTTGATCTGGGCGATGACCCCGCCGGCGAGTTCGAAGATGCCGTAGGCGGCGTCGTCCGCGGTGGCCTCGTACGCCTTGCCCTGCTCGTCCCAGCGGCGGTCGACGTGGGTGACGGCCTTCGCGGTGACCGCCTCGACGGAGCCGAACAGCGCCTCCAGCACGTAGTGCCAGTGCGGGAACATGTCGACGATGATCCCGCCGCCGTCCTCGGCGCGGTAGTTCCAGCTCGGCCGCTGGGCGGGCTGCCAGTCACCCTCGTACACCCAGTACCCGAACTCGCCCCGGACCGACAGGATGCGACCGAAGAAGCCGCCGTCGATCAGCCGCTTGAGCTTGAGCAGGCCCGGCAGGAACAGCTTGTCCTGCACGACCCCCGTCTTCACCCCGGCGTCCCTGGCCACCCTGGCCAGCTCGACCGCGCCCTCCAGGGAGGTGGCGGTGGGCTTCTCCGCGTAGATGTGCTTGCCGGCCTTGACCGCCCGCAGCACCGCGGACTCGCGGGCGCTGGTGACCTGGGAGTCGAAGTAGATCGACACCGACTCGTCGGCGAGCACCTCGTCGAGGTCGGTCGTCCACCGGTTCAGGGAGTGCCGGTCCGCGAGTTCGCGCAGCTTCCGCTCGTTGCGGCCGACGAGGACCGGCTCGGGGAGGACGCGGGTCCCGTCGGACAGCTGGACCCCGCCCTCCTCCCGGATGGCCAGGATCGACCGCAGCAGGTGCTGGCGGTAGCCCATGCGGCCGGTGACCCCGTTCATCGCGATTGTCAGCACGTGACTGTCCATGAGTTCCATACCTCTCACACAGGGAAAGCGCTTTCCACCGTAACCGTAGTGCCGCCTCGCCGCCAAGGCCCTCCGTTCATCCCCGACCGACGCCCCCTTGACCAGAGCCCGCCGTTCGAGTGTCCTGTTCCGGTCATGTGATTGACACCACGAACAACGCTCCCTAGTTTTCGGTAAACGTTTTCCACTGCGCCGTGGGGCTCGGTGGAAACGCCGCTACGTCCCAGGAGGCCAGGCTGGCCTCTACGTCCCAGGAGGCCAGGAGATGGGTGTGCAAGGAAGCTCCCCATGGCGCAGAGGGCTCACGGTGTTATCGGCGCTCACGGTCCTCGGCGCTGTCGGAGCCTGCGGCGGCACGAACGACGGCGGCGACGGCGACGTCACGATCCGCTTCACGTGGTGGGGCAGTGACGACAGGGCACGGCTCACCGAGGAGGCGGTGGCGCTCTTCGAGGAGCGCAACCCCGGAATCGACGTCGTGACCTCATACTCCGCCTTCGACGGCTACTTCGAGAAACTCGCGACGGAGACCGCGGGCGGCAACCCGCCCGACGTGATCCAGATGGATTACGCGTACCTGCGGGAGTACGCGGACCGCGGGGTGCTGGCGGACCTCAACGAGTTCGGCGAGGACCAGCTCGGCACCGAGGAGATCACCCCCCTGCTCGCCACGTCCGGCGAGATCGACGGCGCGCTCTACGCGCTGCCGATGGGGCAGAACACGCACACCTTCGCCTACGACGTCGAACGCTGGACCGAGACCGGCGTCGACCTCCCCGAACCGGGCTGGACCTGGGAGGACTGGTTCGACGCCTCCCTCGAACTCGCCGATGCCACCGACGGCGAGAGCGTCGGGCTCACCGACTTCGGCTGGTCCTGGGAGACCTTCCAGGTGTGGTTGCGGCAGCAGGACAAGGACCTCTACACCGAGGACGCCGAGCTCGCCTTCGAGCGCGCCGACGTCGTGGAGTACATGGAGCTGCTCGACCGCTTCCGCTCCGAGGGAGCCTCCACCGAGGGTTCGGTGACCGCGCAGATCGACGGAGCCGTGGAGAACTCCCCGGTCTCGCGTGGCCTGGCGTTCGCCGACTTCAGCTGGGACAGCACCGTTCCCAGCTTCTTCTCCGTGCTCGGAAGGCCGGTCGCGCTCGCCCCCATGCCGAGGATCGGCGAGCGGGTCGGCCAGTTCGCCAAACCCGCGATGCTCGTGAGCGTCGCCGAGGGCAGCGAGCACAAGGAGGCCGCCGCCGCGCTCGTCGACTTCCTCCTCAACGACGAGGACGCCGGCAAGATCCAGGGCACGACCCGGGGCATGCCGGTGAACGAGTCGGTCCGCGAGGCGGTCGGCGCCGAGTTGGAGGGTGCCGACGAGGTCGTCTACGAGTACGAGGAGCTGCTCGCCGACGAGCTGGAGGAGACCCCGCCACCGCCCCCGCCCGGCAACAGCACGCTGAAGCGGGAGTGGGAACGGCTGAACCAGGTGGTCGCGTTCGGACAGATCAGCATTGACGAAGCCGCGGACCAGTTCCTCAACCGAGCACAACAGGAGCTCTGACGCGAGTCAGTTGGCGGGGGTGCCCGGTGAGCCGGGCACCCCCTGGGATAGGTGAACACATGGTCGCTCAACAAGTCGAAGCAGTGACGTCGCCCCCGCCGCAGGAGAGCAAGCGGGACCAGGCACGTCGCAAGAGGAACGCGAAAGGGCAGACGGGCGTCGCCTACCTGTTCCTCACGCCCTGGATGATCGGGGCGCTGCTGCTCACCGTGGGGCCGATGGTGGCCTCGCTGTACCTCTCCTTCACGAACTACAACCTGTTCACCGCCCCGGAATGGGTCGGCCTGGACAACTACGTCCGGTTGTTCACCGAGGACGACAGGTTCCTCAGCTCGGTGTCGGTGACCCTGCGCTACGTCCTGCTGTCGGCGCCGCTGAAGCTGGCCGCGGCCCTCGCCGTCGCCATGCTGCTCAACCGCCCGCGCAAGGGCCAGGGCTTCTACCGATCCGCCTTCTACGCGCCCTCCCTGCTGGGTGCCAGCGTCGCGATCGCCCTCGTCTGGCGGGCGCTGTTCACCGACAGCGGGACGGTCGACACCCTGCTCCAGAAGGTGGGCATCAACACCGGCGGCTGGATCAACCAGCCCCAGTACGCGACCATCGTGATCGTCATCCTGGCCGTGTGGCAGTTCGGCGCGCCCATGGTCATCTTCCTCGCGGGCCTCAAGCAGATCCCGCAGGACCTCTACGACGCGGCCGCCGTGGACGGCGCGAGCAAGTGGAAGACCTTCACCTCGGTGACGCTCCCCATGCTCACGCCGGTGGTGTTCTTCAACCTGGTCATGGAGATCATCAACTCGTTCCAGGCCTTCACCGGGGCGTTCGTCGTCAGCAACGGGCAGGGTGGCCCGGCCGACTCCACCCTCTTCTACACCCTGTACCTGTACCAGCGTGGCTTCTCCGACTTCCAGATGGGATACGCCTCGGCCATGGCGTGGCTCCTGCTGCTGGTGATCGCTCTGGTGACCGGCCTGCTCTTCTGGAGCTCCGGCCGGTGGGTGTTCTACAGCGGAGAGGACAAGTGATGAGCACCGCGACCGTGACACCTCCGAAGCAGGCCGCGACGCCAACCCCGAAGGCGAGGACCGGTCGTTGGCGGCCCGTCGTCTGGCACGTCATCGTCACCGCGATCGTGCTGCTCCTGCTCTACCCGATCATCTGGCTGGTGGCGGCGTCGTTCAAACCGGCCGACGAGGTCGTGACGAGCCTGAGCATCCTGCCGAACAACCCCACCCTGGAGAACTACACGGCGGCCTTCGACGGGATCGCCGGCGTCAGCTTCTGGTCCTACCTGGGGAACTCGCTGTTCGTCGCCATCGGCTCGGTGGCCGGCAACGTCGTGTCCTGCGTGCTGGCCGCCTACGCCTTCGCGCGGCTGCGGTTCCGGATGCGCGGCCTGATGTTCGCGTTCATGATCGGCACCATCATGCTGCCGTACCACGTGGTGCTGATCCCGCAGTACATCATCTTCCAGCAGATGGGGATGGTGGACAGCTTCTGGCCGCTGATCCTGCCCAAGTTCCTCGCCACCGAGGCGTTCTTCGTCTTCCTCATCATCCAGTTCATGCGGGGCCTGCCCAGGGAACTGGACGAGGCGGCGCGGATCGACGGCTGCGGACCGATCCGGATCTTCTTCCACATCATCCTGCCGCTGGTGCGACCCGCCCTGATCACCACGGCGATCTTCACCTTCATCTGGACCTGGAACGACTTCTTCAGCCAGCTCATCTACCTGAGCACGCCGAGCAACTACACGCTCCCGCTCGCGCTTCGGCTGTTCATCGACCAGACCAGCGTCTCCGCCTACGGACCGATGTTCGCCATGTCGGTGCTCACCCTGATCCCGATCGGGCTGTTCTTCCTGGCGTTCCAGCGGTTCCTGGTGCAGGGTGTGTCCACCACCGGACTCAAGGGCTGAGAGGTGATGGCGGTGTCCTCCAAGACCCGGGCGCCCGAGAACCGGACGACCGTGGTGGGAGAGCGGTTCGCGTTGTTCGCGGACTGCCTCTACCTCGGCCTGCTGGTGCTGGTCTCCTCACTCCCGCTGGTCACCGCGTACGCGGCGATCACCGCGGGGAGCGGGCTGCTGCGCCAACGGGTCCGCGAGGACACCTCCTTCACCATCGGCGGCTACTTCGCCCGGCTGCTGGCGGTCATCCGCCACCAGTGGCTGGTCCTGGTCGCCCCCCTCGGGTTGGCCCTGCTGCTCGGCGTCAACGCCGTCGCGGTGGCCTCCGGCGCCCCGGGCGCCGACGTGGTGGAACCGGTGTTGTGGCTGATCGGCGCGGCCCTGCTCGTCGTCGGGCTGCGGGCCGCGGTGCTGTGGACGCCGGACACCGGCTGGCGGGAGACCGTGGAGGCCGCCGGTACCGCGACCGTCCGCGACCCGGTGGGCAGCCTGCTGCTGCTCGGCGCGGCCTTCGCGTGCTACGTGATCGCCGGGCAGACGCTCATGCTCGTCCCGCTGGTGTGCGGGTTGTTGGTCTTCGCCGCCGTGGCGGTGACCGGAAGGGAACACGGGTGACCACCCCGACTCGCGTACTCCAGGTGGGCGCGCACGGCTACGGCCGGGTCCACCTCGACAACATCGCCGCGCTCGGCGAGAGCGGCCTGGTCCGGCTGGTGGGGCTGTGCGACCCGGTGCCGCCGGCCCCCGAGACCCTCGCGGCCTTCGACGGGGTCCCGGTGTCACCGGAGCTGGACGCGCTGCTCGCCGAACAGCGCCCCGACGTCACGATCGTGGCCACCCCGATCCACACCCACCTGCCGCTCGCCGTCACGGCGCTGCGCGCCGGCTCCCACGTCCTGCTGGAGAAACCGCCCACGCCGACCCTGGCGGACTTCGAGACGCTCCTCGCGGTCTCCGAGGAGACCGACCGGCGGTGCCAGATCGGCTTCCAGAGCCTGGGTTCGGCGGCGTTGGCCGAGGCGGTCGACCTGGTCGGCTCCGGGACGATCGGTGGGTTGCTCGGCATCGGCGCGGCCGGCACCTGGATCCGGGACACCGCCTACTACCAGCGGGCGCCCTGGGCGGGCCGGATGGTGCTCGACGGACGTCCGGTCACCGACGGCGCCCTCACCAACGCCTTCGCCCACGCCGTGGCCTCCGCGCTCCGCCTCGGCGGAGCCGAGCGGGCCGGCGACGTGCGCCGGGTGGAACTGGAGCGCTTCCACGCCCACCCCATCGAGGGTGACGACACCGCGTGCGTCCGGCTGACCAGGTCGGACGGCCTGCCGATCGTCGTCGCGGTCACCGTGTGCGCGGAGCGCACCCGCGACCCGTACCTGATCCTGCACGGCGAGTCCGGGCGCATCACCGTCTGGTACACCCGGGACCAGCTGCTGGTCGAGACGGGGAGCGCCTTCCCCGGCGCCCGGCCCGTCACCGACGACGCCCAGTCCCGCGCGCGGGTGCTGTCCCGCACCAACCTGCTGGCCAACCTCGTCGACCACCTCGCCGACCCGTCGGTCCCGCTGCTCTCCCCCTCGGCCGGCAGCCACACCTTCATGCGGGCGATGGAGGAGATCCGGCTCGACGGGCCGGCCAGGGCGATCGACCCCCGGTACTACCGCGAGGAGGGCACCGGCCAGCGGTGGCGCCCGATCATCGACGGGGTGGACACGGTCGTCGCCAGGTCGGCCGCCGAGCTGCGGCTCTTCTCCGAGCTCGGTGCTCCCTGGGCGGCCGGTTCCCCCCGGGACACCACGCTGCCCACCCGGCAGGGGGTCTCCTCACCGAGCTAGGCGCCGTGCTCCGGAAGGCGACCGGGAGCGGGGCCCGCCGGTCAGGGGCGCGTGCGGCTCACCGGTCGTCCTCCGTCGCCCGTTCCCCGTCCCGGCTCGGCCCGGACGAACCCCGGCCGGAGCCCAGCACCTCCGCCCACGGGTCCGCACCGGACCGCTCGGCCAGCCGGGCGAGCACCCGCCGCTCCTCCTGCTCCTCGCGGGCGTTCGGGGCGGTGACGACGAGGATCAACGCCACCACCGTGACGACGCTCAGCACGAGCAGCAGCGGCTCACCGAGGTCGGACGAGACAGTGCCGGGCAGTGGCCCGGTCGCCTCGGTGAGCTCCGCGCTGGTGCCCGCGATCACCAGGTAGTGCATCCCGCAGACCGCCGCGGCCTGGCAGATCGCTGCGATCGTGACGAAGACCCGGCCCTGTTGCGCCACCGAGGTCCACAGCGCGATGACGGACCCGGACAGCGCGACCACCACCGCCGCGCCGAGCACGGCGCGATCGAAGGTGAGGTCCGCGTGCATGCGCAACGCCGCCATCGAGCCGTAGTGCATCGCGGCGACGCCCAGACCCACGACCGTGCCCGCCAGGACGGCGCGGACACCGAGCGGTGCCCGCCCTCCCCCGGCCAGGATGGCCAGGCCGAACCCGCTCGCGACGACCGCCACGCCGACGCTGAGCAACGTCAGCGGCCCGTCGTGCCGAATGGGTGTTCCGACGACCGCGAAACCCAGCATCGCCACGAAGTGGGCGGCCCAGGCCCCGGTGCCGCCCAACGCGAACGCTCCCAGCACGACCCATCTGGCCCGGGAGAACGCGGTCGGCCCGCGCCGCGCCCGTTTCAGCGACAACACTCCCAGCAGACAACCGACGAAACACATTCCGACGGCGAGCAACGGGAAAAGGGGGCCTTCGGAGAACGGGTCAATCTCAGCCACGGAAGAACCTTCCTTCACGCTTCGACACCTGCGCGCCCGAAAGAAGGATTACCGGACAACCGACCCCGCGACACGGGAACGGGGGAAATTCCGGTCGTTCCGGGGAGGAAACAACACTGCTGGCGGTACGTCCCGGTGGTCCCGACGACGTCCGGTCTCGCGGACGCCGCCGGGAGGGACGTGACCGGTGGGGGCGTCAGCCGACCCGGCCGGCACCGGCGCGGGCCGGGACCAGTCCGGGAACGGCCGAGGCCGGGTGGATCCGTTCGTGCCAACGCGGGACCCAGCCCACGTCGGCGGACAGTTCCGAGCCGTGCGCGAGGTTGTGCTCGGCACGGAGGTCGACGCGGCGGCGTCCGTCCTGGTCCTCCACCACGTCGCCACGCGTGCGGATGGCGGTGCCGCCCCAGTCGTAGACGACGTCGCCGGCGGTGAAGCGCTCACCCAACCGGAAGTAGTTGTTGTCCGTTACCACCTTCGACTCCACCCCGACACCGACGTGGTACCCGAGGCCGTCGATCGACTCGTAGTAGTTGTTGTAGACGTGCACCTGCCCGAACCGGACCCGGGGCGAACGCTCCAGCGTCTCGGAGAAGACGTTGTGGTGCAGGGTGATCCGGAGCTTCCCCCGATCCTCGAAGCGGCTGTTCGAGTTGCCGATCAGCATGGTCTTGTCGTGGTCCCGGAAGACGTTCCAGGACACCGTCACCAGGTCGGTCTCCCGCACCATGTCGAGCAGGCCGTCATGCCACTGGTAGGGGCGGCCGAAGTACCACGGCTGCGAACTGTCGGGGTACCGACCGTCGTGGAAGGTGTTGTGGTCGACCCAGACGTGGGTGGCGCCGTGCAGCTCGACGGCGTCGTACTCCGAGTTCCACTCCCCCGCCTCGTTGTCGGTGGGGTCCCAGGCCGGGAAGCAGTCGACCGGCGCCTCGAAGGTGATGTTGCGGATGATGACGTTGTCCGCGTCCCGCACCGAGAGGTTGAGCCCCCGGATCTCGGCGTCCGCGCCCAGGCCGACGAGGGTGGTGTTCGAACCGACCCGGACCTGGATGTGGTCCCGCTGGTTGCGCATCGACCGGTCGCGGGCGTCCTCCAGCGGACCGTGCGGCTCCTCCTCGTAGCCCCAGTGCTCCGGGTCGTAGGCGGCGAGGTAGTCATCGAGGGAGTAGTCGGGGTCGGCGAAGTCCGCGCAGCTCAGCGGCGTTCCGTCGTCCGCCTCGTGCCCCTCGATGGCCCCGTCCACGTAGATGATCTTCGGGGTGGGGCTGCCGCCGTCGAGCGCGGCGACCAGCTCGGCGCGGTTGCCCACGTGGAACACCGCGTCGTCCTCGGCCGCGGCACCACCGGTGGTTCCCCCCTCGGCGGCCGCCCAGCCGTCGCGCTCACCGAGCACCTGCCGACCGAGGTCGGGTGCCCCGGTGGTCGTGGTGTCGGCGACCGCGACGGGGGCGGCCAACGCGGCCGTGGCGATGACCGCTCCCGTCAGAACAATGGATCTTCGCACCCTGCGCTCCTTTGCGACCTCGGCTGCGGACCGTCTCCAGCCGCGCCGAACGAACATCCGGCACGGTTTCGGGACTCCTGCGGAGAACGCGAGTGCCCCGGGTCCTGACAGTCGAAAATAGTGCGGGAATCCGGGAAGTCAACGGTTTCCGGCAAGGTTGGGAAAACGCTTACTCGAAGCGCCGGAACCACCCCACGAGAGCCCTTCCCCTTCCGCCGAACAGCGGTACCGCAGCACCGCGAACACCCTTTCCACGGCCCGAACCCCGCCAGCCGGCGCGGGGAATTCCGGCGGTGGACCTCGAACGCCGCACCGGGCCGGGGCCGGCCTCCCCCGCCCGCATCGACCCGGCCCCTCCGGCGGCCCGGCACCGCTCAGCGCAGCCACTCCAGGAGGGTCGCGGCGTCCCGGGCGAAGGCCGCCGGCGAGTCGTCCCGCACGAACTCCAGCAGCACGTGCCGCCGGGGTCCACCCGCCAACCGCTCGAGCACGGGAACCCAGTGGTCGGCCCGCTCGGCGAGCGGCAGCCGGTCGTGGAAGCCCCCCGGGCCCCAGGAGAACACGTGCGCGCCGTCGATCCGGTCCGACAGCGCCTCGATCTCCCGCACCGAGACCGCCGGGTCCGGCTCCGCGCCCGGCTGCCAGTAGGAGCGGACCTCAGCCGGGTCGAGCTCGTCGAACAGCCGTCGCGCTGACCCCGGGTCGTCGGTCAGGGTCCCGGGGTGGTACTCCACCACCACCCGGATCCCCCGGGCGGCCGCCACCTCACCGCACCGCCGGAGGTCGTCGACCACGGCCGCGCGCCGCTCCGAGTCCACCTCGGCCGAGCCCGCCACCCCGGCCCACACCCGGATCGCGGGAGCCCCCAGTTCCTCGGCCGTCGCCACGACCCGGGCGAACTCGCCCGGGTCGGTGTCACCAGCGCGGTAGTAGGAGCCGTACGCCTCGACCTCCAGCCCGGCGTCCGCGCACCGCGCCCTGGCGTCGACCGCCCGGTCGAAGGCGCCGACGGGGACGTGGACGTCACCACCCCAGTGCACCGCCGACAAGCCGTTCGCCGCCGCGAGATCCACGATCTCGGGCACGCCGAGCGACCGGAAGGTGACCGACACCAGACCTGGTACGAGCACGAGCGACTCCCTGAATCCGGCCCCGCCCCGCCGGAGGCGGGAACGACGGGACGACGACCAACCGTCCGGAGCACCCTAACGAGCCACCCGCCCGACGCCGGGCGTTCCGGCCCGGCCGGAACGGGCCCCTCGGCCGGCGACCACCCGTCCGACGGACACCACTCGACGTCGGACGCGGGTCGCCCCGGTGCGGCGGGTGCGCTTCACCCCACCGGCACCAGAGGGCATGTCCCATATATTCGACGCTGTCCGGCTTCCCCGCCGGCGGGGGCGCCAGCCCCGAACCGACCTTCGAAGGGAGCGGCGCCCCGATGAGCGCAGCCGACGCGACGGACACCGCCGAGGGCACCGTCGGCACCGACCCAGCACCCGCCGTGACCGGACCGGCCGTGCGCACCGGCGCCCTCCTCGTCGCGGTCACCGTCGTCCTGGGCATCGCCCTCGACCAGCTCACCAAGTGGTGGGCCCTCGAGGCCCTCGGCGACGGCACGGTCATCCCGCTGCTGCCGACCACCAGCTTCCGGTTGGTCTTCAACCCCGGGGTGGCCTTCGGCATGGGCAGCGAGATCGGCCCCGCGCTGACGGTCGTGCTGATCGGAGTGGTGCTGTTCCTCATCGGCTGGCTGGTCATGCACGTCCGCAGGCGGGAGGGCCTGGCGAACCAGCTGCTGCTGGCCGTCGTGGTCGCCGGTGCCTGCGGAAACCTCGCCGACCGGCTGTTCCGCGCCGAGGACGGCCCGCTCACCGGTCACGTCGTCGACTTCATCGCCGTGGACTGGTTCGCGGTCTTCAACGTCGCGGACATCTTCACCACCTGCGGTGTGCTGGCCTTCGCGGTGCTCGTCTTCTGGCAGGAGGGCCGTCGGCCGGCCGACGGCGAAGCCGAGGGGGATGGCACGAGCGGAACCGGGACCGCCGCCAGGGGTGACGCGGACGGCACCCCGCCTCCCGCCACCCCCGCTCCCGGCGCGGAGCGGTCCGCCCTGGGGGGCTCGGCGAGCACGGACTGACCCCCTCGGCCCGCACGGTCACCACGACCGTGCGGGACGTGCCGGCGCGGCGGGGGTGATCAGGGCAGTGGGACCGTGTGCGCCTGCCCGTCCGGCCACTCCACGGCGACCTGCCCGCCCCGCTCGACGAGCGCGACCCGGGGAGGACGCCCGCCGTCGCCGAGCTCCCCGCGTCCGGCCCCGGCACCGGCTCGGCGTCCCCCACCAGACCGACCACCACCCAGTACCACCGCCCCGGCCGCACCGAGGACGTGGTGGCGGCGGGCACCGCGTGCCGGGAGCCGAGCGCGGAACGGCCCTGCCCGGTGATCGTGCCCACGGCCCAGTCGGCGTCGGCGGGGCCGGGTCCGGCCAGCAGGCTGCGGAGACCTCCCGCGCTCGCCTCCACCCCCCGGCCGTCCGCCGTTCGGTCGGCGCGGAGTCCCCGGCCACCGGCCACCCGGTGATCCGCAACCGGAGTGCCCCGCCGGACGGCGCACCGCCCTCGGGGCGATCCGTGCCCGGCGCGTCGACCCGGACCAACCGCACCTCCCACGGGCCGCGCACCACCGACCCGACCGTCAACCAGGGACCCGGGACCAGGTCACCGTCCTCCCCGCCCTCGACCGACGACCAGTGGGCCCGGTGGCGGGAGAACGCCGACAGGGCACCCCCGGCACGGACTCCCAGCGACTGGACGGGCGGCCGGTGGGAGGGCCGCCCCTCGGCGTCGAGCAGCACGACGGCCGAGTCCACCGGCTCGGCGACCAGCCCACGGCCCGGGCGCAGTCCAGTGTCGGGGTCCTGCACGGTCGCGGTCGCCGTGGAGAACCCGTAGGCGGTGTAGACGGGGCGGTCGACAGCGGGTTCGTCGGTCGCCGCGCGGTCCGTGCCGTGGTTGACCACCCGGACGATCCCGTCCGCGCTGGTCCCGGAGACCAGCCAGCCGGGGGCCGGCAGCGCACGGGCCACGTCCCCCCGCTCGATGGCCATCGGTTCCTCGACGGCGGTCCACACCGGGTGGTCCCCGGGCAACAGCAGCCCGGCCATCCCCTTGCTCGCCCAGTAGGGCGAACCGGGGCCCGAATACCACTGGGCCAGCGGCGGGAACGGGCCGTGCCACCCCGTCGTGAGCAGGTCGTCGGTGTCGAGCGCCCCCCGGTCGAGGAAGTACCGGACCGTGCCGCTCGCCCACCTCCGCAGCTGGCCGGCGGGCAACGGGGAGCAGTCGAACAAGGCCGCCGTCCACACCGGGGCGAGCGTCGCCCAGCGGTAGGTCAACGACCGGCCCTGGAAGAGCGGCGCCCCGTCCCCGCCCACCAGGGTGGCGTAGTCGCCGAGGAAGGACCGGAGCCGGTCCTGGTAGCGCGCCCGCAGCTCGGCCACCCCCGGCTCGGTGCCTCCCGACATCCGGCAGTACCAGAGCGGGTAGAAGTGGAAGGCCCAGGCGCAGTAGTGGTCGAAGGAACGGCGTCCGCCGTCGGTGTACCAGCCACCGCCCCGATGCCACGAATCGGTCATGGCGCAGTTGCGCTCGATGTCCTCCCGCGACCACGGACCGCCGACGGAGCGGAGGAAGGCCTCCACGATCGTCTGGAACCAGACCCAGTTGCTGTCGACCGGGGGCTCTCCCACGAACGGGGCGAACCAGGCCACCACCTGGTCCCGGACCCG
Organism: Actinoalloteichus caeruleus DSM 43889; assembly: GCF_000429185.2. Taxonomy (GTDB): domain Bacteria; phylum Actinomycetota; class Actinomycetes; order Mycobacteriales; family Pseudonocardiaceae; genus Actinoalloteichus_B; species Actinoalloteichus_B caeruleus. The sequence continues at coordinate 5,106,147 of NZ_AUBJ02000001.1, read as the reverse complement.
CTGGTCGAGGCGGTCCCACAACCAGGGCCGGGTCTCGTGCAACGCGATCGCCACCGACGCGGCCTCCACCCTCGCCTGCCGCAGCTCGGTCAGCCGGGGCCACCGCTCGGGGTGGTCGGGATCGGTGCCGTTGGCCAGCCCACGGGCATACCAGCCCAGCAGGTCGTGGGGGTCGTTCCCGCCCGCCCCGGCGACCCGGAAGGCCGCGGACAGGAACGTCCGCGCGAAGCCCTCCAACCCGTCGCTCCACTCCCCGGAGCGGGACGCCGTCCCGGGTAACCGGACGAGCGCGGACGAGGCCGAGGCGTGCGGCCGCACCGCGAGCAGCAGCCGATCAGCCAGGTCCTCCCAGTGCGCGCGTGTCCACCCCGTGTAGGGCGAGAGCGCGCGGTCCTCCCCGGTCAGCGACACGTCGACAGCCCCTTCCGTTTCGGTTCGGGCCACGGTAGCGACGAAACGCCGCACCCCACCCCCACCGGCGCTGACCGCATCCGGTCAAGGTCGATGACGTGATTGACGGAAAACGTTTCCATACTAGTTTTCCAGGCACGGGTCCGGCGACGCGGCCGCGCCCGAACCGAGGAGAACCGCGATGCGCGCTGACGTACCCCTGCGGGGTGGAAGCCGAACCACGACGACCACGGCCCTGCTCGCGAGCCTGGCGGTCACCGGAACCCTGGGCCTCGCCGCCTGCGGGTCGACCGCCGACGACTCCGGCACGGCGACCATCCACTTCACCTGGTACGGCAACGACGACCGGGCGAACGCCACCATGGAGGCGGTCGAGCTCTTCGAGAGCCGACACGAGGGCATCACCGTGGAGACCTCCTTCTCCGGGTTCGACTCCTACTTCGAGAAGATGTCGACCCAGATCGCCGGTGGCAGCGCACCGGACGTCCTGCAGATGGACGCCGGCTACCTGCGCGAGTACGCGGAACGCGGCGCCCTCGCCGACCTCGACGACTTCACCGGTGACGTCCTCGACATCGACGACGTCGACCCGGCCGGCCTCCGGTCCGGGGAGACCGGGGACGGGCGCTTCGCCGTCCCGCTGGGCCGCAGCACCCAGACCGTCGCCTACAACTCGCGGGTGTGGGCCGAGGCCGGACTCGAACCACCCGAGATGGGCTGGACGTGGGACGACCTGCGGGCGGCCGCCCGCACCATCAGCGAACACACCGACGGGGAGGTCCACGGGCTGACCGATCCCGGCTGGGCGATCGACTGGTTCCAGTTCTGGCTCCTCCAGGACGGCAAGATCCTTTACACCGACGACGGTGAAATCGGTTTCACCGAGGAGGACCTCGTCGACTACTGGACCTACACGCAGGAGATGCGGGACGAGGGCGCGGCGACCCCCGTGGAGATCACCACCCAGATCAGCGGGAACCTCGACACGTCCCCGCTGGCGTCCGGCACCGCCGGCGCCGAACTGAGCTACCTCGGGAGCTCGGCCGGGTTCTTCCCGATCCTCGGCGAGGAGATGGCCTTGGCGCCGTGGCCGAGCCGCAACGGCGAGTACGGGGCGTACGCCTCCACCTCGATCCAGATCAGCGTCAGCGCCGGCACCGAGCACCCGCGCGAGTCCGCGATGCTGGTGGACTTCCTCATGAACGACGTCGAAGCCGGCCGCATCCTGGGCACCACCCGGGGGACCCCGCCGAACGCCGAGGTGCGCGCGGCCGTCGCGGAGGACCTGTCCGGCGTTGAGGAGCTGCTCTTCGAGTTCGAGGAGAGCGTGTCCGACGCCCTCGGGGAGGCCCCGCCCCCACCGCCGCGGGGCTCCGGGTCGTTGAAGCGCAACTTCAGCCGGATCTACGACTCGGTCAACTTCGGCAACCTCACCGTCGAGGAGGGCGCCGCCCAGCTGATGACCGAAGCCCGCCAGCTGATCACCTGACCCGCCCCCGGCTGGCCACGGCCCCGGCGGGCCGAGGACCAGCACATCCCACCCGGTCCCACCCTCCCCCCAGCCCCCAACGACGAGGAGCTGATCACCGATGACCGGTTTCGCCAGACGCACCTTCATGCAGGGCACCGCGGCGGTCGGAGCCGCCACCCAACTGCCGTGGCTGCTCGCCTCCCAGGCCACCGCCGCAGACGGTGAGGACGTCCCCGCCGCCAGACCCGCCCCCATCCGGTGGTTGGAGTCCACCCCCACCGAGAACGTGGGCAGCACCTGGGGGGTGTCCTGGCCGAAGGGAACGCTGCCCGCCGACCAGTCCTTCTCCCTCCGCACCGCCGGCGGCGACCGAGTCCCGGTGCAGACCTGGCCGATCGGCTACTGGCCGGACGGGTCGCTGAAGTGGTCGGCCTGCGCGATCGGCGCCGCCGCCCCCGCCGCCGAGGAGTACGTCCTCGAACCAGGGGCCGGCCTGGCACCCCGCACGAAGGTGCGGGTCACCGAACGCGCCGACCACGTCATGGTCGACACCGGGGTCCTGCGCTGCCGGATCAACCGCTCCGGCACCACCCTCATCGCCTCCATGAGCCGAGGGGGACGGGAGATCGCGCGGGGCGGGGAACTGGTCTGCCAGTGGCAGGACGGCGTCGAGGACTCCGAGGACGGCAGCACCCGCCGGGCCAGGTTCGTCAGCCACATCGACAGCGTCGAGGTGGAGCAGGACGGCCCGATCCGGGCGGTCGTGCGGATCACCGGCACCCACCGCGGCCAGCGAGGCCGCGAGTGGCTGCCCTTCACCGTCCGGCTCTACCTCTACGCCGGCGCCGAACACGTCCGGATGATGCACACCTTCGTGTTCGACTCCAACGGCTCCTCCGACTTCATCCGGGCCCTGGGCATCCGGTTCCGCGTGGTGATGCGCGACCAACCGCACGACCGGCACGTCCGCCTCGTCGGCGACGGGCACGGCCTGCTCTCCGAGGCGGTGCGAGGACTGACCGGGCTGCGCCGGGACCCCGGCCAGGAGGTGCGGGACGCGCAGGTGGCCGGACGGGCCACCCCGCCCGTCGACACCTTCCCCGATAACGTGCGGACCCGACTGCACCTGATCCCGACCTGGGGGGACTTCACCCTCGCCCAGCTCACCTCCGAGGGCTTCCAGATCCGCAAACGCACCAGCCCAGGGCACGCCTGGATCACCGTCGACTCCGGTCACCGGGCCGCCGGCTTCGGGTACGTCGGCGGGGTCAGCGGCGGACTCGGCTTCGGCATGCGCGACTTCTGGCAGAAGTGCCCCACCCAGCTGGACGTCCGAGGGGCCGCCGGGGACGAGGCCGAGGTGACCGTCTGGCTGTGGTCCCCCGACGCCCCGCCGATGGACGTGCGGTTCTACCACGACGGCCTCGGCATGGACGACTACCCCGAGCAACGCGAGGGCCTGGAGATCACCTACGAGGACTACGAGCCGGGTTTCGGCACCGCCGAGGGCATCGCCAGGACGAGCGAACTGATGTTCTGGGCGTTGGACGCGACCCCCGAGGCGGACCGCCTGGTGGCGATGGCCGACACCGTCCGCACGCCCCCGCAGCTGGTGACCACGCCCGAACACCACCACCGGGCCGGGGTGTTCGGCGACTGGGCCCCCGTCGACCGGTCCACCCCGGAACGCGCCGAGATCGAGGACCGGCTCGACTTCCTCTTCGAGTTCCACCGCGACCAGGTCGACCAGCACCACTGGTACGGGTTCTGGGACTACGGCGACGTCATGCACACCTACGACGGGGACCGGCACACCTGGCGGTACGACATCGGCGGGTACGCGTGGGACAACTCCGAACTCTCGCCTGACCTGTGGCTCTGGTACTCCTACCTGCGCAGCGGCCGGGCCGACGTCTTCCGAATGGCCGAGGCGATGACCCGGCACACCGGGGAGACCGACGTCTACCACTCCGGCCCCTACGCCGGGCTCGGCACGCGCCACAACGTGCAGCACTGGGGGTGCAGCGCCAAGCAGGTGCGGATCAGCACGGTCGCCTACCGGCGCTTCTACTACTTCCTCACCGCCGACGAACGCGTCGGCGACCTCATGCGCGAGCTCGTCGACGCCGACCGGACCTTCCTGACCCTCGACCCGATCCGCAAGATCCGCGAGGGCGAGTACGCCCCGGACCCGAACGCCCTCGCCATCGGCCTGGGCACCGACTGGGGGGCGCTGTCCGCCGCCTGGCTGGCCGAGTGGGAACGGGGCGGCGACGACACCTACCGGGACAAGCTGCTGACCAGCATGCGCACCATCGGGGAGCTCTCCAGGGGCTTCTTCACCGACGACGTCCGCTACGACATGGACACCGGGGCGTACAGCTCGGACTCCGACGTGGCCAGGGCCTCCCACCTCAGCGCCGTGCACGGCCTCACCGAGATCTGCTCCGAACTGGTGAGGCTCGTGCCGGAGGAGACCGGGTTCGCCGAGGCATGGTTGGGGTACTGCCGGCTGTACAACGCCTCGCGAGAGGAGCAGGAGGCCGAACTGGGACGACACCTGGGGAACCTCAACCTCCGGCAGGCGCACTGCCGGCTCACCGCCTACGCGGCGAACCGGCTCGGGGACGAGGACCTGGCCCAGCGCGCCAAGGAGGAGTTCTACCGGGGCGAGGCCGGCTACCCCCGGGACCTGACCTGGGAACGACGCCGCGTGGAAGGCCCGTCCGCGCTGAACCCGGTGGACGAGACCGACTTCGTGTCCACCAATGCCAGCGCCCAGTACGGCCTGGCCGCCATCCAGACGCTGGCCCTGGTACCCGACCGGTTCTGACGTCCACCGAACCCGCCCGACGGCGTCCCCGGGGCCTCCCGGGGACGCCGCGGACCACGCTGCCCCGCCCGCACCCACCCGTGCCCGCCAATCCACGGCCACCCGCCGCCCCTCGCCGCCGCCCCTCCTGGCGGGGTTCGGCGACCGGGGCACCACGAGCCGCCCGACGTCCGCCCCGCCCGGGGACGGGTAAGGACGGGTAAGGACCTCCCGGACCGCCGATCGTGGGCGGTTGCCCGATGTGCGGGCCCCCTCCTTACCCCCACTCTCGACGGTGGAGAGAGGGAGGTCATCACATGTGGGAGTCGATCGACACGCGGTGGCAGGAGGTCCGGGAGGTCCAGCGGGACCGCCGCGCCGAGGGGGCCTGGTACCGGACGAGGCTGCGGCCCAGCCGCCGACGCGCCCCCGAGTCCCCCGTCAGGGCGGACCGCCACGTCAGGGCGGCCGGCGACGAGGCCGGGACGACGGAGCGGCCCGGAGAGCCGACCACCGGTGAGGCACGCGCGCCCCGCCGCGCCCAGCCCGTCGCGGAGCTGGTGTGATCCCGGCCGACGGCGGCACCGGGGGCGACGGCGCGCTGCTGGTCCGACGGGCGGCGATGACCCTCCTCGCCAGGAAGGGGGCCGCGCGGACGCATCCGGCCGGTGTCCAGTGGCTCGGGCCGGCAGCGGATCGGGCGGAGAACGCGGGCGATGCCACCGCCCGGCCGCCGCTGCGGCCCGTGGGATCATTCGACGTGTCTTTCGGACCGGTGACCCCGTTGGTCGCGCGCGTCGACGAGTTCGCCACGCTCCGCTCCGCCTGGCGCTCCGCCCAGCTGGGGAGGGCTGGCGCGGTCCTCCTCGGCGGGGAGGCGGGGGTCGGCAAGTCCCGGCTGCTCGCCGAGCTGACCGCGCTGGCCAACGCTGACGACGCGGTGGTCCTGGGCGGGCGCTGCCTCGACCTCGACAGGGCCGGGCTGCCCTACCTGCCCTTCGCCGAGGCACTGGGCCGCGTGGTGTCCGCGACCGGCGAACTCCCCGCGATCGCCAGCCGCCGAGCCGAACTCGGCAGGTTGCTGCCCGGCCTGGAGATCCCCCACGACACCGGCTCCGCTGACGGGCCGCCGGAACGCCTCCGGCTCTTCGACGCCGTCCACGGCCTGCTGGCCGACCTCGCGAGCGACCGCCCCGTGCTGCTCGCCCTGGAGGACCTGCACTGGGCCGACGCCTCCACCCGGGACCTCGTGCGGTTCCTCGTCTCCCGACTCGGACACCAACGCCTCCTGGTGGTGGCCACCTACCGCTCCGACGACCTCCACCGGCAACACCCGCTACGACCGGTGATCGGCGAGCTGTCCCGGCTGCCCTCCGTCCTCCGGATGTCACTGCGCCCGTTCACGCCCGCCGAGACGCTCGACTTCGTGCGCGTCCTGACCGGCGACCAGCTGCCCGACTCGGTGACCAGGGGAATCGCGAGCAGGTCGGAGGGCAACGCGTTCTTCTGCGAGGAACTGGCGGAGGCGTGCCGGGAACGCGGCACTCTCGACAACGGGCTCCCCGCCGTCCTGAGCGACCTGCTGCTCGCCCGGGTCGAACGGCTCAGCGGCGACGCGCAACGCGCCGTCCGCGCCGCCGCGTGCGGCGAAGGCGTCACCACCTCCCACGCCGCCCTGGTGGCGGCGTCGGGGCTCGAGGACACCGTCGCCGAGGACGCGCTGTACGAGGCGGTGCGACAACACGTGCTGGTCGCGACCACCGACGGCGCCTACACCTTCCGCCACGCGCTCGTGCGCGAGGCCGTCTACAACGACCTGCTCCCCGGTGAGCGGGTCAGGCTCCACCAGGGTTTCGCCAGGGTCGCCGACGACCAGGGCACGACCACGGCCCTCGCCTACCACGCGCGGCAGAGCAACGACCTGCCCGTGGCGCTCGCCGCATCGGTGACCGCCGCCCGTGAGGTGCGGCGGATGGGAGCCCCCGGGGAGTCGCTGCACCACCTGGAACAGGCCCTCCAGCTCTGGGACCGGGTGGCGGAACCGGAACGGGTCAGCGGAGTCGACCACCTCGCCCTGCTCCGGGAGACCTCCACCACGGCCGAGAGCGCCGGCGAACTCGAACGAGCGGCCGCGCACGCCCGCGCCGCCGTCCGGGTCGCCGACTCCGCCGCCACCCCGGAGGCCCGCGCCGCGGCCCGGGCCGAGCTGGCGGCCCGGCTCATCCCCCTGGAGGTGCACGCCGCCGAGATCAGCACCGTGCTCGCCGACGCGTGGGACCTGGTAGCGCCCCGGGCGGCGAGCCAGGAACGGGCCGCGGTCCTCGCCCTGATGGCCCGGAGCTGGGTGTGGCTGCGGGAGGACGACATCGACCTCCCCGCGCTCCGACGGCACGCCGAGGACGCCATCGTCGACGCGGAGTCGGTGGGCGCCGAACAGGTGGCGATCGACGCCATGGTCACCCTCGCCGTCTTCGCCTCCATGGAACGGCAGGTCTCCCGGTCCCTGGCACTGGGCCTGCGAGCCGCGGAACGGGCCACCGCCATCGGCGCCCACCAGGTCGAACTCCGGGCCAGGAAGAACTACGCCATCCACCTCAGCTGGCTGGGGCACTACTCGGAGGGGCGGCACGCCCTGAAGACGATCACCCAGCGGAGCGAGGAGATCGGGGTGCTCTGGGGCGGGATCGCCCTCGACTGCTACCAGGACCTCATCCTGATCTCGACGTGGACCGGCCACTGGGAGGAGGCCCTGGCGATCGCCGACCTCAGCGACCGCACGCCCCCCGCCCTGTTCCAGCAACGACTCGACGCCGTCACCCTGCCGATCCTTTCCGGCCTCGGGCGCCACGACGAGTTCGACCGGCTGGCCGCCCGGCTCGACCGGGACAGCAGGGAATCGGTCACCCGTTTCCTCGTCCAGTACGGCAGGGCGGTGCACCTCCACTCCCTCGGCCGGCACCGCGAGGCGCTCCACCACGTGCGGCACGCCCTGGCCTGGATCTTCCGGATCGAACGGATGCACGCCAGCAACGCCGTCGGCTGCCTGCGGCTCGGGCTGTCCTGCTGCGCGGAACTCACCCAGGTGGCCCGCCGATCCGGGGACACCGACACCCTCGCCGAGATCCGGGGGCTGGCCGACGGGTTCATCGCCCAGGTCCGGGAGATCCGCGACGAACGCCCCGACCGGCCATGGGGCTCACCGGAGTCCGCCGCGCGGAGCACCCAGGCCGAGGGGAGATGGGCCGAAGCCGAGTACGGCCGGCTCCTGGGGCGGAACGACCCGGCGACCTGGCGGAGCGCACTCGCGCTCTCCGAGGGACTGCGGGCCTGGCAGGCGCACATCCGGTTCGGCCTCGCCCAGGCCCTGACCGCGCGGGGCGACCGGCCCGGCGGCGACCGGGAGGCCGCCGCCGCGCTGGCCCTCGCCGACGAGATCGGCGCGGCCCCGCTCCGCACCCGGATCGAACGCTTCCGTGCCGGCTCCCGGCTGTCGGAACCCGGGGAGGGGGCCCACGACGCGGCACCTGACCACCACCCCACGCCCCCGGGGACACCCGACCCCCTCACCCCCCGGGAACGTTCGGCCCTCGAACTGGCCGCGGCCGGGCTGACCAACCGCCAGATCGGCGAGGACCTGCACATCAGCCCCAAGACCGTGAGCGTGCACCTGTCGAGGGTCATGGCCAAGCTGGGGGCGACCAGTCGCACCGAGGCTGTCGCCCGCGCCTACGAACAAGGGCTGCTGACCGTCGAGAACTGACCCGTGGCGGTGCCGGGACGCACCGCCGGCCCCCGGCCACCAACCCGTTCACGCACAGGGGTGGGACCGCTCAGCGCAGCGCCCGCCCCGCCTCCCGCACGAACCGCGCCGCCCCCTCCGACACCGACCGCTGACCGAAGTTGATCTCGTCGTAGATCCGGGTGAAGGTCCGCTTGTTGGTGCTGGCGCCCGTCGGTGGGGGCGGCGGGGCCTCGTTCAGCTCCTCCGCGACCGACTCCTGGAACTCGTACACCGCGCTGTCGGCGCCCTCCAACGAGCCGGACACCGCCGCCCGCACCTCGCCGTTGACCGGCATCGACCTGCTCACGCCCAGTGCGCGCCCCGCGTCGACGTCATTGACGAGGAAGCCGACGAACGCGGCGGCCTCCTCCGGGTGCTCGGTGCAGCTCGACACGCTCAGCAGCGAGGAGGCCCCGGCGTGCGCACCGCCGTTCCCGGTGTCCGTCGGCAGAGGCGCCAACGCCATGTCGTCCGACACCGTGAAGTAGCTGCCGGCCGTCGAGTCGTAGTTGAACTCAGACCCCGCCTGGCCCCGGGCCAGCGGCGAGGTGTCCAGCGCGCCGTTCACCGAGGTCGTCGTCTCCGGCGGGGTGGACACCCCCTCCCGCACCCAGTCCTGCGCGACCGTCCAGAAGTCGACCAGGTCGGCCTCGTCGAACCCCAGACCGGCGTCCTCGGTGTAGAGGGACTTGCCCTGCTGTCGCAACCAGAAGTCGAACCAGTCCGAGTTCCAGCCGAAGTCGGTCGTCCCCGCCTCCCCGGTCTCCTCGGCCACCCGCTCCGCCGCGCTCCGGTAGTCCTCCCAGGTCCAGCCGATCTCCGGCGCCGGCACCCCGGCGGCGTCCCACAGCTCCCGGTCGTAGACGAGGGCGGGAACGTTCTGGCCCAGGGGCAGCGCGTACAGGGCACCGTCGAGGGTCGCTCCCTCCAACAGGGTGTCCGGCAGGTGCTCGGTGCTGATGGCCTCACCGACGTGCTCGGTCAGATCCATCAGGACCCCGCGCTCCGCGTACTCACGAAGGAAGAAGGTGTCCATCTGGATCAGGTCGGGCGCGGCCCCACCCGCCACCTGGGTGGACAGCTTCTCCACGTACGACTCGTAGCTGGCGAACGACGTCGTCACCGTGATACCCGGGTTGCGTTCCTCGAACAGGTCAACCGCGCGCTGCGTCGCCTCGGCGCGGTCCTCGTTGCCCCACCAGGTGAAGTGCAGCGACACGGCGCCACTCCCGCCGCCGCTGTCCCCGCAGGCGACGAGAGCCGCCCCGAGGACGGCCACCCCTAGGACACCCGCCACCCGGGTTCTCCCGGTCGTCGACATGTGGGACTCCTTCCGGTCACGCCGGACGGTAGGGCGACCGGCACCCGCGGGGACAGTGGCCACGACGCGGGTTGGCCGGAGTGGGCCGCCATGTCGGGGAGTCGACTGGGCCGTCGGGAGTACCCGCCCAGCCGGCCGCGGGCGCGGAGCAACCCCACCTCGCGGTTCCACCGTCCACCCAGCACTCCCCTTCCGCGCCGGGTTCCTCGACCCGGGCCGAGGAAAGGACACGGACATGACGACACGGGCGTTCAGAACCGGGGTGACCGCGACCTGCGTGCTGCTGGCACTCGCGGGATGCGCGGGAACCGGGACACCCGCGACCAGTGGACCGCCATACCCCTCGGCGTCCTCGGCCCACCCGGAACCGCGCCTCGGGTCCGGTGGGCCGAGCGCCGAGGACGGGCCAGCCGAAGCGGGCGCGCACCACCACCCCGTCCAGGAACAGGTGGGCGAGCTGGAAGCCGCCCTCGTCGCCCAGGAACCCGACCGTTTCGGCGGAGCGTGGATCGGCGGGTACGAGCCGGAGTTCCGCGTCGTGGTCGCGCTGACCGAGGTCGACCCGCGCCCCACCGCGCTGGACGACTTCCCCGACCTCGTCGACCACGTCACCCTCACCCGGGTCGAGTTCGCGGCGCTGGAACTCGAGGCAGCCAGGGCCCGGGCCGAGGAGGCGTTGACCGAGGCGGGCGTGCTCGGCGGGATCGGCGTGCACCCCATGGACAACCGGGTGTTGGTCGAGGTCGCGGGGACCGACGTGGACGAGGCCGAACAGGCGGTGTCCGGCATCGCCGGCGTCACCGTCACCAGGGTTCCCGAACTGCCCGAGCGGTACCCCGGCCTCGGTGTCCACGAGACGGCACCGGACGAGCCGACCGGAGGCCGCTGACCGTGGCCTCCCGACGATCGGACGTTCGACGCGGACCGGCGGTGCTCGCCTCGGCGGTGGCCGCCCTGCTGGGCGCGGGCTGCGGACCCGCGACCGCTCCCCCGGCCGGCGACTGGCCGCATTTCGACTCCCTGGCGCGACTCCGCTCAGCCGCCGATGTCGTCGTTGAGGGTCGGCTGCTCGCCACGTCCCAGCGGCGGATCGACGTCGCCCTCGCCTCGGGCACCGAGCGGGCCGGCGGAGAACCGGCGGCCGTCATCTCGTACACCGTCCACGAACTCGAGGTCGAACGGGTCGTGCTGGGAGAACGCGCCGTCGGGGAGACGGTTCGCATCGGCCAACCCTCGGACGCCGACTCCACACGCATGGTCGTCGGGGACACCTACCTCCTGTTCGCCGAACTTTCCAGGGACGACCTGCCGTTGTCCCTCATCAGTCCCGTTCAGGGGGTGTACCGCAGTGTTGGGGACGGCGCCTTCGAACCGGTCCACGACGCGAACCCGCTCAGCTTCGGCGAGGAGGACCTGGCCGCCGCCGGATAGCCGCGAGCGACCCGTGCCCGCCGAAGCCCTCGTCCTCGCCGGTACCCGACGACCACCAGCTCCCGTCCGCCCGGGACCGCCCGTCCGGCGAGCGGCCCGAGACGGCCCCACCCCGCCGGAGGTGGCCCCAGGAGCGCGGCTGCGCGCTCCCCCGCTCATCACCCAGCGCAAGCCCTCCTGCCCGAACGAGGGACCGCTGGTGCGCCACGGCGAAATGTCCGCTACGGCGCGCTGGCAGGATGAACCGATGTGAGCGAGGGCGGACATCACGGAGAAAACCGGCAGCGGCGAACCTGGACCGCACTGGGGCGCCGTCTCCACTGGACGCTGCTCGGCCTCAGCCTGGTCGGTTTCCTCGTCTGGATGCTGGTCGTGCAGGCGGCGATGCCGGTGTGGCTCGACCAGGGCGCCGCCTGCGCCGCGAGGTTCGACATCGACACGACGAGGGTCGTCGTCAGGACCACCCTGCTCCCCCCTCGGGCGACCTGCACCTTCCACGAGGTTCCCGGCGAGATCGCGCCCGTGGTCACCGAGTACATCTCCCCGAGCCTGGCCCTGGTCCTCACCGTGATGCTCCCCCTGCCCGCCGCCAGCGGCGTGGCCGGGCTGCTCCTGCTCGCGCGCCGCATTCTCACCCTGGGGCGGACGGCACGCGGCCCTGACCGGGACGTCCCAGCCCCGGACCCGCCGCAGACCTCGGAAGGCGGCACGTCCCGGCGCACGTCGCACCTGCTCGGCGCCGCACTGCTCGGCGTCGTGGCCGGCACCTTCGGCGCCTCGGTCACGATGCTGTCCGTCGTCTTCGGGAGCTGGCCGGCCAGCATCGCCTCCTACGGGGCCATCGTGCTCGCCGTGGTCGTCGCGGCGACCGCGATGGACGCCGCGTTCGGGCCACGTGAGGGTGGTCGACGAGGATCCCGGCGACGAGGTCTCGCCCTGGGCGGGCTGGGCTGCGCGGTCGTGCTGGCACTCTGCCTACGGCAGAAGCTGGACGGCGACGGCATGGGCGAGGACGGTCACGGGTGGATCCCCCTCGTGTCCACCGTCGTGTTCCTCCTCGTGGCGGCGGTCCAATGGCGCCTCGCGCGCCGAGGACGCTGAAACACGTCCTACTTCTCGCTTCTCGCCTCGTCCTGACGCGTTCCTGCTCCGTTCGGAGTCGGTGCACCGATTCATACCTGCGGTGTGTTTCCCCGTTGGTAGCGTTGACCAGTGCCGCGGAGTCCGGCTGTCGCCGCTCCGCGAAGAGAACGTGGGAGGCAGCGTGCACATCGAAAGCGACGGCGGCGGCACCGGTTCCGCGATTCCCTCGACGGCGAAGATGACGGGCAGCATCGCGGCGTTCAGCGCGGCCGCCGCGGCGGGAAAGGTCTCGATCAACCCCGAGAGCGCCGAGAGCATGGCCACCAAAATCGACGCCATCGCCGTTCGTGCCACCGACCGACTGGAAAGGTTCAGATTTCTGGAGCAGGATGTGCCACTCGGCTCCAGTCCAGTGGCCTTACTGATGTCCAAGCAGGACCGCATAACCGCATCAGGCACGCCGACCTCGGCCAAGGAAAACCTCGTGCTCTACATCCAGGCGCTCAAAGACCTCGCCGCCGCCATCCGCGCCTCCGCCCGCAACACCCAACAACAGGACACCGACAACGCCACCCTGCTCAACAACACCGGAGACCACCTCACATGACCCGTCGGACACCCCCACACCGCCACACCACGGCACTCGCGGGAATCACCCTGCTCACCGTCCTGACGGGCTGCACCACCGAAACCACCGGACAAGCCCACACCCCCACCACCCCAAACACCACCAACTCCACCACACCCGACACAACCACCAACCCCGACAACACCACCTTCGCCGAGGACATCGCCAACGTCCTGCCCTGCGAAGTACTCGACGACAACCAGATCACCGACCTCGGATTCGACCCCACCACAGCCCAGTTCGACGACGTGGGAATCCTCTACATGTGCCTCTACCGACCGGCGCCACTGGAAAACCCACTGATGTCCATCAACATCCGGTCTGATCGAGCGTTAGACGACCTCAATCTGGCAAATTATAATACCGCAGACCACCAGGTTGGGCCACTCCGGGCGCTCCTCATCACCGATGACAGCGACCAGAACCGGTGCCAAATCTCGATGGAACTCGGCGAGACAGCCCACGCCACCGTAGCGGTGAGTTGGGCTGAATCGCAGGAGGCCGCCTGCGAGGCCGCCGAGCGGGTCGCCGCCGTCGTGGAACCCGAACTCCCGCGAGAGCAGAGCTGAGCACACCTCCGCTGAAAAGAGCCGGCCCAGCACAGAGCACACGGCGAGCCGACTCACGGACGCTGAACCACCTCATGCCGCCCCACCGCGCTGCTCGGCGATCCCCCACCCCCACCAGGCGAGGCTGGGAAGCGGTCGCCAGCCAGGAGGGAAACGCTCCTCCCGACCACTGACAGTGGCGACAGCGACCACCCAGGCACGACCCCGGTGACGGCGGTCGGCGCGCCGACCTCGGCCAAGGAAAACCTCGTGCTCCACATCCAGGCGCTCAAAGACCTCGCCGCCGCCATCCGCGCCTCCGCCCGCAACACCCAACAACAGGACACCGACAACGCCACCCTGCTCAACAACACCGGAGACCACCTCACATGACCCGTCGGACACCCCCACACCGCACCACGGCACTCGCGGCAATCACCCTGCTCACCGTCCTGACGGGCTGCACCACCGAAACCACCGGACAAGCCCACACCCCCACCACCCCAAACACCACCACACCCGACACGACCACCAACCCCGACAACACCACCTTCGCCGAGGACATCGCCGACGTCCTGCCCTGCGAAGTACTCGACGACAACCAGATCACCGACCTCGGATTCGACCCCACCACAGCCGAATTCGATGACGTTGGTGTGGCGTACATGTGCCTCTACCGACCCGCGCCGTTGGAAAGCCCGCTCATGTCCATCAACATTGACCGGGATTGGGCGCTGGACGAACTCAACCTCACCAACTACAACTCCACGGAACACCAGGTCGGACCACTTCGCGCACTCCTCGTCACCGACGACCGCGACCCGAGCATGTGCCAGATCTCCATGAAGCTGAGCGAGTCCGCTCATGCGACCGTCGCCGTGGACTTCGCCGAATCGCAGGAGGCCGCCTGCGAGGCCGCCGAGCGGGTGGCCGCCGTCGTGGAACCCGAACTCCCGCGAGAGCAGAGCTGAGGGCGGGGCCTCCGAGGTCGGGGCTGAAGCCACATCCCGGCGGTTCTGGTCCCCCTGGGCAGACGATCCCCTCCCGGCCCCTCGCCCTCGCCCAGAGGTTTGCCGATGTCCTGCCACAGACACGTCGTCCCCGTTGGAAGCGCACCTCGGGCTGGACGACGGTCACGGCCCCCGCGGTGGCGGGGTGGGTGCCGAGGGCGAGCCGAGCGGGGAGGCCGGTCCCGGTCAGCTCGCCGAGCTCGCGGCGCGCACCCGGCGGGCCGCCTCGGCCCAGGCTGAGGTGGTGGCGGCGGAGCGGTCCGGCTCGTACCGCCGGAGCGGCTGGGTGCTGGTGATCAGGGCGCGCATCTCCGGCAGGCCGGCCAGTTCGCTCCGCCCGGCGGCCCTGGCCTGGACGAGGAGGTTTCCCAGCGCGGTGGCTTCCACCGGCCCGGCCACGACGGGGATCCCGCAGGCGTCCGCGGTGAGTTGGCAGAGCAGTTCGTTGCGGCAGCCGCCTCCGACGAGGTGCAGCACGTCGACCTGCCGGTCGGCGAGTTCGCAGGCGGTCCGGAGCGTGCGCGCGTAGGCCAGGGCCAGGCTCTCCAGCACGCACCGTGTGAGCGCGGCGGGGGTCTCGGGCACGGGTTGCCCGGCGCGCCGGCAGGCGTCGGCGATGCGGGCGGGCATGTCCCCGGGAGCGAGGAACACCGGGTCGTCCGGGTCCAGCACGGAACGGAAGGGCTGTTCTCGGCTCGCGTCGGCGAGCAGGCGTTCGATGTCGTGGTCCTGCCCGGCGATTCGCCAGGCTCGCATGGATTCCTGGAGCAGCCAGAGCCCCATCACGTTGCGCAGGTACCGGACGGTGCCGTCCACGCCGAGTTCGTTGGTGAAGTTCGCCCGCCGGCTGTCGTCGGTGAGGACGGGGTGGTCGAGTTCGAGTCCGACGAGGGACCAGGTGCCGCAGGAGACGTACCCGAACCGTTCGGTGGTGGCGGGCACGGCGACCACGGCCGATGCCGTGTCGTGGGAGCCGACGGTGACGACGGGGAGCCCGGCTGGCAGGCCGTGGTGGGACGCCACCTCGTCGTGGACGGCACCGAGGGGGAGGCCCGGTTCCCGCACCGGCGGCAGGAGGCCGGGTGGGATCCTCGCCGCGTCCGCCAGTTCGGGCGACCAGCGGCGGGCGCGGACGTCGAACAGCTGGGTGGTGGAGGCGTTGGTGACCTCGGCGACGCGTTCGCCGGTCAGCCAGTAGCCCAGCAGGTCAGGGATGAGCAGGAGCGTCCTGGCGTGGTCGAGCTGGGCGCGGCCGGTCCTCGACCGCAGTTGGACGAGGGTGTTGATCGGCATGAACTGGATGCCGGTGATGTCGTAGATCCGTTCGGCCGGGACGTCGTCGAGCAGTTCGGGCAGGATGTCCTCGGTCCTGGCGTCCCGGTAGTGGAAGGGGGTGCCCAGCAGGGCCCCCTCTGCGTCCAGCAGGCCGTAGTCCACCGCCCAGGAGTCGATGCCGACGCTGGACAACGGCGTCCCGCCGAGCTGGGCGGCGGCGGCGAGGCCGCCCAGCGTCCGCTGGTAGAGGCCGAGGACGTCCCAGTGCAGTCGGGACACCCCGGAGCCGTCCACGGTGCGGACGGGGTCGTTGGGGAACCGGGCCGCCTCGGTGACGGAGAGCTCACCGCCGCCGATCCTGCCCAGCAGCACCCGGCCGCTGGAGGCGCCCAGGTCCACGGCGGCGCAGTGCACGGCTCCGCCCGCTGTCGGGTCGCTGGTGGCCCTGGTGGCCGTCACCGCGTCCTCCTCTCCTCGCAGGGCGGCGGGGCACCTGGTCCGGTGCCCCGCCGCGCTCGTCGTGTCGGTTGCCGCCCCCCCGTGGGGGCGGTGGTCGCGGTGGCTGCCGCCGGCCGCGTCCGGTCGTCGCCCGTGGTGGGTGGGCTCAGATGAGCCCGCGCCGGGCGGCCCAGGCCACGGCCTGGATGGGTGTCTGCACGCCGAGTCGGTCGCACACGCCCCTGATCCTGCGGCGCAGGGTCCGGTTGGACGTGCACATCCGCCTGGCGATGCCGTCCAGGAGGTAGCCCTCCGCGAGCAGCGCGAGGATCTGGCGCTCCTCCCGGGTCAGCCGCACCTCCCCGACGCAGTCGGTCCTGATCTGTTCGGCACGAACCCGTTCCGCACTCAGTGCCGTCGCGCGCATAGCCACCGCAACCACTGGGACCTCCTCCTGTGTCCTCGACCGACCCCGGAAACGCTTCCGACGGGCGCCGTTCGGCGCCCTACCGCAGGAACGCCGCGGCGACTCCCGCGTCCACCGGCACGTGCAGCCCGGTGGTCCTGGTCAGCTCGCCGGCGACCAGGACGTGGACGGCGGCGGCGACGTGCTCGGGGAGCACCTCGCGCTTGAGCAGGGTCCGCTGGGCGTAGAACTCACCCAGCTCGGACTCGGGCACCCCGTAGACGGCGGCGCGCTGCGCGCCCCACCCGCCGGAGAAGATGCCGGAACCACGGACCACGCCGTCCGGATTGATGCCGTTGACCCGAATGCCGTGCGCGCCCAGCTCGGCGGCGAGCAGTCGGACCTGGTGCGCCTGGTCCGCCTTGGCCGCGCCGTAGGCGACGTTGTTGGGTCCGGCGAACACACCGTTCTTGCTGGCGACGTAGACGATGTCCCCGCCGATGCCCTGCTTCGCCATGGCCGCCGCGGCCGCACGGGCGACGAGGAAGGAGCCCCGGGCCATCACCCGGTGCTGCACGTCCCAGTCGGCGTCCGTCGTCTCCAGCAGGGGCTTGGAGATGGACAGTCCCGCGTTGTTGACGACCAGGTCGACCCCGCCGAAGGCGAGGCTCGCGGCGTCGACCGCCGCCGCCACCGCGTCGGTGTCGGTGACGTCCACCGTGACGGGAACGGCGACGTCGGCGGTGCGGAGGGCCTTGGCCCCGAGTTCGTCGGCGACCTCGGCGGCGGCGGCGCCGTCCCGGTCGGCGACGACGACGCACGCGCCCTCGGCGGCGAGCCGACGGGCGGTGGCCCGCCCGATTCCGCTGCCGCCACCCGTGACGAGGGCGATCCGCCCGGCCAGGGGCCGGGGCTTGGGCCGCCGCCGCAGCTTGGCCTCCTCCAGCTCCCAGTACTCGATGCGGAACTTCTCGTTCTCGTCGATGGGCTGGTACCGGGACAGCGCCTCCGCGCCGCGCATGACGTTGATCGCGTTGACGTAGAACTCGCCGGCGACGC
Source organism: Actinoalloteichus caeruleus DSM 43889 (assembly GCF_000429185.2). Classification (GTDB taxonomy): domain Bacteria; phylum Actinomycetota; class Actinomycetes; order Mycobacteriales; family Pseudonocardiaceae; genus Actinoalloteichus_B; species Actinoalloteichus_B caeruleus. Next base: position 5,088,473 of record NZ_AUBJ02000001.1, on the reverse strand, counting down.
GGGCGGTCTGCTTGTCGGCGCCGAAGGAGAACATCCCGACTCCTGGCACGAGCACGATGGCCGGGTCGGCGCCGCGCATCGGTGGGGAGTCGGGGGTGGCGTGCCGCTCGTAGTAGGCGCGGTAGTCGTCGCGGTAGGCGGCGTGGAGTTCCCGTAGTCGGGCGATCGTCTCGTCGAGGGGAGCCGTCGGGGGCAGGTCCAGGACGAGCGGCCGCACCTTGGTGCGGAGGAAGTGGTCCGGGCAGGAGGTGCCGAGCGCGGCGAGCTCGGGCATCCGCTCGCGGGAGACGAAGTCGAGGACGACGTCGGTGTCGGTGAAGTGGCCGAGCGGGCCGCGGCCCGGGGCGGGTTCGCCGGTCTCCCGCTGCGAGGTGGCGGCCAGTCCCCGGAGCACGGGGGCGAGCGCGGCCGCTCGCGCGCGTCGTTCCTCGGTGGGCAGGGGCTCCCAGCCGGGCACCACCGCGCCGAGCGGGTCCCGCCGGCCGTGGTTGTCGATGAACTCCTGGGCGGTGCTGATGATCTCCAGGGAGTTGGCGCGGCACTCCTCGGAGGTGTCGCCCCAGGCGGTGATGCCGTGGCCACCGAGAATGACGCCGATGGCCTGGGGGTTCTCGCGGCGGATCTGGGCGATGTCCAGGCCGAGTTGGAACCCGGGTCGCCGCCACGGCACCCAGGCGACGCGGTCGCCGAAGCAGCGGGCGGTCAGTTCGCGGGAGTCGGCCGCGGTGGCCAGCGCGATGCCCGCGTCGGGGTGCAGGTGGTCGACGTGGGCGGCGTCGACGAGGCCGTGCATGGCGGTGTCGATGGACGGCGCGGCGCCACCCTTGCCGTGCAGGCAGTAGTCGAACGCGGCGACCATCTCGTCCTCGCGGTCCACGCCGGGGTAGACGTCGACGAGGGAGCGGAGGCGGTCGACCCGGAGCACGGCCAGGCCCTCCTCGGTCAGGGTGCCCAGGTCACCACCGGAGCCCTTGACCCACATCAGCTCGACGGGTTCGCGCGTCACCGGGTCCGTACCGGACGCCTTCACGGAGGCGTTGCCACCGGCGTAGTTCGTGTTGCGCGGGTCGGAGCCGAGGTCGTGGCAGCGGGCGATGAGCGCGCTGACCTCCGGGTGCGTTCCCCGTCCGGTGTCCGGGGCGCCTGACGCTGAACTCGACACTGCGTTCCACTCTTCCCTGTTCGTGCGCCCCGGTGCCGGGACGGTGTTCCACTGGCTGCTGGCGCTTCCCGGTGTGGCCGGGTGCCCTGGTGCGGTCAGGCTCCCCAGCCCATCGCGTTGCCGCCGACCCGTTCCGCCTCGATGCGCTGCTGGTACCCCGAGCGGCGGTAGGCGGCGATCGGGTCGGGGTCGAGGCCCATGTCGGTGCGGAGTTCGGCGACCAGTGGCCGCACGTCGGTGTGGTAGGCGTCCATGAGCACCTCGTTGGCGCCGAGGACGTCACCGGCCTCCTGGGCCGAGCGCAGCGCGTCGGTGTCGACGAGGAGCGCCTTGGCGGTGGCCTCCTGCACGTTGGTGATGGATCGGATCATCGCCGGGATCTTGGGCTCGATGTTGTGGCACTGGTCGAGCATGAAGGCGAGGTCGGAGTCCGCGGCGAGGCCGCCGCCCCGGTTCACCTCGTACATGAGGCGGAACAGCTGGAACGGGTCGGCCAGGCCGACGATGAGGTCGTCGTCGGCGTAGAAGCGGGAGTTGAAGTGGAAGCCGCCGAGCATCCCGGCCCGCAGCAGGAAGGACACGATGAACTCGATGTTCGTACCCGGGGCGTGGTGCCCGGTGTCGACGAGGACCTGCGCGGCCGGTCCGAGCTGAGCGCAGTGCGCGTAGGAGGTGCCCCAGTCGGGGACGTCCATCGTGTAGAAGGCGGGTTCGAAGAACTTGTACTCCAGCAGCAGCCGCATGCCTTCCGGCATCCGGTCGTAGACCTCGCGCAGCGCCGTGGCCAGCCGGTCCTGCCGGGCCCGGATGTCGTCCTGCCCGGGGTAGTTGGTGCCGTCGGCCACCCACATCGACAGGATCTTCGACCCGGTCTGCTCGGCGATCTCCACGCACTCCAGCAGGTGGTCGGTGGCCTTGCGGCGGATGCCGGGGTCCGGGTTGCAGATGCTGCCGAGTTTGTAGTCGTCCTCCTGGAAGACGTTGGGGTTGATCGCCCCGAGTTCGATGCCGGCGTCGCGGGCGTGGGCGGCGAGCCCGGCCCAGTCGTCGACCTTGTCCCAGGGGATGTGCAGGGCCACGCTGGGTGCCGCTCCGGTGAGTTCGTGGACCTTGGCGGCGTCGTCGATCTTCTCCTGCGGGGTGCGTGGCACTCCGGCCTGCGCGAACACCTTGAACCGGGTCCCGGAGTTGCCGTAGGCCCAGGACGGCGTCTCGATCCGCAGGCCGCGCAGGATCGACTTCACCGTGGCGCGGCGACTGGGACTGATCTCGGTCATCAGGAGGCTCCTTGCGGATGTGGACGGCGGCGACCACCGCGACCAGGGGACGCGGAGTGCGTGGGACGCGGGGGAGGGACCGTCAGGGAAGGTGGAAGACCTCGGGTAGTGGACTCATGTCCTCGTCGGCGGCGCCGGAGTCGAGTTCGGCGAACAGCGGGGCCATCTCGGCCTGCCAGCGTGCGTTGACCTCGGTGCGGTTCATCGCCTCCCTGGCGGCGTCGAAGTCGTCGCACTCCAGGTAGCCGATCAGCAGGCCGTCCTCGCGGAGGAAGAGGGAGTAGTTGCGCCACCCGGATTCGGATAGCGCTTTCCGCATGTCCGGCCAGACGTCCGCGTGCCGTTCGCGGTACTCCTCCAGGCGGTCAGGGCGCACCTGGAGCGTGAAGCAGATCCGCTGGGTCACGAGCGACCACCACGAACCACGGGGCCCCGAGCGACGGCTGTCGCCAACTCGGCCCGAACGTGCCGAAAACCCGTCATTGCGCGCGACCGCATCATGCGCCCGGCCTCCTCGTTGAGTGGGTCGTCCCGACAAACGCCGGCCGCCCCCTCGTCCTGGGTTGCCACCGGGTTAATGAATCGTTTCAACAACGCGCTTGTGCTGAGTTTGCAGCACGCCTCTTCGCGGTGTCAACCTCTCGTGCGGGACTTTTTGCCCGAGCATTCCCACCAGTGCGGCATACTTCCTCCAGGCTTCCCCACGGTGCGGGAAGCGACTCCATCACGGTGATTGACACGTTTCAAGACGTCAGCCAGCGTCTCGGCGTCTGCCCAGCGGGAGGTGCGGTGGGACAGCAGGCAGCAGCCAGCATCCGGCAGGTGGCCAGGGCCGCCCGGGTGTCGGTGGGGACGGTGTCCAACGTGCTCAACCGCCCGTCGGTCGTCGCGCCCGCCACGCGCCGGCGAGTCCTCGCCGCCATCGACGAACTCGGCTTCGTCCGCAACGAGTCGGCGCGGCAACTCCGGTCGGGGACCGCCCGCACCATCGGCCTGGTCGTCCTCGACGTCGGCAACCCGTTCTTCACCGACCTCGCCAAGGGCGTGGAGGCGGCCGCGACGGAGGCCGGGCACGCCGTGATGCTGTGCAACAGCGACGGATCACGGGACCGGGAGTCCCGCCACCTGGAACTGCTGGCCCAGCAGCAGGTGCACGGGGTGCTGATGTCCCCCGTGGAGGACGACCTGTCCTCGGCGCGCGAGTTGGCCGCGCGGGGGGTCTCCGTGGTCCTGGTCGGACATCCGGCCGAATCCGAGGACCTGTGCTCGGTGGCGGTCGACGACCGGGTCGGCGGGGAGGTCGCCGTCACCCACCTGCTGGCGACCGGACGTCGCCACCTGACGATGATCGCCGGTTCACCCGCGACCCGGCAGTGCGCGGAACGGCACGCCGGTGGGCGGCAGGCGTTGCGCAGGGCGGGCCACGACCCCGCGGACCTCGAGTTCCTGGAGGTGGCCACCCTCGACGTCGCGGCGGGCCAACGAGCCGCGGAACAGCTGTTGGCGCGGGGGGAGCTACCGGACGGCGTGTTCTGCGTGAACGACCTCGTCGCGCTCGGACTGCTCCAGGTGCTGCTGCGCGCCGGCGTCTCCGTGCCGGACGACGTGGCCGTCGTGGGTTACGACGACATCGACTTCGCCGCCGCGGCCGCCGTCCCGCTGACCTCCGTCCGACAACCCGCGACGTTGCTGGGACGGACGGCCGCCGACCTCGTCATCGCGGAGGGCACCGGTTCCGGGCACCAGCACCAGCAGGTCATGTTCACGCCGGAGCTGGTGGTCCGCGAGTCCACCGGACACCGGGAGGACAGGGGCCGGGCGACGGGCGGCCCCGCCTGGGGCGCCCTGCTGCGGCCGGTGCGCGAGCTCGGCGGCCGCGTCGGCGCGCAGGAGCCGGAACCGGCGGGCTGACAGGCTGACCGGGTGTCCCGGGCGGGCGCACCGGCGACGCGGGCGAGGTCCCCCCTGCCCTCCTCGACGGACCCCGTACGCTGGCCCGCCGCGGTACTCCATGCCACCGTCCGATCACCGGGAGGCACCAGACATGACGGGATCCTCGCGCCCGCGAGTCGCGACACCGCTGTGGGCCCTGCTCGCCTGCGCCGTCCTCACCGCCTGCACCACGGTGGAGGGAGGTCGCGCGCTGCCAGCCGAGGAACCGCCGGCGTCGCGCGCTTCCGAGGGCCCACCGGCCGACCAGAGCACCGGAGCTGGTCCCGAGCACGCCCCCGGCACCCCGGTCTCCCCCGGAGCTGGTCCCGAGGGCGACCAGCCGCCCTCGACGGAGGACGCGGCGATGATCCAGGCCTGTGAACTGCTGACGGCCGAGGAGACCACCGCCTTCGGTGTCGACGGGTCCGCCGCGGAGTCGATGCCGGGCACCGACGTCGCCTCCTGCCGTATCCCCGCCCTGGAGCGGGGCGGCCCGACCCTGTTGCTCGGCATCTCCGCGCTGCGGGGCGTCGACCCCACCCTGCTTCCCGACGACGCGGTGGAGACCCAGGTGGGTTCCCGGCCCGCCATGCGGTCGACCGAGGACAACGCCTGCGATCTGACGATCGCCCTCGGTGCCGATGCGCACGCGCTCGTGCGCGCACGCAGCTCGGAGAACACCGACACCGCCTGCGCGCTGGCGGAGGCGGTCGCCGCCACCGTGGAGCCGCGCCTCCCCCGCGACCTGGGCTGACGTTCGCGGAGGAGGCGCTGGCGGCGGCTCCGGTGCGACTAGTCGCGGGCGAGGCGCAGCACGGCGACTCCCCGCCGTTCCACCGCGACCTCGGTCAGCGGGTCCCCGGGCTGGAGGACGTCGGTCCCGGGCGTGGGCAGGGGGATCCGCACCGGCTCCTCGCCCCGGTTGAGCACCAGCAGGTAGCGCTCACCGCTCTCCGCGACACGCTCCCAGGCCCGCACGCCGGCCGGCAGGTCGGGCAGCACCGGCGCCACCCCGGCCTCGGCCCGGATGCCGTCGACGAGGCCGCGCATGGCGTCCTCGGGCAGCCGGGTGCCGAGGTACCAGGCGACCCCGGAGCCGAACTCGTTGCGGGTGATCGCCGGGGACCCCGCCAGCTCCCCGCCGGCGAACGACGCGACGGCGGCGGCGCCCTCCAGGTGGATCTGCTCGGACCAGACGGTGCCGAGGACCTCCGTGTCCTGGTCTCCCAGGCCCCGCACCGGGACCGTCCCGTTCTCCGGCAGCGGCCAGAACTCCTCGACCCAGACGCCCAGCACGTCGCGGAAGGCTCCCGGGTAGCCGCCCAGGTAGACCTGGTCGCGGTCGTCGACGATGCCGGAGAAGAAGGACACCGCCAGGTGGCCGCCGCCCCGGACGTACTCGCGGAGGTTCCTGGCGGCCTGCGGGCTGACGCTGTAGAGGTTGGGCGCGATCACCAGCCGGTACCCGCTGAGGTCGGACTCCGGGTGCACGACGTCACAGGCCACGCCGGCCTCGAACAGCGGCGCGTAGTGCGCCAGACTGGACTCGACCTGCCGGACGTCGACGCTCGGGTGGGAGTCCATCTCCAACGCCCACCAGCTGGACCAGTCCAGCAGCAGCGCCACGTCGGCGACCACTCGGCTCCCGGCGACCTCCCGGGCCCTGGCCAGTTCGTCACCCAGTGCGCACACCTCGCGGAAGATGCGGGTGTTCTCCCCCGCGTGCGGCACCATCGCGGCGTGGAACTTCTCGGTGCCGCCCTGGGAAGCCCGCCACTGGAAGAACATGACCGCGTCGGCGCCCTGCGCCACGGCCTGCCAGCTGTCCAGCCGCATGACGCCCGGGGCCTTGGGCGAGTTCCGGTCCCGCCAGTTCACGCCGCTGGTGGCCTGTTCCATCAACAGCCAGGGCTGACCGGCCCGCAGTGACCGCATCAGGTCCGAGTTGAAGGCGATCTCCCGCTGGCTCTGGCGGTCCCACGGGTCCGGGTAGGCGTCGTAGGAGACGACGTCCATCTCCTCCGCCCACGCGAACGCGTCGATGGAGGCGCCGGAGCTGATGAAGTTGGTGGTCGCCGGCACGGAGGGCGCGGCCGCGCGGAGGATGTCGGCCTCCATGCGGTAGCAGGCCAGGAAGGCGTCGGAGGTGAACCTCGCGAAGTCGAGGCGCTGCCCGGGGTTGGAGTGGAAGGGAGCGGCCCTCGGCGGCAGGATCTCGTCCCAGTCGGTGTACCGCTGGGCCCAGAAGTCGGTGTACCAGGCGGTGTTCAGCTCGTCGATGTCGGTGTAGCGGCTGCGCAGCCACCGCCGGAAGTCCACCGCCGACTCGTCGCAGTAGCAGGCGGGCAGATGGCAGCCGTACTCGTTGTTGATGTGCCAGAGGGCGACGGCCGGGTGGTCGCCGTAGCGCTCACCGATCCGCCGCACCAGTTCGGCGGCGCGTTCCCGGTAGATCGGGCTGGAGGGGCAGTAGTGCTGGCGGGAACCGTGGGAGAGGCGGGTGCCGTCGACGGTCACGGGCAGCGTCTCCGGGTAGAGACGGCCCAGCCAGGCAGGGGGCGACGCGGTCATGGTCGCGAGGCAGGCGCCGATCCCGTTCTCGGCGAGCCCGTCGAGGACCCGGTCGAACCACGCGAAGTCGAACTGGCCGGGACGGGGTTCGACCCTGGCCCAGGAGAAGATCCCGACGCTGACGAGGGAGACCTTGGCCTCCCGCATCAACCGGAGGTCCTCGACCCACACATCTTCCGACCACTGCTCGGGGTTGTAGTCGCCGCCGTAGGCGAAGCCGCCAAGGCGTGCTCGGACAGCCTCCATGCTTCTGGTCATCAGTCGCTGCTTCCCTTTCCGCGGCTGCCGCCGCCGGTCGTCGCGCTGTCGGGTCTGGACGGTCGTGGGGGTGGGCCTGGGCGTGGGCCGGGGCCGGGGCCGGGCCGGTCAGAGCGGGAGCAGGTCGGAGACCCGGACCGGCGCGCCGGTCCGGAACGACTCGGTGGCGGCCAGCCCCACCGCCAGCGCGTTCGCACCGGCGACGTGGTCGGCCCGCAGGCCGAGCGGGTCGGCGGCCGGCGGGCCGAACAGGGCGCGCAGCATCAGCTCGTCACCACCGCCGTGCCCCGGTTCGAGCGGTTCGTCGAGCAGCACCTCCGGCTCGGCGAACAACGGGTACCGCGTGATGGTGGCCCTGGTGAAGTCGGCGGCGTCCGTGCCGGGCGGGCGCTCGAGGCGGAAGCCGTCCTCGACGGGCGAGCGGGCGTAGTCGTTCTCCCGCACGGCGAGTTCGAGCCGGCCGCCGGACCCGTTGAAGCACACCCGGTAGCCCTCGTACGGCGAGTAGGCGTGCAGCTGGTAGTTCAGCGAGACCCCGGAGCGGTAGCGGGCGAGCACGGACATGTCGTCCTCGACGGTGATGCCGGAGCCGAACACGTTGCGGTCCCGCAGGTACCCGTCCTCGTGTTCGGCGTCGAGGTAGAGCGCGCGCATGCGGGGCGAGGCGGCGAGGTCGAGGGCGAACGGGTCGCTCCTGGCCTCCTCGGAGCCGGCGGCGCGCGCGTAGTCACGGGCCAGCCCGTGCCGGGCGCCGTTGGACTCGCCGTAGAAGAAGAGCCGCCCCATGCCGAACACCAGCTCGGGCCGGTCGTCGAGCCACCAGTTGACGAGGTCGAAGTGGTGGCTGGACTTGTGGACGAGGAGCCCACCGGAGTGCTCGCGTTCCCGGTGCCAGCGGCGGAAGTAGTCCGCTCCGTGCTGCACGTCGAGCAGCCACTCGAAGGTGACCGAGCCGACGCGTCCGACGGTGTCGTCCGCGAGGAGCTCCCTCACCCGTTGGTGCACCGGGTTGTAGCGGTAGTTGAAGGTGACCTCCACGGGAACGCCGGTGCGGCGTTGGGTGTCGAGGATGGCGCGGCACTTCGCCACGTCGACCGTCATGGGCTTCTCGGTGATGGCGCGGCGCCCGTTGTTCATCGCCGAGACGAGGTAGTGGTCGTGCGCGCTGTCCGTGGTGCAGACGATCACGGCGTCGACGCGTTCGGCCGTGAGCATCTCCTCGAAGCGGTCGGGGGTGTAGGCGGGCAACGCCGGGTGGCCGGCGTCGGTCAGCCAGCCGTTGTAGGCGGCGATCCTCGTCTGGTTGGAGTCGCAGAGAGCGACCAGTTCGGCCGTGTCCGGGAACCCGCTGGCCAGCGCGTTGACGTACATCTCGGCCCGAGATCCCAGCCCGACGAGGGCGTACCGGGTCCGCTGGTTGCCGTCACTCACCTTGAGGTGCTCCTTCCACAGGCGCTGGGCCTGTCCTCGCCGGGGCGGGTGCGCGTGGACGGGTCGCTCCGCACCTCCTGCCGCCACCCCGGCCGTCCGGCCGCCGCCCCGGCGTTCTCGTGCCGGTCTCGACCGCTGCCTGTGCGGATTCAACCTGTGTCCAACTCGCCCAGCAAGCGCTTACCGGCCCGACCGGCAGGCTGCTGACCGGTTCCGGCCAGCGCGGTCGGCGAGGCGGGACCACCTACCCGACCGGAGCAGCCTCTGCCATCATCCGCATGGCGGAAAGTGCTTTCCCAACCACTCGGGCGGTGTGTGGCCAGGCTGGTGCGGGGCGCGGAGCGACGAGGCTCGAGGGCGGGAGGGGCGGTGGCACGACGACAACCAACCCTGGTCGAGGTGGCCCAACACGCCAGGGTCTCGTTGGCGACCGCGAGCCGGGTGCTCAACGGCTCGAACCGCAGGGTGGGCGAGGAGCTGCGGAACCGGGTCGTGGTCGCGGCGACCGAACTGGGCTACCTGGTGAACGCCTCGGCGCAGGCCTTGGCGCGCAGCGCTTCCCCCGTGGTCGGGCTGCTGGTGCACGACATCGCCGACCCCTACTTCTCCAGCATCGCCGCCGGCGTCAGCCGCGTCGCCGAGGACCGTGGTCTGGTGGTGGTGCTCGGCGTGACGGGCCGCGAGGCGCACCGGGAACTGTCGCTGCTCTCCACGCTGCGAGCCCACCGGGCCCGCGCCGTCGTGCTCGCCGGCAGCCGGACGACGGAGTCCCTGCACACGGAACGGCTGAGCACCGAGATGGTGGCCTTCATGGAGCAGGGCGGCCGGGTGGCGTGCATCTCGCAGGACCGCCTGCCCGTGCACACCGTGGTGCCCGCCAACAAGGACGGGGCCCGCGCGCTGGCGAGCAGGCTGGCCGAACTCGGTCACCGGCGGTTCGGGGTCCTCGCCGGTCCGGCCGACCTGGTCAGCGCGGTGGACCGGACCACGGGTTTCCTGGAGGGGTTGGCGAACCGCGACGACCCGCTGCCGGAGCCGGTACTGGTGCACGGCGCCTTCACCCGGGACGGTGGCTACCAGTCGACCCGGGAGATGCTGGCCAGGGACAGCGGCATCACCTGCCTGTTCGCCGTCAACGACGTGATGGCCACCGGGGCGATGGCGGCGATCCGCGACCAGGGGTTGCGGGTCCCCTCGGACCTCTCGGTGGCCGGCTTCGACGACATCCCCACCCTGCGGGACCTGGTGCCCTCGTTGAGCACGGTCCGCTTGCCCCTGGAGCAGATGGGCGAGCAGGCCGCGCGGCTGGCCTTCGGCGACCAGCCCATCCGGGGGACGCGCACGGTGCGCACCCGGGCCGAGGTGGTGCTCCGGCAGAGCACGGCCCCGCCGCCCCGCTGAGGGCGTCGCCCCCGGGAACACCCGGCTCCACGCACCAGGGAGCCGGACGGGCGGCGGAGGCGCGAGTCGAGGCGGGACGACTCCCGGACCGCATCCCTACCGCCAGGCGCGTGACCGGTGGGCCCGCTCCAGCCGCCCGCGTGGTCCTGGTCGCACCGCCGGCACGGAACGAGGTGCTGTGGACGGTGATCTGGCGACGGTCGCGGGTGGAGGTGACCGGGGGATTCGCACCGAACCGGATCCCGAGAACGCCGGTTCACCTGAGTCGCTGGGCGCCCGCATGGCGGCGATCCGGGACTCGCGCACCCTGGCACCGCCCAGGTCGTCGGCACAGGCCATCCGGCACCCGGCACCCGGCACCCGGCACCCGAGGGTTGACCCGACTACGGAGGTGCCGCGAGCGGCCCGACCCCGCCACGCGGGTCGCGCCCAGCAGTAGCCCTGGACGGCGTCACCGACCGAGACGTCGGGCTCGGGGGTTGGAGGCGGGATCGCTGCCTACGGGCTTCGCCATCTGGGCGAGGGCCACATCGGCCGCGGGATGGGAGGCCCAGGCACGGCCTGTTCCACCCGGGTACCCGCTGTTCTTGTCGAGGTCGTCGCAGTGCGCGGGGTACCCGTGGCCCGCCGACCACTGCGTGCTCGGCGGGCCGAGCCCCGGTACGGCGCGGCGCCCCGGGCCGGTGGGTACGACCCGGGGCGCCGACGGCTCACACCCGGCCCTCCTCAGGAGGACGCACGGCGGGGCGTGTCACCGCTCAGACACCGGTGTGCTGGGTGATCCAGTCCCGGTACGGGGTGATGTGGGTGTACACGGTGACGCTGCGGCGGTCGCTGGTGGAGGCGACACCGATCTGGTACCCGGACTCGGCGAACATCGGGCCGCCGGAATCACCACCGGCGGGGATGCCGTCAATGCGGGAACCGCACACACCCAGGCCGCCCCGGTAGTCACCGCGGCAGGTGCCGTCGACCCCGGTGACCTCGACGTTGGCGTACTTGAGGTACTGGGACTGGCAGCTGGCCTCGCCCTGGCCGGGCGCGGGGATGCAGGTGGCGCCCCACCCGTAGGTCTGGACCGTATCGCCGACCGCGACCTGCTGGCTCGGGGCGAGGGGCGTGAACTCGGTGTCGACCTCGTTCGCCAGCCTGATCAGCGCCAGGTCGGCGCTGGGGTGGGTGATGACGCCGTTGGGAGCCTGGTCCACCAGGGTGCCGGCGTGCTGGTCCAGGTCGCCGTACCGGACGCTGTTGCCGCTGCTGGCGACGCAGTGCTCGGCGGTGAGAACCCATTCAGGGGCGATGACGGTGGCCGAGCACACCTCGGCGCCGTTGCGGAACAACCGGGCCGCGCCGCGGGTCTCCTCGGCGAAGTTCCCGTCGATGATCATCGGCTGGTTGGCCGTGTCCAGTTCGGCCGGTTCGGCGGTAGCGGCACCCGCCAGGGGGGCGACCAGACCACTGATCGCGAGACAGGCCGCGGCGGCGACAACTCGTAGTGGGCGCAAACTCAACTCCTCGGCTTGGGCGGGCGACCAGCCCGCCTTGGGCAGGGAACGAGGAATCCAACCTCGCGGTGAGTTTCACACGATCGAGTGAGGACGAAAAGGATTAACCTGGACCTTGTCCGGCGATGTCCACCTCGCCACCCGGTTGGAGCAGCGGGTCGTCACCGAGCGAGATCAGCCGAGGAGTTCGCGCATCGTGTCGATCTCGGCCGTCTGCCCCACCATCATGTCCGCCGCCATCGCCTGGAGGGCGACGTCCGACCCGCGCGAGAGGACCTCGTCGGTCATCTCCAGCGCCCCCTCGTGATGGGCGATCATGAGACGGAGGAACAGCCGGTCGAAGTCCGATCCCTCGGCGGCGGCCAGCGCCGTGAGTTCCTCCGGGGTGGCCATCCCCGGCATGTCGGCGTGGTCGTGGCCCCCGTGGTGGTCCTCGTGGTGGGCATGCCCGGTCGCGTCGACGATCCCGTCGCGCCACCCCAGCATCGCCCCGATCTCCGGCCCCTGGGACCCCTCGATCCGCCCCGCGAGCGAGACGATGCGGGGGTCCGCTGCCCGGCTGGGGGCGAGCGCCGCCATCTCCAGCGCCTGCTCGTGGTGGGGAACCATCATGTCGACGAAGGTGAGGTCGTGCTCGTTGGCCTCGGGTTGTCCGGCGCTGAGCGGACCGTCGGGGGCGACCCGGCGTGGTTCGTCACCCGGCCCGCCCGGGGCGACCAGCGGCGGCGCCTCGGTACCCGTGTGCTCGTCCACACCGGATCCGGTGCATCCCGCGAGGAGTACCGCCCCGACGACCAGGACGGCCAGCCGTCCCATGCCCGACGCCCCCGGTCCGCCCACTCCCCGCACCCGCACCCGACTCTCCCGTCATCTCGTCACCGACCGGGCGGTACGCGGACCCGTCCAGGTCCACGGTGGAACCGCCGGCGCGCGCACCGAACGCGATGCGACTCGGGAGCCAGCCTAGGCGCGGTCACCGTCGATTCCTAGGCCGGAATCACGCCCTCCTCCGATTCGCCGCGCCCTCGACCATTCCTCCTCCCAAACCACCGCCGGACGGGTGAAACACATCATTCACATTCCCGTCACGGAATCCCGTCCACGGCCTGGGAGAATCGCGGGACAACGGGACGATGACATGGCACTACCCCACAGCACCGCGCTCACCAGCACTGATTTCCCTCCTCACCCAGCGTTGCCGCCCGCATGAGATCCACGTGAAATCATCACTCTTTCGGCGGATACATTCGCCCCGACGGTCCTCCACATACTGCTAGGTGGTTCGACGTGCCACCGGGGGGGCGCATTCCCGAGGGGAGATCATTGTGAGGCAGGCTTTCCATTCCCGTGCGCGCAGAGCCCGGGCGGCTCTGGTCGCGGCCGCCGGTCTCGCGGCCGCCGCGACGCTGGCCGTCCCGGCGTACGCGCAGTCCGCGGACCCGCTCGAGGCGGACCCGTTCGCCACCGAGGGCGTCCTCCCGCAGTCGGTGGACGAGGAGGTCTTCCACAGCGACAACATCCGCCACGTCGCCCACCTGCCCAAGCAGGCGCCGTTCGACAACACCGACAGCGTCGGCAGCGACATCGGTTTCCGGGACGACTACGCGTTCTTCGGCAACTACAACGGTTTCGTCGTCTACGACATCGCCGACCCCGAGGACCCCCAGATCGTCTCCCAGGTGTGGTGCCCCGGCGGGCAGGGTGACATCACCGTGCACGGGGACCTGCTCTTCCTGTCGGTGGACTACCCGCGCACCAACAACACCTGCGACTCCGAGTCGACGACCGCAGCCGACCCGAACGGGTGGGAGGGGATCAGGGTCTTCGACATCAGCGACGTGACCAGCCCCCGCTACGTCGCCGACGTCCGCACCGACTGCGGCTCCCACACCCACACCCTCGTACCGGACAAGGGCGGTGAGGTCGCCTACCTGTACATCTCCTCGTACGCGCCGTCGGCGAACTTCCCCCAGTGCCAGCCGCCGCACAACAAGATCTCCATCGTCGAGGTGCCGTTGGACGACCCGGCGGCCACGGCGCTGATCGCCGAGCCGGTGCTCTTCCCCGGGGACACCGGCAACCCCGGCCCGCCCGCCGGTCAGCGGAGGACCACCGGGTGCCACGACATCACCGTGTTCCCGGCCAGGGATCTCGCGGCCGGCGCCTGCATGGGTGACGGCATCCTCATCGACATCGCCGACCCGGTGAACCCGGTCGTCATCGAACGGGTCCGCGACGACGTGAACTTCGCCTTCTGGCACTCCGCCACCTTCAACAACGCCGGCACGAAGGTGGTCTTCACCGACGAGCTCGGCGGAGGCGGCGCGGCGACCTGCAACGAGGAGGTCGGACCGACGCGCGGAGCGAACGGCATCTACGACGTGGTCGACCGGGGCGGCGAGCCCAAGCTCGAGTTCCGCAGCTACTACAAGATCCCCCGCCACCAGGAGGACACCGAGAACTGCGTCGCCCACAACGGGTCGCTGATCCCGACGAAGCACGGCGACTTCATGGTGCAGGCCTGGTACCAGGGCGGCATCTCCGTCTTCGACTTCACCAACTCCGCCCGGCCGAGGGAGATCGCCTACTTCGACCGGGGACCGTTGAACCCGGACCGGCTCCAGGGCGGCGGCTCGTGGTCCGCCTACTACTACAACGGCTACATCTACTCCAACGGGATGCAGCGGGGCCTCGACGTCGTCGAACTCGACGACCCGAGGACGAACACCGCGAAGCGCGTCACCTTCGACGAGTTCAACCCGCAGACCCAGTACGTGTACGACTGGCCGAACGGCCTGGTCGTGCCGGGCAACTGACACCACCGGACCAGCGGCCGTTCCGGCTGCCCCCCACGCGAACGGGCCCGGCACACGCCGGGCCCGTTCCTCGTCCGGCCCTGCCCGGGTGACGCGGGTGATCCGACCGGACCGGCCCACCGCGGCGGGACCAGCGCCACCCGCCCCAGTCCGGGCGGGCCGACCTCGGGCCCCTCAGCCGCCAGCGGAACCCCTGCCCCCACCCACCCGGCGGCGACCACCTCGCCGCTGGGGACCGGCGGGGGCCGACTGCTCCGGCAGACGCGCGGGCCTCCTCGGCGCGACGAGGCACCAGGCGGACAGGACCGGTGTTCCCGCGCCCCGAGGACGTCGAGGCCTGGCGGGACGTGCGCCTGACGCACCCGGTTCGCCCCACCCACCCCTGGACCAGGGTTGACCGGGCGGGGCTCAGCGCCGAGCCGCGTTCCGCGCGAGGCCGAGCAGGCCGGCGGCCGCCGAGACGAGGACGACGATCGACAGCGGTTGCACGGTTCCCGGCGAGACGAGAACCAGCAGGGACCACCCGGCCAGGAGCACCGTCCCCGCACCGAGCACCGCACCGCAGACCAGGAGGAGCGCCCTCCCCCGCAACGCGCCGATCACCTCGCCTCGGCGGGCTGGGGGCACGCGGCGCAGTCCGTGGGCGGGCAGGAGGACGACGGCGATCGCCACCAGCAGCCCGGCGAGTCCATGGATGCGCGTCGAGTCGGGCATCGAGGTCAGCAGCAGGAGGAGCGCCCCGCCGGCCTGGACGAGCCACATCTTCCGGAACAGCGGCCACAGGACCGCCTCGACACCCCGGCCGAGCTCCTGCCGGCGGGTGTCCCGTTCGATCCGTTCCTCGTCCCGGCCCTCGTCCGGCGTCCCTGTCCCGCCCACCTCGGGCTCGCCCGACCCGCCGTTCCTCCGCCAGCGGCGAGCGACGGGCCCACCGCCGCGCGCCGACCGCGGCTCCGCCCTGGCCCGGGCGTCGCGCTCCTTGCGGACCACGCGCAGGCCCCGTTCCGCCACCGCCGACTTCGGGCGGAGCCGCAACGCCGTCCGGTAGGCCCACTCGGCGCGGCCCCAGTCGTGGCGCAGCAGGGCGGCGTCGCCCAACACCTCGTACGGCCGGCCCTCCTCCGGAGCGAGTTCGACGGCACGCGCCGCGCTGTCCTCGGCGTCCCGCAGGGCGCCCTCCCCGCCCTGGGCCGTCAGCGCCTCGGCCAGTCCGGAGTGGCACTGCCAGACCCGTGGTGCCTCCGCCACCGCCGTGCGGGCGGCGGCGACCGCGTCGTCGTGTTCCCCGAGGTCGGTGTGGGCCAGCGCCGCCAGCAGGTGCGGGGAGTAGTGGCCGGGCAGGACGATCATCGCGCGGCGGGCCAGGGCGAGTGCCTGCGTCGGGGCACCGACGTGCAGCTGCTCGCCCGCGAGCTGGCAGAGCACCGCCGCGTTCCCCGGGTGCTCGGACACCAGGTCGGACAGCAGGCGCACCGCCTCGCGGTGTTTGCCGGAACCGCTCAGTTCGGCGGCGCGGCGCAGGGTGGCGGTGACGTCGGGCACCACCCCAGTCTCTCAGCTCCCCGCGAGCCCGTTCCAGCGCTCGGCGATGAGCGGGTCCCGGTGCCGTCGACCCCCGCTTCCCCGTGCCCCTGTTCCTCGGGCGGCGGGGCCGGAACCGCGTTGTGGGAGGCCGGGGGCGCGCGGCAGGATCGGCCTCGGCCGTCGTCCCAACCCCGCGACCAGAGGAGCACGATGCACCCACCACCGATCCGCGTGTCGCGCGCCGAGGACCTCCCCGTCCTCGGCGAGGTCAGCAGGGCGGCGGACCGGCTGTTCGAGGACGTGGGACTGGTCCTGCCACCGGACGACCCCGAACACGCGCTGCGCTCCGCCGGCGAGGTGCTGGTGGCGGGAGAGCCACCCGTCGGTTTCGCCGCGATGGACGAGCTCGACGGCAGGACGCACCTGGACCAGCTCGCGGTGCACCCCGCCTTCGGCGGCCGGGGTATCGGTGGGGCGCTGCTGGCCGAGGTGCTGGCCCGGGCCGGCCGCCGGGGCTCACCCGCCGTCACCCTGACCACCTTCCGCGATGTTCCCTGGAACGCTCCCTGGTACCGGCGGCGCGGGTTCGTGGAACTGCCCCGGTCCGACTGGGGACCGGAGCTCCGCGCGCGTTGGGAGGAGGAGCGGGGCGCGGGCATCGCGGTGGCGCCCCGCGTCGTGATGATCGCGTGGGCGGACCCGGTGCCCGGGGGGTCGGGGAGCTGAGCGGACGTCCGCTCCGCCCGGACGCGGGGCTGCTCCCTCGTTCGGTGACCGTCCACCGCTCACCCCGACCACGGACCCGGCCGAGATCGGCGGACTCGGACTCCCCAGCGGCGAGCGGTGCTCCCCCACCGCTGCCCGAGGACGCGCGCGGGGTGGTCGGGCGGCGGCTGGTGGCGGTCCTCGGGCCGTCGAGCCGGTCTGTCCCCCAGATCCACCCGACCGCGCGCCGCGATCACCCGGGCGGATGGTGGCGCCGGTCGTCAGGGGTGTGCCAGCACGGCGTTCGCCCCTGTCACGGGCCGATCGCGTCCCCCTGGCCACGATCGCGGCTAGTATCCCGATGTGATTGAACGCTCCACCAGTTTGGGTGATCTGAGCGTCGTCACCGGCGCGGTGGGTGTCGATCTCCTCGCCTGGGGGCGAGAAACACTCGGAAAGCGGCCACGACGGGCGTCATGACCCCGGCGGCGGTGGCGTCTCACCACCGCGAGCACCGAGTGCAGGAGACCGCCGGTCACCGGCGGAGGAGTGGGGGGAGTGGTAGTGCGCAACGAGTGGTCCGTCAACTGCCGGGACGTCGCGGGGCGGCGACGGGACGTGGTCGTCTTCGTCGACCAGGGACAGGTGGTGCTGACAGCGCCCCCAGGGGAGACCGCGGTGCTGAGCCCGCTGGAGGTGGGACGGTTGCGCGCCGCCCTGCGGGACGCGGTGGTCGCCGCCTCGGTATCCCCCGAGGAGTGAGCGGGTACCCCGCTGCCGGGAGGTGACCGCGCCGCGCCCGCCTCCGAACGCTCCGGCGTCGGCCCGGACCAGCGGCGCACGACGACCGGCCGCCCGGCGGGTCGGGGACGACACAGGAGGGAGGCGCCGTTGACACGGGTGGAGGTTCGCCGGACGTTCGCGCAGTCACCGGACCGCCTGTGGTCCTGGCTCGGCGAGCCGACGACCTACCCCAGCTTCCTCCCCGAGGTCACCCGGCTGCAGCCCGTCGGGCACGAACAGCACGCTCCCGGTGACCGCTACCAGCTGTCCCGACGTGGCACGGCTGGTCGACCCGCCACCCACCTGACGGTGGAGGTCCGGGACGCCGCCCGTCGCATCGTGCTCTCCCAGGGACCCGGCGACATCCGACGGTTGGAGTTCCGGCTCCGCCCGCTGCACGGCGGCGGGACCGAGGTGCGTTTCGGGGTGGAGACGCTGGTCAGCGGGCCCGTCCGGCGACTCCTGGACAGCGCCGGCGCCCCCGTCCTGCGGCGCTGGGCGACCCGGGCGCTGGTGCGGCTGTCCCACGCGGCCGAGGGCTGGCCGGCCGGGCACGACGCACGGGCCTCCCGGCGGGGGCACCACCTGGTGGAGCGGTGGCGCGACCTGCGCGTCCTGGTCAACAACGGTGTGCTGCGCCCCGACCGACCCGACCGCATGGTCCGCCTCGCCGGCGCGTGGTGGCGCTGGGGCACGTCCCTCCCACTCGGCTACACGGCGGCGGCGGTCCGCCACCCCGACCGGGCGGCGCTGATCGACGAACACGGCGCGGTCAGCTTCGCCGAGCTGAGCGAGCGCACCACCCGGCTCGCCAACGCCCTGGCCGACCGGGGGTTGGGGGAGACCGACGCGGTCGCGTTGCTCTGCGGGAACCACCGCCTGCTCGTCGAACTGTTGATCGCGTGCAGCAAGCTGGGGGTCAGGACCGTCCTGCTCAGCCCCCGGTTGAACGCGGACCAGGTCAGCGGGTTGCTCCGCGAACAGCGCGCACGGACCGTGGTGGCCGACGCGGAGTACCGGCCGCTCCTGGTGCGAGCCCCGAGGAACTGCCAGCGGATCACCGCGTGGGTGGACGCCCCGACCCGGGCACTGACGGTCGAACAGCTGATCGCGGACTTCCCCGCCACCCCGCTCGGCCGCAAGGCGGCGGAGGGCACGACGATCGTCCTCACCTCGGGTACCGGCGGAGTCGCCCGCGCCGTGCCGTGGCAGGACCCGCCCCGGGTCACCCCGGCCTCCACGGTCTTCACCCGCGTCCCGCTCCGCGAGGGCGAACGCACGCTGATGGCGGCCCCCCTGGCCCACACCCGTGGTCTGTCAGCACTGCACCTGTGCGCGGTGCTCGGGGCGACGCTGGTGCTCCGACGTGATTTCTCCCCCGGGCAGGCCCTGCGCGAGGCGGCGCAGCACCGGTGCACCTCGATGTTCGTCCAGCCGGACCTGCTCAGGGGCCTGCTCGACCTGCCGCCCGCCGAGCGCCTCGAACACGACCTCGGCAGCCTGCGGGCCGTGGTCAGCACCGGTGCTCCCCTGCCCGCCGACCTGGCGGCGGACTTCCAGCGCGAGTTCGGCCCCCTCCTCTACAACCTCTACGGCTCCACGGACGTGTCCTGGGTCAGCATCGCGACGCCCACCGACCTGTCCGCCGCGCCCGGCACGGTCGGCAGGCCGCCGCGGGGTATCCGCATCGCGATCCTCGACGAGGACGGGAACCCGCTGCCCGCCGGTCGCGAGGGGCGGATCCACGTCGGCACCCACGCCAGCCACGGCCGGCACCGGGAGGACGTCGGTGGGGAACCACCGTTCCCGGAACTGGTGTTCACCGGCGACCTGGGGCACGTCGACGTGAGCGGCCGGCTGTTCGTCCGGGGCCGCGAACGGGACTGAACCCGCGTCCCGGGCCCCGCCTCCCGCGCCGGCGGGCGGACGTGGTGACCACCGCCCCGCGCCAGGCGAGCGAGGAACGCGGCCTCTCACCGGGGGGAGGCCGCGGCACCGGAAGACCGGAGGAGGACCCGCTTGGGATCGCCCGGCCCCCGCCGTCTTCGACAAGCACACCCCGGTCAGGCAGGGTAGGCGGGTGACTTCGATCGACCCCTCCTCCGGCGGAGGACCGGCAGACCTCCGGCTGCGCGCGCCCGAACACCGCGTGGCTCCCAGGGCGATCCTCTGGTGGTCCCTCCAGGCCCTGATCGGCTGGCTGGTGGTCACCCTGCCCCAGGCCGGCCTGCTGCTGTTCACCGACGACGCCCCCATCGGGGCGATGTGGGCGTTGTGGGCCTGCGTCACCGTCGGGGTCCTGCACGTGGCGATCATGCCCAGCTGGCGCTACCGGGTCCACCGCTGGGAGGTGGCGGCCGACGCCGTCTACACGCAGACGGGCTGGTTGACGCAGGAGTGGCGCGTCGCGCCGGCCTCGCGCATCCAGACCGTGGACGCGAAACGAGGGCCGCTGCAACAGCTGCTCGGCCTGTCCACCGTCACGGTGACCACCGCCTCGGCCGCCGGCCCCCTGCACATCGAGGGACTCGAGCACCAGCTGGCCGCGACGCTGGTCGAGGAGCTGACGGCGACGACCCAGGCCGTCCCGGGGGACGCGACGTGACCGGACCCGAGGGCACCGCTCCGGGCGGGGGTCCCACGCCGGACCAGCCGAGCCCGCAGGGACCGACCGGCCCCCACCTCGGCCCGGCGGGGGTGGGCCCGTCCCAGCAGGAGGACGCGATCTCCCCGCCGAAGGACGAGGACGTCGACCAGTCCCCGTTCGGGCCGGACGCGCCCCCTCCGCCCGAACTGTCCGACCCGGACGTGGACGAATGGCGACGGCTGGACCCCCGGATCATCGCGGCACGACCGCTCGGGGAGGCGGCGGGCCTGCTCTGGCTGCTGGTCGTCGCGCTGTTCGTCGGTGGGGACAACGGGTGGCAGCTGCGCATCGCGGGTGTGGTGATCGTGATCCTCGGGGTGAACGGTCTGATCCGCTGGCTGACCACCCGCTACCGGATCACCGAGGACCAGGTCCTGCTCCACACGGGGTGGGTCTTCCGCAAACACCTGTCGGTGCCCAGGGATCGCATCCGCACCGTCGACCTGACCTCCCCGCTGCTGCACCGGGTGTTCCGGTTGGTCGTGGTGACCGTCGGCACCGGCCACAGCGCCACGAGCCCCGACGAGCTGTCCCTGAACGCGGTGACCGCCGCCGAGGCCGAACAGCTCCGCGTCCTCCTGCTCCAGCGCGCCCGGGCCGGTGGGGAGGCGGCTGCCACGAAGGGGGCGGCCGAGGGGGCACCTCCCGACGGGGACGAGGTCGGGGAGACCTCGCCGGCTGGGGCGACCCCGCGCGAGGACGGGGAGCCCGTCCCTCCACCCGACCAGCTCTCCCGGCTCCGGCGGTCCTGGCTGCGCTTCGCGCCGCTGACGCTGGCCGGGCTGGCGGCGTTCGGTGTGCTGTTCGGCACCTCCTACCAGGCGTTGGAGGGGTTGAACGTCGAGATCACCGACTCCTCCGTGCTCGCCGGCATCCAGGAGTGGGTGACCGCGCTGCCGGCCCCCGTGCTGGTGGCCGTCGCGGCGCTGTCGTTCCTCGTCGTCATGGTCGGCGGCGCCCTGGTCGTCTACGTGGTGCGCTACTGGAAGTACGAGCTCAGCCGGGAACACGACGGGACGCTGCGGGTGCGGCGGGGGTTGCTCACCACCCGCTCGGTCTCGATCGAGGAGAAACGGCTCCGAGGGGTCGAGGTCGTCGAACCGCTGCTCCTGCGCTCCGCGAAGGGGGGCAGCGCGGACGCGATCGTCACGGGCTTCGGTGCGCTCAGCGGCGACCGCGACCTGCTGCTGCCGCCGGCTCCCGTCACCGAGGCGCACCGCGTCGCCGAACTCGTCACCAGGACACGTCCCGCCCCCACCCTGACCGGGCTGGCCCGGCACCCCTCGGCGGCGCGCCGTCGACGGCTCGTGCGAACGGTCGTGCCCACCCTGGGCCTCCTCGGGGGCCTGGCGTGGGCCGTGGTGGAAGGCCCGGTCCCGGTGTGGGCCGGGTACCTGGGGTTGGTGGCGCTGCCGTTGGCGGTGCTGCTGGGCGTGGACCGCTACCGCAACCTGGGCAACCAGCTGGCGGACCGGTACCTGGTCGGTCGACGCGGTTCGCTGGTGCGGCGCACCTTCGCGTTGCGGACGGACGGCATCATCGGCTGGAAGGTCCGCAGGTCCCTGTTCCAGCGGCGGGCGGGACTGGCCACGGTCGTCGCCACGACCGCGGCCGGCGCGGGTCACTACGAGATCCAGGACGTCGACGTGGCGCGGGGACTGGCGGTGGCGGAGGCGGCCGTCCCGGGGTTGCTCACCCCGTTCCTGACCGAGGGGCCACGGCCGCCGGTCGAGCACCACGCCGACGACCTGAGCGAACGGGACGGGAGGCGGAACTAGAATCGCCACGGTGAACGGCCGGCTGGTATGGATCGACTGCGAGATGACCGGTCTCGACCTGCGCTCCGACGCGCTCATCGAGATCGCCGCTCTCGTCACCGATTCGGAACTCACTGTGTTGGGCGACGGGGTCGACGTGGTCATCCACGCCGACGACGCCGCGTTGGAGTCGATGCCCGAGGTAGTGCGGGACATGCACTCCCGATCCGGGCTGACCGAGGAGGTGCGGCGGTCGACCGTCACGATCGCCGAGGCCGAGCGGTTGGTCCTGGACTACGTGCGCGAGTACGTGCCCGATCCGCGCACGGCGCCGCTGGCCGGCAACTCGATCGCCACCGACCGGGGTTTCATCGCCAGGGACATGCCGGAACTGGACGCGCACCTGCACTACCGGATGGTGGACGTCTCCTCCATCAAGGAACTCTGCCGGCGGTGGTACCCGCGCGTCTACTACGCCCAGCCGGAGAAGGGGTTGGCCCACCGGGCCCTGGCCGACGTCCTGGAGTCGATCAAGGAGCTGCGTTACTACCGGCGGTCCGCGTTCGTTCCCCAACCCGGCCCGACCACGGACGAACTCCAGGTCATCGCCCAGGAGATCCTGAGCGGGGAAGGCGGGGTCGGCGGCACCGAACTGGCGCGCCGCGGCGGTACCGCCTGATCCGGCGAAACCGGCTCCGGGCTTCGGGAAACCCGGACACCGGCCCCACCGCGCGGTCCGTTCGCGCCGCACGCTAAGCTGTCGGCACCACGGTGGTCGGAGGGCATCCGCGCGGTGCGCCGAGACCACGACGGCATGGAGGGTGTAGCTCAGTAGGTAGAGCACTGGGTTGTGGTCCCAGTTGTCGCGGGTTCAAATCCCGTCATCCTCCCCAGTCACGGAAGGCCGGGCCGGTACTCCTCGGAGTGTCGACCCGGCCTTCCGCGTGTCGGACGCGCCGCGGAGGGGCCCGGTGCCGCGCCGTCAGCGGGAATCGCCGGAGACGGCGATCAGCACGAGGCGCGCCGCATCGTGCGCGCGCCGACGGCCAGGCCGACGACGGCCACCGCCACCGCCGTCAACGCCGCCCACAGCACCGAGGGATGTGCCAGGTCACCGGCGAACAGCGCCCGCTCCGCCTCGACCAGGTAGGTCAGCGGGTTGAACCGGGACGCGGTGTGCAACCAGTCGGGAGCGAAGTCCATGGGGAGCAGGACACCCGACAGCAGGAGCAGGGGGAAGAGCAGCCCCTGCTGGATTCCGTAGAAGGTGGACGGCTGGTCCCGCATGGCCAAGGCGAGGCTGATCGAGAGCGACCCGAGCCCGACCCCGAACACGGCGAGCAGGAGCAGGCCGACCAGCGCTCCGAGCGGGTGCGGGTCGAAGCCGACGGGCAGCGTGGCCAGGACGATCAGCAGCGCCTGCACCAGCAGGGTCGCCACCTCCTTCCCGGTGCGCCCGGCCAGGATGGCCGTCCGGCGCAACGGGGTGGCCAGGAGCCGTTCCAGGGTGCCGGCGCTGGCCTCGGTGAGCATGAGGTACCCGGCGCCGCTGGCGCCGAAGAGGCTGAGCATGACCACGATGCCCGGCACGAACCACTGCCAGGTGGATCCGTCGCCGACGGAGGGCATGACCGCGAGCAGCGGTCCGAAGAGCACGAGGAAGACGAGGGGCTCGGCCATCTGGAAGACGAGCCCGAGCGGGTTCCGGAGTCCCGGGCGCATCTCCCGCACGAAGACGATCCCGGTGTGGCTGACGAGGTTCACGGTGTCCGTACTCCTGTCGGTACGACGTGGTTGGTGGGGGCGGACGTGGTCGGGGGACCTCACTCCTCCGGCGCGTCGCCGTCCCGCAGCCGACGGCCGGTGAGCGCCAGGAAGACGTCGTCCAGGGTCGGGGTGCGCACCTCGGCCGTGAGCGCGGGCGCGGCGGACGTGTCCAGGGCGCGCAGGTACTCGGGCAGCACGGCGACCCCCCAGGTCGCGCGGACCCGGACGGTGGTCCCGTCCACGGTGGCCTCGGACACCGAGGGCATCCGGCTGGCGATCGCCGCGGCGGTGCCGGCGTGGTCGGTGTCGGCGAGGGTGAGGGTGATCAGGTCGCCGGCGAGCTGGGCCTTGAGGTTCTCCGCGGTGTCGTCGGCGACGATGGCGCCCCGGTCGACGATGATCACCCGTTCGGCCATCGCGTCGGCCTCGTCCAGGTAGTGCGTCGTGAGGAACAGGGTCGTGCCCGATTCCCGGCGGAGCCGGAGGATGTGTTCCCAGAGGTGGGCGCGGTTCTGCGGGTCCAGGCCGGTGGACGGCTCGTCGAGGAACAGCAGGGCCGGGCGGTGCACCATCCCGAGGGCGATGTCGAGCCGCCGCCGCTGCCCGCCGGACAAGGTGCCCGCGGGCCTCGTCGCCAGTGACTCCAGGTCGAGCATCGCCATCAGTTCCCCGGTGCGCCGCACGGCCTCGGTGCGGCTGAGCCCGTACGCGCGGCACTGCGTCATCAGCTCGTCGCGGGGCAGCATGTACTCGCCGGAACCACTGCCCTGCCCGATGTAGCCGATCCGCTGGCGCACGCGCGCGCCCTCGTGGGTCACGTCGTGACCAGCGACGAGCGCGGTGCCCGAGGTGGGCGGCAGCAGCGTGGTGAGCATCCGCAGGCTGGTCGACTTGCCGGCCCCGTTCGGGCCGAGGAAGGCGACCAGCTCCCCCGGTTCCACGTCGAGGTCGATGCCGCGCACGGCCTCGACCCGTTCGCCCTTGACCTGGAAAGTCCTGGCCAGTTGTCGGGCGTGAATCATCGGTCCTCCGATACTCAAATTTGGGCATGCGTCCTCGCCGACGCGGGGTCGGTACGCACTGGTGGAGAGGGGGCCACGACCATCCGCCGGGCCCCGGAGCCCGGAAAGCTTAGGACGGAAAACACGTTGATCGTCAGGGTGCCTGACGATCAACGGAGAACTGCCGGTTCGGCGGCCCGCGACCGGGACCGAGCACGACTCGGTCCGAGGCGGGCGCACCGCCCGTGTCCCCGGTGGGCATCAGGGCATCAGGGGGCCCGGGCGCGGCATGGCCGAGCCCGGCACGGGAACGCGCTCCGCCACCGGGCGGCCCCAGGGCAGGGATCCCGGCCCACCCGGCCGCGTCGACCGCGCACGGCAGGACGGCCGACCCGACCCCGGAAGTCCCGACCGGTTGGAGCGGCGCGACCGTGCGCGGGGTCCCACTGACAGCGACGCCCCGGCGCCCGGAGCCGGGCCGCACCCGTGCACTCAGGCCGACCGGTCGAGACGCCGTGGCGCCCCGACGGGATCACGGGGTCGCCGCCTCGGCGTGGTCACCGATCGCTCGACGTCGTGCCGCACGGCGTCCTCGTCGACCACGACCTCGGTCACGCCCCCTCGGCCGGGCTCCGCGCACCCGCTGGTGAACAACGCCTCCCACGGCACGGCGCGGTGAACCCGGGGGGCGCCGGTCGACGGCGGCAGGCACGGGAGACCGGACCGGGAGGCGACGGGCGGCGCCAGTCGAGTCACGCCGCCCGTATCGTCGGCGCGATGGACGAGCAGCCGGCGCCCGCCGTTCCGTACCTCCTCGCCTACGCCTTCACCGTCGCCACCCGCCAGGCCAACGAGGCGCTGCGCCAGCACAACCTCACGATTCGGCAGTTCGGCGTGCTCGTCCAGCTCGATCTCGAGCCGGAACTGACGATGTCCGACCTGGCCCGCCAGCTCGGTGTGACGAGGCAGTCGCTGCACGAGATGGTGGGCGCGCTCGAGCAGGCCGGTTACCTCCGCCGGCTCCCGGGTTCCTCCGGCCGCACCCGGCGGCTCGAACTGACCAGGGGGACGCGACGGCTGATGAACCAGGTCGACGACCGGCTCCGCCTGGTGGAGGAGGAGTTCCTCGGCGGCCTTCGGGCCTCCGAGATCCACACGCTGCGGACACTCCTGCGGCGGCTGCTGGCCCACGCGACCGACGACGAGAGCTGGCTGGGTACTCCGTGACGCGGAGCGGGGTCGCCCGGCGGGTCCGGACCGGCTCGGTCCACCGCCCGCCGCCTGGAACGACGCGCGGCCCGGGCCGAATGGCCCGGGCCGCGCCTCCGCCCGTCGCGCTCGCGGATCAGCCGGCGCGCACGCCGCCGGTGAGCCACTCCTCCCACGGGATCTGCCAGTCGTTGAAGCCCCCTCGGCCGCCGTCCCCCGGCAGCTCCCGGCCGCCGGAGTCGGTGATCAGCACGACGTCACCCCGCTTGACGTTGTCGTAGAACCACTTCGCGTTCTCCATGGACAGGTTGATGCAGCCGTGGCTGACGTGCTCCTTGCCCTGCTGCGGCACGGACCAGGGCGCGGCGTGCACGAACTCGCCGTTGTTGGCGATCCGGGTCGCCCACTTGACCTGGGTCTGGTAGCCCCCCTGGTCCAGCGGCAGCCCGTAGGTCGAGGAGTCCATCAGGTAGTCGGCGTGCTTCTCGGTCACCACGTGCACCCCGTCCCAGGACCGGAAGTCGGGCTTGCCCAGGGACATCGGGAACTTCTTCACGACCTCGCCGTTGATCTCCACCGTCAGCTGGTAGGTGGAGCCGTCGGCGTGGGCGACGAAGGAGTCGCCGATCGTCAGCTCGGAGGTGCGGCTCTCCTTGCCGTAGACGCCGTTGCCGAAGTGCCTGCCGTAGATGTCGGCGTCGATGCTGATCTTCGTGCCCGGCTCCCAGTACTCCTCCGGCCGCCAGTGCACCCGTGTGTCGTCGAACCAGTAGAAGGCACCCTCGACTTCGGGGTCGGTGGTGATGGTGATCGAGTCCTCCACCGCCTGCTTGTCCTCCAGGGGGACCCCCTCGGAGAAGTAGAAGGCCAGTGGGTGTCCCACGCCGACGGTCTCCCCCGGGAGGGGCGAGAAGCCGACGTAGGTCTGCTGCGCGGGCTGGACGGTGGTGAAGGTGATCTCCTCGGACCGCTCCTGGCCGTCGTCACCCTCCCCCGCCACCGACAACGTGTAGGTCCGTCCGTAGCCGAGCGGCTCGGCCGTCGTCCACCCGCTGCCGTCCTCGGCCAGTTCCCCGTCCACCTCGACGCCGTCGGGGTTCAGCATCGTCACCTCGGTGAGCACGCCCCCCTCGGCGGCCACGGTGACGGGTTCCCCGGGTGCGACGTCGGTGGCCTCGTCCTCGGTGCTGAAGACCAGGGACAGCGGCTCGTTCTCCGGCGGCGCGGAGCTCCCGGGGGCGCCGCCCCGGACGGGGCCGCGCTGCCGCTGGTGCAACTCGCGGTGATCACCGCGGTAAGACCCAGCACCGCTGCGAGCAGTCGGACACGCCCCGACTTCCGCCTGCCGCTCGCGACGCCAGTGATCCTGTGCATAGTCGTTCGTCCTCGTTCCCCCAGGCCCACCAATGGTGGACCGCCATTGCGCTCAACGGAGTAACAGGCGGTTCGGTGACACGACGAGGACCGCCACGCACGGACTCGCCCTGAACCTGCCTTTACCCAGGTAGACGTATGTACGGCCGAATCGGTTGCCAGAAGGGGCGAAGGCACGCACCTCTTCATCCATTCGGAGCACGACCAGGCATCCGGGTGAAGATCGCGTTGGGTCGGACCACTCCGGGCACTGGGCGGGGGGCCGGTGCGGGGGCCACGAACGGGGCTGTGTTAGAGTTTCCTCGCCGGTCGGGGAGAGCGACCAGACCGGCGAGGAATACTGGAGGAGCACTGGCAGCCAGCCAGTCAGCACCCCACAGGCGCCATTAGCTCAACTGGCAGAGCAGCGGACTCTTAATCCGCGGGTTCGGGGTTCGAGTCCCTGATGGCGCACCAGCTGGCACAACCCGTTCGACCAGCGCGAACGGACCAGCAGACGATACCAGGTGAATCCCCGTGAGCCCTCGTGGCCCACGGGGATTCGTCGTTCCACGTGCGGCCGTTCGCGACCTCCCGGACCGACCGCTCCGGCGTGGTGTCCGGCTCACGACCGCCGTCGCACTGTCCTCGACCTCAGCCCCGCGACCAGCTCACGAGGTTCGCGAGCGCGAGCACCCCCGCCACCGGGGCCAGGGCGAGGCCACGGCCGGTGACCACGGGACGCCGTTACCCCAGGCGCAGCGGGCCGGGTACTTCCGGTCGAAGTCCGGGGGGAACCGGGGCCGACCGAGCGTGGACGTACCTGGTCGACCGAGGTCCGCGAGCTCCACCGGCCGCGCACCGCGCGGGTTCGGCACCGGGGCCTCGCTGGACGGCCGATGCCCGGTGAGCGGCGGGACCACGAGCCGGCCGTTCCGCGTGCGCGGCCTGGTGGCCGGCGGTCACCCCGGTTCCGGGCCAGCCCCGCCCCCGCGGGGCCGCGCCGTGGCCGCCACGTCGCGGGGCCGGGAGTTCGACCACGGTCGAGGGTCACTCGTCGACGACGGTGACGACGTGGCTCTCGATCCCCTCGGTGGCGCTCAGCAGGGTCAGCATCCCGACGATGCTGAGCACGACGACCGCCGTTCCGGTGATCAGGACGAGGAGGGAGAAGCCTCGTCGCGTCCCCCTCCGCAGCCCCACCGCCCCGAACGCCATCGCGACCAGGGCGGGAACGGGAGCGAGCGGGAAACTGGCGATCAGCGTGACCAGCGCGGCGAACGCGCTGACCGCACCGCCGACGAACAGGCCCAGGTCCGAATCCGACCGCGGACGCGCGTCACTCACGCCGTTCCTCCCAAGGGGATCCGGCCGCCCGTCCGCGGCCGAGGACGACCACCGCCCCTGGCCTCCGATTGTGGCAGGGCAGCCACGTCGTGGGTCCGGTTCCTCCGTTCCCGCCAACCACCCCGGGCGGCGGGTGGCGCGGCGATCCCTTCGGCCACGTGTCCCCGAGGGGGCCGCCGGCCGGGGCGGGTCCGGCGGGCGCTCGGTGGGGCGGCGCGGCGCGGCCGCCGTGGTCATGCCGCCGGGTGTTGACCGCCGTTCCCACGCCCGGTGGGGTCCCCGGGCGGTTTCTGGACGCCGCCCCGCCCTGGGGGGGCTCGGCCCAGGACGGTGCTCGCGGCCAGCGCCGGCCCCCCGGGGCCGTGACCTGGGTCAGAGCCGGGGCAACGCCCCGACCGGTTCGGGGCCCAGCGGCTCTCCCCGCAGTACCACCTCGTGCAGGAGTCTGAGCTCGTGCCCGGGGCGGACACCCGTCGCGGCGACCAGTTCCGACTCCAGCCGCTGGTAGCGGTGCACCGCCTCGACACGGTGACCCGTCGCGTACAGGGCCCGCACCAGTGCCGCGACGAGGGGCTCCGACAGCGGATGCCGCTCACTGAGCTCCGTGAGCGGGTCGACCGTCGCCGCGCCGTGGCCCAGGGCCCGCATCGTCTCGGCCCAGTCGAGGGTGACGGCCAGGTGGCGGTGTCGGAACCGGGACCTGCGGTGGGCGGCCCACTGTCCCGTCACCCCGGCCAGCGCCTCTCCCCGCCACAGCGTCCTCGCCTCCTCCAGGAGCACGCGCCGGTGGTCGAGGTCGTGGACGCGGGCCGCCGAGCCCGCCAGCGCCTCGAACCGGACGGCGTCGACGTGCAGGGGATCGGTGGCCAGTCGGTAGCCGCCGTCGTGCCGGAACAGACTCGCCACGGCGACGGGGCCCGTCCGGGGCAACGCGGCGAGCACCTTCCTGATCCGGCTGACGTGGGTGTGCAGGGTCCGGCCGGCCTGCGGTGGGGGGTGTTCACCCCACACCCGGTAGAGCAGCTGGTCCCTTGGCACGACGCGGTCGACGTCGACGAGCAGCGCGGCCAGCAGTGCCCGCTGCTGGGGGCGCATCCCGCCGGCCACCGCCGGGCCGGGGCCCAGGATGGTCACCGGGCCGAGAACACCGAACCACATCGTCACTCCTCCGGCACAGGCCACTGACGGGCGGGAACGCCAGTTCGGGAACCGTGCCGGCCACTCGGCCGCGCCAGACCGTGAGGCCGGATCGGGTGGTCGGGGGTGCGAGGCGGGCCTCCGACCGACAGCCACGCCGTCACCGGGCACGGGCGACCACCGTCGCGCTCCGGCCTCGTGGCTGACGGGGCCGCGTCGCCGCCGGCCATGCGACCGCGACGACGTGGCCCCTTCCCCCGCCCATGGAAGGTTCCCCTCGGGCAGGGACCACGCTAACCGGCGAACGGCTCAGTGTCCTTGACGTACAGTGGACGAGATCATGACGTTCCGAGGACGGCAGGACAGCGAGACGACTCGCTCCCTCGGCATGATCGGCGGTCCCGGAAGGTTCCGGCCCCGTACCGGGGCGCGGGCACTGGCCGTTCGGATCGCCTCACCGGCTGCCGCCGCCGTGGTCGACACGCCCCTGTGGTGTGTTCCCCCGGCGGGTGACCCCACCCTCAGCGGTCGAGCGCTCCGCCAGTGGAGCCGGGATCCGCCCGGTGGTCGCCGGGCCGCTCGACCTCGGCCCCGGGGTTGTTCCGGTAGTCCCTGGGCGTCATCCCGTAGGCGGCCCGGAACGCCCGGCTGAAGGCCGCGTGGTGCCCGAACCCTCGGCGCTCGGCGAGGTGGTGGATCGGCACGCCGGCGTTGCGCGGGTCCCGGAGCTCCTGCCGAATCCGCTCCAGACGCTCCCGCCGGACCCATTCGGACACCGTTTCCGCCTCGTCCCGGAACAGGCGGTGCAGGTAGCTCACCGAGATGTGGTGTGCCGAGGCGAGCATGGCGGGCGTCAGCGGAGCGCCGAGGTTCCGACGCGCGAAGGCCTTGACCCGGAGGACCAGGTTCCGCCGTCTGGCCTCCGGGGACAGCTCTCCCCCGTCGACCACGCCGGCGAACATCGCGGCCACCAGGTCGACGAGCACGCCCCCCAGCCGGGCGGCCTCCTCCCGGCCGAACTCCGTGGGGGCGGCGGCGAGCTGGCGGAGGAGCGCGCCCAGCATCGCGCCCATGCCGTCCTGGTCCGTCATCCGACGTCCGATCGCCCGCTCGGACTGCCGACGTGGCATGGGCAGGCTGTCCTGCGGCAGTTCCACCGCGACGCCGTGGATCAGCGAACCGCTGCCGTTCCGCACGTGCACCCGGTAGGTGTGGGACGTGTTGGTGGTGTGGAAGTGGTGGGGCCCGTGTTCCGTCTCCTCCTGGCGGGCACGGGACACGCCGAGCGTCCCGCCCAACATGTAGGAGAGGTGGTAACCCCCCGGGTCGGACTGGCGCACGAGCCTGGCCGTGCGGTCCATGACCACCGGTTGGAGTGCGACCGGCCACACGACCACCGGGCCGAGCTCGATCAGCCGACGAGTGACCCGGTAGGCCCCGGCGTACTCGCTGGACAGCTCCATGGGGGCGTGCGTGCTGGCCATCAACTCACGCCAGCGCTCGAACCGCTCCGCCTCCGGCAGCTCCTCGCTGCGGAACACCGTCTCGCTCATGCGTCCCCCTTCGCCCCGGCCTCAACGCCGTCGGCAGTCACGTCCGCACCGGGGCACCGTTTCCGGAACGGGTGACCAGAAGAACGACGGTGGGCACCGCGATCTTCCCAACCGGTCGGCGTCCTCCGAGCGTGTTGGTCATCCCGCCCATGCCCCGCCCGGTCCCGAGCTCCCGCCGGCCGCGGCGGGGAGCGGCCCCTGCCGGCTCCGCACGCCTGGGACGGCGGGGACGCTCACTCCCCGGTCGGGCGGCCGCTCGCCACGCCGGGTCGAGCGCGCACGGGGAGGGCCGCGACGACGAGGTCGTGGGAGTCCTCCACCAGCTCGTCGAGGAGGTCGTCCGGGAGTGCGTGCGCGAGGTCGACGGTGATCCAGTGCCGCTTGTTCATGTGGTACCCGGGGATGACGCCGGGGTGGCGGTCCACCAGGAGGGCCCCGTACTCCGGCTCGCACTTGAGGGTGACCCGGCCGTGCTCGCCGCCCAGCGCGACCAGGGCGAAGATGCGCCCGCCGACCTTGAACACGGCGGTGTCCTCCCCGAAGGGGTACTCCCGCCGCACGCCGGGCAGTTCCTCGCACAGTCTCAGGACGCGGTCACGTGGGTCGAGTCCCCGGCCGTTGTCCGGGTCCTGCCGCGGTGTCCCCTCCGGTGGTGTGGTCATGGCGGTGATCCTGCCCCTGCCCACCGACGGGCACCACGTCGGTCCGTCGGGTGCCCGCACGGGTGCGCCCGCGACCACTCCGGCGGCGGTTCACGTCCCGTTCACATTCCGGTGTGCTGGACGGTCACCGACCGGTGACCAGTCGCCACCCCGGACTGGCACCGTCGGCTGGTCATCGACCTGTCAGGTGGCCGGCGGGGCTCCGCCGGCCGGAGAGGACCACCATGCGCCTGCCCACCAGGGTGGCGGCGAGCGGCCTCGCGCTCACCGCCACCGTCAGTCTGGCGGTGCCCTCCGCCGCCACTCCCTCCGACGGAGCCGAGGGCGCCCCGGGCGTCACGAACGTCAGCCGATCCGCCTCGGCGCCACCCACCACCACCTTCGACGTGTTCAGCGACATCCAGGGCCACCTCGACGACTGGGACGACGTCCTGGCCGACGCGGCGCTGACCAACCCGGACTCGGTGGCGACCGTCATCAACGGCGACATCGTCGACCGGGGTTACGACTTCGAGTACGAGGCCGTCAGCGAGGTGCTGCGCGCGCACGGGCGGGACCTCCCGCTGCTCGCGGCGATCGGCAACCACGAGGCGTACGCACCCGCCTGGTGCGACCAGCACACCCTCTGCCAGCCGACCTGGCCCAACGGTTTCACCGAGGAGGGGCTGTACGAGTCCTTCCACGACTTCGCGGGTACCGACAGCGTCTACCAGGAGCTGGTCATCGACGACGCGGTCATGCTGACCCTGGGTACCGAGCGGCTCATGTGGTGGGAGAACCCGAACTTCGACGACCAGGTGTACCTGAGCGACACCCAGCTGGACTGGCTGCGGGACAGGCTCGCCCACCACGGTCGCACCGGGCGGCCGATCTTCGTCTTCACGCACTACCCGCTGGCGCGCACCGTCACCCAGTCCGACGGTGACGCCGGCCGCTACCACCTCCAGGACGCCGAGCTGCGGTCGATCCTGGGTGACTACCCGCAGTCGGTGCTCTTCAGCGGCCACACCCACGCCCAGGTCACCCACGACCGGTGGGCCACCAGGGTCCGGGTGCCCGGTGGGCACCCGGACGGGTTCCTCGCGGTGGACACGGCGGCGGTGCTCAACCACCAGTACCTCCAGGTCACCACCGGCCCCGAGGGCGCGGTGATCCGCGCCCGCGACGCCCGCACCGGCGACTACCCGAACGAGGTCCGCGTGCACTCGGTGGACCCGAGGGACACCTTCGCGGTGGTCGGGGTCCGGGCGGAGGCCAGCACCGTCGCACCGGGCGACGAGGTGGTGGTGACGGCGCGGCTGCGCAACCACGGTGCGCGCGCCCTGCCGCAGAGCGTCCTGCGTCCCGAACCGCCGGCGGGCTGGGAGGTCGTGGATCAGGCCGAGCGGATCGTGGGCCGAGTGGGCCGGGGCGAGGACGCGGAGGTCAGTTGGCGGCTGCGGGCGGCCGACGAGCCGGGTGAGGCGGCCGTCGGGGTGACCGCCGAGGTCCGGGGCGCCGAGGTACCGGTGGTCGTCGACGAGGCGGAGATCACGGTCGCCGCGGCTCCCGAGGGGGAGACCCGGGTGTCGAGCCTGCCGTTCCTCGCCGAGGAGAACGGCAAGGGCCCGGTGGAACGGGACTCGACCAACGGTGCGATGGGCCGGGGAGACGGGGGGCCGATCCAGCTGGACGGCGTTCGGTACGACCACGGTCTCGGCATGCTGGCTCCGGCGGAGGTCTCGCTGTACGCGGGTGGCCGGTGCTCGTCGCTGAACGCGGTCGTCGGGCTGGACGACGCCGCTCCGCAGGGCAGCCAACGCCGGCCGTTGCCGGTGGGCACCCCGGCTGGCACCGCGGTCTTCGTGGTGCTCGCCGACGGCGAGGAGGTGTACCGGTCCGATGTGCTCCGCCGGGGCGAGGCCCCCGAGCGGATCGAGGTCCCCGTCGAGGGCGCCGAGCGGCTGCGGCTGGTCGTGGAGGACGCCGGTGACGGATCGGCGTGGGACTACGCGGACTGGGCGGAGGCCACCCTGGAGTGCGCCGGTCGCGTCTGACGTGGTCGTGGCCCGGGCCGGCCCGTGGGTGAGCCCCGCGGGCCGGCCCGGGCCTCCTCATACCCTGCCCCGACAGGAAATCTTAATCACTAAGATTCTTGACGATTAAGCTATCATCGCGAACCGTGGATCGCGAAGCCCAGGTCGAGCGCATCGTCCGGCAACTCCCGCTCTGGATGTCGGCGGTGGACGCCGTGAACGACGGGATCGCCCGCGAGGCGGGGATCAGCGCCTCCGACCTCGCCTGCCTGCACGAGGTGATCGTCGACGGGCCCCTCCCGGCCGGCGAGCTCGCCCGGCGCCTCCGGCTGACCACCGGCGCCATCACGCACCTGGTGGAGCGGCTGGTGCGGGCCGGCTGGGTTCGGCGGTTCCCCGACGACACCGACCGGCGCCGGGTGCTGGTCGAGGCGCTGCCGGGTACCGGGGAACGGATGATGGCCAGCTACGCGCCCCTCGACCGGACGACCCGGACCACCCTCTCCGAGTTCACTGCCGACGAACTCGCCGTCATCGCCCGCTTCGTGGAAGGCAGTCTCGGGGCCACCCGAACCCTGGTGGACGGTGACGCGTGACCACCTCTCCCCAGTGGACCTACCTCCCCGACCGGGCCTGCTGGTTCGTGTGGTCGCCGAACGGCGGGGTCCCGGCCGCGCCCTCCCCGGACCTGCCCTCGGTGCGGGCCACCACCACCCTCGCGGTCCCGGACGGCGACGCGGTCACACCCCGGGACGTCCAGGGCGTGGAGGTTCCGCTGCTGGCCGGGTGGGACTGGCTGGGCACTCGCCGGGCGGACCCCGCTGACGCGGGGTCCCTCGCCGGGCGGACCCTGCTGGCCCGCGACCCGACGCGCTCGGCGCTCCCGCTCCCGGTCGCCGCGCACTGCGCCCCGACCCCGGACGGGGGGCACGTCCGCACGGCGGCCGCCACCCGCGATGACGTCCTCGGCGCGCTGGCGCTCCTCGACGGCCTCCGGGGCGGTGGGTTCACCGGAAGCCTTCGTGGCTACCAACTGGCCGGTGTGCGATGGCTCGCCGGTCGGCGGTCGGGGGCGCTCCTGGCCGACGACATGGGCCTGGGCAAGACGGTGCAGGCGCTGGCCCTGATCGCGAACCACCTCGATGAGGCGCACCTCGTGGTCTGCCCCACCTCGGTGACCCCGACCTGGAGGCGGGAGGCCGCCCGCCACACGCCCGAGCTCCGCGTCCTCCGGGACGGCGAGGAGCCGCGACCGGGGACCCTCACGATCGTCTCCTACGCCCGCCTGCGCCGAGCTCCCCACCCGTTCGGCGACCGCCGGTGGGGGATCGTGGTCTGCGACGAGGCCCAGCAGGTCAAGAACCCCCGAACGCTGGCGCACCGCGCCGTCGCGGGGCTCGACGCCCGGTACCGGCTGGTGATGACCGGAACTCCGGTGGAGAACGACCTGGGCGACCTGTGGGCGCTGGCCCAGTTGGCCACCCCGGGCTCGCTGGGCACCCGCCGCCGGTTCCACGACCGCTACGTGGTCCCGATCCAACACCGGGGTTCACCCTCCGCCGCCGCGCGGCTGGCGGCGCTGACACGCGAGTTCGTGCTCCGCCGCACCAAGGCGGAAGTCGCCCCGGAGCTGCCCGACCGGCAGGTCGTGGACCTGCCCTGCCCGCTCAGCCGGGAGCAGCGGCGGCTCTACCAGGCGGCGTTGGACGAGACGTTCACCGACGGCCTGGGAACCGGTCGCGGGCGGCGGGCCAGCGTGCTGGCGCTGGTGACCCGGCTCAAGCAGATCTGCAACCACCCCGCCCAGGCCCTCGGCCAGCGCGGCCCGCTGCCCGAGAGGTCCGGCAAGTTCGACCGGCTCGTGGAGATGCTCGACGAGTCCCTGGGCGGCGGCACCGGCTGCCTGGTCTTCACCCAGTACACGAGCATGGGCCGCCTCCTCGTCGACCACCTCGGACGGCGCCACGGTGTCACCGTCCCGTTCCTGCACGGCGGACTGACCTCGGATGCCCGGGACCGGATCGCGGGTGACTTCCAGGGCGGCGGCGGGCCGGGGGTACTGGTGTTGTCCCTGCGGGCCGCCGGCTTCGGCCTCACCCTGACCAGGGCGAGCACCGTCATCCACTACGACCGTTGGTGGAACCCCGCCGTCGAGGACCAGGCATCCGACCGGGCGCACCGCATCGGACAGGCCCAGCCCGTCACAATCTACACCCTGCGGACCGCCGGGACCCTGGAGGACCACATCGCCACCGTCCACGAGCGCAAACGAGGTCTGGCGGAGGCGGTCACCTCGGGCGGTGAGGCCGAGCTGCTCGCCCTCTCCGACGACCAGCTCCGCGATGTCCTCGCCCTCCGCCCGGGAGCCCCGTCGTGACCGCCGAGTTCGGTTCCACCGCATGGGGGAGGGCGTGGTTGCGGCGCCTCGAACCCGTGACCAGCGCCGGGCCCGACCCCGACCGGGTTCGCGCCCGCGGCCTCGCCAGGCGGGCCGTGCGGGACCTGCGCATCCGGGACAACCAGGTGAGCGCCGTGCTCAGCGAACGCGGTCGGGACCACGCGATCACGTTGACCGTGCCCGCGTGGTCGCCGGACGAGGTCCGGACGGCGCGCCGACGGCTGCGGTCGTCCGTCGGACCGCCCGGGGGGCTCCACGAGGACCTTCCCGACGACCTCGCCGCGGAGCTGGAGACCGCCGGCCCGCGCATCGCGCCCGACCTGGGCGAGCTCACCGCGACCAGCTCGACCGGCCCCCTTCGACGCGCCCACCTGCTGGCCGTCTGCTACGCCCTGGTCCAACGCGTCGACGAGGAGCCGGCTCTGGCGGTCCGGTTGCGGACGCCCGCCATCCAGGACGTACTCGCCCCACCCGCTCCCGCGCGGTCCTCGATGGTCCCGTTGGCCGAGCTCGACCCGCACGACTTCTACGACCCGCCCCCACCGGGTGGCAGTCGGCCGGGCCTGGATTCGCGGTCTGGTGGCGGTGGTCCCCGCGCCCGGTGACCGGCACGCCCACCCGCAAGACCCCGGCCCGAGGACGGCCACTTCCGGCCACCGGAGGTGGGCCGGGCGGGAGGACGTCCCGCCCCTGCCGGGTCGGATCCCGACCACGTGCCTCGTCCCCGGCGTGACCGGCGCCTCGGCGCCTCCGGCGGCGTGGTCCGCCGCGCCCCTCCCCGCCCGCCCCACGGGCTCCCCGCCGGGGTGACGCTGGCGGATGAGTACCCGGAACCTCGTTGACCAGCCGAGACGTCGACGGAGCCCACCCGCCGGAGGAGGTCGGGGCGGACGACGGCACAGCACGTGCCGCCCTGTCTCGACTGGTCTCGGTACACCGCCCTGCCAGGACTGACCGACATGCGTCCCCCGGTCCCCGCGCCTACCGTCGGGACATGGAGACCCTTCCCGCGATCCCGCTGGCGGAGTGGCGGCCGACCAAGGAGACCCTGCACCGCTACCTCCAGGTCGTCGGCAAGATCCGACTGGCCGCCAGTGCCCGCCGCAACCACTGGTGGAACGTCCCCTTCCACCTGACGGGGCGGGGCCTGACCACGAGGCCGATGAGCGGCGGGGAGGACGACCGGATCTTCACGATCGACCTCGACCTCGTCGCACACGAGCTCCAGGTGGCGGCGCTCGACGGCCGGTCGGTCCGCTTCTCCCTGGTCGGGCGGTCGGTGGCCTCCTTCCACGACCAGACCCTGTCGGCGCTCGACGAGCTGGGCGTTCCGGTGCGCATCCCCCTCGACCACCCCTTCGACCTGCCGGACCAGAACCGCCCCTTCACCGAGGACACGGAGCACCGCGTGTACGAGGCGGCGCACGCCCTGCGCTACTGGCAGGTCCTGAGTCGGGTCAACCTGCTGTTGGAGCGGTTCAGCGCGGAGTTCCGGGGGAAGATCAGCCCGGTACACCACTTCTGGCACACCTTCGACATCGCCGTCACCCGGTTCCGCGGGCGACCGGTCCCCCAGTCGGCCGACACGGACCCGGTCACGAGAGAGGCGTACTCGGAGGAGGTCATCAGCGCGGGGTTCTGGTTCGGCGACGACCGGGTCCCCGAACCCACCTTCTACTCGTACACGGCACCAGAACCGGAGGGACTGACGGGCCACCCCCTGGAACCGGCCGCCGCCCGCTGGGTGGAGGGTGGCGGGGGGAGTCACCTCGCGGTCCTGCCCTACGACGCGGTGCGCACCGCACCGGACGCGGAGGACCAGGTCCTCGCCTTCTACCGCGGCGCGTACCGGGCAGGCGCGGCCAGCGCGGGGTGGGACGTCGACCAGCTCGCCTGCCCGGCTGGCATCACCGACCCGGTCCTGGCCCGGAGCTGAGGCCGGCCGACCACGACCGGCCCCCGGGATCGAGGTGGCCCCCGAGGGCCCCACCCCGAGGAGCACCAGTCGAGACCAGTCGAGTCCGGTTCGGGGCGACGACGGCAGCCGGGCGCGGCAGCACCGGACGAGGGGCGGCGGCCCGGGCGGATCGGGACCCCGGCCACGACGCACCCGGCGGCGGTGAGCGCGCTCCCGGAATCCAGGCACCCACCTCGGGTATGGACGCCCCGCGCGGCGTTGACCTAGGGTTCCGTCCCGAGTGGACGGGGTACTCCAGCGCCACCACCACGGTCCGCCCGTGGCAGCGGCTGGTGGAGCGGCGTCCGGGCGTCCCCGCGCTCGTCGGATCACGACCAGGCGGTTCCCGTCCGTCAGTCCGGCCGCGGCTGCCGGTCCCGGTGCCGCCACGAGGGAGCGCCACCATGTCGCCGGAACTCCGATTACCGCCCTACACCCTGTCCCGGGCGCCCGGCGCCCCGTTCGACCCCCCGGCTGAGCACACCGCCCAGTACGGGGACCAGCCCGTGGGCCGGGTGAGCATCTGGGACGGCAGGCTCGCGGTGTGGCTGGTGACCCGCTACGACGACGCCCGCGTCGTTCTCGGGGACCGCCGCTTCAGCGCGGCGCACGGCCACCCCTGCTACCCGAGCAGGTTCGAGGCGGAACCCCCTCGGCCCCGTGTCTTCTTCTCCTCCCAGGACCCGCCCGAACACGGCGCCCTGCGCTCCCTGGTGGCACGGGACTTCCTGGCAAGGCGGGTGACCGCACTGCGCCCCACGATCCAGCGGCTGGCTGACCAGCTGCTCGACGAGATGGCCAGCGAGAACCCCCCGGTGGACCTCGTCGAACGGTTCGCCCAGCCCCTGCCCTCGCTGGTCATCTGCGATCTGCTCGGCGTCCCCTACCAGGACCACGACTTCTTCCAACGTGCCGCGTCGACGGTCATCAGCCTGCACGTTCCGATGGAGGAGAAGCTCCGGTCCTTCGAGGCCCTGCGCGCCTTCCTCCGTGACGTGGTCAACGACAAGCGCGGTGACCCGGAGGACGACGTGCTCAGCCGCCTCGCGGTCCGGGTGCGGGCCGGCGAGCTCACCGCCGAGGACGCGGCGGACCTGGGTGTCTTCCTGCTCAACACCGGGCACGAGACCACGGCGAACATGATCGGGCTGGGGGTGGCCGCGCTCCTGGACCACCCCGACCAGATCCCCCTGGTGGTGGCCGACGACGACTCCACGGCGCGCGCCGTGGAGGAGTTGCTGCGCTACCTGACGATCATCCACGCGGGCCAGCGCCGGTTCGCGACCGAGGATGTCGACCTCGGGGGTGTCACGATCCGCGCGGGCGACGGCGTCGTGGTGTCGCTCCCGGCGGCCAACCGGGACCCCTCGGCCTTCCCTGGTTCCCCGCCGGACCGGCTGGACGTGACGCGGCGGGCACGGCACCACCTGGCCTTCGGCCACGGGGACCACCTGTGCCTGGGGCAGCAGCTCGCGAGGGCGGAGCTGCGGATCGCGTTGCGCTCGCTGTTCGAGCGGTTTCCGGGTCTCCGGCTGGCCACCCCGCTCGAGCGGATCCCGTTCAAGCACGACGCCCAGATCTACGGGGTGCACGCGCTCCCGGTCCGTTGGTGACCGGGTTCGACGTCGTGACGGGGTGAGCACCCCGGTGTCCAGGAGGGGGTCCGTGATGCGGGTCAACGTCGACGTGGACGTCTGTCGCACCGCCGGGCAGTGCGTGGTGCTCGCGCCCGACGTCGTCGACCAGTCGGCGGAGGCCGGGCGGGTCATCCCGCTCGCCGCCCCGGCGGAGGCACTGGCGGCGGGGGTTCGGGAGGGCCACCGTCGCCTGCCCTGCCCCGCATCCGGCTCACGCCCATCCGAGCGGAGGACCGGCACTCCGGTGACGTCGTCCATGCCGATCGGCCACGCCGGCGGCGTGGGGCCAGCGCGTCGCCGGCGGCCGCCGGGCCGGCGCGGCCACCCGAACGGCACGGCAGCTGGCGGGGACCCGTGTCAGCGGACACGGCGGACCGGAGCGTGACGCCGCACGCTGCCCGGTGCGACTTCCCCGGCCCCGCGCGGCGGGACGCCCCGGCATCCGGCCAGCCCCGGGTGGTGCCCGGGACCTCGGCTCCCGTCCGGGGCGGGCGCGTCGTGACCTCCCCGCGCGGCGGGTCCGGGCCCCCGACACCCCGACGACTTCCCCGGCCCCGAGCAGGCCGAGGGGGTCGGCTACCGCCGCCACCTCGGACGGTGCCTCCGCCTCGGGGAGGAGCCGGATCTCGTCATCGCGGGGGAGGCGGGCGCGGGCGCGGTGGGCCACCATCCACGCATGTCCTCGTTCCCATCACGTCCCAGCTCCGCGCCGACCACGGAGTCAGCACCGCCCGCCCCGGTACGTCCCCAGGGCAGGGTGCACGCCCTCGACGCGCTTCGAGGCTTCGCGCTGTGCGGGATCATCTTCGTGAACATCCCGCAGACCCTCGACATGATGCCGGTGCTCGGGGACGCGCCCGAGGTTCTGCGCCTGTTCGTGGTCGGCAGGTTCTACCCGATCTTCTTCCTGCTCTTCGGCGTGGGTTTCGGCCTCTTCCTGCGCTCGGCGGCCAAGCGCACCGACCGTCCCCGGCCGCTGCTGGTGCGCCGGCTGGTGGCTCTCGGCGTGGTGGGAGCCCTGCACCACCTGCTGCAACCCGGTGAGGTGCTGCTGCCCTTCGCGGTCACGGGCCTGCTGGTGCTGCTGCCGCTCAGCTTCTGCTCCGGCAGGGTCAACCTGGTCGTCGGTCTCCTGTTGACGGTCCTGGGGCTGGTGGCCGGCGTCGGAGGGCTCGGGCTGCTGCCCGGCCTCTTCGTGCTGGGTTTCGCCTTCGCGCAGCTCGGGGTGGCGACCCGTCTCCCCGAACGGACGACGGCGCTCGTCGTCTCCTCGGTGGTCGCGGCGGTGGTCGCCGCCGGCTCGTACTGGGTGGTGGTCCACAGCGGCGCCGCCGAGGGGGTGACCCGCCGCGTCGGTCTGCTGTTCTCGTTCTCGATGGCCGCCGCCTACGCCGCCGCGTTCCTCGCACTGCTGGCGGTCCCCGTGCTGGGGTCGGCCCTGACCGCGCTGCTGGCCCCGCTGGGCCGGCTGGCGTTGACGAACTACCTCTCCGCGACCCTGCTGTTCGTGGCGTTGGGAACGGCGCTCGGTCTCCCCGGCTCCTCCCACTGGGCCGTCGCCACCGCGCTCGGGGCCGGCATCCTGCTGGCCCAGGCGGTCTGGAGCCCGCTGTGGACCCGCCACTTCCGCTACGGCCCAGCTGAGTGGGCGTGGCGTTGCGTGACCTACTGGCGGTGGCTGCCAGCACGGGTGGCACCGGCGGACGGCGCCTCCCGGTGAGGAATTCCGGTGGGCGGCGCGGGCCGGCGGGCGGCCGGCCCGCGCTGGCACCAACCCGGCGGGTCCGGTGGTGGACGCGGGCCCTGACCGCCGCCGGGGCACGAACCCCCGTCGCCAGGGACGCGGTCGTGGCCCTGGGACTGGCGCTCCTGCTCGTGGTGGTCCGGGTCGGGGCGGCGCTGGCCGTCAACGGCGGCATCCTGCCGGAGCCGCTGTGGACCGTCGTCCTGATGAACCTCGTCGCCAGCGCCGACGTGGCGGTCCTCGCGATTCGGCGGCTCGTGCCCCGCACCGCGCTCGTGCTGGCCACCGTCGTCGTCCTGGTGGCCTCGCTACCGCCCTTCGTCTACCCGGGCACCGGTCTCGGGCTGGTGGTGTGCGCCTACACGGTGGGGAGCCTGTTGCCCCGCCGGCGGGTCGTGCTCACACTCGCCGTCCTCGCCCTGGTCCACGCGGTGGGTGGTCTGCTGTCGGTCGCGGTGCTCGACGGCCGCATCACCCCGCTGCCGACCTTCTGGGGCAACGACGGCACCAACGCGCGCAACCTGCTGCTGGCGTCGCTGTTCTCCTACGGCCTGGCCGGCCTCCTCGGGCTCTACACGCGGACACGGCGGGACTACCTCGACGAACTGGCCGCCAGGGTCGACCGGCTGACCGCCGAACGCGCCGAACGCGCCAAGGCCGCGGTGCGGGAGGAGCGCGCCAGGATCGCCAGGGAACTGCACGACGTCGCGGCCCACGACCTCTCCGCGATCGTCGTCCAGGCTGGGGCCGCGGACCGGCTGGTGGACCGCGACCCCGCCCTGGTGCGGGAGGCCTTGCGGGGCATCCGAGGTCAGGGGCGGGCGACGCTGTCGGCGATGCGGCAGCTGGTGGGCATCCTGCGCACCGACGCCCCCGAGGACGACCAGGGCCCGCTGCCCTCGATGGGGTCGGTCGAGGAGCTGGTGGAGGAGGCACGGCGAGCCGGGACGGTGGTCACGCTGTCGGTGTCCGGCCCCGAGCAACCGCTCCCGGTGGCGGTGGACGTCGCCGCCTACCGGCTGGTGCAGGAGGCGATCAGCAACGCCCGCCAGCACTCCCCCGGCGCCGAGGTGGCGGTCGTCGTGGTCCGGTCTCCCGAGGGTCTCGAGGTGGCGGTGCGCAACGGCGCCGCCACCACCGGTGGGGACGCGACGGGCTCCGGTGGCTACGGTCTGATGGGTATGCGGGAACGGGTGCGGCAGACCTCGGGTCGGCTGCGGGTCGGACCGACGGCGGACGGGGGTTGGCTGGTGACGGCGTGGTTCCCGACGGAACCGGAGGGGCGGGAGTGACGGTTCGGGTGCTGCTGGCCGATGACCAGGCGATGGTTCGCGCAGGGCTGCGCACCATCCTGGAGGCCGAGCCGGACCTGGCGGTGGTGGGCGAGGCCGCGGACGGCGACCAGGCCGTCCGTGAGGCACTGCGCACCCGGCCGGACGTGCTCCTGCTCGACGTGCGCATGCCGGGCACCGACGGCATCACGGCGTTGGAACGGCTGGCGGACGCCGGGCTCGATCCTCCGGTGTCGGTGCTGGTGGTGACGACCTTCGACCTGGACGAGTACGTCTTCGCGGCGTTGCGGGCGGGGGCGAGCGGCTTCCTGCTCAAGGACGTGGAACCGGACGAGCTGGTGGCCGCCGTGCGCACCACCGCCCGCGGCGAGGGACTCATCTCGCCGAGGGTGACCCGCCGGTTGATCGCCGAGTTCGCCCGCCGGTCGACCGACCCACCACCACGCGAGCCCACGCCGCTGCCCGCGCATCCGGGACTGACCGAACGGGAACGCGAGATCCTCGTGCTGGTCGCGCGGGGCCTGTCCAACGCCGAGATCGCCGCGACCCTGGTCGTGGGGCAGTCCACGGTGAAGACGCACGTCGGGAACCTGCTGGCCAAGCTGGGCTGCCGCGACCGGGTGCAGGCGGTCGTCCTCGCCTACGAACACGGTCTGGTCCGTCCCGGCGGCTAGCCCGGGACAGGGCAGGTCGGGTGCCGGGGGTGCCGGGGGTGCCGGGGGTGCCGGGGAAGGGTCAGTGCGCGGTCTCGTCCCCACCGGTGGTGGGTCGCCCCACCTTCGTGGTCAACGCCCGGACCGCCGCGTCCACCGCCGCCAGGTGCA
Organism: Actinoalloteichus caeruleus DSM 43889; assembly: GCF_000429185.2. Lineage (GTDB taxonomy): Bacteria > Actinomycetota > Actinomycetes > Mycobacteriales > Pseudonocardiaceae > Actinoalloteichus_B > Actinoalloteichus_B caeruleus. The sequence continues at coordinate 5,044,805 of NZ_AUBJ02000001.1, read as the reverse complement.
CCGCCCGCTCCTCGGGTGCGGGTCGCAACAGCAGCGACCACATCAGCCCGTCCATCAACGCGATGACCAGGCACGCCAGGGCCTCGTGGTCGTGGCCGGCTGGCAGTTCGCCCACGGATTCCGCGTAGGCGAACACCCGGGCCAGCTGGTCCCTGGCCGGGCGATCGAGTGCGGTGATCACGGCCCGGAACGCGGGGTCCACGACCGCGCGGGCGGAGAAGGCGGCCCAGATCCGGGACTCGGCGAGCCGGCCGTCGTCGAGGGGGAGGTACTCGACGACGGCCGCCCGGAGCGCGTCGGGGAAGGACATCAGACCGGGGCCGAGGCGGATCTCCGCCATGCGGCTGGCGGCCCGGCTGATGGCGGTCTCCAGTGCGAACCGCAACATCTCGTCCTTGCTGCGGAAGTAGCGCTGGACCGCGCCGACCGAGCACCCGGCCTCCGCCGAGACGGTTCGGACGCTGACCGCCTCCAACCCCTCGCGCTCGATGATGCGGAGCAGGGCGTCCGCCACGTGGTGGCGGCGTTCCTCACGGTCGACGTGCCTCGGCATACCCCCAGTCTCGCGCATACCCCCACGTAGGAATACAGTCGTATTCGATACGAACGTATTCCTACGTGGGAGGTTCCATGTCCAACACCGCGAGCGGCCGCTCACGCCAAGCCGGCCGGTGGCTCGCCCTCACCGGTGGCGCGGCGACGGGCCTGGCGGGGGCGGCGGCCGCCGCCACCGCGCTCCTCCCCATGCCGAGCCTCGAATGGTGGGCGGTGGGTCTTCTGGTGTTGGAGTTCAGCCTGCTGGTCAGCGCGGCGGGAGTCCTGGGCCTGGTCCTCGGCCTCCTGGGCGGACGACGCGCCAGCGGCCGGGGGAGGCGCTGGACCGCCACCGCCGTCGTCGCGGTGAACCTCGCGCTGGTCGTCTCGGGGGCCCTACCCGGCCTGTCCGCCTGGTCCACCGCGCGGGACCTCGGCGCCCCCCTGACCCTCGGCGGCTACCTCGACGGGCTCAGCGGCGAGGCGGACCGGGGCCCCGACGCGACCGTCCGCTACGCGGAGGTGGACGGCGAGGACCTGATGCTGGACGTGTGGCGGCCCACCACCGAACCCGCACCCGACCGCCCGCACCCCGTCGTCGTGAACGTCCACGGTGGAGCCGAGGACGCCCCGCAGAGCCCCTTCCCCCGGTGGGACGTCTGGCTCACCGAGCTCGACCACGTGGTCTTCGACGTCGACTACCGGTTCTTCCGCGACGGCGACTGGCGGACGCCGCCCGGCGACCTCAAGTGCGCGCTGGGCTGGATCGCGGCCAACGCCGAACGGTACGGGGCGGACCCGGACCGCATCACCGTGATGGGCCAGTCGGCCGGCGGGTACCTGGGGTTGCTCGCCTCGTACACGACCACCGAGGAGCTGGGGCCGACCTGCGACGCCCCGGCGGAGCCGGCGGAGGTGTCCGCCGTCATCGCCTGGTACGCGCCCGGGGACGCGACAGCGGAGATCAGCAAGCACCCGAGGTTGGGCGAGGGCGTGTGGCGCCAGCTGAGCGAGGAGACCTGGCGACTGGCCGACGAGGACTGGGTGCCCGCCTCTCCCAGCAGCTACCTGCGCCCCGACCTGCCGCCCACCCTGCTCATCCAGGGCGGGCGGGACGTCCTCCAACGGGCCGAGCGGACCCGGGCGTTCGCCGACCTGCTGGAGGAGGCCGGCGTCGACCACACCCTGGTGGAGATCCCCTACGCCGACCACCAGTTCGACCTCAGCTGGGGCGGTTTCGGCAGCCAGCTCGCCCGACACGCCATCAGCGAGTTCCTGACCACCCACGGGTGAGCGCGCTCAGCTGGGCGGCCGAGGCGGCCAACCCGGCTGGAGCACCCGACGGCCCGGTTCCGGGGCCGTGAACGCCACGGGGAGCAGGACGGTTCGTCTCGTCCCGCTCCCCGTGCCCTGTGCGCGGATGAGCACCCGGAAGGCGCCCGACTCCCGGCGGCACGGCGAACGGTCCCGCCAGGCGATCCTGTCCGCGACAAGGGACCTCATCGTCGAGCTCGGCTACCCCGGGGTCACCGTCGAGGCGATCGCGGCACGAGCCGGGGTGGGCGAGGCGACCATCTACCGGTGGTGGCCCACGAAGGGCGCGGTCGTCCTCCACTCGATCCTGGCCCTCAGCTCGCCAGACGAGGAAGACCAGGTCATGCTCCCCGACACCGGGGACCTCGAAGCCGACCTCCGCGCCGTGTCGCGGGCGACCGTCGCCGAGTTCGCCGCCCCCGCCTTCGAGCCGCCGAGCCGCGCGCTGAACACCGAGATCGCCGACGATCCCGAGCTGGCGGCCTCCTACGGGGAACGGCTCGGCGGGCCCCTGGAGCGGGCGAAGCGGGAGCGCCTCCGATCCGCGCGGCGGGCCGGACAACTCGCGGCGGACGCCGACCTCGACCTGGTGCTCGACCTGCTGTACGCGCCCGTCCACCATCGTGGGCCGCCGCGGAGCGGACCGCTCGCCCGGAGTACGCGGACGCGCTGGTCACCGCGGTCCGCGCCGCCTTCCGACCGGCCTGACGCCGCCTCGCCGCCCTCGGACGTCCCCGTTGGCACGCGGCGGCGGCACCCACCGACCGCGCTCCCGAACCCGCCAGCCCCGATCCGCCCCCGGCGCGGTCAGAACGGCGGCGCCTCCACGGCGACGGCGGCGGCGCCACTCGCGCGGGACGCCGAGGCCACCTCCGCCGGGCGTTCCCCCTGCTCGGGCACCACCCGCCGACCGGGCAGGTCCCACAGGCGGACGAGGGGCGAGGCCGGAAGTCGAGATCACGGCTCCAGGGCGCCGCCGCGTCCGCCACCCGGCGACGGGCGGCCGCGAGCAGGGCCTCATCGGTGACGTCGACCGTGTACACCCGAGCCTCCTCCCGACCCAACACCTCCAGCTCCACCGCTGCCCCACCCTGGTGCGCGTCGGCCCGCACCACCGCCGCCAGCATCAGCACGTCCACCGCCAGCGCCAGGTAACGGACCATCGCGTCCTCGACGCCGGCCGGCAGATGCCCGAGGGTGCTCTTGGTCTCCCGCCACCGCCGTGCCGCACCCGCCCGGTAGACGAGGTCCGGACTGGCGGCCACCACGACGTCCGCCGTCGAGTCGTGGACCCGGTGGACCGGTTCCACCCGAACCGACGCCACCGCCTCACCGCGCAGCGGGCACCGGTCAACGTGCTGGCGGAGGAACGGCCACGCCGCCTCGTACTCCGAGTCGGTCAACACCTCCTGGTGGGCGGGCACCCCGGTGCCCGGTTCGGGAAGGTCCTCGACCACGCAGGCGACGGCGTCCGGCCTCGCGTGCGCGGCGGCCAGCCACCGGTGCACCGCGAGACCGCGCAGCTGCGCCGGCCCGACGCCGTCCTCCTTCGGCAGGTGCAGCACGTTGTCGCCGAAGTAGCGGGCCGGACAGCCGTGGTACCGGTCCAGTTCGGACGCGCTGACCGACCGGGTGTGGGTGGCGGGTTCGGCCAGGCCCAGCAACCCCGCCGCCCTCGGCATCGCGGGACACGTGGAAAGCCAACCGCACTGGTCGCAGTCGCGCCCCGGGCTCAGGCGGGTACCGCTGATGAGCTCGGCGATGACCGGACGCGCCTCCCGCTGGTAGAAGTCCCGCACCTGCGCCTGGGAACCGAGGTCGGCCACCACCGCCGTTCCGCCGTCCCCCAGGCCCACCTCGACGACCGTCACCCGGTCCGGCCGCCCGTCGCCCTGCCGTCCGTCCGCCGTCTTCCCGTCCAGCGCGAGCTTGGCCGCCACGGCCGCCCACCGGTGGCTCTCCGCGCCGTCGCGGGCGGAGCCCACCCGCAGCCGACGCACCTCCCGCAGCGCACCGTCCGGGCTCTCATAGTACAGGCCCCAGGCCGTCAGTTCCCGGTTCCCGTGCGTGATCTGCCGTTCACCGACCAGGGACAGCGGCCCCACCTCGTCGACCCGCTCGTCGTGGGCCTCCAGGTAGTTCCAGACCGCCGCGTCCAGGAAGCTCCGGGCCAGCGCGTGGAGGGCGACTCCGCTCCTGCTGACCTCCCGCCCCGCCGCGCGGATCGCCTCCTGCTCGTCAACACCCCGGTGCACCGAGGTGACCGCGCCGACCACGGCACCGAGCAGGAACGGCCACGGCTCGGGACGGCGGACGGACCTGTCCGCCGGCGCCACCCCGGGACGGGTCGCCAGGTTCAGCCGCCCGGGGCAACCGCCCCCCACCTGGTCGAGAAGGGAAGCCTTCACCCGCACCCGGTCCGGGCGCCCCCGGTAGGCCAGGTCCGCCGGCAACGACTCGCTCATGTCGTCCTCCTCCCAGTGGGCGGGCGCCCGACACGTCCCGCCCCGCGTCCCGAGCCAGGACGGGACTGGTGCCGTGGCCGCCCACCGCCTCCGGAAGCCGCGTGGTGTCCAGCCCTGGAGCGCGATGCCCGCTCGCGGCCCCCACGCCGTGGTTGGGCGGTCAGCGCGCGCCAGCCGATCACCCCGCCTGTATACCAACACCGAGGCGCGTGATCCCGGCTGGTCGTCGCCCCACCACTCGCCCTGGTCCGACCGGTCACCCGCATGGCGGGGGTCTCACCTGCCCAGGCGCGCCGCCACCTTGTCGATCTCGTCCACCATCTCCCGCCAACCCCGCAGCCGTGAGACGGGGCCCGCGGGATCAAGCCCGTTCAGCAGTTCGCGGCGGTGGGAGTTGCACCGCTGCCGCACCTCGCGGCGTCGACGGCCAGTCGCGGCAGCGGCCTCGAGCAGGCACCGCTGGAGGCGTTCCTTCGGGTTGCCGATCCGTTCCACCTCGCCCGGCGGCGGCAGCGGGATCGGCTGCCTGCCCCTCGGGTTCCCCGCCCGCTGCCTGATCGCGGCCCCATCCAGCAGGAGCCACGACTCCGTCATCCGAATCGGTACCACCGGGATCGCCTCCTGCGCGATGGAGCAGGAGGCGACCGCGTCCAGGATCTCGGTCCGCCGGGCATCCGAGCCCGCGTTGTCCGCGTCGCGGTGCACGACCAGGACAACCACCGGCTCCGACCTCAGCAGGTCCCGGACGCAGTAATCACGGCGTCTCGGCAGGTCCTTGGGAACGCGGGGCAGCTTCGTGAAGTCCGGTGTGCTCAGCCGCAGCGGGACATCCCGTTCGAGGAAGGGCGTCTCCACGAGACGCGCCAACGGTAGGTCCGAGGTCCCCTCGGCCAGGAAGAGTCCGGAGTACGAGGAATTCATGCCAACCCCTCCTCGAAGAGCTGGGTCTGGGCACCGGGCGGCGTGACCAGGTAGGCAAGGACGTCGACTTCGGAGAAGCTCTCGCCGCGTCCGTCGTTGGCCCGGTCGCGCCAGGAACGGCGGAACGGCAGCAACGACAGCGCCGACACGATCCTCCCGTCAGGGAGTCGGCGGGGACGGAGATCGGCGAGGAGCAGATCGTCCTGGGAACACTGGCGCACGACACCCGGGGAATGGGTGTTGACGATGACCTGGCGGAACGGGTTGTCCGGATCGGGCTCCTCGCTGGCGTCCACGGCGAGGTCGCGGATGAGATCCACCACCGCCGACAGGTTCGCGGGATTCACGCCGTTCTCCGGCTCCTCCACGCAGATCAGCCCGGTGAACGTGGGGTCCTCCATCAACACGCAGAGCGCGAGGAACCTCAGGGTCCCCTCGGAAAGCCCGCGAGCGGGTAGCCGAAATCCCCCCTTCTCCTGGAGGAAGAGCGTGAACACCTCGCGCACTGGATCCGGTTCCACGGCCAGTCGTTCGGCGCCGACGCCCACCAGGTCCGTCAGCCGGTCCACCACCCGCGCGAAGACGGCCTCGGGATCGTCCTGCCCGGCCGCACCGCCCGCCTTCTCGGTGGCGATCCGGTGCAGTGTCGAGGCCAGGTGCTTCCCGCTGGTACTCATCGACCTCGGCGCGGAGAAGGCGTCCGGAGCCCGCAGGGCGGAGGGCTCGAGCGCGAGCCTCCTCCAACTCCGCATCTCGCGCCGAGCCGCGAGGATCGTCGGGTAGTCGTTCGTGGTCACGGTGCTCAGCACGGTCCGTCCGGTACGCGCGGCGGCCCGAGGCTGGGGTTTCCCCCGGCTTCCCCCGTCGCCGTGCACGTTGATGACGGTGCCGTTCTCCCGCTCCTCCGTGGACAGGTAGGGCCCACCTGACCGCCGCCCCCTGACCACGCTGTCCCGGAACCGCTTCGACGGGCCGAACGGCAGGTGCCGCGCGGCCTCGGTTCGGTTGATGCCGTCGCGGCTGGACCGTCCACCCGCACGAGCTTCCCCAGGCGGGGCGCGCCTCCACCGGCACGTGCCATCAGCGCAAGATCCAGGCTCGATCGGCGGTGACGAGCAAGGACAGATCACCGGTACTACTACTGTTGGTAGTCGAGCGAGCCGGCAGCGGAGCCACTGTTCACCCTTCGGACCCCTTTGCCTACTCTTTGGGGTGATCCATTTCCGGCGTTACGTGAGTGGGGCTGCTGCACATGTCAGGCGCGGACGAAGCACAGACCGGCGGATTCCTGCCGAGCGAGATCGACACCACCCGGCCCAGCATCGCGCGGGTCTACGACGCGTTCGTGGGTGGGAAGGACAACTTCGAGGTGGACCGCGAGGTCTACCGCCAGATCCTCCAGATCGCCCCCGAGGCCGCCGACACCGGCCGGCTCTGCCGGGCGTGGCTGATCCGGGTGGTCCGGTTCCTCGCGGGCGAGGCCGGGATCACCCAGTTCCTCGACCTGGGTTCCGGGCTTCCCACGGCGGAGAACACGCACCAGGCCGCGCAGCGGGTGAACCCCGAGGCCAGGGTCGTCTACGTCGACAACGACCCGGTGGTCGCCGCGCACGGACGGGCCCTGTTGGAGGAGAACGACCGCACCAGGTTCGTCGCCGGCGATCTGCGGCACCCGGCGACGCTGCTCGCGGACCCCGTCATCAGCGCACACCTCGACCTGTCGCGGCCGATCGCGCTGATCCACTCCAACACCCTGCACCACGTGCCGGACGAGGACCGCCCTGGCGAGGTGATGTCGGCCTATGTCGACGCGTTGGCCAGCGGCTCATACCTGGCCATCAGCCACCTGCACATGCCCGCTCCCGACGACGAGCACCACGCGCTGGCGCAGGAGGCCCAGGTCAAGTTCCTCCACCTCATGGGCAGCTGCATCTTCCGGAGCCGTGAGCGGATCGCCGGCTTCTTCGACGGCGTGGAGCTGGTGGAGCCCGGTCTCGGCTACCTGTTCGACTGGTGGCCGGACGGCCCGCAGGACACCCCGCCAGCACGCGGGGACCACCTGCTGCTCGGCGGCGTCGGCCGCAAGCCCTGATCGCGGGCCGCGACGGCGAGGGGCGAGGGCGGAGGAGGCGCTGACCGGCCGCCGGGGCTGACGCCCCGTCCGGGCACGGCACCGGCCAGCGCCGTCCGCACCGGGTCGGGGACCGCACCCCGACCCGGTGCCGGAACCGCCGGCCGCACGGCGAGCCAGGTGGGGATGCCGGATCCGGCCTCGAACCCGTGCGGAGACCGGCGGCACCTCGGACGGACGAACCCGGCGTAGCGGTCGACGGACGCCGTCCGCCAGCGAGCACCGGGCCCCGTCGGTCCGGTGACGGCGACATCCCGTCCTCGGCAACGGAGCCACCCGCCCGCCACCGGTCCGCGCCGAGGGCCACCGACACCGCCGTCGAACCGTGCCACCCCGGCCCGAGACGACCGGGCGAACGGACGCGATCGGCGCCACCTCCTCGCCCGACGGGCCCGGCCCGGCGCCCCGGCCGGTGGAACGCCCGGCTCCGCCAGCGCACCTGGGGAGAACGGCGTGTGCGCGGAGGACGAACGCTCCCCGGCCGCGAACAGCCTGCCGGCCCCACCGCCCGCCGCCCGCCGCCGCGGCCTCCTGTTGGCGCGCTCGGTCGGGCGCGATGGAACACGGACGGGGCCGCTCGGGGCGCGAGGCCGCCGAGAGCGCGGAGCACCGACCCGGAGCACGCGGAGCCACGAGCCCACCCCGCCGCCCCCGAGCACCGGACCAGGCCGCTCCCCCGGTGCGGGGCCGGACGCGGTGTGCGCACCGGACCGGGCGGCGATGCCACACCCGCGAAGCCGACGCCGGGCACCCGGGTGCCGTCACCCACCGTGGACCTCCCCCGCGAGAGACGTGCCTGACCGCCCCGGCACCATGATCAACGGACGCCCCCGCGAGGCGCACCCGGCGGCTCGCCCCGCCCGGGACGCCTCTCCTACCGTGTCCGCGCACGCACTGACGGCGATCGGAGTTCCGCACCGTGGTCGACCACTACGAACTGCTCGGTCTGTCCCGTGACGCGACCACCGCCGAGGTCAAGTCGGCCTACCGCCAGCTCGCCAAGACGATGCACCCGGACGCGGGTGGCACGGCGGGCGCGTTCCGGCTGCTCCAGGACGCCTACGAGACGCTGACCGACCCGCTCCTGCGCCGCCAGTACGACCGCGACCGCGCCAGGGCCGCCGCGCCGCCGGCCGCTCCAGGGGACTCCCGCTCGCCCTCCCGCTGGCACTCACGGCGACGCGGCCACCGCCGTCCCTTCGGCACCGACCCCGATTTCGTCCCGCCCACGCCCAAGGTGGATCCCGACGACCTCGACTGGTGGACGACCGTCCGGGAGACCGACCACGTCCGGCACGTCCCTCCCGCCGGCTGCGGGCACGCCCCACCTCTCGCGGCCACCGGGCTGTGGGCGGCGCTGCTCGCGCTCGCGCCGGTGATGGTCGGCTCGCCCGTCTCGCTGATGATGTGGCTGCTGCTGGTCGCGGCCGCCGCGGGCTGGGTGATCCGGATCGTGCGCCGCCAGCTGGCCGCGAGCCGGACGGACCGCGCCTTCGCCGAGGAGTTCGGTGACACCCGCGTCTTCGGCCGGCCGGGAGCGGAGCGGGACGAGGTCGCCGAACAGCTCACCGCCGACCTGCTGACGACGTACCTGACCCGGATCCCCGGGGTGCGGATCTTCCACGGGTTGGCCATGCCCGACTCCGTGTTCTCCGATGTCGACCACGCGGTGCTCTGCGGCCGCAGGCTGGTCCTCGTCGAGTCGCGGGCCTGGCTGCCCGGCCACTACGCCGTCGACGAGGACGGGGAGCTCTGGCGCAACGGGCACCCGTTCCGGGGTGGGAGCGTTCGCCTCCCCGACGTGGTCGCCGCCTACCGCCGGCTGCTGCCCGGAGTCGAGGTCCGGGGGGCGCTGCTCCTCTACCCGAGCCGGGCCGGCGAGATCACCACCGAGGAGGACGACGGTTCGATCTCCGCCCCGATGACCCCGGAGCGGTTCGTCGACGAGGTCGGCGCATGGTTGGCCGAGGACCCCACGGCCGTGGACGCCGACCTGTTCAAAGCGGTCCTGAACCAGGTGGTGTCCGCCTCGGCCCGCTCCTGACCCGGGCCTTCCGGTGCCGGACGACCCGAGCGGCCGCCAGCGGACGGGATCGGCGTCCCACCCGAGGCATGACCGCGGCCCCGGTGGGGTAGTCAGGAGGTGCCGGCGCGGTCGTGTCCCCCGGGCTCAACACTCGGCCGTCGCGGAATACCGGTCCGGCCGGAGCCGCGTTCGGGTCATCGCCGTGAGGCGACCGCCGCGCCGGCCCTACTTGGGCTCCCCAGCTCCTCCGCCGGAGGGCACCCGCCGTCCGAGTGGCGCCCCCACCACGGTCGGTGTCGTGGACGGTGCGCGACCTCCTCCGAGGAACGTCCTCCCCACCGGCGGGCCGTGCTGCGCCCGGCGCAGTACGACACCAGGTGCCGTCGGCCATCCGGACCAACCGACCTCGGATCCGTACCCACGGTGACCGAGCTGCGCGACCATGGCGGGAGGCGCACCGAGCACGGGAGGTCGTGGTGTCGGACCGCACGGAGGCATCACCGCACTCGCCCGCCCAGGAGCGCCGTCGACCAGCTCCTCGACGCCCTCCGCAGCGTGACCGGCGAAGTGCTCGACCACTCGCGCGGCGCGGCGTTCCGAGTAGCCCGTGGGAGGAGACCACCCGGACGCCGCCACCGCGCCGGACATCCCGGTCCCGAGCTTCTTCCGTTCCCCCACGCGGTGTCCCGTCCCAACCCTCAGCCGGTGCCCGACGTCGATTGAGGCATCAGGCCAGCCGGGCACTCCGCCACGGTCTCCGCGCAGGTCAGCACGGCCAGGCCGCCACGGGGCGCCGCGGGTCAGGCCAGCGGTGAGGGCCACGGCTGAGGAGGGGCGGCACGCGAGCCCGGGCGGGGTCCCTGGCGTCCGGAGGAGCACGAGGGGCGTGGGCTGGACCGCGGGTTCGAACCAGGCCCGCGCCCGGGTGCCCGGCTCGGCCCGGCCGAGGCCCCTCCCAGCCCGACCACGGCCGCCCGACACCGCCGAGTGGCCCACCTGGCGCGCCACCGGCCACCGGCGCCGCTCTCCCCCGGACGCCCCCTCGGCGCGGCGGCCGTCCGCGTGGTCGCCGGTCCCGCCGTGGTCCGCCCGGATGGCGGCGGCTCGGAACGGGAACGGTGCGCACGGGTCCCTCGGGAGGCCCACCCGAACGGCAGCGGCTGCCCGCCGGGCGGTCACGGTGAGCAGTCGAGGCGCACGACACCGGATGGCCGCTCCATGTCCCGCCGCGACGGATCCGCCGGCGGTGCCACCGCAGCGAGAGGACGAACCGCGATGAGACACCCCGCACGGTCAGGTGGGGAGCGGGAGCCGCAGCGACTGCTGAACCTCGCCGCCGCCGAGCTGCGTCGTGGCCTTGCCCCCGGCTGGTCGTCCGTGCAGGTGCTCTGCCGGGCGGCCGGGCAGCACGCCGAGTGGGAGGTGTGGGTGGTGATGCCGGACGGCACCAGCCACCGCGTCCCACCGCCGGAGGGCCTGCCGCCGCTGCTCGACCGGGTCAGGACGACCATGTACCAGCCGGGGACCGGGACGTGGGTCAGCGGAGTCCTCGTCCTCGACCAGAAGGCGGGTTCCTTCGAACAGCGGTGGGAGTTCGACAGGGAACCCCGCTGGGCCATCCGACCTCCCCCCTCGGTCTGGCTGGAGGAGCTGCGCCGACACCCCCGGGACGACGAACGGCTGCCCAGCTGGTGGCGGGACCACCTGGCGCGGGTCCAGCCGACCGGGACCTCCCCCGCCAACCAACGCCCACCCACCGAGGTGGCGGCCCCGCCGACCCCCGACCGGCCGGACGGGGTGCCGCGACGCGGCCGGGCCCGGCCGGGCAGGGACCGCCGCGCGACGGCCGGCCCGCCCACGGCCCCCGGCACAACCCCAGCGGCGACCCGCGCCGAGTTGCGCCAGGCACGGGTGTTCGACGGTTCCGACCCCGACGGGCGCCCCCGTGCCACCCGCGAACAGGTCCCCCCCGCCGAACGCTCTCCCCTGCTCTCCTACCTGGAGAACGCGCCGACCGTGTCGGCCGTGGCCACCGGCCCCGACGAACTGGACCCCGCCCTGCCGGCCACCGTGCCGCACACCCTGCACTCCGACGGCGTCTGGGTCTGGTCCGGTGCCGTCCCCTACTACCTGCGCGAACACGACGTCCCCCCCGAACCGGACCTGGTGGCGCACGTGCGGTCGCGCCGGTTCCGGCTCCCCGTGCCGCCGGCGGCCGAGCTGGACCCGGTACCCGGGAGCGTCGAGGAGCACGCCGAGGAATAGACCGAGGGAGGTCGGCGTTGATCCGAGCGGTCGGCACGGGGCTGGTCCCCCGGGCTCAACACTCCTACCGTCGCGGAACACCGGTTCGGCCGGAGCCGCGTTCGGATCTCCGCCGAGAGGCGACACCCGTGCCGACCCCGACCCTCACCGATCCGCCCGCTCCCAGCGTCCGACTTCCCTCCCGCCGCTCCCGCGAACGGATCCGGCCCCGAAATCCTCAGGCGGATGTGCTCCGGACGCGTCCCGGCGACGACGTCGGGGTACCCCAGGAGCATGGAACGACACGACCGAGACGGGCTGAACCCGCAGCCGCCCCTGGCTCCGGACACGCCCACCCCGCCGGAGCTGGACGTCCGGCTACCGGAGTTGGACATCGACGCGGAGGACCTGGCGGCGGTGGACCCGGAGCTCGACACGGCGGACTCGGTGGACAGCTCCGACCAGGAACCGCCGGACTGACGTTGCCGCCGGTGGTGGCTCGACAGCGCCGGGGCGGCGGGTCCGCCCGGTCGCGGCCGCACTCCTAGTGCCGAGCCGCCCCGGTGGGTCCACGTTCGAGGAGGAGGCCCGATGACGCGCGACCGCCGACGGCGCCGGGGTGCGGGTGCGCGTGGCTCCCCGTCCTCGCCGCGTCCCGCCGACGGGACCCGTCACTCCACCTCCCGAGCCCCCGACGACCCGGCTCGGCGGGATCGGGAGGAGCCATCACCGGACTTCCCGGGCACGCCCGAGCCGGACGACAGCCCACGGGAACCCGCCCGTGACGACGTGCCGCCCGTGCCGGAACCCGACGAGCAGCCGACCTGGCCGGAACCCGACGCGGTCCCGCCCACCCCGGAACCACCACGTCACCCCCGCCGGCCGCACCCCGACCTCGGTCCGGACAGCGCACCCCCCGCATAGGCGCGAGCGCCCCAGCCGCGTCCCACGTGCGCAAGGGCCTCACCAGCCCAGCTCCGCCACGGCCATCGGTCGGCGCCCCCCGGCTCGCCTCGTCCCGGGGTCCGCTGGCCCTCGCCGACGATGATCGGAGGCCGGCGCCCGCGCCGGCGCTCGGCCTCCCACTCCGCTGCCGTGCCACCGTCAGTGGCCGTGCCCCGAGTGGTCGTGCCCCTCGTGGTCCCCGTGGTGGTCGTGCCCCCCACCGTCACTCGTGCTGGTCTTCGGGTAGTCCTCGCGGTCGGCGCCCCCGGTGTTGCCGGTGGCGATGACGACGAGCAGCGCCACCACGACCGCCGCCGCACCGAGCCGCAGCACCAGGGAACCGACGTCGCGCGCGCTGAGGCCAGCGGACCACTCCGAGGGACGCCACGGCACCCGTTCACCACGCCGCGCCGGGTACAGGAGCCGCCACAGGAACAGCAGGGCCACCGGGATCTGCATCACCCAGAGAACGGTGCGCAGGCCACCCGTGAACCACACGTTGGTGCCCCACAGGAACGTGTGCCAGATCCCGAGCACGTAGACGACGATGATGAACCGGTGCGTCATCCGCCACAGGCGAGGGCCCATCCGGTTCCGCACGTAGTAGGTCAGCCCCATCGGCAGGGCCAGCCAGAAGGCGATCACACCGATCGCCACCGCGAACCGCCCTGGCGCGTGCGAGTAGAGCCCGGGCACGAACGCGCCGAGCAGGTCGTTCCCGCTGTCCCAGCTGAGCACCAGGGCGTGGGCGAATATCAGGGCGATGACCGTCAGGCTGGTCGTCCGGTGCAGCCGTTCGATGGTGGCGGGACGCAGCCTGATCCACGCCGGCCGGCTCCCGCCGACGAGCAGGCCGAACAGCACCGTGACCCAGGACCACAACAGGGCCGACCAGCCGAAAGCCTGGCTGAGCCAGTAGGGCCAGTTCGCGGCGGCGTCGGCCATGAAGGGCATCACCAGGGCCGTGTCCGACGTGCCGTTGTCGATCCGCCAGTGCAGGATCCCGTAGACCGACGCCGTCACCAGCAGGGCGATCGCCAGGTCCGGCAGCATGGCTCTGAGGTCGGACCGCAGGGTGCGGTCCCTCCTGTCGCGGCGCGGAGCGGGCGCCGCTGGTTCGTCAGTGTGCATTGCTCCTGGTCCTCCTCGTTCGCCCCGGCCGGCCACGGTGCCGACCGGGTGGGTCGCCGGCCCTTCCCCGGCCGGCGGACGACGGCGGTGTGGTGCTCCCCGCCGCCGAGATCTCCCCGTCCACCACGGCCAGCCGACCGCGACACGCGAGCGCCAGCAGCGCGGCGAGTCCGCCGGAGGAGGCCGCGGCCAGGACGGCGGGCTGGTATCCGGACGACGCGGCCAGGCCGCCGAGCGCGTTGCCGGCGGCGGCGCCGGTGAAGGTCGCGGTGATGCCGCGGGCGACGGCCTCGGTGCCGGCCCCGGCGCGGGCGTGGCGGGCCACGAGATCGAGGGTGTGGACCACGACGGGCCCCGACCACCAGCCCGCGGTGGCGGCCAGCGCCACCGGTGTCACGGGCCCCTCGTCGACGGCGAGGAGCAGGGTGGCCGCCGTGTACCCGGTCAGGAGCAGCGGTATCGCTCGCGCCGGCGTGGCCCCGGCACACCGGCCACCGGACCACGGCCCACCGCGCACGCCGCCCACCCCGAACGACGCCACCGCGAGGCCGAGCACCCCGGACATGGTGTGTCGGCGCCCGAACACCGCGAACGCGACGCGCAGGGCGCCCAGCACACCGCCGTCCACCACGGCGACGGCCAGTACCAGGGGGCACGGGGACGCGGCGAGGGCGGCGAGCACGCCCCTGGGCCGGCGACGCCTCCTCGCGCCAGCACCGGGTACGTCACCACCCGGGGCCGGGTACCGGCGGGCGCGGTCGGCCCGCCGCCGCCCTCAGCGTCCCGGGTGGCCAGCAGTGCGAGGAACCACGACGCCGCGCGGAGGACCAACACCGCCCCGCCCGGCACCGTCGTGGCCGACCCCGCCGCCGCCGCGATCGCGGCCGCCGACAGCGGACCGCCCACCAGGGCGAGGTCAAGGGTCGCGGCGTCCACCGCCAGCGCGGCCCGCCGGGTTTCCGGTGCGGGCACCACCTCGGACCAGGGGGCCCGCTGCTCCGGGGCCACCCGGAGCAGGGTGGCCCCGGACGCGAACGCCACCAGCACCGGGCCGGCCCGGCGGCCGGCCCGCCCAGCGCGACCACCAGTGTGACGAAGCAGCCCGGGTTGGTCGGGGCGAGGACCACCGTCGACCGCCGAGGGCCGAACAGGTCCACCCGCCGACCCTGCCACGGCACGGCCGTCGCGTCGCCGATCGCCGCCGCGCCGCTCACCCACCCAGCATGTGCGTGGGAATCCGTGGCCTGTACCGCCAGCAGCAGCACTCCCACCGGGTACGTCCGGAGCGCCACCCTGGAGAGCAGTGCGACGGCCACCATCCCGGTGACCCCTGGTTGACCAGCGAGTTCCCGGTAGCGGGACGGCAGGGGTCGCAGCGGCCAGCTCCGGCTGGCCGCTGGTGCTCCGTCTCCTCCGGACGCGGCTGGTCGGCCGGCCGGCTCAACCGGTTCCGTCGGGACCCGCCGTCAGACTCGACCGGTCGACCAGCCCGGCGCGGGTGACCCCCTTCGGCATGCCGTTCTCGGCGAGCACGGGATGTCCCGCGCCGAACATGTAGACCGTGCCCTCCTCGAAGCCGTCGACACCGAGGGAAGCGTCGGTCTCGTCGTCCCGGAACGCGGCGCTCTGCCAGGCGCCCAGCCCGAGCGCGGTGGCCGTCAGCACGAAGGTCTGGCCGAGGTGTCCCGCGCTGAGCAGGGTCACCCGCAGCGCCCGCGAGTTCCGGTACTTGTACATGGTCCGTTCGAACACGGCGGTCACGAAGCACACGAACGCCGAGGGCGTGCACATCTCCGACTCGTAGGTCAGCCGGTGCAGCCGGGCCCGGTCGAAGTCGGCGTCCACCAGTTCGAGCGCGTGCGACTCCCCGTCGTAGTGGTACAGGCCGGGCGGGACCCCCTCCACGTCGAGCACCGCCACGTAGCCCTCGAGTTCGTGGCGGGCGCCACCGCACGGGCTGGTGCGCAGCATGAGCGTTCCCAGGTCACCGGCGTCGTAGAGCTGGGTGGGCGCGAAGGTGTAGTGCAGGACCGAGGACAGGTCCCGCATGCTCACCTCCGCCCCGGTGAACACGCGGTGGGTGCGGCGGCGCAGCAGGACGTCGCCGAAGTCGTCGGTCATCCGCCGCACGTCACGGGGCAGGTAGACCCGGGGAGCCCCCGGGTAGTGCTTGAAGATCGCCGGCGGGGTCCCCCCGGTCTCCCGCACCCAGCGCGCGTCCGCCCGCCGCTGTTCCACGCTGTCGCCGGTGTAGATCGCGTTGCGGGTGCCGAAGTGGAAGAACCGCGCGTCCTCGCCCCAGTCGCGCCAGGCCGTCAGGAACCGTTCCTCCCGGTCGGCGGCCGACCTGGGGACGAGCAGCCCGTCCTCGGCGAGGAGTTCCACCGCGGCGCGGACCGAATCGGGATCGTGGTCGGGGTGGTCGGCGACCACCGCCTCCACGTCGGTCCACTCCTCGAACAGGCTGAGCAGCCGCACCGCCTCGGCGTCCACCGCCACCGCGTTCTCCGTCTCCTCGTCGGTGGAACGCGGTTCCAGGTAGTTCTCCGCGGTGAGTTCGCCGTCGTGCCAGTACAGGGCGAGACTGCGCGCGCGTCGGTATTCCATGCCACCCCTGCTTCCGCTGCTGGGTCGGCCGCGCTCGAACGGCCGTGGACAAGCTTGACGTCGGGACCGGTGGGACCGACCCGGCTCCGCCCCCGCCACCGGGCGCGGGTGGGAGGGCCGGGAACGCGGTGGGGACCGCGTTCCCGGTGGGTCGGCGGCCCGGCGGCGTCCGAGGACACCGGCCGGACCGCCGACCGTCAGCCCGCGGCACCGTTCGGCGACGCGGGTCCCCGCCCGGATCAGGCGTGGTTGTTCAGGATGCGGGTGCGGGTCCGCTTGCGACGCACCTTCAGCTCGACCTTCTTCTTCATCGTCGGCACCTCCCTTCACGATCGGCGGGACCGGGACGGGGTGTCCCGGCACTCGCGCCGGAACGGAGCAGGCGGTGCGACAGGCTGGTACCTCGGCGGCCGCACCTCCGGCGCTCGTCACCCCACGAGTCGTCCGGGACGCCCCCCTGGTTCCCGGCTCCGGCGCCGTGTTCCGCTCGTCCCGGCCGCGACCAGCGCTTTCCGCCACGACTATCACCCGGGTGGACCAGCGGCCGCCGCTCCGCCGGGCAGAGCGGGACAGGGCGGGCCGCCCGGCGTCCGGGGCCGAGGCAGCCGAAGGTCAACCCGGTTCGGCCAGCTCCGAGTCGGTGGCCGGGTGGGGCGCGTCGGGCTGGGGCACCAGCCCGACCACGATGTCGGAGCCAGAACGCCCCACCTCGCGGACCACCTCGGCGGCGACGAGGAGCTCGCGGAACCGGGTGAAGCCGTACCGCGACTCCCTGAACTCGGGGTCCACCCGCAACATCCAGGTCTTCAACGCGCTCGCGGTGGCCCGCGCGCTCCCAGCGGACTCGAAGGCCCGGCGCACCAGCGCGACCACCTCGTCGAGCGGGCCGGGCGCCCCGACGGGTTCCTCCCCACCGCCGGCGCCGACCTCGGGCGGCGGGTCGTCGCCGGTCGGCGTCGGACACCGGG
Source organism: Actinoalloteichus caeruleus DSM 43889 (assembly GCF_000429185.2). Lineage (GTDB taxonomy): Bacteria > Actinomycetota > Actinomycetes > Mycobacteriales > Pseudonocardiaceae > Actinoalloteichus_B > Actinoalloteichus_B caeruleus. The sequence continues at coordinate 5,027,519 of NZ_AUBJ02000001.1, read as the reverse complement.
ACTCCGCCGAAGGCCCGGGAGAGGGGGCACCCGACCCGGTCGACATCCCCGCGAGAAGCCCGTCCCACACCACGTACTCGGAGCAGACGGAGGCGAGCCTCGGGCTCGCCGCCCGCCGAGGGCCGACGCCGACGACGCGACGGCCGTGCTCCCGGAGTTTCGTGACGAGCGGGGAGAAGTCGCTGTCACCGGTGGCCACCACGACCGTGTCGAGGTCCGGGTGGACGAGGAGCGCCTCCATCGCGTCGACGGCGATGCGGATGTCGGCCGCGTTCTTCCGGGTCGCCCCGTGCCCGACCTGGATCAGGTCCACGCCCGCGTGTTCGAGGACCTGGTGGTACCGGCGGAAACGGGGGTCGGCCCAGTCCGCGTAGCCGCGCCGGATGCGGGCGCCGCCCCACGCGTGGCACAGCCATCGGACGACCGCCGCCGCGACGCCGTCCTCGGCGAGCGCGGGACCCGTACCGAGCACGAGGTTCTCGACGTCCAGGTACAACGCCACCTGTCCCCGCCGCCGCGACGCCGTCCTCGGCGAGCACGGCACCCACCGTTCGTCGAAGGCCATTCCCAGCCCACCTCCCCGCCCGGCTGGCCCCGGCCGCACCACCCACGACGGCGACGTCCGCCTGGTGGTGGCCTCCCGGTGGCTCTGCGGGCCTGCCCGCCCGGCCCCGGCCCTCCCGAAGTCAGCCGGTCCCCGACCGCGCCCCGTCGAGCGCGCGCATCAGATCGTCCCGGGCTCGGGCCACCCGGGACCGCACGGTCCCCACCGGGCACCCGCACACCTCGGCGGCCTCCTGGTAGGACAGCCCCAGCACCTGGGTGAGGACCAGGACCTCCCGCCGCTCCGGTTCCAACTCGTCCAGCAGGAGGTCGAGTTCGACCGCCCCCTCGAAGCCGCCCGAGGTGCGCCGCACCCTGGAGTGCGCGGCCTCGGCCGACCGTTCCCAGTCCTGCCCGCCCACCACCGTGGGACGCCGACCGGCGTAGCGGAGCTGGTCGACCACCGCTCGCCGCGCGATCGAGAGCAGCCAGGCACGGGCCGAGGAGCGCCCCTCGAAGGAGGGCAGCGCGCGCAACGCCCGCAGGTAGGTCTCCTGGGTCAGGTCGTCCGCGCTGTCCACGGTGGTCAGATGGGCGGTGAACCGCCACACGTCCCGCTGGGTGGCGCGCACGAACGCCGCGATCGCCTCGCGGTCCCCCGTGCCAGCCGCCACGGCCAACCGTGTGGTCTCGTCGTCGAAAACCCCACGCCAGGTCACAGATCAGTAGCGTAGCGCAGTGTCCCTACGGAACCGTGTCTGCCGAATGGCCGACAATCAGGGTGTGGAGTGCGAGACCTGCCGTGAAGCGTTGTCGGCCCGCATCGACGGGGAACGGGAACCGGTACCGGCCGAGGTGGTCGCGCGACACCTGGAGTCCTGCGCCCCCTGCGTCTTCTGGTACCGACGCGCACAGGCCCTGACGCGATCGCTGCGGGTTCGTCCCGCGCCACGCGCACCGGACCTCGTCGACGCGATCCTGCTGGCCGCTCCCGCTGTCGGAACTCGGCGGCGGCGGCCCCCGGCCCACCTGGCGGTCAGGATCGCGTTGGCCGTCGTGGCGGTCGTCCAGGTCCTGATCGCCGTCGGGCCCTACCTGGGTGTCGACTTCGGATTCGGTCACGACCACTCGGGTGAGCCACACCTGCTGAACGAGAGCACCGCCTGGAACGTGGCCCTGGGCCTCGGCATGTTGTGGGCGTCGTTCCGAGTGGAACACGCGCGGGGCATGGTGCCGGTGTTCGCGGGCTTCCTGGTGGTGTTGGCCGGGTTCTCGGTTTGGGACCTGGTGCGGGGCCAGGCACCCGTCGAGCGGGTGGCCTCCCACCTGGTCCTGCTCGTCGGCCTGGTCCTGCTCGTCGTGGTGCGCCGCCGGTCCTCCGGCCGCAGTCCCACCCCGGGTCGGCCGGATGTCGGCGACCGGCGGGTGAACGAGGCGGCGGACCGGGACTCGCGGGAGTCCGGGGAGGCGGACGGCTCCCCGCTGCCGGGCCGGCACCTGCACTCGGCGAGTTCCGAACGACACTCCTGGGTGGCCTGATCGGGGCCGGACCACCCGCGACACCCCTGTCAGCGCCCCGAAACGCCCGAGACGTCACCACCCGCCCGTACCAGTGGCACCCGCCGACCCCGCCGGCCCGCCGGCTGCGCGGGGCTTCCCGCCGGCACCACCGACGGCCGCTCACCGGCCGGGGTCGCCCGCACCGCCCGAGGAACCGCGACCGCGCCGCGCGGGGCGGCGCCCCACCACCACCGCGGCCCACGACCCTGGGCAGGCGGGATCCGCCGGTCACCCGCCCCCTGGCCCGGACCAGATCTCACCGACCAGGCCCCGGCACCAGTCCACCTCGTCCACGAGTTCCAGTTCCTCCGCCCCCAACACCCGCGACGCGAGCTGGGCGTGCCCCAGCGCCACCTCGGACAGCGCCATCGGCCCTCCCGGGTCGTACCAGCGGGCCACACCGGTGCACATCTCCAACAGGGCGAGCCGCGCCATGCCGGGCGCCTCCACCCGGAAGGCGCCCGAGGCGCGGCCCTCGTCGATCGTGGCCCGCCAGTAACGCTCGTACTCGTCGCGCAGCGACATCACCCCGCCCCGGCGGTCCCCCGACAACGCGCGCAGTTCCCCGTCGACCACCCTGGTCTCCCTCGGCCTGAGGGCGTGGGTGAGGACGTGCAGCTGCACCAGCGCGTTCATCCTGGGACCGGCCCCCGCCCGCTGCTGGGTCACCCGTTCGGCGGCCAGGACGAGCCGACGCAGCCCACGGGACATGACATCGGCGAGCAGGTCCTCCTTGGTGCCCATGTAGTGGTAGAGCGTCGCCGAGGACAGTCCCGCCTCCTCCGCCAGCTCCCGGATGCCCACTCCGTGGAAGCCCCGTTCCGACCACAGCCGTACCGCGGCGGCCCTGATCCGTTCCTCCGCGCCGACGGCGCCTCGCTGCGGCATTCCCGCCCCCGTTCCCGTCCGCATCACGCTCCGCGAGCGCCACGGCCGCGAGCAGGACGAACACCCGGTGACCGGTCACGCGCGGTACGTGCCCAGAGCGGGGTATTGACGACGTGAACACCCCGCTCCTACCGTCCGGTCGTGACTCTATCGATCGATCGATCGGACCGCGGAGGCGCCGGGGATGACCGTTGACTACCAGTACGAGAACGGGATCGCCTGTCTCCACCTCAACCGGCCGCACCGGCTGAACGCCGTCGTCCCCGAACTGACCGAGGCGCTGATCGACGGCCTGCGCCGCGCGGGCGGGGACGGTGCGGCCGTGGTGGTCGTGGCCGGGCGGGGACGCGCGTTCTGCGCGGGACACGACCTGCGGGAACCCACCCCCGAGGAGGACCCGCTCGGCACCAGGGCCAGGGTGGACCGCCTCCAGGACGTCACCAGGGAGATCCGCCGGTTCCCCGGGCCGGTGATCGCCGCGGTCCACGGCTACGCGCTCGGCGCCGGCTGCGAGTTCGCCCTCGCCTGCGACCTCGTGGTGGCGGCGGAGGACGCGTCCTTCGGTTTCCCCGAGGTCGGGGTCGGCCTCAGCGTCACGGGCGGCATCTCACGCCTCCTGCCCCTGGCGGTCGGCCCGATGCGGGCCAAGGAGGCGCTGATGCTCGGCGACCGGCTGGACGCGGAGACGGCCTCGGGACTCGGCCTGGTCAACCGGGTGGTCCCCGCCGGGACGCACGAGGCCGCCGCCCGCGAGCTGGCCGAGCGGTTGCGGGAGCGGCCCCGCACCGCGCTGGCCCTCGCCAAACGTGTGCTCGACAGCGGGATGGACCACACCCTGGAACAGGCCATGTCGGTCGAGCTGGACCACGCCGTCACGACCCGCTTCACCTCGGAATCCGATGTGGGTCGGCAGGAGTTCGAGCGTCGCCGCGCCGACACGGGCTCCGACCCCGGGCGGGTCCGCCATGAGTGAGCTCGCGACGGGACCCGGTGGGCTCGCCGCCCACCGGGTGCCGGACCTGGTCACCGCGGTCCGGCGCGCGGCGGAGCGGTGGCCCGACCGGGTGGCCTGGACCTTCGACCTCGACCCGGGGTCGGCGGACCCGGACACCCCCCGTGCCGCGCCGGTCCGGCTCACCTTCGCCGAGGTGGACCGGCGCACCGCCCAGGTGGCGGCGGCACTGCGGGCCCGGGGGGTGCGCGCCGGCCACCGGGTGGCGGTCCTGCTGCGCAACCGGCCCGAGTACCCCCTGGTCTGGCTCGGTCTCGCCCGGCTCGGCGCGGTGATGGTCCCCGTCAACGCGAAGTACCGCGGCGTCGACACCGAGCACCTGCTCCGCACCGCCGGCACCCATGCCGTCGTGACCTCCCCGGAGTTCACGGACCTGCTCGCCGCGTTGCCCGCCACGCTTCCCGGCCTGGCGAACGTCCTCCTGGCCGAAGACCTGGCGACCGACCGGGGGGCGGCCCCCGTCGAGGACCACCAGCCGGAACCGGAGGACACGGTGAACATCCAGTTCACCTCCGGGACCACCGGTCGTCCCAAGGGATGTGTGCTCTCCCACCGGTACTGGACGGTGCTCGGCGGCGGCATGGTGGCGGAGTTCCCGCACCTGGGCGAGGCGGACGTGCTGCTCACGGCGCAGCCCTTCTCCTACGTCGACCCGCAGTGGAACGTCGTGGCGGCCCTGTTGGCCGGGGCGGAACTGGTGGTGCTCGACGGCTTCCACCCGAGCAGCTTCTGGTCGCGGGTGCGGGAACACCGGGTGACCTACTTCTACTGCCTCGGGGCGATGCCGACGCTGCTGCTGCGGATGCCCCCCTCCGTCGCCGACCGGGACCACCGGGTGCGGGCCGTGCAGTGCTCCGCGATCCCTCCCGCCCTGCACGGCGAGTTGGAGCGGCGCTGGGGCGTGCCCTGGTACGAGGCGTTCGGGATGACGGAGACCGGAGCGGACATCAGGGTGGGTGCCGAGGAGCACGACGAGCTGGTGGGCACCGGTTGCCTCGGCCGCCCCACCCGTTCCCGGGAGGTGCGGATCGTCGACTCCGACGGGAACCCGGTGCCCACGGGGCTGGTCGGCGAGCTCACCCTGCGGGGGCCCGGGATGATGCGCGGCTACCTCGACGATCCCGAGGCCACCGCCCGCGTCATCCGACAGGGCTGGTTCCACACCGGGGACCTGGGTCGACTGGACGAACGAGGGCGGGTGTACCACTGTGGCCGGTTGAAGGACATGGTCCGGCGGGCCGGGGAGAACATCGCGGCCAGGGAGGTGGAGGAGGTCCTGCTCACCCACCCGGCCGTGCGACTGGCGGCGGTCACCGGTGTCGTGGACGAGCTTCGCGGGGAGGAGGTCAAGGCCTACCTGGCGCTGCGGGAACCGGACGCGGTGTCCCCCTCCGACCTGGCCGAGTTCTGCGCCAGCCGCCTGGCCGCCTTCAAGGTTCCCCGCTACTGGGAGTTCCACCCCGACCTCCCCAGGACGGCGTCCGAGCGGGTCACCAAGGCGGTCCTCGGGGAACTGGGCGGCGCGGTGTTCGACCGGTCCACGGGTTCCTGGTCGCCGTGACCCAGCCGCCCCGACCCGAGGCGCGGCATGGCTGCCCGGGTGGGCCGCCCGACGCGTCACGGCGGCGATGCCAGCACTCCCGTTCCACCCGCCCACGAGGTCTGCGAGAAGCGATGAACACGTCCCTGTCCCCCGTCTCCGCCCTGTCCGCCGAGGCGGCGGCCCGGTTGCGCCACATCTACGAGAGCGGGTTCGCCGAGCACCTCCGGGCCCCGTTCACCGAGGCGGTGGCCTCGGGACGGCAGGACGAGGAGGCACTGGCGCTGGTCGACGGCGACGGCGCACCGCTCGGCCTCGCGGTGCTGCGTCATCTCGGCGACACGCGATGGACCTACCTGCGGTACCTGGTCGTTGACGAGTCCCAGCGGGGGCGGGGGGTCGGCGCCGCGTTGTGGCGGGCGATGACGTCCCGGCTCGCCGCCGGGGGGCGGTCCCGGCTGCTCTGGGACGTCGAGGATCCGGAGGAGGACGGTGTCGACGAGGTCGAGGAGCTGGTCCGGCGCCGGCGCATCCGGTTCTACGAGCGTCAGGACGGCGTGTTGCTCCAGGTCGAGGGGTACCTCACCCCTCACGACACCCCGGGAGGGCGGCCCCAGTGGGACCCGATGCGGCTGATGACCGCCCGACTCGCCCCGGGGGAGGAGGCGCACCTGCGGGACCTGGTGATCGCCGTCTACCGGCACCGGTGGGGTCTTCCCGAGGAACACGCCGTCGTCGCCAGCACCCTGGACCGGTCGGGGCTCTGACGTCGGAACCCGCTGCTCCCACCCGCGCCTGGTCGCCGCCCGGTCCGGGTGCGCGGCGGTGGGCGCCCTGGCCGGGGCGCCCGGCGGAACCGGTCGTACCGGGCACCGGCTAGTTTCCCGGGCGGAACCCGAGGAGCTGGAGGACGGCCATGACAGCGCCGATCATGAACGTGCGGTACGGCGAGGACTGGGACGCGGATGCCCGTGACCTGCTCGGGCCGCTGCGCACCGCGACCGCGCGGGCGCGGCACGAGGCCGGGTCCCGGTACGCGGTGCTGCTGTCCAACGGGGACGCCCCGCAGGCCCTGCTCCAGGTGGGCGTGGCCGACCGCTACCTGGGCGTGTGGCTGTTCGACGGGCAGCGGCGCCGGGCGGCCCGCATCGAACTGCGGGAGATGCTGGAGGGGCGGCTCTTCCCGCTGGCGTTGGAGCACTGGGGTTACCAGGCCGAGGACCAGGCCGAGTTCGACCCGGGTGCCGCCCTCCACCGCGAACGGTACGACCACCGTGGCCGGGTGACGGTGCACCGGGAGCCGCGAGGCGCCGACGGACCCGCCAGCGAGACGGTGAACGTCATCGACGCCGACCCGTTGTGGAGGGACTTCCCCGAGTTCGGGGACTGGGTCCCCCTGCTGACCAGCCTCTCCGGCGCCTCCACTTCGACGTCCACCCCGCGTCCGACCCTTCGGGAGGCGGAGGACTCCGAGGTGGTGGAGACCCCGGTTCCGGCCGGGACCCGGTTGTGGGAGCCGCCGCGCCCCCTGCTGCCGGAGCGGCCGGATCGCCTCTTCGTCGAGGGCTGCCGGTCCGTGTTCCGCGACGGGCGGCCCGCGCTCAGCCGGGACCCGCTCGCGGCGGGGACGCTGGTGCTCCCGACCGGCCGGGTGGTGACCGCCGACCCGCATTCGGTGGAGGCGGACACCGATCCGCTGGTCGTGCGCCTGCCGAAGGGACGGCATCCGGTCGAACTCGCGCTGGTCGACACGGAGCGGCCGGGAGAGGGACCGCTGGTGGCCGCCGCGCGCGTCCGGTGGGGTGGCGGTGTCCCGACGAGCTGGGAACCGGCGCTGCGCGCGGGCCAGGACCCGCTGGAACTGCGCGCGGGGGAGTTCTTCGGTTTCGGTGTGGACTCCGGGCTGGCCTGCCTCTGCGCGGCCGAGGCCACCGGATGGGCGGCACGCGTGGTCAGCGAGGACGCGGTTCCGCCGGTGGACGTGGAGAAGCCGGTCGAACTGGTGGACTCGTCGTCCGGGGGTTCGCTGGTGGTGTTCCGGGCCGGGGAGGGGGACGGCAGCTACCCGACGTGGCTGGGACGGGACGCGGAGGGCGCACCGTGCGCGCTGGTGGTCGACTTCCTCCTCGTCTCCACCGAGGACGAATAGCTCGCCGGGGGGCGCCTCGCGATGCCCCCTGGGACGGGGAGAACATGCCGTTCCCGGTGACCCTGCTGCCACTCCCCTGAGCCGGTGCGGGAGCGGACCGAGTAGAACGGGCAGCCGGTTGAGCGGGTGACGTACCAGCGCGACAACTCGGGTCCGCCGCCGACGGGGGGGGGAGGCGGGGATCGTCGACGGCGGACCGAGTTGGGGCGGTTCGGTGCCGGGCGGGGGGCGGCACGGCACCGAACCGCGTTCCGCACGACCCGGGGAGGCGTGAGGCGCGGGAGAGACGACGGGGACATCGTCTTCGCCGCCCCGGGTTGGCGGTGGTTCAGCTGAGGCAGCCCGAGCGGGGCGCGGGAGCCGCGATCAACGGGGACAACCAGAGGTCGGGTGGGGGAAGTTCGAGCAGTTCGTTGAGGGTGTCGGCCAGGTGCCCGCCGCGCTGCCAGACGATGCCGCCCCGGCTGCCCGCCTGGTCGAGGACCATCCGGACGGCGACCGTGTCGGTCATGTCGTAGACGTAGACGGCGTCGAGGTACTGCTTCTCCCGCCGGTAGCCGACCACGCAGGACAGCTCACCGGCATCGTCGGTCATCAGCTCGAAATCCCAGCCGGCTTCCTTGATGAGCGCGAGACAGGAAAGCTCCGGATATTCGCGAAGCGCCTGCTCCCGGGTAATCGCCATGACCCCTCCTCGCCACCTCGACTTCGGCGCGACTCCGGACGGCGTTCCGGGTCGCTGCCGATCGCCTGGGGCGATGATGCCACACCGTGCACATTCTACCCAACTAGTTCATATTGTGCACCACATGAATTGGTTTCGGAAGCCATGAACGCCAGCCGAGGACAAACCGCGATGATCAGCGGAAATGGCGGGAGACACCGTCCCGAAAGTCGGTTTGCGTAGATAGTGCACAATGATTTGCCATCGAATTCCCAGGAAAGATCATCCAAGAGAGGGAGTGGCCGACGTGCTGAACGAAGACCGGCGACCCGTTTCGACAGGATCGCCGGCTGATTCCGCACCTCCTCCGGGAGCTAAGACCCTCGACACCGGACTGCGAATCCTGTGGGCCCTGCGAAACCACCCCGACGGCCTCACCCACGCCGAACTGACCAGGACGCTGGGCATCGAGCGCACCGCCGTCTACCGGCTCATCGGCACCCTCCAGTCGAACCGGCTGGTCACCCGGACCGAACGGGGCCGTTACCAACTCGCGCTCGGCGTCCTCGAACTCGGCACCGCCGTGCTGCCACACCTGCGGCGCGCGCTGGCCCCCGAGCTCCGGACCCTCGCCGAGAACTGCGGTGCCACCGCGTTCGTCACCGTGCTCGACGGCGAGACGAGCTGCGTCGTCGTCGCGGTCACCGAACCCTCGCGCACCTTCACCCACGTCGCCTACCGGGTCGGGACCCGGCACGAGGCGGGGCTCGGAGCCGCCGGCATGGCGATCCTGGCGGGGCGACCAGCCAAGCTCGACGAACGAGCGGAGGTCACCGCGGCGCGGGAACGGGGCTACTCGGTGACCAGCGGGGAGCTGCAACCGGGCGCCTGGGGACTCGCGGCCCCCATCGCTCCCTCCGACGGCCTCGCCGTGGCGAGCGTGGGCATCGTCTCGATCGGCACGCTGGCCGAGGCAGCGGTCGCCCCCGAGGTGCTCCGCGTCGCCAAACGGCTCGGACGCACGGTCACGGGGATCCGGGGGTGACTCTGGGCGGGTACCGGGCCCCGGAACCCACCCGAGTCGACACGGGGCGTGGACGACGCTTCACCCCGTCGGGTTCGCCTCGCCCCCGTACTCGTGACGGGCCACCACCCGCGCGGAGCAGGGCGGCCTGTCGGGGTTCGTCTGCCTCCCTCCCAGCGGAAACCTCCTCGTCCCCTGGAGGCGCGGCCGTCGTCGGCCCTCCACCGCGGGATCACGCAGGGTGATTCGTGGCGTCCCGTCCACATCGGCCAAAGGCTCCGACCGCAGGATTGACTTCACTGGCCAGGAGTCCAATCCTGGCATGATCAGCGATTCCGCCCGTCCGATCTCACGACCCAGTCCGGCTCGCCCTGTCCGGCCTGACCCAGTCCGGCTCGACCGAGACGGAAGACCCCAGCCCGAATGTGTCCGCCGACCCCACCCCGGTCAGCAGAACAGGAGCTGTTGTGGCTGTTCTCCCGCACGACGTCCTCGGTGACGGCCCGCACCACGTGCTGGCGCTGCACGGCTGGTTATCAGATCGGTCGGCCTTCGAGGCGATCACGCCGCAGCTGGACACCGACCGCTTCACCTGGGCGTTCATGGACTACCGGGGGTACGGCGAGGCGATGCGGATCGCCGGCGAGCACACGACTGCCGAGACCGCCTCCGACGTGCTCGCGGTCGCGGACTCGCTGGGGTGGCCGAACTTCTCCCTCGTCGGCCACTCCATGGGCGGGAAGGTGGCCGCGTCGGTGCTGGCCGAGTCGCCGGAGCGAGTACGCAAGATCGTCGGCGTGTCCCCCGTTCCCGCCTCGGGCGTACCCCTCGACGAGCGGACCTGGGAGTTGTTCTCGGGTGCGGCCGAGAGCGCGGCGAACCGCAGGGCGATCATCGACATGACCACCGGGGGCCGGTTGAGCGGGCGGTGGCTGGACGACATGGTCCGCCGCTCGCTGGACCGCTCGACGGTGACCGCCTTCGCGGAGTACCTGCGCGACTGGGCGCGCAACGACTTCCAGCAGAAGATCAGCGGTGACACCACTCCGATGCTGCTCATCGCGGGTGAGCACGATCCGGCGCTCAGCGCGGGGATGCTCCGGGACACCTGGGCACGTCACCACCCCAACGCGCGGGTGGAGCTGTTCCGCAACGCCGGGCACTACGCGATCGAGGAGGCGCCCCTGATCACGGTCACCCGGATCGAGGAGTTCCTCGCCAGCTGAGCCCGTCCGCGCTCCGGGGGAGCCGGGGCCGTGCGGCAGTGGGGCTCGCCGCACGGTCCACCGGCCGGCTCAGACCGGGTCGCGCTCGTCCGCCGTCGGCAACAGGGTGGACAGCCGCCGCAGGGACGCGTTCGCCAGCTCCGACGGCATGCCGCCGAAGTTGGTCAACGCCAGGAGGTGCCCCACGCCGAGCCCGCTGAGCTTCTCCACGCGCTCCCGCACCTCGTCCTGGTCGCCGAAGAGCACCAGGCCCGCGTCGGTGAGCTGGTCGTAACTGCGCCGGCTGCGGTGGTAGAGGCGGCTGTCGGTGTACTGCGCCAGCGCCGGCCCCACCTCGGATCGAACGTCGGGTCGGTCCCCGACGTAGGTGTGCAGGGCGACCGCGACCTCACCCCTGCCAGGCGCCCCGGACTCGGCGTACCCCCTGCGATAGCTGTCCACGATGGTCCCGAGGTCGCTGATGTCGGTGGCCGTGGCGTAGGGGATCAGCATGACGTTCCGGCCCTGCCGCCCCACGTGGTACGCGGCCTCGGCCCGGATGACGGCCACCCACAACGGTGGCGGTGCGAGCGGGGTGACCGCGATCCGCACGTCGTCCACGTGGTGGTAGTGGCCGTGGTACGTCACCGGCTCCCCGGTCCACGCCTTCGTCAGGACCTCCAGCGCCTCGTCGAAGCGGACCCGCTTCTCCGAGTTCCCGATCCCGAAACCCGCGTACTCGTGCTCGAGGTACCCCGACCCCACACCCAGCGCCAACCGCCCGCCGGACAGCTGGTCCAGCATCGCGTACTCCTCGGCGAGGACCAGCGGGTTGTGGAAGGGCAACACCGCCACGGCCGCTCCCAGCCCGATGCGGTTCGTCCGCCGAGCGGCGGCGGCCAACAGCACCGGCGGCGAGGTCACGACCCCGTACTCGTGGAAGTGGTGTTCGGCCACGAAGTAGTTGGCGAAACCCAGTTGGTCCGCGAGCTCGATCTCGTCGAGCAGCTGATCGTAGAAATCGGAAATACTCCGGCCCAGGCTCGGATGGTGGTCGGTGACCGAGAAGATGCTCAGCTTCATTGCGGCGTGTCCTTTCCGGGCAGGGACGGCCTTCGACGTCGAGAAGCGGAAGAGTCGGCGGGGAACGGGAAGGGGCGCGGAGTCACGGGAACGACCACCGCCCCGGAACCGCCGATCGACGGCGGGGCTCCCCATCCCATGGTGGCGGGTGGAGCGCCCTGGTGTTCACTCGCCCTCCGGGGAGGCGGCTTTCTTCCGAGGCCACCTCCGGGCAGCTCCGGAGGAGAACTCCGAACGCCATGACCGGGTCCCGTGATCCGGCATGCCGACCACACTCTCCTGTTCACATAGTGCATGAGATAAGCACAATATGAACAGACAGTGCCGGCTGAACTTCGCACTGTCAATGGCTCCACCCGGTTCCCCACCCGCTTCGGCGGTTTCTCGCACGGCTGGGCAGCAGCGGGTGCCACGTTCCGCACAAGCCGTGATGGAGTGGGCGGTTCCTCCGGCCCCCGAGCCGCCTGGTTCACCCTTTCGCGGGGGATCTCCTCGCCGGATCAGGCACAATGCGATCGTGACCCATCCGAGTGGACCAGGGGGAAGGCCCACGCCGCGCCCGGCGGCCCCGCTGCTGCTCGCGCTCGCGGCGGCCACGGTGGCCGGTTGCACCAGCACCTCGCCCGGCAGCGCCGTCGCCGGTGGAACGCCCGCCGCCCCGCCTCCCCCCGAGCTCCCCCAGATCGCCGCCAGCGCGGACGTGAACGGCGTTCCCCCCGGAACCCCCACCGGTACCGGCCATCCCGACTACCCCGCGAGCAGCGCGTGCGACCTCTTCGTCGACGGCCTGGCCGAAGCGGCCGGCGTCAACGGGTTCGCGGTCCACGAGGAGAACGAACGCGGCCTGGGACTGTGCATCCTCGTCGACGGCACCACCCACCCCGGCCAGACCTGGGAACTCGGCGTGGTCGTCGACCCCCACCACGGGATCGCCAACGCTTACACCGGTGACGTGACCAGCATCGAGCCGACCACCGCCGACCCGTTCGACGCCAGGCTGCTGCGCTACGCCGACGGCATGTGCCGGATGGACATCGACGTCGCGGAGGACGCGACCGTCAGCCTCATGGTCGCCGTCGGCCGGACCGGGAGCGACCCGGCCCCCGAGGGCGAGGAGGACGAGGTGGCCCGCACGGACCAGGCCTGCTCGGTCGTGGCCGACATCAGCCCCGTCCTGGCCCACCACCTGCCCGCCAGGGCGGACGGCGACCAGGACGGGCCGACCACGCTCAGCGCAACCCCATCTCCCGGCTGATCAGCATCCGCTGCACCTCCGAGGTCCCCTCGCCGATCTCCAGGATCTTGGCGTCCCGGTAGAAGCGGCCCACCGGCGTCTCGTTCATGAAGCCGTACCCACCGAAGATCTGCGTCGCCTCCCGCGCGTTGTCCATCGCGGCGTTCGAACTCACCAGTTTGGCGATCGAGGCCTGCTTCTTGAACGACTCACCCCGCGACATGCGCGCGGCGGCGTCGTAGTAGGCCAGCCGCGCCGTGTGCGCGCGGGCCTCCATGTCAGCGATCTTGAACTGGATGGCCTGGTAGGAACCGATGTTCTTCCCGAAGGCCGTTCGCTCCCTCGCGTAGCGCAGGCTCTCGTCCACGCAGCCCTGCGCCAGGCCGACGCCCAGCGCGGCGATCGCGATCCTGCCCTCGTCCAGGATGCGCAGGAACTGGGCGTAGCCCCGCCCGCGCTCACCCAACAGGTTGGCCTCGGGGACGCGGCAGTCGGCGAAGGCGAGCTCGCAGGTGTTGGAGGCGTTCCACCCCACCTTCGAGTAGTGACCGGCTACCGTGAAGCCGGGAGTGCCCGAGGGCACGACGACCGCCGAGATCTCGTTGCCCGCCTCGGACCGGCCGGTCACCGCCGTGACCGTCACCAGGGAGGTGATGTCGGTCCCCGAGTTGGTGATGAACACCTTGGAGCCGTTCACCACCCACTCCCCGCCCTCCAGGCTGGCTCTGGTCCGGGTGGCCTGGGCGTCCGAACCGCCGTCCGACTCCGTCAGCCCGAACGCGGCCAGCCGACGACCGGAGCACAGGTCGGGGAGCCAGCGAAGGCGTTGGTCCTCGGTGCCGAACCGGTAGATCGGCATCGCGCCCAACGACACCCCCGCCTCCAGGGTGATGGCCACGGACGAGTCCACCCTGGCCAGCTCCTCCAGGGCCAGGCACAACGCGAAGTAGTCCCCGCCCATCCCCTCGTACTCCTCGGGGAAGGGCAGGCCGAACAGGCCCATCTCGCCCATGCCCCGGACGATGTCGTAGGGGAACTCCTCCCGCTCGTAGTACCCCGCGATCACCGGCGCCACGACGTCCCTGGCGAACTCGGCGACGGTGGCTCGCAGCTGCTCGTGTTCCTCGTCCAACCGGTAGTCGGGCATCGGCCGCTCCCCTGTCCTCGTGTGGTGGGTTGTCCCGTCACACCGGTCCGGGATCACCGGACGGTGCGGTCGCCGAGGTCGGGTCGACCACGGCGAGGTCCTCGTCGAGAGCCACTCGGCTGCCCGGCCGGACGAGCAGGGCCGCCACGCTCCCCGCTACCGGTGCCGTGACGGTGTGCTCCATCTTCATCGCCTCGACCACCAGCAGCTCCTGCCCGGCCACCACCTGGTCCCCCACGGCCACCCCCACGGTCAACACGGTTCCCGGCATGGGTGACCGCACCTGCCCGTCCGCCGTGGTCGCCGCCGGGGAGGACACCGCGGCCAACGGCTCGCGCTCCACCAGTTCCCAGGTGCCGCCCGCCCAGGCGAGCCACCGCCTGCCCCCCTCCCGCGCCACGGTGTACACCCGGGTCCGGCCGTCCACCCGCACGGTCAGCTCGGTGCCGTCGAGCCGCGCGCCACCCCGCACCGGGTCAGCCCCGCCCACCGACACCGCCGCGTCCTCGGCCCCACCCGTGACGAGGACGCGGTGCGCGGGCCGCCCCGGTTCCCCGAGCCACCAGGGCGTCGCCGCCGGACCACCCCAGCGCCAGCCGTCGGGCAGGGCGAACCTGCTGGCCACCGGACCGGCCGGTTCCCGGTCGAGCTGGCACCACAGGGCGCCCGCGACCAGCACCTCGCCCGGTGGATCAGTGGTCGGCAGGCGCTCCCCCTCGACGAAGCGCTCCACCAGCCCGGTGGACAACCGACCGGCCACCACGTCGGCGTCCCGGAGCAGTGCCCGGAGGAAGGGGACATTGGTCCGGACGCCGAGCACGGTGTGCTCGCCGAGCGCCCGGTCGAGCCGGCTCAGGGCCTCGCGGCGGTTCGGTGCCCACGCCACGACCTTCGCCAACATGGGGTCGTACCCGGTGCCGACGTCGACCCCGGTCGCGATGCCCGAGTCCACCCGCACGTGCTCGCCCCCCGGTTCCCGGAGCACCCGCACCCGCCCCCCCGTGGGCAGGAACCCCCGGGCCGGGTCCTCCGCGTACACCCGGGCCTCCACGGCGTGCCCGCTCGTGCCCAGCGCCGCCCGCACCGCCTCCTCCGCCTCAGGACCCCGGCCGTCCGTCGCCACCCCGAGCAGCCCGGGCAGACCGGCACCGTCGGCGACCCCGAGCTGCAGGGCCACCAGGTCCACCCCCCGACGCCCCTCCACCGTGGTCACCAGCTCGGTCACCGGGTGCTCCACCTGGAGGCGGGTGTTCATCTCCAGGAAGAAGAACTCGTCGGGCCGGTCGCCACCGACGATGAACTCCACGGTGCCGGCGCCCACGTAGTCGACGGCGCGGGCGACCCGGACCGCGGCCTCGCCCATCGCGGCCCGGGTCACGTCGCTCAGCACCGGCGAGGGAGCCTCCTCCACGATCTTCTGGTGTCTCCGTTGGAGGCTGCACTCCCGCTCCCCCAGGTGGACCAGGCAACCGGCGGAGTCCCCGATCACCTGGATCTCCACGTGCCGGGGGTTCTCGACATACCGCTCGGCCAGCAGGGTCCCGTCCCCGAAGGCCGCCACCGCCTCCCGACGCGCGCTCCGCACGGCCGAGGGCAGCTCGGTGAGGTCGCGGACCAGCCGCATGCCCTTGCCTCCCCCACCCGCCGAGGGCTTGAGCAGGATCGGGAGCCCGACGCGCCCCACCGCCGCCCGCCACTCCTGGTCGGTCAGGGGGGCGGCTGGGTCCTCGGCGACCCCGGGGAGCACCGGCACCCCGGCGGCCGCCACGGCGGCCTTCGCGCGGATCTTGTCCCCCATCGTGTCGATGGCGTCCGGGGAAGGACCGACGAAGACCAGCCCGGCACGACGGCACTCCGAGGCGAACCCGGCGTTCTCGGCGAGGAACCCGTAGCCGGGGTGCACGGCGCCGGCCCCGCTCCGGCGGGCGGCGGCGAGCACCGCGTCGACGTCCAGGTAGGTGGCCGGGCCGCCGTCCCCGCTGGTGAGGGCGACGGCCTCGTCGGCCGCCCCCACGTGCGGGGCCTCGGCGTCCTCCTCGGTGTGCACCGCGACCGCCCGCCGACCGGTCGCCCGCAGGGTGCGGATCACCCGCACCGCGATCTCTCCCCGGTTGGCCACCAGCACGGTGTCCGTCACTCGCACGTCAGGTCCTCCCTGCTCACAACGGCGGCCCCGGCACTCGCCAGGAACCGGTGGCGCCGGCCGGCCGGTCACATCCGGAAGACGCCGTAGCTCACCGGCGCCAGCGGCGCGTTCGCGGCGGCCGACAGCCCGAGTGCCAAGGCGGTCCTGGTGTCGGCCGGGTCGATCACCCCGTCGTCCCACAACCGCGCCGTGGAGTAGTAGGGGCTGCCCTGCTCCTCGTACTGCGCCCGGATCGGCGCGCGGAAAGCCTCCTCGTCGGCCGAGGACCACTCCTGACCCCGGGACTCGAGCTGGTCGCGGCGAACCGTGGCGAGCACGGAGGCGGCCTGCTCACCGCCCATCACCGAGATCCGCGCGTTGGGCCACATCCAGAGGAAGCGGGGGGAGTAGGCGCGCCCGCACATGCTGTAGTTCCCGGCGCCGAACGAACCACCGATGACGACGGTGAGCTTCGGGACCCGGGCACAGGCCACGGCGGTGACCATCTTGGCACCGTGCTTGGCGATGCCACCGGCCTCGTACTCGCGGCCCACCATGAAGCCGCTGATGTTCTGGAGGAAGACCAGGGGGATCCCCCGCCGGTCGCAGAGCTGGACGAAGTGGGCGCCCTTGAGCGCGGACTCCGAGAACAGCACCCCGTTGTTGGCGATGATGCCGACCGGGTGCCCGTGCAGCCGGGCGAAGCCGGTGACCAGGGTTGGTCCGTAGTCCGCCTTGAACTCGGCGAACTCGCTGCGGTCGACCAGCCGGGCGATGACCTCCCGGACGTCGTAGGGGACACGCGGGTCGACCGGGACCATGCCGTAGAGGTCGTCCGGGTCCACGGCCGGCGGTTCGGGCGGCCGGGTGTCCCACGGTGGCGGCGACGCCGGACCGAGGGTGTCCACCACGCCCCGCAGCAACCGCAGCGCGTGGGCGTCGTCCACCGCGAGGTGGTCGGTGACCCCGGAGACCCGGGCGTGCAGGTCGCCGCCGCCGAGGTCCTCGGCGCTGACCTCCTCGCCGGTGGCCGCCTTCACCAGGGGCGGCCCCCCGAGGAAGATCGTGCCCTGGTTCCGAACGATGACGGTCTGGTCGCTCATCGCCGGTACGTACGCCCCGCCCGCGGTGCAGGAACCCATGACCGCGGACAGCTGCGGGATGCCCAGCGCGGACATGGTCGCCTGGTTGTAGAAGATCCGCCCGAAGTGCTCGCGGTCGGGGAACACCTCGTCCTGGGCGGGCAGGAACGCGCCACCGGAGTCCACGAGGTAGAGGCAGGGCAGGTGGTTGTGCAGCGCGACCTCCTGCGCCCGGAGGTGCTTCTTCACCGACATCGGGTAGTAGGTGCCGCCCTTGACCGTCGCGTCGTTGGCGACGATCACGCAGTCGCGGCCCGAGACCCGCCCCACACCGGTGATGACCCCGGCCGCCGGCGCCGCGCCCTCGTACAACCCGTGGGCCGCCAGCGGTGACAGTTCGAGGAACGGCGAACCCGGGTCCAGCAGTGCGTTCACCCGCTCACGTGGCAGGAGCTTGCCCCGGGCCAGGTGGCGTTCCCGCGCGCTCTCCGGGCCGCCGAGGGCCGCGGCGGCCCGCCGGTCGTCGAGTTCGGCGACCAGGGCGAGGTGCGCGTCCCTGTTGCGCCGGTAGGACGCGGCGGCGCGGTCGCAGGTGCTGCGCAGGACGTCGATGTCCGTCACTCCCAGCCTCCCGATCCTCGACGGGGGACCGCCGACGACGTTAATGAGCGTTAACCCGGGCTCCCGCGAATGTTAATGCTCGTTAACACCCTCGTCTACCCTGGGCGGGTGGACCACGACGACTCCGAGGCGGAACGCCGGACACCGCCGCCGGCACGCCGTGCGAGCAGCCGCCGCGAGGCCATCCTGGCGGCCGCGGCCCCGCTCTTCGCCGAACGCGGGTTCCTCGGGGTCTCCATGGAGGACCTCGGCAAGGCGGTCGGGGTGTCAGGCCCCGCCCTCTACCGGCACTTCCGCAACAAGGAGTCGGTCCTGAGCGAGATGCTGCTCGACATCAGCCACCGGCTGCTCGACGAGGGGCGCCGCCGGGTCGCGGGCGCCACCTCACCCCAGGACGCCCTCACCACGCTGCTCACCTGGCACGTGGAGTTCGCCCTGGCCCAACCCGCCCTGATCCGGGTCCACGACCGCGAACTCCACAGCGTCCCCGCCGCCGACCGCCGCCGGATCCGGGCGGCGCAACGCCGCTACGTGGAGGAGTGGGTCGACGTCCTGACCCGGCTCGCCCCCGGGGCGCCCTCCGAACGGCTCCGCGCCGCCACCCACGCGGTCTTCGGGCTGCTCAACTCCACTCCGCACAGCGCGAACGGCGTCGACACGACCACGATGGCCCTCCTGCTGCGCCGCATGGCCGAGGCGGCACTCGCCGAGGCCATCGCCACCGGCGGGGAAGCATCCTGACAGCTGGATCCGCACACCGCTCCAGCCCCGGTCACCCGGTTCCGCCGGAGGGCGGGACGCCTCGGCGCGTCGCGCCCCCGCCACGCCCAGCTCGTTAACTAGAACAGGTCATTTTCCTCGCTCGAACGAGGGTTTTCTCCGCATCGAACTTCAACGGCCCCGGGAACGACGTCGATCATGCTCGGGTGCGGTGGCGGCCCGCACGAGGTGAGTGCCCCACTCAAACCGTTGCCGACCAAGGAGCGCGCTGGCGCCGCGACCACCGCAGAGCGCCGGCAGTCGGTCCGTCCGGTCCGGGCCCCACCACCCCAGCACTCGCGACGACACCGAGGAGAAACCCCCCTTGTCTTCCAGGACCTCGCGCACTCTGAAGGCCGCGGTGATGGCGGCCGGCCTCGCCGCGGCGGGCGCCGGCACCGGAGCCGCCGCCGCGGCCGAGCACACCGACGGGACGACGGACCTTCCCTACGTCCCCAAGGAGCTCGGCGTGGAGGTGCCGCTGAACACCTGCGGCCCGCTCGTCTACCACCCCTTCGGCACCGAGGTCGTTCCCTGCCTCGACACCGAGGCCAAGCTCAGCGTGCCCAACGTCCTCACGGCGCCGGGCCACGCCGTCGAGGCGATCGCGCACGGCCTCGCGCGGGACGCCCAGTCCCCCCAGTCCCCGCTCGAGCCAGGGGCCACCTCGGCGTTCACCACGGCGATCGGCGAGCAGCTCAACGAACTCTCCGGCCTGACCCGCACCAGGCCGGACATCGAGGTCGGTGTCGCCCCGCAGAACATCGGCCTGCTGGAGGACACCAAGTCCGAGAAGCTCGTCCACGCCCACGTGTGGGAGCGCCCCGAGGTGCACTCGGGTTTCTCCGCCGTGGACACGGCGGTCGAGGTGACGGCTGTCGAGGGCTACAACCTCGACCCCGAGCTGAACCTGAACCCGGTCACCCAGCAGGTGGGGCAGGCCACCCAGCAGCTCCAGGTCCACCGCCTCCTCTCCACCCCACCGGTGCGGGAGCTGCCGGTGGTGGGCCCCGCCGCGGACCGGGTCGTCTCGGGTGGCGGCGAGACGCTGCGCAGCACGGCCTCCGGGCTGGGCGAGACCGCTGGCCAGGCCCGGCGGAACCTGTCCGAGCTGGACGCGGCCGGGACCCTGGGGGAGACGGCGGGAGCGCTGCGCGGAGTAGCGGACGCGGCCGGAGCCCACGTGAGCGGAACGGCGCCCGCCGCGAGGGGCCTCGTCGACCGCCTTCCGGGCGCCGACCGCTTCGACGTGCCGCAGGACGGCCTCGCCGGGCTGGCCTCGGCCGCTCGCCAGGAGCAGACGCCAGGCGAGGCCGACGAGCCGTCCACCCCCATGACCAGCACCGTCACCACCCTGTCCGACAACCTCTCCGGGGTTCTCGACCTCCTCCCCGGCCAGGAGGAGGCCCCAGGTGACGGCGGGACGCAGGCCGGCGGCGACACGAACGCCCGCATCCTGCCGGACCTGAGGCTGCCCGACCTCGGACTGCCCAGGTTGCCCGGTCAGACGCCAGCCGCCACCGCGGACCAGCAGGTCTCCGAGATCCCGCACTCCGTGGTGGAGAACGGAACGGCCGCCACCGGCCGCCTGCTCTCCGGGGTCGACCTGCCGGAACTCGCCTCCAGCCTCCCCGTGGGCGAGGCCGCGACGACGGAGCGGCTG
Source organism: Actinoalloteichus caeruleus DSM 43889 (assembly GCF_000429185.2). GTDB lineage: Bacteria > Actinomycetota > Actinomycetes > Mycobacteriales > Pseudonocardiaceae > Actinoalloteichus_B > Actinoalloteichus_B caeruleus. The sequence continues at coordinate 5,007,220 of NZ_AUBJ02000001.1, read as the reverse complement.
CTGCCCGACCGCACCCTCCCGACGCTGCCCCTCCGGACCGAGCGGTCGCCCGAGACGCCGCAGACCCTGCCAGCACCGGCGGACCAGCCCCAGGCGGCGGCCGGGGGCGCCGAGGCCGCGCAGGACCCGGCCGAGCGGCCGCAGGTGCTGCCCGCCGCGGCGGACACGCAGCACAACGAGTCCTCCGGGGTGCTCGGCACCGCCCAGAACGTCCTGTCCCACGCGGCCGGATTCGCTCCGATGACGGGAACGCTGCCGCTCGACTGAATCACACGCGGAAACCACCGGGCGAAGGGCGAATAGGCCCTTCGCCCGGTTGGTGCTGCCCGCACCACATTCCCGGGTACGCCTTTTACCAAGCACCTCCCAGCCGGGAGGCCACCGTGGGAAAAATACCAAGATTCACTCTTTCAGGTACAGAACCCACAATTCTGCCGGACGGGGATGAATTACCGGTCGAAGTTGGGGCAGAATCCCCCCAGCGCCTCAGCGGGAGCCCTCCCCAGAGACGCTGCCAGACACTCACACGTAATTCCTGAAGGAAGGCACACCAGTGCGTACCTCGACTCGTATTGCAGGCGCCACCGCGGCGGCAACGCTCGGTGCTCTCGCCTTCAGCGCCCCCGCGTTCGCGGACGCCGCGGGCAACGACGGCATCAACGCCGTCAACGACAACAACATCAGCGCCGTGCCGATCCAGGCCTGCGGAAACAACATCGCCGCCGTGATCGGCGTCATCGTCCCGCTGGTCTCCCCGCAGATCAGCGACTGCACCAACGCCCCGATCCTCGACCACAACAAGGTCGAGGTCGAGGTCGAGCACGGCAAGTGACACAACCCGGCCGAGGCGAGACGCCCCGGATCAGCTGACTCAGCCGGCTGACCGACAACGCCGTCTTCCGTAAGGCCCCGGTGGGAGCTTTCCGCCGGAAATGCGCGTCACCGTTACTGCGCTTCCGACGAAAGAAACGCTGCCGCCACCCCAAAGCAACTCCTGTCGTGCGCGGCCGGCCGTCAATCACACGGCCGGCCGCGCACCGGGAGCTCCCGGCTCTCGCCCACTCCGGCGGCGACGGTCGACACCAAGCACGTTTCACCAGATCGAAAGGCCCACCAATGCGCACCTCCGCTCGTCTCGCCGGCGGCCTCGCCGGTGCCGCCCTCGGCGTCATGACGCTGGGTGCCACCGCGTTCGCGGACTCCGCGGACAACGACGGCATCAACCTGATCAACGACAACAACATCAGCGCCGTGCCGGTGCAGCTGTGCGGCAACAACGTGGCCGCCGTGATCGGCGTGATCGTGCCGATCGCGTCCCCGCAGCTCAGCGACTGCACCAACGCGCCGATCCTCGACCACAACAAGGTCGAGCTCGAGTTCGAGCACGAAGGCCACGAGGGCAAGGGCACCCCGCACGGCGGGCACGGCTCGCACCACGCCGGCTTCTGATCGGCACTGCCCACGGCAGGACACCCGGAAGGGCGTCGGTCCGCTCGGACCGGCGCCCTTCCGCACGTCCACGCCCGGGTGTCGCGGATTGCCGGGTGCGCGGGGGAGCCCCACCATGAGGCCCTGACAGTTCGCGTCCACCCGAACGGAGCAGCGCGTGTCGATTCCCGAACCACTACAGCCGGGGGCGGCCGTCCCGAACGATCCGGCTCTGCCCTCCGCTTACTGCCAGGTGACCACCACGACCGACTCCGAGGACACCGCGCTCCGGCTCGCCAGGGACATCGTCGAGACGGGCCTGGGCGCGAGCGCCCAGGTGCTGGGTCCGATCAGCAGCGTGTACCGCTGGGCGGGCCTGATCCAGGTCACGCAGGAGTGGCAGTGCGTCGTGAAGACCGTGATGTCCCGGTTGACCGACCTCACCGACCACATCGAGGCGATCCATGACCGGGAGGTCCCCGAGGTGGTGGCGACGCCGATCATCGGTGGCAACGAGGACTACCTGAACTGGGTGAGCGCGCAGGCCGCCCCCGAGGACCTCTGAGCTCCCGGACCCGGTGTTGGTGCTGAGGGCCCCCGTCACGCCGGACCGCCGCTGACGTCGCCGCCGAGGGACGACGTGCCAGTTCCTCCGTCGGCGGGGCCACCCATCCGCCAGGCGGCGACCCGGGCCCCGGCGGACACGAGGTCCCCTCGGGCCTGCCTCCACTCCCGCGCCGCGGCTCCCACCGCACCGCCATCGACCTTCGGGGGCCGTCGAGACGCCGAGGATGTCCCGGGGAGGCGAACGGGATCCCCGCCACGGGCTGGGCGACCATGACGGCAGGCGTCCGACCGGCGACGGCGGGCTTCCTCAGACCCGTTCGACCACCGTGGCGATGCCCATCCCCCCGCCCGCGCACAGCGTGACGAGCCCGTACCGCAGCCGCCGCCGCTCCAACTCGTCGAGGACCGTTCCCAGGAGCATCGCCCCGGTCGCGCCCAACGGGTGGCCGAGCGCGATCGCGCCTCCGACCACGTTCACCCGCTCCGGGGAAAGGCCGTAGTCCCTCGTGAACTTCATGGGCACCGCGGCGAATGCCTCGTTGATCTCCACCAGATCGATGTCGGAGATCGTGAGCCCCGCCCGGTCCAGCGCCCGGTCGACGGCGGGGCCCGGGCCGGTCAGCATGATCGTGGGATCGGCCCCGCTGACCCCGGCCGCGAGGATCCGGGCCCTCGGCCGCAGGCCGATCCGTTCGCCCACCTCCTCGTTCCCGACGAGGACGAGCGCAGCACCGTCGACGATCCCCGAGGAGTTCCCGGCCGTGTGCACGTGGTGGACCTCGGACAGCGAGTCGTAACGGCCCAGGGCGACCGCGTCGAAACCGCCGTCGCGTCCCACTTCGGCGAAGGCGGGGGCCAGTTCTCCCAGCGCCTCCACGGTCGTTCCCTCCCGGGGGTGCTCGTCCTGGTCGAGCAGGACCCGGCCGTCACGGTCCCGCACCGGAACGAGCGAGCGGTCGAACAACCCCGCGGCCCGGGCCTCGGCGGCCCGGCGCTGCGACTCGGCGGCGTACCCGTCGACCGCGGCGCGGTCGAAACCCTCGATCGTGGCGATGAGATCCGCGCCGATGCCCTGGGGCACGAACGCCGTGCGCCGCATGGTCTCGGGGTCGTTGGCCCACGGACCGCCGTCAGAACCCAGCGGGACACGGGACATCGACTCCACCCCGCCGGCCAGCACCAGTCCCTCCCAGCCGGAGCGGACCTTCTGGGCGGCGACGTTGACCGCCTCCAGGCCCGAGGCGCAGAAGCGGTTCAGCTGCACTCCGGCCGTGGTCTCGGGGAGGCCCGCGAGGAGGGCGGCGGTCTTGGCGATGTCGCCCCCCTGGTCCCCTACCGGGGTGACCACTCCGAGGACCAGGTCCTCGACCAACGCGGGGTCCAGGCCGGGTGCCCGCCGGCGCAACTCCTCGACGAGCCCCACCACCAACTCGACCGGGGGAACACCGTGCAGGGCTCCCGTCCGCTTGCCCCGACCGCGCGGGGTCCGCACCGCCTCGTAGACGAACGCCTCGGCCGTCATGTCACCGCCTCCGCTCCCTGGACGCTCCCTGGCCTCCACAAGCTACCGTTCAGTAGCCATCTCGGGCGAGTGTTCCGGCTGATCGTTGACACCACCCCACCCGAAGGTCACGATCACAAGGACATTCCTCCTTTCAGGCAAGGAAGTCGCGATGACCCGTTTCTTCCGCTCACCGCCGCGCGGAGTACGCACCCCACTCGCGGTCGCACTCTCCATCCTGTTCTCCGGTGTTCTCCTCGCCCCGGCCGCGTCGGCCGAAACGCCCGACCTCGTGCGGGACGACCGATCCCACCACCACTACGTCGCACTCGGCGATTCCTTCACCGCCGGTCCCCTGATCCCCTATCCACAGCTCAACCCGCTCGGCTGTTTCCGGTCCACCAGGAACTACCCGGCGGTGCTCCGGGCGTCCCTCGACGTGAACTCCTTCACCGACGCCAGCTGCAGTGGCGCGACCACCGTGGACCTGCACGAGCCCCAGAACGTCCTCGCTGGACGCAACGCTCCCCAGCTCGACGCGTTGCGGCCGGACACCGACCTGGTCACGCTGCAGATCGGTGGCAACGACATCGGCTTCAGCGACATCGTCCTGACCTGCGCGACGCGGAGCGTCACCGCGCCCACCGGGAACCCGTGCGAACGCCACTACACCGGCGGGGGCGGGAACGAGCTGCTGGACCGCATCGAGGACACCGCGCCGCTGATCGACCGGGCACTGGACGAGATCACGCACCGGTCCCCGTCGGCGACGGTGCTGGTCGTCGGGTACCAGACGATCGTGCCCGCCACTGGTGGCTGCTTCCCCCGGGTACCGATCGCGCGGGGCGACACGGCCTTCCTCGACGGCGTGCACCAGGCACTCAACGCCATGCTCGCCTCGGCCGCCGACCGGGCTGGCGCGGTCTTCGTCGACACCTACGGCGCCTCGCAGGGCCACGACTGGTGCCAGCCGAAGGGCGTGAAGTGGGTGGAGGGCGTCCTCCCCACGAGTCCGGCCTTCCCCGTACACCCCAACGAACTCGGAATGGCGGCCGTCGCCGACATGATCGAGGCGGAACTGTCCACCCGGACCACCATTCCCGCGCTGGACTGAATCACGTCGCGGTGGCGGCAGTCGCCCACATTCGCGCCGACTGCCGTCACTCTGCGCCCCGATACACGAACGAGTTAAACCCGAACGAGTAGTTACTCCGTGGTTGCCTCGCGGCCGGATCGGCGAACAGGTAGACCCGATTTGCCCCCGCCGGCACGAAACCCGCCGCCATCCACTGGCGGGCACGACAACGCCCTCACCACACACGGAGGACTACCGACATGGCTCTGCACCACCTGGTCGTCAGCTCGCTCCTCGCGGGCAGCGCCCTTCTCGGCGGCGCGGCTCCCGCCGCCGGCAGCGAGCCGGCGGCCTCGCGGCCGGCCTCGACCGTGTTGACCCTGAACGTGCGTCCGGTCACCCCGGCGAAGGCCGACGAGTCCCCCCTGGGCAGGACCGTCCTGCTCACCTGCGACCCCGACGGGGGCGACCACCCGAACGCGGAGGCGGCCTGCGCCGAGCTCCGGGACTCCGGGGGTGACCTCGAGGCGATCCGAGGCGACGGCAACGCCTTGTGCACGATGATCTACCAGCCCGTCGCCGTCTCCGCGCGGGGGACGGTGGCGGGGGTGCCGGTGGACTACGAGACCGAGTGGTCGAACTCCTGCACGATGGCCGCCGGCACCGGCGCCCTGTTCCAGTTCTGAGCCGAGCTCCGAGCGCGCCGGTCGACATCCCGTCGGCCGGCGCGTTCGTGCCAGCGGCCGCGAGGACCCGCTCCCCGCGATGCCGCACGGCCCGGCGCCGGGCCTGCCCTGGCGCGGGAAGCCGGCCGCCGCGCACCCACCTCGGTGAACAGCCCGGCCCCTCCCGCCCGGGCCCAGGTGCTCAGCGGGCCGCCCGGTCGGGCCAGGCCGCCGGCAGCACGGCGAGCACGAGCAGGGCGACCACCATGAATCCGGCACCGTAGCCGGCCTGTTGGACGACGAGGCCGATGGCGACCGCGCCGAGGCCGGTGCCCGCGTCGAAGCCGATGTTCCACTGCGTGCTCGCCAGCCCGTAGTTCCGCCGCTCGACCCGCTGGAACATGATCACCAGGGTGGCGTTCTGCACGACGCCGAAGCCGAGTCCGAACAGGACCATTCCGGTGAGGAGCACCACCGGCTGGTCCCCGAGCACGACCGCGCCGACGCCCGCACCGGCCGACACCACGGCGGGCACCAACAGCCGTCCGTTGCCGAACCGGTCTCCGAGGAGTCCCGCCGCCCAGCGCCCCCCGGTGGCGAAGGCCTGCTGGGCGAGCAGCGCCGCCGGCACGAGAGCGGCTCCGGCTCCGGTGACCGCCAGGGGGAGGAAGGTCACCACCGTTCCCGAGGCCACCGCGGTCATCGTCAACACCAGGAAGGGGCGACGCAGCGCGCCGGTCCGGAAGGCCCGGAGCAGACCGCCCGCCTCCTGGCCCCGCACCGGGCGGGGCGCGGCCAGGCCGATCGCGGCGAACAGGGAGACGAGCGGCACCAGCCCAGCCGTCAGGAACACCGTCTCGTAGCCGAGGTGCTCGGCCATCCAGACCCCCAGCGGCAGCGCGCCGAGTCCCGCCAGTCCGACGGCGCCGCCGTAGAGGCCGGAGCCCTTGCCCCGCAGCCGTGGTGGCACCAGCTCGGCGACCAGGGCGGCGCAGGCGACCGTCACGATGCCGAAGCCGAGGCCGCGCACGGCTGAGACGGCGAGGACCACATCGATCCGGGAGGACGCGATCAGCAGCAACGCGGGCGCTCCCAGCAGCACGGCACCCGACAACAACAGGGTCCGGTACCCGAACCGGACGAGCAGCCGGGGCATGAAGACCTGCAGTCCGACCGTCGCGAACATGTAGACGCCGGTCGTCGCGCCCGCGAGCGCCTCGGCCGCCCCGTTCGCCGCGGCGAACTGGGGCACCACCGAGAGCAGGAGGTAGAAGCTGGAGAAGACACCGAACGTCGTCGCCAGCAGCAACATCATCTGCCGGCTCCACACGCCGGTGGCCTCGGCTGCGGGTGGCTCGCTCCGCGTCTCCCTGGTGCTCACGTGCCTGACGGTAGCTCGTCCCCTCGTCCGTTCGGCTGGTCCGGGTGGTGTGAGCGCCCCGCGAATGGGTTACTTCGCTTCTAGTCGCACCCGTGTGACCGGCGATACGTTCGACTCACCCGTGCGATGCCGAACACCAACCGGCATCGCGGGACCGACGGCGGGCCGCGGGCAACCGGTCGCCGCCCGCCGACCCGCCGCCATCCGACGGAAGGAAACACCGTGAAGATCGCCGTTCCCCGCGAAGTGAAGAACAACGAGTACCGGGTCGCGCTCACCCCCGCCGGTGTGCTCGAACTCACCGGGCTGGGTCATGACGTGCTGGTGGAGACCGGGGCCGGGCAGGGCTCCGCGATCAGCGACGCCGAGTACCACTCCGCCGGCGCCAAGATCCTCGACACCGCGGAGGACGTGTGGGCCAGCGGTGACCTGGTCCTCAAGGTCAAGGAACCCGTTCCGTCCGAGTACCCGTTGTTGCGGGCCGGCCAGGTGCTCTTCACCTACCTGCACCTGGCCAGCAGCAGGGAACTCACCTCGGCGATGGTGGACAGCGGTGTGACCGGCATCGCCTACGAGACCGTGCAGGCCCCCGACGGCACGTTGCCGCTGCTCGCGCCCATGTCGGAGGTCGCGGGCCGGCTCGCCCCGATGGTGGCTGTCGGGGCCATGCTGCGGCCCGCCGGCGGCCGGGGCGTACTCCCCAGCGGCGTTCCCGGCGTCCCCCCCGCGAAGGTGACGGTCATCGGCGCCGGTGTCGCCGGGCTGAGCGCGGCCTCCATCGCGCTCGGGATGCAGGCCGACGTCGAGCTGCTCGACACCAGGGTCGACAGGCTGCGCTCGATCGACCGCGAGTTCCGGGGAAGGCTGCGCACGATCACCTCGAACCGGTACACCCTGGAGCGGTCGGTGCTGTCCGCCGACCTCGTCATCGGCGCCGTGCTGGTGCCGGGCGCGAAGGCCCCGAAACTGGTCGACAACGACCTGGTGGCGCGCATGCGGCCGGGTTCGGTGCTGGTGGACATCTCGATCGACCAGGGTGGTTGTTTCGCTGACTCCCGCCCGACGACGCACGACGAGCCGACCTTCCGGGTGCACGACTCGGTCTTCTACTGCGTGGCCAACATGCCGGGCGCGGTTCCTCACACGTCCACCCACGCGCTGACGAACGTGACGCTGCCGCACGTGCTGGCACTGGCGGAGCACGGCTGGCGGGGGGCGGCGCGGCGGGACCCCGACCTGGCGCACGGGCTGAGCACCCACGAGGGGGCGTTGACGAACCGGCCGGTCGCTGAGGCGCACGGGATGGAGTGGGTCGAGCCGGAGCGCCTGTTGGGCGGGTGACGGAAGGGCGGGGCGCCGAGGCGGCGCCGTACCGGCATCACGCTTGGCACGAGGTCGCGACGCATCGCGGCACAGGGGCGGCCCGCTCAACCGGCCTGGGGGTCACCGGGAGCGGGCCGCCACCGTCAAGTCTAGTCGCTCGGTACGGCTTGTGTTGACCAGGTCGTGGTGTATCCGGAGAAGATCACCCGACTACCAACCTTTAGCCCATCCGAGAGCGCCCGATCGAGTGAACCTCCACCGGAAGACTGAATCATTTTCATCTCGTGGCCGATGACTGCTCAGTGAACGCCTCGGTCGACCCGACAGCTCACCCGTCGCACACCGCGCGGCCCATCCGTCACGGGCGGACGGACGAGGCCGGGCGGCCGCCGGGGGGACGACGTTGGCTGATCGCCTGCCACGACCCCTTCGGCCGGGACCGATCGGTGACCGTGCTGGTCGACGACCAGGACGTACTCCTGGTCGCACCCCCCGGGGCGAGCGCGGTGCTGTCCACCCAGCAGACGCGCTCCCTACGGCGGTCGCTGGACCGCGCCGCCGTCACCACGAGGGACCACGACGGAGATGAACGTGACTGAGAAGGCGCTGCGCCAGGCGGTGATGGAACGCTTGGCGATGCTCGACCGCGCCGCCGAGCATGACGACGAGAACACCCTGCTGCCGCTGGCCCGAGCGGAACTGCGACGCCTGGCCGACGGCTGGCGACTCCTGCTCACCGTGCACCAACCGGCCGACGACGGGCGCTGCCGCGCCTGCCCGGGTGGCTGGCGGCGCCGCCGCTGGCCCTGCAAGGTGTGGCTCATGGCCCACCGTCACCTGATCGGGGACGGGGGTGGGCAACGACCGCGCCGGGGCCCCCTCGGTTCCCTCGGGCGAGGGTCGGCCAGGGGAACGCCGCCGCACCGCATGAGCCCGACCCACGAACCCGAACACCCCCTCCCGGTGACCCCAGCCCCCACCACTCCCGGTGGATCCGGGGCACCGGGACCGCCCTGGCCGGACGACGCGCCCTCCCCCACCGCTCCGGCCTGGCCGGCGAGCGACCAGGAAGCCGCCGAAGCCGCCAGTGCCGAGAGCACGTCCACCTCCCCGGGGCAGGGCCACGTGTTCGCCACCCCGGTGGGCGGGCACCTCGAGACCGACAGCACCCGCATCCACCGGGCGAACGTGATGGAGCGCCAGTCGCGGCTGATGCGACGCCTCTCACCGAACGGCTGAGAGCGGCTCGCCATCCCCCGGCACGCGGGACACGTGCCCGAGGGCGGTGGGCGCGAGCCGTGACCTCCGTCGTCACCGGGCTGACGCACGACGCGGTGCGGCCGGGAACGCCGCCGCACACCGCTCCGCCCGGGACGACGAGCCCCGCCTCGGCTGCTCGGGGTGACGGGAACGCCGCCAGGACGGGCCCCGGCGGCGCCCCTCGAGCACCCGCCCGACCGCACCCGCTCGGCACCCGGCGGGTTCACTCCTCGACACCGCCCAGGCACGGTCGGTACTCCCACCGGCCCCCACCCGGCCCGGTACCCACGACCGCCCACCGGGGAACCGCCCCGTACGGCAGGATGAGCGCGTTCAGCCGCGCGGCGACGAGGAGGAATCCGTGCACGACGGCACAGGCCGGATCGTTGTGCAGGGCCTGACGAAACAGTTCGGTCCTGTCACGGCGGTGCAGAACCTCGACTTCACCGTGGAGCCCGGCTCGGTCACCGGGTTCCTTGGCCCCAACGGGTCCGGGAAGACGACCACCCTGCGGATGCTGTTGGGACTGGTGACACCCACCGCGGGCGTCGCCACCATCAACGGGCTCCGCTTCGACGACATCACCAACCCCGCCCGAGTGGTCGGCGCGGTCCTCGAGGCCCAGAGCTTCCACCCCACCCGAAACGCGCGGAACCACCTGCGCTGCTACGCGGCGGCGATCGGGCTGCCCGACTCGGCCGCCGACCGGGCCCTGGACCAGGTGGGGCTCGGAGTCGCGGCCCGGCGCGGCGTCCGGGGGTTCTCCCTCGGCATGCGGCAACGCCTGGCGCTGGCCACCGCGCTGCTCGGTGACCCGCAGGTCCTCGTCCTCGACGAGCCGGCGAACGGTCTCGACCCGGAGGGCATCGCCTGGCTGCGTGGATTCATGCGGTCCTTCGCCGCCGCCGGCAGGACCGTGCTCGTCTCCAGCCACCAACTCCGCGAGGTCGAACAGACCGTCGACAAGCTCATCATCGTCAGCCGCGGTCAGACCGTCTACTACGGCGGCCTCGACGACCTGCGGGCCACCCGTCCCAGCCGCGTGCTGGTCAGGGCGGACGACCCCAACAAGCTGGTGGAGGCGCTTCGGGCCGCCAACCTGACCAACCTGGAGACCACCCCGGACGGGACCCTCGCCGTGATGGGCGGCGCCGATCCGAGGCGGGTCGCCGACATCGCCCGCGACGCCGGGGTGGCCGTCTACGGGATCCAGGAGGACAAGGCGGACCTCGAGGAGATCTTCTTCCAGCTCACCAGCGGCCAGTACGGCGGCGCGCAACAGAACCTCTACACCCAGCAGCCACCAGGACCGGGCCAACCCGGCGGGTTCGGCGGTCCCCCGCCGCCGGCCGGGTACCAGCAGCCCCCGGGCTACCAGCAGCCCCCGGCCGGCTACCAGCCGCCACCCGGGTACCAGCAGCCGCCACCGGGGTACCAGCAGCCACCGGCCGGCTACTCACCACCACCCGGCTACCAGCCACCGGGGTACCAACCGCCCCCCGGCTACCAGTCACCCCCCACCGGTGACCAGGCTCGCCCGGAACAGCAACCGCCCGGCGGGGACCCCTCCGAGGGCAACCAGGGAGGAAACGCCTGATGGGCCGGCTCATCACCTCCGAGTTCCGCAAGATCCTCACGGTGAACCTGTGGTGGGCACTGCTCATTCCCGCCGCGCTGTTCACCTTCTTCCTCGCCTGGTTCGGCGGCGCCGTGGGTTCCTTCGCGGGCAGCGCGGCCGAGTTCGGCGGCGACTCCGTTCCGATCGCCGGGCTGATGTACGCGGCGGGCTTCAACCTGGCCACGGTCTTCGGCGCGATCTTCGGCGGTCTGTCGATGTCCGGTGAACTGCGGCACAAGACCATCACCACCACGTTCCTGACCGCCGACTCCCGGGCCGCCGTGCTCGGGGCGAAGCTCGTCAGCTGTGCCGCGGTCGGCGCGTTCTACGGTGTGGTCTGCGCGATCACGGGTTCCCTCGGCGCCTTCGTCGGTTACGGTGACGGCTTCCCCGCGGTGGGTGACTGGCTGCTGCTGTGCCTGGTCAGCATCGTCCTGATGGTGCTCTGGACGTTGTTGGGCGTGGGTTTCGGCGCGCTCGTCGGCAACCAGGTCGGGGTCGTCCTCATCATCCCGATCTACACGCTCCTCGGTGAGACCATCCTGGTCAGCCTGTTCTCCGAGATGGGTGGGAGCGCGGTCAGCCCGTACCTGCCGAACGGTTCCGGCAGTTTCGCCCTGCTCGGCCTGGCGATGGCCCAGCTGTTCTCCGTGGTCAGCACCCATGCGGGGACCGCGGACATCCCGCCGGAGGTGCGCGGCGACCTGGAAGCGGCCGGCGTCAGCGGGCAGTTCAACGACTGGTGGCTCAGCGGCCTGGCCTTCCTCGGGTGGGCGGCGCTGTTCGTCCTGCTCGGGTGGCTGCTCAACCAGAAGCGCGACGTCACCTGACGAGCGCGAGCCGCCGGCCCCACGACGGGGGCCGGCGGCTCTCCCCGGCTCCCGCCTGGCGGCTCGTCCGCCCCGGCCGACCTGACGGCCCCAGTCCGCGCGGACGTGGGCCCCTGCCACACCTGTCGGCGGCACCCACCCACCCGCCCGCGGGTTCCTCCTGCTGGACCGCCGGGCAGGGGTGCTGGCGCCGCACCGGCCGGTCGGACGTCGACGCCCCTCGGCGCACAGCGGGTGCGCCGCGCTAGGAAAGGCCTAGCCTGACCACGTGCCTGACAGCTCTTCCCCGAGTCCCGACGCCAGACCGGGCTCCAACTCCTCCGGCCCCGGTTCCGCCCGTTCCGCCCCGGAGGACGCCACCGGCCCGGCGCGTTCCACAGACGAGCCCTCCCCCGCCGTGCCGGCGGCCGGCTGGGTGCGGCGTCTCGCCTCGGCGAGCTGGCGCCACCGCGGGACCGTCCTGCTGGCCTTCGGGGCTTCGGTGCTCGGGGTTGGTCTCGAGGCGGCCGCGCCGCTGCTCACCAGGGTCGTCGTGGACCGAGCCGTGGACGGGAGCACCGAGGGGATCGGCCTGCTGGTGGGTCTCCTCTTCGTCCTGGCCCTGGTCCGTTTCGGGATGGCGTTCGTCCGGCGCTACGAGGCGGGACGCCTCTCGGTCGACGTCCAGCACGACCTGCGCCAGGCCGTGTTCGCCGCGGTCAGCCGCTTCGACGGGGGCAAGCAGGACACGATGCGCACCGGCCAGGTCGTGTCCCGCGCGATCAGCGACCTCCAGGTCATCCAGACGCTGCTGGCGATGGCGCCCTTCTCCGCCGGCAGCGCCGTCCTCGCGCTGTTCTCACTGGTCGCCATGTTCTGGCTGTCGGCACCGCTGACGCTGATCGCGTTGGTGGTGCTGCCGCTGGCCGCGCTGACCGCGATGCGCAGCCGGCTCGTCCTCTACCCCGCGACGTGGGCCGCGCAGCAACGGGCGGGCGAGGTGGCCGGTCACGTCGAGGAGGCCGTGACCGGTGTGCGGGTGGTGAAGGGCTTCGGCCAGGAGGAACGGGAGATCGGGCGACTGGAGGACAGCGCGAGGAAGCTGTTCGGCGAGCGGCTGCGGGCGGCGCGCCTCACCGCGTGGCCCAGCTCCCTGCTGGCCGCGCTGCCCGTCGCCGGCCAGGTGGGGGTGCTCGGTCTCGGTGGCTGGTTGGCACTGCGGGGCGAGATCAGCCTCGGCACCTTCCTCGCCTTCGCCACCTACGTCGCCATGCTCGTCGGTCCGGCCCGCATGCTCACCAACATGGTGGTCAGCGCGCAGTTGGCCAGGGCCAGCGCGGAACGGGTCAACGAACTGATCGACTCCCAGCCCGAGGTGCGGGAGGCCGAGGGGGCCGTGGCACTGCCGGAGGGACCGCTGGCCGTGGAGCTGCGCGGCGTCGGGTTCGGCTACGTCCGGCGGGAGCGGGTGCTCGACGACGTGAGCCTGCGGGTGGCACCGGGCGAGACGGTGGCCCTGGTCGGGGCCGCGGGCTCCGGCAAGTCCACGGTCGCCCTGCTGCTCCCCCGCTTCTACGACGTCCACACCGGGTCGGTCCGGGTCGGCGGCCAGGACGCCCCCGTCGACGTCCGTGACCTGCGGCTGGACTCCCTGCGCGGAGCGGTCGGGGTCGCGTTCGAGGAAGCCTTCCTCTTCTCCGACACCGTGCGCGCCAACATCGCCTACGGCCGGCCGGAGGCGACGGAGGAGGAGATCAGGGCGGCGGCCGCGGCGGCGGAGGCCACCGAGTTCATCGACCGGCTCCCCGCCGGGTACGACACGGTGGTCGGCGAACGGGGCATGTCGCTCTCGGGGGGGCAGCGGCAACGGATCGCCCTGGCCAGGGCCCTGCTCACCGACCCGAGGGTCCTGGTGTTGGACGACGCGACGTCGGCCGTGGACCCCGTCACGGAGGCCGCGATCCACGCCACGCTCCGCTCGATCACCCGGGGGCGCACCACCCTGCTCGTGGCGCACCGACGTTCCACGCTCTCCCTCGCGGACCGCATCGCGGTCCTGGACCGGGGCAGGGTCGTCGACGTCGGCACCGAATCCGAACTGAACCAGCGGTGCCCGTTGTTCCGCCGACTCCTCGCCGGCCCTGGCGAGGAGATCGAGGGCGCGGGCGACGACGGGGACGAGCCGGAGGGCGGGCCGGGAACGGTGCCTCGGGGCCGGGACCTGTGGCCGGCGGTCACCGACGAGGACGGGACGACGAGCCGCCCGGCGCTGGAAGCCGACCCGGATCTGGCCGCCCGGGTGGCCGCGCTCCCGCCGGCGAGGGACGTGCCCGACCTCCGGGGTGTGGACGCCAGCGCCCCCGACCCGGAGTTCCGGTTCCGCCGTCAACTCCGCGTCGTCAGGTGGCCGCTGGCACTGGCCGTGGTCGCGGTCGCCCTTGACGCCCTCACCGGGCTCGCGCTCCCCACGCTGGTCCGGCACGGCGTGGACTCGGGCGTCGGGCAGGGTGACGGTGGCGCGCTGCTCGTGGCGACGGCCGCCGGCGCCGCCGTGGTCGTGGTGTCGTTGCTGGCGGTCGCCCTCCAGACCGTGGTGGCCGCCAGGGCCGGGGAGACCCTGCTGTACCTGTTGCGCGTCCGCAGCTTCTCGCACCTCCAACGGCTGGGGCTCGACTTCTACGAACGCGAGCTGGCCGGGCGGATCATGACGCGGATGACCACCGACGTCGACGCGCTGTCCACCTTCCTCCAGACCGGGTTGGCGACCGCGGTGGTGAGCCTGTTCACCCTCATCGGGATCACGGTCGCGCTCCTGCTGACCGACCTGTCGCTCGCCGTGGTCGCGCTGCTGCCCGTCCCGGTGCTGGTCCTGGCGACCCTGGTGTTCCGCCGCCTGTCCTCGGCCGCGTACTCCGAGGCGCGGGAACGGATCAGCGCGGTCAACGCGGACTTCCAGGAGAACCTGTCCGGCGTCCGCGTCGCCCAGTCCTTCACCCGCGAGAAGCGGTCCGCCGCGGTGTTCGCGAGCCGCAGCGACGCCTACCGCAGGTCGCGGTTGCGCGCCCAGCGCTACATCGCCACCTACTTCCCGTTCATCGCGTTGCTCTCCGAGCTCGCCCAGGCCGCGGTCCTCGCCGTGGGCGCCTTCCGCGTCGCCGACGGCGGCCTGTCCCCCGGCGTGCTACTGGCCTTCAGCCTCTACCTGCGGCTCTTCTTCTCGCCCATCCAGCAGTTGTCCACCGTGTTCGACGGGTACCAGCAGGCCAGGGTCGGCCTGCGCCGGATCGGCGGGCTGCTGCGCACCCCGACGTCGATCGTGCCGGCCGCCGAGCCGGTGCCGGTGCGGGGCCGACTGACCGGGCTGGTCGAGTTCAGCGACGTCAGCTTCACCTACCCGGGGGCCTCGACCGCCGCGTTGTCCGAGGTCTCGCTCCGGGTGGCACCCGGCGAGACCGTCGCACTGGTCGGCGCCACCGGTGCCGGCAAGTCGACCCTCGTGAAGCTGCTCGCCCGGTTCTACGAACCGCAGGAGGGGAGCGTGCTGGTCGACGGCGTGGACGTCCGCGACTACGACCTGGCGGGGTTCCGCGGTCGACTCGGCGTGGTGCCCCAGGAGGCGCACCTGTTCTCCGGCGACGTGGCCGACAACATCCGCTACGGACGTCCGACGGCCAGCCGCGCGGAGGTGGAACGCGCGACGGCGGCGGTCGGCGCCACCGCGATGGTGGGCAGCCTGCCCTCGGGGTTCCACCAGCCCGTCGGTGAGCGGGGCAACCAGCTGTCAGCGGGTCAACGGCAACTCGTCGGTCTGGCCAGAACGGAACTGGTCGACCCCGACATCCTGCTGCTCGACGAGGCGACGGCCGCGCTCGATCCGGCCACCGAGGGGGCCGTGCTGGCCGCCAGTGGCCACGTGTCCGCCGGCCGGACCACCTTCGTGGTGGCCCACCGGCTTGGCACCGCGGCCAGAGCGGACCGGATCGTCGTCCTCGACGCCGGCCGCATCGTCGAGGTCGGCCCGCACCAGGAACTGCTGGAGCGCCGCGGCTACTACTACCGACTGTGGTCAGCCACGAGTAACCTGGGTGACAGTATCGATTCAGTGATCGATCAGGAACGCCATCTGGCCGGCTGACCCCGTGGTCTCGTCACAACCGTTCGCCGCGAAGGATTAGCCTAGAAATAGTGTCTGTAACCCCGAGCAGATGGATCGAGGCGAACGGGAGCCGTGTCCAGCAGCAGTCCTGCGTCACAGTTCGGCCCTAACGAGTGGTTGGTCGAGGAGATGTACGAGCAGTTCCTCACCAACCCGTCATCAGTTGACCCCGCCTGGCACGATTTCTTCGCCGACTACAAGCCAACGCAGAACAGCGGCGCCCAGGGCGAAACAGGGACGACCGACGGCACGTCGAGCACGCTGACCAGCAAGAACTCCAGCGCCGCCCCGGCACCCAAGGGTGGCTCCGCCACCGCTGGCGCCAGCGGCGACCACCCACGCAACGGCAAGAAGACAGTGCAGCAGACCACGAAGAGCAGCAACGACGCGGCCGGGTCGGCCGCCCCCGCCAGGAGCACGGCCCGTCCGGCCGCGAAGCCCTCCCCGAAGGACGCGGCGAGCGCCGCTCCCGCGAAGCCCGCGAAGAAGGAGGAGGAGCGCAGGACGCTGCGGGGCGCCGCCGCCGCGATCGCCAAGAACATGCAGCAGTCGCTGACGGTGCCCACCGCCACCAGCGTGCGAGCCGTGCCGGCGAAGCTGCTCGCGGACAACCGCATCGTCATCAACAACCACCTGAAGCGGTCCCGTGGCGGCAAGGTCTCCTTCACCCACCTGATCGGGTACGCGCTCGTTCGGGCGCTCGAGAGCTTCCCGAACATGAACCGCTACTTCGCCGAGATCGACGGCAAGCCGCACGTGGTGACGCCGGAGCACGTGAACCTGGGCCTGGCGATCGACCTGCCCGGCAAGGACGGCTCCCGCTCCCTCGTGGTCGCGTCGATCAAGAACTGCGAGGGCACGAACTTCCTCCAGTTCTGGCAGGCCTACGAGGAACTGATCCGCAAGGCCCGGACCGGCTCGCTCAAGGCTGATGACTTCGCCGGGACCACGATCTCGCTGACCAACCCGGGCACGATCGGCACCAACCACTCGGTGCCCCGACTCACCGCCGGACAGGGCGCCATCATCGGGGTGGGCGCCATGGAGTACCCGGCGGAGTTCCAGGGCAGCAGCAGCAAGGCCCTCGTCGACCTGGGCATCGGCAAGATCATCACGCTGACCTCCACCTACGACCACCGGATCATCCAGGGCGCCGAGTCCGGGGACTTCCTGCGCCGGGTGCACCAGCTGCTGCTGGGCGAGGACGGCTTCTACGACGACATCTTCACCGCGCTCCGACTGCCCTACGAGCCGGTCCGCTGGGTCAGCGACATCCCGGAAGGCTCGGTCGACAAGACGGCCCGGGTGCTGGAACTGATCCACGCCTACCGGACGCGCGGCCACCTGATGGCCAACACGGATCCGTTGAACTACCGGCAACGCAAGCACCCCGACCTGGACATCCTGTCCCACGGGCTCACGCTGTGGGACCTGGACCGGGAGTTCGCCGTCGGCGGCTTCGCCGGCAAGGAGCGGATGAAGCTGCGGGACGTCCTCGGCGTGCTGCGCGACTCCTACTGCCGCACCGTCGGCGTGGAGTACATGCACATCCTGGAGCCCGACGAGCGCGACTGGCTGGAGAAGCGCGTCGAGGTCCCCCACACCAAGCCGGACCCCGCCGAGCAGAAGTACATCCTGTCCAAGCTCAACGCCGCCGAGGCGTTCGAGACGTTCCTGCAGACCAAGTACGTCGGGCAGAAGCGGTTCTCGCTGGAGGGCAGCGAGACGACCATCCCGCTGCTGGACACGGTCCTGGACACGGCCGCCGAGCACGAGCTGGACGAGGTCGTCATCGGCATGCCGCACCGAGGCCGGCTCAACGTGCTGGCCAACGTCGTCGGCAAGCCCATCGCCCAGATCTTCCGGGAGTTCGAGGGCAACCTCGACCCGGGGCAGGCCCACGGTTCCGGTGACGTGAAGTACCACCTCGGCGCCGAGGGCAAGTACTTCCGGATGTTCGGCGACGGTGAGACCACCGTGTCCCTCACCTCCAACCCCTCCCACCTGGAAGCGGTCAACCCGGTGCTCGAGGGCATCGTCCGGGCGAAGCAGGACCGCATCGACAAGGGCGAGCAGGGCTTCACCGTGCTGCCCGTACTGCTGCACGGCGACGCCGCGTTCGCCGGCCAGGGTGTGGTGGCCGAGACGCTGAACCTGTCGCTGCTGCGCGGCTACCGCACCGGCGGCACCGTGCACCTCATCATCAACAACCAGGTCGGGTTCACCACCGCCCCGGAGCACTCGCGGTCGAGCAAGTACTCCACCGACGTCGCCAAGATGATCGGCGCACCGGTCTTCCACGTCAACGGTGACGACCCCGAGGCGTGCGTCTGGGTCGCCCGGCTCGCCGTCGAGTACCGGCAGGCCTTCGGCAAGGACGTCGTCATCGACATGCTCTGCTACCGCCGGCGCGGGCACAACGAGGGCGACGACCCGTCGATGACCCAGCCGAAGATGTACGACGTCATCGACACCATGCGCAGCGTCCGCAAGACCTACACGGAGTCCCTGATCGGCCGGGGCGACATCTCCGTCGAGGACGCCGAGAAGGCCCTGCGGGACTACGCCAGCCAGCTCGAGTACGTCTTCAACGAGGTGCGTGAGCTGGAGAAGCACCCACCGGCGCCCAGCCCCTCCGTGGAGTCCGAGCAGGTCGTGCCGACCAAGCTCGACACCGGTGTGCCGGAGGAGGTCGTCCGCCGGATCGCCGACGCCCACGTCAACCTGCCCGACGGCTTCACACCGCACCCCCGCGTCAAGCCGGTGTTGGAGCGGCGGGAGAAGATGAGCCGCGAGGGCAACGTCGACTGGGCCTTCGCCGAACTGCTCGCGTTCGGCTCGCTGACGATCGAGGGTCGCGACGTCCGGCTCGCCGGGCAGGACTCCCGGCGCGGCACCTTCGTGCAGCGGCACGCCGTCGTGATCGACCGGAAGACCGGCAACGAGTACACGCCGCTCCAGAACCTCGCCGAGGACCAGGGGCGCTTCATGGTGTACGACTCGGCGCTGTCGGAGTTCGCCGCGCTCGGCTTCGAGTACGGCTACTCCGTGGCCAACCCGGACGCCCTCGTGCTCTGGGAGGCCCAGTTCGGTGACTTCGTCAACGGCGCGCAGTCCATCATCGACGAGTTCATCTCCTCCGGTGAGGCCAAGTGGGGCCAGCGCGCCGACGTCGTGCTGCTGCTCCCCCACGGCCATGAGGGCCAGGGGCCGGACCACACCTCGGGTCGCATCGAGCGGTTCCTGCAACTGTGCGCGGAGGGGTCGATGACGGTGTCGATGCCGTCGACACCCGCGAACTACTTCCACCTGCTGCGTCGGCACGCCCTCGACGGCGTGAACCGCCCCCTGGTGGTGTTCACCCCCAAGCAGCTGCTGCGGCTCAAGGCCGCGGTCAGCCCCGTGTCCGACTTCACCGGCGGGAAGTTCCAGTCGGTGCTGGACGACCCGACGGTGAGCGACCCGAACGCGGTCCGCAGGCTGCTGCTGTGCAGCGGGAAGATCTCCTACGAGCTGCACAACGAGCGGGTCAAGCGCGGAGTGGACGACACGGCGATCGTGCGTCTTGAGCAGTTCTACCCGGTGCCCAAGCGGAAGCTGGCGGCGATGCTGGAGCGTTACCCGAACGCCACCGACGTCCGTTGGGTGCAGGAGGAACCGGCTAACCAGGGCGCGTGGCCGTTCCTGGGCCTGCACCTCCCGGACCTGCTGCCCGAGCGCCTCCGGGGCCTGCGGCGCGTGTCGCGGCGGGCCATGGCCGCCCCGTCCTCGGGGTCGCCGAAGGTGCACGAGGTCGAGCAGGCCGAGATCATGGCCTCGGCCTTCGGCGACTGACTCGCTGACGGGCACTGCTGAGTGACCGGGACGGGCGGTCGGATCACACGATCCGACCGCCCGTCCCCATCAGTGGCTCCGGGGCGTGGCCCCACCCGCGATAACAGACCCCGCTCCACCCCGAAGGCCCGTTACCTGATCGTGCCCTTCGCACACGGGAACCCAAGGGCCTCCACGGGCGTCATACATCCTGCGGAGGCTCCGCCCGGGTCCTCCCGCAGGACTGCGGCAGCTTGGTCGGTTTCCCCCTGTCGGGACCGGTGACGCTGCTACGGTGCTGTTTGACCCGGCGGTGTCGCCGAGGGTCTGACGCGAGGGGGCGTGCGGGCCAGCGAGGCCCGAGCAGCCTCGGGCGCCCGCACAGTGTGCTGTTGGTTGAAGATCTCCTGGGGAGGAACCGCCGTGAGCGGCAGCTACGAAGTGGACCCCGAGGCCCTGCCTCGGGCCATCGCGGAACTCAAGGAAGCTCTGGATTGCGTGCTGGACCTGCAGACGGTCGCTACTCGGATGGGCATGGACAAGCCCTCGCGGGGGGACGACGCGGTCAGCTTGAACGCAGGGGACCAGTTCAGGGAACTCGCAGCTTCGCCTCAATCCGGCTCCCTCGGCCGCACCGCAATGCAGCTGCGGGACGAGCTCATGCAGACGATCCATCACTTCGAATCGATGTTGGCCGAGTACCTCAATCTCGAAGACACCGCTACATTGCCCCAATACGAGGGCGATATCACGTCGTTCAAGAACTCCCCCACCTACCAGGAGATTGCTGCTGCAGCCAATCGGGCCCGCGCAGCAGCGGGTGGCTACATCCCGATCTGAGCAAGGAGCCAAGCGCATCATGACGTCCCGTCACCTAAAGATCGTACTTGGGCTTATGGCTCCTCTCGCTCTGCTCCTCACAGCATGTGCGGACGTTAGCACTGAGGACAGTACGAGCAGCGCTGAGGAGACTTCGGTTGTAAGTAGCACCCCGGGAGAAACGGCAGGGTCGGACGAAAATCAAAGTCAGCTTGCGCCGCCGGTCTCGGCACCCGTTGACGCCGCCGGACTCGAACCATGTGAGCTAATGTCCGACGGTGCCGCAACCAGCGCTGGTTACGACCCCGACTCCAAAGAACTACGTCCGAACCACTCGCTTGACGAGGCACCCCTCGACATGTGCCGATGGCTTAGCAACGACGTCGGCTCCGTCACCCTGAATGCGTCCTCGGTCCCCGAGGGCCTATCAACTGTGTACGCGAACTACTCAAACTACGTCGTGTTCGAGCCTCGGACGGTCGGCGAATACCCAGCAGTACACACTAACGACGTCGAAGATTCGGCGCGGTGTCCACTCTTCGTGGGCATCGCCGATGACCAGGTGCTTCTGGTCGATGCACTGACCGGTCCGACTGACGACGCATGTCAGATCGCAACCGAGGTTGCCCAGGCAATTATGAACGAGCTTCCTCCCGCAGCACAGGAGCAGTAGGCATGCACCTCGAGACCACATGTGAGTATTTCGGCGGGAAGACCGCGAAGCAGCTGCATACCGAGATCAACGGTGAAGGCCACGGCGGCGACCAGTCGGAAGCTTCCATCTCCTGGCAGAACATCGGCACGACCTTCGGGGACCTCGCGGAGTACATCAAGGGTTCGATGACCCGCGCGGCCGACGCTCACCAGGGCGAAGCTGCGGAGAACTCTCGTGCCGCGACCCTGCCGCTGGTCACCTACACGGAGCAGGCGAAGGACCAGGCACGCGCGATCGGCCAGGGCATCTCCACGCAGGGAACGCACCGCACCTCCGCCGTCCTGAACATCCCCGAGGGACAGGATGAGCCCAAGAAGGAGGGGTTCGAGGTCATCCTCCCCTCCAGCTGGACCGGGCACGGTGACCGCATGGAGGCCTACGAAGCGGAGAACGAGGCCGCCCGCGAGGTCATGCAGACCTACCAGAACGAGACCAACAACGTTCTGATGTCCGTCCCCTCCTTCGAGGAGGTCCCCAGCACCACCTACTCCGCCAAGGGCACCACCAACCCCGAGTCCATCGGGAACGGGATCCCCGGTGGCGCTCCGTCGGTGCCCAGTGTCGGCGGTAGCGGCGGCGGAGGGGGCGGCGGCTACGGTGGCGGCACTCCCGGTGGCGGGATGAACTGGAACGGCACCGGCGGAGGGGGCGGTGGCGGCGGTTACACGCCCCCCAGCCCGTCCGCGCCCAACCCCGGAGCACCCGTCACCCCCATCGGAGACGGACCCGGCGCGGTCCGCCCCGACCTCGTCGCCCCCAGCCCCGGCGGGCAGTTCCCCGGCGGCAACCTGCCCCCCGGCGCCGGCCCCCTCCCCGGCGGCGGCCCCGGCGGCGGGTGGGGCGGTATGCCCCCCGGCGGGATGCCCCCCGGCGGCATGCCGCCCGGCGGGAGGCCGCCAGGGGGCGGCGGCCCCGGCGGGCCCGGCAGCGGGCGCCTCCCGGGCGGGCCCGGCGGCGGGTTCGGCGGCAGGCTCCCCGGCGGCGGCTTCGGCCCCGGCGGTGGCTTCGGCCCCGGTGCCGGCGGCTTCGGCCCCGGCGGTGGCGGCTTCGGCCCCGGCTCCACACCCGGTGGCCCCGGCGGTATGGCCGGCGGCGGTATGGGCGGCGCCGGCGGCGGCATGGGCGGTGGCGCTGGCATGGGCGGTGGCGCGGCCGGCGGCGGAGGCGGCATGGCCGGCGGCGGTGCCCGAGGCCGCGGCGGACAGGGCGAGGACGACGGCGAGCACAAGCGCGCCGACTACCTGCTCGAGACCGACGACGTCTTCGGTGACGGCCGCCTGGTCGCGCCCTCCGTGCTCGGCGACCAACCTCCGACCGGACGGTGACCGTGTCACCACGAGGGCGCATCACGCTACCGGCGATCGCCGTCGACGTGATCCAGACCAGGCTCCGGGCCACGCTCCCCGCGGCATTGAAAACGGTCGGCTTCGGGTCCACCGAGGACGAACGCAGGATGCTGCACCAACGAGCGTGGCAGGAGTTGGAGGCCCGGGGCCTGGTCCGGCACGGTGACCTCGACCCGTTCCTGGAGGACGCGTTCCAGATCCTCGCCCGGCCACCACTCGCGGTCTGGGCACTGCTCCAAACCGACCGGGAGAACGGCATCGACGCGGTGATCGCGGCGAGCGGTGATTTCGCGGTGCTGGCCATGCAGTCCGGCCCCGAGAACGCTCCCCGCGAGGAGAAGGAGCTGGTGCTGGAGGCGGTACGCCCCACCGGTCTTGCGCACGTGGCGGCGAGCCTCCTTCCCGAGCACCGCCCGGGCAAGGGGCAGTCGGTGAGCTGCCCCTCGGATCTGATCGAGAAGGCGACGGCGAACGCGTCCCCCGGACCTGGCGGGCTTCGCGCCTCCCTGACCTCCCACGGGATGCGTCCCGGGGAGGCGGAGTTCATCGCCGAGGTCCTGACCAGCGAACGCCTCCGGTACGGGGAGTTCAGCACGCGCTCCTTCAACCGGCTGGCGGGCAAGACCACCCGGTCGGCCTACCGGGTCGACGTGTTGGACACCTCCATCGGCCGGTACCTGTTGCAGCACAAGCCCGACGGTCAGGGAAGGCCCTGGTTCGCCATGGCCCCCACCGACCGGACTCGGATGGCCGGGCGGATCCAGGAACTGATCACCTCGGTGACCACCTGAGGGAACCGGCGGAACGGGGGGGGCGGGTGTCCAGCGTGGACGCCCGCCCCCTTCGTTTCTCCCCGGCGCGGGAACCGCGAGGACTGGGGGAACGGTGGCGTTCCTCCCTCGGGTCAGGAGCAGCGGTGCGCCCTTCGGCGGTCTTCCCGCGGTCCCCCGGGTCGGAGCTGTATCTTGCGAGGGCGCACCCGCACCCCGTGTGCCGCGAGCCGTGCCAGTGGTCGACGTGACCGGCCCTGGAGGCCGGTGCGTTCACCCGTACTCGAAGATGCACTTCGCGGGCTGTCCAGGAGGCAGCGATGTACTTCACCGACCGTGGGATCGAGGAACTCGAGGACCGCCGGGGCGACGAGGAGGTGTCCTTCGGCTACCTCGCCGACAGGCTGCGTGCCTTCGTCGATGAGAACCCGCGGTTCGAGGATGCCGTGGAGCGACTGGCGACCTACCTCGCGCGGGACGACGGCGACGAGGACGCGGACTGAGCGACCTGGTACCCGGCGGGATCTCGGGAGCACACGCGGCCGCTCCCCCGCGTTCAGCGGATGCGGTGCCCCTTCCGCCACACGGCCCAGGTGAGGGGAACACCTGGCCGGTAGGCCAGGTGGGTGGCCGAGGGCGCGTCCAGGACGTGCACGTCGGCCCTGGCCCCTGGCCGCAGGACGCCCACCGCCCCTGGCCCGGCCTCCCTGCGCAGTGCCCTGGCACCGCCCCAGGTGGCCGCTCGCACTGCCTCGCTGACCGACATGCCGAGTTGCAGCACGGCGGTGGCCACGCAGAACGCCATGGAGGACGTGTAGGACGACCCCGGGTTGCAGTTGGAGGCCAAGGCAACGGTCGCCCCGGCGTCCAGGAGCTCCCTGGCGGGAGCGGGTGGTTGCCGGGTGGAGAGGTCGCAGGCGGGCAGCAGGGTGGCGACGGTGTCGGAGCCGGCGAGGGCGTCGATGTCGGCACCGCTGAGGTGGGTGCAGTGGTCGACGCTGGCCGCTCCCACCTCGACGGCGAGCTCCACTCCTGGCCCGGGGCCCAGTTGGTTGCCGTGGACCCGCAGGCCGAGGCCGCGTGCCGAGGCGGCGGCGAGCACCCGGCGTGACTGGTCGAGGTCGAAGGCGCCGGTCTCGCAGAAGACGTCGGCCCAGCGGACGTGCGGGGCGACGGCCTCGAGCATCGGTCCGGTGACGAGGTCGAGGTAGGCCGCCGCCCCGGTGCCGGGTGGGACGAGGTGCGCGCCGAGGAAGGTGACGTCGTCGGCCTGTTCGGCGGCGATCCGCGCGGCCCGTTCCTCGTCGGCCACGGTCAGCCCGTAGCCGGTCTTGGTCTCCACGCAGGTGGTGCCCTGGCTGGCGGCTTCGGCGAGGTGGCGGCGCAGCGTGTCCCGCAGGCTGTCGTCGGTGGCTGACCGGGTGGCGGCGACGGTGGTCGCGATTCCCCCCGCCCGGTAGGGCTCCCCGGCCATCCGGGCCTCGAACTCCGCGGTCCGGTCCCCGGCGAAGACGAGGTGGGTGTGGCTGTCCACCCAGCCGGGGAGGACGGCGCGGCCTTCCACGTCCACGCGGAGGTCGGCCGCGGGTGCGGTGTCCTCGGGCCCGACCCAGGCGACGCGGTCCGCGTCGAGTACGACCGCCGACGACGAGGGGCGGCCCAGGTCCGGGTCGTTGGTGGTCAGTTCGCCGATCCCGGTGATCAGCGTCGCGCTCATGGCGGCTCCGTCCCTTCCGCACGGTCACCCGTTCCGTCCTGGCCAGCCAGCCACGGGGTCGCTGCTGCTCGCGTGCCCCCGAGCGCCATGTCCGGCACGGGTCCGGGCGCGGCCAGGCTCACCCCCACAGCTGACCGATCACCTCCCTCATCTCGGCGCTGACGTCGGGTACGCGCAGGTGGATTCCGGCGGAGACCACCTGCTCGCCGTCGATGACGACGTCGACGACGTCGGAGGCCGTGGCGGCGTGGATGGCCGCCGAGGGGTCGACGCCGGCCAGCCGCACGCTGTCGAGGTCCAGGGTGACGATGTCGGCGCGGGCCCCGGTGTCGAGCCAGCCCGCGTCGGGCCAGCCCAGGGCCGTGTGCCCGGCGGATGTCGCGGCGCTCCACAGTTCCTGCGGTGTGAAGTGGCCGCGGGTCTCCGTTCGCAGACGTTCGTGGAGTTCCACGGCCCTGGCCTCGGCGAAGACGTCGATCACGGAGTGCCCGTCGCTGCCGAGGGCGGGGGTGCCGCAGGCGTCGGCGAGTGCCCTGCCCGGACCGATGCCGTCCGCCAGGTCCTGTTCGGTGGTGGGGCACAGGCAGACCGACGCGCCGGAGGCGCCGAGTTCGGTGATGTCGGGCACGCTGAGGTGGGTGGCGTGCACCAGGGTGGTGTCGGGGCCGAGGGCTCCGTGCCGGCTCAGCAGCTCCGTCGGTGTGCAGCCGTGGGCAGCCCGGCACATGTCGTTCTCGGCGCGCTGCTCGGACAGGTGGGCGTGCAGCGGGGCCCCGTGGCTGGTCGCCCAGTCGGCGACCACGCGGAGGCCGGAGGCCGGGACGGCGCGGACGGAGTGGATCGCGGCTCCGATCCGGACTCCGGGTGCGGCGGTCTCGGGTCGACCGGCCAGGTCGGCGGCCCGCACGGCCCACCCGTGGGCGTCGTTGTCGCCGAACCGCAGCTGCACCCCTTCCAACGGTTTGTCGATGCCGCCGGTGAGGTAGCAGGTGTCGAGGAGGGTGATGCGCGGGCCCGCCTCCCGGGCGGCGTCGACCAGGGCGAGCCCCATGGCGTTCTGGTCGTCGTACCGGATGCCGCCGATGTCGTGGTGCAGGTAGTGGAATTCGCCGACCGAGGTGATCCCCGCGAGGGCCATCTCGGCGTAGACGAGGCGGGCGAGGCGGCGGTAGCTGTCGGGGTCCAACCGCTCCGCCAGCGAGTACATCTGGCGTCGCCAGGTCCAGAACGTCCCGCCCTGGAAGTGGGTGCGGCCCCGGAGGGCGCGGTGGAAGGCGTGCGAGTGGGCGTTGGCCAGTCCCGGCACGGCAAGCCCGGTCAGCCGGGTGGCGTCAGGAGGGGCGGCGACGCCGGGGACGACCCTGGTGAGGCGGCCGTCGTCCTCCTCGAACAGGACGCCCCACTCCACTCTGGGCAGTTCGCTGCCGACGAGCGCGTAGGGCGCCCACCAACGCCTCACCACGGGGTTCTCCCGGTGGTGCTCGTCAGGTGGCCGAGGACGGTGGCCAGCGCCCTGGCGCCCGCTTCGCAGTCGGCGGGTTCGGCGTGCTCCGCCGGTGCGTGGCTGACCCCGGTGGGGTTGCGGACGAACAACATGGCGGTGGGCACCTCGGCGGCGAGGATCCCGGCGTCGTGGCCGGCCCCGGTCGGCAACGCGGGAACGTCCCCGAGGGTCGCGGACAGGGTTCGGCGGAGTCCCTCGTCGAAGGTGACGGGGCCGCCGTAGGACTCCTCGACGACCAGCAGCTCGCAGCCCTCGTCGGCGGCGGCGTCCTTGGCGGCGGCGGTGACCTGTTCGACGACGGCGCGGGTGGCGGCGTCGTCGGCGGCTCTGGCGTCCAACCAGAGGTCGGCGCTGGAGGAGATGACGTTGGTCCCGCCGGGGTTCGGGCTGAGCCTTCCGACGGTGGCGCGGGCGCCGGGTACGGATTCGCCGATGCGGCGCGCGGCCAGCACGGTCCGGGCTGCGGGGACCAGCGGGTCGCGGCGGTCGGACATCGGGGTCGCGCCCGCGTGGTTGCCCTCGCCGAAGAAGGTGAGCCGCCACCGGCCGTGGGCCAGGATCGAGGTGGCCAGTCCGACCGGGGCGTCGAGTTCGACGAGCCCTCGGCCCTGTTCGACGTGGAGTTCGACGAAGCAGCCGATGTGGCGCAGTGCCTCGCCGTCGCGACCGATGCGTTGCGGGTCGAGGCCCGCACCGCTCATCGCCTCGGCGAGGGTCATGCCGTTGCCGTCCATCAGCCGGGCGGCGTCCTTGGGGACGATGCCCCCGGTGAGCAGTCGGGAACCGAGGCAGGGCACCCCGAACCGGCCGCCTTCCTCCTCGGCGAACACGACGACCGCCAGTGGGCGGCGGGGTACGTGGTCGCGGGCGCGCAGCAGGTCCACCGCCGCCAGTGCCGAGGCCACGCCGAGCGGACCGTCGAACGCGCCGCCACCGGGAACGGAGTCGAGGTGGCTCCCGGTGACGATGGCGTTGGGCCCTGGTGGTCCCCACCAGGCCCACAGGTTGCCGTTGCGGTCGGGGCGGACGTCCAGGCCTCGGCGGTCGGCCTGTTCACTGAACCACTCGCGCAGTTCCATCTCCGCGTAGTCGAAGCCGTGGCGGGAGAAACCACCCCGCCTGCGGTCCATTCCCACTCGTTCGATCCCGGCCAGCAGGCCGGTAGCACCTTCCGCCATGGCTCGCTCCCTCCCATGCCGTCCTCTCGAACGGTACGGTCGCCGACGGGCAAGATCCAGCCGTCGTTCCCGTCCGTCCTCCGTGTCCACCAGTTGGTGCGCCCGGCGGTTGGCCGGGCCGTCAGTCTCGCGGGACGGGGACGCGCAGCGACGCCTGGTCGGCCACCTCGACGGCCCTGGCGTAGCCGGCGTCGGCGTGGCGGAGCACACCGGTGGCGGGGTCGTTGGTCAGCACGCGTTCCAGCTTGCGGCCGGCGAGTTCCGTGCCGTCGGCGACGGTGACCTGGCCCGCGTGCAGGGACCGCCCCATGCCCACCCCGCCTCCGTGGTGGAGGGAGACCCAGGTCGCGCCCGAGGCGGTGTTGACCAGGGCGTTGAGCAGGGGCCAGTCCGCGATGGCGTCGGAGCCGTCGAGCATTCCCTCGGTCTCCCGGTAGGGGGAGGCCACCGAGCCGGTGTCGAGGTGGTCGCGGCCGAGGACGAGGGGCGCGCTGACCTCCCCGGTGGCGACGAGGTCGTTGAACAGGGCGCCGGCCTCGGCGCGTTCCCCCTGTCCCAGCCAGCAGATCCTGGCCGGGAGCCCCTGGAAGGCGACGCGTTCGCCGGCGAGCCGGAGCCAGCGGGCCAGGGGCTCGTTGTCGGGGAACAGGTCCAGGACGGCCCGGTCGGTGCGGGCGATGTCGGCGGGGTCCCCGGAGAGGGCGGCCCAGCGGAACGGCCCTCGGCCCTCGCAGAAGAGGGGGCGGATGTAGGCGGGGACGAATCCCGGGAAGTCGAAGGCTCGTTCGTACCCTCCGAGCCGCGCCTCCCCCCGCAGCGAGTTGCCGTAGTCAAAGACCTCCGCCCCCGCGTCGAGGAAGCCGACCATGGCCGCCACGTGCTCAGCCATGGACGCCCTGGCCCGATCGGTGAACTCGTCGGGCTTGGCCCTGGCGTAGTCGGTCCATTCCTCCAGGGCGACGCCGGCGGGCAGGTAGGAGAGCGGATCGTGGGCGGAGGTCTGGTCGGTGACGATGTCGACGTCCACGCCGCGGCGCAGCAGTTCGGGCAGCACTTCGGCGGCGTTGCCGACCAGGCCGACCGAGAGCGGGCGGCGTTCCCGGCGCGCCGCGAGCACCCGGTGGACGGCGTCGTCGAGGTCGTCGGCGACCTCGTCGAGGTACCGGGTGTCGACCCGGCGGCGGGCCCGGGCCGGGTCGACTTCCACGACGAGGGCGACGCCGCCGTTCATCGTGACCGCCAGTGGCTGGGCTCCGCCCATGCCACCCAGCCCCGCGGTGAGGGTCAGGGTCCCGGCGAGGCTGCCGCCGAAGCGTTTGGCGGCGACGGCGGCGAAGGTCTCGTAGGTGCCCTGGAGGATGCCCTGGGTGCCGATGTAGATCCAGGACCCGGCGGTCATCTGCCCGTACATCGTCAGGCCGAGGTGTTCCAGGCGGCGGAACTCGGGCCAGGTCGCCCAGTCCCCGACGAGGTTGGAGTTGGCGATCAACACCCGCGGAGCCCATTCGTGGGTGCGGAGGACGCCGACGGGTTTCCCGGACTGGACGAGCAGCGTCTCGTCCTGGTCGAGCCGCGTCAGTTCGCGGGTGATCGCGTCGAAGCTGGCCCAGTCCCGCGCGGCCCTGCCGGTCCCGCCGTAGACGACGAGGTCCTCGGGGCGTTCGGCGACCTCGGGGTCGAGGTTGTTGTGCAGCATGCGCAGCGGGGCCTCGGTGCTCCAGCTCCTGGCGGTCAGGTTGGTGCCTCGGGCGGCGCGCACCGCTCGTGGTCCTGGGTTCACGGTGACCTCCACGTTGTCGGGGTGGCGAGGGTGGGCGGTCGTGCGCTGTCGGGTCCGGCGGGGGCGCGAGGCGCGAGGCGTTCGTGCCTCCGAGGTGCTGGGACTGGTGGGGCCGGGGCCTGGCTCGTCCCCGTCCCGGTTGGTCGCCGGTCAGCGGGGTCGGGGCTCCACCGCCGGGGGGTGGTCGTGGTGGGTGGCCAGTCCGTCCGGGAGATGTTCGGCGACGGCGTCGAGCACCTGCCCGCCGCGAACCAGGTCCTCGGCGGCGTGGATCTCCGGTGCGAGGTGCCGGTCGGGTCCTGGCGGGGGGACGGTCACGCGGAGCAGGTCGCGGACGGCTCCCGTGGCCGCCGCCGGCCGGAGCGGGGCCCGGAGGTCGAGGGCCCGCGCGGCGGTGACCAGCTCCACGGCGAGCACCGAGGTCAGTCCGTCGACGGCTCGTCGGAGCTTGCGCGCCGCCGACCAGCCGAGGGAGACGTGGTCCTCCTGCATCGCGGAGCTGGGGATGGAGTCGACCGAGGCGGGGCTGGCGAGTCGTTTCAGCTCGGAGACGACGGCGGCCTGGGTGTACTGGGCGATCATGTGGCCGGAGTCCACGCCGGCGTCGACGGCGAGGAACGGTGGTAGTCCGTGGGAGCGGTGCACGTCGAGCATCCGGTCGGTGCGCCGTTCGGCCATGCTGGCGACGTCGGCGAGCGGGATGGCCAGGAAGTCCAGCACGTAGGCGAGGGGCGCGCCGTGGAAGTTGCCGTTGGACTCGACCCGCCCGCCTGGCAGGACGACGGGGTTGTCGATCACGCTGGCGAGTTCCCGTTCGGCGACGGAAGCGGCGTGGTCGAGCGTGTCCCTCGCGGCGCCGTGGACCTGTGGCGCGCAGCGGAGCGAGTAGGCGTCCTGCACCACCGGGCACTCGGGCCCCCGGTGGCTGGCCATGATCTCGGACCCGGCGAGCAGCGCGGTCATCCTGGCCGCGGCCACCGCCTGCCCGGGGTGGGGGCGGAGCCGCTGGAGGTCGTCGGCGAACACGCGGTCGGTGCCCAGGAGGGCTTCGACGGTCATGGCGGCGGTCACGTCCGCGATGTCGAGCAGTCGACGCAGGTCCGCGACGGCGAGCACCAGCATGCCCAGCATGCCGTCGGTGCCGTTGGTCAGGGCGAGCCCTTCCTTCTCCGCGAGTTCGACGGGCCGGAGCCCCGCGGCGGGGAGGGCTTCGGCGGCGGGGCGTCGGCGCCCTTCCGTGTCGGTGATCTCCCCTTCCCCCATCAACGCCAGCGCGACGGC
Source organism: Actinoalloteichus caeruleus DSM 43889 (assembly GCF_000429185.2). Classification (GTDB taxonomy): domain Bacteria; phylum Actinomycetota; class Actinomycetes; order Mycobacteriales; family Pseudonocardiaceae; genus Actinoalloteichus_B; species Actinoalloteichus_B caeruleus. The sequence continues at coordinate 4,976,514 of NZ_AUBJ02000001.1, read as the reverse complement.
GGCGAGCGGGGCGAGATCTCCGGAGCACCCCAGCGACCCGTACTCGTGCACGACGGGGGTGAGGCCCGCGTTGAGCATTCCGACCAACGCGTCGACGGTCGCCGGTCGCACCCCGCTCCTGCCGGCCGCCAGCGTCCGGAGGCGCAGCGCCATCATGGCGCGGACCACCTCGGTCTCCACGACGGGGCCGGTGCCGGCGGCGTGGGATCGGACCAGCGACCGCTGCAGGTCGGCGCGTCGGTCCGCCGGGATGTGGCGGGTCGCGAGTGCCCCGAAGCCGGTGGACACGCCGTAGACGGCGCGGGGTTCGGCTGCGAGCCCTCGGACTCGTTCCCTGGACTCGACGACGAGGTCCCTCGCTTCGGGGGTGAGGCGCACGGGGGCGCCGGCGCGGGCCACGGCGAGTACCTCGGCGGCGGTGAGGGGCCCGGGGCCGACCGCGATCGCGTGGGCTGACATGCCTCCATCACAGCGCGATGAGGGCGGGGCGCCAAGCGGACACCAGCCGGGAGGCGTCTGGTATCCCAGACTCGCACCAGGTGGTGTCGTGAGGGGGCGGGCCCGCGCCGGTCCCGGGGCCGGCTGTCCGAGCCGGGTGGTGCGGTGGTGGTGGGCGGGGCGGTCCCGCCGGGTGGCGGAGCTGGACGGGAGGCTCGGGTGGGGGACAGCAGCGATGTTCCGGCCCTGCGGCGGGGCCTCGCCCTGCTGCGGGCCCTGGGGAGCCGGCCCTCGCCGGTTTCGGCCGCTCACCTCGCCAGGGAGGTCGGCCTGCCCCGCTCGTCGACCTACCACCTGTTGGGCGAGCTCGTCGCCGCCGGGTTCGTGGTGCACTACCCGGAGGAGCACCGGTACGGGCTCGGGTGGGCGGCGGCCGATCTGGGGTCGGCGCACTCCGCGTCGCGCAGCCTGGAACGGCTCGGCCGTCCGTTGTTGACCGGGTTGGCGGCGGCCACCGGGCATCCGGCGCAGCTCGTCGTCCCGCACGGCGCGGAGGTCGTCTACCTGGTGAAGGCCCAGCCGCCGACACCGCAGACCCTGGTGACGCGGGAGGAGGTGCGGTTGCCGGCCACGTTGCCGGCGTCCGGCCGGGCGATCCTGGGTGGGCTGCCCTCGGCTCAGGTCCGGGCCCTGTTCCCCCGGGCCGCCAGCTTCGTGCGCCGTACCGCGAGGGGGCCGCGAACCCTGCCCGAGCTCCGCGCTCTGCTGGCCCGGCAGGTCCGCCGGGGGTGGGCGGTGGAGGACGGCTGCGTCACGGAGTCCTGGGCGTCGGTCGGGGCCCCGGTGCTCGACCACGCCGGCCGGGCGGTGGCGGCGGTGAGCCTGACGTTCCGGCACGTGTGCGAGGGGGTCGAGGAGTGTGGCCGGGAGTGGCCGGACCTCGCGGAACCGGTGACCCGCACCGCCGGGGAGCTGACCGCGCGGATCGGCGGTCCCGGGCGGGGTCGGACTCGTACCCGGTGAGGACGGGTCCCACTGACGAGGAACCGCGCCGGTCGCGTGCTCGCGCTTGCGCGGGAGGGGCGTCCTCCGCCCCTGGCCCGCCGAGGTGTCCAGCGGACCATCATGACCGGCTCCCCGGACGGGTACCCGCGAGCGGACGGTGACGGCTCCCACTCGAACAGGTTGGTCGGTAACCCACGCTTTCGAGCAGGAGTTCGACAATCGGACACGTCGCGTCCGGGAACGCTGCGCCACACCATCCCTCCGAGGCGACACAGCACCCAGAACCTCACCCCATAGAGTGAAAAGCTGGCGGTCGATCTACCAGCGGGAACGCGCGGTATGCCCTGGTGGGGAACCCGGTGGCGCCGGGCCTCCGGTCTTGCCTGATCGTCGGCCGCCCGCGATGCTCCTCGCCGACGCCCCGCTCGTTCGGGACAGCGGCGGAGGGGTCACCACGTCGTCGGTGAGGACAACCGCGCGACACCTCACCCGAGGACCGCGACACCCAGGACGGGCGCCCGCCGATCAGCGGGCCCGCCGGGTACACCGCGCGATCCTCCGACGACGCCGCACCCCCACGAACACCCCGGCACCCCCGACATCCAGCGGCGGTGTGACGGGTCGCCTCGGCACCGCGCCCCTCCGGAGGGACACCGGACCGGTGGCCGGTAGCCACCACGCACCGCGCGTGCCCAGCCCACCTCGGGCACCCCGGCACGACGAGCCGCTCCCGCACGGGCCGCCCCACGCGCCGAGCGCACCGCCGCGCACCTCTCGGTGCGCCGGCCCTCCGTGCGACACCCAGTTCCGACCGGTGGGACCGGTTCCCCGTCCCCTCCGCCTCCACCGCTGCCACCAGCGGGAAAGGAACCCCGAGATGCCGCTGCCCTGGACTTCCGTGCCCAACCGGCTCGTGCCCGCCCCCGGCGGTCCGGCCGTCCCGCACCCCGGTCCTCCCCGGCCCGTCCTCGCCGTCCTGCTCACCTGCCTGGTCGCGGTGCTGGCCGGCTGCGCCGCCTCGGAATCCATGCCCGCCCAGCCCACCCCGGCGCCGGGGGACGTGCGTCCCGTCGCGGTGACGGACACCGAACTGGCCGGGCTGCCGGAGGCCAGCACCTTCGGCGACGTCCCCGACGCCCCCGTCGACCCCGCTCCGCACGACCCCGGCACCGGCACCGTCGTCCGAGCCCACGCCGAGGTGCCGGTGTACGGGGAACCAGGTGGCGCGCCCGTCGCGCGCCTCCCCGAGCGCCAGCTCGGTTCGCCGACCTGGCTGCCCGTCGTCGACCGCGCCGGCGACTGGCTCCAGGTCCTGCTGCCCTCCCGGCCGAACGGCTCCACGGGCTGGCTCCACGCCGACGACGACCTCGAGGAGGCGGGCAACGACTTCCTCGTCACGGTCGACCTCGCGGACTTCGCCCTCACCGTCACCCGGGAAGGGGAGGAGATCGGCCGGTGGACCGTCGGTGTCGGCAGCGCCGAAGCCCCGACTCCGACCGGCCGCACCTTCGTGATGGCCTCCATCCAGGAGACCGTCACCGACTTCAGCCCCTACACCCTGCCGTTGGGCGCCCACTCCGACACCCACCAGACCTACGCGGGCGGACCCGGCACCGTCGCCATCCACGGCTGGCCTGACGAGACACCCTTCGGAACCGAGACCAGCGACGGTTGCGTCCGGGTTCCCGACGACGCCCTCGACCTGCTGATCACCCTGCCACTGGGCACGGTCGTCCTGGTCCGTTGAGCCCGCACTCCCCGCACCGATCCCGTCCCATCCTCCGGCCACGTCGGAGGCCCCAGAAAGGAACGCCAACCGTGCCCAGCAGAACAGCCACCCTCGGGGTCCTCGCCGCGACGGTGAGCGCCGGCCTGGTCCTCACGCCAGCCGCCCAGGCCGACCAGGCCCCGAGTTCGGCCTTCGCCCTGTCCGCTCGCGGCCTGCTCACGGTGGAGCCCCTGCCCCACCTCGACAGCGCGGCCGGCTACCAGGAGAGGTCGGTCGCCGAGGTCGGCGTCCCGTTGGACCTGGTGCGCGTCGGGGCGTTGAACGCGGCCGCCGGCGAGGGGCACGCCAGGGCCAGCGTCACCGACCTGAGGGTGGGGTTGGGTGAGGTGTCCCTGCTCGACCTCGGCCTCGCCGACCTCAACGCCGACGTCATCACCGCCGAATGCGAGAACGGTCAGGGCACCTCCACCGTCGTCGGCGCCTCCCTGGGCGGTGTCGCGCTGGAGGCCGGTGTCGGCCCGAACACCGGGGTCCAGGTGCCCGGGATCGCGGAGGTGCTGCTGAACAAGCAGGTGGAGAACGAGGACGGGACCCTGACCGTCACGGCGCTGTCCATCCGGGTGGTCGGCCTCCAGACCATCGACATCGCCTCCGCCACCTGCGGCGACGCCGGCGACGGCGGCACCGGACCGGAAGGACCGGATGAGGGGGGCCAGGCTCCCGCCCCTCCGGGCGAGGAGGACCCCGATGAGCGGCCCGGCGAGTCCCCCGACCCCGGTGGCCCCGGAAACAAGGACAATCAGCCCGGCGACGCGGAGCCGGGCGACCCCGGTCCCGGCGGCGGCCACGCGCCCCGACCCACTCCGGTACCCGGGCACCACCCGGTGACCGGATGACCTGACAGCCACGTCACCTCGGTGCTCCAGGCGGATCACCCGCGCCGATCCGCCGCCCCGGGACACCGGGGACCGCCTCCTCCCGAGGCCGGTGGGGCGTGACCAGTCCCGGTCACGCCCCACCGGCGTGGGACCGCACCCTGGCGGCGCTCAGCCGAGGACCCGCTCGACGAAGTCCCGTGCCACGTCGACGTAGTTCTCCCGGTCCACCTCGACCCGACGGGCCAACTCGGTCAGGTCGTCGGTGCTGATGCGCGCGCTCACCTCGTTCAGCGCGTCCCGCTGCTCGGCGCTGAGATCCCCGTCCCGCACCAGGGGGACGACGTTCTGCGCCGGGTACATCTGCCGGGTGTCCTCCAGCTCCACGAAACCGTGCTCCTGGATGGCGGGCATGGTGGTGAACAGGTTCGCGACGTCCACCGTCCCGTCGTCCAGGTTGTCGATCGTGATCGGACCGCCCGCATCGGTCGTGCGGATCTCGGCGAACTCGCACCCGTAGAGCTCCTGGATGCGCGACGCCCAGCGGTCCCGCCACTCGCCCGCCGCGCCGAGCACCAGCTCACCGCAGACCTCGCCGAGGTCGTCCAGCGTCTCCAGGCCGTACCGACCCGCCGTGCCCTCCGTGACGGTGAGCACGTCCGAGTTCTGGGCCTCGGCCTGGTCCAGCACCGCGAGCCCCTCGGGCAGCCGCTCGGCGAGCGCCCCGTACACGTCGTCCGGTGTCGTCTCGCCGGCATCGGTGTCCACGTAGTACAACAGGTTCCCCGTGTACTCGGGGACCACCGTCAACGAGCCGTCCTCCAGACCACCGACCAGGAACTCCCGGCTGCCGACGCCGGGCTCGGTGTTGACCTCCGCCCCGGTTCCCCGCAGGACCTCGGCATAGATCTCCATCAGGATCTGGTTCTCGGCGAAGTCCGCCGACCCGACCGTGATGGTCGTCGACCCCCCGCCATCGTTGCCCGGCCCGGTGTCCTCCGAAAGCGGATCACCGCTTCCGCAGGCCGTGGCCAGCGCCGCCGTCGACACGGCCACCACCAGTGTCCGTCGTCTCACCACGAACCTCCCGTCGTGCCGGCCGTCTCGGCCGGCGTCGTCCTACATCCCCCACACCAGCCGTTCGCAACCCGGCTGGCACCACGAGCCACTGCACCCCGGAGAGCACCACGTCCAGCAGGATCGCCAACAGGGCGACCAGCAGCGCGCCGGCGAGCACCTTCGGGTAGTCCACGGCGCGGATCCCGTCGAGCACGTACCGCCCGAGCCCGCCCAGACCCACGTACGCGGCGACGGCGGCGGTCGCCACCACCTGCAACACGGCGTTGCGGATGCCGCCGAGGATCAGCGGCATCGCGTTGGGCACCTCCACCTGCCAGAGCCGTTGCCAGCGGGTCATCCCCACACCGACGGCCGCGTCCACCACCCGTCGGTCCACCTGTTGCACACCCGAGTAGGCGCCGGCGAGGATCGGCGGCACCGCGAGCACCACGAGCCCGATGAGCGTCGCGGTCTGGGTGCCCCCGACGACCAGGTAGAGGAAGGTGACCAGGCCGAGCGTCGGCAGTGCGCGCAACGCGTTGCCCGCGCCGACCAGGAGCGTCCCGCCCCGCCCGGTGTGCCCGATGAAGAGGCCGACGGGCAGGGCGACGAGCGTGGCGAACCCGGCGGCGACCAGGCAGTAGTAGAGGTGCTCCAGGAGTCGTTTCGGAATGCCGTCCGGGCCGCGCCAGTGCGCCGGGTCGGTCAACCACTCGATGAGCTGCGGGATCACCGGGCGCCTCCCGGGGTCGACCTCGTCCAGGGGGTCAGGCGGTTCCGCGCCAGGACCAGCGCCCGGTCGACCACCAGGGCCAGGAGGAGGGTCAGCACGATCCCGACCAGGATCGGCGCGAGGTACCGCGTGCGGAAGCCCTCGGTGAACAGCACACCCAAGCCACCCGTTCCGATGAGCGCGCCAACGCTGACCAGGCTGATGTTGCTGACCGACGCCACCCGGACCCCGGCCGTGAGCACGGGCACGGCCAGGGGCAGCTCGACGGTGAGGAACCGCCGCAACGGGCGGTACCCCATCGCGGTGGCGGCGGCGGTCACCGGGCCGGGCACCGCGTCCAGCGCTCCCACCACGGACCGGACCAGCAGGGCGGCCGTGTACAGGGTGAGCGCCACCACCACGTTGATGCTGTCCAGGGTCCTCGTCCCGATGATGCCGGGGATCACCACGAACAGGGCCAGCGACGGCACGGTGTAGAGGACGCTCGCCCCGCCGAAGACCACCGCGCGGACCGAGGGGAGCCGCTGCGCTCCCCACCCGAGCGGAACGGCCACCAGCAGCCCGAGCAGCAGCGGGACCAGCGACAGGTAGACGTGCTGGCCGAACTGCTCGGCGAGCTGCTCGCGGTTGCTCGGGCTGCCGAGGTAGCGACCCAGCTCGTCCAGGGTCACCGTCCGCCCTCCGGCTCGGAGTCGGCGGCGGCCCGCTCGGTGGACAGCAGTTCGAGCACCTGGTGCGCCGTGACCACACCCACGGCTCGACCGTCGCGGTCCACGACGACTCCCCGCCCCGAGGGCGAGGACAACGCGGCGTCGAGGGCACCGCGCAGCGGCAGGCCGAGGGTGTGCAGTGAGCCGCCCGGCTCCAGCTCCTGTTCGCTGAGCGGACCCGCCACGGTGGCCCTCGGCCGCAACCAGCCCCGGGGACGCCGGTCCTCGTCGAGGGCCAACAGCCACTCGTCACCGGACACCACGCCCGGCGCTCCGACCGTGACGGTCTCCACCTCGTCGGGCCGCAACGCGGCGCCCGCGACGAACGACAGCCCCCGGTACCCCCGGTCCCGACCGACGAAGTCGGCGACGAAGTCGTTCGCCGGCCGCGCCAACAGCTCCGGTGGTTCGGAGTACTGGGCGAGCACGCCGCCCGTCGCGAACACCGCCACCCGCTCACCCACCCGCACGGCCTCGTCGATGTCGTGGGTGACGAACAGGACGGTCTTGTCCAGTTCGCTCTGCAACCGCAGCAGCTCGTCCTGGAGGCCTTCGCGCACCACGGGGTCCACCGCGCTGAACGGCTCGTCCATCAACAGCACGGGAGGGTCCGCGGCCAACGCCCTGGCGACTCCCACCCGCTGCTGCTGGCCTCCGGAGAGCTGCGCCGGGTAGCGGCGTCCCACCTCCTCGGGAAGACCGACCACCTCCAACAGCTCGGCCGCCCTGGACCGTGCCCGCCTCCGGGTCCACCCGGCCAGCAGGGGCACGGTGGCGACGTTGTCCAGCACCGTGCGGTGCGGGAACAGTCCCGCGTGTTGGATGACGTACCCGATCCCCCTGCGGAGCGACGCCGGGTCCGCCGACCGGACGTCACGACCGTCGACCAGGACTCGCCCCGAGGTGGGCTCCACCATGCGGTTGACCATGCGCAGGGACGTCGTCTTGCCACAACCGGACGGTCCGACGAAGACCGTGATCGTGCCCGCCTCCACCGTCAGGTCCAGGTCGTTCACGGCGACGGTCCCGTCGTCGAACGCCTTGGTGACCGACTGGAACTCGATCAACCGAGCCCCCCAAGCTCTCGCCACGGCCACTCGCCGGCCGAAGTCATCGCTCGACCCTAGACGGAACGGGGCACCACGGCGACCAAAAGTGCCACCGGGCACGTGGCCTACCGGGGCTCGTCCGTAGAGTGGGAGAACTGTGGCCACATCGCAGGACGGCGCCGACGCCGAACGCCCGGACGACGTGACGGACACGGCGCTGGCCGCCGTGGCCGGGTTGTCGCAGGAGGCCGGCATCCACCGGGACCGGGTCCGCGCCGTCCTCGCGCTGATCGTGGCGGGGCCCGTCTCCCTCGCCGACGCCGTCCGGTTGGCGGCGGTACCCCGGCGCACGGTGGAAGAGCTGTTGACGGCGCTCGGCCCCGACCTGGACCGGATCTCCCGGCGGGGTGAGGAGGAGGAGTTCCGGCTCCGCCCGGACCGCGTCGCCCAGTACCGCCCCCTCCTCGGCCGGGTGTCCCGCCCTCCCTCCGAACCCCGCCAACCGGGCTTCGAGGACCACGCCGACCTGGTGGCCACGACCACCGAGGACATCGCCTCCGGTCCGCCGCCGCTCCCGCACCTCGACCACGTGCCGGCGACGCCCACGAGCGTGGTCAACCGGGCGCTGTGGCTGCGCGACACCTATGACCTCGTGGACGCCAGGGTGATGTTCCTCGGCGACCACGACCTCACCTCGCTCGCCCTCGGGGGGCTGTGCCCCGACCTCCCCATCACCGTCGTCGACCTCGACGAGCGCGTCCTCGAGCACATCGACACCATCGCCACCCGCCGTGGCCTGCGCGTCCGGTGCCTGCACGCGGACCTGCGGTTCGGGCTCCCGCCCACCGCGGTGCGGCAGGCGGACCTCGTCTTCACCGACCCGCCCTACACCGAGGAGGGCATCGGCCTGTTCGCCGCTCGCGGTGTCGAGGCACTCCGCGCCGGGACCGGCCGGCTGCTCGTGGCCTACGGGTACAGCGCGCGCACACCTCGGCTGGGGCTGACCGTGCAGCGCCAGCTCGGGCGGCTCGGTCTGCTGTTCGAGGCGATCCTGCCCGACTTCGACCGCTACGTGGGGGCGCAGGCGATCGGTAGCAGCAGCGACCTGTACGTCTGCCGACCGGTCAGCGGAGCGGGTCGGCGACCGCAGGACGCTCCCAGCAACATCTACACCCACGGGGCGCAGTCGGTGGAGGCCGCTGGTCGGACGGCCGAGCGGACGGCGGACTGGACCTCACGGCTGCGGGACCTGGTGGGCGCGACCGACGACGACAGCGCGCCACGCCGTGTCGACTGGTCCGAGCCGGTGGGGCCCCCGGGTGGCGTGCTCCTCGCCGACGCCACCGGCGACCAGGGCTTCGGCCCGCTCCGGATCCTGCTGGCGGCCTCGGCCGACCGGGTCGCGGTGCTGGTGCCGGACGGCCACCCCGACGTGGTGGACGAGGCAGGGCAGCGACGGCTCGCGGGCCTGCTCGAGGGGCGGTACCAGCTCCGCTTCCACCGAGGGGTCCCCGGCCGGGGGCAGGCGGTGATCGCGGCGACCCCGGCCGGTCCAGCCGAGGACCCGGCACGGCCGGCGGACCGCACCGGTTCGCGGTTGGCCGAGGGTGAGTGGTGCGCCCGCCAACTGCTGCGCAGGGCGCACGGGCGGGTCGACAACGTGTGGCGGGAGGCCCTGATCCGCCGGCGGGCGGCCGACGGGGTCAGCCTCAACAAGAAGGAGGCGCGGGAGCTGGTGCGCCGGTTGGCGCCTCGCCGGGAGGACCTCGCCGAGCGGCTCATCGACCTCCCCCGGCACCGGCTGGCCGAGCTGCTGGCGGCGGTGCGCGCCTCCTGACCCGGGCCTCCCTCCTCCGGCACCGACCTCGGGTTACCGGTCAGCCCGCCCTGGGCACGTGGAGGGGGCCGAGTCCCAGGACGGCCCGGAACTCCTTGGGCGGGACGGGACGGGAGAACAACCAGCCCTGGTAGGCGTCGACGCCCACACCCCGGAGGACGTGGAACTGCGTCGCCGTCTCGACGCCCTCGGCGACGCAGCTGCGCCCCATCGCCCTGGCCATGTCCACCACCGCGCGGGCCACCGCGAAGTCGGAGGGGTCGGTGCCCACTCCGGAGACGAACTGGCGGTCCACCTTCACGATCTGGGCCGGGAGTTCCTTGAGCCTGGCGAGGGAGGAGTAGCCGGTCCCGAAGTCGTCCACGGCGAACCGCACGCCCCGGTCCACCAGCTGCCCCATCGCGTTGAGCACTCGTGAGGGCAGGTCCATCAGGCTCGTCTCGACGAGTTCGAGGATCACCCGGTCCCAGGCGATCCCGCTCTCCGACACCGCGTTGATCACCGACTCGACGAAGTCGGGAACACCGGGCACGAGGCCGGCCAGGTTGACCGCCACCCCCACCTGCCGCCCGTCGGGTTCCGGCCAGGACGCGGCCTCCCGCAACGCGGTCCTGAGCACCCAACGGTCGAGCTCGCGGAGCAGGTCGCCCTGCTCGGCGACCGGCAGGAAGATGTCCGGGGACAGCAGACCCCGGTCCGGGTGCGGCCACCGCACGAGGGCCTCCGCGGTCTGCACCGAACCGTCGGCACCCACGACGGGCTGGAAGTGCAGGGTGAGCCCGTCCCGGCTGAGCGCGTCCCGCAGCTGGCCTTCCAGGTGCACCTGGCGGTCCGCCGAGGCGATGAGGGCCGCGCTGGCCAGCGACACCCGCCCGGCGCCCTCCCGCTTCGCCTCGAACATCGCCGCGTCCGCGAACCTCAGCAGGTCGGCGCCCGTGGAGGTGGCGCCGGTGGGCACCGCCGCCCCGATGGACGCCGAGACGCGGACCAGCTGGTTGTGGACCGGTACCGCGGCGCGCAGCAGGCCGGCCACCCGGGTGGCGAGCGCGTCGACACCTCCGACGGCCGCGACGTCGGAGCAGATCACCACGTACTCGTCACCGGAGATCCTCGCGGCCGTGCAGTGCGGGGGGAGTCCCCCTTCCAGCCTGCGGGCCAGGGCCACCAGCAGCTCGTCTCCCGCGTCGTGGCCGAGGGAGTCGTTGACCCGCTTGAAGTTGTCGATGTCGCAGAACAACACGGCGAGCTGGTCGGGGTCGACGGTGGCCAGCAGTTTCCCCAACAACTCCTTGACCGCTGCCCGGTTGGGCAGCCCCGTCAGGTCGTCGTGGGTCGCCTGGTGGCGGAGCGCCTCCGCGGTCCTGCGGCGTTCGGTGATGTCCTGGAAGACGACGAGCCAGAACCGGCTCCCGTCGTCCTGGACGGAGATGGCGATGTGCAGCTCGCAGTACACCGGCTCCCCGCTGGACCGCACCAGCAGGCGCTGCGCGACCTTGGAGCTCTTCTCCCCCGACTCGGTGATCCAGGCCGCGGAGCGGGACCGCGCCGTGCGGTCCTCGGGATGGGTCATCTCCTCGGCGGTGATGCCCCGCAGCTGGTCGAGGTCGTAGCCGAGCAGCTCGCACAGCGCGTCGTTGGCGTCGACCAACCGTTCGGAGTGGTCGAAGATCCCGATCCCCACCGGGGTGATCGACACGAGGTCGGCGAAGCGCTGGCTGGAGCGTTCCACGATGGCCTCGGCGGCCCGGTGTTCGGTCACGTCCTGGGCGGTGCCCACCAGGGTCACCCGGCCGTCCGGGCCGGTGACGGCCGCGCCGTTGCACCGGAAGATCCGCTCCGCGCCGTCCGCCGTGACCATCTGGTGCTCGCAGGACACCGGTTCGTGCTTGACGGCGAGCTGGCGCCAGAGCCGGTCCACCCACTGCCGGTCGTCGGGGTGGACGAAGCTCAGGTAGCTGCCGTAGGTCAGGTCCAGGTCCGAGGACACGCCCACGAGCGCCGCCATCGTCTCGGACCACCGGCACTCGTCCGTGACCGGGTCCCACTCCCAGATGCCCAACATGGCGACTCGTTCGGCGTCCTCGGAACGTCGGAGCCGCTCCCGGAGCCGTCGCTCGTTCTCCCGGATGGTGGTGACGTCCTGGAGGGTGCCCAGCCAACGGATGACCTCGCCGGACTCGTCGAAGTCGGGTCGGGCGCGGAGCATGAAGAAGTGTTCACCGGTGAGGTCGCGCAACTCCATCTCGATCCGGTTCCGCCCCGCGTCGTTGATGAGGGTGGCGGTGGCGTCCCGGTCGTTGGGGTGCACGTTGGCCAGCGGGTCGTCCAGGTCGTAGCCGTGGCGGGCGAACATCTCCAAGGCGCCCTGGCTGAAGTACATCTCCTCGGTGGCGGGGTCGTAGGTCCAGCTCCCCACCCCGGCGAGCCGCTCCGCCTCCGCGAGGTCCTGGGCGTCGGTCAACCAGCCCACGTCGGGGAACTGCCCGGTGGGCACGCGGGCGGCGCGGGGCGCGGCCGGGGCGGCGGGTACGGCCTCCCCCGGCGGCCGCTCCTCGTCACAGGGGGTGCAGAGCACGAGGCGGAGCGCGGGATCGCGGCCGTTCCCCGTCGGCCACACCGACAGTCGCACCGTGGTCTCGGAGCCGTCGAACCGGGAGAGCCGGTGCGCGCCCAGCGCGCCCGCCCGGACGAGGAAGCTGCCGAGGTCCTTGCCGATGAGGTCGTCGACGCCGCCTGCCGCCAGCAACCTGGCGAAGGGTTCGTTCGCGTACTCGACGACGTCTCCGTCGCTGCACAGCGCCGCCGGAACGGTGAGCGCGGTCAGCCGGTCGAGCTCGGTCGGCGTGGAGGCCTGGGCCTCCGGGGGGTTGTCCGCTGCGCCGCAGCGTGCGCGCCACGCATCCACGCTGATCTCGGCGCGCTGGGCCGGGTCGGTCACGGTCTCATCCTCCCGCACGGGCCCCAGAGGCAGAGCGTTGTCCCACGGAACATGCCGAGTGGACACATTCGGTTGTACTCCATTGGCAGGTGCGGAGCTCTCCCCTGAACAGGCGAGGGAAAGGACACCGTCCGGAGTCGCGCGGTTGACCGCCACCCGAGTCTCCACATCCGTTCAGTGTCAAGCTTGAGTCAAGTGCGCTGGTCGCCGGACCGATCCTCCCAGCCGCACACGGGTCCGCCCGAAGTCGGGTCCCCGCGGGAGCGGGCCTGACCCCGGTCGCTGCAAGGTATCCCCCACGGCGGCGCCGGGCCAGCGGCGAGGATCATTCCGTAACGGGCTTACCCGCGCGGATTGGTCGTCCGAATTGCGGAAGGGCGGGTTTTGGGCGCTCTGCGTGACCAACCAACGCACATCTTCACCCGGAAGAGAGAGTTTCCGCGCGAACTACTCGCACAATTCAGTGATTCCCGGCGAGTTCGCTCCACCGAGACCCACGGGTTCGGAACGGGCCGGTCGGCGGCGGTGAGCGCCCGCCGACCGGCATCCGGGGCGGCCGCCCTCAGCGGGCGGCGCCGGCCACCGCCTCGGCCACCGCCTCGGCCACGGCCGGAGCGACCGCCGGGTCGAACACGCTCGGCACGACCCGGTCCGCCCTCAGGCCCGGCAGGGCCACCCGGGCGATGGCCTCCGCGGCCGCGAGCTTCATCCGCTCGGTGATACGACGGGCTCCGGCGTCCAGCGCTCCCCGGAACACCCCGGGGAAGGCCAACACGTTGTTGATCTGGTTGGGGAAGTCGCTGCGCCCGGTCGCGACGACCGACGCGTGCCGCGCGGCGATGTCCGGGTGGATCTCCGGGTCGGGGTTGGACAGCGCGAACACCACGGCTCCCGGGGCCATCGACGCGACCAACTCCTCGGGCACGGGGGAGGACGACACCCCGACGAGGACATCCGCCCCCGCCAGCGCCTCGGCCAGCCCACCGGTGAGCCCCCTCGGGTTCGTGCGCCCCAACAGGGTCCGCTTCACCGGGTTCAGGTCGTCACGCCCGACGTGGAGCACCCCCCGTGAGTCCAGCACCGTGACGTCGGCGACGCCGGCCGCCAGCAGGATGCGCGCGCACGCGACACCGGCGGCGCCCGCACCGGAGATCACGACCCGCAGCGATTCGACCGCGCGGTCCACCACCGTGGCGGCTCCCCGCAGCGCGGCGAGCACCACGATCGCGGTGCCGTGCTGGTCGTCGTGCATGACCGGGCAGTCGAGCGCCTCGACAAGGCGGTCCTCCAGCTCGAAGCAGCGCGGGGCCGCGACGTCCTCCAGGTTGACGGCACCGAAGGAGGGTCGGAGCCGGACGAGGGTCTCGACGAGCTCGTCGACGTCGGTCGTGTCGAGCACGAGGGGGATGGAGTCCAGACCCGCGAACTCCTTGAACAACGCCGCCTTCCCCTCCATCACCGGGAGCGCGGCACGGGGTCCCACGTCACCGAGACCCAGCACGGCGGTGCCGTCGCTGACGACGGCCACCAGCCGACCGGCCCAGGTGTGGGTACCGGCGAGAGCCGGGTCGTCGGCTATGGCACGGCTCATCCTGGCCACGCCGGGCGTGTAGGCGATCGAGAGGGTCCGCGCGTCGACCAGGGGGCGGGTGAGGTTGACGGCGAGCTTCCCCCCTCGGTGTCCCTCGAGGATCTCGGAGTCGGTCAGTGGCGAGGTGGTGTCCAGCGTTGTCATGTCGTCCTAACTGAGCGATGGCACCGCCACCAGGCTCCAGTGAGGGGGACGGCGCGGTGGGCCGACAAGGAACTGGGCGGGGCGGGGCGGTGGGCGCGGGCCCGGGGTCTGGCCACGCGGCGACGACGCGGTGCCGGACAGTGTGACAGCGCCTCGGCGGACTCCCCAAGGCCGGGCCAGCGAAAGGTGAGGGTCCGTGCACGTCCCCACCACGCCCCGCCCGGGATCCGGCACGCACCGACGAGGGCGGTACCGGCGTGGTGGGCGGCTCCGGCCGCACCGGCCCCTCCTCCGGTCGCGGAGACGACCTCATACGCTGCCCGGTGTGCAGGTACGCAAGCTTGAGATCGCCGGAGCCGTCGAGTTCATCCCCTCCGTCTTCCCCGACCACCGCGGGCTGTTCGTGGCACCGTTCCAGGAGGACGCGTTCGTGGAGGCGGTGGGGCGACCATTCCGGCTCGCCCAGACCAACCACAGCGTGTCCCGGCGAGGCACCGTTCGCGGCGTGCACTTCTCGGCCGTGCCACCGGGCCAGGCCAAGTACGTCTACTGCCCCCGGGGGGCGCTGCTCGACATCGTCGTCGACATTCGCGTGGGTTCCCCGACCTTCGGCCGGTGGGAGGCGGTCCGCCTGGACTCGCTCGACTTCCACGCGCTCTACCTCGCCGAGGGTCTCGGTCACGCGCTCGTCGCGCTCGAGGATGACACCCTCCTGACCTACCTCTGCTCGACCGGGTACCGGCCGGCCTCCGAGCACGGCATCAACCCGCTGGACCCCGAGCTCGGACTTCCACTGCCCCAGCACGACGGACTGGTCCTGTCCGACAAGGACCGGAGCGCACCGACGTTGCGGGAGGCCCAGGAGGCTGGCCTGCTGCCCCGGTACGAGGACTGCCTCGCCTGGTACGGGAGGCCGGCCGACCCGGGCGGGGCCTGACGCGCTCGACCCCGCCCCGGGGCACGGCGTCGAGCGGTGGATCGACCCGGCCACGAGTAGGGTCCGGCACGTCGACGCGGTACCCCGGCCACCAGCAGGAGGACCCATGCCCCCGCCTCCACCCGACCCGGTCGGGAAGCCCACGACGGCGCGCCGGTCGAGCCTTCTCCCGCAGGGCGCCGCCGGCCGCGGGGCCACGAGTTCGCCGAACACGGGGCGGGGCCCCTCCCGGGATCTCCCGGTCCGGACGGGTGGCCTCCCGCGTTCGGGGAGGCCGACGTGAGCCCGGCGGGTCCCGGGACCGGCGCACCCGCCGACCAGCCTGGGGATCGGCGTCCCCTGGTGTTCCTCGTCCGCCACGGGCAGACGCCCTGGTCCCTCGCTGGTCGTCACACCGGGCGCACCGACGTCCCCCTGACACCGGTGGGCGAGGAACAGGCGGTGCGGGCCGGCGAGGTGCTGCGCGGGGTGCTCCCGACCGGCCCCCCACCGCTGGTCCTCGTCAGCCCTCGGCAGCGCGCCCGCAGGACGGCGGAACTCGCCGGGCTCGACCACACCGAGGTCAGTGAGGACCTCCGCGAGATCGACTACGGGGACTACGAGGGCAGGACGACCGCCGACATCCGCCGCGAGCTCCCCGGGTGGTCGATCTGGACCCATCCCGCTCCCCACGGGGAAACCGCGGCCCAGGTCACGTCCCGCGCAGACCGCGTCCTGCACCGGGTCCGGGACGCCCTCCCGCACCGGGACGTCGTCCTCGTCGGCCACGGCCATCTCAGCCGGGTGATGATCGCCCGCTGGCTCGGCCTCCCGTTCTCCACCGCCGCGCACTTCTCGATGCTGACCGGGGGCGCGGCGGTGCTGGGGGTGGACAGGGGGACGCCGCAGCTCCAGGCGCTGAACCTGGGATCCTGGGGCCGGTAGGTAGGCCCCGTCGAGGAAGGCGTCCCCACGATCATGCCCGATTCCCGCGTTCGCCGCGTCGAACCCCGTGACGTCACCCGGGTGGTGGAGCTGGCGCACCAGTTGGCCGCGCACGAGGAGGCGGCGCACGAGTGCCACCTGACGGCCGACGCCCTGCGGACCGCGTTGTTCGGTCCCGAACCCGCCCTGTTCGGCCACGTCGCCGAGGTGGGTGGTGAGGTGGTGGGCTTCGCCCTGTGGTTCCTGAACTTCTCCACGTGGCGGGGCACGCACGGCATCTACCTGGAGGACCTGTTCGTCGCCCAGGACCGGCGGGGGGAGGGTCTCGGGCGGGCGTTGCTGGCCGCGCTGGCGGAGCTGTGCGTCGAGCGCGGTTACGCCCGTCTGGAGTGGTCGGTGCTGAACTGGTTGGAGCCGACGATCGCCTTCTACCGTTCACTGGGCGCCGTGCCGATGGACGAGTGGACCGTGTTCCGCCTGACCGGGAGCCCGCTGGCCGCGTTGGGTTCGGCCGATCCGGTGGGAGCCGGGAAGTCGGGAACCGAAGCCCCGCTCCCGACCGGTTCTGGCTGAACGCGTTCGACCCGGGGCCTGGCACCGCCGCGGCCCACCGTGGGGCGGGCGGGGCGACGCGTACGACGTCAGACCCGGTCGTGGCGCCCGCGCCGCACCGGTTCGACGAGCGGACGCGTCGCCCGTCGGAGACGTCGGCGGGTCCCCGACCGCCGTGCGATCCCCCTCGACCCCGGGTGGTTCAGAGCGCGCGACGCATGATGTGCGCGCCGACGAGGCCGAGACGGGGGTGGCGGAAGGCGTCGGGGACGGTCGCGAGCACCTCGAAGCCGAGCGACTTCCACAGCCGGACCGCGTGGGTGTTGGTCTCGACGACCGCGTTGAACTGCATCGCGAGGTAGCCGGCCTGGGCCGCCTCCGCGAGGACGAACTCGGCGAGACGTCGTCCGAGCCCGCGACCGGCCTGGTCAGGGTCGACCATGAAGGAGGCGTTGGCCACGTGGTCGCCTCCGGCCGGTTGGTTCGGTTTGAGCAGGGCCGTGGCGAGGAGTCCGCCGTCCTCCTCGAGCACGAACACCTTCGCCGGCGGGGGGAGCATCCAGTAGCTCGCCGCCTCGTCCTGGCCGACGTCGGGCAGCATGTAGGTCTCGCCCTCGGCCACGATCCGGTGCCAGATCGGCCAGATGTTGGGCCAGTCGGCGGAGTTCGCCTCTCGGAAACGCATCAGAGGTCCTTCCGGCGTCCGTGATCGGGTTCGACGGTCGGGTCGACGAGCTCAGGAGTTCTCGGGACGATCGTCCCCCGGCCCGGCCCCGGCGGGGAGGGGCTCTCCGGCCCGCCGTGCCAGCTCCTCCTCGGTCAGGTTGACCGACCAGAGGCGGGCCCTGATGGTGCACAGCGCGACGAAGGTCGCCACGCAGACGGCGCCGAGGGCGACGCCGGCGAGCCGCTGTTCGGAGGGGCCGAAGGCGTACCAGGCGACCGCGAACAGCAGGATCTGCACGAACAGCGCCGGTGTCCTGGCCCACGGCTTACCGCGCAGCAGCCCGGCGGCGATGGCGAGCACGCCGACGCTGAGCAGGCTGAAGTAGGCGACGTGGCCGAACCCGCTCCCGCCGGTCTCCTGCCCGACGCCGCCGATCTCCCTGGTGAGGAAGACCGCGACGAAGCCGAGACCCCCGAGCCCCTGGAGGGCGACGAGAAGTCCGGCGAGTCGGACGGACCGCGGCGGCGACTCGGAGCGCACGGGGACACCTCACGGGATGGGGGGCGGGAGTTCCGAACGCCGATGATAACCCCGACCAGCTCGAGGTCGACGTGGCGCGGCCACCCGTGACGCGCGGGACGCGTGGCGATCACGGGGCGCGCTGGGGATCGCCCGGCCAGGCGACGCGCGATCACGCGACGGGCTGGCCTACCCTGCGATGCGTGCGCGCGCTCCTCGTGGTCAACCCGCAGGCCACCTCCACGACGTCCGGGGTTCGGGACGTGCTCGCGCACGCACTGGCGAGCACCGTCCGGCTGGAGGTCGCCGAGACGGACTACCGGGGGCACGCCGCGGACGCCGCCGCGAGGGCCATGGATGACGGCGTGGATCTCGTCGTGGCCCTCGGCGGTGACGGCACGGTGAACGAGGTGGTCAACGGTCTGTTGCGCCGGGGTGTTCGGGACGACGTCCCCGCGCTGGGCGTGGTTCCCGGTGGCATGGGCAACGTGTTCGCCCGTGCGCTGGGCATGCCCAGGGATCCGGTGGAGGCGACGCACCAGCTGCTCACCGCGATCGAGGAGGGGCGGTCCCGACGGGTGGGCCTCGGCCGGGCCAACGGCAGGTGGTTCACGTTCAACGCGGGGGTGGGCTGGGACGCCGACGTGATCGCCGGCGTCGAGCGCCTGCGCGCGCGGGGCCGCGAGGCGAGTGCCGCCCGTTACGTGCGCATCGCCGTGGCGAACTACTTCCGGCTCGTCGGTCGCCGCCCCCTGTTGACCGCGACGCTCCCCGGTCGGGAACCGGTCACCGGTCTCCACCTGGCGTTCGTGTCGAACACCGACCCCTGGACCTACCTCGGTCGCCGGCCGCTGCACGTGAACCCCGGGGCGTCCTTCGACGGCGGCCTGGGAGTCTTCGGTCTTCGTTCCACCGCGCTGCCGACCGTGCTCCGACACCTCGGGCAGGTGGTCAGTTCGTCGCGGGAACCCAAGGGACGCGCGGTGTTGCGGGTGGACGACGTGCCCTCGGTCGTGGTGCGCTGCGCGAGGCCGACGGGGCTCCAGGTCGACGGCGACTTCCTCGGTCACCACACCACAATCGAGTTCTCCGCAACACGAAACGCCCTACAGGTAGTAGTCTGATTCCCGGGCAATCACAACGGGCGCGAGTGTCATACCGCCATAGGGTGTGGTTCGGCCAGCGAGCTCCCCGACTTGGCCGCACCTGTAGCTACTCAGCGTGATCAAATTTGATCTTACAGGTGAGCTGCCTCACCTGATTGGATCTAACCCCTTGACATTGCGCCAGTTCGTGAAAGCATTCACAAGGCAAGGCACGTGAAAGCCTTCACAAGCACCCGCCACACTTACCCCCGAACAACGACCGGCGCGTTGCATCGCGCCTAGCGAGGAGCACGTAACAATGGACTGGCGCCACCGCGCGGCCTGCCGTGACGAGGACCCTGAGCTGTTCTTCCCCGTGGGCAACAGCGGTCCCGCCCTCCTGCAGATCGCCGAGGCGAAGGCCGTCTGCCGACGGTGCCCGGTGTCCTCCGAGTGCCTGACCTGGGCTTTGGAGAGCGGGCAGGACGCAGGCGTCTGGGGCGGAATGAGCGAGGACGAGCGACGCGCGCTGAAGCGGCGCAATGCCCGGACCCGCGCACGGAGCAACGCCTGAGCCGCGCGAACCCTCTGATCACGCCGAGAGCCCCCGAGCTCTCGGCGTTTTCATGTTCGGGGCATTTCCCTTCCTCCGAACCCGTCATGCGCGACGGGAATCGAGACGATTCCGAGTGCCCGACAAACGTCGGACCGAACATCGGAGCGACGTCCCACCCCGGCGCGCCGCCCGTTCCCCCAGTAGCGGGATGTCACCCCGGACAGCGGAATGATCTCCGCCATCCGGAGGAGCCCCGGCCATCAACGGCGGCGCTTGAGCGGAACACGCAGGACCGCCTGCGTCCCCACCGGCTCACCTCGTCGCAGGCTCAGCGACCCCTGGAGCTCGGAGTCCACCAACGTCCGCACGATCTGGAGTCCGAGCCCGTCGGCGCGTTCGAGGGAGAAGCCGGCCGGTAGTCCCCTGCCGTTGTCGTTGACCAACACGTCCAACCACTTCGCCGACCGGCTCGCCGACAACGAGACGTCGCCGCGCTGCCCACGGCTGAACGCGTGCTCGATCGCGTTCTGCACCAGCTCGGTCAGCACCATCACCAACGGGGTCGCCAGTTCGGCCGGGACGACGCCGAACCGGCCGTCCCGGCGGACCGCCACCCGGCTCTCCGCGGCCGCGACGTCGCTCATCATCGGGATGACCCGGTCGATCACGTCGTCGAGGTCGACCCTCTCGTCCACCGACATCGACAGGGTTTCGTGCACCAACGCGATCGACGTCACGCGGCGCATCGACTCCTGGAGCGCCTGCCGCGCCTCCGGCGTGGACATCCTCCTCGACTGGAGGCGCAGCAGGGCGGCGACGGTCTGGAGGTTGTTCTTCACCCGGTGGTGGATCTCACGGATCGTGGCGTCCTTCGACATCAGGGCCCGATCCCGCCGCTTCAGGTCGGTCACGTCACGCACCAGCACCAGCGCTCCCGCCGCCTGCCCTCGGGGCCGCAGCGGCAACGCGCGGAAGAGCACGGTGGCACCTCGGGCCTCCGCCTCCATCCGCATGCTCGGCTGGCCGTCAACGGCCAGCCTGATGCGCTGGGCGACCTCCGTCGCGTCGAAGGGATCGGAGATCAACGCCCGGGTCAGCGGCGCGAGCTGGGTGCCCAGGAGGTCGGCCGCGTGTCCCATCCGGTGGTAGGCCGACAGGGCGTTCGGGCTCGCGAACACCGCCGATCCGGTGGCGTCGAGCCTGATCAGACCGTCGCCGACCCGGGGACTGGTGTGCACGTCGGGGGCCGGCTCGCTCGTCGGGAAACTCCCGTCGGCCACCATCTGGCACAGGTCCGAGGCACTGCCCAGGTAGGAGATCTCCAACGGGCTCGGGACCCTCGGCATCGCCAGGTTCGTGTCCCGGCTCAACACGGCGACCACCCGGTTCCCGTACCGGACCGGGATCGTCTCCCGGCGCACGGGCACCCCGAGGTGCCACTTCGGCTCCTCCTCCCGGCAGATGCGCCCGTCGAGAACGGCTCGCCGGAGCTGGGGGTGCTCGACGGAGGTGACGACGCCGCCCACGAGGTCCTCGGGGTGCGCCGTCGGCGCCGTGGTGGGCCGGGCCTGCGCCACGCACAGGAACCGGCCGTCGTCGACCTCGCCGTCGGCGTTCTCCACCGGGGTCCACAGCAGGAAGTCCGCGAAGGAGAGGTCGGACAGCAGCTGCCACTCCGCCACCACCATCTGCAGGTGGTCCACGACTCCGTCCGACAGGGTCGTGTGTTCGGCGAGCAGGTCACTGAGCGTGGACAAGGCCACCACCCCGTCCGAGGAAGAAGGTTCCGGTCACGGTCGCCCCGTCACTCGACGACGGCGATCAGGTCGCCCTCCTGGACCACGTCTCCCTCGGCGACCGCCAACCGGGAGAGGGTCCCCGCGATCTCCGTGAGCACCGGGATCTCCATCTTCATCGACTCGAGGAGCACGAGGGTGTCCCCGTCGTCGACCGCCTGCCCCTCGGTGGCCAGCACCTGGAGCACGTTTCCCACGATCTCGGCCCGAATCTCCTCGGCCATACCGTCCCGCCTTCGCTCGGAGGTCCCCTCCGACCATCCAACCACGCCCCTGGCCACGCCACGCTCGGCCCGGACCGCCCGCCTCGGGCGTTGGGACCGGGTTACCCACCTCGGCCCTCCCGCACCCCCACCCACCGGTGCGGGGTCGGCTCCCGCTCCGCCAGGTCGGCGCGGCGGCCCGCGTGCCCCCACACCGCCAGGGCCGCGGTTCGGCCGGCCGGGGATCACCGCGGGCCAACCCCCGGCCGGCCCATCCGGGGCCAGGTGTCAGACTGACGGGTAGACCTGCGCCCGGCTCCGCCTGGCGGTACCGGTCGCTCCTCCACCACGGCGAGGCGTGTGGAGGCCCCACGAAGGAGGAACGCATGGGAAAGCGTGCGCGCAAGAAGCGTGACCGGAAGAAGAACAAGGCCAACCACGGCAAGCGGCCCAACTCCTGAGGCCGACGACGGGGGCCCGGAGCGCGTGCTCCGGGCCCCCGTCGCCGTTCGACATGCCGTCCGGGCCGGTCAGGCCTCCTCGTCCACCCGCTGGTTGGTGAGGGTGACCTCCACGGTTCGGGCCCCGCCCGCCGCGGGCTCCACCGTCACCTCCGCCTGTGCGAGCAC
Source organism: Actinoalloteichus caeruleus DSM 43889 (assembly GCF_000429185.2). Taxonomy (GTDB): domain Bacteria; phylum Actinomycetota; class Actinomycetes; order Mycobacteriales; family Pseudonocardiaceae; genus Actinoalloteichus_B; species Actinoalloteichus_B caeruleus. Next base: position 4,954,538 of record NZ_AUBJ02000001.1, on the reverse strand, counting down.
CGTCTCCCTGATGGAGGCGCGCAGCCGCTCCTTGAAGTCGGCCGAGGCCTGCTCATTACCGCACTTGCGGGCCAACAGCTCCTTCAGGTGTTCCTCGATCCCGAAGTGCTCGAGGCAACGCCCGCACTCGTCCAGGTGCCGTTGCAGCACCTCCCGGCGCTTCTCGTCGCACTCGTGGTCGAGGTACAGCCACAGCTCACCCAGGACCTCGTGACACGGGGTCGTCGCGTCGCCACAACTCACGAGCCAGTCACCTCCCGCTGCCCCGAACGGAGAAATCCACGGTCCCTCGCCACGTCCGTGAGCAGCTCGCGCAGCTGTGCCCGGCCTCGGTGGAGTCGGGACATCACTGTTCCGATCGGTGTTCCCATGATCTCCGCGATCTCCTTGTAGGAGAAGCCCTCGACATCCGCGAGGTAGACGGCCATCCGGAAGTCCTCGGCGAGCTCCTGCAACGCCGCCTTGACCGCGGTGTCCGGCAACCGGTCCAGCGCCTCCACCTCGGCGGAGCGCAGCCCCTGCGAGGTGTGGCTCTCGGCCTGGGCCAGCTGCCAGTCCGCGATCTCGTCGGTCGGCTGTTGCTGGGGCTGCCGCTGCTTCTTGCGGTAGCCGTTGATGTAGGTGTTGGTCAGGATGCGGTACAACCACGCCTTCAGGTTCGTGCCGGAGGCGAACGACTCGAAGGCGGCGTAGGCCTTGAGGAAGGTCTCCTGGACGAGGTCCTCGGCGTCGGCGGCGTTCCTGGTCATCCGCAGGGCCGCGCCGTAGAGCTGGTCGAGCAGCGGCATGGCGTCCCGTTCGAACCGCGCCGCCCGTTCGGCGGCGCTCTCCGCCGGCTGGTCCCCACCCTGCGAGGACGTGCCCTCACCAGCGGGGCGTCCGGCTTCGGACCTTCCGGTCACCGGCCTCCTTCCCCGCCGCGCGGACAGCCCGGCGGTCACCCTCGACGTGGGCCGACCACGCTGGCCGGCGACCGCCGCCAACCCTACGTCGTCGTGCCCGCTTTCGCGCGTTACGACATCTGTGACCACGTCGCGCACAACGCGTCCCACGCCGCTCGCATTCCCGGGGTGCCCGCGGTCACCCGGTCCTCCCTTCGGCCGGCCCGCCTATCCTTCCGGCATGGCGGGACACGGGACACCGGCGACCACGCTGGTGAGCAGGCGGGGCGTGCCGCACACCCTCCACGGCTACGACCACGACCCCAGGCACGAGTCCTACGGCCTGGAAGCGGCCGAGGCCTTGGGGGTCGCGCCCGAGCGGGTGTTCAAGACGTTGGTGGCGGACTCGGCGGGGACCCTGCTGGTGGGGGTCATCCCGGTGACCAGGCAGCTGGACCTCAAGGCGCTCGCGGCCGCCGTGGGGGTGAAGAGGGCACGGCTGGCCGAGGTGGTCGACGCCGAGCGGGCCACCGGGTACGTCGCCGGTGGCATCTCGCCGCTCGGGCAGCGCAAGCGCCTTCCGCTGGTGCTGGACGCCTCCGCCGAACGGTTCGAGACCATCTTCTGCAGCGGTGGCCGCCGCGGCCTGGAGATCGAACTCGCCCCGGCGGACCTGGTGAGGCTGACCAACGGCACCGTCGCCGCGCTCTGCGCCTGACGGGCACCCGTCCCCGTGCCGGGGGCGCGGGCGAGCTCAGGCGGTCGAGTCCGAGAGGTCGAGGGGGCGGAGCACCCGGTCGAGCCACTCGTGGACCGCCCGGTACACCAGGTCCTGCTCCCCGCGCAACGAATGGTTGCCCGCCACCAGGACCACCTGCCGGTGCGGAGCCGGTTCGGGACGGCCGAAGGGGTCACTCGCGCCCTGGACCACCAGCACCGGGACGTCGACCCCGTCCAGTTCCGCCAGCCGGTGCTTCTCCGGCTTCCCGGGGGGATGCACCGGGAAGGCCAGGCACAACACCGCCTCCGCGCCCCCCGCACCCGCCGTGCGGCAGGCCACGCGCGCCCCCGACGAGCGCCCACCGAACAACAGCGGCAGCTCCGGGAAGCGGTCGCTCGCCAGCGCGGAGGCGACGGCCAGCCAGGCGGCGTCCAGCTGCCGGGCCGGAGCGGGCGCCCGACGACCGGCCACCCGGTAGGGCTGTTCGACCGCCGCCACGTGCACCCCCGCGTCCACCGCCGCTCGCGTGGCCGTGACCAGGTCAGGGCTGTCGGTACCGCCCCCCGCACCGTGGCCGAGCAGCAGGACGCCCCGGTCCTGGGCCGCGCCGTGCACCTCGACCCGGGCGGTGCCGACCGGCGTCTCCACCTCCATGGCCGGCACGGAGGTCAGGCCTCGAACAGGGTAGGAGCCGGCGACGGTGGCTCGCGGTCCTCCAGCTCGACCGGATCCACCAGGTGCGGACCGTTGTTGCGCATGCTGTTGACCTCCTTGGACACCGGGTACATCGTCAACTCGTCCAGCGGAACGACGGCCGGGTCGTCGAGCAGGTGACGGACTTCCTCCGCCCCGGGGTCGAGCCATTCCTCCCAGTGCTCCCGACCGAGCACCAGGGGCATCCGGTGGTGCACCCGGGCGAACTCGCCCTGGGCCTCAGTGGTCACCACCGCGCAGCTCACCACCGGTGCGGTGTTCTCCTTGGGCTGGTCCTTGGGCCACCAGGTGGAGAAGACCGCCGCCATCGCCAGTGGGCGCCCGTCCCGCCGAACGCTGAGGAACGGCTGCTTCCCGGACTCGTTGGGCTGCCACTCGTACCACCCGGTGGCGGGGACGAGGCACCGGCGGCGGCGCACCGCCTGCCGGTAGGCGGGTTTCTCGGTGATGGTCTCCGCACGGGCGTTGATCATGGGCGGTCCGCTGGTCAGATCCGGTGCCCACGGGGGGACGAGCCCCCAGCGCACGGCCCGCACCGAACGCACCGGCGCGGGCCTGCGGTCCTCGGAGTCCGCCCCGGCGGGGAACCGCTCGACGATGATCGGGATGAGGCGGGTGGGCGTCACGTTGTGATCCGGTCCCACGGCTCCCTCCGCACCGTCCACCGCGTCGAACTCGGCGGCCAGTCGCGCCGGATCCAGGCTGATCGCGTACCTACCGCACATCGGCGATTCGTCTCCCCGCGTCGCTGTCCCGGCGACGGGAGGGGCCGCGCCGCCCCGGTGTCGCCGGTGGGTCCGGGGATCATCCTTGCCGAAGGAGTGCCGAGGTGTCCAAGTCGGGGGTCACGCTGGTCCAGTCGAAGCGCCTGGTGAGCCGGGGGCCGTGGTGTTGGGCTCGGTTGACCTCGCGGGACACCGGCCGCACCTCGATGGCGGTCAGCTCCGCCGCCGGCGGGGGGACCATCAGGTCGGAGACGGTGTCCACGTCAGCGGTCGTGTCCAGCCACCGATCCCAGGCCGAGGGTGGCAGCAGCAGGGGCATCCGCTCGCCGATGGCGGCGAGGGGTCCGACCGCGGGTGTGGTCAGCACCGCGCAGGTGTCCAGTCGGCGGGTGGATCCCGGCTCCGGATCGCTCCACGAGGACCAGATGCCCGCGATCGCCAGCGCCGACCCGTCATAACGCGTGGAGTAGAAGGGGTACTTCCGGCCCGGCCCCCGTACCCACTCGTACCAGCCATCGGCCGGGAGCAGGCAGCGGCGGGCGGCGGCGGCGTCGCGGAACGCCGGCTTGTCCGCCACCGTCTCGACACGCGCGGCGAACATCCTGGAACCGATGGCCGGGTCCTTCGCCCAGCGTGGCACCAGCCCCCACGTCATCACCCGGACGATGCGTCCCGCCCGGTGGCCCCCCACCGACCGATTCCACTCGTTCGGGTGATCTCCGGTGATGACTAACACCGGGTGGGTCGGTTGGATGTTGTAGTCGGGACCGGGCGCGTCGCCCCCGGTGACGTCCACCGCGTCGAACTCCCGCGCCAACTGGGCCGGCTTCCGCGTCGAGGCATACCTTCCGCACACGCTGTTCCCCTTTCGTCGTTCCCACCACGGGTCGGAACGACGTCGAAGCACCCCCTCCGCGTCCAACGGTACGCAGGGCTCTCGTGCTCGCAGGGCCAATGACCAGGGTCAATGGCGGTTCGTGTCGCAACTTCATGGCACTGCGTGACGGAGGCTTCCCTGAACGAGTGAAGGCGGGTGCCTCCACCTCCAGGTCAGCTCACCCCCTTCCGGTGACGTCCCCTCCCCTGCCCGGGCACCGGTCCGGCGGAACTCCGCCCGGCGAGGCCTCACCGGTGCCGGTCGAGGTCGGGGAAGGGGTGGTGCGGGATTATCGGGTCATGGCAGAACTGTGGCCCGCGCCGAGCGCGGCAGGACCCGTCGGTGCGACCGTCTCGGTTCCCGGCTCGAAGTCGTTGACCAACCGCGCACTGCTGCTGGCCGCCCTCGCGGAGGGGGTCTCGGTGCTGCGGAACCCGCTGCGGAGCCGGGACACCACCCTGATGGCGGACGCGTTGCGGTCGCTGGGCATCGGTGTGCGCGACCTCGACGACGGGGACTGGGAGGTCACCGGGGGTCCGCTGCGGGGAGGCGCGCGCATCGACTGCGGCCTCGCGGGGACGGTGATGCGCTTCGTCCCCGCTGCCGCGGTCCTCGCCGACGGTCCCGTCCACTTCGACGGCGACCCGGGGGCCCGGGTCCGCCCGATGACGACCGTGCTGACGGCGCTGCGCGACCTCGGCGCCGAGGTGGCGGGCGACCGGTTGCCCTTCACCCTGAACGCCACCGGTCACCTGCCGGGCGGTGAGGTCACCATCGACGCCTCCGCCTCCTCCCAGTTCGTCTCGGGACTGCTCCTCGCCGGTGCCCGCTACGACCGCGGGGTCACGATCCGCCACGCGGGCCCCCCGGTGCCGTCGATGCCCCACGTCGTGATGACCGTGGCCGCGCTGCGCGAGGCTGGCGTGACCGTGGACGACGGGACGCCGGACGTGTGGCGGGTGGAGCCCGGTCCGATCGGGGCGCGGACGTGGGAGATCGAACCCGACCTCTCCAACGCCACCCCGTTCCTCGCCGCCGGCGCGGTCACCGGTGGCCGCGTGACCGTCGCCCACTGGCCGTCCGCGACCCACCAGCCGGGTGACGTGTTCCGGGGGCTGTTGGCCGAGATGGGCGCCGAGGTCGTCCTGGACGACCGGGGAGTCACGGTGACCGGACCGGACCGCCTCGTCGGCATCGACGCCGACCTGCACGAGGTCGGGGAACTGACCCCGACCGTCGCGGCCGTGGCGGCCCTGGCGGACACCCCTTCCCGGATCCGGGGAGTCGCGCACCTCCGAGGCCACGAGACCGACCGGCTCGCCGCGCTGGTGAGCGAGATCAACGGGCTCGGGGGGCGCGCCAGGGAGACCGAGGACGGGTTGGTGATCGAACCGGCGCCCCTGCACGGCGGGCGGTGGCGCTCCTACGCCGACCACCGCATGGCCACCGCGGGCGCCGTGATCGGCCTCCGGGTGCCCGGGGTCTCCGTGGAGGACATCGGCACGACGAGCAAGACGATCCCCGACTTCCCCGGCATGTGGGCGGCCATGCTCGGCGGGGGAGCCGGCGTCTCCGACGCCGAGCGGACGGAGGGTGTGGTCGGGTGAGCCGCCGCAGCTGGCGGGAGCTCGACGAGTCCGACGTCCGGGTACGTCCGAACCGGCGCGGGTCGCGGCCGCGCAGCAAGCGGCGGCCCGACCACGCCGACGCGGTGGCGGCGCTGGTCGTCGGTGTGGACCGGGGCCGGTGGACCTGCGCGCTGGACGCTGATCCGGACCAGCTCGTCACGGCGATGCGCGCCAGGGAACTGGGACGCACGCCGGTGGTGGTGGGGGACCGCGTCAGCCTGGTCGGCGACACCAGCGGAGCCGCCGACACGCTGGCCAGGATCGTCCGGGTCTCCGACCGGGAAAGCGTGCTGCGGCGGACCGCGGACGACACCGATCCCTACGAACGGGTCGTGGTGGCCAACGCGCACCAGCTCGTCATCGTCACCGCCCTCGCCGACCCACCGCCCCGGCTCGGGTTCATCGACCGTTGCCTCGTCGCCGCCTACGCGGGCGGGCTCGAACCGGTGCTGTGCCTGACCAAGTCGGACCTTGCCTCCCCGGACTCCATCCTGTCCGGCTACGAGGGCCTCGACCTGCCCGTCGTGGTCACCCGCCACGACACCGAGCCGGCGGAGCTGCGGTCGAGGCTGGCCGGCCGGGTCTCCGCCCTGGTGGGGCACTCCGGGGTGGGGAAGTCGACACTGGTGAACCACCTGGTGCCCAGCGCCCGCCGGGCGACGGGCGAGGTCAGCTCGGTGGGGAAGGGGCGGCACACCTCGACCTCGGCGGTGGCGCTGCCGCTCGAAGGCGGCGGCTGGGTCGTCGACACCCCCGGGATCAGGTCCTTCGGTCTCGCCCACATCAGCGCGGACGACGTCGTCTCGGCGTTCCCCGGCCTGGCCGAGGCGGCGGAGGAGTGCCCCCCGCACTGCGGCCACCTCGGCGCCCCCGAGGACCCCGGCTGCCACCTCGACCGGCACGTCGAGGAGGGGGACGGCTCCCAGGGCAGGCTCGACTCACTCCGCCGATTGCTGCTCTCCCGCGCTGGCCAGGACACGGAAGGGTGAGTTGCGGCCGACGCACGTACTCCGCGTGATGAAACATGTTTGGATCTTCACCCAAGTGGGAAAACCACCAACGTAATCGTGTGACGGTGGGAACCCGTTGCCCTCGCGGTACGTCCATCTCGGAAGACTCGGGCGACGAAGAGCACTCGGGTGGAGTGAGAGGAAGAGATTCTCAGTGCGCAAGACGACGATCGCCGCCTTCGCCGTCGCCCTGGCCGGGGTGGCCGCAGGTTGCGGGAACGCGGAGGACACCGCGGAGGACACCACTCCCGGCTCGTCCCAGGAGGCGGAGGGCGGCGACGCCGAGGGCTCCGGTGAGCACGGCGACGCCGGGGAACTCATGACCCGGATGAACGAGGCCATGATGGCCGAGGGAACCGTCACCCTCTCCTACGAGGGCGAGGCCGCCGGCGCGAGCATCAGCGGCGAGGGGGTCATGGAGTACCAGGACGGCGGAGCCGTCGACAGCTCCACGAGCATGGACGTCCCCGACTCCCCCAGCCCCGTGCGGTCCGTGCAGGTGGGCCAGATCATGTACCTCAACCTGGGGCAGGAGTTCGAGCCCGGCAAGAGCTGGTTGAAGATCGACCCGAACGAGGAGGCCGCGGGCGCCGGGGCGATGTTCCAGATGCTCGGCCAGCAGGCGGCGGCCTCGGGCAACCCGATGGCGATGTTGCAGGAGGCCGAGGACGCCCTTTCCATCGTGGACAGCGCGGAGGAGGAGGTCAACGGCCAGCAGGCCACCCGCTACACCGTCAGCCTCGACGTGGCCAGGGCCGGCGAGCTCGTGCAGGACGAGATGCAGGCGCAGGCCATGCAGATGCTCGCGCAGCAGGGTGTCGACACCATCGAGCAGCAGATCTGGCTGAACGACGCCGACCTGCCGGTCCAGGTCGTCCTCGACCAGGAGATCCCCGGCGCCGAGGACCAGGCGACCACCACGATCGTCACCTACTCGGGCTGGGGCGAGCCGGTGGACATCACCGTCCCGGCCGAGGAGGAGACGGTGAGCGCGAACGACCTGGAGGTGCCCTCCGGCGCCCCGACCGGCTGACGCCGGAACCGGGAGACCGCGTCTCGCGCCCCGGGACGGCGGTTCCGCCGCCGCGACCACATGCCGAACGCCCGGCCGGATCATCCGGCCGGGCGTTCGACCGTTCCCACCCGCTCCCGATCCCGCCTCGGGCCTCGGGCGGCCCTCACCCTCGTCGAGCCTCCGCCACCTCGCTCGCCGGCGGTGGCTCGAGGGCCACCCGCTCCTCCCCCCACCGGGAGAAGACCGCCTCGGTCACGTGCTCGGCGCCGTCAGCCGTGACGGCGCGGACCTCGGCTCTGGTCGGCAGGCCCTCGACGTCCACCCAGAGGTCGACGACGACGCGGGGCACCCCGTGATCGGTCAGCGCCCGGTAGTGGGCGCGGTCCGCCTCGTCGCGCGCGGCCGCCACCGCCGAGGCCGGGTCGACCTCCACCGTGTACCGCAGCACGGGGTCGTCGCCGTCCTCCGCCACCACCGCCACGAGGTCACCACCGGGTGGCAGCACACCGACGGGCGAGACCGCGCGCCGCACCAGCTCGGCGGTGGTCGCCAGGCCCTCGTACTGCCCGCCAGGGCCGAGCGCCAGCCAGGGTGGGCGGTGCGGATCCCTGGCGATCTCCGCCGTCTCGACGAACACCCCGTCCCCGACGGCGAGGAACCGGTCCTGGCTGCTTCCTGTCTCGGTACCCCCCAGGACGAAGCAGTCGACCCCGGGTTCCCGATCCGCGTAGACCACCAGGCAGTCGCCGCTCAGCGGCGGCACATCCGCGCTGCGGCCGACCGTGACGCCCACCCGCGCGCTGCCGGCCTCCTCGACGGCGGCCACCGTCGCTTCGACGAGCTCCGACAGCGAGTGGTGTCGACCCGGTTCGGACCGGCCGGCGCACGCGGCGACCGCCAGGACGAGCAGGGCTGGTCCGACCACCCGGGCGATCCGGCTCACGGCGTCCTCCAGGGTCCTCACCAGCGCTGGGGCCGGCCACCAACGATCCCGCTGGCCGTCCCAGGCTAGGTCTCCACCCGGGGGGACGCCCCCTCCCGTCACTCGACGGTGGGGCGGACGGGCTCAGCCCATGTGCGGGTACCGGTGGTCGGTGGGAGGCACGAAGGTCTCCTTGACCGAGCGCGGGCTGGTCCACCTGACCAGGTTGAAGACGGAACCCGCCTTGTCGTTCGTCCCCGAGGACCGGGACCCGCCGAAGGGCTGCTGGCTGACCACCGAACCGGTGGGCTTGTCGTTGACGTAGAAGTTGCCGGCGGTGAACCGCAGTCGCCGGTGCGCCTGCTCCACCGCCGAGCGGTCGGTGGCGAAGACGGCGCCCGTGAGGGCGTAGGGGCTGGCCTCGTCGACGAGGTCCAGCACGCGCGAGTAGTCACCGTCCTCGTAGACGTGGACCGCGAGGATCGGGCCGAAGTACTCGGTGGCGAACACCTCGTGCCCCGGGTCGGTCCCGACCAGGACCGTGGGCTCGACGAAGTAGCCGACCGAGTCGTCGGTCCCACCTCCCACGAGGACGTCGACCGAGGGATCGTCGGCCACCCGGTCGAACAGCGCCCGGTGCTTGGCGAACGCGCGGGCGTCGATCACCGCCCCACCGAAGTTCGAGAAGTCGCTGATGTCGCCGTAGCGGATCGTCCTCGTCACGTCCGCCAGCTCCTCCCGGAGACCCGACTCCCACAACGACCGGGGCAGGTAGGCGCGGGACACCGCGGAACACTTCTGCCCCTGGTACTCGAACGCACCCCGGACGAGGGCCGTCACCAGGGCGGCTGGGTCAGCGGAGGAGTGCGCGACCACGAAGTCCTTGCCGCCGGTCTCGCCGACGATGCGCGGGTACGCGCGGTAGGTGTCCAGGTGCTCGCCGATCGTCCGCCAGAGCATGCGGAACGTACCGGTCGATCCGGTGAAGTGCAGGCCCCCGAGACCCGGGTCGGTGAGCGCGACCTCGCTGACCGCCTCCCCGCGCCCCGTCACCAGGTTGATCACGCCCGGGGGCAGGCCGGCCGCCTCCAACACCCGCATCGTGAAGTGCGCGGCGAGCTGCTGGGTGGGCGTGGGCTTCCAGACCACCGTGTTACCCATCAGGGCGGGCGCCGTCGGCAGGTTGCCCGCGATCGCGGTGAAGTTGAACGGCGTGATCGCCGTCACGAACCCGTCCAGGGGACGGTACTCGAGCCGGTTCCACACCCCGGGTGTCGACCTCGGTTGTTCGGCCAGGATGCGTCGGCCGTAGTGCGCGTTGAACCGGAGGAAGTCGATCAACTCGCAGGCCGCGTCGATCTCGGCCTGCTGGACCGACTTGGACTGCCCGAGCATCGTCGCGCCGTTGATGGTGTCCCGCCAGGGGCCGGCCAGCAGGTCCGCCGCACGCAGGAACACCGCGGCACGCTCGTCGTAGGAGGTCTCCGCCCAGGCGCCCGACGCGTCCTTGGCCGCGCGGACCGCCTCCGCCACGTCCTCCCGGGTCGCCTCGGCGCTCACCCCCAGGACCTGGGAGTGGTCGTGCGGCCGCACCACGTCGAAGGACTTCCCCCCAGCCAGGCGCTGGACCCCGCCGATGGTCTGCGTGAGCTCGTGGCGGGTGCCGCCCAGCTCAGCCAGTCTCCGCCGCAGGCTCTCCCGCTCCTCGGTGCCGGGAGCGTAGCTGCGGACCGGCTCGTTGTAGGGGGTTGGTGGTGACGTCACGGCGTCCATCGGGTGACTCGCCTCCTCGCCTGGTGGCGCACCGGCTGCTGGGGCGCGGGCGCTGTCCCGGCCGCCGGCCGGTTCTGCTCGATCCCTGCCTCCATGGTGGCACGGAGACCGCCTCGTGACCGTCGGTCCGGCGACGGCACGTCGGGGTGCGGAGGACGTCAGCGGAGCGACCGACGGCTCCGTGAACGACGTGGTGAACCCGGCGCGGCATGCCGGGAGCCGCCCCTCGACGGCGCCAGGAGGCGGGGGCGGGTGACGGACGGAGGACGCGCGCGGGACGCCGGCGCCCCTGGCGGCGGCGGGTGAACCGCCCTGCCTCAGGGCTCCATCAGCTCCAGCAGGAAGGGCAGCTCCTGCGGGGCGTACCAGGCGAGTTCGTGGTCCTCCGCCTCGCCGATCTGGAACTCCGCGTCGTCGTCACCCAGGTCGGCGGCGTCGACCACCTCGGCGGCGGTGCGCACCGCGTCCTCGGCGGCGGGGTCGTCGAGGTGCACGGCGGCCACCTCGGCGGAGGTCACCGGCCCGGCCAGTCGGACGACCGCGGCGTCCAGGTCCGGCCGCAGCCGGACGTCCTCGACGTCAGCCGCCACCACCCCGCGACGAGCCGGGGTCTTCTGGTCCTCGGCCCACTCCGCCGCGAGCAACCGCAGCGAGGCGCGGGCCGCCTCCAGCATCGCGGCGTACTCGAGTTCGTCCGTGGAACCCGAGGCGTAGGACTCCCGGAGCATCGGGGTCAGAGCGAACGCCGTCCCGCTGATCGCCCGCAGCTCACCGGTGTCGACCAGGCTCCGCAACATCGTCACCGTGACCGGAACGTAGACCCTCACGCAGCACCCACCGTCCCGACCAGTTCCTCGACCGACTCGTTGATCATCCCAGCCAGCACATCCACGTCGAACATGGCGTCCCGGTCGCCGTTGAGACCGTAGTAGACACCGCCATCGTAGGACGTCACTCCCACCGACAGCGCCTGGTTCTTCGCGAGCGGCACCACGGGGAACATCTCCCGCATTCTCGCCCCTCCCGCGTACAGCGGCACCTGGGGCCCCGGGACGTTCGTCACCATGACGTTGAACAGGCGTTGGGAGAAGGAGTTCGCCGCCCGGGCCCCGAGCGCGTGCAGCGTCGGCGGGGCGAACCCCGACAACCGGACCAGCGCGTTCGCCGCGACCGACTGCCCCGACTCCTGGTGGGCCCGCATCTCGTGGCTGACCTGGTGCAGCCGCACGAGCGGGCTGCTCTCACCGACGGGCAGGTTCACCAGGTAGGCGGACACCTGTCCCGCCCCCGGGTCCTGGTGCCACGCCCCCTCGGTCACCCGCCCGGACGCCTCCGCTGCCACCGTCCGAACCGAGAGCGGCACCATCGCCCGCACCGTCGTCGACGCGGAGACCGCCTCCCCCCTCGACAGCAACCAGTTGCGGAGCGCGCCGGCCACCACGGCGAGCACCACGTCGTTGACGGTGCCACCGTGCCGCTGCCGCACGCTGCGGTAGTCGGTCAACGAGGTGCGCGCGACGGCGTACCGGCGCTGGCTGGAGATCGCGACGTTGAGCGGGCCCGCCGGCGGGGGACGCACCGCCGTCCGCAACGCGGAGGCGACGCCGGTGACCGCGCCCACCAGCTTCCGCGCGGTGGCGGCGAGGTCGAGCGCGGCCAGGCGGGCGTTCTCCACCGCCTCACCCGGCTGGCGGACCGCCTCCCACGCCGCGTCGAGGACGAGCTGGGAACCCGAGGGTTGCGGCTCCGGCATCCACAGCTCCGGGTCCTGCTGGGGAGGACGACGGCTCGACCGGAGGAGGACCTGGCCGATGTCCACCCCGGCGACCCCGTCGACGACCGCGTTGTGCGTCTTGGTGATGACCGCGACCCGGTTGCGGCTCAGCCCCTCCACCAGGTAGATCTCCCACAGCGGGCGGGAGTGGTCCAGCGGCCGGGACATCAGCCTCGCCACGAGCTCGTTCAGCTGCTCCTCACTGCCGGGTCTGGGCAGGGCGGACCGCCGGACGTGGTACCCGATGTCGAAGTCCGGGTCGTCGACCCACACCGGCCTGGCCAACCTGCCGGGGACCGCCACCACCTTCTGCCGGTACCGGGGCACCAACGCGAGCCGCTGCTCGATCAGGGAGACCAACCAGTCGTACTCGGCCGAGGGCGTCGCCGCCTCCCCCGCCCCGGCGGAGCGGGATGACCGGCGCGGCAGCTGGAGCAGCAGCACCGTGCCCACGTGCATCGGAGTGGTGGCGTCGTCCAGGTACAGGAAGGACGCGTCCAGGGCCGAGAGACGATCGGGCATGCCTCGATCCTGGCACAGCGGCCGGTGGCGCGATGGTCCCTCCGGGTCTCCGGCCCGCCGCCGGACGAGCCGCCCGGGTGGCCCCGTCCGCCCTGGCGATCGGCCGGGACGCGGCTCCCGGTGGGCCTGCTCCTCCCCCGGTGCCGGGGGCTTGCGATGCTGACGCCATGCAGACCCCCATCTCCCCGAAGGACCGCTTCGTCACGGTGTACGGCCGCAAGCCGGTGCTGGAGGCGTTGGCGGACCCCGAGCTCACCGTGGACAAGGTCGTGCTGGCGACCAACGCGAGCGGCGACTCCGCCGGTGAGATCCTGCGGGCGGCCAAGCGTCGTGGGGTGACCGTGCAGCGCGCCACCGCGCAACGGGTGAAGGTGCTCGCCGGGAACGGCCGCCACGACCAGGGGGTTCTCGCGGACGTCGTCGCGCGCCGGATGCGTCCGCTGTCCCTGGCGCTCTCGGAGGGCCCGGCGCCGAGGACGGTGCTGGTGTTGGACGGCATCACCACACCGGCCAACGTCGGCATGATCCTGCGCACCGCGACCGCGGCGGGCGTGGAGGGCATCGTGATGCCCCGGCGGGGCGTGGCGGCGATCGACCCGATGGTGGTGAAGGCATCGGCTGGCGTCGCGTTCCACGCCCCGGTGCTCCGGTGCGCCACCGCGGCCGGTGCCGTCGAGGAGCTGGCGGCCGAGGGCTACCAGGTCGTGGGCATGCAGGCGAGCGCCCACCGGTCCCTGTTCGACCTGACCCTCCCCGACGAGCGGGTGGCCTTCGTGCTCGGTGGCGAGACGGAGGGGATCTCGGTCGACGTGCACCGCCAGGTGACCAGGTGGACCCGCATCCCGCTCGGCGGCGGCGTCGAGTCGCTCAACGTGGCGAGCGCCGCGGCGGTGCTCTGCTTCGAGCTGGTGCGCCGGGGCCTGACCCACGACGGGTGACGGACGCCGAGGGCGAGGCGAGCGCCGGGGAGTTCGGGACGGCTCACCGTTCCGGGAACAGCGCGTCCAGTTCCTCGAGGGTGGCGGCCACGGTGTCGTGCCGCACCCCGACCATGCCGACGGCGACGGCACCACGCACGTTGCGGGGGAGGTCGTCGACGAAGACGCACCGGGAGGGGGCGAGACCGAGTCGAGCGGCGGTCAGGCGGTACACGCGCGGGTCCGGCTTCCCCATCCCGACCTCGCCGGACACCACCACGGCGTCGAAGTCGGCACGCCAGCCGGCATCGGGCGGGTACCCCTGGGCGTTGGACAGCACGGCCGTCCGCACGCCTCGGCGGCGCAACAGCCGCACCGCGCCCAGCAGCGGGGGCTCCTCGGACGCCGGAAACCCGCCGAGGTCGGTCAACACCCCGCCGACATCCATGACCAGGCCGACCAACGAATCCGACGACACGCGGCCCAGGGTAGTGCGCCAAGGTGGGACGACCGCCGTCCGTCGTCCGGGTTGGCCGTGCCCGAGGTCAGGTGGGTGGCCAGCGCCCGCGTCCGGCGCTCGGTACGGGGAGAACGCCCCCACCGTCGCGTCCGCACGTCGCACGGTGGACCGGGACCACTTGATCAGGTGAAAATCCCGGCCGGGTGACCGCAGGCGTGGTGCTCGGGGATCAGCCAGGTGTCCCGTGTCCCGGAACCTGGGAGATCCCGTGGAACGTTCGTTCGCCGCCGGCACGTCACTGCTGGTCCCGCCGAGCCCGGGCCTCGTCCGCGACGAGGCTGAGCGGCTGCTGGCCGATGTCCTGCCCGCCCTGCGCCTCCGCCCGCTGCCGGAGTTCGAACCGCCGCTGCGCCCGCTTCCGCCACCGCCCCAGCAAGGCACCCCGGTTGACGAACCGGCGTGGCACCGGAGCGGCCTGGCGGCACTGGCCGCCCAGGGACCGGTGGTCCTGCCCGGTGGTACCCGCGCCGGGGAACGGCTCGCGTACCGGGTGGCGCGGCCCGCCCTGACCGTCATCGTCGAGGTGTTCGCCCGCCGCAGGCCGGCGAGCCAGCTGCGGGCGGTGCTGGCCCCAGCCCTGGTCCGCGAGCTCCGCCCCGGCGGTCCCGGAGCGCCACCGGCGGCCCCCTACCGGCTGTGCTCGCTGCGCGCCCAGACCGTCCTCGACGCGCGGGGCGAGTGGTCCGGGGTGGAGGCCAGCGGTCTGGTGGCCCTGGGTGATCGCCGGCAGGCACTGGTCGCCCGCTTCGTCAGGGTGGGGCGGACATGGCGGTGCGCCGTGTTCGACCTCGTCGGTCGGACACGGCGCACCGGTCACGTCGTGGACGGGGGCCGGCGGTGACGCCGTTGGCCGGGTCAGCCGCGCCGGTCGCGCTTCGACTGGGCCCGCGCGGCCGCCCGGCGGTCCTTCCGGTTACCGCTCTGGCTCCGGCCGGCCTGGTTCCCGCCGGTGTTCGCGGTGCCACCCGAGCGGCCGCCGCCTCGACCACCCTGGTTGGCGGGGGCGCCGGCCTCGTCCGGTCCCGAGTAGTTCAGCTGCTGACGCCCCGGGCCGTCCAGCCCCTTGCCTCGCAGTGCCGCGGGCACGGGCGCCTGCTCCGCCGCCGGCGGCGGGGGTGCCGCTGGCCGACGGCCGCCGTTGCCGTTGGTCCTCGCCTGGCCGGGGGTGGCGGCCGGGTCCGCGCTGCCGGCACCCGAGCTGACGGTCACCGCGACCTTGTCCTCGCCCTCGCCGGCGGCGCGTTTGCGGTCCTTGTCCTCCGGCGGCTCGACCTGGATGTTGAACAGGAAACCGACCGATTCCTCCTTCAACGCGTCCAACATCGCGTTGAACATGTCGAAGCCCTCGCGCTGGTACTCGATCGCGGGGTCCCGCTGCGCCATCGCCCGCAGGCCGATGCCCTCCTTGAGGTAGTCCATCTCGTAGAGGTGCTCGCGCCACTTGCGGTCCAGGACGGAGAGGAGGACCCGCCGCTCCAGTTCACGCATGGCGTTCTCGTCGCCGACCAGCTCGTTGATCTCCGCCTCACGCCGCTCGTAGGCGCGTTCGGCGTCCGCCAGCACCGCGTCGAGCAGACCCTGCTTCGTCAGCCCCTTGCCGTCCTGCTCCAGCAGTTCCTTCCAGTCGATGCCGACCGGGTAGAGCGTGCGCAGCGCGGTCCACAGCTGCTCGAGATCCCAGTCCTCCGGGTAGCCGTCGTCGGCGGCGCCCTCCACGTAGGCCGTGCAGACGTCCCGCATCATGTGGTGGATCTGCTCGCGCAGGTCCTCACCCTCGAGCACCCGGCGGCGCTCGGCGTAGATGACGGTCCGCTGCTTGTTCATCACCTCGTCGTACTTGAGGACGTTCTTCCGGATCTCGAAGTTCTGCTGCTCGACCTGGGTCTGGGCGCTGCGGATCGCCCTGGTCACCATCTTGTGCTCGATCGGGACGTCGTCGGGCACCCGCAGCCTGGTCATCACCATCTCGACCATGCTGGCGTTGAAGCGCCGCATCAGCTCATCGCCCAGGGAGAGGTAGAACCGCGTCTCACCCGGGTCGCCCTGCCGCCCGGCCCGACCGCGCAGCTGGTTGTCGATGCGCCGCGACTCGTGGCGCTCGGTGCCCAGCACGTAGAGACCACCGGCCTCCCTGACCAGCTCCGCCTCCGCCTCGGCCTCGGCCTTCGCCTTGTCGAGCTCCGCGTCCCAGGCGGCCTCGTACTCCTCCCGGGTCTCCACCGGGTCCAGGCCCCGGTCGCGGAGTTCCTTGTCCGCGATGAAGTCGGGGTTGCCACCCAGCACGATGTCGGTTCCCCGGCCCGCCATGTTGGTGGCCACCGTGACCGCGCCCCGCACACCGGCGAGGGCGATGATGGCGGCCTCCCGCTCGTGGTGCTTGGCGTTGAGGACCTCGTGCTTGACACCCTTCTTGGTGAGGATCTTGGAGAGGTGTTCGGAGCGCTCGACGCTCGTCGTCCCGACCAGCACCGGCTGCCCCTCGCGGTGCCGCTCCTCGATGTCCTCGGCGACGGCCTCGAACTTCGCCACCTCGGTCTTGTAGACCAGGTCCGGCTGGTCCTTCCGCTGCATCGTGCGGTTCGTCGGGATGGTGACGACACCCAGCTTGTAGATCTGGTGCAGCTCGGCCGCCTCGGTCTGCGCCGTACCGGTCATCCCGGACAGCTTGTCGTAGAGGCGGAAGTAGTTCTGCAGCGTGATGGTGGCCAGCGTCTGGTTCTCGGCCTTGATCGGGACCCGCTCCTTGGCCTCGATGGCCTGGTGCATCCCCTCGTTGTACCGGCGCCCCGCGAGCACCCGGCCGGTGAACTCGTCGACGATCATCACGTCGTCGCCGCGCACGATGTAGTCCTTGTTCTTGTTGAACAGCTCCTTGGCCTTCAACGCGTTGTTCAGGTAGCCCACGAGCGGGGTGTTCGCCGCCTCGTAGAGGTTCTCGATACCGAGCTGGTCCTCGACCAGCTCCACACCGGCCTCGGTCACACCGATGGTGCGCTTGCGCTCGTCGACCTCGTAGTGCTTCTCCCGCTCCATCAGCGGCGCGATCCGCGCGAACTCCTGGTACCAGCGGGAGGACTGGTCGGCCGGGCCGGAGATGATCAGCGGGGTCCTGGCCTCGTCGATGAGGATGGAGTCCACCTCGTCGACCACGGCGAAGTTGTGGCCGCGCTGCACGCAGTCCCGCAGGTTCCACGCCATGTTGTCGCGCAGGTAGTCGAAACCGAACTCGTTGTTGGTGCCGTAGGTGATGTCCGCCCGGTAGGCCTCCCGTCGCTGCTCGGGGGTCATCTGGGCGACGATGACGCTGACCTCCAGGCCCAGGAAGCGGTGGACCCGGCCCATCCACTCCGAGTCACGTTTGGCCAGGTAGTCGTTGGTGGTGACGACGTGAACGCCCTCACCGGAGATCGCGTTCAGGTAGGCGGGCAACGACGAGGTGAGCGTCTTGCCCTCACCGGTGCGCATCTCGGCGACCTGCCCGAGGTGCAGGGCGGCGCCACCCATGAGCTGCACATCGAAGTGACGCTGGCCCAGCGTGCGCTTGGCGGCCTCCCGCACGACGGCGAAGGCCTCTGGCAGCAGCTCGTCGAGACTCTCGCCATCGGCGTGACGGCTGCGGAACTCGTCGGTCTTCGCCCGCAGCTGATCGTCGGTCAGCGGGGCGATCTCCTCCTCGAGCGAGTTCACGTGCGCCGCGATGTTGCGCAGGCGCTTGAGAGTCTTGCCCTCGCCGGCGCGGAGCAGTCGGGACAGGACCATTCGGTCGACCTCACTAGCTGATCGTCACGCGCCCGCCACAGGCGCTTTGCCGCCATACTAGGCGCGGATTGGGAGTGCGATACGTCCGTGCGGGGCAAGCATGACCGGCGGGAGCGCCCCGGAGTCGGTGCCACGCGGACGCGCCCACCGGGAACACCGACCTCACCGCCCCCACTCGCGGGGCGGTCCCCGACCCGATCCTGTCGGGCGGGGACCACTCGCACGGTCGCACTCTCAGTATGGCCCGTGCCGCGAACCGTCACTCACGGCAGTCAGACCAGACTGATCACACCGTAGTCGAAACCCCGACGCCGGTACACGACGCTGGGACGGCCGCTGTCGGCGTCGGAGAAGAGGTAGAAATCGTGGCCGACCAGTTCCATCTGGTAGAGGGCCTGGTCAACGGTCATCGGCTCGGCCGGGTGCTCCTTGGTGCGCACGATCCGGCCGGGTTCGTCGGAACTCCACTGGGAGGGGATCTCGCTCACGTTCTCGGCCTGAGCCACCTGGCGCTCGGTCGTGTCCAGCACGGTCGTCCTCCCTGTCTGCTCGCGATCAGCGTTCCCGGCGCCTCCGCCGGCCGTCGGCATCCCGACGAGGCTCGGCCACTCGGCGGAACCGGCGGCGGTCCCGGCCATCGTCTCCGCGATGGACTTCGCCTTGCGCCTGCCGTCCTTCCGCCGGTCGTGGATGCGGCGCAGCCGGTTCTCCAGCTTGTTCACCGCCACGTCCAACGCCGCGTAGAAGTCCTGGGCACAGGCCTCGGCGCGGACCACGGGTCCGCGTCCCTTGCCGGTGATCTCGACGCGCTGGCAGTTCTTCGCCTGCCGCGGATTGGGTTCGTGGAACAACTCGACGTCGAAGCGGATGACTTTGCGGTCATAACGTTCGAGTCGGCCCAGCTTCTCCGCCACGTGCACCCGGTAGTGCTGCGGGATCTCGACGTTACGACCCTTGACCACGATGTCCATAAACGACCTCCCTCGCGCGATCTGCGAGCGATGCGTGAAACGGTGGCGTCGGAGCGCGCCCGGGCTCATCCGGCCTCACGACGCCAATGGCATGAGTTGATCGCCTCCCTCCGGCGGTGTCATCCGGCCGGTTCGTCTGGCCCTCCGCGACTGATAGCCGAGCACGTTAGCCCCATCCGTCGGTATTGCCCAGCCCCGTGGAGAGCGATGCGCGATGACTACCGACGGTCACAGCACCCCTCGGCGGTCCCGAGACGTCGACGACCGAGGGCATGCTCGTCCGACCCGGTGTCCCACCGGGCTGACCTCCGCCCTCACTGCCGCCGCCTCGTAATCGCCTCATACCCGGGTAACGGGTGCGCGCAACCCGAAGTTCCCGAATTGGTCGCGAAAAATTCGCGGGAAACCAACCGATCGGGCGAGCGCGGAAACCCCGGGAGTCACGTCAGGTAATCGCCACGCGCCGTTCCACCGGTACCCGCGAGGCGCGCCGAACCCCCGCCCGCCACCGCCAGCACCACCACCGCGCGCACCCGCAGCCCGGCGTCGAGGAGGGAGCGCACCGACTGGGCGGCGGTGGCGCCGGAGGTGACCACGTCGTCCAGCACGACGACCTCCGCTCCCCGGGGTGGCAGGCGGCGGGGGCGCACCACGACCCGGCCGGCGAGGTTCGCCAGCCGTTCGGCGGGCGGCAGACCGACCGAGTCCCTGGCACCGGGTCCCAGCCGCAGGCCGTCCGCGACACCGACGGCCAGGCCACCCGCGCGGAGTCCCGCCGCGGCGACCTCGGCCAGCCGCAGAACGTGGCTCCCGCCCCTCCTCCGCACCGCGGCCGGGCGGGACGGCGCGGGGACGAGCCACCACGGTTCGTCACGCCCCAGCCTCGGTGGAGCTCCTGCGGGACGGTGCGGACCGCCGATCCCCTCGGCGAGGGCCCGGCCCAGGGGCACCGCGAGCCCCCGCCTGGCCCGCTCCTTGAACGCCAGGACGGCGGACCTGGTCGCGCCGGCGTACTCGGCCAGCGCGTACACCGGCGCCGCCACCGCGACCGGCCTCCTCGTCACCGCGCGGGGTCGGCCGAGCCCACGCCGGCAGCCGTCGCAGAGGTCGACCCCGGGGAGGTCGCAGCCCACGCACCAGCGGGGGACGAGCAGGTCCAGCACCGAGTCGCACAGCGCACGCATGGTTCGGAGCCTCCCGAGCGGGACCGACGGAAACCGGGTTCCCGACGCTCGATCGCGGCCGACTCCGACCGATCGGGTGTCACCCGGGGTAGAGCGGTACCGCGCCGCCGTTCTTGACGGCGGTGTGCTGCTGCCAGTAGCTGTTCACGTCCTGCACGGTCCACAGCCCGTTCTGGTCGGCGACCATCACGTCCTTCTTCGGGAACGCGGTCACCGTCGTGACGTCCTGGGTCAGGTTCGACTGCTGGTAGCGCTGGAAGACCATGCCGTCCGGGCTGATCCGCATCACCGGGTACTTCCCGCTGACCGCGACGATCAGGTACTCGCTGCCCTGTTCCCCGGGGGCCGGGTACTGCCAGGCCACCGAACGGGCCTGGATCTCCTCCCCGATGCGGTGCAACACGTGGTGCCCTCCGATCCTGGGCCCCTCGTTGTCGCTGGACACGGAGGCGACCAGCAGGTCGTCACCCCCGACCACGGCCACCCGCATCCCGTCCGGGGACAGCCGGAGATCGGTGACGGGCAACTGGTCGTCCGGCAGCCGGTGGGGCACCGGCCTGGTCACCCAGCCGTTCTGCCCCGTGGCCACCACCTGCAGCACCGTGTCGCCGTCGGCGACGGTCCACAACTCGGAGGTGCCAGCCCGCCACGTCGGCCTGGTGAGCGTCTCGGCGTCGATCTCCACCGGCAGCAGGTCCTCGCCGTAGCCACCGACCCAGAGGGTGGGCCGACCGCCCAGGTCACGGCCCACGACCGCGAGCTGGCTCCCGTCGACCGACTGCGCGGCCGTCTCCGCCCGGTAGTCGCCCGCGCCGGCCGGCCCCGGCACCGGTTCCCCGGTCAACGTCTCCACCCGGCCGTTGCGCACCATCAGCCCCGGCAGGTCCAGGTTGGGGGCGAACGCCTGCATCTCCGCCCGGAAGTCGACCATGCGCCACAGCTTCTTCTCGGGCAGCACGTCGACGTTCTCGTACATCACCCGCACCGGACGCGGGGTGACCGACTGGATGGAGAGCACGATGCCCGCGACCATCCGCCGGTAGGACTCCGGCGTCGGGTCCTTCCCCAGGTTCGACAGGTTGACCTCGATCACCGCGTCCCGCGCGTCGCTGACGTTGGACCGCATCGCCGCGCCCCGGGGCAGCACGGGAGCCACCGCTCCGGCGAGGCTGGCCGAGGGACCGCTCTGGAGCAACTCGACGACCTTCCCGGGATGCGCGGTGCTCGGCTGCGCCGGGATGTACCGCAGGTCCGGCACCAGGCCCGGCCGGTCACTGGCGTGGAAGTACAGCTGCACCTGCTGGTAGTTCAGGTTGAAGTCGTCCACCGTCATGACCACGTCGGTCGGGGGCTGGCTGATCCGCCACCCCCGCTCCTCGCTCTCCTTGGTCATCACCAGCCGCATGTCGTGCGTCCCCCAGTCGGGCACGAAGGACATGTCCGGCTCGATCCGGCCGATGCGGCGCGCGGTGACCCGGACGACCGCCACATCGTCCGGGGCCTCGCTCACGGCGAGTTCCTGGTCGTGGATCACCAGCTGGAGCTCGTCCACCAGGGTGATGCGGGACTCGGTGTCCCACTGGCGCTGCGCGTCGTCGGTCAGGTACGCACGCGCCTCCGCGTGGTCGTCGTCGGGGCGCGCGCTCGCCTGCACGAAGGCACGGGCCAGCTCGGGGGCGTCCAGTTCCGGGTCGGGCTCCTGGACGTCACCGCCGGGAATCCCGTCATCCATCCGTTGCGCCACGGTGGCCGTGGAGGACTCCGGGATCGCCACGCACCCCCCGGCGAGCAGGCTCACTCCCGCGAGCAGCATCACCAGCAGGCTCGCCGCCGGTCCTCCCCCACCAGGTCCGCTCCGCCCCGACGTCACGTCGAGTCCCTCCCCCGGTCGCCGGTCAACGCCTCGGACCAGCTGGGAAGGCCCAGCTTCTCCAACCGCTCCCGCGTCGCCCGCGCCTCGGCCACCGCCACGTCGTCCTCCGCGCCGACCAGCACCGAGTCCTCCTGGTGGTCCGGGTCCTCGACCGGTGCCGGAGCGGGTGGCCCCGCTGGAGCGCCGTCCTCGGGCCCGGCACCGCTCACGAGATCGGCGAGCCCGTCGTCCTGGACCCCGCCCGCCACGAGGCGCTCGGCGTCGTAGTAGGAGCGGGCACCGCCCCACGACGGGTCCGCCACCATCAACGGCAGCGGGCTCCGCGTCAGCTCGATCCCGGGACGCCGGGGCAGCGTCAGCCGGAAGCAGGCGCCCTCCCCGGGTTCACCGACCGCCTCCAACTCGCCGTTGTGCAGGCGGGCGTCCTCCAGGCTGATCGCCAGCCCGAGCCCCGTGCCACCGCTGTGCCGGTTCCTGGAGGGGTCGGCACGCCAGAAGCGGTTGAAGACCAGCTCCTCCTCACCGGGCCTGAGCCCCACGCCGAAGTCGCGGACGGTGACGGCGACCGCGGCGGAACTCTCACCGACCCTGACCTCCACGGGTTTGCCCTCACCGTGGTCGACGGCGTTGGCAAGCAGGTTGCGCAGCACCCGTTCGATGCGGCGGGAGTCGATGGCGACCATCACCGGGTCGGGTGGCAGGTGGAGGTCGATGCGGACCTTCGCCGTCGCGGCGATCGCGCGCACCGACTCCGCGGCGCTGCGCACCACCGGCCGCAGGTCCACGCTCTCCGCGCTGAGCTGGATCACCCCGGCGTCCAGTCGGCTGATCTCCAACAGGTCGCTGAGCAGGGACTCGAAGCGGTCCAGTTCGTTGACCAACAGCTCCGTGGAGCGGGCGAGGCCGGCGGGGAACTGGTCTCGGGAGGCGTGCAGCACGTCCGCCGCCATCCGGACCGTGGTCAACGGCGTCCGCAACTCGTGGGAGACGTCGGAGGTGAATCGGCGCTGGAGCTGGCCGAACTCCTCCAGCTGGCGGATCTGCCCCTGGAGGCTCTCGGCCATGGCGTTGAAGGACTCGGCGAGCCTGGCCACCTCGTCCTCACCGGTCGCCCGCATCCGGTCGTCCAGGTCCCCGTCGGCGAAGCGCTCGGCGACCTCGGCCGCCTCCCGGACCGGTCGGACGACCTGCCTGGTCACGAGGTAGGTGACGCCGCCCAACAGGACGACCAGCGCGAGCCCTCCGACGAGCAGCGTGCTCTGCACGAGGCTGATGGTCCGCTGCTCCGGGGTCAGCGGGTACAGCTGGTAGAGCTGGATCGTCCGGCTCACGGTGGGCACGGGAATGCCGACCGCGAGCATCGTCACGGGTTGGCCGTCGCGGTCGACCGTGGTGATCTGGGAGGCGAGGCTGTTCTCGTCCTCCACCTGCCGCCGCAGGTCCTCCGGGATGTCGTCGAGGGGGCCGGACTGGGCCAGGGGCTCCCCCGTCTCGGTCTGGCGCCCGTAGAAGTCGGCCAGCACCGGGTCGAAGACGCCGGCTGACCCGGACGAGTCCTGGTCGGTCCTGGTGCTGAGCGTGTTCCTCGCCGCGCTGAGCTGGGTGCCGAAACCGTCCGAGTTCGGGTTGGAGCCGCGCAACTCGTTGCTGACGATCTCCCTGCTGGTCTGGGCCTGTTCCAGCGCGGCGTCGCGCTTGCCGTCGATCAGCCGCGAGATGATCTGCGTCTGGAGCACCATCACCAACACGAACACCACGGCGGAGGAAAGCGCCAGCGTGCTCACGACCACCCGCACCTGGAGCGACCGCCGCCACAACCCGGCGGCTGCTCCCAGCCGCCGGCGGACGAGGCGATGAGCTCGCCGGACCCGCCGGGCGGCGCGCCGGTGGAACGACTCACCGCCGCGATCAGAACTCCTCACCCGCACCACCCGGTCCCGTCACGGGTCATGGGGGGCCGGCCTTGTATCCCACCCCACGAACGGTCAGTACCACCTCGGGGTGCTCCGGGTCGCGTTCGACCTTGGAACGCAGCCGCTGCACGTGGACGTTCACCAGCCGGGTGTCGGCGGCGTGCCGGTAACCCCACACCTGTTCCAGCAAGACCTCACGAGTGAACACCTGCCGGGGTTTGCGGGCAAGGGCGACCAGCAGGTCGAACTCCAGCGGAGTCAGCGAGATCGGTCGTCCCTCCCTGGTCACCTCGTGTCCGGGCACGTCGATGGTGAGATCTCCGATACTCAGCACCTCCGCCGGCTCGGACTCGGTCCGCCGGAGCCGGGCACGCAGGCGGGCCACCAACTCCTTGGGTTTGAACGGTTTCACCACGTAGTCGTCGGCACCGGATTCGAGGCCGAGCACGACGTCCACCGTGTCGTTCTTCGCCGTCAGCATCACGATCGGAACGCCCGACTCGGCGCGGATCGCCTTGCACACGTCGATGCCGTTCATCCCGGGGAGCATGAGGTCCAGCAGCACCAGGTCCGGCTTGAGCTCCCGCACGGCGGGAAGGGCGCGTGTGCCGTCGCCGACGACCGCGGTGTCGAATCCCTCGCCCCGGAGGACGATCGTCAGCATCTCGGCGAGCGCGGGGTCGTCGTCAACTACCAGTACACGCGACTTCATGCTGGATATCGTCGCATTGGCTGCCCTGCGGGAACGCACCACCCAGGGACGTGAGACGTGACCGTTGTTACCGAACCGCTCGCCGTGCACGGTGCTCGCATTTCGCACCAGCTCCCCCTCTTCCACGCCGTGGTGACTCGAATCACGTTGTATCCCCCGGTCTTAGACCGTTTCCGGTGACCGGTTCGTTACGCGTGGGGCAGGCGTGGTCGGGACGGGGTCGGGCTAGTCGGAACGGCTGCCTCCCAAGGCCGTTCCGGCGGCCTCCACGCTCTTCGTGGGGGGACTCTCGAGGCTCTCGCGGGGTGCGACCAGGAAGCCCTCCCCGGGGGGAGCGCCGTCGTCCTCGCTCGTGCCCGTCGGGTGCCCGTCGGGCACGTCGGCCAGGACCCGGCCGGGTTCCGCCGCCCCCGTCCAGGAGGGGAACCGCCGCACCCGGTGGGTCATGCGCCGCCGCCACATCCAGGTCCACGAGGACACCGTCACCCGGTGCTCGCCGCCGGGCCAGCGCACGGCGTAGGGGTGGCTCGCGGACCTGCCCACCAGCTCGTCGAACTCGACCTGCCCCCGCGCGGCGGCGAGCAACAGCGAGTGGAGGCGCTCCGCCTCACCCTCCTCCCGGAGGTCGAACTCGACGGGCTCGGCGATGTCCAGGAAGACCAGCGCGATCTGGCCGAGCAGCCACACCACGACGTCACCGGCGGCGTCGGGCGGGCAGACCTCGACGATCGAGTGGTCGCCGTGCTCCTCCCGGACCCAGTCCGTCACGGGCAGGCCAGTCTCGGACCGCACCTCGTCGAGCAGGGCGAGTACGAGGGTGTGCGGCTGTTCAGCCGAAGAGTTCATCGACCAACCGATTCGTATCCACCGTGGACACCGCGTCCACGACCGTCCAGGGCGCGAGCCAGCCGCGTCGGGCGAGCTGCTCGTAGAGCGCGGCGCACCGAGCCTGGAGGTCGGCGTCCGACTCGTAGATGTCACGTTCGCGCCCCACCTCGGTCGCCTCACGGCGGGTCACTCGGGAGGCGGCGACGGTGGGGGTGACGCTGAGCAGGAGGTGCGCGTCGGGGACGGGCAGCCGGAAGCGGGAGATCTCCAGGTCGTGCACCCAGCGCACGAAGTCGCCGTCGGCGTCCTGGCGCAGCCGGGCGGCACCGTACGCGGCGTTCGACGCCACGTAGCGGTCCAGCAGCACGACGTCGTACCGCTCCAGGTCCGCTCGCAGGCCCTCCGCCGCGTCCCGCCGGTCGAGCGCGTACAGCAGGCCCATCGCGTGCGGCGAGTCCGAGACCGGACCCAGGTCGCCGTGCAGGGCGTCCCGCACCAGGTCCGCGTGCACGTCCACGCCGTAGCGGGGGAAGGCTCGACCGCGCACGCTCAGCCCGCGTTCGGTGAGTGCCGTGCTCAGCTTCCCGAACAAGGTCCGCTTGCCCGCTCCGTCAATGCCCTCGATCCCGATCAAGCGTCCCACGGGCGCACACCGTAGCCACCCCTCGGGAGCCCGCGGACGCCGGCCCACGGATGTCGCTCGTGGCCGGTCACCAGGCGCACGACGTCGCGACGGCGAACCACGGCGGTGGGCGGCCGCCCGAGGCGGTGGGAGCTTCCTGGGCCGCGAACCCCCTCCGCACCCCTCGGATGAGGCGCGCCTGGCGGCGGGCGCGGGCCCGCGCGTCCTCGCGCCGCCGGCGGGACTGGCACGCGTGAGGACGGCACGGCCGAGGGGCGGTCCGCCCCTCGGCGCCGGCCCCGGCGGTGGTGGCACCCAGGTCCGGCACCGGTCGTCGCTTTCCGGGCCCCGCGACGCGCCGCCGGCACCACCAGCCGCCTCGACGCCTCCCGTCGGCACCACGGGTTGGGCGGACCGCTCAGCCGGCACCCCACCAGCGGGGCGCTGCCCGGCGGCAGCGGCGGCCAGCCCCGTGCTCGGACGGGGGCGGCTGGCTCGCGCACCACCTCCTCCGGGCCGGGTGCGCGGCCCCGCCGGCGCCCAGCCAGCACGAGGAGATCACCGCCGGGCTCGGGGCTGGGCGGAGCCCGGCCACCGGCGCCTTGGCCAAGGGGAGGGTGGCGGCTTCGCGACGAGGGGCGGGGGGAGGTGCTGCCCCCCGAGGCAGGGCGCGCGCCGAACGGGGGGACCGAGGACCGCCACCACCACGACCCGCCCGGAGGGCACCCGGGCGCGTCACGCGGCGGCAGCGGGCGACCCACCACGGCCGGATGGTCCCTCGGCTGCGGGGCGCCCCGACCAACCGGAGTCCGGCACATCGTCGGGAGGGCGCGCGGGACCGCCGCCCTCGGGCGGGACGGGGTGCTCCTCGGGCCGGGCGGAGCGGCTGCCCGCGCCGAGACGCGGACCCGGCACCGCACGGGAGCCCGCCGGCGACAGGTGGGCGACCGGGAGCGGCCCCCGGCTGGGCATCCGCCGGGGACCGGGACGGTCAGTACCGGTAGTGCTCGGACTTGAAGGGGCCGTCGACGGCGACGTCGATGTACTCGGCCTGCTCCTTGGTGAGCTTGGTCAGCTCACCACCCAGCGCCTCCAGGTGGATGCGCGCGACCTTCTCGTCGAGCTTCTTCGGCAGCCGGAAGACCTCCTTGTCGTACTCCTCGTGCTTGGTGAACAGCTCGATCTGGGCGATCACCTGGTTGGAGAAGGAGTTCGACATCACGAAGGACGGGTGCCCGGTGGCGTTGCCCAGGTTCAGCAGGCGCCCCTCGGAGAGCACGATGATCGAGTGGCCGTCGGGGAAGACCCACTCGTCGACCTGCGGCTTGATGTTGACGCGCCGAACGCCCTTCCACCGGGCGAGCCCCGCGATGTCGAGCTCGTTGTCGAAGTGCCCGATGTTGCCCAGGATCGCCTGGTGCTTCATCCGGGACATGTGCTCGGCGCTGACGACGTCCTTGTTGCCCGTGGTGGTGATGACGATGTCGGCCTGGTCGATGACGCTGTCCAGCGTGGACACCTGGTACCCGTCCATCAGGGCCTGGAGACCGCAGATCGGGTCGATCTCGGTGACGATGACCCTGGCGCCCTGACCCCGCAGCGACTCGGCCGCGCCCTTGCCCACGTCACCGTAGCCGCACACCACCGCGACCTTGCCGCCCATGAGGACGTCGGTGCCCCGGTTGATGCCGTCGATCAGCGAGTGCCGGATGCCGTACCGGTTGTCGAACTTCGACTTGGTGACCGAGTCGTTCACGTTGATGGCGGGGAAGAGCAGCTCACCGGCCGCCGCGAGCTGGTACAGGCGCAGGACGCCGGTGGTGGTCTCCTCGGTGACGCCCAGGATGGACTCCCCGACACGCGTCCACCGCGAGTCGTCCTCCTTCAGCGAGCGGCCGAGCAGGTCGAGGATGACCTTCCACTCGTCGGGGTCGTCGTCGGCCGCCGAGGGAACCACGCCGGCCTTCTCGTACTGCGTTCCCTTGTGCACCAACAGGGTGGCGTCGCCACCGTCGTCGAGGAGCATGTTGGGCAGGGCGCCCCCACCCCAGGTGAGCATCTTGTCGGTGCACCACCAGTACTCCTCCAGGGTCTCCCCCTTCCAGGCGAAGACGGGGACGCCCTTGGGCTCCTCCTCGGTGCCGTTCGGACCCACGACGACGGCCGCCGCCGCGTGGTCCTGGGTGGAGAAGATGTTGCAGGACGCCCACCGGACCTCGGCGCCCAGATCCACCAGCGTCTCGATCAGCACCGCGGTCTGCACCGTCATGTGCAGCGATCCGGAGATACGGGCTCCACGCAGCGGAAACGTGCCCGCGTACTCCCGCCGCAGCGCCATCAGCCCGGGCATCTCGTGCTCGGCGAGCCGGATCTCCTTGCGTCCGAAGTCGGCGAGTGACAGGTCTGCGATGGCGAACTCGATACCGGCACGGGTCTGGAGCCTTTCGGCGCTCATCAGGCGTCTCCTCACGACATGGGAACAGCCCCCGCACACTACCGTTCGCCACGCCGGAGCCCCAATACTCGCCAGTGACGATCAAATAGCCCAGGATTGCCACCGATCCACCACCGGAGAACCGATAATCGATCGCACGGAGCACGACGGGGCAGGGAGGGCGGTGGCCGTGGTGATACCCGGGCCCGACACACGCGTCGTGGAGCTGAGGGTCCACGGCGTTCTCGGAACCACCCCGGAGGACCTGACCGGATCGGTGTCCGCCGTCGAGGTGGCCGGGGACGGCCTCGGCCAACTCGTCCGCCCCGCCGACCGGCTCCGCAGACCCGCGCCCGGACCGATGCTCAACGCCGGGGGACGGCCGGTGCCACGTGTCGTCGAGGGTTACGTCTGGGGCGGCATGACCTCCGGCGGGTTCGCGAAGGCGACCTGGGCACTGCTCTTCCCCTTCGCGATGGCCAACGTCGCGCACTGGATGCTGCCTCCCGTGCGGGAGGGCAGCGCCGCCTCCCGGGGGCTCGGCCACCTGCTGCGCGCCCTGCTCCGGTTGGCCGCGCTCCTGCTCTCCTGCCTGCTCGTGTCCCAGCTCACCGTCATCTTCCTCGACCTCGTCGCGACGCAGTGCCTGCGGCCCGGCTCCTCCTGCCTGCCGTTCGCGCCGGACTCCCTGCGCGGGTGGGACCTGGGACGCGCCGTGCTCGGCCTGCTCCCGGTGGTGGCCCTGGTCGCCGTGTTGCACCGGGTGTCGACGGTGAGCTGGAAGGTCAACAGGTCCTCGGACCCGTTGCCCGCCGACCCGGAGCGGCGGCGCAGCCGGCTCGCCGGCCTCCCCGGCGAGACCGTCATCGCCGACCCCGACACCCCCGTTCTCCGGATGACGCACACCGTGGCGACGCTGGCGGTGGTCGCGATCCTCGCGCTGGGCGGGCCCACCGGCGCAACCGACGGTTCCAACGACTGGTTGTGGTGGTCGGCCGCCGCCCTGTTCCTCTTCGGGCTCCTGGCCACCGCCCTGTTGGACGACCCACCGGAGCTGCGGGCCAGGGGCGGCCTGGGGGGAAGGCTCCGGCGGTTCCTGGGGTCCTGGCCGTCCCAGGTCATGGTCGGCGCGTCGGTACTGCTCGTGGCCCTGGTGTCGGTCCGGTTGGGCCCGCTGCCCGCCGAGCTGCCGGCATCGACGCTCACCGTCGAGGTGGTCGCCGCCCTGCTCGCGCTCTGCTGCGTCCTGTTCGGCGCCCTGCTCGTCCCGGCCGCCTGGCTGGCGCGGGTGGAGTGGCGCGGGCAACCGCGCGACCAGCGCCCCTGGGCCGGGGGCTGGTTCTCGGCTCCGGTGCTCACCCTGGCCGCCCTGTTGGGAGCCGGGTTCGGTGCCGGGTTGACGCTCACCGTCCGCCAGTTGTTGGGGCGAGGACATCTCGCCGATCCGGAGGGCTACGAGGCGATCACCCTGTTGTGGGGCGCCGGTGCCGTTCTCGCCGTCGTCGCGGTCGCGGTCGTCGTCCCGGTGGTGCTCTTCCGCCGCTGGCTCGCCGAGCGCCGCGACCGACTGGCCCCGCCCGAGACCACGCTCCTGCACGCGGGCCGACCGGAGGACTCCCGAGTAGGCGCGAGGGCCTGGTGGTGGGCCGCGGCGCAGCGCCGGCACCTGCACCACATCCTGTTGCTGGTCGCCGGGGTGCTCAGTGCCGGTGCGCTGATCGCGTTGGTCGTCCGGCTCGCGGACGTCTCGCTGCCCGACTGGTTCGACCCGCTCGCCGGGATCGGGGTCGTGGTGCTCGCCGCGCTGGCCCTGGCGTTGCTGCGCACCGTCCACCTGGCGAAACGGCGCCCGGAAACCGCCAAGGTGCTGGGCATCCTCGCCGACCTGACGAGTTTCTGGCCCAGGGAGGCCCACCCGACGGTGCCGCCCTGTTACGCGTTGAAGGTCATCCCCGAGTTGGCGGACCGGGTGGTCCACCACCTCAAGGACCCCGGGGTCCGGGTGGTCATCACCGGGCACAGCCAGGGCAGTCTGTTGGCGGCGGTCACGGCGGCGCGGCTCGCGCAGTCCCTGCCCGACGCGGACCGGCACCGGGTCGGTCTGGTGACGCACGGCTCCCAGCTCCAGTGGATCTACGCGCGCGCGTTCCCCTCGGTGGTGCCGCTGTCCTCCCTGGCGGAGCTGTCCGGCGCGCTCCGGGGCCGGTGGCGTTCCCTCTGCCGTGGGACGGACCCGTTGGGCGGGCCGGTCACCACCTGGAACCGGCAGGTCTACGAGGGGACCCTGATCGGCGTCGGGTTCCGCGCCGACGGCTCGGTCGGCCCCCTGCCCGCCGCGACGCGGAGCCCCAACGGCGCCCTGGTGCTCGGCGGCGACCACTGGCTCCCCGACCCGATGCGGGGGCCGTTCACCGGTCGTCGGTGGAGCCCCGGGGTGCTCTCGCACTACGACTACCCCGTCGACCCGGAGTGGGACCGCGCGGTGGCCATCGCGGCCGGCCTGGAACTGCCACCGAGGGACACCCCGACGACGGGCAGCCTGCTCAGCGCGTTGGGGGTGGGCTCCGACGGCGCCGCCGCCGGCCAGTCCCCTCCACGAGGAGCGGCGGACCCGATCGACGGCGGTGGTGGTGGCTCGGCCGACCCGGAGGGCCGAGGACGACCGCCGGGACGACCGTCGAAAACGTCGTTATCCGACCCCGTGCCACCTCCCACCGAGATCCCCCGGGGCCGCAGCACTCCCTGGGAACGTGCCGCCGAGTTGCCGGTGAAGGGCGGCTGAGCGTTCGGGGTCGACGGGCGTCGCCGGCCCGGAGCCGCACGCGAGGAGCGCTCGCGCGCCCTGGGGTGGCCCTCGGGCCCGGGCCCTGGGACCACGCCCCGAGCGGAGAGGACGGCGCTCACCGCCGTCACGAGCCGGGACGCCGAGGAGCTGGCCGCCGGCGCGCGGGGAGATCCGCGTGGTGCCCTGGATGACGTGACGCCGCACTCCCCGGCTCCCTCGGGCGGGTTCCCCGGTCCCCCTGGCGCCCGGAGGGGTCAACCCGAGGCACCGCCCGGGTCCGGCTCGACGGCGGCGCCGCCGGCCGCGTCCGTCCCGGGTTCTCGTGGGGCCGCCCCCGGCCTCGGACTGGTCCGCCGACGCGCGGGTGGTGGACCGGGCTGTCCGTCAGGAACCCCCACCCGACCCGTGCCCGCGAACGGGCACCGAGCCGGGGCGGCTGGGAGCGGGCCGCGGTGCGTCGGGGGGCCGGTGGCGAGCGTGGACCGACCCCCGAGGCACGGCGCTCCTCTCCGCACGAGCCGTGGGCGGTCGACGCCGACCGGTCACCGGCGGCGTCGAATCCCGCCGGCCGACTCGCCCCACGGCCCCGCCACCGACCGGGTCAGGTCAGTCACCCGCAGCGCCGGAGGAGGAGCCGTCCCCGGTGCCGTCGGAGGTGGACCCGCCGCCGGACGCACCGTCCGCACCGTCGTCCTGGGCCGTCGCCGGGCCCCGGGGTCCCGCCCCGCCGCGTCCCCCGGCAGCGTCACCCGCCTCGGAGGGCACCGGGCCAGCGGCCGCGCCCGCCGGGGCCGTCGCCATCCGCTCCCGCCTGGCCAGGGTGGAGTTCCGGTAGCCGTAGACGAAGTAGATCACCGCGCCCAGCGCCATCCAGATCGAGAACCGCACCCACGTCAGCGCGGTCAGGTTGAACATCAACCAGACGCAGGCGAGGATCGCGAGGATCGGGATCAACGGGACCAGCGGGACCCGGAATCCCCTCTTGAGGTCCGGCCGGGTGCGGCGCAGGACGATGACCCCCGCGGAGACCAGGACGAAGGCGAACAGGGTGCCGACGTTCACCATCTCCTCCAGCGCGTGCGCCGGGAGAAAACCGGCGACCACGGCCACCACCCCACCGACCAGGAGGGTGGCCCGCACCGGCGTGCCGCGCCTGCCCGTCGGTGCCAGCCTCCGGGGCA
This sequence comes from Actinoalloteichus caeruleus DSM 43889, assembly GCF_000429185.2. Classification (GTDB taxonomy): domain Bacteria; phylum Actinomycetota; class Actinomycetes; order Mycobacteriales; family Pseudonocardiaceae; genus Actinoalloteichus_B; species Actinoalloteichus_B caeruleus. The sequence goes on along the minus strand of NZ_AUBJ02000001.1, from coordinate 4,922,277 downwards.
CCAGCCCGTCCCGTGACATCGCGAAGAGGACCCGGATCTGGCCCATCATGAGCACCATCACCACGGTGGTCAGACCGGCGAGAGCCCCCACGGAGATCACTCCGGCGGCCCAGTCGACCCCGTTCGCGGCGAACGCGGTCGCCAGGGTGGCGTCCTGCCCGCCGGGTTGGGTGGCGAGTTCCTGGTAGCTCTGCATCCCGGTCAGCACGAGGGCCACCAGCACGTAGAGGACGGTCACGATGAGCAGGGAACCGAGGATGCCTCGGGGCAGGTCGCGCTGCGGGTTCCTGGTCTCCTCGGCCGTCGTGGCCACCACGTCGAATCCGATGAAGGCGAAGAACACCAGGGACGCCGCCGCGAGCAGGCCGAACACCCCGTACGTGCTGGTCTCCACGCCGAACACCAACGACAACAAGGACTGGTCGAGCCCGGAACCGCCACCCTCGGCGCTGCCCTGGGCCGGGGGGATGAACGGCGAGTAGTTCTCGGCCCGCACGTAGGCGAAGCCCACGATGATCACGAGCAGCACGACGGCGACCTTGATGGCGGTGATGACCTGGCTGACCCGGGAGGAGAGCTTGGTGCCCAGGGCCAGCAGGAGCGTCAGCACGGCGATGAGCAGGACGGCGCCCCAGTCGAACTCGAGCGACCCCAGGGTGACGGTGGTGGGCACGTCCAGACCCAGCAGGGCCAGTCCCTCACGCAGGTAGTCCGACCAGCCCTTGCTGACCACCGCCGAGGCCAGGGCGAACTCGAGGATCAGGTCCCAGCCGATGATCCAGGCGAGGAACTCGCCGAAGGTCGCGTAGGAGAAGGTGTAGGCCGAACCGGCGACCGGCAGGGTCGAGGCGAACTCGGCGTAGCACAACGCGGCCAGGCCACACGCGATCGCGGCGAGGACGAACGACAACGAGACGGAGGGGCCGGCCACGTTCCCGGCGGTTCTGGCCGCCAACGTGAAGATCCCCGCTCCGATGACGACCGCGACACCGAAGACCGTCAGGTCCCAGGCCGTGAGGTCCCTGCGGAGTCGCGTACCGGGCTCGTCCGTCTCGGCGATGGACTGCTCCACGCTCTTGGTTCGCATCAGCCCATGCCGGGCCATGTCGTTCGCCCCTCACTGCCTTCCCCGGGGTTCCCCCCGAGGCCCCACCGTTGGAAAGTCACCGAAACGATAGTCCTCGCGGCGCTGAAGTCCAGACCATTTGACGTTGGCCACACGGGGGTGAGCACCGGTCGCACCCGCCCACCGGACGATTCGGTCGTTTCGCACCGGTTCGCCGTCCGGGCGGCGGGCGAGCCAGGCCCGCGGGGCCACGGTCGTGGTCGGCTCACCGGGTGGGACACCGCCCGCGCCGCAGCGCCTCCCACCCGCCCGTCGACCGTTCACCCCCGGTCGAGATCGGGTTCGAGGTAGACGAGGCGGGCGACGGGAACGGCGGCGCGGAGCCTGCCCTCCGCCTCGTCGATGGCGGCGGCCACCTCGCGGGTGGAGAGCGACGCCGTCACGGCGATCTTGGCGGCGACCAGCAGCTCCTCCGGCCCGAGGTACTCGGTCCGCAGGTGGATGACGCGGGATACCCGGCTCCCGACCAGCGCCTCCCGGATGCGCCGCACCTCCTCGGCGCTCGCCCCCTCACCCACCAGCAGGCTCTTGGTCTCGATGATCAGGGTGACCGCGATGAACCCGAGCAACGCGCCGATGCCGAGGGTGGCCACGCCGTCCCACACCGGGTCGCCGGTCAGCACGGTGAGGCCGATACCGGCGAGGGCGAGTACCAGCCCGACCAGCGCACCGCTGTCCTCCAACAGCACGATGGGGAGTTCGGGCTCCTTGGCCTGCCGGATGAACCGCCACCAGCTCCGGGTCCCCCGCGCGGCCCGGGAGTTGCGCACCGCCGTCCGCAGGCTGAGGGACTCCAGCCCGATGCCCACGAGCAGGATCACCACGGCGACCAGGGGAGAGGTGAGGGTCTCCGCGCCGAACACCTTGCGCACGCCCTCGTAGAGGGCGAACACGGACCCGAGGGAGAAGAGCAGCAGGGCCACCACGAAGGCGTAGAAGTAGCGGTCCCGTCCGTACCCGAAGGGGTGTTCCGGTGTCGCCCTCCGCCGGGAGGTCCGCTTCCCGACCAACAGCAGCCCCTGGTTCGAGGTGTCGGCAACCGAGTGCACGCTCTCGGCGAGCATGGCCGACGACCCGGTGACGAGGAAACCGACGAACTTCGCGACCGCGAGACCCAGATTCGCGGCCAGCGCGGCCAGTACCGCCCTGGTGCTCTCCTCCCCTGCCACGCCCCGCCCTCCCGTGGTCCGACCCCGGGTCAGCGCGCTGACCGCGGGTGGAAGCGCCGCAGCGGCAGACCCGTGCCCGGGCGCCTCACCCGCCGCCGCGCTGGTCACGGTAGCGAGAGCGTGGGGAGCCGGCTGGGTGGCACGAGTCCCACCGCGCTCTGATCACCCACCCGGGTCGGGGTGGACGGGCCGGGCCCGCGCGATGGCGTGGTCGCCACGAACCGGACGAACCGCGACCAACGGGGGGCGTGCCCGCCGGGCCGGCGCGACGACCGCCGGCCCCTCGGCGGTGGTCAGCCGAGCGGCGCGGTGGCGTGGAAGAGCTGGGTGCGGGCCCCGGTCGCCGGGCGCACCCGCACCGGTGGGTCCTCCGCCGGGAGCCACACCGACTGCCCCCGGCACACCTCCAGTTCACCGTGCTCGGGGCTGGTGAGGGTGACCTGACCGTCCGTGCAGAGGAGCAGTTGGGGGGTGGCGCCGGTCAGGGCGACCGGCGCCACCTCGTCGGCGTCCCAGTCGATGCGCGACAGCTGGAACTCCTCGGCCGGGGTCCGGTAGACGGTCAGGTGCTGGCCCTCCTGGTCACCGGTCAGCACCGGCATCGGGCCGTGGGCGAAGTCCAGCACCCGCATGAGTTCCGGCACGTCCACGTGCTTCGGGGTGAGTCCCCCGCGCAGGACGTTGTCGGAGTTCGCCATGATCTCCACCCCGGTGCCCAGCAGGTAGCTGTGCAGGTTCCCCGCCGGGAGGTAGATCGCCTCCCCTGGCTGGAGGACGACGCGGTTGAGCAACAGGGCGGCCAGGACCCCCGCGTCCCCCGGGTAGGCCTCCCCCAGCTCCAGCACCGTCCGGCACTCCTGACCGAACGCGCCGCGTTCCCGCAGGTGCCGGACGCAGCCCTCCAGCACCGGCGGGAGCAGCACGTCCAGGGCGCGCTGCGGCAGCGTGATGAGGGTGGTGAACAGCGCCCGCAGCCCACCCGGCCCGGGCTCGGCGGCCAGCAGGCCCGTGTAGGGCCGCAGCGTCGGCACGTCGAGCGCGTCGAGGAACCGCAGGGTCACCTGGGCGTCCCGGAAACCGGCCAGGGCGTGGAACTCGGTGAGCGCGCAGATCAACTCGGGTTTGTGACTGCTGTCGCGGTAGTTCCGGGTCGGTGCCAGCAGGGGAACGCCCGCGGCCTCCTCCCGCTCGAACCCCTCCTCCGCCTGCTCGGAGGACGGGTGGGCCTGGAGGCTGAGCGGTTCCTCGGCGGCGAGCACCTTCATCAGGAAGGGGAGCCGAGGCCCCCACCGGTCGGCGCACTTGCTGCCGAGCTGCCCGATCGGATCGGCGTGGAGGAGCTCGGTGAGGGCGGCTTCGGTACCGTCCGGCCGCACCAGGACCGAGGAGTCGGAGGGATGGGCGCCGAGCCACAGTTCTGCCTCGGGGTGGGGCGCCGGGATCGGTCGACCGAGCAGTTCCGAGATCGCGGTGCGGGAACCCCAGGCATAGGGGCGCACCGGATTGCGCAGCAGGTCCACTGTCGTCTCTCGTTCGCTTGTCCGCTGGTCTCAAGCCGGGCCGGCGCTGGCCGCCGCCCGGACGGTCACACGCCGGACGGCCGCAGCTCGGCCGAGCCGCCCATCGCCCCGGTGGTCAGACCGAGGTAGACGGCGGCGGTGTCCAGTCGGCACGCGAGGGACAACGCGCCGGTCACCGGGTCGCCCTGCGACTCCTCACCGGGAACGAGGAGGTCCGCGGCGGGAAGGCGGTCCGTCGCCCTCCGCAGCACGAGGTCCGCCTCGCGCTGGTCGGGGCGGGGCGGGACCGGGGACGCGGCCGGTCCGGCGGGCACGCTGACCAGCAGTACCCGCACCCGCTGCTGCCCGGACAGGTCGTCCGGGTCGGCGAAGATGTCCCCGTCGGAGCCCTGGGAGACGGCGGTCCTGAACAGCGCGGGACGGCGTTCGGCCTGCTGGTAGCCGGTGGCGTCGGCGGCGACACCCGCGAACCCGGCCAGCGCGCCCGCGCCGTGGCCGGCCACGGCGACCGCGACCGGGTCGACGCCCCAGAGCAGCGGCAGGCGTTCCCCGAGCCGCAGCGCCAGCGACTTGGCCGGGTTGACGAAGGACTCGTGGGAGAGGTGGTCGCGCTCCGACGCGTGGTCCAACCGGTCGGCCAGACCGTCGAGGTCGACGCGGAGGAGCCCGAGCGCGTCGGTCACCGCGAGGGTGAGCGCGACGGCGGCCGCGAGCCCCAACCCCGGTGGGACCGGGACCCGGGTGGGGAGCAGGATCGCCTGCCCGCCGGCCGCCGCGGCGGCCACCGGCCCGTCGCCGGGCCCGGCGACGACCACCCGCGCCCCGCGCCGGCCCGCTCGGTACACGCCCTCCGCCAGGGCGGGTTCGTCGACCATGTCGTCGACGTGGACGACGACGACGTCGAGTGGGCCGACCCAGCGCGGGACGTCGGGCGAGGTCACCACGGGGACCGGGCACTCCGGCCCCAGCAGCGCGGTCACCAGCGGTGCCGCGTCGGCGCCGGCGGTGCTCCTGGAGAGCAGGACCAGCGCCCTGGGCCGTTCACTGACGAGGCGGGACAGGCCCGCCTCGACCGCGGCGCCGGCGGTGGCCCGCACCTGGGCTCCCGGGGTCGCGGCCGCCCGGAGCAGACCGGCGGTGTCGGCCTGCTGGAGCCACGCCGGATCGTCGAGCAGGGTGTCGTCGAGCACCGGGATCACCTGCTCGCCGAGTCCCCACCGGTCGGTGCGCCGGTTCCGGTCCCCCGCGCCGCGTCCGGGCCGCCCTCGGCCTCGTCCAGCAGCAGCACCGGGATGCCGTCGCGGACCGGGAACCGTCGGGCGCACAGGGTGCAGGTCAGGTAGTCGGCGTCGGGGTCGGACGGCGTACCGGTCCGCAGGGGGCCGTGCTCGTCACACGGGCACGCGAGCACGTCCAGCAGACGGGGGTTCAGATCAACGGCCACGGTTCCTCCTCTTCACCGGGAGTCGCAAGGCCGGCACGCCGCCCTCTGACTCGTCGTCGACGTCAGCCTCGGACGATCGCGAGCACGTCGTCGCGCAGTCCCGCGACCGTCGCCTCGTCCGGTCCCTCGATGTTCAACCTCAACAGCGGCTCGGTGTTCGACGGGCGCAGATTGAACCACGCTCCCCCGGGCAGCGAGACGGTCAGGCCGTCCAACTCGTCGAGGACCACCTCGGGGCGGTCCGCGTAGGCGGACCGCACCGCCGCGAGCCGCTCGGTCGGCTCGTCCACCGTCGAGTTGATCTCCCCCGACGCCTGGTAGCGCTGGTAGGCGGCGGTGAGCTCGGACAGCGGCCGGTCCTGTTCGCCCAGGGCCGCCAGCACGTGCAGCGCGGCGAGCATGCCGGTGTCCGCCCGCCAGAAGTCGCGGAAGTAGTAGTGGGCCGAGTGCTCCCCGCCGAAGATCGCCCCCGTCTGGGCCATCGTCTGCTTGATGAAGGAGTGGCCGACCCGGGTGCGGACGGGCTTCCCGCCGTGTTCGGTGACGATCTCGGGAACTCCCCGGGAAGTGATCAGGTTGTGGATCACCGTCGCGCCCGGTTCCTTGGCCAGTTCCCGCACGGCCACCAGCGCGGTGATCGCGCTCGGGGACACCGCCTCTCCCCGCTCGTCCACCACGAAGCAGCGGTCGGCGTCCCCGTCGAACGCGAGTCCCGCGTCGGCCCCCTCGGCGCGGACCCGCGCCTGTAGGTCGACCAGGTTCTTCGGGTCGAGCGGGTTGGCCTCGTGGTTCGGGAACTCGCCGTCGAGCTCGAAGTACAGCGGGACGATCTCGATCGGCAGCCCCTCGAAGACGCTGGGGACGGTGTGGCCGCCCATCCCGTTCCCGGCGTCGACCACGACGCGCAGCGGCCGGGAACCGGACAGGTCCACCAGTTCGCGCAGGTAGCGGGCGTAGTCCGCGAGGAGGTCGCGCTGCCGGACCGTTCCCTGCCTCCCCACGAAACCCGGGACGCCGGTGGCGACCATCTCGCGGATCTCGGCGAGGCCGCTGTCCTGGCCCACGGGCGCCGCGCCGGCCCGGCACAACTTGATGCCGTTGTAGGCGGCGGGGTTGTGGCTCGCGGTGAACATCGCGCCGGGCAGGTCGAGCGTGCCGGAGGCGAAGTACAGCATGTCGGTGCTGGCCAGACCGATGCTCACGACATCGATCCCCTGGCCGGTGACCCCCTCGGCGAACGCCGCGGCGAGCCCGGGTGACGACTCCCGCATGTCGTGGCCGACGACGATCTCCGGGCCGCCCACCAGTCGCGCGAACGCGGCGCCGATGTCCCGCACCACGTCCTCGTCGAGTTGTTCACCGACCAGACCGCGGATGTCGTAGGCCTTCACGATGTCGGACAGGTCGCGCACGCCGCCTCCCTCACTGCGGGCCGTCCCCGATCTCGCCGACCCTGGCCTCCGAAGGGTACCGGCGCGGAGCGGTCACCAGAACGGGTCGGTGGGCAAAGCCTCCGGTCAGCCCTCACCCTCCACGACATCCGGATCAAGACCGAGGTAGCTGGCCACCTGCTCGACCAGGACGTCGTGCACGAGGTCGGAGAGGTCCGCGCCGTCCCGCGCCCTCGCCTCCAGGGGCCGGCGGTAGAGCACGACCCTGGCCCTGGTGGGAACGCCGCGCCGGTCGACGCCCGCCGGTACGAGCCGCGCGAGGGGGATCTCGCCGTCGCCCACGACATCACCCTGGTCGCCGTCCGGCCGGTAGCCGGCGCGCAGCTCGGGCACATCGTCCACGGCGACGTCGAGCTGGGTCAGCTCCGCCCGCCACCGCTGCTCGATGGGCTCCAGCGCCTCCAGCACGAGGGCGTCGAACCGCTCCGCCCGACTGCGTGCCGCCGGCATCGACGGCGGGTACAGCGTGCCTCGCAGGCCACGCCCCCGCCGATCACGTCGGCAGCGAGTTCGCCTCTGGTATCCGCGCGCTACCGCCACAGGGCCAAGGGTACGGGACCAGGCAGCCCTTCCGGTCCGCCGTCACCGGACCGGCTGCCCAGGAGCACCCACCGGCGGACCGGCGGAACCGGAGCGTGACCGGCGGGGAATGGATCACGAAAGCGTGTCATCCGCGTGGCTGCTACTCGCCAGGGCGGACAGGCGCTATCGTCCCCGCTGTGCGGAGCGTGAGACGGTGCTCGCGAACCGGGTGTACCAACCCGGCTGTCGCCACGCTCACCTACGCGTACGCGGACTCCACCGCAGTTGTCGGGCCCCTGGCCACCTACGCCGAGCCACACAGCTACGACTTGTGCGAAGCGCACGCGATGAGGTTGACGGCACCCAAGGGATGGGACGTAGTCCGGTACGAGGGCGAGTTCGCCCTGTCCCAACCGTCGGTCGACGATCTGACCGCGCTCGCGGAGGCAGTCCGCGAGGCCGGTCGCGTCGACCGGCAGGCAGAGGTGCCCGAGGAGTCGGTGACCAGCCCTGGTCGGCCACACCTGCGAGTACTCCGGAATCCCCATGACGACTGAGGCGGGGTCCGGTCGCCGGACCGGAACGGGTGGCCGACCCGCCCGGGACAACCGACGTGGCCAAGATCACTTCCGGACCGCGGCGGGGGTGCCCTGACCGAGTTCCGACTACGCAGCGCAGCCACCGGGCGCCCGTGGCGAGAACGCCAGACGGGGCTCCGGGCCGCCCCCTGGGCGCGGGAACGACGGAGCCCCTCGGCGTGCCGAGGGGCTCCGCACACGCGGCGTCAGACCGCGCGTTTCTTGAGCTTGCGTCGCTCACGTTCGGACAGTCCGCCCCAGATGCCGAAACGTTCGTCGTGCGCCAGCGCGTACTCGAGGCACTCGGAGCGCACCTCGCAGCCGGAGCAGATCCGTTTCGCCTCCCGGGTCGACCCACCCTTCTCTGGGAAGAACGCTTCCGGATCGGTCTGCGCGCACAGTGCGCGCTCCTGCCAGTCCTGTTCTTCCTCTCCCGTATCGAACAAACCGGTCAGCACGTCCAACTCCCCAAGCTGGACGGTCCCCCGCTCTGTCTCACGGTCCAGTTCGAATTCCCGCACGTCCGCCTCCTCGCCTTCCGCACTCCCCGGTTGGCGGACGCCACCCGTCGGCCCCCTCGGTCGACGAATGACACCGATGTGATTACACCTGTGTAACCGCTAGGGGTCAAGCGATAGTCAGCCGAACGAGTTACCAGCGCACGGGGTTCCCGAAGGCGGGTGCGGAACGCCGAACTCGCTAGGCCATCAGGAGGTTTCCCGGAAACCCACGGACAGCCGCTTGACAGCGACGCGCCGCGAAAGGCCCACCGATCGGGCGGTGGCGGCGGGCCGGCTGGGAGGGACCTCTCTCCCACCGGTCGCCCCCGGGAGGTGGGGGACACTGGCCTCGTGACGAGTTCTCCCGTTCGCCTCAGCCCGCTCTTCCTCGCCATCCTCGCGGCGACCGTGGCCGGCGGCGCGCTGACCCTCGTCGACGCCTCCGCCGCCGCCACCGCGGGAGTCGTGCTCGTCGTCCTCGGCGGCTGGGCGGTCTCCCTGTGCCTCCACGAGTTCGGTCACGCCGCCGTCGCCTACCGGGGCGGGGACCTGTCGGTCAGGGACAAGGGCTACCTGACGCTCGACCCCCGGCGGTACACCGACCCGGTCCTGAGCCTGCTGCTGCCGATCCTGCTGCTGATGGCGGGCGGGATCCCGCTGCCAGGCGGGGCGGTCTGGATCAACCGGCACGCGCTGCGCTCCCGTGCGGTGGAAAGCGGGGTCTCCCTCGCCGGCCCGCTGACCAACCTCGCCCTTGGCGGGTTGCTCGTCGCCGCGGTGTCGCTGACCCAGCCCCCGCTCACGCTGGCGGCCGCGCTGTCCTACCTGGCCTACGTCCAGATCATCGCCTTCGTGCTGAACATGCTCCCGGTTCCGGGGTTGGACGGGTACGGGGCGCTCGAACCGCACCTCTCCGCCAAGTGGCGGCACTACGGGTCGGTGGCCCGACCCTGGGCCCCGCTCGCGCTCTTCGCCGTCCTGCTGGGGTTGCCCCAGATCGGCTTCCCGTACCTGACCGACGGGCTGTTCACCCTCACCTCCGAGCTGTTCCGCCTGATCGGCGGCGACGCCATGCTGGCCGCCTGGGGCGGGTCGGAGTTCCGGTTCTGGCGGTAGGCCCGAGCCCCGCTGCCCGCGCCGCCCGTCCGACCCGCTTCCGACGGCTCCCGGCGGTGGCCGTGATCGGGGAATGCGAGGATGACGCCTCGTGAGAATCGTGGTGCTGGTCGGGGGAGTCGGGGGCGCTCGCTTCCTCCTCGGGGTCAAGGCCGCGCTCGGACTGCCCCCGGTCGGGGAACCGACCTCGGGCTCCGGCGGCGACGTGGGGGAACACCAGGTGACGGCGGTGGTCAACACCGGCGACGACACCTGGATGCACGGTCTCCGGATCTGCCCGGACCTCGACACCTGCATGTACACCCTGGGCGGTGGCATCGACGAGGAACGGGGCTGGGGCCGCGCGGGGGAGAGCTGGGCGGTGAAGGGGGAACTCGCCGCCTACGGCGCGCCCCCGGACTGGTTCGGCCTCGGCGACCGGGACATCGCCACGCACCTGGTGCGCAGCCGCATGCTCCGCGCCGGCTACCCCCTGTCCGCCGTCACCGAGGCCCTGTGCGACCGGTGGCGGCCGGGGGTCCGGCTCCTCCCCGCGTCCGACGACCGGGTGGAGACCCACGTCTCGGTGGACGACCCCGACTCCGGGGAGCGGCGCGCGATCCACTTCCAGGAGTGGTGGGTGCGGCACAGGGCTGGCCTACCGGCGCACTGGATAGGCCAGGTCGGCGCCGAGACCGCCACCCCGGCCCCCGGCGTCGCGGCCGCCCTCGACGAAGCGGACATCGTGCTGCTGGCGCCGTCCAACCCCGTCGTCAGCATCGGGTCGATCCTGGCCGTCGAGGGCGTCCGGGACGCTGTGCGCGCCACCTCCGCCCCCGTGGTCGGCGTGTCCCCGATCATCGCGGGGAAACCGCTCCGGGGCATGGCCGACGCCTGTCTCCGGGCCATCGGGGTCCCCTCGACCGCCGAGGGGGTGGGCCGGCACTACGGCGGGCGGGGGCAGGGGGGCTCCGGCCTGCTCGACGGCTGGCTCGTGCACACCGGGGACACCGCCGTCGTCCCCGGCGCGGCGGTGCGTTCCGTGCCGCTGCTCATGTCCGACGTCGCCGCCACGGCTGCGATGGTGGAGGCGGCCTTCGATCTGGCTGAGGTGACCCGATGAGCACGACGTCCACCCCCCACGAGGAGAGCCCCGCACCCCAGGGCGCCGGCCCGGCGCGGGGCGGTTCCGACACCACCACGCCGCCGGTGCGGGAGGGCGACCACGCGGCGAGCCGCCTCGAACTGTTCCCGGTCCCGGGGCTGCCCGAGGTCCGGCCCGGTACCGACCTGGCCGCGCTGGTCGCCGGATCGGCCCCCTGGCTGCGGGACCACGACGTCGTCGTGGTCACCAGCAAGATCGTCTCGAAGGCCGAGGGCCGGTTGGTGACCGTTCCCCGCGACCCGGAGGCCCGCGAGGCCGCCCGGCGGGAACTGGTCGGCCAGGAGGCGGTCTCGGTGATCGCCCGGTTCCGGAACAGCCTCATCACGGAGAACCGGTTGGGCATCGTGCAGGCCGCCTCCGGGGTCGACGCCTCCAACGTCGCCACCGACCAGATCGCGCTGCTCCCGGAGGACCCGGACGCCAGCGCCGCGCGGCTCAGGGCCGGCGTCCGGGAGCGGCTGGGCGTCGAGGTGGCGGTCGTGGTGACCGACACGATGGGCCGGGCCTGGCGGAACGGGCAGACCGACGCGGCGATCGGCGCCTCCGGGTTGCCGGTGCTCCACGGTTACGCCGGGCGGGTCGACCAGCACGGCAACGAACTCGCGGTGACGTCCGTGGCGCTGGCCGACGAGATCGCCGCCGCGGCCGACCTGGTCAAGGGCAAACTGGGTGGCGTGCCGGTCGCCGTGGTGCGTGGGCTGCGCCTGGTGGACGACGGGTCAACGGCACGCGCGTTGGTGCGGCCGGTGGAGCAGGACCTGTTCCGCATGGGGACCGCCGAGGCGGTGCGACGCGGGCGGTCCGAGGCCGTCCTGTCGCGGCGGTCGGTCCGCGAGTTCGCGGACGAGCCGGTGAGCCCCGACGCGGTGCGCCGTGCCGTGGGTGCCGCGCTGACGGCCCCCGCACCCCACCACAGCCGCCCGGTTCGCTTCGTGTGGCTCCGGGACCCGGTGCGGAGGCGGACGCTGCTGGCGGCCATGCGGCGGGCGTGGTTGGCCGACCTCGCCGGCGACGGCCTGACGGTCGAGCGCGCGGAACGGCGGGTGCGGCGGGGTGACCTGCTCCACCGCGCTCCCGAACTCGTCCTGCCCTTCCTGGTCCGGGACGCGGCGCACGACTACCCCGACGCGCGGCGACAGGAGGCGGAGCGGTCGATGTTCACCGTCGCCGGGGGCGCCGCGGTGCAGGGCCTGCTCGTCGCCCTCGCCGCCGAGGACCTCGGCTCCTGCTGGGTGTCGTCGACCCTGTTCTGCCCGGAGGTGGTGCGGGAGGTGCTCGAGCTACCCGAGCACTGGGAACCGCTGGGCACCGTGGCGGTGGGGCACCCGGCCCAGCCGGCCGAGGGCCCCCGCCCGCCGGCCGCCCTGGACGAGGGCATGGTGGAGCTGTGACCGCGCCAGGGCCGGACCTCCACACCAACGCCGTGCGCTGCCTGTCCTCGTGGCGGACGGCGGACCCCGGGCAGGAGGCGCTGCGCCAGGCCTTCCTGGGTTTCCTCGCCGCCAGGGCGGACGCGTGCCACCGGTCCTGCGAGGCCGGCCACCTCACCGCCTCCGCGTTGGTGCTGGACGCGACGGGGGAACGCACCCTGCTGACGCTCCACCCCCGGGTCGGGCGGTGGCTCCAACTCGGCGGGCACTGCGAACCGGAGGACACCGACCTGGTGTCGGCGGCGTTGCGGGAGGCCACCGAGGAGTCCGGCATCACCGGGCTGCGCATCGACCCGCGTCCCCTGCACCTCGACGTCCACGAGGTGACCTGCTCCCTCGGTGTGCCGACCCGGCACTTCGACGTCCGCTTCCTGGTGCGCGCCCCGGTGGCGGCGCGGGAGGTGCTCAGCGCCGAGTCGCTCGACCTGCGCTGGTTCCCGCTGGCGGCGCTGCCGGCGGACGTGGACTCGGTGCCCACCATGGTCAGCCTGGCGATGACCAGGGCGGCCGGTGCGGCTGAGGCCGGATCAGCAGGCCCGGTAGTCCCGGGGTGACAGCCTCGGCCCCCTCCGGGGGGCGCGGGAACCGACCGCCGTCAGGTACCGGACCGCGCGGTGCCGCTGGCCGGCGTAGGGGGCGAGCAACGCGAGCATGCCCGCGTCGTCCACCCGCCGGCCGAGCAACGCCCACCCGATCGTGTTGGACAGGTGGTAGTCCCCGACGCTCACCGCGTCGGGGTCGCCCCAGGCCCGCTGGGCGACCTCGGCTGCCGTCCACTCCCCCACGCCGGGCACGACGCGGAGCAGCGCCCGTCCCTCCGCACCGCCGAGTTCGACCGCGCGCTCCAGGCGGGACGCGACGCCCGCGACCGCCAGCAGGGTGCGCCTCCTCGCGCCGTCCACACCGCACTGGTGCCACTGCCAGTCGGTGATCGACCGCAGCCGAGCCGGGTCCGGTGGGACCCGCAGGTCCACCCCGTCGGGGCCGGGGGCCCGCCCGCCGAAACGGCGGGCCAGCTCACGCCAGGAGCGCCACGCCTCGGTGCTGGTGACCTTCTGCTCCAGGACGGCGGCCAGCAGCACGTCCCACACCCGGCCCGTGGAGCACAGCCGCAGCCCCGGCAGGGTCCGGCGCGCGAGGGCGACCGCCGGGTGGTGCGCGACGAACCCGCCGTCGTCGTCCTCGGCGCCGCACAGCGCCGGGAGCCCCTCGACCAGCCGCGCCGCCCCGGGCCCCCACGCCGTCGCCAGGACCGCCCCCCGGTGCCGTCGCAGCGCCAGGGTCCCGGGGCCCTCGTCGGTGTTGGTCGCCCACCAGTAGGCGTCGCCGTGGGTGCGGAGGCACGGGTCGCCGCTCCCCCGCCGGAGTGGCCCGAGCAGCTCCCCCAGGTCCACCGGGCGGGCCGGGGTCCAGGACCGGGTGAGGGGTGTCCGGGGGTGTCCGGCGGGCGGGCGGGCCGCCGCGCGCGACCGCGTCCCGGACTCGCGGTTCACACGTCCGCCGAGAACCGGATGCCGTTGGAGGGCAGCTCCACTCCGGGCCACACGCGGGCGCCGCCGACCAGCTCGCAGTTCTCGCCGACGACCGCGTCGTCGCCGATCACGGAATCCTCGATGACCGCCCCGGCCCCGATGACGGCGCGCGCGCCGACGACGCACCGCCGGACCTCGGCGCCCTTGCCGACCACGGCACCGGAGAACAGCACGGACCCCTCGACGGTGGCGCCGGAACCCACCTCGGCCCCCTCGCCCACGGCGGTGCCCCCGTGCACCTTCGCGTCGTCGGCGACCCTCGCGCCGTCGAGCACGATGGCTGGGCCGGCGGGGCGGGGGAGGGCCGGGGAGTGCACGACACCCCGGACGAGGTCGGCGGAGCCTCGGACGAACGCGGCGGGGGTGCCGAGGTCGAGCCAGTAGGACGTGTCGACGTGGCCCTGGAGCCGAGCTCCGGACTCCAGGAGGCCGGGGAAGGTCTCCCGTTCGACCGACACCGGCCGTCCGGCCGGGATGTCGTCGACGACCTCGCGGCGGAAGACGTAGCAGCCGGCGTTGATCTGGTCGGTCGGTGGGTCGTCGGTCTTCTCCAGGAAGGCGAGGACCCGCCCCGTCTCGTCGGTGGGGACGCTGCCGAACCTGCGGGGGTCCTTCACCCGGACCAGGTGCAGGGTGGCGTGCGCTCCCGAGGAGCGGTGCGTGTCGACGACGGCGGCCGGGTCCACCCCGGAGAGGATGTCCCCGTTGAACACCAGCACGTCGCGGGCGGTCAGGCCGGCGGCCGCGTTGCGGATCGCGCCCGCCGTGTCCAGCGGACGGTCCTCCACCACGTACCGCAGGTCGAGCCCGAGGGCCGACCCGTCGCCGAAGTGCCGCTCGAACACCTCCGCCTTGTACGAGGTCCCCAGCACCACTCTCGTCACCCCGGCGGCCCTGATCCGGCAGAGCAGGTGGGTGAGGAACGGCACGCCGGCGGTGGGCAGCATGGGCTTGGGTGCGGAGAGGGTCAGGGGCCGCAACCGGGTACCCTTGCCTCCGACCAGCACAACCGCGTCGACGTCGCGCAGTGCTCGTCGCGATCCGGACTCAGTCGCCGGTGGCTCGGCTGGACTCACCGACATGCGACGCTCCTCCTGATCTATCGAAACCACGTCGGAGGGCCTACTCTGGCATGAGCGACCAAGCGCGCGGGCAGTGGACCCACCGAGGCGCCGCGGTCACACACCGCGAGTAGGTCTCCAGCCGCCCACCGAACACCGCTCGCGTCGGCCCCCGCGGCTCCGCGGCAACGTCAGGAGAGGTCACCGATGGACCCCCGAAACCGTGCTGACGCGGCCCTGGCGCGTGCCAGGGCGCGCGGCTCATTCGTCGTGACCCCCGATGACGCCACCTCACCGATGGACGCCGCCAGCACCGTGCAGATCCCCCGCCGGGTGGTCTCGGCGGCGGACCCGGGCCGGAAACTCGCCGACGCGGAGAGCACCGTGGTCCTCCGGCCGGACCAGCGCCCGGCCCCCACCGCCCCCGGTCATCCCGGGATGGGCCAGCCCGGTCAGCACGGACAGCAGCCGGGTCCGGGTGGCCCCGGCCGGCCGCAGCCGCCCGCGCAGCAGACCGGTGGGCACGGCATGACCGCGCCCCAGCAACGGCCCCCGCACCAGCCCCCGCCGTCGCCGGGTGGTCAGCAGGCCCCGCACCCGGGGCCGGGCGGTGGCGGGCACCAGCAGGCCGAGAGCACCACCCCGCCCTGGCACAACCAGCAGTTCTAGGCCTCCCAGGCGCGTTCCCCAGGCCAGCGCCCGCTCCACCGGGCGCGACTGGCCGTCACGGGTCGGGCGCGGCGCCGGCCGCCGGCCCGCGCGCGTGCCGGCGGCAACCCGCCCTCCTGGCCCTGGCGCCGGACGAACTCGGGCCCGGTGCGTCGAACGGGCTGGGCGGGGCGCCACCTCCGGATGAGGACGCCGGGGTCCCGGTCGGCCGGAGGCGGGGTGCGGCCACTCGTCGGCCCGGGGTGACGGTGCCGTGCCCCGTCACCGCGCTCCACCTCCGGGTCAGCCCCCGGTGC
This sequence comes from Actinoalloteichus caeruleus DSM 43889, assembly GCF_000429185.2. Taxonomy (GTDB): domain Bacteria; phylum Actinomycetota; class Actinomycetes; order Mycobacteriales; family Pseudonocardiaceae; genus Actinoalloteichus_B; species Actinoalloteichus_B caeruleus. The sequence continues at coordinate 4,906,719 of NZ_AUBJ02000001.1, read as the reverse complement.
GTCGGGAGCCGCGCAGCTCCCAGCGGTAGCGGGCGTTCAGGCCGGTGCGCAGGGCGAACCGCAGCGGAGCCCAGGCGGGCCCCTGGTGCCGGTCGCTGAGGTACCGGTAGGCGCTGCGGTGGTGGGCCGCGAGCATCCGTTCCGACGCCGTCGAGGTGGACGCTCCCCCGACGTGCATGACCTCGGCGCTGGGCACGTACACGTTGAGCCAGCCGGCCCGTGCCAGCCGATCGCCCAGGTCCACGTCCTCGAAGTACATGAAGTAGCGGGGGTCGAAGCCACCGACCGAGTCGAAGGCCTCCCGGCGGAAGAGCTGGCAGGACCCGGAGAGCCAGCCAGCGGTCCGCTCGACGACGGCGGTGTCGGACTGCCGGTAGGCCCTGGACCACGGGTTGTCGCTCCAGACCTTCCCGAGGACGGCGTGCCCGACGCCGCGCCCCAGGGAGGGCAGGAGGCGCGCGGACGGGTAGACGTCGCCGGCGGGCTCCCGGATCAGCGGGCCGAAGGCCCCGCCGCGCGGCCACCGCTCGGCGGCGGCCAACAGCACGTCGAGGCTTCCCGGCGTCCACTCCAGATCGGGGTTGGCGACGACGACCCAGCCGACCTCGTCCCCGAGGCGCTCGACACCGTGGTTGGCCGCCCGCCCGTACCCGAGGTTGCCCCCGGTGGGGGCGAGTTCGACGTTCGGTCGTTCGGCCGCCCGTTCTGGGGCGCCGTCGGTGGACCCGTTGTCGGCGAGGACGACCTTCGGGGTGCGTTCTGTCGCGGTGACCAGGGTGTCCAGGAAGCGGTCGATCGTCTCCCCTGGTGAGTAGGTGACGGTGACGACGGCGACATCGTCGCCGTAGGTCGCTGGTTTCCGGCTCTGCGCACTCGACGAGGTCACGGCGGACCATTCTGCCGTGGACCGCTCGTGCGCCACCGGCCCCCCGCGTCCTCGGTCCAGCTGGCGCTCCCGCGGCGCGAACGGCGTGTCGCGGCCGGCGAGCGGGGCGTGTCGGAGACGGTCAACGGCCGCGCCGGTGGATCCAGTCAGCCCGCGCGAAGGCCTCCAGGTGCCCGGCGGCGCACCCCGCCCAGGAGAACTCCTTGGACCGGGTGAGCGCGGCGGTGCTCAGCTCGGCGCGCCGCCGTGGCTGGTCCAGGAGCTCGGTGATCGCCTGGGCGATGTCCGCCGCCCCCACCCCGCAGTAGGCGACCGCGTCGCCGCCGACCTCGGGGAGGCTGAGGCGCTGGGTGGTCAGGACGCAGGCCCCGCAGGCCATCGCCTCCAACACCGGCAGGCCGAAGCCTTCCCCGAGGCTCGGGTAGGCGACCAGTTCCGCGCCGCCCAGGAACCCGGCGAGGTTCCGGAACGGGAGGTAGCCGGGCCGGATCACCCGCACACGGTGGGGAACCGAGTCCAGGGCTCGTTCGACCTGACCGTCCCAGCCCGGTTGACCGGCCAACACCAGCGTGGGCGGGTCCTCCCGTCCCTGGCACGCCTTCGCGAACCCCCGGATCAGCGAGGGCACGTTCTTCCGGGGTTCCAGCGCGCCGAGGAAGGCGACGTAGGGCGCGTCCCGCAGACCCAGCAGCTGGCGAACCTCGGCGACCTCCTCCGGGGTCGGCGGGTGGAACCGGTTGGTGTCGACGCCGTGCGGCACCACCGACATGGCGCTGCGCCTGGCGCCGAGCAACCGGACGAGTTCGCTGGTCGTCGCGTCGCTGGGGGTGACGCACAGCGTGGCGCGGGCCAGGGACGCGCGGATCCACCCCCGGAAGAACCCGGCCTTGACCGACGAGTGCAACGCGGGGTCGGTGAAGAAGGTCGCGTCGTGCAGGGTGACCACGCTGGCCACCGGGTTGGCCAGCGGCATCGTGTAGTGGGGTGAGTGCAGCACCCGGACGCCCAGTCGTCGGACGAGCCGGGGCAGGGTGAGCTGTTCCCAGCTGAGGCGCGCCGTCCTGGTCGCCACCGACTCCGAGGCCGGAACGACCCGGGAGGACGGCGCGGTCCTGGTGTACAGCTCGGCGTCACGAGGTTGGCAGACGACGCTGAGCTGGGCCCCGGCGGCGTCAAGGCCAGCGATCAACGAGTCCACGTACCGGCCCACTCCACCTCGGTCGGTGGGCACAGCGGTGGCGTCGATCAGGACGCTGGGTTCGGCAGACCGCACCACTGAAGCCTACGGCCGCTTCACACGCGATCCGGCGCCTTTGGCCGAATCGGCGGCCGGCAGTGGGCAGCCCCACGTCCACGCGCCTCGGCGACGGGTCCGCGCTCGCCTCCCGTGCCCGGGTTCCCGCGCTCCGTGGCCGTTCCCCTTCCCGTCGACCCGCCTGGGGACGGCCGGGCGGGGCACGGTGGCGGGCCGCCGGACCGTGGTGGTCCGAGGTGTCCGCACGGTCGACCCGAGGACCTTGACCTCAACAATCGTTCAGGTTGAACGATGGTGGCATGACGACGACCGAACAGGACAGCACGACCACCCTCGCCCACGATCCGCTGGTCGGTCCGGAACTCGACACGGCACCGGAGACCGCGCGGGGGTGGGCTTCCGCCGATCTCGACCTGGACGCCTACCTCGCCCGCATCGGCTACGACGGCGACCGCGCCCCCAACGCCGACACGCTGCGCGCGGTGCACCGCGCCCACGCCACCACCGTCCCGTTCGAGAACCTGGGCCTCCTCTCAGGTGGGGGTGTCCGACTGGACACGGCCTCCCTCCAGGACAAACTGGTCCGGCGCCGTCGTGGCGGCTACTGCTTCGAGCAGAACGTCCTGCTCGCCGCCGCCTTGGAGCGCCTCGGCTACCGGGTGTCCGGAGTGAGCACCCGAATCCGGCTCGGTTCCCGGAACGTGCGGCCCGCCGCGCACGCCGCCCTCCTCGTCGAGGCCGAGGAGCGGATGTGGTTGGCGGACGTCAGCGTCGGCGAGCAGGGCGTGCTGGAACCGACACCCCTGGTGTCGGGAGCCGAGGTTCGGCAGGGGGCCGGGTGGCGACACCGCCTCGCACGGGAGGAGGACGGGACCTGGGCACTCCAGTTGGCGCGCGGCGAGGACTGGCAGGACCTCTACGGCTTCACCCTGGAACCCCACTACCGCGTGGACTACGTGGTGCAGAACCACTTCGCGGCGACCCACCCGACCTCGCCGTTCCGCCGAACCCTGTTCGGCTCGCGCGGCGGGGAGGAGACGGCGCACAGCCTCTCCGGCCTGGACCTGACGGTGTCCCGCCCCGATTCCCCGGACGAGGTGGTCGTCCTGGGGCCCGACGAACTCCCCGGGTACTTCCGCGACGTGTTGGACGTTCCCCTGACATCGGAGGAGGCCGACGAGTTGGTGGTGATCGGCGAGCGCGCCCGCGCGGACCGGGAGACCTCCGGCTGAACCACTCCTGGCCGCGGTCGGCTGGCGTCAGCCGACCGCGTCGAGGTGGATCCGCCAGAGCGCCCGCGCCGCGCGTTCCCAGTCGTAGTGCTCGGCCCGGCGCAGACCCGCGCGGATCATCGCCTGGGCCCGCCCGGAGTCGGAGGCCACGGCGCGCAGCGCCCCGGCCAGGGTGTCCGGGTCCCCCCGCCGCACCACCAGACCCGCCCCGCCCGCGACCTCGACGAGCGCGGGCACGTCGGTGTGCACCACTGGAACGCCGACGGCCATCGCCTCCAGGACCGGTAACCCGAAACCCTCGGCCCGGCTCGGTGCCGCGAGGACCGTCGCCTGCCGGAGGACGGCGGACAGCTCGGTGTCCTCGATCCGCCCCAGCACCCGCAGCCGATCGCGGGCGAGCCCGTGCTCCTCGGCCAGCCGCCGGGGGTCGACCCCGCCCCAGCCGCTGGCTCCGACCAGGACCAGGGGGAGATCCGGGCCCCTGGCACCGGCCATCGCCCGGATGAGGACGTCGATGCCCTTCCGGGGCTCCACGGTGCCCACGGCGAGGACGTACCGGTCTGGCAGTCTCAACTTCCGGCCCACCCGCTGCTGGAACTCGTCGGTCAACGGACGGCGCAACGCGTCCGAGACGCCCTCGCCGACCACGTGGGTCCGGGGGCCGGTGGCGCCGATCGTGCCCGCCCCGGACCGTTGCCGGTCGGCGTCGAGGTGCCTGGCGAGTTCCGCCGCCACGGCCGCGGTCGGGGTCACCAGCGCGGAGGCACGGCGGGCGGCGCGACCCACCATCCGCCGGTGCCAGGCCGCGCCCCGACGGGTCAGCGTCTCGGGGTGGGTCCACGGCACGGTGTCGTGCACCGTGACCACCAGCCCCCGCCCCCGTGGCACGGACGGCGGGGCGAACGGGGTGGGCGCGTGCACCGAGTCACCTCCGGGCCAGACCGGGATCCCGCGTTCCCACAACGCGGAGAGCACCCGCCTCGGGTAGGGCAACGACTTCGGTCCGATCAGCCCGGGGATCACGGCGGCGTCCGGGTCGGCGTGCTTCGCGACGACCCCGGCGACATCCCACCCCGGGGGCGCCGTCCCGGCGAGCGCGGCGGCGAGTTCCCGGGTGTAGCGGCCCGTCCCACCCGGGACGGGAGCGAGCAGCTGTTCGGTGAGCACAACGAGGAGCGGCACCCGCCAACACTGCCACGAACCCCGCGGCGTTTCGCCGGGACCGGACGATCCGGAGCCGGGACCGCCGGCCGCCACCGGCCCCGGCCCCGTGGGTAGGTTGGTCGGTCATGGACACGGCCGACCCCGGGACCACATCGGCTCGCAGCACCGTCGTCATCGTGACCTGGCGGGCGAGGGACCACCTCGAACACTGCCTGGACGCGCTGGCGGCACAGACCCGGCCGCACCGGCTGCTGGTGGTCGACAACGCTTCGGACGACGGCACGGCCGACCTGCTGAGGGCGCACCCGACCGCCCCGGAGGTGCTGCGGCTACCGGCCAACTCCGGGTACGCCGGGGGGATGGCCGCCGCGCTGCGCCGGGTCCGCACCGAGTTCATGGTGTGGCTGAACGACGACGCCGTCCCCGCACGCGACTGGCTCGCGGCCCTGGAGGACGCCGCCGACGCCGACCCGGGGGCAGGGGCGGTCAGTTCGCTGTTGCGCGCGGAGGACGGCACCGTGCAGTCGGCCGGCGTCGGGTTGACCCCCGACGGCCACGGACGCGATCTCGGTGCGACCACCGGGGTGGACGGCACCGCCGAACCCGTGGAGGTGTTCTCCTTCTGCGGGGGCGCCGCCCTGGTGCGCACCGAGCCGCTGCGCGCGCTCGGCGGCGTGCCCGAGTCCTACTTCTGCTACTACGAGGACACCGACACCGCGTGGCGGCTGCGGCTCGGGGGCTGGCGGGTACTGCTCGCCCCCGCCGCCGGGGTGCGCCACGCGCACGGTGCGAGCAGCGCCCCGGGCTCCCCCCGTTTCCACCGGTGGAACGAACGGAACCGCCTCGTGACGCTGGTGCGCTGCGCGCCGCTGCCGGTCGCGCTCCGGGAGGTGCTGCGGTTCACCGCGATCACCGCGGCGCTCCCCCTCCGACGCCGGCTGGGACGACCAACGCCGGACGCCGCGAACTTCCGGGTGGGGCTCCGCCTCGGCGTGCTCGGCGAGACGCTGGAGCGGACACCCGAGGCGCTGCGGTTCCGGCGGGAACTCGGCCGCCGGGCCGTGCTGGACCGGACGGCGGTGTGGCGTAGCTGGGCTGGCCGGGACGAGCGGTGAGCGGCGCCGCCCGCACCGCCCCTGGTCGCCGTGCCAGCGGGTGGACCGCCCCGCTCGTGACGAGGAGCGCGCCGCCCCCGCCGCGCCGGCCCGCCGGCCCGACTCCGCGGTGATGGCCGCACCGACGACGACCAGGCGAGCGGAGCACCGGCAGCGCGGCCTGGCCTGGTGACGGCACCCGCCCCCGGGACGTCGTAGCCCCCGCCCGACGACGGCGGGGAGGGATGCGACGTGGCCCAACGTGGCCCACCTCCTCGACCAGGGTCGGGACGGGACCGAACCTCCCCGATCACCTCGCCTAGCGGCCCGGGTCCTCGGCGTCCGACCTCAGCGGCCGGCCCCGGAGCACCGGCGCGAGCGGCGCCGGCCGGCGGGGAGCAGGAACCCGCTCGGCCCACACCGCGAAGTACTCCCACGACCGGAAGTGCTGCCACGACCGGTCATCCCCCGCCGCCTGGTCACTCGGGTGGACCCCGAGGCCCGACGGGGAACCGCACCCCGCCTGGGCCACCTCACCCGCCACGTGGGCAACCGGGCCGTCTCGCCCCGACCTCCGCGCGGTCGGCGCGCGGGGGCGGGGAACGCCCGGCGGTTGGCCGCCGGGACGGCCCCGGGTCAGGCCGAGCTCTCCCCGGTCGCGAAGGGCTTGTCGTCGACCTGGGTGGAGTACACGGCGAGGTTCTTCGGCACGGCGATGGCGAGGGTCTGGGCCACGTCGGTGAGGACGTCACCGAGCTTCGCGACGTGCTTGCTGAGCCCGGTGATGCTCAGCACGGCCTTCTGGATCCAGTCCTGGACCTTGTTGGCCCACTTCATCACCAGCCGGATCCCGTCGGCCACGAGGACCGGGGTGGCGAGGCCCAGGGTCAGTCCGGCGGCGGCCGCCGCCCGGATGAGCCACTGCACGAGCTCGCTCATCGCCTCGGCGATGAGGTCCCGCACGATGGTGCGCACCACCGACACCACCGTGGCCCCCGCCGTCAACGCGACTCCGACCCCGTTGGCGGCGATCGAGGCGGCCTGGATGGCGGCGGCCTGGCCCATCGCGACGGGGCGGTAGGCCTCCACCGCCGGCCCCTCCCAGCCCTCGGTGTCGGCGCGGACGATGTCGCCCATGTCCTGGGAGGACTGCCCGAGCGAGTCGGCCACGTTGCCCCAGGTGGCCGCGTTGGTGTGCACCACGTCGGGGTTGCCGGCCAGGCAGTTCAGCAAGTCGGGCAGCGGCGGCACGTGTTCGATGAACCAGGCGAAGGCGGAGGTGAGCAGCGTGCCGAAAGGGTCGGCGACCACTGCCAGCGCGTCCAGGCCGGCCGCGCCGATGTTCACCCCGGCCTCGAGCCAGTCGCCGTTCTGGACGGCGGTCACCGCGTCGCCGGCGGCCTCCACCATCACGACCGCGTCGAGCTTGTCACCCCCGCTGTAGTCGGGGGCGATCAGCGGGTTCGTCATGGCGTCGACGGTCCTTCCAGTCGCTCGGCGATCTGGGCGAAGAGGCGGCTCACGCCCTCCTCCAACAGCTCGTAGGTGTCCGCGGAGGCGGTGATGGCGGTGCTGGTCGCGCTGACCGTTTCGCCGGCGGCGGCGATCGCGCCGTGGCCGAGGGCCTCGATGCTGCCCATCAGGGGCAGCATGATGGGACTGCACAGCAGCCCGTACGCGGTGGTGCCGCTGATCGAGGCGTGGGTGGCGGCGTCCTGCGCGACCCCGATCTGCTGGACCACCCCGTCGAGCCGGGCGGCGTGCTGCCGCATCTGCTCGGGGTAGACGTGGAACCCGTCCATCCGTCACCACCCCCTGTCGTTGCGCCAGCTGGCGCCGCCGTCCGGGTCGTCCGGGTCCTGGGGGTCGTCCGAGCTCCGGGCTGCTCCCCCGGTGTCCTCGTCGTCGAGCTGGGGGAACCGCTCCTGGTAGCCGCCCATCACCGCGTTCAGCGACTCGCTGTCCTCGCCGAGGATCGGGGCCAGCGCCTCCCGCATCTGGTCGGCGATCCGGGCCTGCGCCCGGCGGAGGGTGTCGAGGATCTGCGCGGACAGCTCCTCGGGGCGCCGGGTCATCGCGGCCGGCGTCAGGTCGAGGGCGGTCATGCCCCCGTTGCTGTCGACCGTCACCGAGACGGCGCCGTCCCGGCTGCGTTCGCTGACGCGCGCCTCCCTGGCGGCGGCCTGCAACTGGTCGGCCTGGCGCAGCTTGGCCTGCATCTGTTCCTGGAAGCCGCGCAACATGGCGTCGGCGGCGCTGGTGTCGGGCTGCACGTGTCCTCAGTCTCCCTGTCCGGTGGTGCCTCGCTGCTGGTGGGGCGGTAGGTGGCTGGCGGGGGGAGCGGGTGGTCCGCCCTGGCTCCCCGGTCGGCCGCTGCTGCCCCAGTGCGGTCCGAACCTGGGGTTCGGGGGGCTCCCCCCGCCGTTCCGCTCCTGCTCACCCTCCCGCTCCGGACGCGGCAGGAACCCGAGGCGCACCAGGACGCCGACGGTCACGGCGAGGACGAGCAGGTTCGCCAGGGCGTAGGCGGCGATAGAGATCGGCGGCGGGACGGGGGCTCCGGAGCGGTCCGTCCGGAAGACGGCGAGCTTCCATCCGCCACCCGCCACGATCTGGACCTCCTCCACCGGGACCTCGGTGCCCAGGTCCTCCCGGGTCAGCTGCCGGGGGTAGGCCTCACGGTGCTCCACCCGGCCGTCCGACCAGTGGATCTCCGCGGTGCACACGTCGGCCGGCCCGATGCCGCCCTCCAGGCTGATGGGCCCGGTGCTCCGGCAGCTCGTCACCTCGGCGGTTCCCGCGTCCACCACCGGCCTGTCGTCCGCCTTGGTCCCGCCCCAGGTGTGCAGGGTGGTCGTGAACGGGAACACGAGGGCGAACAGGGTCAGGCCGACCACCCCGAGGACGACCCCGGCCACGATCTTCCGGCCTCTGCTGATCTCCGCCACCGTCCACTCCTCACCTGGACCTGACACCCTGACGGAAGCGTAGACAGCGCGGCCGGCCACCGGGGGCGTTTTCCTCACAGAAGGTTGCCACGGGACTCCGCAGGGCGATCATGGTGGCGGGGGGCGGCGGTTCCCCCGGGTCCGCCCCCCGGCGCGAAGCGGATAGGGCAGGCTTAGACGCGGCTGGTCGCCGACCGGCCCGAGGAGAAGCTGAGGGGGAGCGACGTGCCCGAGCCGAGTTCCGGGGGCCTGCCGACAGTTTCCGTGGTGGTGGTGAACTACCGGGGGGTCAAGGACACGATCACCTGCCTCCGGTCGCTGCGGGACGACCTGGACTACCCGGCCGACCGCCTGGAGATCATCTGCGTCGACAACGCCTCCGGCGACGGCAGCGTGGAACGGCTCCGGGACGAGATGCCCGACGTCACCCTGGTCGAGTCTCCGGAGAACCTCGGTTTCGCCGGCGGCTGCAACCTCGGCGCCCGCCAGGCCAGTGGCCAGGTGCTCGCGTTCCTCAACAACGACGCCCGCCCGGACGCGGAGTGGGTGCGGGCCGCGGTCGCCGTGTTCCGCGCGGAGCCCACGGTCGGCGCGGTCGCCAGCAAGGTGCTCGACTGGGGCGGCGAGCTGATCGACTTCGTCGACGGCGGCCTCACCTGGTTCGGGATGGGGTACAAGCGGCACGCCGGTCAACGTGACGACGGCAGCCACGAGGTCGCCAGGGACGTGCTCTTCGGAACCGGTTCGGCGCTGTTCGTGCGCACCGAGCTGTTCGCCGCTCTCGGTGGCTTCGACGAGCGCTACTTCATGTTCTACGAGGACGTGGACCTCGGCTGGCGGCTGAACCTGCGCGGCTGGCGGGTGCGGTACGAACCGACGTCGGTGACCTACCACCGGCACCACGGCTCGATGGGTTCGGTCGACTCGTCCCGTGAGTACTACCTGTTGGAACGCAACGCCCTGGCGACGCTCTACAAGAACCTGGAGGACGAGACGCTGGCGAAGGTGCTGCCGGCGGCGCTCGCCCTCGCGGTGCGCCGGTCGACGGCACGGGGGGACATCGACCCCACCCAGCTGGAGATCACCCGCCGCCCGGCGGACCGGGGTGCCGACGCCGAGCCCGTCCCGGTGTCGCGGGAGGCGCTGGCCGGTTTCCTGGCGATCGACCAGTTCGTCGAACTGCTGCCCCAGCTGGCCGAGTCCAGGAAGGTGGAGCAGGAGTCGCGGGTCCGCTCGGACGGCGACATCGTTCCGCTGATGCGCAAGGCGCTGGAGCCGGCCTACCCGCTCCCCCGCTACCTGGCCGCCCACGAGACCCTGGTGCGGGCCTTCGGACTGGACGAGGCGTTCGGACGCCCCCGGCGGGTGCTGGTCGTCACCGGTGACGCGATCGCCGAACGGATGGCGGGCCCGGCGATCCGCGCCTGGCACATGGCCGAGGCGCTGTCCACCGAGCACGAGGTCAGGTTGGTCAGCGTCAACAACCACCACGAGCCGCCGGAGGCGGGTTTCCCGGTGGTGCACGCCAGGCCGAGGGACCTGGGCACGCACATCGCGTGGTCCGACATCGTGGTGGTGCAGGGCCACATCATGGAGATGGCGCCCGAGCTGAAGGACCCCTCCTCGGGCAAGATCGTGGTCTGCGACGTCTACGACCCGATGCACCTGGAGTACCTGGAGCAGGGCAAGGACGTCGACGACGAACGTCGCGCCCGCGACCTCGACGGGGTGACCCGGGTGTTGAACACCCAGCTGATGCGCGGGGACTTCTTCCTCTGCGCCTCGGAGCGGCAGCGGCACTTCTGGCTCGGGCACCTGGCCTCCCTGGGCCGGCTCAGCCCCGGGATGTACGACTCCGACCCCACCGTGCGGTCCCTGCTGTCCGTCGTCCCCTTCGGACTGCCGGCGGCCCGACCACGGCGCACCGCGCCGGCGATCCGGGACGTGGTGCCCGGCATCGGCCAACGGGACCGGGTCGTGCTGTGGGCCGGCGGCGTGTACAGCTGGTTCGACCCGTTGACCCTCGTCCAGGCCATCGACAAACTGCGCCGGGAGGAGGACGGCGTCCGGTTGTTCTTCCTCGGCATGCAGCACCCCAACCCGGACGTGCCCGAGATGGGCATGGCCGGGCAGACCCGCCAGCTCGCCGACCGGCTGGGCCTGGTCGGTTCGCACGTCTTCTTCAACGAGACCTGGGTGCCCTACCACGAGCGGCACAACTGGCTGCTGGACGCCGACTGCGGGGTCACCACGCACTTCGACCACGTCGAGACGACGTTCGCGTTCCGCACCAGGGTCTTGGACTACCTGTGGGCGGGTCTGCCGATCATCACCACCGACGGGGACTCGTTCGCGGACCTCGTGCGGCGGGAACGGCTCGGGGTGGTCGTGCCGGCCGAGGATGTCGACGCGCTGGCCGCCGCCCTGCGCCGGGTGCTCTACGACGAGGCGTTCGCCGAGTCCTGCCGGACGCGGATCGCGGAGGTGCGCGAGCGGTTCACCTGGGACGCGACCCTGCGCCCGCTGCTGGAGTTCTGCCGCGACCCCCGGCCGGCGGTGGACCGGCTGGGCGGGTCGGCTCCCTTGGTGCGCGAGCAGCCGCGAGGGGCCGGCGGCCAACTGAGGCATGATCTTGGTCTGATCCGGGAGTACCTCGACCTCGGTGGTCCCGGCGAGGTCGCCCGCAGGGCGGCCGGCAGGTTACGCAGGCTGGTGAAGGAGACGGTGCGTGGTCGACGCTGACGGTTCCGGGCGCAAGCTGAGGATTCTGCTGGACGGGACGCCGCTGCTGGGTGCCCGCACCGGGATCGGCCGGTACACGGCCGCGTTGGCCGAGGAACTGGCGTCGATGCCGGGCATGGACGTGACCGCTCTCGCGTTCACGCTGCGCGGTTGGCGGACCCTGCGCGGTGTCCTGCCGCACGGGGTCCGGGCCCGTGGTCTTCCCGTGCCGGCGCGTGCCCTGCGGGCGGCCTGGCTCCGCACTTCGGCGCCTCCGGTGGAGCTGCTGGCCGGCCGCGCGGCGGTGCTGCACGCGACGAACTTCGTCCTGGCACCCACGATCTTCGCGCGGGGTGTGCTCACCGTGCACGACCTGGACTTCCTGGACTCCCCCGAGGAACTGCCGGCCGGGGAACGGGACCTGCCCGAACTGGTGCGGCGCTCCGCTGGCCGGGCGGCGGTGGTGTGCACCCCGACCTCGGCGGTGGCCGAGGTGGTCACGGAACGGCTGGGGGTGCCCCAGGAACGGATCGTGGTGACGCCGTTGGGCGTGGACGCGGCCTGGTTCGCCGCCCGCCACCCGACCTCCGCCCTCCGGTCCGCGTTGGGCATCCCCAAGGAGTACCTCCTGTTCGTGGGCGCGGACGGCCCGAGGAAGGGTCTGAGCACGCTGCTGGCCGCCCACGCGGCGCGCCCGGAGCTGCCGCCGTTGGTGATCGCCGGCCCGGCCGCCGCGGACCCGCCAGGGTCGACCGACCGGGTGATCAGGACCGGCTACCTGCCGGAAGTGGACCTGCGGAGGGTGGTGGCCGGCGCCTCGGCGCTGGTGCTGCCGTCCCGGAACGAGGGCTTCGGTCTTCCGGTGTTGGAGGCGCTGGCCTGTGGGGTGCCGGTGGTCTGCTCCGATGTGCCCGCACTGCGCGAGGTGGCGGGTGGGCAGGCCGTCCTCGCCCCGGTGGGCGACGTGGAGGCGCTCGGGGCGGCCCTGGTCCAGGCGTTGGACAGCCCCAGCGACACGGCGACGTTGACCGCGCGCCGGGACCACGCCGCCGACTTCAGTTGGCGCCGGTGCGCCGAGGCGACGGCGGCGGCCTACCGCAGGGCGGCTGGCTGAGGCGGAGCCGCCGTGGGCGGTCCGGGCTCCCGGGGCGCGGCTCGTCCACCAACACCTCCACCGCCAACCGGGCCACATCCTCCCGAGCCACCCACGCCACCCGACCACCCCCAGCCGGAGCCGAAAGCACCCCGTCCTCCCCCACGCACCCCGGCGCCACATCCGCGTTAGACCGTGTTGCGCAACGACCGTTGGGGGGCGGGACGCCGTTGGGGGGCGGGGCGGCCGTGCCCCTCATGGGGGACCCGGCGGCGACGGGACGACCGGGTCGCCTGTTCCGCTCATCCTCGGTGTCGGGTGGTGCCCGCACGTCCACCCGGGGGAGCAGCCGTGTCCTGTCGGCGAGGTAGCCGGAGCACACCCCCACCCACCCGGGGGAGCAGCCCCGCGGCAAGCCTATCGGCGGGCCGGTGACGTGCGCCTCCACCCGCACCGACCGCTGTGGACAACTCCCTGATGGGGACAGGGCGGCCAGCCGAGGAGTTCCTGATGGGGACAGGGCGGCCAACCGAGGACGATCAGCACGGCCAACGGGCGGCACCTCTGGCCGGGCCGTGGGGACCACGGCTGCCACTCCCCCGGGGGACGCTCACCCCTTCCCGCCGGGATTCCGGGGCACGCCCGCCCCAAGAGGGAAGGACGGGCAGGGCGGGTTCCGGCGGGGGCCTCGGCACGCTCGCCCGGGGAGGCGCGCCCTGGTAGCGGGCCGCGTTCCTCCCCGAGGTCCCGGGCTCAGTTCCGCAGTTCCTCACCCTGCTCGGCGAAGGCCGCCGCCAACGCCTCCCGCCAGGGGCGGAGCGCTCCCAACCCCTCGTCCTCCCACCGCCGTGGGGACAGCACCGAGTAGGCCGGGCGGGGCGCCGGGCGGGGGAAGTCCTCGGTTCCGCAGGGGCGGACCCGCTCCGGATCGGCGCCGAGTTCGACGAAGACCGCCCTGGCGAACTCGAACCAGCTCGTCACGCCCGTGTTGGTGCAGTGCAGCACCCTGTTCTCCGGCGGTCGGCCGGCGGCCACCACCGACGCCAGCCGCAGCAGTCCGGCGGCCAGATCGGCCGACCAGGTCGGCGAACCCACCTGGTCGGACACGACGCTCAGCGTGTCGCGCTGCCGTTCCAACCTGGCCATCGTCCGGACGAAGTTGCCGCCACCAGCCCCGTACACCCAGGCGGTGCGCACCACCCATGACCGGTCGGTGCCACCCAGCACCGCCCGCTCGCCGGCGAGCTTCGTCCTTCCGTACGCCGAGCGGGGAGCGGGCGGGTCGCTCGGCTCGTACGGCCGGTCGCCATCACCCGCGAAGACGTAGTCCGTGGAGACGTGGACCAGCGGCACGGCCTCCGCCGCGCACGCCGCCGCCAGCGCCGCCGCCCCGGCCGCGTTGATCTCGTGGGCCCGGGCCTCGTCCTCCTCCGCGGCGTCCACCGCCGTGTAGGCGGCCGCGTTCACCACCACCGGCACGACACCGGAGTTCCGAGCCGCCTCGGCCAGCGCCCCGACGGCGTCCCGGACGGTGTCGGCGTCGGTGATGTCCAACTCGGCGGACCCCGGCGCGTGCGCGAACCCCGCGTCGCCGAGGTGGGCGGGCGCCAATCTGGCGAGGTCGCGGCCGAGCTGCCCGTGGCCTCCCGGCACCAGCAGGGCGAGTTCTGGCATGTCCGTCAGCTCCTCACCAGCGCGGCGCGCCGCTTCAGCGGCTCCCACCAGGCGCGGTTGTCCCGGTACCAGGCGATCGTGCCCGCCAGGCCCTCGTCGAAGGGCACCTTCGGGGCGTAGCCGAGTTCCGCCTGGATCTTGCCGATGTCGACGGAGTACCGCCGGTCGTGTCCCTTCCGGTCGGCCACCGGTTCCACCGAGGACCAGTCGGCGCCGAGAGCCGTGAGCAGCCGGCCGGTCAGCTCGCGGTTGGTCAGTTCGGTCCCGCCCCCGATGTTGTAGATCTCCCCGGGACGGCCGCCCTCCGCGACCAGTTGGATGCCCCGGCAGTGGTCGTCCACGTGCAACCAGTCGCGGACGTTCCCGCCGTCCCCGTACAGGGGCACCGTGCCCCCGTCGAGAAGCCGCGTGACGAACAGCGGGATGAGCTTCTCCGGGAACTGGTACGGACCGTAGTTGTTCGAACAGCGGGTGATGGAGACCGGGAGCCCGTGGGTGCGGTGGTAGGCGCGCGCGAGCAGGTCGGAGGCGGCCTTGGACGCCGAGTAGGGCGAGTTGGGTTCGAGGACGTGGCCCTCGTCCCAGGACCCCTCCGCGATCGAGCCGTAGACCTCGTCGGTGGAGACGTGGACGACCCGGCCGACCTCGGCCTCCAACGCGGCCTGGAGCAGGACCTGCGTGCCCAGGACGTTCGTGACGACGAAGTCGGAGGCGCCGTCGATCGAGCGGTCCACGTGTGATTCGGCGGCGAAGTGCACGAGGAGGTCGGTTCCGCGCATCAGCGGGTTCACCGTCTCCGGGTCACAGATGTCGCCCTCGACCAGGCGGAACCTCGGGTCGGACGCCACGGGGGCCAGGTTGTCGACGCTCGCCGCGTAGGTGAGCTTGTCGAGGACCACGACCTCGGCGTCCGCCAGGGCCGGGTACGCGCCAGCGAGCAGGGACCGGACGTAGTGGGAGCCGATGAAGCCCGCTCCACCGGTCACTAGGACTCGCATCACACTTCCTCCTTCGTGGGGGGCCGACGACGTCACGTCGAGGGTGACCGACACGCCGACACACGGGGGAAGGGCGTGCGCACCGACCGGGCGGCGCCCGGCCCGGACAGTCTGTCACGGGCGGTTCGGGTCGGGAGTGAACCTCGAGGATCTCGAAAACGTCAAACATGTAGCGAGGTGACACCCGTTCAGCCCAACACGGGATTAGCCTTGTTCGGGGCCGGGTACCAACGGTCAGTCGGGGCAGTGCCGGCGCGCACGCGGCAACGTGCGCTCCTGCGGGGAGGAGTTCACGCGTGGAGGATATGCCGCCCGATCCGGGAGGGGCATCCCGCCGCCGCAGAGGCGGTCCGACGCCTCCCCAGCCTGGTCGTACACCCTCTGAGCTGCGGCGGGTCGCCGCGGGCGACCTTGATGACGACCTTTCCTCCGCGCCGACCCAGGTGGGCGTCGGCGGTGGTGCGCTCACCGAGCCGATCGGGGCGGTGGGCGGCGCGGCCAGGGCCTCGGCCGAGCGCGACCGAGCTCGGCGCGGCCGGGGCCGGGTGCGCCCGAGCCGGGCCGGGCGGGCCGCGCTGGCCACCGCGAAGAGCGTGGTGGCCCTCTGCTCGGCGATCGTCATCGGCGGAACCGGCTACGCGTGGGCGACGCTGGGCAGCCTCGGGTCCGGGATGACGACGACGAACGTCTTCGGCGACCGCGACCGCGCGCCGATCACCCCGGACGGGCCGAGCCCGCTCGACGGGGGCATGGACATGCTGCTGGTGGGCATGGACAGCCGCACCGACGCGGAGGGCAACCCCCTGCCGGAGGAGGTCCTCGCGGAGCTGCGGGCGTCCGACAACGACGGTGAGCTGACCGACACCCTCATCCTGGTGCGCGTCCCGGTGGGTGGGGAGAGCGCGACGGCGGTGTCGATTCCGCGGGACAGCCTGGTCAACATCCCCGGCCACGGCTCCTACAAGGTCAATTCCGCGTTCGGCCGGGGGAAACGCGCGGCGGAGGCGACCCTCGCCGCGCAGGGGGTCACCGATCCCCAACAGCTCCACCAGGAGTCCTCCGCCGAGGGGCGCAAGTTGCTCATCGAGACCATCGAGGAGTTCACCGGCGTCGAGATCGACCACTACGCCGAGGTGAACCTGCTCGGCTTCTTCGAGATCACCGACGCCATCGGCGGCGTCACCGTCTGCCTCAACTCCGCGGTGAGCGAACCGAAATCCGGCGCCGACTTCGAGGCGGGTGAGCAGACCATCTCCGGGGGCGACGCGCTGGCCTTCGTGCGCCAGCGCTACGGCCTGCCCCGAGGTGACCTCGACCGGGTGGTGCGGCAG
The DNA here is from genome assembly GCF_000429185.2 of Actinoalloteichus caeruleus DSM 43889. GTDB lineage: Bacteria > Actinomycetota > Actinomycetes > Mycobacteriales > Pseudonocardiaceae > Actinoalloteichus_B > Actinoalloteichus_B caeruleus. The sequence goes on along the minus strand of NZ_AUBJ02000001.1, from coordinate 4,890,323 downwards.
CAGGTGTTCCTCGCCGGGCTGGCGAACAAGCTGTTGTCCACCGACACCCTGACGAACCCGGCGAAGCTGAACAACCTGGTGTCCGCCGTGCAGCGGTCCGTCGTCCTCGACGACGGCCTCGACGTCCCGGGTTTCGCCATGCACATGCAGGACATGGCCGGGGGGAACATGGCGTTCGAGACCATCCCGGTCGGTCACGTCGGGAACTACATCGAGGTTGACCCGGTGGCCGTCCAGGAGTACATGCGGTCGCTGACCGCCGGTTCCTCGGAGGACGGCGGTTCCGAGGAGGCCGCCGACGCGGACAGGGCGGCGGTCACGGTCGGCGTGCACAACGCGGCGCAGGTGACCGGCCTGGCCGGGCAGGTGATGGAGCGGCTGACGACGGCGGGTTTCACCGAGGGCGTGACCGGGAACGCGGAACTGCGCGAGACCACGGTGGTCAGGCACGCGCCGGGCGAGGAGGCCAACGCGGAGCTCGTGGCCGAGGAACTCGGTGGCGTGTCCATCGAGCCGGACGCGAACCTGCCAGCCGGGTCCGTCTCGGTGCTGCTGGGGCTGGACTACTCCGGTGGGGAGTTGGCGGAGGGCGCGGAGCCCGGTCCGGGTGCCGTCGACCCCGGGGCGGTCCAACCGAACGCCACCGCGACGGACGAGGGCGGCGACATCACCGCGAGCACGGTTCCCTGCGTCAACTGACCACCCTCCTCGTCCCGTCGGGTTCCGCACGGTGGCGGCGCGGGCCGGTGATGCGCACTATGAGCGTGGGGGAAACGCTCGGGGCGTGACCACGGCCGGTAACGCCCGGGGGACAGCGAGGGACAGGACCGGTGAGGGCGCGATCCCGCGCCAGCTCGGCGACAGTAGGGGGAACAGGTGGCCGACGAGGGGGAGCCGGGCCGGCGGACATCGGCGACCGACCCGCCGGAGGGAGTGGCGGCGAGCGGGTCCGGGGAGCCCACGCCCCCACCCGCCACCGGGCGGGTCCGGGTGGTGCCAGGTGGTCGAGGACGTGGTCGGGCCCGGCGGGTGCTGGTCGCCGGTGGCCGCTCGCTGACGATCCTCGTCTCGGTCACCGCCCTGGTCGTGACCGGGGTCGCCTGGGTCATGGTCGACCGCATCCAGGAGGACCTGAGCACCACGAGCGTCCTGGCGGACCTGCGGCGGGCGCCCGTGGAGGCCGAGAGGAACGCTCCACCACCGCCCGACGCGGCCGATCTCGCCACCGACATCCTGCTGGTGGGCAACGACAGCAGGACCGACGCGCAGGGCCGCCCCCTGCCGGAGTCGGTGCTCCGGGAGCTGCGCACCGAGGCCAACGCCGGCCTGAACACCGACACCATCATCCTGCTGCGGATCCCCGACGACGGAAGCGCCGCGCACGCCGTGTCCATTCCCCGGGACACCTCGGTTCCGGTGTCGGCGCTCGGCACCGAGGAGAAGATCAACGGCGCCTTCGGGCTGGTGAAGGCGCGGAAGGCGAACGAGTTGGCCGCCCAGGGCGTCACGGACCGGTCCCGGATCGAACGGGAGTCCGACCACGCGGGCCGGTTGGCGCTCGTCCGGGCGGTCCAGGACCTGACGGGCGCGCACATCGACCACTACGCCGAGGTGAACCTGTACGGTTTCTACCTGTTCACGGAGGCGATCGGCGGCGTCGAGGTCTGCCTGAACCAGGCCACCAGCGACACCGACTCCGGCGCCAGCTTCACCAGGGGCGCGCAGGTCATCTCCGGCGGCGACGCGCTCGCGTTCGTCCGGCAACGCAAGAACCTGCCGCGAGGCGACCTGGACCGGATCGTCCGGCAGCAGGTCTTCCTCGCAGCCCTGGCGAACAAGGTGCTGTCCACCGGCACCCTCACCGATCCGGGCAAGCTCCAGGCCCTGTTGGCCGCGACCCGGGACTCGGTGGTCCTCGACGAGGACCTGGACCTCGTGGGCTTCGCCCGACAGCTGGAGGGCATCGCCAGCGGCGCCATCCAGTTCACCACCATCCCCGTCACCGGGGTCGGCGCCCGCAACGACCGGGGTCAGAGCATCATCACGGTGGACCCGACCCAGGTGCGCGACTTCGTCGCCGGCCTCCTCGACGGCGTGGAGGACCCGCCCGCGCCCGCCCGGTCGTCCGGGCCCGGGACACCCGCGCCGGGAGCGCCGTCCGAAGCCCAGGAGACCGGCGCGCCGAGCGCCGGCCCGGCCGCGGCCGGCGGCCCCTCTCGACCTGCGGAGGCGTCCTCGCTGGCCGCTGGTGCGCCGACGGACGAGGACCCGATCACCGCCGAGGGCCTGACCTGCGTGAACTGAGCCGCCCCCGGCGTTCGCCCGGTCGTCACCTCTCGGGCCAGGGGCCGTCCGTCCCGTGCCGGCACCGCCCGGGGTCCGCCGCTCGGAGCAGGGGCCGGGTCGACGGCGGCGGACACTAGGCTTGCCGGTATGAGCGTCACCGATCACCTGTTGCGCCCGCTGCTCGCCCGCAACCCCAGCCGGCCGATGCTCACCTACTACGACGGGCCCGGGGGTTACCGGGTGGAGCTGTCGGTGGCGACGGCGGCGAACTGGGCGGCCAAGACCGCGAACTGGCTGCGTGACGAGTGCGACGTGGAGCCGGGGACACCGGTGGTGGTCGCGTTGCCGGCGCACTGGCAGACGCTGGGTGTGCTGTTGGGCAGCTGGTGGTGCGGTGCGCACGTGGTGGCGGCGACCGGTGGGGACGGGTTGGGGGACGAGGAGGCGGCGGTCGCCTTCGTGCCGGCGACGGCGGTCGAGGCGCACCGGGGAGCGGCGACGACGATCGCGAAGGTCGGTCTCGACGCGCTGGGGATGTCCGGAGGCGGGCAGGACGATGACGCCGTGGACTACACCTCGGAGATCCGCATCCAGCCCGACGACTTCGTCCCGTGGTCACCGGTGCCGGGTTCGACCCCGGCCCTGCTGGGGATGACGGTCGACGAGGTGCTCGCCGCCGCCGAGGAACGGGCTTCGGCCCTCGGGGTGGAGCGGGGCTCACGTGTCCTCTCGGCCCTCGAGTGGACGCTGCCGGCCGGTGTGCTCGACGGCGTCCTCGCGGTGTTCGCACGGGAGGCGGGGCTGGTCCAGTACGGCACCGCGCCCGGGGGCGTCGTCGACCCCGAGCGGCTGGCGTCGTTGCGGGACTCCGAGCTCGCCGCCCTCGTCCTCCCCCGGACCGGCGGCGTCGACGGGGCCTGACGCGCGCTTGTCGTCGTGGTCAGGCGTTGACCTCGGCCGTCGGCTTCGGCTGCCCGCTCGTGCCGGCGGCGGCGACCGGGGGCGTGCCTCGGAACAGCAGGCGGTCCACGGCGTAGGAGCCGCCGTTGAAGCCGAGCGCCAGGGCGGCGGTGCCCAGGACGAGGACGAGTTCGACACCGCCCTCGGAGGCGAAGAACCCGTTGCCGATGTGGACGAAGAAGGCCGCGCCGGCCATCAGGGCGGCGAGGACCACCCCGGCGACTGGGAGGCCGACGCCCAGGACCAGGGCCGCGCCACCGACGAGCTCCCCGACCGCGGTGACCCACGCGGACACCTCGGGCAGGGGCACGCCCATCGCGTCGAACCCGGTCGCGACGTTGCCGATCCCGTTCGAGAACTTGTCCCAGCCGTGCGCGACGAAGGCCAGGCCGATTGCCAGCCTGGCCACCAGCAGGGTGATGTCCTTGATCATGCTCATGCTGATCTCCTGTGCTTGGTGCGGGGGCTCACGAGTGCCGATTATATGAACGCTCAACTAAGCTTGCCGTGAACCTACACCGGGAGTGATGCTCCGAGCGATCGATGTCACGACTCGTTCATGCGAGACCCAGCCAAACACGACAGACAAGACACCACTTCCACATACTGGGAACCGGTGGAGCCATCCGCTCACCCCACCGGGGCAGGCGACCAGGCCGGTCGGCCATCCCCCGGCAACGGCGGAGGACACGCCCCCTCCCACCTCCTACGCCGGCCGAACGACGAACGGATCCCACGGAGAGTGACCGTCGACACTCCTTGGCGACATACCGTGATCGACGGTCGGCGGCGTACCGTGTCGCGGCACCAGGCGGATTCGACCGGCCCACGAGCCGGGATCCAGCACGAGCGCGTCGACCGCCCGCGACCACGACGCCTCGCCACCCCGAGCACACGGATTCCGGACGGCCCGCTACCGCGTGCGGTACGGGCCGGGGATGCCACCGGCCTTCCACCCGTGGCCGCCGCCAGGAGCCCGACCGGTGACGGACGGTGGAACGGTCCCGTCAGCACGAGCGATCGTGCCGGCCTCCGGCCGTGGGGCTGGGCAGCCGCCGCACGCCGCGGAGGCGCTCCGCCAACCGCACGGCGACGGCACGGCGAGCGGCGAAGCGCAGTCGTCGACCACCCACCGGGGCCGGCGTGGCCCGGGGACCACGGACCAGGCCGGTTCGAACGCCCGAGGCTCGGCATCGGCCTCGGCGGGGCCACGCCGCGTCGTCCACGCCCGGACTGGGGTGTGGAGGCGATCCGGGTGCCCGCGCACGGCTCGTTCGCCCACCGCGCCCGGGCACCACGAGCTCGTGCCCTCCTCACCGGCCGCGCGCGGCGGCCGGTGGTCCCGGGTGACCGCCGCCTCCCGTCCCCAGCCCAGGAGGCGGACGGCGCCGGCCCGGGACGCTCGGGGCACGCCGAAGGACGCCCTGGTCGCCTCCGGGTGGCCGGAGGGCCGGGTGCCGGCCCCGGCGGCGCGGTGCCCACGAGCAGCGACGGCGAGGCGGCCGGGGCGGACTCCGCCCTCGTGCGCCCGGTTCAGCCCCGGAGCAGGGACTTCGCCATCACCATGCGCTGGATCTGGTTCGTGCCCTCGTAGATCTGGGTGATCTTGGCGTCACGCATCATCCGCTCGACCGGGAAGTCCGTGGTGTAACCGGCACCGCCGAAGAGCTGCACCGCATCGGTGGTGACCCGCATCGCGACGTCCGACGCGAAGCACTTCGCGGCGGCCGAGACGAACACGAGGTCGTCCTCACCGCGCTCGGCGCGCGCCGCCGCCACGTACACCATGTGCCGCGCCGCCTCGATGCTCATCGCCATGTCGGCGAGCATGAACTGGACGCCCTGGAAATCGCTGACGGGGCGGCCGAACTGGCGGCGCTCCCGCACGTAGGCGACGGCCGCGTCCAGGGCGCCCTGAGCGATGCCGACCGCCTGCGCGCCGATCGTCGGCCTGGTGTGGTCCAGGGCGCGCAGGGCGGTGCGCAGTCCCGTCCCCGGCTCCCCGATGATCCGGTTCTCGGGGATCGCGCAGTCGCTGAAGTGGATCTCACACGTGGGCGACCCCTTGATGCCGAGCTTGCGCTCCTTGGCCCCGACCTCGAAGCCGGGGTCGTCGGCGTGCACCAGGAACGCGGAGATCCCGTCCGCCTTCCTGGCCGCGTCCGGATCGGTCACGGCCATCACCGTGTACCAACTGGACTCGCCCGCGTTCGTGATCCAGCACTTGGTGCCGTTGAGCACCCAGTGGTCGCCGTCCAGGCGAGCCCTGGTGCGCATCGACGCCGTGTCGGAGCCCGCCTCGCGCTCGGACAGCGCGTAGGACACCATGGCCTCGCCGTTGGCGACGGAGGGCAGCACCGTCCGCTTCAGCTCATCGGAGGCGCCGAGCAGGATCGGCATGGTGCCCAGCTTGTTGACGGCCGGGATGAGCGACGACGAGGCGCACACCCGGGCGACCTCCTCGATGACGATGCAGGTCGCGATGGAGTCGGCGCCCTCCCCGGCGTAGTCCTCGGGGATGTGCGCGGCGTGGAACCCGGCCTTGACCAGGGCCTTCTTCGCCTCGATCGGGAACCGCGACTGCTCGTCGACCTCGGCCGCGTGCGGCGCGATCTCCTTCTCCGAGAGGGACCGCACCGCCGCGCGCAGCGCTTCGTGCTCCTCTGCCAGCTGGTAGGTGTCGAAGCCACGGTTCACCGCACGTCCTCCTGTTACCGACGGGTAGCAACGCTCCTGCGGGCGATCGTAGCGGGGTTACCCGCCAGTAGCGAGGGAGCGTGCCGACACCGGTGCTGGTGACGGGTGCCCAGGTTCCCGGCGGAGCGCGCCTCTCGGGTCGGCCGCCGTGTGGGAGGTCGACCGGATCCAGGGGAGCGCTCCTCCCCGACCGGGCCGGAGGAGCCCGCGCGCCAGCGCGGTCGTGACCAGCCGGACCACCCGACACCGCGTGCGGTGGAGGTCAGCCGGTGATCGCCTCGCCCTGGCTGATCCGTTCCCGCAGCGCCGCGTCCTTGTCGAGCACCAGGCGTTCCATCTCCGCCTGGAACGCGGCCATTCGCTGCCGGTACCCGGCCGCGCGCTCGTCGGTTCCCGCACCGAGCACGCGCACGGCGAGCAACCCCGCGTTGCGCGCCCCGCCCACCGACACCGTCGCGACCGGGACCCCGGCCGGCATCTGCACGATCGAGAGCAGCGAGTCCATGCCCTCCAGGTGCCGCAGGGGCACCGGAACGCCGATGACCGGCAGCACGGTCGCCGAGGCGACCATGCCGGGCAGGTGCGCCGCCCCACCGGCTCCGGCGACGATCACGCGGATTCCCCGCTCCGCCGCCGTCCGCGCGTAGTCGAGCATGCGCTGGGGTGTGCGGTGAGCCGACACCACCGACACCTCGTGCGGGACGCCGAACTCGGCCAGGGTCTCGGCGGCGACGCCCATCACGGGCCAGTCCGAGTCACTGCCCATGATCACACCGACGAGAGGCGCCTGTTGTTCTGCCACGTTGGTTCTCTTCTCCCTCCGCGGCCCCACCGGGCGGCCGCACCAGGAGGTGGGCCGGCGGGACCGACGCTCTGCGCTACGGGACGACGTCGCCTCGGGCGGGCGGACCGACCCCGGCCATCCTGACCCGACCCGGGGTGGTGGCGGGGCCGTGCCACGCCGGCGGCGACCAGTTCTAGGTGCCGTGGATGTCGTGGCCGTCGGGCCAGCGGGCGTCCCGCAGCCACGCCGCGGCCTGCCCCGCGCGCCCGCGAGCGGCGTCCGGATCGGCGCCCAGCGCGGTGACGTGACCGATCTTGCGCCCCGGCCGCTCCTCCTTGCCGTAGAGGTGGATCTTCACGTCGGGGTACCGGGCGAACAGGTGGTGCACCCGTTCGTCCATGGTCATCTCCGGAACGGGGTCCCCGCCCAGCACGTTGGCCATCACGACGGCGGGCGCCGCCAGGTCGGTGGCGCCGAGCGGGTAGTCGAGCACGGCCCGGAGGTGCTGCTCGAACTGGGAGGTCCGCGAGCCCTCGATCGTCCAGTGGCCCGAGTTGTGGGGGCGCATGGCGAGCTCGTTGACCAGCAACCTCCCGTCACGGGTCTCGAACAGCTCCACCGCCAGCACCCCGACGACGCCCAACGCGGACGCGATCGTGAAGGCCAGCTCCTGGGCCTGGGCGGCCTGGCCCTCGGTCAGGCCCGGCGCGGGCGCCAGCACCTCGACGCAGATGCCGTCCCGCTGCACCGTCTCGACCACGGGCCACGCCCCGCCCTGGCCGAAGGGGGACCGTGCGACCAGGGCGGCCAGCTCGCGGTGGAGGTCGACCCTTTCCTCGACCAGCAGTGGGGTACCGGCGGCGAGCAGTTCCGCCACCAGGGCCGCCCCGTCCTCCCGGGTGTCCACCATCCACACCCCGCGCCCGTCGTAGCCCCCTCTCGCGGCCTTGAGCACGCAGGGCCAGCCGTGTTCCTCCCCGAAGGCGACCAGGTCCGCCGGCGAGGTCACCTCCGCGAAGGCGGGGCCCGCGACGCCCAGCTCGGCGAGCCGGCGACGCATGACGAGCTTGTCCTGCGCGTGCGCCAGCGCGGCCGACCCCGGGTGGACGGTGACCCCTTCCGCCTCGAGCGCGCGCAGGTGTTCGCCGGGCACGTGCTCGTGGTCGAACGTGAGGACGTCGCTGTCCCGGGCGAAGGACCGCAACGCCTCCAGGTCGGTGTGGTGGCCGAAGGCGACGTCGCTGGCGACGACGGCGGCGGGGTCCGTCTCCGCCACCGCCAGCACCCGGAGGGACTGCCCGAGGGGAATCGCTGCCTGGTGGGTCATCCGCGCGAGCTGACCGCCGCCCACCATGCCGACCGAGGGCATGGTGGAACGGCCGCCGCGGCGGGCACGTCGGTCGTTGCTGGTCTCCACGGTTCCAGGAGCCTAAACGGGGGCCACGCGGAGAGGGTCCGGTGGCCTGGCTCCGAGGGACCGCGCGTTGCCGGTCCCCGCCCCGCTCGTCCGTCACGGTGGCCCTGATGGCGCGACGGGTAACCGGTTGGTCACAATGTGTGCTTCCGTGTGATGAGGAGGCGGCGGGCGTGGCAGACCCGGGGAACACGCACGGCACGAGTGACGAGGACCTGATCGATGCCGTCCGCCAGGGGGTCACCTCGGCGTACGGGGAGCTCTACGTCCGGCACGTCGACGCGGCGCGCAACCTGTCCCGCCAGCTCGCCAGGACCCCGATCGAGGCCGACGACCTGGTGTCGGAGGCGTTCGCCCGGGTGCTCCAGGTGCTGCGGACAGGTGGGGGCCCGGACTCGGCCTTCCGCGCCTACCTGCTGACGTCGTTGCGGCACACCGCCTACGACCGGACCCGGCGGGAACGGCGGGTCGAGCTGTCCGAGGACGTGGGCGCCGTCGCGGGCGCCGCCCTCGCGGTGCCCTTCACCGACACCGCGGTCGCCGGCCTGGAACGCTCCCTCGCCGCCCGGGCGTTCGCTCGACTCCCCGAACGGTGGCAGACGGTGCTGTGGCACACCGAGATCGAGGGACAGCCGCCCTCCGCGGTGGCACCGATCCTCGGGCTCTCCGCCAACGGGGTGGCGGCCCTCGCGTACCGGGCGAGGGAGGGGCTGCGGCAGGCCTTCCTCCAGGAGCACCTCAGCGAGGTCGGGGCGACGTCGCGGTGTCGCGCGGTGGCCGAGCGGCTCGGCGCGTGGACGAGGGATGGCCTCTCCCGACGGGAGACGGCCCAGGTGGAGACCCACCTCGACGGTTGCGAACGTTGTCGGACCCTCGCCTCCGAGCTGGCCGACCTCAACGGGGCGCTGCGCGGCGTCGCGTTCGTCGTCCTCGGGGTGGGAGCGGGCGGCTACCTCGCCACGGCGGCGGCGACCTCCCTGACCGGCGCGGGAGTCGGCGCGGTGAGCGGGTCGACCGCGGGTGCGGTCAGCGGGCTCATCAGCGGCGCGCCCCGCCAGTGGTTGGGTGCTGCCTCCTCGGCCGCCGCGCTGGCCGCGGCGATGGTGCTCGGCCTGTTGAGCGGAGGTCCCGCACCCGACCCGGTGGCGCAGCCCTCCGACCCGCCGGCCAGCGAGTCCTTACCGCTGCCCGAGGTCCCGACCGCGCCCCCGACCGTGCGGGATCCGGTCCAGCTCCCACCCCCACCACCGACCCCGTCCCCGTCGCCGCCCCACCCGCCAAGGCCGGCGGACCCACCTCCGCCCCCGGAGGAAACACCGGAGCCGGTGGGCGCGCGGCTGGAGGCGACCGTTCCCGACAGCTCACTCGTCCTGGTCGCCGGCGGCGAACCGGTGGACCTCCCCATCACGGTGCGCAACACCGGGGACCGTGCGTCGGAACCCGTCACCGTGTCGTTGGACCTCCCGAAGGGGGTCACGGCAACGGGACGAACCGTCCCGGACGCCCCTTCCGGATCGCGGCCCGCCGGAGACACCCCGGGAACGGGGGCCGGCGAACCGCCCGCCCCGGACCCGGCCGCGAGACCGCGAACCGGCGCCGAACCTCCCTCACCGAGGGCCGCCGAGGATCCCACCGGAGCCGCGCCGGCCGCCCCCTCCCCGGTCCCGACCACCGTCGGCGAGCCGGACGTCTGCGTCCAACACCCGACCGGCACGAGGGTCACCTGCCGGTCGGCCGAGGGGGTGCCCGCCGGGGGCGACCTGACGCTCCACATCCAGTTGACCGCCTCGGTCGACGCCGAGGGGGGCGCCATCAGCGGCACCCTGCACGCCGGCACCGCCATCCACCTCCGCCTGGCCACCATCACCGTCACCGTGCGCCCCGCCACGGTCGACCACCTGGCCCTGGGCGGGAGCGCGCTCCGCACCCCTGGGGGCGGGTGGCCCGCCCCCGCCGAACTCAGGGCCGAGGTCACGAACACCGGGACGAGCACCGCGCCCGTCTCCGTGGAGCTGCGGCTGCCGTGGTGGGTCCGGGTCGACGGCCTTCCGCCCCGGTGCGACCTGCGGTCCGACGCGTTCCGTCACCCCCACTCCTCCTGGGTCGTCGCCTCGGCGCTGCCCCCGTCGGTGGTTCGCTGCGAGTCACCGGGCGAGGTGGCACCGGGCGACCGGCACGACGTCCGCCTGCGGCTCCGCACCTGGCTGCCCGTGGAGACGCCGATCCGGGTCACCGCGAGGCTGGGCGCGGCGCGGGAGGCGCTGGACCTCCGGCTGACCGCGGCGCGCCCGGCCCTCCGGGTCGAGGCCCTCGGCGTTCCGGAGCCGCTGCCGCCCGGCGGCCCCGCCGGGTCGGTCACCTACCGCCTGCGGAACACGGGGAACGCCCCGACGGGCCCGGTGACCGTGCGAGCCGAGGTCCCGCGCCACTTCGCCCTCGACGGCGGGGAGGACATCTCGTGCGACGGGCGTGGACGGTTGGTCCACTGCCACGTTCCGGGCGGCCTCGAACCCGGTGAGCAGGCCGACCTCCCTCTCGTGGTCCGCGCGCTGGCGGCGGCGGGTTCGGCCGGGGAGGTCACGGGACACGTTCGAGGGGTGGACGGCGCGCTGACCCGGCTGCCAGCGGTACGGCTGGACCTGGCGGAACGGCCGTCCGGGGTGGCGGTCTCCACGGGGACCGGACCCGCGTGGTCGACGCCGTCCCCGAGTGGCGCCGGCCACCGCTCCTACCACGCGGTGCTGCGGGTCCGGGTGAGCAACGTCGGCCAGACGACGGCGCCGGCGAGGCTGGAGGCCACGCTGCCGCCGGGTGTCCGGATGCGCCAGTTGCCCGGTTGGCCCCTCGACCCGCCGAGGGGGCTCGCTGGCTGCCCCTCGGGGTCGACCCGACCCCGGCCCACGCCGCCCCTCAGCCCGGGCTCGTCACGGCACCTCGTCCTGTGGTTCTGCGCGGAGGGCGGTCGGGACGTGCCACCCGCGTCCTCCGTCGCACTGCTGGCGCGGCTCGGCGACTCCGAGCACCCGACGTCGGTGCGGGTGGAGTGGTCCCACCGACCGTTCGGCGGTCCCGCGGTCGGGGAGGCGCCGGACCCGGTGGAGGACGTCGACCGGGACGGACCACCGGCACCGAGGGACGCCGCGGACCCGGAACCGCGGCCACGGGCCCCCGCTCCACCGGAGGGGCCCCCGGGGCCGGCTCCTGAGCACGGCGTCGAATCCCGGGATCCTCCCCGTCCCGACCGGACCCCGGAGGCGCCGCACCGACCGTCGCCCCCGTCCACGCCCCCTCCGGTCAGCGGGAGCGGGCCACCCCAACCGGGGGGTCCGCCGGGCGGTGGTCGGGACGCACGGTCAGTACCACTTCCCTCACCTCCTTCACTCGACAGTGGCGTAATGCGACGGTTGTCCGATACGTTCGGTAGGAGGAACCAGGCGGACCGGCACGACCACCCACCGGGGATCGGGGGGCGCTCGCACGGCTGAACAGGGGGAATTCACCACTTCGCTGCGGGGTCCGGTAGCTACACACGGCCGTGGAGCGTGGTTCCGTAGACTGCGGTGGTGTCCGTCGTCCACAAGGTCCTCGATCGACTACCAGCGCCGCTGCGCACCGTCATGCTCAAGCACCGCGAACTGCTCAAGTTCGCGGTCGTGGGCGGCACGGCCTGGGTGATCGACACGATCGTCTTCTACACCGTCAAGTTGTGGATCCTGGACAAGCCCCTCACCGCGAAGGTCATCGCGGTGCTGGTGGCCACCGCCGCCTCCTACGTGCTGAACCGGGAGTGGTCCTTCCGGACGCGGGGAGGCCGACGCCCGGGGCACGAGGCGAGCCTGTTCTTCGTCATCAGCGGTCTCGCCTTCGTGCTCTACCTGGCCCCGCTGGCGGTGTCGCGTTACGTGCTCGACCTCAAGCAGCCGGCGGTCAGCTTCGTCACGGAGCAGGTCGCCGACTTCGTCAGCAGCCAGGTCATCGGCGTCCTCCTCGGCATGATCTTCCGGTACTGGGCGTTCCGCCGGTTCGTCTTCCCCCAGAGCGGGGTCCGCAACCTGGAGACGAGCTACGACACGGCCGGGTCGGAGACCGACACCCTCGACGGCCCGCCCCCGGCCCGGGCGGTGCCGGCCGCCTCGGCGCCGCCCGCCTCGGCGCCGGAGCACGGGCGGCGAGCCCACCCGGAGTCGGAGGAGCAGCCGGCCGAGGAGGCACGAGACCGGAACCGCATCCGTCGCAGGTGAGCGAACGCGCGCGGGGGAGCTGACGCCGGCGACCCACCGGTCCTCTGCCGTTCCCCTGGGCCCGGACGCGCGGGCCACCGACCTCGCTCCCGTCGTCGACGACGGTGGGCGGCCCCGTCCCGATCAGCCGCCGCGCCGGTGGGCACCACGTGCCGGGGACTCAGCGCGGGGCCTCCGCCCGCCAGGACACGCCGAGGACGTCGTCGACGCGGGGCACCCGGAGGTAGATGACGAACGCCGCCGTGCGTTCGGGGCTCACCTTCAACCGGCCCCCGTCGGCCTCCACCAGCGCCCGGGCCACCGCGAGCCCCACCCCGGTCGACCCGGCGGCGGACACGCCGCGTTCGAACACGTGGGGTACCAGCTCCTCCGGCACCCCCTTGCCCTGGTCGGTGACCTCGATGGTCACCATTCCCCCGGTCAGCCGCGCGGTCACCGCCACGGTCCCGGCGCCGTGGACGACGGCGTTCTCCAGCAGCACCCCGATCGCCTCCCGCAACCGAGCGGGTGTCGCCCTGGCCAGCAGGTTGGGTTCGACCCGCACCCGCAGGGCGCGGCCCGCCCCGCGCAGCCGGTCACGCCACTCGGCCACCATCGTGGGCAGTTCGGCGCTCAGTTCGAGGGGCTCGGCGCTGAGCGAACGCACCGCCGTCGCCGTCGCCAGCAGGTCCTCCAGCACCCGGGCCAGCAGCTCGGCCTGCTCCAGGGCCGCCCTCGCCTCCCCCGGCTCGGGTTGGTGCCGGGGGTCGGCGAGTTCCTCCAACCGCAGCTGGAGGGCGGTGAGGTGGCTTCGCAACTGGTGGGAGACGTCCCCGACCAGCTCACGCTCCCGCTCGACGAGCTGTGAGAGCGCGGCTGCCGAGGTGTCCAGGGCCTCGGCGACGCGGTCCAGCTCGGGCACGCCGTGGCGCCGCGAGTCCGGCCGGAAGTCACCCGCCCCCAGCCGGGCCGCCCGGTCCCCCACGTGCCGCAGCGGCTCGGACAACCGGCGCGCGGTCACGTTGGCGACGAGCATCCCGGTCCCGACCGAGAGCACCACCAGCAGCAGCACGACGGCCGCCATCTGGGCCTGGGCAGTGCGCAGCGGCCCGGAGGGAACCGCCAGCGACACGGTGCCCTGCTGCACGATCGCGGCTCGCTCCACCACCGGGTTCGGGCCGGGGTCGGGCCCCTGCTCCACCGGCGGCTCTCCCGGGATGGTCACCCTGATCTGGCCGTCCTCCGGCACCGCGACCCGGATCTGGCCCAGGTCGAGGTCCCGGCCGAAGGCCAGCTGGTCGTCGAGGCTGGCGGCGATCTGCTGGACGCGACCGCTCAGTTCGCCCCGGGTGATGTCCTCGACGAGGCGCAGGGCGCTGAAGCCGAGGGGCAGGCCGAGCGCGACCGCGGTCACCGCCACGGCGAGCAGGATCGACTGGAGGATTCGACGTCGCACCGGACTCAGCCGTCGCCGTTCGACCCTGCGCCGGGTCCGGGGCGGACGCCGACCCCGTCGTCCGCCCCGGTCCGGGCACGATCCCTCTCGGGCAGTCGCCGAGCCACCTGGGTCACCCCGTCAGTCGATGTTGAATCGGAAGCCCACGCCGCGGACGGTGGCGATGCGCTGGTCCGCCGGCTTCGCGTTGGTGTCACACAGTTTGCGGCGCAGCCAGGACACGTGCATGTCCAGGGTCTTGCTCGTCCTGCTCTCCGGCCCGTTCCACACCTCGTCCAGGATCGCGTCCCTGGTCACCACCTCGCCGGCGTGCTGCATCAGCACGCGCAGCAGCTCGAACTCCTTGTTCGCCAGCTGGACCTCGGATCCGTTCACCTGGACCCGCCGCGCCGCCAGGTCCATCCGCACCCCGTTCGCCTCGATGGTCTTCACGGCGCGCCGCCGGAGCAGCGCCCTGATCCTGGCGAGCAGTTCGGCCAGTCGGAAGGGTTTCGCGACGTAGTCGTCGGCACCCGCGTCCAACCCGACCACGAAGTCCACCTCGTCGGTGCGCGCGGTCAACATCAGGACGGGAATGCCGACACCGTCCGAGCGCAGCCGCCGGCACACCTCCAACCCGTCCATCTCGGGCAGCCCCAGGTCGAGCACGAGAAGGTCGGCGCCGCCGGCCCGGGTCGCGCCCAACGCGCTCGGGCCGTCCCCGACCACGCGCACCACGTAGCCCTCGCGTTGCAGCGCCCGGCACAGTGGTTCCGCGATCGCCTTGTCGTCCTCAGCCAGCAGCACCACGCTCACGCCTCCCAGCCTAGAGCGGCCGGTCCGCCCCGGGTGGGGTGACGACCGAGGTGACCACCTCCCAGCGGGCGCCGAAGGTCCCAGCGGGTGGCGGCCGTCCGCCGGCTAGGCTTGCGGGCCGTGGGTGCTGACGGGGAGGACCTGGTCCTGGCGGGCCAGACGGGGGACACGGTGGCGGCGGACCTCCGGCTGGCGCTGGCGCTGGCGGACGCCGCCGACGAGATCACGACGCGACGCTTCCGGGCGCTCGACCTCCGGTCGGAGCGGAAGCCGGACCGCACGCCGGTGACCGACGCCGACCGGGCCGTCGAGGAGCTGATCAGGACGTCCCTCGCCGAACATCGGCCGGCGGACGTGTTCGTCGGCGAGGAGAGCGGGGAGTCCGGGGCGGAACGAGCATCCACCGACCGGGTGTGGATCGTCGATCCCATCGACGGCACCAAGAACTTCCTCCGGGGTGTGCCGGCGTGGGCCACCCTGATCGCCCTGGTCGTGGACGGCACGCCCGCGGTGGGCGTGGTCAGCGCGCCCCGGTTGCGCCGTCGGTGGTGGGCGGCCCGGGGGCTCGGCGCCTGGGCGGCGACGGCCGAGGAGCCCCCTGAGCGGCTGCGGGTGTCCACCGTGTCCCAGCTGGAGGACGCGTACCTGTCCACCACCCACCTGGGCACCTGGGTGGAGTACGCGTCCCGGGACGCCTACCTGGCCTTGGCCGACGCCTGCTGGGAGAACCGCGCCTTCGGCGACTTCTGGCAGCACTGCCTCGTCGCCGAGGGGGCGATCGACCTGGCGGCCGAACCGGTCGTGAACGCCTGGGACGTCGCCGCCCTCCAGGTGCTCGTCGAGGAGGCCGGGGGCCGCTTCTCCGACCTGCGGGGAACACGCACGCACGAGGGCGGTGACGCGTTGTCCTCGAACGGTCCGCTGCACGACGCGGCGCTGCGCGTGTTGGGCGGCTGACAGCTCGCCCGACGCGCACCGGCCGCCGCGACCCCGGTCACCGGCCGACCGGAAGCCCCGTGGGCGGGGTGGCGGCCTCATGCGCGGTGACCGGTGGCGGGCTCGGACGGATCTCGTCCACGGTGGACGTGGGTGACGTGGTGCCGAGGGCACCTCGGAGCACCTGGGTCCAGGACAGCCGCCCGAACAGGTAGAAGCAGGCCACCTGTTCGTTGGAGAACCTGGCCCAGTCGTACCGGTTCCCGTGCTCGCGCCAGAAGACCTCCCAGGCGGGCTCGCCGCCGTTCTCCCCCGGGTCGTGCAGCACGCACCAGGCGTCCTCGGCCTCCCGGCCGACGGACACGACCTCGTCCGGCACCCCCACCCGGGCGAGCCAGTCCGCGATCGAGTTCATGTTCACGTGGTGTCTCCTCCGGTCGCCGTGGAGCCGAGCCGATCCAAGTAGCCCATCGCCACCAACTCGGCCACCGCGTACGTGGTGCGGTATCTCAGGGCGCCCCCCGGTTGGGCGAACCAGGCGGCGGCGGGGCCGGCCCACACGGGCAACGGCCGGGCGACCCGGTACCGCGCGTACTCGCGGTCGGCGTGGCCCGGTGGCAGCGACCGCGCCTCGAACGGGGCCCCCGCGCGGCAGAGCAGGCGTCCCTCCTCGTCGCCGAACCGGTCGAGTTCCGCCCCCTCGGACAGCACCACGGGCTCCAGGCCACCAGGGTCGGCGGCGCCCTCGGGGAAGAGCTCCGGTGGCGGCCAGGCGTACTCGGGTGGGCGGCCCGTCGCCAGGTCGATGCCGCGCACCACGAACCGGCGGTCCCACTCGCGGTCGGTGGGCGTCGGTTCGGGGACGGCCACGGCCGCCCCGGGGGGTGAGGTGCCCTCGGGTGCGGGCCCGGAGCCGTCGGGGCCCTCTCCCCCGGGTGTGTCCAGGGTGTTCACCAGGTCCGCGCGCGGATGGTCCTGGGGCGCGTACCTCCCGCCGGGGGCGTAGTCGCTGTCGGGAGCGGGAGCGGGCCGTTGCCGGGCGGGTTCGACCTCGGGGACCGGGATGCGTCCGAGGGGGAACAGGTGCATGACGAACGAGGCGACCTCGGGGAGTTCGCCCTGCGGGGTGGCGGTGCGTCGCGTCGTGCGCGGTTCGGCCGGTGGCGCCGCCGGTCCGTCCGGGGCCCGGGTCCGAGCACCTGCTTGGCGACCGGAGCCGCGCCGGCAACCGGGGCCAGCGGCTGCTGGCCGGGGGCCGGGGCTGGGGCGGGGGCGACGGCGGCTCCGGGTGGTACGGCCGTTCCACCGCCCACCGGGAACTCGGGTCGGAACGGCATCGGTTTCGGCTGGCCGCCGAGCGGCGGAGCGGCCCCGGCGCCGCGACCGGGGTCGGCCTGGCCGCCTGGCGCGCCGGCGCCCCCAGCACCGCCCGAACCGGGAGGGACCGCCGGCGCGGGCCCACCGTGCGGAAGGCCGGGACCACCCGCTCCCGGTGGCGCGGCGGGCAGGCCGCCAGCTGGGAGGTGCCCGCCAGGCGGCTGTCCCCCTCCTGGAGGGGGCGGCGGCACCGGCTGACCACCCGGCTGCCGTTCGGCCGGTGCGGTCGGCTGCGCGGGAGCGCTTCCGGCCCAGTTCGGGTCCACCCTGGTCGGTCCGGTGACCTCCCCCGGACCTGCCCCGGCCGGGGGTGCCCCAGCGGGGGGCGGCGCCGACGGGGGTGCCGCCGCTGCCGGTGGTTCGGTGATCGGGGGTGTGCCCGCCACGGGCGGGGCTGGCGGGGCGGCGGAGTGGACTGGCGGCCCGGGCACGGCGGCCGGGACACCGGCACCCGTTCCGACGGGTGCGTCCGTTCCGGACGGCGCGGTGCCTCGGGTGGATGCCGGGAGGGGTGGGCCTCCGGTGTTCGATGGTTCGGACGGTGGTGGGGGCGTTTCCTCGCCAGGGACATCCGGGATCGGCTGGCCGTCACGGCCACCCAGGAAGCCCTCGTCCAGCCCCCACTCCTCGCCGCTGCGGACGGCGAACTCCTCGGAGATCTCCCCCTCGGCCACCAGGCTGCTCATCACCTCCTCCAGCAGGAACGCGGAGTCCGAGGCGGACCGTTCGAGGAAGTCCCCGTCGTGCTGGCCGAGCCCGAACGGCGCGCCCTCCCCGATCCCGTCCTCGTCACCGAGCAGTGCCTCCGGCGAGGAGAAGGTGAGCGCTGTCGGGCTGCTCGCACCGGCGACCGGGGTCGCGCCGGGCATCATGACGCCGTTCCCGAGGTCCACGGCCTCGGCCAGGCCGCCCTGGATCTGGGCGAACTCGGTGCGGGCGGCCGAGAAGAGGGAGTCGAGCCCGGCCAGGGCGTCGGTGTGCCCCGCCGCGGCCGCCTGCTCGGCGGCGTCCGCGCGCTGGGCGAGGACGACCAGCCGGCGCACGATCGCCACCTTGGCGGCCCCGACCTGTTCGGCGCCGTGTTCCAGGCGGTCGGCGGCCGCCAGGCAGCCCTGGACGATCAGCGGGTAGTCACCCGCGTCGGCGTCCACGAAGGTGCGCCACTCGCGGCGGGCGCCGTCCGCGGTCGCGCCGGTGAAGCCGTCCAACGCCTGGTCGGCGAGGGAGTCGGCCCGCCGACCCGCGACCTCGACGTCCTCGGCGGCCTCCCGCCAGGCCTCCGCCTGGTCACGCATGGCCTCCTCGTCGGCGGCCGGCCAGCGCACCCCGGCCCGGTTGGCGATGTCCACGAGCTCGCCGGGTAGTTCGATCCCCATCCTCAGATCCCTTCGGCGAGATCAGCGGCTACCGGGTCCGGTGCCCAGCGCGCTGGTGTTGGTCTCCTCGGCGTCGCGGTAGGTGGCGGCCGAGGCGCGGAGGCGGTCGGTGTGGTCGGTGAGCCTTCCCGGCAGGCCGCTCATCAGCTCCAGGGTGGTGTCGGCGGGGTCCACGTGACCGGCGGCGAACCGGCGGCCGATCTCGTCGTCGCCCCAGCACTCCCCGGTCGCGTCCAGCACCTCGCGCAGCCGGCCCAGGATCCGCTCAGCCGTGGTCGCCTCCCCGCCCAGCGCGGCGGCGCGCTCGGCGAGGAGCTCCGGGTCGACCTGGTATCCGTCGTGGCTCACCGTCCGCTCCTCTCTCCCGACGTGGACCACCCGCCGGGGCGGAGCCAGCTCACCGCGTCGAACGAGTCGTCCTCGCTCGTGCCACCGGAAGCGGCGGCGCCCTCGTTCCGGTCTCGGCCGCACGCGTCGGGGCCGGGGAGCAGGTCCCGATCGGAGAGGTCACCGGTCCCCGCCAGCACCGAGTCCGAGCCGACCCGTTCGGGCAGCACGGGGGCCAGGGCGAGTTCGGCGGCCCGACTCGCGGCCTGGGAGGCTTCGGAGACGGTGGTGAGCACGAGTCTCGCGAGCTCGTCCGGCCGGTGCCGCCGGTAGGCGTCCGGGCTGATCGTCAGGTCCCGCAACGCGCCCTGGGAGCCGACCGTCGCCGTGACCGTCCGGTCCGGGCTGCTCGCGGTCTCGCGGATCGCCACGAGATCACGGCGCACGGTGCCCAGCTGCTCCCGGCTGCGCCGGTAGTCGGCCAGCAGCGCGTTCACGTCGGCCTGGTGGTCCATGTGGGCCAAGGTCGCCTCCGGGGTGGCCGACGGCACGGGGTACCGGTCTGGCAGGTTCCGGCTTTGACGGCGGCAGGGCTCCCCCGGTTCCGACGGAATGGGGAAACTTTTTCACGTCCACCCCGGCGGTCCGTTGATCAGCAACGCCGACCGGCTCTCAGGGCGCCAGCGCCGCGACCACCCGGGAGACGCTGGGGCGGCCGAGCCGCTCCGCCATCCACCTGCTGGTCTCGACCAGCGCGGGCAGGTCGACGCCGTGGCGCACCCCGAGCCCGTCGAGCATCCACACCAGGTCCTCGGTGGCGAGGTTCCCGGTGGCCGACCCCGCGAAGGGACAGCCCCCGAGCCCACCCGCCGAGGAGTCCACCGTCCGGACGCCGGCGCGCAGCGCCGTCAGGGTGTTCGACAGGGCCTGGCCGTAGGTGTCGTGGAAGTGGACGGCGAGCGTCACCGCCGGAGTTCCGGCGCGCTCGAAGGCGGCTAGCACGGCGAGCACGTGGCCGGGCGTCGCGACCCCGATGGTGTCCCCGAGGGAGAGCTGGTCCACTCCCATCTCCGCCAGGCGCGCGCCCGAGGCCACGACTCGTTCCGGCGGGACCGCCCCTTCCCACGGGTCGCCGAAGCACATCGACAGGTAGCCGCGCACCCGGACCCCCTCGGCGACCGCCCGCGCCACCACCGGTTCGAGCATGGCGAACTGCTCGTCGAAGGACCGGTTCAGGTTCCGCCGCGCGAAGGTCTCGGTCGCGCTGGCGAAGACGGCGATGTCCTCGACCCCGGCCCGCAGGGCGCGGTCCAGCCCGCGTTCGTTGGGCACCAGCACGGGGTACCGGACACCGGGTCGGCGGGGAAGGCGGGCCAGCAGCTCCTCGGCGTCGGCGAGCTGGGGAACCCACTTCGGGTGGACCAGGCTGGTGGCCTCCACGACGGGCAGGCCGGCCGCCGCCAGCCTCTCGAGGAACTCGAGCTTGACGGCGAGGTCCACCGGGCGGGACTCGTTCTGGAGGCCGTCCCTGGGCCCCACCTCCCAGATGGTGACCCGAGGGGGCAGGCCCTCCTCCTCGGGTGCCGGAACGGTCTGGGGCAGGCCGGGGGTGCGGGTGCTCAACGCTGGGCTCCTCACCGTGTCGGCGGCGCCTGCTCCAGGGCCGCTAGTCCGGGTCGCGTTGCGGACGGGACCGGTAGTAGTAGTCGCCGTCGTCATCGTCGTTGATCTGGTGGTAGAGCAGGCCGTGCACCCGCTCGACACTCGGGATGTCGTCGAACTCCAGGGGCTCCTCGGACGCGGACTCGATGATGAGCGTGCCGCACCCGAGGACCCGGTCGATCAGGCTGTGCTGGAAGCGGACGCTGTTGATTCGGGACAGCGGGATGTCGATGCCGGTGCGGTGCAGGACCCCCTCCCGCACCATGACCCGTTCCGAGGTGACGACGAAGTGGGTGCTGCGCCACCGCACGAGGGGGGTGACGAACAACCAGAGGATGAGGACGCCCCCCAGCACCGCGAGCGAGATCCAGGCGATCTGGTTCCAGGAGAGGTCCTGGGCCAGCGCGGCGAGGTAGGAGCCACCCCCCACGATGACCAGGAAGGCGATGGTGGGCCAGACGAGCGTCTTCCAGTGCGGATGCTTGTGGATGACCACCCGTTCGTCGTCGGTGAGCATGTTCTCCGGGTATCCCACGGATCCCTCCCCGCTCTGCCCGTACCGCTGCCGACCTGATCACCGTACCGGCGCGCCAGCCCGCGCGGGACGGCAACCGACCCGATTCCGTCACGTCCCACCCCCGGTGGGGGCACCGCCCGGCCCCGGCTCGGCCCGCAGGTGGTGGACGTCCCCGGCCGGGTAGTGGGCGCGCGCGCCGTCGTCGGTGCGCAGCACCAGCTGGCCCAGGTCGTCGACGTCCTCGGCGACTCCCGTCAGGTGCCCGCCTCCGGGCAGGTCGAGCCGCACCCGGGTGCCGAGGGTCGCGCACCGTTCGCGGTAGGCGGCGAGCTGACCGGACCGGCGGACGTCTCCCGCGTGATCCCGCCACCGCCGTTCCGCCGAGGCCAGCTCGTGGAGGAACACCGAGGCGAGGGTGGTGCGATCGGTCTCGGTGGCCCCCTGGAGCACCAACGACGTCGCCGGGACCGCGCCTGGACGGCTGGGCAGCTCCTCGGCCTCCTGGGTGACGTTGAGCCCGACACCGACCACCACGGCGGGCCGCTGCCCCTCCGATGCGGCCCTCGCTCCCCCCGGGCCGGCCGGAGGCACCGCCACCTCGGCGAGGATGCCGGCGCACTTGGCGCCCTCCGCCCCGACGAGCAGGTCGTTCGGCCACTTGAGGGCCGCCCGGACCCCGCACCGCTCACGCACCGTCCGCACGAGGGCGAGGCCGGTGAGCAGCGGCAACCAGCCCCACGCCGTTCCCGGCACGTCCGCCGGCCGGAACAGCACGCTGAGGGTGAGACCCGCCCGGGGCGGGGACTCCCAGTCCCGCCGGAGCCGGCCGCGCCCGGACCGCTGTTCCTCGGCCAGCAGCGCACTCCGGTCAGGAGCGCCCCGCCGGGCGGCGTCCACGAGGTCGGCGTTGGTCGACCCCGTCACCCCGACCACGTCGACGGAGGTGAACGGGCCGCCGTCCAACACCAGCTCGTGGTGGAGGCGGACCGCGTCGAGCGGGGGTCTGTCGAGTCGAGCGCGCACCGCACCAGCCTACGAACGACCGGCCGCCCACCGGTCGGGCCGGCCCCCGGGACGGGCGCCCCGCGTCCGAGGCCCTGGCGCGGCTCGGCGCGCCGGGCCCGCCTCGTCACGCTGGGGTCGGGGCGGGCCGCCACCCGACGCCGCCGGTCCCGTTCCCGCTCCCGCCTTTTCCTGGTTCCGCCCGGAACGGCACCGGACCCGGAATCGAAAAGCACCGTCCCGGTGTCGTCGTCCCCCGGGGGGTGGTGGTCCGCCGGCCGATTTCCGCTCGTGCGACACCATTCGCCTTTCGCGACAACCGGAGGCGCCAACTTCCCCTTTCCCCCACTTCCGAGTGAAACGCGGGTCCTGAATCCGCTACCGCGGTGCCGCGTGCCGTCGGCCCGGCCACGCCGCCAGGCCCCGAGGCCGCGGCCGCGCGACCCGCCGGCCGCCGCGGGGCGCGGCGCCGGCCCTCCCAGCGGCACAGCCCGGGCCCCGCGTCGGCCCGACGAGCGCCGCACCCCGGTGGGTGGTACGGGCAGGCCCCGCGGCCCCCGCGCGAACCGCTCAGCACCGACCCGTGCGTGGACGACAAAGCGAGCGGTCCGTTCTTGGTCCAGTTCCACAGAACTACCGCATCGCGGCAGGTGGTATGGGGTGCGGTCCTGGCAGGAGGAGTCCGGGCAAGGGTGCGGAGAAGTGGCTCCGACAACGCTAGGCTGCCTCCTCATGAGCAGCGCGACGGAGCCGATCGGGGAAGTGCCGGATGCCGAGCCGGACATCCACACCACGGCGGGCAAGCTCGCCGACCTCTACCGCCGGAGCCACGAGGCGGTGCACGCCGGCTCGGCCCGAGCGGTGGAGAAGCAACACGCGAAGGGCAAGAAGACCGCCCGTGAGCGGATCGACATGTTGCTCGACCCGGGGTCCTTCGTGGAGATCGACGAGCACGCTCGTCACCGGTCCACCAATTTCGGCATGGAGCGGAACCGCCCACTCGGCGACGGTGTCGTCACCGGATTCGGCACCGTCGACGGCCGAAAGGTGTGCGTCTACTCCCAGGACTTCACGATTTTCGGCGGTTCGCTGGGCGAGGTGCTCGGCGAGAAGATCGTCAAGATCATGGACCTCGCCATGAAGACCGGCTGCCCGATCGTCGGGATCAACGATTCGGGGGGCGCGCGGATCCAGGAGGGCGTGGTCTCCCTGGGGCTCTACGGCGAGATCTTCCGGCGCAACACCCACGCCTCGGGCGTCATCCCCCAGATCTCGCTGATCATGGGGCCCTGCGCGGGCGGTGCGGTGTACTCCCCCGCCATCACCGACTTCACCGTGATGGTCGACAAGACCTCGCACATGTTCGTGACCGGCCCGGACGTCATCCGGACCGTGACCGGTGAGGACGTCGGGTTCGAGGAACTGGGCGGCGCGGAGACGCACAACTCGCGGTCGGGCAACGCCCACTACCTGGCTGAGGACGAGGACGACGCGATCTCCTACGTCAAGGCGCTGCTGAGCTACCTCCCCTCGAACAACCTGTCGGACGCCCCGGTCTTCGAGGGGGAGGACACCGGCGAGGGCCCGGTGGCCGACACGCTCACCGAGAGCGACCTGGAGCTGGACACCCTCGTCCCGGACTCGCCGAACCAGCCCTACGACATCCGGGACGTCGTGACCCGCGTGCTCGACATGGGTGACTTCTGCGAGGTCCAGGAGCTGTTCGCACCCAACATCGTGATCGGCTTCGGCCGCGTCGAGGGGCACAGCGTCGGAGTGGTCGCCAACCAGCCCACCCAGTTCGCCGGCACGCTGGACATCGCCGCCAGCGAGAAGGCCGCCCGTTTCGTGCGGACCTGCGACGCCTTCAACATCCCGGTGCTGACCTTCGTCGACGTCCCCGGCTTCCTGCCAGGCACGGACCAGGAGTGGAACGGCATCATCCGACGCGGGGCGAAGCTGCTCTACGCCTACGCGGAGGCCACGGTCCCCAAGATCACCGTGATCACCCGCAAGGCGTACGGGGGCGCCTACGACGTCATGGGCTCCAAGCACCTGGGCGCGGACATGAACCTGGCGTGGCCCACCGCCCAGATCGCGGTGATGGGGGCGCAGGGCGCGGTCAACATCCTGCACCGCCGGACCCTGGTCGAGGCGGCGAACCGGGGGGAGGACATCGCCGAGGTGCGAGCCCGTCTCCAGCAGGAGTACGAGGACACCCTGTGCAATCCCTACGTGGCCGCGGAACGGGGCTACGTGGACTCGGTGATCCCACCGTCCCACACCCGGGGGTACATCGCCCGGTCCCTGCGGATGCTGCGGGACAAGCGGGAGGCGCTGCCCCCCAAGAAGCACGGGAACATCCCGCTCTGACCCTGGCGGGCCGACGGTCAACGGAGGTGAACGCATGAGCACGAACGACGAGGGCCAGCCGGCGCGTCCGCTGCTGCGGATCGTCAGGGGCAGCCCGGACGACGTCGAGCTGGCGGCGCTGACCAGCGTGGTGGCCTCACTGGCCTCGGCCGGTCCGGCCGAGGGCGGCCGGCGGGAGCGGTCGCCCTGGGCGGAGCGCTCCGCCTCCTTCCGCCAACCCCTGAGCCCCGGGCCCGGGGCGTGGCGGCGTTCCACGCTCCCCCGGGGGTGACGGGCCGCTGGGCGCGAGCCGACCGGAGGCCGTCGAGCGCGGGGAACGGTGGCCGGGCATCGCGATCCGGCGCCGTTCCCGCCCCCGGAGTTGGTGCCGCCCCTGGCCCTGGCGGGTCGCGGCACCCCTCTACGCTCGACCCGTGCAGCTGATTCTCGCCTCGGCCTCGCCCGCCCGACGCAGTGTGCTGCGGGCCGCCGGGGTCGATCCGGTGGTCCGGGTCTCCGGCGTCGACGAGGACGCGCTCATCGCGGGGATGTCCCGGCCGGACCCGGCTCGGGTCGTCGTGGAGCTGGCCAGGGCGAAGGCGGACGCGGTCGCCTCCGAGATCGCCTCGGAGCACCCGGATTCCGTCGTCGTCGCCTGTGACTCGATGCTGGCGGTGACGGGTCCGGACGGCGTGACGGCCGTGGGCAAGCCCGGTTCGGTCGAGCGCGCGAGGGAACGGTGGAAGTCCCTGTCCGGGAGCAGCGCCGAGCTGTTGACGGGCCACGCGGTGGTGCGCGTCGAACACGGTCGGCGGGTCCAGTCGCTGGAGGGCATCGCGGGGACCACGGTCCGGTTCGGTGAGCCGACCGAGGCCGAGTTGGAGGCCTACCTGGCCACGGGCGAACCGCTCCAGGTCGCCGGGGCCTTCACCCTCGACGGTCGCGGCGGGTGGTTCGTGGAGGGTGTGGAGGGGGACCCGTCGAACGTCGTCGGGATCAGCCTGCCCCTGACCAGGAAACTCCTCGCCGCCGCCGGGGTCGACGTGGTGGCGCTGTGGAGCTGACCGGCGAACGCCGGGCGAGGGCCAGCGGCCCCACGTCGCGGGTTCTCGGTCTCGACGTGGCGCGCGCCCTCGCGGTGTTGGGGATGTTCGCCGCGCACATCGGCCCGCACCCCAGGGACGGCGCGGAGGGCGCCGTGGTGCTCGAGGTGTTCCACGGCCGGTCCGCGGCGCTGTTCGCCCTGCTCGCGGGCGTCTCGCTCGCCCTGCTCAGCGGCGGCCGCACCCCCGCGGCGGGAGGGGACCGCGGTGCCGTCGTCGTCAGGCTCGCCGTCCGAGCCCTGCTGCTGTTCCTGATCGGCCTGGTGCTGGGCGCGCTGGGCACCCCGGTGCTGGTGATCCTCTGCTACTACGCCGTGTACTTCGCGCTGGCCCTGCCGCTGCTCTGGCTCCGACCGGCCGCGCTCTGGGCGGTCGCGGCCGCCTGGGCCGTGCTCGGACCGTTGGTGTCCTTCTGGCTGCGGTCCCGGTGGGCGCCCAGCGACCAGCCGTACGAGTACCACGTGTTCGAGTCACTGGAGTGGTCGAATCCCGACGGGCTGCCCGCGCTGCTGGTCACCGGGTCCTACCCGGCGCTGACGTGGATGCCGTTCGTGCTCGCCGGCGTCGCGGTGGGGCGGCTGGACCTCTCCTCCACCCGGGTCGCCAGGACGCTGTCGCTGGTCGGGGCGGGCCTGGCGGTGGCCGGGTACGGGCTGTCGGTCTGGATATCGGCCTCGGGGAACGCGGACCGGCTGCGTGGACTCCTCCTCGACCAGTACGGGTTGGGCACGCCGCCGACCGAGGAGTTCGCCTCCCGTCTCGACCAGCTCGTCCAGTGGGGCATGCTCGGCACCGTGCCCAGCGCCGACCCCGCGTGGCTGCTGGTCTCCTCCCCGCATTCGGGAACTCCCTTCGAGGTCGTGGGGGCGACCGGAGTCGGTCTGCTGGTGCTGGGCGGGTGTCTCCTGCTCTGCCGGTGGGGGGTGGTCGCGGCGGCACTCACCCCCCTCCGGGCGATCGGGTCGATGCCGCTGACCGTCTACGGTGCCCACCTGGTCGCGCTGGCCGCCGCGCATCCCCTCGACGAGGGCGACCGGTGGCCGGCGCTGGGGTTGTTCGTGTTGATCACGGCCGTGGTGGCGGTCGGGTGGTCGCTGGTGTTCCGCCGGGGGCCGCTGGAGTGGATGTTGTGGTCGGCGAGCACCCGCGTCTCCGAGGCGGTGACCGGCTCCGCCGGCGCCCGGTGACGACGGTCGTCGGCACCGGTTCGCGGGCCGCCCGACGGCCGGCCCCGCCCCCGACGCCCGTCTCGGAGGCTGACGGCGGGGGCTGTCACCACCGGCCGTGGTGCCTGGTCGCCGGCCTGCCGGCCCCGTCCCCGCCTCCGACCGGATCCACCCCTCCCCCGCCAGCCGTGAGCACCGGGTGCCCGCGCTCCGCCGCGTGCCCGGATCGAGGGCGGCTCCGCCACGTGCCCGACCGCTGTCCGATGGGGTCGAGGCCCGATCCGGCCCCCCTGGATGTCGTTCGCGGCCCTGGCCGTCACGCCCGGGCGAGGTGGGGGCGGACGGCGTGAACGCCCGCGCGGCCACGACCGGGTGATGGAGAACTCATGCCCCGCTGGTCCGAGCGGCGGTGTCGGACGGCGGTGACCGCAACCACAATCGGCGCGGAACGGGAAGAGATCTTCACACGATCGGGTTACAGCCCCCGCTATGCGAAGCCGATACAGGACTCCCCTGCTGACCCGCCGTCGCCACGTCGACTACTGCCGGTTGGCGAGTGCCACCTGTCCGGGTCGCTGATCCGACTCAGCACCCGACCGCCCGCACTCGTCCAGGAGTCCTCCCATGTCCGAGGCGACCGTCCGCCGCAGATCCCTCCGTCCCAGCCTCGCCATCCAGGTGCTCGCCGCCCTGTTGCTCGGCCTGTTGCTCGGCCTGGCCGCCAGGTCCCTCGAGTGGGACTGGCTGACCACCACCCTGGCCACCCTCGGTTCCTCCTACGTGAGCGCGTTGCAGGTGACCGTGGTCCCGCTGATCTTCACGGCGATCGTCGTGAGCATCGCGAACCTCCGCGACCTCGGGCGGGGCCCGGGAGCGGTCGCCCGCCTCGGCGGGAAGACCCTGCTGTGGTTCGCCGCCACCTCGCTCATCGCGGTGCTCATCGGACTGGCGACCGGCCTGCTCAGCCGCCCGGGGGAGGGCGTCGCGATCCAGCCCGATCCCGAGACGGTGGAGTCGCTGGCCGAGCGGCAGCCCGGTTCCTGGCTGGACTTCCTGACGGGCCTGGTCCCGAACAACCTCTTCGCCGCGTTCGCCGACGGAGCGGTGCTCCAGGTGGTCGTGATCTCCGTGGTCACCGGCATCGCCGCCTACGCGCTGAAGGACAAGGCCGCTCCCTTCATCGCCTTCAACCGGTCCGCGTTGGAGATCGTGCAGAAGGTGCTGTGGTGGCTGGTGCTGCTCGCGCCGCTCGGCGTCCTCGGGCTCATCGGCCGCGCCGTCGCCACCTACGGCGTCGGGGAGACCCTGGCCCCCCTGCTTCGCCTCGGCGTCTCCGTCTACGTCGCGTGCTTCGTCGTGCTGCTCGCCGTCTATCCGCTGCTGCTCCGAGTGGTCGCCGGGGTCAGCCCGCTGTTGTTCTTCCGGAAGGCCTGGCCTGTCCTCCAGTTCGCGTTCGTCTCCCGTTCCTCCGGGGCGACGCTCCCGCTGAGCACCCGGACCGCGGTCAACCTCGGCGTGGACTCGCGGTACGCGAGCTTCGCGGTGCCCCTGGGCGTGACCACCAAGATGGACGGGTGCGCCGCCATCTACCCGGCCATCGCGACCATCTTCATCGCCCAGTTCTACGGTGTGACGCTCACCCCCACGGACTACCTGCTCATCGTCCTCGTCGCGGTGGTCGGCTCGTCGGCGACGGCCGGCGTGACGGGGTGGTTCACGATGCTCACCCTGACCCTGAGCACCGTCGGCCTGCCGTTGGAGGGGGTCGCCCTGGTGTTCGCCATCGACCCGATCCTGGACATGATCAGGACCGCGACCAACGTCGCCGGTCAGATCGTCGTCCCGGTCCTCGTCGCCCGGAGCGAGGGGCTTCTCGACCGGGAGACCCTGCTCTCCCGGGACAGCTCACTGCTCGACCCCACCGCACCGCCGCTGGCCGAGGAGACCGCGCCGGCCGGTGCCCACGACGGGGGGTCGTCCAGCGGGCAACCCCCGGTACCAGCCGGTGAGGGGCGCTCCCCGGCAACGGGCTGAGCACCGAACGGCCACCCGTGAACCGGATCATCCATCCGCCAAATGGGTGATCCGGTTCACGTTCGGCGGACCGTTCGGGCCCGTGCCACCCGGGGAGCTGTCGGGCAGCGACAGAAACGGGCCCCGCCTTTGGTAGGGCTTCGCCATGACCGATCGCCCCTCCGGGCAGCGAGCATCGATCAGGGGTTTTGTGCCCGGACGCGTCCTTCGGTCCGCCACTCGCCGTAACGGCGACGGCCAGGGCCCCAGCAAACTTTGGTCGGGCCGGCCGTCGGCGACGACGTGCCAGGCGAGGAGGTTGAGCGTGCCCGAGTTGGCAGCCGAACACGGCACCGGAACCGGGTCGAGTGTCGAGATCCGTCCCCTACGCAAGGTGCTGATCGCCAATCGCGGCGAGATCGCCGTCAGGGTGATCCGGGCCTGCCGGGACGCCGGTCTGAGCAGCGTGGCGGTGTACGCCGACCCGGATCGGGACGCTCCGTTCGTCCGGTTGGCGGACGAGGCCTTCGCCCTCGGCGGGGACACCGCGGCCGACAGCTACCTGTCCGTCGACAAGCTGCTGGACGCCGCCGAGCGCAGCGGCGCCGACGCGGTCCACCCCGGCTACGGTTTCCTCTCCGAGAACGCCGACTTCGCCGAGGCCGTGACCAAGGCCGGCTTGACCTGGATCGGCCCGACGCCGCAGGCGATCCGGGACCTGGGGGACAAGGTCACCGCCCGGCACCTCGCGACGAAGGCCGGCGCGCCGCTGGTGCCAGGCACCAAGGACCCGGTCTCCGGGCCCGAGGAGGTCGTGGCCTTCGCGACCGAACACGGCCTGCCCGTCGCCATCAAGGCGGCCTTCGGCGGTGGCGGTCGTGGTCTCAAGGTCGCCAGGACCCTCGAGGAGATCCCCGAGCTGTTCGACAGCGCCGTCCGGGAGGCCGAGGCGGCCTTCGGCCGGGGCGAGTGCTTCGTGGAGCGCTACCTCGACCGGCCGCGCCACGTCGAGGCCCAGGTCCTGGCGGACCAGCACGGCCGCGTCGTGGTGGTCGGCACCCGGGACTGCTCGCTCCAGCGCCGCCACCAGAAGCTCGTCGAGGAGGCGCCCGCGCCCTTCCTGACCGAGGAGCAGCACTCCACCATCCACGAGGCCGCCAGGGCGATCTGCCTCGAGGCCGGGTACCACGGTGCGGGAACCGTGGAGTTCCTGGTCGGCACGGACGGCACGATCTCCTTCCTCGAGGTCAACACCCGCCTCCAGGTGGAGCACCCGGTGAGCGAGGAGACCACCGGCATCGACCTCGTCCTGGAGCAGTTCCGGATCGCCGAGGGCCTGCCGCTCGAGCTCGCCGCCGACCCGGTGCCACACGGCCACTCGATCGAGTTCCGGATCAACGGCGAGGACGCTGGGCGGAACTTCCTCCCCGCTCCCGGCACCGTGACCCGGTTCGTGCCCCCGAGCGGACCCGGTGTCCGGGTCGACGCCGGCGTCGAGTCCGGCAGCGTCATCGGCGGGCAGTTCGACTCGCTGCTGGCCAAGCTCGTCGTCACCGGTCGGACCAGGGCGGAGGCACTCGCCAGGGCCCGTCGCGCGCTGGACGAGTTCGAGGTCGAGGGGATGGCGACCGTGCTCCCCTTCCACCGCGCGGTGGTGCGTGACCCGGCCTTCACCGCCGAGGACGGCTTCGCCGTGCACACCCGGTGGATCGAGACGGAGTTCGACAACACGATCGAGCCCTTCACCTCCGGCGGCGCCTCGGCGGGCGAGGACGAGCCGAGGGAGTCGGTGGTCGTCGAGGTCGGTGGTCGTCGGCTCGAGGTGTCCCTCCCGGCTGGTCTCACGGCCGGGACCGGCCGTGGTTCGGGTGCCGCCGCGACGAAACCGGCGCCGCGTCGCCGTGGTGGTGGTCGGACCGTCGCCGTGTCGGGGGACGCGGTCACCGCCCCCATGCAGGGGACCGTCGTCAAACTCGCGGTCGCCGACGGCGACCAGGTCTCGGCCGGCGACCTGGTCGCGGTCCTCGAGGCCATGAAGATGGAGAACCCGGTCACCGCGCATCGGGCGGGGACGATCACCGGGCTGACGACCAGCGCCGGCGACACCGTCAGCCAGGGCACCGTGCTGTGCGAGATCAAGGACTGACCGGCGGGGTCCTGGTGGTCCTGCCCGACCGCGCCGACGCCGAGCTGCTGGCGGACGGCCTGGCCGAGGAGGGCTGGCGACCAGCGACCGTGCACCGCGAGCTGCTGGCCGGCGAGGACGACGCCGAGGACGCGGACTGGGTCGTCGAGCTGCTCAGCACGCCGGCAGGAGAACCGGCGACGGCCCTGCGGAACCGCCTGGACGAGCTGGCGCTTCCCCTCCACGGGTTCACCAGCGACCTCGACTGACCGGTGGCACGTCGTCCCGTCGCCCGGGCCGCCACGGCGACGGGCGCGGGGCGACGTCCGCTCCACCGCGCCGGCGAACGTAACATCGGCGTTCGTGGAGGACTTCCCGTCACCAGACGTCCGGATCGGGGACGCCGAACGAGCCGAGGCGGTGCGGCTGCTCGGTGAACACCTCAGTGCCGGGCGCCTGGGGGCGGAGGACTACGGGGACCGCGCCGCGCGGGCGTCCTCCGCCGTGACGCGCGGGGACCTCGCCAGGCTCTTCGTGGACCTGCCGGAACCCCGTCCCGAGTTCCTACGCCCGCCACCCCGTCCACGGGGCGACGTGGAACCGCGCCGCCACGGCGGGACCCTCGACTTCGGGACCGTGTCCACGATCGCGTTCTGCTGGGTCGCCGGCCTGGCGATCGCCTTCGTCGTGCGCAACCCGGTGGTCCTGCTGCTCCCCCTGGTGGTGACCCTGGTGCTGCGGCCCCGTCGCTGAGGCGGGACCCGCTCCCCGGCTCGTGTCCGGCCCCCGAAGGGCCTCCGCCCGGTTCCTCACTCGCCTCCCCGCCCCGGCCCGCGTCCGCGACGGCCGTCACCCGACACCCCCTGATTCCCCCGTTCCGCTTGACGCCGTGCCGAAGCCGTTGGTACCCACCGGTCGGGGGATACGGCGGACGGAGATCGTCGTCCGGCCGGTGACGAGGGGAGCCCGGGATGCCGCAGCTCGTGATCATGGCGCTGGTGGCCGTCGGAAGCGCGATCGCGGCGATCGTCCAGCGACGACGCGACCGCCGACTGGCGGCCGAGCTGAGCGCCTGGGCAGCCCAGCACGGCTGGGTCTACCAGCCCGACGACCAACGCTGGGTCGGGAGGTTCCAGGGGCCGCCGTTCAACAGGGGCTTCGGGCGCGCGGCGAGGCACGTCCTCGTCGGACGCCACCGGGGTTGGCGCGTCGCGGCGTTCCAGTACGTCTACAAGGAGAAGCGGGGCTCGGGGAAGAACCGGCGCACCGTGACCATCACCAACCTGGTGGCCTGCGCCTCGGCGGAACGCCGCATCCCGTGGCCCTCCCTGCAGATCGGCCGGGAACACTTCGGACACCGGCTGCTGAACCTCTTCGGCGGGCACGACCTGCGGTTGGAGAGCGAGGACTTCAACCGCACCTTCCGGATCAACACGGTGGACGACAAGTTCGCCTACGACGTCCTGCACCCGCGCACGATGGAGTGGATGTTGGCCGACGCGCGGGCCGTCCGGTTCCCGCTGCGCTTCGAGAACGTCGACCTGGTGACCTGGGAGAGCGGGACGCTGGACCTGCCGCGCGCCACGTCGATGCTGGACTACCTGGTGGACTTCCTGGAACGGGTTCCCCAGTTCGTGTGGAACGACGGTGGGGACGGCTACCACACACCGCGCACCCCGGGAACCTCGTCGGGGCCGCCGCCCGCCGCGCCGCTTCCGCCGCCGGGCATCGCCGGCGCCCCCAGCTCCCCGGCCGGTCCGCCGCACGGCGCCGCTGGTCCGGCCCCGTCCTTCGACCCGCCAGCCGCCCCGGCCACCCCGCCCGGTTGGCACCCCGGCCACCCGGCGCCTGGCGCGCCGGGTGCCGCCCATCCGGGTTGGAGCGCTCCCCCCGCTGGCTCGCCAGGGCACCCCCCGCACCCGCCCCGGTGGTGAGCTCCGGCGGGGATCCCGGAGAACCGCGCGGCCCGCGCGACCGCCCTCGTGGAGCGGCCCTCGGCCCCCTGCCGTGGTGGCGGGTCCGCGCGGAGCACCGCCCGGCCCTACCCTCCTCCCGTGGACGAGGTGGAGATCAACGCTGGCGTGGCCTACCTGCGGTCGCTGCGCGCGGACGGTGGGCTCGACGACCGCCCGGCGCTGGTCGCGGCTTCGGGCGACCCCGTGGCCCGAGCGGTGATGGGGATCGGTTCCCCCCTCGACGGTGACGGCGCGGGGGCCTACGTGTCCCGCCGCCACGAGCAGGGCCGCCGCGACGAGCTGATCTCGTGGGCGGTGGCCGAGCCGACCAGCGGGGCGTTGCTCGCCGAGGTGATCCTGGTTCCCGCCCGGGCGGATCGCTCCTCGGCGACGGCTTCCGCCGAGCTGCGGTGGTGGACCGGGCCCGGCGCCTCGGACCCGGACGTGCCGCGCGGAGCGCTCACCGCCGTGGTCGGTTTCGCGTTCGCGGGCCTCGAACTCGGTCTGCTGTGGATACGACCCACGGCGGAGGCCGACGCCCTCGCGGAGGCCATCGGGTTCCGACGGGGCCGGCCGACCAGCCCGTCCTGGTGCGACGAGGCGGGTGCCGCGCGCGCACTCCCCTGGTGCATCACCGCCACCGGTTCGGCGGCCGGAACCGGACCGGCTCCCAGCCGGCGGCACCGTGCGTAGCTGACTCCATCCGCTCCGTGGGTTACGGTACGGCCATGCGCGGGTTCACCTCCGGACGACGGCTGGTCGGCTCCGTCGCCGCCGTCCTGCTCACGACTGGCTGTGTGGCGGAGGCCGGTGGCCGTGCCGCCCTCCGGGAGCCACCGTCGCACCTGCTGGCCCCACTGCCCTCCCCGTCGGTCCCCCCACCGCCGCCACGCCCCGCCGAGATGCCGCTCGACGGCGTCGACCCGTGTGCGCTGCTCGGCCGGGAGGACCGGATCCAACTGGGCATCGACCGCCCTCCGGTCCCCGGGGTGGAGAACGGCTTCGGCGAGGCCGCGACGTGCAGCCTGCGGAGCGCGCAGAACCTGGTGGGAGCCCGCCTCGCGCTGGTCACCATCGAGGGTGTCGGGGTGTGGACGGACGACACCGCGCAGGTCGAGGTGGAGCACGTCTCGTCAGCCGGTTTCCCGGCGCTCGTGGTGCGGACCCCCGGGCAGGAGGGCGTCTGCAACGTCGAGGTCGACGTCGCGGAGGGGCAGTTCCTCGACGTCCTCTACCGGGACGACGGAGCGAGCCCACCTCCCGGTCTCGACCAGCTCTGCGCCGGGGCCGAGCGGGTGGCGGAAATCGTCACCGCGAATCTGCGCGAACGGTCCGGTGTCGCGGCGGAGGAACACGAAACTGCTCCACCATCGGGTTAGCTTCGCCGGATCACGTCAGTACGAACCCCCTGCACGGAGCAGGCCCGCTACACACCGAACTCATCCTTCACTCGTCAGCGGGAATTGGGTTCCGGGCAGCCGACTGTTTTACTGAATGACGCACTGTCCGCGATCGGGTAACTCCACAACGTCATCACGGCGGGCTAAGCTTCAGCACGGTCGCAGGTAGGGAGGTTGTCGTGCCATCCAGCCACAGTCCCGACGACGGGCCCGGTCCCACTGGCCACTCCGGACCGCCGCCCTCCGGGGAGGACGCGACGGTTCCGGGCGGTGGGGACCACCTGGAAATCGAGCCGCAGGCGATTCCGGAACTCATCAGTTCACTCCAGCACGCGCTCGACCAGCTCGGTCCGCAGATCGAACACGCCTTCAACGACCTCAGGATCATTCCGTGGGCCGGCGACCCGGTCAGCCAGAACGCCGCGGAGCGCTTCAACGAACGTTCCTTCGGCAGCAGTGCGGCGGCGTTCGAGGCGTTGTGCGGGTATCGCGACCAACTCCAGTCCGCCGCCGGTTCCCTCCGGATGGCCAACGAGCAGTACCAGGTCATCGAGGGGGACAACTCCGCTACCTGGGACACGTACTGCTGATCTACCCGTGGGGGTGCTGAACATGAGCGGCGAGCACCGCTGGAACGGTTACACGCACGAGGAGCTGTACGAACAGCTCCACTCCGGCCCCGGCGCGGACGCCTCCCACACCGCCGGCGATCGGTGGGCCGCGATGGCGAACGCGTTGGGCGAGATCGACGAGGACGTCCGCGAGGCGCTGCTCCGCTCCACCACCTCCTGGCAGGGCGCGGCCGCGGAGAGCGCGCGGAACGGCCTCGGACCGCTGCGGGACTGGGCGCGGGAGGCCAGGGACCTGGCCGACCTGATGCGCAAGGCCGCCGAGGCGCAGGCGGAGAACGTCAGCAAGGCCCGCGCGGACATGCCCCCGCCGGTCCAGGTCACCGCCGAGGAACCCGGGCTGCTGGACAACCTCCGCGCCCTGTTCGGCGGCCAGTCCGACTACGAGGAGCAGGAGTCGGCGCGGCGGGACGCGGAGTCCCGGGCGTTCGAGGTGATGACCACCTACGAGGTGAGCACGGCGAGTGCCACGACGATGCTGGCGACGTTCCGCCCGCCACCCGAGGTGGTCGTGCAGGCCCCCGACCTGGTCCGGGGGGACGGGACTGCCCCGGGGCGGCCCCTGCTCTCCCTGCGGACGCCGGGGCCGGGCGCCCGGCCCGCGCGCCCGGCCCCCCAGGGGACACCGTCGTCGTTCCGGGAGCCCGGCGGCGCGACCGCGCGCCGCCCGGCCCACCTCCCCCGGCTCCCCGTGCGGCCCGGTGCCCCGACCCCGAACACGGGACGCGAGCCCGACTCCCACGTCCCCCCGAGCGACCCCAGCGCCACCGAGACCGTCGACCTCTACGGCCGCGACCACCGGGTCGCCGCGCCCGTGATCGGCGGAGGCACCGCCTGATGGCCTTACTCGACGTGTTCGCCCGGCACTCCGACGATCCGTTCGCGCTGAGCGCGCTGGAGTTCGACGTGCTGTGGCAGCACCTGGGGCTCGGTGACCAGCCACTGGTGATCAGGGTGGACTCGCCGGGCCGGACGTTCGAGGAACGGTCCTGGTTGGAGGAGGCGGCGTGGCGGGACCTCGGACAGCGCGGCCTCGGCTGCCCCGGCGCCGTCCACGGGGAGCTGCGCTCGTTGCTGCGCCGCCTGGAACGACCCGACGTGGAGGTCGACGGCCGGCTCTGGCTCGGGGAACGCAGGGTCCGGGTCCTCGCCGCGGCCACCAGGGGCCGAGGGGCGTTGGCGGTCCTCGAGCACAAGCGAGTGACCCTGCGCGCGGTGGAGGGGAGCGGCCTCGCCAGGGCCGCCGTCGGCACCGCACCCGCCCGCCCCGCCGGGCCGGGTCACTCCGTGACCCTGCGGGCCGAGCAACTGGACAGCGCGGCCGCCCGGGCCGGCGGTTCGGCTGACGCCCTGCGCACCGCCCTGTGCGGCGGCGGGGTGCGGGAGGAGGACGCCCGCACCCTCGCCGAGATGGTCCGGGAGGCGGGGGACCGAGGCCAGTTCGGGGTGGCCCGCCGGGACAGCTGGGGCAGCCGGCGACGGCTCGACCGCGTCATCGCCTTCTTCGACACCCCCAAGGGCCGGTACCTCCAGACCCGACGGGGAGCTCCCGACGGCTCCAGTTGGTCGGTGGTGTCGCCGGTGGACTCCCGCCGCCTGGTCCAGCACGTCGAGGACATGCTGTCCGAGGTCCGAGGACAGGCCGCCGCCGGACTGCCCTCGGACGGGCACGTGGTCGGTGCCCCCTGGTCCACGCCGTGACGGGGCCGGGGCGGCGGGACCGTCAGGCGGTGGCCTCCAGTCGTGGCCTGGCCTCGGGAGCGGCCGCCCTCCTGGCGTCCGCCGTCTGGTCGTCCGGCTCGGTCTGCGAGTCCCGCTCGGCCTCGACCCGCGCGACGTAGACGCGGACCTCCTCCCGCGCGGTCTCGTCGTCCCAGCCCAGGACGCGGCCCATCAGCCGGGCCGCCGCCTCCGCGGACTCCACCCCCCGGTGCGGGTACTCGATGGAGATCCGGGTGCGCCTGGTGAGCACGTCCTCCAGGTGCAGCGCGCCCTCGTGGCTGGCGGCGTAGACGATCTCGACCTGGAGGTAGTCGGGCGACCCAGGGACGGGTTTGAGCAGTTCGGGGTCGTCGGCCGCCTCCGCGAGGACCTGGTGCACCAGCGAGCCGTAACGGTCCAGGAGGTGCCGGACGCGGTAGGGGTGCAGCCCGTGCCGCGCGGCGAGCTGGTCCGCCTGGTTGACCAACGCGTGGTACCCGTCGGCGCCCAACAGCGGGACCTTGTCGGTGATGGAGGCCGGGATGCGGTTCGGCAGGTCGGCCGCCGCCGCGTCGACGGCGTCGGCCGCCATCACGCGGTAGGTGGTGTACTTCCCGCCCGCGATCGCGATCAGACCAGGAGCGGGCCTGGCGACGGCGTGTTCCCTGGAGAGTTTCGAGGTGTCCTCGCTCTCCCCCGCGAGGAGCGGGCGCAGACCGGCGTACACGCCCTCGATGTCGTCGTGGGTCAGCGGGGTCGCCAGCACCGAGTTGACGTGTTCCAGGATGTAGTCGATGTCCGCCCGGGTCGCGGCCGGGTGGGCCAGGTCGAGGTTCCACTCGGTGTCGGTCGTGCCGATGATCCAGTGGTTGCGCCACGGGATGACGAAGAGCACCGACTTCTCGGTGCGCAGGATCAGGCCGGACTCGGCGACGATCCGGTCCCGGGGGACGACGATGTGCACGCCCTTGCTGGCCTCCACGCGGAACCGGCCCCGGCTGCCGGAGAGGCGCTGGAGCTCGTCGGTCCACACACCGGCGCAGTTGATCACGACGTTCGCGGTGACCGAGGTCTCGGCTCCCGACTCGACGTCGCGGACGTGCACGCCGGCCACCCGGTCGGCCTCCCGGACGAAACCGGTGACCTGGGTGGAGGTCCGCACCACGGCGCCGTACTGCGCGGCGGTCCTGGCCAGGGTCATCGTGTGCCGGGCGTCGTCCGACTGGGCGTCGTAGTAGCGGATCCCGCCGATGAGCGCGTCCCGCCGCAGCGCGGGGAACAGGCGGAGCGCTCCAGCCCTGGTGAGGTGCTTCTGCCCGGGAACCGACCGCGCCCCGCCCATGGTGTCGTACAGGAGCAGGCCGGCCGCCGTGTAGGGCCGTTCCCACACGCGGTGGCTCAGCGGGTAGAGGAAGCTGACCGGTTTGACCAGGTGCGGGGCGAGCCGGGTGAGCATGAGCTCCCGTTCCCGCAGCGCCTCGCGCACCAGGCCGAACTCCAGCTGCTCCAGGTACCGGAGACCGCCGTGGAAGAGCTTGCTCGACCTGCTCGAGGTGCCGGAGGCGAGGTCCCGGGCCTCGACGAGCGCCACCCGCAGCCCCCGGGTCGCCGCGTCGAGCGCGACCCCGGCGCCGGTGACCCCGCCACCGATGACGACGACGTCGAAGTCCTCGTCACCGAGGCGCGACCAGCTGCGGTCACGCTCCGCCGGGCTCAACGCGCCGGGCGGCACCACGGCCTGGGCGTCGGACGGCCGACGGCCGGGCCCCCCGCCCCGCTGGTGCGCACCGTGTTCGTCTGCCACCGGATCCGCCTCCTCCGCTGTCAGGGCGTCCACGTCGGGACTCCGTCAACGCTACTCCGATCGGATGAGCCCACGAGTGGGCTCATCCACCATGCCGTGCACCTACTGTGCCCGTTCGGGCCGCTCACCGCGACCGACAGCACCCATGATCGTTGAGTGTGGACACTTCCGCTACCGCACAGTAACCTCCCGTGCACCCACAGGTTGCGGCACCGTCGCCCGGCCCGGCACGGGTGCGAAGGCCTGACCACCGACCCATACTGTTGCCGACGCGGGGAGGCCACCGATGGATCCGATCAGCAATGGCGAGATCTTCATCTGGGAGCTGCTTGGCACGGCGGTGTTGATCATCCTGGGTGCCGGGGTAGTGGCGAACGTCGTGCTCCGCCGGTCCAAGGGCCGCGAGGGGGGCTGGCTGCTCATCGCGATCGGCTGGGGTTTCGCCGTCTTCGCTGGAGCCAGCATCGCCGACCCATCCGGCGGCCACATCAACCCGGCGGTGACCCTCGGCCAGGCGATCGCGGGCAACACACCGTGGTCGGTCGTGCCGGTCTACGTCGTGGCCCAGCTCATCGGCGCCTTCCTGGGCGCGGTGATCGCCTGGGCCGCCTACAAGCTCCAGTTCGACACCCACGACGACCCGAAGGGGACCCTGGGGATCTTCTCCACCCAGCCGGCGGTGGAGAACCGGCCGTGGAACACCGTCACCGAGGTGATCGGCACCTTCGTGCTGCTGATGTGGATCCTGCTCAGCCCGGGTGCGGAGGTGGGGACCGGCAGCGTCCCGGTCCTGGGCAACTCGGCCCTCGGTTACGCCGGCGTCGCCTTCCTGGTGATCGGGATCGGCGCCTCCCTCGGCGGGCCGACCGGGTACGCCATCAACCCCGCCAGGGACCTCGGACCCCGCATCGCCTACGCGGTGCTGCCGATCAGGGGGAAGGGCAGCCCGGAGTGGGGCTACTCCTGGGTGCCGGTCGTCGGTCCGCTGGTGGGCGCGTCGCTCGCGGCCCTGCTGTACCTGGCGCTGCCGATCTGACCCCGGCGCCCGCCCGAGGTGTGGCCCGACCACCCGAGGGGCATGACCAGGACGACGGTCGCGTCCCGACGTGACGTGGCGACGGTGCCCCGGGCACCACGACTCTCGAACGGCCGGAACCACGAGGAGGCACGCGAGGCATGGCCAACTACGTAGCCGCGATCGACCAGGGCACCACGTCGACCCGGTGCATGGTGTTCGACCACTCCGGAGCGGTGGTCGCCGTCGACCAGCGGGAACACGAACAGATCTTCCCGAGGGCCGGGTGGGTGGAGCACGACCCGGAGGAGATCTGGCGCAACACCCGGCAGGTGTGCGCTGGCGCGCTGGCCAACGGGGACCTCGTCGCCTCGGACATCGCGGCCGTGGGCATCACCAACCAGCGGGAGACCACGGTCGTCTGGGACCGCCGGACCGGTCGTCCCGTCTACAACGCGATCGTCTGGCAGGACACCCGCACCGATCGGATCATCGAGGAGCTGGGGCGGCTCGGCGGCGGCCAGGAGCGGTACCGGGAACGGACCGGACTGCCGTTGGCCACCTACTTCTCGGGGCCGAAGATCCGGTGGATCCTCGACAACGTCGAGGGTGCCCGGGCGCGGGCCGAGGCTGGCGACCTGCTGTTCGGCAACATGGACACCTGGGTGCTGTGGCACCTCACCGGCGGCCCGGACGGCGGCCTCCACGTCACCGACCCGACCAACGCGTCCCGCACGCTCATGATGGACCTGGAGAGCCTGAGCTGGAACGAGGAGATCGCCGGCGAGCTGGGTGTCCCGCTGTCGATGCTCCCGGAGATCCGCTCATCCTCCGAGGAGTACGGGCGCATCAGCCAGCGGGGAGCGCTGAACGGGCTGCCGATCGCGGGCATCCTCGGCGACCAGCAGGCGGCGACCTTCGGTCAGGCGTGCCTCTCCCCCGGCGAGGCGAAGAACACCTACGGGACCGGCAACTTCGTCCTGCTCAACACCGGCACCGACAAGGTGATGAGCCAGAACGGGCTGCTGACCACCGTCTGCTACAAACTGGGTGAGCGGGACACCGTCTACGCCCTGGAGGGCTCGATCGCCGTCACCGGCTCGCTGGTCCAGTGGCTGCGGGACAACCTGGGGCTCATCGGCTCCGCTCCGGAGGTCGAACGGCTCGCCTCGACCGTGCCGGACAGCGGCGGCGCCTACTTCGTGCCCGCCTTCTCCGGCCTCTTCGCGCCCTACTGGCGCTCCGACGCCCGGGGCGCGATCGTGGGGTTGACGCGGTTCGTCAACAAGGGGCACCTGGCCCGAGCCGTGCTGGAGGCCACCGCCTTCCAGACCCGCGAGGTCATCGACGCGATGAACGCCGACTCCGGTGTCGCGCTCAAGTCCCTCAAGGTCGACGGCGGGATGGTCGTCAACGAACTGCTGATGCAGTTCCAGGCCGACATCCTCGGTGTGCCCGTCATCCGACCCAAGGTGAACGAGACGACGGCGCTGGGCGCCGCGTACGCCGCTGGTCTGGCCGTGGGCTTCTGGGACAGCGAGGACGACATCCGGCGCAACTGGATCCAGGACACCCAGTGGGACCCCTCGCTGGCCGAGCAGACCAGGGAGGCCCGCTACCGGGAGTGGAAGAAGGCCGTCACCAGGACCTTCGACTGGGCCGGCGGCGACGAGGAGTGAGACCCAGGCTCAGTTCAGGTCGTCGGCGGGCCGCATCAGCTGCCGGCCCACCTCGGTGATGGAGCCGGAGAGCGACGGGTACACCGAGAAGGTGTAGGCGAGGTCGTCCACGGTGAGCTGGTTCTGCACCGCCATCGCGATCGGCAGGATCAGCTCACTCGCGGACGGGGCGACGACGACCCCGCCGATGACCACCCCGGTCGCCGGCCGGCAGAACAACTTGATGAACCCGCGGCGCAGCCCCTCCATCTTCGCTCGCGGATTCGTCGCCAGCGGGAGCATCACGCTCCTCGCCGGCACCTCACCCGAGTTGATGGCGCCGGTACCGATGCCGACGGTGGCGATCTCGGGGTTCGTGAAGACGTTGGCGGCCACCGTCTTCAGCCGCAGCGGCTGGACGCCCCCGCCCAGGGCGTGCCACATGGCGGTCCTGCCCTGCATCGCGGCGACCGAGGCGAGCAGGAGGACACCGGTGCAGTCACCGGCGGCGTAGACGTTGGACACCGAGGTCCGCGAGACCCGGTCGACGGGGATGAAACCGCCGCGTCCCGGGGTGATGCCCACGCGTTCCAGGCCGATGTCGGTGGTGTTGGGCACCGAACCGACGGTCATCAGGGCGTGGCTGCCCTCGACGACACGCCCGTCCTGGAGGTGCACCCGGACACCGCCGTCGACGCGTTCCACCCGCTCCGCCCTGGCGTGCTTCACGACCTCGGTGCCGCGCTCCGCGAACACGTCCTCCAGGACGGCCGAGGCGTCCGCGTCCTCGTGCGGGAGCACGCGGTCCCTGCTGGACACCATCGTGACCTTGACGCCCATCTCGGTGTAGGCGGAGGCGAACTCGACGCCGGTGACACCGGATCCGATGACGACCAGGTGTTCGGGGAGTTCCGGGAGGTCGTAGATCTGCCGCCAGGTGAGGATGCGCTCCCCGTCGGGTTCGGCTCCCGGGAGGACGCGGGGCGTGGCCCCGGTGGCGATCAGCACGACGTCGGCTTCCAGCACCTCGTCCTGGCCGTCCTCCGTCTCCACCGCGACGCGGTGGGTGGCCAGCCCGGGGTGCTCGTCGGTGAAGCGGGCGTAGCCGCGCACCACCCGCACGTTGTCCCGGCGCAGGCGGGTCTCCAGGTCGGCGGACTGGGCGAGGGCGAGCCCCTTGACCCGGCCGTGCACCACCGGGAGATCGACGTCGGCATGGCCCTCGCCGGTGTTGATGCCGAGTTCGCCCGCGCTCTTCGCCGCGGAACGGGCGGCGGCGGAGACGATGAAGGTCTTCGACGGCACGCAGTCGTACAGCACGCACGCGCCACCGAGGCTGTCCTGGGTGACCACCGTGACCTCTGCGTCATGCTGTGCTGCGACCAAGGCCGCTTCCCAGCTGGCCGGGCCGCCCCCCATGATCACGACGCGGGTCACCAGGTCCTCCTTCGTAGAAAAGCGAACATTCGTCGAACTCCGCAACCGTACGCTGTCCACCGGCGTGGCGAACGATGGCCCTGGTCCGGGCCCTGCCGCTAGCACGATCCTGGCATCGGATCAACGCCCGCGCCCGACAGCGTGCCCACACCGAACGGCTACCCTGTCAGGGTGCCGCTCTACGCCGCGTACGCCTCCAACATGGATCCAGCCCAGATGTTGGAACGGGCTCCGCACTCGCCGCTGGCGGACACCGGCTGGCTCGTGGGCTGGCGGCTCACCTTCGGTGGGGAGGACATCGGCTGGGAGGGCGCGCTGGCCACCATCGTCGAGGACCCTGGCTCCCAGGTCTTCGTGGTGCTCTACGACGTCACGCCCGAGGACGAGCGCAACCTCGACCGGTGGGAGGGTTGCGAACTGGGGCTGCACAAGAAGATCCGGCTGCGCGTGGACACCCTGAACCGTTCGGTCCTGGCCTGGTTCTACGTGCTGGACGCCTACGAGGGGGGACTGCCCTCCGCGCGCTACCTGGGGGTGGTGGCCGACGCCGCCGAGGCGGCCGGGGCTCCCGGGGAGTACGCCAACGAGATCCGCACGAGACCCTGCACCGGTCTCGGCCCCTGATCCCCTCGGTCGCACCGGCCCGGGACCGGCGGGGGCGGTGTGACCGCCCGTCGGGCGGGCGGCGGAGCACGTCCCCTGCGCGGCGAGGACCGCCGCCCCACCCCGCGCTCGCGCGGGCCGAGCCCCGACGTGACCGGACGCATGCGCCCGGGTGGTCACCCCGGACGCACCGGAGCGGGGCCAGCGCGCACCGGGGACCGCCCGGTGCGCCCGCCCGTGCCCCGCTAGTCCGTCATGGCCGTCAGCGCCGCGTGCACGAGGACGCGGACGCCGACCAGCAGGGCCCGTTCGTCGAGGTCGAACGTCGGCTGGTGCAGATCCCGCTGGGGGCCTACCCCCGGCCACACGCCCAGCCTGGCGAAGGACCCGGGGACGTGCTCCAGGTACCAACCGAAGTCCTCACCGCCGGAGGACTGCTGGGTGGTGGACACCGCGCCCTCACCCAGGGCGGCCCGGACGGCCGCGTCCAGGACCCGGGTGCTGTCCTCGTCGTTGACCACCGGCGGGACGCCGCGCTGGTGGCGGAGTTCGTAGGTCACCCCGGTCGGCGCGAGCAGCGCGCCGACCAGGTCCCGCACCATGGGCTCCAGCGCGGCCCACACGTCGCGGTCACCCGTCCGCAGGGTCCCGCGCAGCACGCCGTCCTGCGGCACCGCGTTCGGTGCCTTGCCGGCGTGCACCGCCCCCCAGACCAGCACGGTGGCCGACCGGGGGTCGATGCGCCGTGACAGGAGGGTGGGCAGCCCGGTGATCACGGTGCCCAGCGCGTGCACCAGGTCGGCCGTCAGGTGGGGACGCGAGGTGTGACCACCGGGCGAGGTCAACCGCAGTTCGAGCAGGTCGGCCGCGGAGGTGATCGCGCCGACCCGCAGCCCGACCCTGCCCACCTCCAGTCGGGGGTCGCAGTGCAGGCCGAAGATCTCGTCCACGTCGTCCAGCCCGCCCGCCGCCACCACGTCCAGCGCGCCGCCGGGCATGACCTCCTCCGCGGGTTGGAAGATCAGGCGCACCCGCCCGGGCAGGGACGGCGCGTTGGCCAGGGCCAGCGCCGCCCCGAGCAGGGCGGTGGTGTGGGCGTCGTGGCCGCAGGCGTGGGAGATCCCCTCGTTCTCGGAGGCGAACGGCAGGCCGGTCGCCTCGGCCAGCGGTAGGGCGTCGAGGTCGG
The DNA here is from genome assembly GCF_000429185.2 of Actinoalloteichus caeruleus DSM 43889. Lineage (GTDB taxonomy): Bacteria > Actinomycetota > Actinomycetes > Mycobacteriales > Pseudonocardiaceae > Actinoalloteichus_B > Actinoalloteichus_B caeruleus. The sequence continues at coordinate 4,846,367 of NZ_AUBJ02000001.1, read as the reverse complement.
CTCGGAGTGCCACGCAGTGCCGTCCGCTGCCGATGTCGCAGATCAGGCCGGTACCGCCCGGCAGCACCCTGGGGCGCAGGCCGGCGGCGGTGAGGCGTTCGACGAGGAAGGCGGTCGTGTTCGTCTCGTGCCGGGACAGTTCCGGGTTGGCGTGGATCGCCCGCCGCCACGCCACCACGTCCGCACCGTGCCGGCCCAGCCAGGAGTCCAGCCAGTCCGGCCCGCGTCCGGCGCCGATGTCCGCCACAGCCGTCATGGTGCTGCCCGAGTCGGTCCCTGGTCCAATCGGCTCGCCGAGCGGCGCGTGGCCCGGTGCGAAAGCACCGCGCGCCGCCGGCTGGCCCCTGGTGCCGGGGTCCGTCCTCGACGGCCTCGCCTGGGCGGTCCTGGTGTTCGTTCCCGTCATCTCATGACCCGAATCCACCACAGTCATGCCGCACCTCCTGTCGCGGCGACTTTCCTCGAAGCGGCAGCCCGACCCGCCACGTCGGCAAGCAGCCTTGTCCGTTGTTCGCTGTCGGTGGCGGCGGCCACCGCGGTCCACGCCATCGCGACCGCTCCGTCCAGCACCGCCTGGTCCGCGGACGGCGAGACGCAGGCCGCCGCGAACTCCGGCTGGTGGTTCACCGCGTCCCCGCAGTCGAGGGCCAGGGTCGGGTGGATCCCTGGCACGACGTGGGTGACGTTGCCCATGTCGGTGCTCCCCGAGACCCGGGACCGCTCCTCGGCCGGGCTCAGCGGGGCTCGGCCCAGGTCGACGACGGCCTCGCGGTACGCCTCCGCCAGCCAGTCGTCCGGACGCAGCTCCGCGTACACCGGGGAGATCTCGGAGGTCTCGTACCCAGCCCCGGTCGCGACGGCACCGGCCCGGAGGCAGTCCTCGATACGACCGCTCAGACGAGCCAGCGATTCCACCTCTGGTGCCCTCAGGTTGAACACCGCGGAGGTCCTGGCGGGCACGATGTTGGGCGCCGCACCGCCGTGCGTCACGATACCGTGGACCTGCTGGCCGGGTTCCAGATGCTGACGAGCGAGCCCGATGGCGACCTGCGCGACGGTGAGGGCGTCCGCGGCGTTGATCCCGCGCTCGGGAGCCGAGGACGCGTGCGACTCCCGTCCCGTGTAGCGCACCTCCAGGTCCGCGATGGCCCGACTGGGACGGGTCACCGTCTCCTCGGGTCCCGGGTGCACCATCAACGCCAGGGCGACCGGGTCGAAGACGCCCCGCTCCAGCATCAACACCTTGCCCCCTCCGACCTCCTCAGCGGGGGTACCGATGACGAGGACGGTGATGCCGAGCTCGTCGGCGACGTCCCGGAGGCCGAGCGCCGCCCCGACTGCCGCCGCCGCGATCACGTTGTGCCCGCAGGCGTGCCCGACCTCGGGCAGGGCGTCGTACTCGGCGCACAGCCCGACGACGAGGTCGCCGTGCCCGAAGCTCGCGGTGAACGCCGTGTCCAGCCCCGCGACGGGGCCACGCACCTCGAAACCCTCGTCGGCGAGCACCGTCGTGATCTTGCGGACGCTCTCGTGCTCGGCGAAGGCCAGCTCGGGCTCGGCGTGGATACTGTGCGAGAGACCGACGAGTGCCGGGGCGTGGGCCCGGACGGCCCTCGCGCAGCGTGACCTGAGTGAACTCCTGTGCCCGGTATCCATCGGGCCATATCCTGCCCCATCCGGGGGGTGCGGGGCGTCGGTCCCGGCGGGGAAGCTGCTCTGCGGTACCGGTCGTGCGCTGGGCGGACCCGGGAACTACAGCCTTGGTGTACTGCCGGACCTGTCACCGTGTGCTTCACCCGGACGGCGCAGGCGCGTCCCCGGGTGGGGCAAGCGCCGCCGGTGGTCGGTCCGAAGCGGACCGACCACCGGCGGCCGGCGCCGGCTCAGAACCGGAGATCCCGCAGGTACTCGTAGCCGACCCGCACGGTCGTCAGCGGGTCGGACGGGTTGTCGTGCTCCACGACGAACTCCCGAACGCCCGCGGTCCGCGTCTCCCGGAAGATCCGACCGAAGTCGATGGTGCCGGTGCCCAGGTCCGCCCACTCACCCGAGGCGCTCCGGTCCTTCACGTGGTACTGGCGGACCCGCCCACCGGTGGAGTGGACGAAGTCGACGGGGTCCACCCCGCCGTCCACCACCCAGTACAGGTCGACCTCGAGGTACACGTTCTGGCGCTGGGTGTGCTCGAGGATGATGTCGATGGGACGTTCCCCGTCGACGAGCTGGAACTCGTGGCCGTGGTTGTGGTAGCCGAAGCGCAGGCCGGCCCGTCGCGCCTTCGCGCCGGCCTCGTCGAGTTGGCGGGCGTAGGAACGCCACTCCTCCGCCGTGTCGAACATCGCCCACGGGGCGGCGACGTAGGTCTGCCCCAGGGTCAGCGCGTCGGCCACCACCTGGTCGAAGTCGCCCTCGACGCCGTTGTGGCTCGAGGTCGCGCGGAGCCCGAACCGGTCGAGCAGGGCGCGGAACTCGGCGGCGGTGCGACCGTAGGTCCCGGCCAGTTCCACCTTCTGGTAGCCGATCGCGGACAGCTCGGCGAGGGTGCCCGGGACGTCCTGTTCGAGCAGGGAACGCAGGGTGTACAGCTGGACGCTGATCGCGTTCCGGGGGACGCGGCCGCCGGGGCCGCCGGCCGGGACCGGGGCCGCGGTCGCCTGGCCGGCGGCCAGGCCGAGCGCCGCCACTCCGAGGGCGGCTCCTGCCACGCCCCGGAACAGGCCGCGTCTGGACAGGGCGACGTCGTCGTCGGGTCTCATCTGGTCTCCTCGGGGAATCCGGTCGGATGGGATGGCCGCGTCACTTCTGGTTGCTGAACGCGGCGTCGAACGCCGCCGAGGGCTTGTCGAAGACGAGGTTCCTGATGAAGGTGACCGCCTCTGCCGCGCCCCGCAGCCGGTCCATCCCGGCGTCCTCCCACTCGACCGAGATCGGACCGGAGTACCCGATCGAGTTCAGGGCGCGGAACGCCTCCTCCCAGTCCACGTCGCCGTGCCCGGTGGAGACGAAGTCCCAGCCCCGTCGGGCGTCGGCCCACGCCAGGTGCGATCCCAGCCGGCCGTTGCGCCCGTCGAAGCGCTTCTTCGTGTCCTTGCAGTCGACGTGGTAGATGCGGTCGGCGAAGTCGAGGATGAAGCCGACCGGGTCGAGGTCCTGCCACACGAAGTGCGAGGGGTCCCAGTTCAGCCCGAAGGCCTCCCGGTTCCCGACCGCCGCCAGCGCGCGTTTCGTGGTCCAGTAGTCGTAGGCGATCTCCGAGGGGTGCACCTCGTGGGCGAAGCGGACGCCGACCTCGTCGAACACGTCGAGGATGGGGTTCCAGCGGTCGGCGAAGTCCTGGTAGCCGTCGTCGATGACGTCCTGGGAGACGGGCGGGAACATGGCCACGTACTTCCAGATCTTCGACCCGGTGAATCCGACGACGGTGCCGACACCCAGCTTCGCGGCCGCGCGGGCGGTGTCGGCCATCTCCGCGGCGGCGCGCTGCCGCACCCCCTCCGGCTCGCCGTCGCCCCAGATCCGGGCCGGCAGGATGTTCTGGTGCCGGTGGTCGATCGGGTCATCGCAGACTGCCTGCCCGACGAGGTGGTTGGACAGCGTCCACACCCGGAGACCGTGCCGCTCGAGCTGGGCCAGTTTCGCCGGCACGTACTCGTCGTCGGCGAGGGCCTTGTCCACCTCGAAGTGGTCGCCGGAGCAGGCGATCTCCAGACCGTCGTAGCCCCAGTCCGCGGCCAGCCGGCAGACCTCCTCGAAGGGCAGGTCGGCCCACTGGCCGGTGAACAGGGTGATGGGTCGGGTCATCGTCGGATTCCCTTCGGTGTGCCAGCGCGGGGGTCGCGCTACTACTTCTTCTTCTTGCGGTATCGCCTTCCCAGGAAGACCGCGCCGAACAGCGCGGCTGCTCCCACGATGGCGGCGATCTGCCGGTTGGAGTCGCGCAGCGCCGTCGGATCGGTCTCCCCGTCCGGGGCGTCCGACTCGGCGGGCGTCTCCGCCGAGCCGGTGGTCCCGGTGTCCCCGGCGGCTCCCGCCGCCCACGGGGCGAGGTCGGCGGCGCCCACCGCCGGCGGTGGGGCCGCCAGGGCTGCTGGGGCGGCGCCGAGTGCGATCAGCAGGAACAGGAGCGGAACCGCCAGCAGGCTGCGGAACGTCGCGCGCATCAGTAATCCTCCGTCGTGTGATCAGCGGTCGTGCTCGCTGAGACACCGTGTAGATCCGACGCCGTCGAGTCTGCCGGTCCTGGCCGTCCACATCACCTGCCGATCGGGATCAATCCGTGCCGAGGCCGGGAACCGAGCCGAGCGGCCACCGCGTCTTCGGTCCACCGTCGAGCCCCTGGAGGCGCAGCATCACGTCCCGGACATCGGTGGCGGCGACCCGGCCGCCCCGCTCGGCCGCCTCCGGTGCCGGTCCACCGGAGCAGAGCAGGACGGGTCCGTCGAGCGGGCTGTCCGGGAGTCGCCCGTGCGAACCGCTGACCGGGGACGGGTCGAGGGGCACGACGTTCATCGCGTAGCGCAGACCGACCTTCTTCCTGACCAGGTTGCCCGCCGCCTTCGCCTTCACCAGCGGGTCCTTCGGGTCCAGGAAGAGCTCGGCCGGGTCGTAGCCGGGCTTGCGGTGGATGTCGACGCCCTTGGCGAAGTCCGGTGCCCGGTCGTCGTTCAACCAGTAGTAGTAGGTGAACCAGGAGTCGGGTTCGGCGACCACGACGAGTTCCCCGGCCCTCGGGTGGTCGATCCCGTACCGGGCCTGTTCCTCCCGGTCCAGGACCTCGTCCACGCCGGGCAGTTCGGCCAGCAGGCGACGCACCCTGGGCTGGTCGGCGGGATCGGCGACGTAGACGTGGGCCACCTGGTGGTCGGCGACGGCGAAGGCGCGGGACGCCCACGGGTCGAGGTACTCCATGCCGGCCTGCCGGTAGACCTCCAGCAGGCCCTCACGCCGCAGGGCCCGGTTGACGTCCACCGGCCGGCGGACCGACGTGATGCCGTACTCGCTGAGCACGAGCACGGTCGCGTCGGCCTCGGCCGCGTCGCGCAGCAGCGGGGCCAGCGCGTCGTCCACGGCGCCCGCGGCGATGACGGCCTCGGAGGAGTCGGGGCCGAACCGCTGCAGGTCGTAGTCCAGGTGTGGGACGTAGACGGTCATCAGGTCCGGCGCGTGCCGCGCGAGGACCCGGCGGGCCGCGCCGACGATCCAGCGGCTGGACTCGATGGAGGCCGTGGGCCCCCAGTAGTGGAACAGGGGGAAGTCCCCGAGGTCCGAGGAGAGCTCGTCGTGCAGCGCCGGCGGACGGGTGTAGCAGTCCGGGGACTTCCTGCCGTCGGCGTGGTAGATGGGCCTCGGGGTGACCAGCAGGTCCGTGCTGGCCCCCATCGCGTACCACCAGCAGATGTTCGCGGCGCGGTAGCCGGGGCGCAGCCGTCGCGCGGTCTCCCAGACCTTCTCCCCGTGCACCAGGCGGTTGTGCTGCCGCCACAGGTGCACCTCGCCGAGATCGCGGAAGTACCAGCCGTTGCCGACGACGCCGTGCTCGGCGGGCATCAGCCCGGTGAGGAAGGTGCTCTGCGCGCTGCACGTGACGGCGGGCAGCACGGTTCCCAGTTCGGCCCGCCAGCCGCGTTTCGCCAGTCTGGACAGCCCGGGCATGTGCTCCAGCAGCCGGGGGGTCAGTCCCACCACGTTGACGACGATGAGCGGCTTCACCAGGCGGCCTCCTTCGGTTCTCCGGACGGCGGTGTCCGGCGTGGTGCGCGGTCCGGGTCGGGGAGCAGGTTGTCGCGTGCCCACCGCAGCTCGGCGGCGATGCCCTCCACCAGGTCGTGGCCGTTCGACCTCGATCCGGCCGACCCTTCCGGTTGACCGCCGGCGAGCGCGGTGGGAGGCAGCACGCCCCAGGTGTAGGTCTCCACCTCCAGGTGGGGAGGGTGCGGCTGCCGGAGTTCGTCGAGCGCGGCGGTCGCGGCCAGCAGCACGGGGGTGGTCGAGGCGAGCGGTGGTGCCGGGGTGGCGTGCAGCGGCACGTGGAAGTGCACCCGCCACGGCCCCTCGGCGGGCAGCTCGTCGAACGCGGCGGGCAGGTCGTCGGCCCGGAGCACCCGCCCGTCCCCGGTGCGCTCCCGGACCTGGTGCAGGTAGCGGGGTTCCGCGAAGGCCGCCAGCGCGCTCCTCGTGGCCGGGGTCGCCGGGTCGGGGACCTCCAACGCGGCCGAGGCCTGGACCTTGACGACGTCGAGCCCGGCGGCCGCGACCGCGCGGACCGTCGCGGCGGGCTCCGCCCAGGACACGGCGAGGTGGCAGGTGTCCAGGCACAGGCCGACGTGCGCGGGGTCCACGCGTCCGGCGAGCCACCGCACCGCGGCCGACACGTCGTCGAGGCGGGACCCGGGTTCCGGCTCGACCGCGATCCTGATCGGGGGCGCGTCGCCGGCCAGTTCCCGCAGCCGGGCGGTGAGTTCGGCGAAGGCGGTGGTGGCCACCGCGTCGTCCCGCTCGGACCACGGCTCCCGCCACCCGAGGGGGAGGGTGGAGATGCTGCCGTGGCCGGCGTCGGCGGGCAGCAGCGCCGCGAGCACCCTGGCGCAGTCCAGGGTGTATCGCGAGCGGCGGGGGTCGGTCCACGGCGGCGCGAAGACCTGGTGCTTGACGACCGCGTCGTGGAAACCCCCGTAGGGGAAGGCGTTGAGGGTGACCACGTCGAGGCCTCGGGCGTCGAGTTCGGCCCGCAGCCGGCGGAGGCCGCCCGGATCGGCGGCGAGGTGGCCGGCGACCTCGGCGGCCAACCACAGCCCGACGCCCAACCGGTCCCCGCCGAGGCGGTCGCGGACCGGCCCGGCGTACCGGTCCAGTTGGGCGAGGATCCCCGGCAGGTCCTCCGCGGGGTGCACGTTGGTGCAGTAGGACAACACCATCCTCAGACAGCGCTCCCCTCGGCCGAGGGGCTCGTCGTGCCTGGTCGCGCCCCGCGCAGGACGGAGTTGCCCGAGAACGTCGCGGCGTCGCCGGTGAAACCGGGGAGCGGGTCGAGCACGAGGCGACCGCTCTGCCCGTAGAAGGCCACCGGGTTGTCCCAGAGCACCGTGGACACCTGGTGCTCGGCGAAGCCGGCGTCCCGCATCGCCTCGCCCGTCCTCGCGGTCTTGAGCGGGTCGGACCGCCCCCAGTCGGCGGCCGAGTTGACGAGCTTCCGGTCGGGGCCGTACCGGCGGAGGATCTCGACCATCCGGTGCTCGTCCATCTTCGTGTCCGGGTAGATGGAGAAACCCATCCAGCACCCCGAGTCGGCGACGAGCTCCACGGTGACCTCGTTGAGGTGGTCGACCACGACCATCTCGGGGTTGAGGCCGGACTCCCGGACCACGTCGAGGGTGCGGCGGGTGCCGGCGAGCTTGTCCCGGTGCGGGGTGTGCACCATCACCGGCAGCCGGTGTTCCCGTGCCAGCTCCAGCTGGCGGGCCAGGACCCGGTCCTCCTCGGGCGTCATCGAGTCGTAGCCGACCTCGCCGACGGCGACGACGCCGTCCTTGGCGAGGTAGCGGGGCAGGACGTCGAGCACCTCGACGCACCTCGGGTCGTTGGCCTCCTTGGGGTTGAGCGCGATCGTGCAGTGGTGCCGGATGCCGAACTGGGCCGCCCGGAACCGCTCCCAACCGATCAGCCCGTCGAAGTAGTCGGTGAAGGAGCCCACGTTGGTGCGCGGTTGTCCCAGCCAGAACGCGGGCTCCACCAGGGCTCGGACCCCCGCCGCGTACATCGCCTCGTAGTCGTCGGTGGTGCGGGAGGTCATGTGGATGTGCGGGTCGAAGATGCGCATCGGTCAGGCTCCCTCTCCGGGGTCGGCGGCACTGGTCGGCGGCCGGCCCTCGTCGGTGGCCAGCAACGCCAGGGCATCGGCGGGGACCTCCCGGCCGGCGGCTCGGCGTTCGGCCGCGTAGTCGGCGACCATCCGCAGCAGCTCGGGGTCCGTCCGCCTGGTGAGCTCGGCGACGGCGGCGAGCGGGACCTCCACGAACAGGCACTTCAGCACGCCGTGGCGCCAGGAGTGGTCGTCGAGGTGCGCCGCGGCGAAGGGCCCCATCGCCGCGGCGACCAGGCGGACGTCGTTGGCGCGCAACGCGTCCCGCACGGCGAGCAGGCCGGCCGCGACGACCGGGTCGGCGGGGTCCGGGGCGCGGCCCGCGACGGCCGCGAGCCCCCGCAGCAGACCCCGCTTCTCGGCGTCGTCGCCGTAGCGGTACAGCTCCCGCAGTTCCCTGGCGAGTGCCTCCGGCTCCGCCTCCAGCGCGGCGACCAGCGCGGCGACGATCAGGGTCCTGGCCTGGTCGTCCACCGTGCCGTGCACGAGGCCACCCGGGTCCTCCTCCGGTCTCAGCGCCGCTCGACCGACTTCCCGGCCGACGGCCGGGAAGAGGGAGCGGACGGCGGTGGGACCGCTGGTGACGCGGTGGACGGCCTCGTTCAGCCAGGTTTCCGCCTGGTCCTGCCCGGTCATGTTGACCTCCCGTCGGTGAACTCGCGCCGGTCCTGTTCGGACCGCCCGTCGCTGGTGGGGAGCGCCGCCGTGAGGGCCGTCAGCGCGCGGCGGGCGGTGTCCGGGGCCGCGTGGGAGTGGCGGGGCAGCTCGACGGCGGCGATGCCCGTGTACCCGACCTCGACGAGCGCGGCCAGGGTGGCGGGGAGGTCGAGCTGTCCCTCGCCGAACTCCAGGTGTTCGTGGACGCCGGGCAGCATGTCGTCGAGTTGCACGTTCGCCAGCAGCGTCCCGGCCCGGCGCACGCAGTCGGCCGCGGTGTCCGCCTCGACCGCGACGCAGTGCCCGACGTCGAGGGTGAGCCTCAGCCACTCCGGCTCGCCGAGTGCGGTGCGCAGGTCCAGCGCTTGGCCCAGGTTCCACACCCGGTGCCCGGGTTCCGGCTCCAGGGCGAGGGGGGTGGAGCGGCGTTCGGCCTCGGCGAGGACGGGCCGGAGGTTGTCCCGCAGGCGCCGCCAGGCGAGGTCACCCGGTGCGGCCGCGCCCCGCGACGCGGGCTCCTCCGCGTCCGTCGGTTCCCGTTCGCCGGTGCCGGGTTCGGCGACGCCCGACCAGCAGGACACGCAGTCCGCGCCGAGGCCCTCGGCGACCCGCAGGGCGCGCCTGAGGAAGTCGACCCGGGGCGCGGCGTCGGGGGACACGAGGGTGGGGTGGTGTTTGCGCCACGGGTCGAGCAGGTACCGGGCGCCGGTCTCCACGACGACCCGGAGGCCGAGGTCGGCGAGGGTGGCCGCGACCCGGTCGACCCGGGCGCCGAGGTCCGGTGCGAAGGGGTCCAGGTGCTGGTGGTCGAGGGTGAGCGCCACCGCCTCGTAGCCGAGGTCGGCGATGACCCGGAGCGCGTCGCCGAGCCGGTGGTTGGCGAAGCCGTTGGTGCCGTACCCGAGGGCGAAGGCGGCACCGCCGGCGCTGGGTGGCTCCACGCCGGTCATGTCTGGCTCACCCGCCGGGCCAGCCGTCGTCCCAGGGGCACCAGCCCGGCCAGGGCCGCGGACACGGCCAACGAGCCCCGCCTGGCCACCAGGGCCGCCTGGAGGGGGATCATGCCTCGGATCCCGACTCCCGTCGCGGCCCTGGCGTTGGCCGCCGAGGTGTCCCGGGCGGCGGTCAGCTGCGCCCCGCCGACGGTGCGGGCGTAGCCGGCGGCGGCGAGGACCGCACCGGCGCGGTGCCACCCGCCGCGGGCCGGGCCGAGGACGGCGAGCGCGGTGGACGCGGTGGTGGTGGTGAGGGCGACACCCGCGGCGACGCGACTGGTGCCGTGCACCTCGCCCTGGGCGAGGGTGGTGACGCCCGCCGTGTGGGCGGCCATCGCCAGGGCGCCGGGCGCGGCGGCCCGGGCCGAGCGGGCGCCGGCGCCGAGCAGCACGTCCAGCCCACGGCACACCGCCATCCCGAGGGGCGCGGCCGGGGTGTTCTTGAGCAGCGTGTCGTACGTCCACACCGAGGCGGCCAGCGGCACGGCGATCCGGAGGGCGTCGCGGCCGCCGCCCAGGGCGGCGAGGGCGAGGCCCGCGCCGGTGAGGGTCGTGGCGACTCCCAGCGCGGCACCCGGGCTGATCCGACCGGAGGGGATCGGCCGCTCCGGTCGTTCGACGGCGTCGAGGTCGCGGTCGGCCCAGTCGTTCAGCGCCATCCCGGCGAGGTAGAGGGCCGCGGAGGACAGGGGAAGTCCGAGCCGCCGCCCGGTCAACGGGCGGCCGGCGGCCGCGGCGCCGACGGCGGTGTCCCCGAGCACGGAGAGCGCGGCGGGCAGGCGGACGAGTTCGGCGAGGGTCCGCAGTCGCGCCGCCGGGCCGGCCAGCTCGGGACCGGGGTGGGCCGTGCCGGGCCCGGTGTCCCCGCGTCCCCGGTGGCGGCGGGTTGGCGGTGTGGGTCGGCCTCGGGTGCGGTCGGAGGGCCGGTCCCGGCGCCGGTGGTGCCGGTGGTTCGCCCGTGTCCGCCGCCGGCGTCGCCGCTCGGCGCCGTGCCCGCTCGGGTGGGCTCGTCGACGGTGACGCCGCCGGGCGCGGGAGGCTGCGGGCGGTCGTGGGGTGCGGGGTTCACCGGGTCTCCCCCTCCCCCCGCGTCGGCTCCCCGAGCTCGTCCACCCAGCTCAGCAGTTGCCGGTACTGCTCACCGAGCCCGTGCTCGCGGTTGCCGTCCGGGTCCTTGAAGAAGAAGGCGAGCGCGCCCAGCGGCCCGCTCCGCCCGTCCGCGTGCGCGGCGGCGGTCAGCCTGGCCAGGTCCAACACGAGAGGAGCGGCGAGCGCGGAGTCGTATCCGGTCCAGGTGACCTGCATGGTCATCCGCGCGCCGAGGAACCCCTCAAAGGACACGTGGTCCCAGGCGGTCTTGACGTCCCCGAGGTCGGGCACGTTGTCGATGTGCAGCGGGGCCGTCACGTCCTCGCCGAGCAGGGAGGAGAGCACCCCGGACTTGGACTCCAGCTTGCTGGCGGCGGACCTGGGGTCGGCGAGGGTCGCGCCGTCCCCGCCGCCGAGCAGGTTCGTGCCCGCCCAGGAACGCACCCGCAGCGCCCTGGTGGTGAACATCGGCGCGAGCGCGGTCCGCAGGAGGGTCTCCCCCGTCTTGCCGTCCGATCCGGCGTAGGGCAGCCCGCGTTCCGCCGCCAGCTCGCGCAGCGCGGGGAGCCGCATACCCGTGGACGGGGTGAAGTCGACGTAGGGGCAGCCGGCGAGCAGCGCCGCGTAGGCGGACAGCGAACTGGGTGGCAGGGGAGCCCGCTGGGGGTCGGTCAGCGCGGCGGTCAGCGCGGCGGCGTCCTGGTGTTCGGGGAGGAGCGTGACCGGGGCCTCCGTGGAGGAGACGTTGACCACGACGACCCGGTCGAGCGCGTGGCGCTCGGCGAACTCGGTGAGGTCGTCGGCGAGTCGGCGCGCGGCGTCGGCCTGGGCTCCCCGGTGGGAGACGGGGTCGTGCCCCGCCCGGATCTCGGCGTCGACGGCGGCCAGGCCGGGTTCGATGGAGGGCAGCAACCGGTGGGGCAGCAGCCCGGCGTCGGCGAGCAGTTCCGCCTTCTTGGGCAGGCACGTGTTCACGATGTCGTGCCCCCCGACGACGATCTCGTCCCAGGTGGGCAGGGGGCAGGCGGAGAACTCGGGGAGTTCGGTCACGCACCCGGTGGCCTCGACCAGGCCGTGTCGTAGCGCGACGAGACCGCTGACGGCGGTGGTGGCCACCGAGCCCCTGGCTCCGATCAGCCACAACCCGGTACGCCCCGGTCTTCCAGTGGTGTTCATCGTCGAACCCCTTCCTTGCGGCGCACGCGGCTCGCCGAGCGTTCCGTCGAGTCCGCTGGGGCGGCGCGGCGCTGGTGACCTCGTTCGAGGAGACCGCACCGCGCCACCGACCAACAGCAGGGTGTGCGGTGGCTCACATCCGCTGGCGGATATGAGCCACCACGGTGGGTGACCGCGGGTCGTCAGTCGCGGTCGACCGCGTTGACGGCCATGTCGAGCACGGCCACCCCTTCGATGGAGGCGATGATCGCCTCCGCGTCACGCACCAGCACCGAGCGCACCTCGGCGTCGCGGACCAGTTCGGCGTCCCCGGCCAGCGCGACGAACTCGCGCAGCTCGTTGATCGCGCCGAGCTCGTCCCCGGTCGCCTCGGCGATCCTGGCGGCGGTGAGCTGACCCGCCAGGGCGGCGTGCCCGCTCAGCGACAGCCGGTTGGTGAGCCGGAACCTGTCGACGAGCTGGCCGACGTCGCGCAGCGAGGTGGTGGTGGCGAACACCAACGACTGCTCGGCGGTGTTGCCGGCGTTGTCGGTCGCGCTGACCGACAACGTGTGGGTGCCCAGGGCCAGCTGGTAGAGCGGGAGCACCCGCCCGGACAGCACGGCCTCCCCGTTGAGCGTGCCGCTCACCGAGTCGATCCCGGAGGTCTCGTCCTCGGCGTGCCAGGAGAGCACCAGGTCCGTGGCGTTGCCGTAGACCACGCCGTTGGCCACTCCGGACACCAGCAGCGTCGGCGCGGTCGCGTCGATCATGATCGTCGCGGCCTTGTCCGCCTCGACGTTCCCGGCGACGTCCACGGCCCGGTACCGCAGGGTGTGTTCGCCGTCGCCGCTGACCTGGACGGGTTCGGTGTACTCCGCCCAGTCCTCCCCGTCGAGGGTCCACTCCACCCTGGCCACCCCGGACGTGCCGTCCTCGGCGGCGAGCTCGACCACGACGTCGGCGTCGTGCCAACCGGCCTCGTTCGGGTCGGCGAAGTCGGCCGTGGTCAGCGGGGCCGTGGTGTCGACCCGGAGTTCGGCGGTGCCGGGCTCCTCCACGTTGCCGGCCACGTCGGTCGACCGGTACTCCACGGTGTGGACGCCGTCACCGGGCAGCGCGAACGGCTCGGTGTACTCGGTCCAGTCGCCGTCGCCGATCCGGTACTCGGTGGTGGCGACACCGCTGCCCTCGTCGCTGGCGTCGAGGGTGACCTCGGGGGAGGTCAGGAACCAGCCCTCGGCGCCGTCGGCCTCCGCCGGGTCGGTGCTCAGGGACGTGGTCGGCGCCTCGGAGTCGACGATCTCCTGGATCTGGACGTTCCGGAAGAACACGTCGTCGACGTCACCGTGGTTCTGGAGGCCGATGTGACCGCTGGTGAGGTCGCGGTCCGGGTGGGTGCTGGTGAAGTCGTTGATCAGCACGTCGTTGAGGTAGACCTTGATGGTCTGCCCCTGGACCACGATCTCGTAGCTGTTCCACTCGCCCTCGGGGTTGAGCGCCTCGTCACGGGCCTCCAGGTCAGCGCCCTGGAAACCGTAGATGGCACCGGTGGTGCGGTCCGGCTCGTCGGTCGGGTCGATCTGGATCTCGTACCCGTGGTTGACGGCCAGCCACGGGTCGTCACCCGGGTCCGGGAACCCGACGAAGACACCGGAGTTGTCGTCGCCCGGCATCATCCAGTCGAGCTTGAGGCTGTAGGCCTCGAACTCCTCCTCGAACCAGTACAGGCCCATGCCCCCGGTGGACAGGATGGTGCAGTCCTCCTGGAGCACGAACTCGCCCGGGCCCGCCTGCTTCCAGCCGCCGAGGCTGTCCTCGGTGCCGTCGAAGAGCATGCGGTAGCCCTCCTCCGGCTCGGCGGGCTCGCAGCCCGGTTGCCCGGCACCCGGGTCGGCGACACCGTCGCCGTGGAAGTGGATGATGTCGACGTCGAAGAGCGCCTCGTCACCGTCGCCGGTGAACACGAAGTACAGCGCGTTCGTGCCGCCCGGGTCGGTGATGTCGACCGGGCCGACGGTCTCGAAGTTCTCCCAGCCGCCGGTGTTCGCGACGTCGACGCTGCTGATCAGTTCGCCGTCGGGCGCGCCGACCCGCACCTCGATGGTGCCGCCGATGCCGCCGGAGGCGATCCGGAAACCGATCTGGTCGACCTGGTGCAGGTTCACCGGGTCGACGGAGATCCAGTCGCCGTCGTGGATGTCACCCACGACCCGGCCACCGCCGGCGCCCTCCTTGCTCAGGACCGTGACGCCCTCGCTGTCGGTGAAGAACTCGGCCTGCTTGTTCTTCAGCTGGAGGACGACCTCGTCCGACCCGGTCAGCGGGGGCAGGTCGCCGGCGCCGTTGTCGGTGTAGCTGGCGTTGATGATGCCGAAGACGTTGGCGTCGTCCCCGTGACCGCCCTCGCCGGGGGTCTCGATGAGCCCGCTGCAACCGTTGACCCGGGTCAGCGGGTGGCCGTGGCTGTCGTGCCCGAGGATGTACTCGACGACGACCCTGGAGCAGTCGATCTCGCCGTCCTCGGGGTCGGTCACGGTCACCTCGAAGGGCACCCGCTCACCGAACGCGAAGACACCGCCGTGCACGGGAGCGTTCAGTTCCACCACGGGGGCGGTGTTGCCCACCGAGATGGAGACGGCGGCGGTACCGACCCGCTCGTCGTCGTTGGTGGCACGCAGCCGGGCGGTGTAGACGCCCTCCTCGGTGTAGGTGTGCTCCGCGGTGGCGCCGGTGGCGGTCGCGCCGTCACCGAACTCCCACTCGAAGGCCAGCTCGCCGCCGGCCGGGTCGACCGAACCGGCCGAGTCGAACTCGACGGTCAGCGGCGCGTGCCCGGAGGTGACGCTGGCGCTGATGGTGGCCACCGGGGTCCGCTCGCCGCCGGTGTAGTCGATCCGGTAGAGCGCGGAGTCGTCCGAACCGCCGAACCACTCGCTGCCGTAGTCGAGCACGTACAGCGAACCGTCCGGTCCGAACTCGATGTTCATCGGCTGGACGAGGTCCATCGAGTCGAAGAACGGGTTGATCTTGAGCAGGTTGCCCTCGGCGTCGTGGTGGAGCTCCTTGATCCAGCCGCGTCCCCACTCGTAGGCGAAGTTCTTGCCGTCGTAGTACTCGGGGAACTTGGTGTCGGACTCCAGCTCGGGGTCGTACCGGTAGGTCGGGCCCCCCATCGGGGACTCACTGCCCGAGCCGAAGGCCGGCAGCGAGCCGCCGCTGTACTCGATCCAGGCCGGCACCGACGGCGGCAGCTCGGTCAGACCGGTGTTGTTCGGGCTGTTGTTGACCGGGTTGTCGCAGTCGAACAGCGGGCCGGACTCGCCGGTGGCGAAGTCGTACTCGTTGTACGCCTGGTTGTCGCCGTGGCAGTAGGGCCACCCGTAGTTGCCGGGCTCCTTGATCAGGTTGAACTCGACCAGGCCCTCCGGACCCCGGTTCGGGTCGGGCGAGCCGGCGTCGGGACCGTAGTCGCCCAGGTAGATCCAGTCGGTCTCCCGGTCGATGGCGAACCGGAACGGGTTCCGGAAGCCCATCGCGTAGATCTCCGGACGGGTCTTGTCCGTACCCGGCTCGAAGAGGTTGCCCTCCGGCACCGTGTAGCTGCCGTCCTCCTGGACGGTGATCCGCAGCAGCTTGCCCCGCAGGTCGTTGGTGTTGGCGGAGGAACGCTGCGCGTCGAAGGCCGGGTTGCGGTCCGGGCGGATGTCGATGGGCGTGTAGTTGCTGGAGGCGAAGGGGTTGGTGTCGTCCCCGGTGGACAGGTAGAGGTTGCCCTCGGAGTCGAAGTCGATCTCACCACCGGCGTGGCAGCAGATGCCCCGGTCCGCCTCGACGTGGATGATCTCCTGCTCGCTGTCCAGGTCGAGGGTGTTGTCCTCGGTGAGCTGGAAGCGGGAGAGGGTGTTGTGCCCGATGAAGGGGGCGAAGTCCTCCGCCGTGCCGTTCTCCGGCGCCTCGCCCGGCGGGGTGTCCAGTTCCGGGGAGTAGTAGAGGTAGACCCAGCGGTTGTCCTCGAAGTCCGGGTCCACGGCGATGCCCTGGAGGCCGTCCTCGTCGTGGTCGTACACCGGGATCCGGGCGGCGAGGGTGTTCAGGCCGTCGGCGGTGGTGTGGAACACCCGGCCGTCGCGGGCGGTGTGCAGCACGCTGCGGTCGGGCAGCACGGCCAGGGCGATCGGCTCGCCGGCCTGGTCGGCACCCTTGGCCAGGGTCACCTGGTCGAAGGAGGAGTCGACGGTCGCCTTGCAGTCGGCCTCGGCGACCCCGGCGGCGGTGCGCAGACCGCCGAGCAGGTGTTCCAGGAACGCGGGCTCGGAGAACGACTCGATGGTGTGGCCACCGCCGGTGTACCAGGAGCGGCCACCGTCGAACTCCTGGCACCAGGCGATCGGGTGGTCGTGGCCCATCGCGCCGCTGCCGGCGTCGTAGCTGTCCTCGTCGAGGGCCGCCAGGACGTGCACGTCGCCGCGCGGGTTGTCCTGGAAGTTGTACCACTCGTCCGTCCGCACCCACTCCTCGTCGAGGTGGGCGGTGGAGGGGTGGACGTGGTCGGTGACGACCGTCGTCGCCTCCTGGATCTGCGGGTGGGAGTCGAAGTAGGCACCCACCAGCTCGCCGTACCACGGCCAGTCGTACTCGGTGTCCGACGCGGCGTGCACGCCGGCGTAGCCGCCGCCGTCCTGGATGTAGCCCTCGAAGGCCGCCTGCTGCTCCTCGTTGAGGACGTCACCGGTGGTGGACAGCCAGACGACGACGTCGTAGTGGCCCAGGTTCTGCTCGGTGAAGTCCTCGGCGTCCTCGGTGTGGTCCACGTGGAAGCCGTGCTCCGCACCGAGCTCCTCGATGGCGGCGACACCGGCCTCGATGGAGTCGTGCCGGAACCCGGCGGTCTTGGAGAAGACCAACGCGTGGAAGTGGTCGTCGTGCTCGTGGTCATCGCCGGGGTGGTCGTGCTCGTCCTCGTCGAAGACCGGGAAACCGATGGGAGGTTTGGGCTGGAAGGTGTTCGCGGCCGTGGCCGCCTCGGCCGGCTGGTCGGCCGCCACCGCGACCGGGGCCGCGGCCATCGCGCTGCCACCGAGAGCGGTCAGGAGCGCCAGTGACAGGGTGCCCGCGCGGGCCGCCGTGCCCCTGGATCTGGTTCTGTGCCCGGTGGTCGCGGAACTCCCGCCGCGCCCCCGTAATGATCGTCGCACTGGTATGTTTCTCCTGTTCTCACCAAGGTTCGTCGCCCGAACAACAGCGCGTTCTCGACGAGCCGGGGACTACTCGACGTTGAGTGCCAACCTCCTTGTTGCGCTTCCCCGTCGCGGTGTGAACCCATCCGCCCCGGTGTCGGCCGGGGCAGGTCCTTCGTGGAGCCGCCGGGGCTCCCGGTTCCCGGCCCGGCTCCGTGGAGGAGCCGGGCGGAACCGTCTCGCCGACCCGTTCGGCCGGCTGGTCTCGTGGTCGACTACGGCACCGGGGTCCAGCGGGAGTCGGCGGCGGCGCTGTCCTCCACCGCCCGCAGCACCCGCTGCACCCGCAGTCCGTCGGCGAAGCTCGGCTCCGGGTCGGTCCCCGTGCCCACGGCGGTGAGGAAGTCCGCTGCCTCGTGGGTGAAGGTGTGCTCGTAGCCGAGCCCGTGGCCGGGCGGCCACCACGCCCCGAGGTAGGGGTGCGTGGCCTCGGTCACGAGGATGCGTCGGAACCCGCCCTCGGCCGCGTCGATGTCCTCCTCGTGCAGCCACAGTTCGTTCATGGACTCGAAGTCGAACGCGAGGCTGCCCCGCGAGCCGTTGACCTCCAGCCGCATGGCGTTCTTCCGACCGGCGGCGAACCGGGTCGCCTCGAAGGTGGCCACGGCCCCGCCGGTGAACCGCGCGAGGAACAGGGCGGCGTCGTCGACCGTGACGTCCCCGTACTCGGTGCCGGCCGAGGCGGACAACCCCGCCGATGAGGTGGCCACCGGGCGGCGGCGGACGAAGGTCTCGGTGATGGCCGAGACACCCGTGATCGCCTGCCCCGTGACGAACTGGCTCGCGTCGATGATGTGCGAACCGATGTCGCCGAGCGCGCCAGCGCCGGCCTTGGTGCGGTCGAGCCGCCAGGTCAGTGGCGAGTTCTCGTCGGTGAGCCAGTCCTGGAGGTAGACGGCCCGCACGTGCCGCACGGTGCCGAGGCGACCGTTCGCGACCAGCTCGCGCGCCAACGCGAGGGCCGGGACGCGACGGTAGTTGAAGGCGACCATGGAGCGGACCCCGGAGGCGGCGGCCCGTTCCGCCGCAGCCACCATCGCCTCCGCCTCGGCCACCGTGTTGGCCAGCGGTTTCTCGCAGAGGACGTGCTTGCCGGCGTCCAGCGCGGCGATCGCGATCTCGGCGTGGGTGTCCCCCGGCGTGCAGATGTCGACCAGGCCGACGTCGTCCCGCTCGACCAAACGCCGCCAGTCCGTCTCCGCGGCCGACCACCCCATCCGGGCGGCGGCGGCCTCGGTCCTGGCCCGATCGCGGCCCGCGAGTGCGACGAGTTCCGGTGCTACCGGCACGTCGAAGAACCGGTGGACGGTGCGCCAGGCTTGGGAGTGGACGGCACCCATGAAGGAGTACCCCGCCATCCCGACGCCGATCGTCTCGCTGGCTGCCATGCTGTGATCCCTCACATTCTCGATGTCCTCACGATCTCGGCGTGGCCGAGAGGACTACCGTGCCGGCCTCCGCCGGTGGGGCCGGCTGGTGCCGTCCAGGTCAGGACGCGAAGCCCACGTCCCGGTACTCCGCGACGTTGTCGCTGGTGACCACTGCCGAGTAGGTGGTGATGGACGCCGGGATCTCGTGCTCGGCCATGTCCCCGAGGCCCTTGGCCTGTCCGAGGAGGCGGGCCAGCGAGATCGCCGAGGCGCACATCGACGGGCTGTAGAGGACCGTGGCCTTGACGACGCTCTCGCCCGACTCGATCCGGTCCATCATGTCCAGTGAGCCCGCGCCGCCCACCATGATGAACTCGTCTCGTCCGGCGTTCTCGATGGCGGCGAGCACGCCGATGCCCTGGTCGTCGTCGTGGTTCCACAGCGCGTCGAGGGAGCTGGCGGACTGGAGCAGGTTGGAGGTCTGCCGCTCACCGCTCTCCACCGTGAACTCGGCCGCGACCCGGTGCGAGACCTCGAAGCCATGCCGGGCGAGCGCGTCGGCGAACCCCTGGCTGCGTTCCTGGGTCAGGGGCAGCGAGTCGATTCCCGCCACCTCGGCGATCACCGGGTCGTCCTTGCCCTGTTCCCGCATCTGCTCGGCGATGTAGTCCCCGGCGTTGACGCCCATGCGGTAGTTGTCGCCGCCGATCCAGCAGCGGTAGGCCAGCGGGCTGTCGAAGACGCGGTCCACGTTCACCACCGGGATGCCGGCGTCCATCGCCTGCTGGCCGACCGCGGTCAGCTGCGCGCCGTCGTGCGGCAGGATGACGAGGACGTCGACACCGTCGTTGATGAGGGTCTCGATCTGCGCGATCTGCTGGCTGGAGTCGTTGGTGCCCTCGGTGGCGGTGAAGGTGACGTCCTCGAACGCCTCGGCCTGCGACCGCGCGTAGGCGGTCATGGCCGCCATCCAGCCGTGGTCGGCGGCGGGCGCGGAGAAGCCGATCGTCACCTCCGGCCCGGGTTCGGCGTTGTCGCCGGCACCGACGCTGACGTTCCGCGGGGCCTCCTGGGCGGCGTCGTTGGAGGTGCAGGCGGACAGGACGACCCCCGCGCCGAGGGCGGTGCCGCCGAGCAGGAAGCGGCGGCGGGCGAACAGTGGCTGTCTTGACATCGAGGACTCCCGAGCACGAGACGTGGACCGCCGGACTTGGCGGCGGCGGACCTGGGGTGTGTTGGCCGCCGACGGCTCACGGGCCCACCGGCTCGTGCCGGTGGACCTCGTCGGGGCGGGCGGCGGTGACCGCCCCGACGACGGACTGCGGTGCTAGGTCGTTCGCGGGTGGTTCATGGTGCGGTACTGCAGGAGCACGGCGACCACGATGATCACGCCCTTGGCGATGTTCTGGATGTCGGTCTCCAGGTTGTTCAGCGTGAAGATGTTGCTGAGCACGGTGAAGATCAACACACCGATGAGGGTGCCGAGGAGGCTGCCTCGGCCACCGGTCAACAGGGTGCCGCCGATCACGACGGCCGCGATGGCGTCGAGCTCGTAGTAGAGCCCGTTGGTGGACGCGCCCGAGGTGGTCCTGGCCGCGACCATGATGGCGGCGATCCCGCAGCACAGGCCGGCCAGCCCGTAGACCAGCGCGACATGGCGCTTGACGTTGATGCCAGCGAGGCGGGCCGCCTCCGGGTTGCCCCCGACGGCGAAGGTGCGCCGGCCGAAGGTGGTGCGGTTGAGCAGGACCCAGCCGGCCGCGAAGACCAGCAGGAACATCCACACCAGGACCGGGACGCCGAGGAAGCTGCCCCGGAAGAAGTCCAGGAACGCGGTGTCCCTGATCACCTGCGTCTGCCGCCCGCTGATGCGCTCGGCGAGGCCCCGGGCCGCGACCATCATCGCGAGGGTCGCGATGAAGGGCACGACCCTGCCGTAGGCGATCAGTATGCCGTTGACCAGACCGGCGCCCAGTCCCACCAGCAGGGCGCAGAGCACCATCACCCCCACCCCGTAGGACTGGGTGGCGACCGTCGTCATCCACACGCTGGCGAGCGCGACCATCGAACCCACGGAGAGGTCGATCCCGGCGGTGGTGATGACGAAGGTCATGCCGACGCTGACCACGCCGATGGCGGCGGCGAGCCGGAGGATCGTGGACAGGTTCCCCTCGGTGAGGAACGCGTCCGGCCGGGTCAGGTACCCGACGACGCACAGCAGGACCAGTACCGCGAACAGTCCCGTGAGCCGGACGTCCAGTCGCAGCCCACCGCCCTTCGTGGCGGCGGGGGCGGTGGGCTGCGGTGCGGACCGCCCGTCTCCGCCGGTTCCACCGGCGGAGCTCGGGGAGCCCGCAGTCTCGTTGGGGGATCTGTCCTCGGCGCTGCCGGCGCCGAGCACCGAGCCCGGTTTCTTGTCGGTCACGCCGCACTCCCTTCCATCACCAGATCAAGCACGTCGGCCTCGGTCAGCTCGTCGGCGGGCGCCTCGTGGACGATGTCGCCGTCGCGGAGCACCAGCACCCGGTCAGCCAGGCCGAGCACCTCCGGGACCTCGCTGGAGACCACGACGACCGCGACGCCGGAGGCGGCGAGTTCGCGGATCAGCCGGTACAGCTCGCTGCGAGCTCCCACGTCGACGCCCCTGGTCGGTTCGTCGAGCAGCAGGATGCGGCACCCGTGCACCAACCAGCGGGCCACCACGGCCTTCTGCTGGTTGCCGCCGGAGAGCGTTCGGATGAGGCGTCGGGGGTCCGCCGGCCGCAGGTCCAGTTCCCGCAGCTTCTCCGTGGCGTCGTCGATCTCCCTCGCCCGTTGGGAGAAGCCGAGTCGGCTGTACTCCGGCAGGCTGGCCAGGGTCACGTTGTGGGCGACGGGGAGGTCGAGCAGGAGTGCCTGGCTCTTCCGTTCCTCGGGCGCCAGTCCGATGCCGGCGCGCACGGCCGCCGGGACGCTGCCCGGCCGGAGTGGCTGGCCGTGCACCAGGACCCGCCCGCTGTCGGGTTTCCTGGCGCCGAAGACGGTCTCCAGGATCTCGCTGCGCCCGGCGCCCACGAGCCCGGCGATGCCGAGGACCTCGCCCGCGCGCAGGGTGAAGTCGACGTTCCTGAACTCGCCTCGCCTGGTGAGCCCCTCCACCCGCAGCGCCTCCACCGAGGCGTCGGTGGTGTTCTCCTCCCGCTTCGGGAAGGCCGCGTCGACCCGACGCCCGGTCATCAGGGACACCAGCTCCGAGGTGGGTGTGGTCTTCGCGTCGAGGTTCCTGGCGACGGTGCGACCGTCCTTGATGACCGTGATCCGGTCACCGATGCGCCGGAGTTCCTCCATGCGGTGCGAGATGTAGACGACGGCCACCCCGGACGCCGTGAGGTCCTCCACGACCCGGAAGAGGTTCTCCGTCTCGTCGGCGGCGAGCGCCGCCGTCGGCTCGTCCATCACGATGAGCCCGGCGTCGTGGGCCAGTGCCCTGGCCATCGACACCAGCTGCTGCCCGGCGGCGGACAGGCCGCCGACCTCCCGGTGCGGGCGGATCTCGGGGTGACCGAGGCGCGTGAGCAACCGGGTGGCCTCCGCCGCCGCCGCGCGGGCCCGGGTGAACCCCCAACGGGACCGCCAGTGGCCGAGGAAGATGTTGTCGGCCACCGACAGGTCGGGGACCAGGTCCAGCTCCTGGTACATGGTGGCCACGCCGAGCCGGAGGGCCGCGACCGGTGACGGCAGCCTGGCCTCGGTCCCCCGCCAGGTGATGACGCCCTCGTCGGGTTGGTGGGCGCCGGCGAGGACCTTGATGAGGGTGGACTTCCCCGCCCCGTTCTGCCCGAGCAGGCAGTGCACCTCGCCGGGCCGCACCTCCAGGTCCACTCCGTCCAACGCCCGCACCCCGGGGAACACCTTGACGATCCCCTCCATGCGCAGCAGGACCTCCCCGGCCTCCTCCTGGCCGGCGGCGCGCGGCCCCGTGGGCCCGTCGGTTCGGCTCATGCCGGTGCCTCCGTCGGTTCGCTCGCCACCACCGGGGCGAGGGTGGGGTTGTCCATCACCATCCGCATCGCGTGCTGCGCGCCGCCTCGGATGGCGGCGGTGAACCCGAGGGTGGACGGCAGGATCGCCGCCCGGGCCGCCTCGGGCGAGAGGACGCGGGAGGCGATCTGGATGCGGGCGTGCTCGACCAGCCACTCGTACAGCTCGGCGAAGTAGCCGCCGAGCACGACGGCTGCCGGGTTGAGGACGTTGATCAGCAGGGCGAGACCGACCCCCAGGGCGTCCCCGACCTGCTGGAGCGCGTCGAGCGTGCGGCGGTCGCCGGCCTCGGCCCGGACCCGGATGATGCGCAACCGGTCGGAGACCGCGAGGCTGGGGTCCCGCACCGGGTCGTCCGGGCTGGACATCACCTCGAGGAGCGTGCCCAGATCGATCTGCCGCTCCCAACAGCCCCGGTTCCCGCAGGGGCAGGACGGGCCGAGCGGGTCGAGCGAGAGGTGGCCGACCTCTCCGGCGAAGCCGGACGCCCCGCGCACGGGCACCCCCGCCGCGAGGAGACCAGCTCCCACTCCGCTGCTGCCGACGATGCAGAGCAGGTCGTCGGTGCCGCTGGCGGCACCGCTGGTGTGTTCGGCGAGGGCGGCGAGGTTGGCGTCGTTGTCCACGGCGCACCGTTCGAGCGGGAGGTCGACGCGGGCGGCGAGCCCGTCGACGAGGGCGATCTGCCGCCAGCGCAGGTTCGGGGCGAAGCGCACCACGCCGGCCTGGGTGTCCACGAGGCCGGGAACCGCGACCGTGATGCCGGCCGGCCAGGCGCCGACGGCGGCGACCGTGGCGAGCATCGACCTGGCGAGTTCGGCGAGCTGGTCGAGGCACCGTTGCGGGCCGAGTTCCACGACCCGGAGGGGCACCAGCTGCTCGGTGACGACGGTTCCCGCGAGGTCGAGCACCGTGGCTCGCAGGTACTCGAGGTTGATCTCGAGGCCGATGCCGCACACCGACCCCGGCGACAGCTCCACCAGCTGGCCCGGGCGCCCCTGGCGGCCGGCGGTCAGCCCGGCGGCCCGCACCAGGCGGCGGGACTCGAGTTCGCTCACGAGGTTGGAGACGGTCGCCTTGCTCAGTCCACTGAGGGCCGACAGCTGCGCCCGGGACTGCTGCCCGTGCTCACGCAGGGTTCGCACGACCAACGCGAGGTTCGCTCGGCGCAGGCCGGCCTGATCGGCCGGCGGCACGTGACCGTTCCGCACAGCAACCTCACTTCGTTGGGTGGTTCATCAAAGTAAGGTGGTCCACATCACTGGTCAACCCCTTCGGGCTACCAAAATCCCAGGTTTTCACTCGTTCGGCCCAGATTTCGGCCGCAACTTTGGCATTCTCCACACGAAAGTCTGCTCAGTTTAAGCGATTCGACAAGATCCTTCGCAGCTCTCGCGACCCGGGCCGGGGACCGAGCTCCGCTTGAGGTCCCCAGCGGGCCCGACCGCGCGCTGACCTGGGACGACCGTCGTGCCCGGGGACGGGAAGGCGGTCGCGCCACCCACTGGGCGCGCGACGGTGGCGCGAGCCGCCCGGGGCCGGCGCTGGCCGAGCCCACCGCACCGGTGGGGGCGAGGCCGGGAGTTCGGCTCCGGAGCACCCGTCACCGGGGTGGTGGCAGCCCTCCAAGTCCCCCGTCGGCGGCCCGGCCCCGGCCGGGCCACCACGCGCCGGTGGGCCCGTGGAGGGCCGCCGGCATCCGAGCGCCGTCACTCTCCGTCAGAACCTGGAAGGTTCGCCGACCTCGCCGACCCAGCCGCCGGACGCCGGCCGGTGCCGGTTCTGGGACGACACGTGGTGGTCGGTGGAGCCCCGCCCGGCTCCGCTCCTGTGCGCCGCCGCCACGCCAGCGCCGGGGCACCGTGGCAGGGGACGGGCCGCGACCGGCACGTCGCGGCGGTCCGGCGTTCCGGCGCTGTCCACGGCAGACCGGCCGCCCTGCCCTCACCCGAACCGAGCGACCATCCCGTCGCGGCCGGCCGAGCCCGCACGGCCCGGCTCCGCACCGTCGGCGCGCTCAGCCCCCCGAGTAGGTGCCGAAGCTCCACTCGTTGCCCTCGGGATCACGGACGGTGAACCCCCGCGCCCCGTAGTCCTTGTCCTCCGGAGCCACCACGACCTCCGCACCCCCAGCCACGGCCTGGTCGAACAACTCGTCCGGGGTGCTGGTCACCAGGTACACGGCGCAACCACCCGGCCGGATCGCGTGTCCCTCCCCGGCGCTGGCCGAACCGAGCATCACCCCGCCACCCTCTGGCCACAGCAACTCGGCGTGCAGGACCACGTCAGGGGTCTCGCCCGGGTAGACGACGTTCTCCTGGAAGCCGAAGGCGTTCACCAGGAACCGGATACCGGCGGGCGCGTCCTCGTACGCCAGCACCGGCCAGACGAGGGTCTTGTTCTCACCAGGCATGCCACCAGGATGTGGGCTACCGGCGCCGGTCGCCCGGCGCACGGCACCACGTCACCCGAGCCAGGGAGGAGAGCGCCGCCCGCACCGGAGCTGGGGCTCCGTCGAACGGCCGGGCGGCACGGGCGTCGGGCCCTCGGAACACACCTGGAGCCGCGCCCGCCACCTGGCCGCCGCCGGGAGCGCCTGGTCGACACCCCGCTGGTGGGGACCGGTGAGCGGCGGAGGACTAGTGCGTCAGGGCGAAAGCGCGCTCACTGGCCGACCACGCCGCGCCGATCACGGCGGCCTGGTCCCCGAGTTCGGAGAGGACGATCGGGAGGTTCCCGGTCGCGAGGGGCAACGATCGCCGGTACACGGCACTGCGGACCTCGGCCAACAGCTGGTGCCCCAGGCCGGCCACGCCTCCCCCGATGACGACCATGCCCGGGTTGATGAAGCTGACCAGCGAGGCGATCACCTGCCCCAGCCGCCTGCCGCCCTCCCGGATCAGGTTCACGGCGGCGAAGTCGCCCGCACCGGCGGCGGCGCCCACGTCCTGGGCCGTCAGGCTCCCCCGCTCCTCCAGGAGCTCGGCGAGCCGGGTCGACCGGCCGCTGCGGGCCAGGGTCAGCGCGTCCCTGGCCAGGGCGGCGCCGCCGAAGTAGGCCTCCAGGCAGCCGACCTCCCCGCAGGCGCACGCCGGCCCGTACTCGTCGATCCGGACGTGCCCGATGTCGCCGGCCGTCCCGGCCACGCCCCGGTAGACACGCCCCCCGAGGACGATCCCGCACCCGATACCCGTTCCGATCTTCACGAAGATCAGTTCGTCGAGGGACTGGGCGACGCCCGCGTGCCGCTCGCCCATCGCCATCGCGTTCACGTCGTTGTCGACCGCGACCGGACGGCGCCACCGGCTCGCGAGCTGGTCCCGAACCGGGAAGCGGTCCCACCCCGGCATGATCGGGGGCGCCACCGGCAGCCCCTCCCGGAAGCTGACGGGGCCGGGAAGCCCCACCCCGGACGCCAGCAGCCGCCCGGGGTTGCTGGCGAGCACGACATCGGCCAGCGCGGCGACCCGTTCGAGCACAGCCACCGGCCCCGTGCGGACGTCGCAGTCCTCCACCACGTGGGCGAGCACGTCGCACCTCGGTCCGGTCACCGCCACCCCCACCGAGGTGGCGCCGATGTCCACCGCGAGCAGGCGCAGGTCGGAGGCCAGTCGGACGAGCGTGGACCGCCGGCCACCCCGGCTCGCGGCGGGTCCCCCCGACTCGACCATGCCCGCGTCCGCCAGCCGGCTGACCTCCGCGGTCAGGCGGGCGCGTGGCAGTTCGAGCCGTTCACCCAGCTCGACCCGGGACATCGGCCCCTCGTCACGCAGCAGCGCCAGCAGTCGGGACTGCTCCACGGTCTCCACTCTCAACGACTGCTCACCGGTTGTCGCGGTCACTTACGGACTGTATCCCCTCATCGGTCGGCCGCCCCCCGCGTGGTGGAGCGAGCCCGACACCGCGGAACGGGAGACGCTCACGGCGAGCACCTGGTGTCGGCGGGCGTCGCCGGCACGCCGTTCCGACGAACGCCGCCCGCTCCCGGTTCCCGGCGAACGTCGGATTCCCGGCCCTCCGGGGCTCCGGTGCCCGGGCTCCCTCGCCGGCGCGGGCGCCCCCTTCGCCGCGGCGCATCCGCGTGGCATCGCGAGGAGCGCGGGTCCACTCCGTCGTGCCGCCCGCGTCGGAGTGGACCCACCCGCGTGCCACCAGTAGCCAGGGGCGCCCCCGCCAGGCGACCCTCACCCCGGCGGCCCGGACGGTGCGTCCAGTCGCGTCCGGAGCGTGGCGGCGAACTCCTCAGCCCGGGACAGCTGCACCCGCGGTCTCGCGACCTGCTCGGCCGCCGCTCGTTCGTAGCTCCGGACGCGTCCACCAGCTCGAGGGCTCCCCGGGCGCCGACGGCCGGTGGTCCTCCACCGGCACCCGGGGAGGACTGGGTCAGCCGGTGTCGGACTCGCGGACCGGGGCCAGCTCGGCCCGCACCTGGTGCCCCCGCCTGGCCAGGAGGGACCGGATGAACTCGATCCCGGAGGGCCGCACCCGGGTGGTGAACCCGCCACGACGCCCGTCCGGTGTGTCGAACACGCTCGGCACCACCCGGAAGTGGTGCGCGTGCTCCTGGTAGGGCTCGTTGCGGCGGTGCTCGGCCGACATCAGCACGTGCTCGGCGCGCAGGAACTCGAAGAGCTTGTTCTGGCCCATCCCGGGGACTCCGAGCATCTTGGCCACGTTGCCCACCAGGTAGGTGCCGTCGGTCTCCAACAGGGCGTCGTAGGCCTCGGCCTTCGGAGCGGCGACCGCCAGCTCCCTGCGGGTGCGCTCGGCCTCCTCGAACTGGTCCGCCAACGCCCGCAACGCCGACGGGTAGTCCTCCGGCATCCTCGGCGAGGGCAGCACGATCTCGGCTTCCCTGGCGCGGACGGCGAAGTAGCGCTGGGCCGCCGCCACCTCCGGCTTCGCCGGGTCGCCGTTCATCGCGACGAGGTAGCAGGCGTACCTGGTGAGGCGGTGGTCGTCCGACGGTTCCCCACCCGTGGCGGCGGCACCGCCCGCCGCCACGAATAACGTGCCCACGTTCACCCGGGTGTTGGCGGCCGACCGCTTGGCCCGCGCCAGGGTCTCGCCGAAGTGCCGCCAGTCCGAGTAGCCGAGCAGTGGCATGAGATCGCGGGCGGACCACCACTCACCGGTGTCGTCCACGCGCCGGACCGAGTCGAAGGGATTGGTGTCGTTGGCTGATTCCAGACCGCTGTTCTCAGGCATGTCCGAACTCCCCTGCCGATTCCCGCCGGAACCCCGCGAAGTGGTTTCCACCGTTTCCCCGGGGCTTTCACCGTCACCACCGAGAATACCGGCAACGACCGACATTTCCGGGCGCTGAACTGGGAGGATGCGAACTGGGAGCAGCGGGGGCGACGGGGTCGTGGCGGGTTCCCCGACTACCGCGCCGCCGGTCGAAAACCCTCGCCAGCTCCGCCGGTAGCGAAAAGGGAGCGCCTCGCGTTCCCCACCTCGAACGGTTCCGCGACTCGGCGGCGGCCCCGGGGCTGGCAATTCCGCACGGCGGGAGAACCGAGGGAACCGGGAGAACGGCGACCGGCCCTCCGCCGGGTGCCCGGGCGTCCTCAGGAGAGGTCCACGCCCCTGACGCGAGGCCGGCTCCGTCCCGATCGGGAGCGGGACGGAGCCGGTTCCGGTTCAGCGCAGCAGTTCCGCGACCTGGTCGCGGAGCTCGGTGAGTCGGGCCTCGGCGCGTTCCCGCGCCGCCGCCACGCGGTCGGACCTGTCGGCGCCGCCGTCCGGGGCCGCGTCCGCGACCGGCTCCACCACCTGGAGGTACGCCTTCAGCTTCGGTTCGGTCCCCGAGGGCCGGATCACGACGCGGAGGGACTGGGCGCGGAGTTCGACGATGTCGGCCGCCCTCGGTTCCGCCAGGGACACCGGCACTCCGGCCAACTCCGCCGGCGGGCGCCCGCGCACCCCCGCCACCAGCCTCGCCCGTTCCGCCTGGTCGGTCACCCGGATCGACACCTGGTCGGTCAGGTGCACGCCGTGCCGCGCGGCGAGCTCGTCCAACGCGGCCAGGAGGTCACTGCCCTCGGCCTTCCTCGTGGCCGCCAGGTCCGCCGCGAGCACCGCGGCGGACAGGCCGTCCTTGTCCCGAACCACCTCGGGATCGACCGACAGCCCCAGGGCCTCCTCGTAGGCGAAGACCAGACCGGTCCCCCTGCCGTCCCCCGCCCGCACCAGCCACTTGAAACCCGTGAGCGTCTCGTCGTACCGGGCGTCGTGGGCGGCGGCGACCGAGGCCAGCATCGACGAGGACACGATCGTCGTCGCCACCAGCGGATCGGGGTGCGCGGCGCGGTCCAGCGCGGCCAGCACGTGCTCGGCGAGCAGGACACCGGTCTCGTCCCCGCGCAGCATCCGCCAACCGCCGCCGGGTTCACGGGTACCCACCGCGCAGCGGTCGGCATCGGGGTCCAGGGCGATCGCCAGGTCGGCCTCGACCCGCTCCGCGAGGGCCAGCAGCAGGTCGGTGGCCCCGGGCTCCTCGGGGTTGGGGAAGGCCACCGTCGAGAAGTCGGGGTCGGGTTCCGCCTGTTCGGGGACGAGGTGGACGTCGTGGAAACCGGCGGCGGCCAGCGCGCGCACCAGCGGTTCGCCGCCCACGCCGTGCATCGGGGTGGCCGCGATCCGCAGGTCCCGGGCGCTTCCCCTCGGCAGCGTCCCGACGTGCGCGAGGTACTCGCCGAGGAGGTCGCGGTCCTCCACCCGCCAGCCCTGCGACAGGGGCACCGTGAAGGCGGGCCCGACCCGTTCGATGGCGGCCTCCACCTCGGAGTCGGCCGGGGGCACGATCTGGGTGCCCTCGCCGTCGTACAGCTTGTACCCGTTGTCGGCGGGCGGGTTGTGCGAGGCCGTGATCTGGATCCCCGCGACCGCGCCCAACCGGCGGACCGCGCCGGCGAGCAACGGGGTGGGCAGCGGGCCGGGCAGCAGCCGGGTGTCGAAACCCGCCGCGGCCAGCACCCCCGCCGCGTCGGTCGCGAACCGCTCGGACCCGTGCCTGGCGTCCCGCCCGACGACGACCACCCCACCGGCATGGCCGTGGGCGGTCAGCCAGGCGGCGACGCCGGCCGTGGCCCGGATGACGACGGACCGGTTCATGCCGTTGGGACCAGCGCGCAGCGGGCCGCGCAGCCCGGCGGTGCCGAAGGTCAGCGGACCGGCCAGCCGGTCGGCCAGCTCCGCCTTCGCCGACTCGTCGCCGGCCATCGCCGAGGCGAGCACGCGTTGCAGCTCGACGCGGTCGTCCTCGTCCACGTCCTCGGCCGCCCACCGCATGGCAGCCGTGCGCAGCGCCGGGTCGAGGCCGCTCACAACCGGCCCACCAGACGGGCGAGCAGACCACCGAGCCTGGTGGCGGCGGCGCGTCCCTCCGCCACGACCTCCTCGTGGTTCAGGGGCTCGCCGGTGGTGCCGGCCGCCAGGTTCGTCACCAGCGACAGGCCCAGCACCTCGGCCCCGGCCGCCCTGGCCGCGATGGCCTCCAGGGCCGTCGACATGCCCACCAGGTCGGCGCCCAGCGTGCGGAGCATCCCGATCTCGGCCGGCGTCTCGTAGTGGGGCCCGGGGAGCTGGGCGTACACGCCCTCCGTGAGCGTCGGGTCGAGCTCGGCGGCCAGCGCGCGCAACCGAGCGGTGTACAGGTCGGTGAGGTCCACGAACTGGGGCCCCACCAGGGGGGAGAGCGCGGTCAGGTTGAGGTGGTCCCGGATCAGCACGGCCTGGCCGACGTCGAGGTCACCGCGCAGGCCACCGGCCGCGTTGGTGAGGACGACCGTGCGGGCGCCCGCCGCCACGGCGGTGCGCACCCCGTGGACGACCGGCGCGACACCCCGACCCTCGTAGAGGTGCGTACGGCCGAGCAGCACGAGCACCCGGGAGTCACCGAGGCGCACCGAACGGATCGCGCCACCGTGGCCGGCGACGGCCGGCGGCACGAAACCGGGCAGCTCCGCCATCGGCACCTCGGCGACCGGGTCGCCCAGTTCCTCGGCCGCCGGGCGCCAGCCGGAGCCGAGGACCACGGCCACCTGGTGCTCCTCCACCCCGGTCCTGGCCGCCAGCTCGGCCGCCGCCCGCCTGGCCGCTGCCTCGGGGCTGGCCTGGTCGGCCGGGGCGGTTCCGCCCGTCGCCGCTGACTCGTCGGTCCGCACCGTCGCGGTGCCTGCGTCACTCGCCGTCACAGGGCGAAGCTTAAGGCCTCCGACCCCGAGTCCGGGGCCACCGGGTTCCCCGGCTCAGGCGAGGGTGGTGAAACTCGGGGCGATCTGGTTGAACAGCTCGGTGCGACCGACCGTCTCCGACCGGGTGTCCACCGAGACCGAGACCAACCACAGGTCGTCGTCCCTGGGCAGCAGCCGCACGTAGACCGTCCGCCGCTGCTCCGCCCCCGCCGACTCCCTCAGCAGGCCGGAGTCGACGAGCCGGTAGGTGAGTTCGCGGGCGGGTTCGGGCCCAGCTTGTTCCCGGTCGGTCTCGACGGGGACGTCGAGACCCGGGACGAACTGCCCGCCGCTGCCCGCCGTCAGCTCCGGCAGGCGGCTCACGTAGTCGTCGACGCTGTGTTCCTGGAAGTAGTCGGCGAACCACTCCACCGCGACCGTGCTCGAACCGTCCTCGGAGACGTACCGGGTGATGGAGCTGTCGGGCAGCTCCGGGTACTGCCGCTGCTCCTGGAACCGGCCCCACCCCTCGGGGAGCATCAGCTCGAAGCGTCCCTCGGTGGGTTCGGTGTCCGCGCCCACGGCGCGGTCCGAGGCGAGGTCGAGCGTCGGGCTGCCGACCCCCTGCCCCGGCGCGGGCGCCCCGGCGACCTCGGTCGGCAGCACGGACTCGCCCGCGACGGTCCTGACGAGCGCGAAGCCCACGAGCGCCGCGACGAGGAACAGCGGGACCGCGAGCATCATCCCGCCCCTGCCGATGCGGGGAGCGCCCGTCCGGCGTCCCGGTCGGGAGCCCGCCGTGTCGGACGGAGCCGGCGGTCGACCGCCCCGGTCGTCGGAGGTCGCGCCCGGCCCACCGGAGGAGGGAGGCGGCGCGAAGGGCAGCGGACCTGGGTCGGCGGCCAACGGCGCGGGCGGGGACGTCTCCTCGACCGCCGGCTGGGTGCCGGTGTCCCGAACGGGGAAGGGGAGCGGACCTGGATCGGCGGCCAACGGCGCCGAGTCGTCGATCGCCCGGATCGGCGAGGAATCGTCGTCGGCTCCGAGTCCGCCCAGGGCCCCGGTGTGGGCTCCGAGCGCGCCGGTGGACTGCGCGGTGGGACGGCGTCCGCCGGGGCGTCGACCGCCGGGGGACCAGCCGCCCGTCGCCCCCGCGGTCGGGGGTTCAGGCTGGCCGCGCCCGTCGCCGTCGGTGGGCGCCGCGACGCCTGCGCGCGGGTGCCCGCGCCACCACGCGTGCCGGACCGTGTTCCGCCGGCTCCCCGGGTGCCCGACCGGGTCCCCCCGGCGCCCCGGGTTCCCGTCGAC
This sequence comes from Actinoalloteichus caeruleus DSM 43889, assembly GCF_000429185.2. Taxonomy (GTDB): domain Bacteria; phylum Actinomycetota; class Actinomycetes; order Mycobacteriales; family Pseudonocardiaceae; genus Actinoalloteichus_B; species Actinoalloteichus_B caeruleus. Next base: position 4,814,498 of record NZ_AUBJ02000001.1, on the reverse strand, counting down.
GGCGGCTCGGCCGCGCTGGGATCGGGCATGTGGACGTCCTCGAACACGTTCACCCCGGACTTGGGGAGCAACGGGGCGAGCCGCCGGCGCACCTCGGCCAACGGCATCCTCTTGGCCGGCGCCTTGACCATCAGACCGCTGATGATCTCGGCGATGGTGCCTCCCCGGCTCGCCTGGGGAACCGGGCCGTGCACCACCTCGGTGACCGTGGCCAGCGGGTCGCCGCCGGCGTCGTAGGGTGGTCGCCCCTCCATCGCCGCGTACAGCGTCGCTCCCAGCCCCCACAGGTCGGCGGCCGGGCTGACCCCGCGCCCCGTGGCGACCTCGGGTGCGATGTAGGAAGGCGTTCCCAACAGCAGGCCGGTGGCGGTGAGGGTGCTCTCCGTGACGTTGCGCGCGATGCCGAAGTCGGTGAGCTTGGTCCACCCGTCCTGGTTGACCAGCACGTTCCCGGGTTTGACGTCCCGGTGTGTGATGCCGGCCCGGTGCGCGGCCTCCAAGGCCGCCGCGATGGCGTCTCCCACCACGGCCGCCTGCTGTTCGTTGATCGGCCCGTGGTGCCGCAGCACGGCGGCGAGGCTGTGCGCGAGCACGAGCTCCATGACGACGAAGGGCTCGCCCTCGTGCCGCACCACGTCGTAGAGGGTCACCACGTTCGGGTGCGAGAGCACGGCGTTGGCCCGTGCCTCCCGCATCGTGCGTTCCCGCATGGCGTCGGCTTCGGGAGCTGGCACGCCCTGGGGCAGCAGCACCTCCTTCAGCGCGACCTGTCTGCGCAGGAACTCGTCGTAGGCGACCCAGACGATGCCGGTGGCGCCCTTCCCCGACACCCGGCGGAGCCGGTATCGGCCGGCGATCACACGAGGAGTTGCGGGATCTTCCGAGTCTGTGGTGGCCACGGACACATTCTCCATGCGTTGTACTCGACTGTGCACTGTGCGATACAGACGACGGTACGAGCCTGTTCTTGGATCGATGGTCCGAGCGGGGTGATCCCGGACCAGGGCGCAGGGGTGGACGCGTCGCCCGCCGTCATTGTGCTGGCGGCGTCGCGGTGGAGACAAGATCGGGAGGTGGTCGCGATGACCACCTCGTGCCGCCCGCCAGCTGGGCCCCGTCCGCCCGCCACCGGCCGACGGCCGTCCGACCCCGCCACGCCCACCCAGGAACGCTGGTCACCCCGGTGGTCCTCCGGGCCGGCCCCCGACCGGGCCGCCGGACCGGGAGGCGGCGTTACCCTCGCCGCCTCGGTACCGCCCGTCCCGCCCCGCCAGAGCACACCCACCACGAGGAGGCGTCCGATGTCCGCCGAGAAACGAGCCGAGTCCGGGTTCGAGGTGAAACCGGTCTACGGGCCGGCCGACGTCCGGGACGGACTGGCCGACAGGGTCGGCGAGCCGGGCGGTTACCCCTTCACCCGGGGCGTGTACCCGACCATGTACACGCGGCGGCCGTGGACGATGCGGCAGTACGCGGGATTCGGGACCGCCACCGAGTCGAACGCCCGCTACCACCAGTTGATCAGGGCGGGCACCACCGGTCTCTCGGTGGCGTTCGACCTGCCCACCCAGATGGGTTACGACTCGGACGAGCCGGTCGCCCACGGCGAGGTCGGCAAGGTGGGCGTCGCGATCGACTCCATCGAGGACATGCGGCGTCTCTTCGCGGGCATCCCGCTCGGCGAGGTCTCCACGTCGATGACCATCAACGCGCCGGCCGCCGTGCTGCTGCTGCTCTACCAACTGGTCGCCGAGGAGCAGGGCGTCGACCCCGCCACCCTCACCGGCACCATCCAGAACGACGTGCTCAAGGAGTACATCGCCCGGGGGACCTACATCTACCCGCCGGCCCACTCGCTCCGGCTGATCACCGACATCTTCGCGTACTGCCGTACCGAGCTCCCCCGGTGGAACACCATCTCGATCTCGGGCTACCACATGGCCGAGGCCGGGGCCACTCCCGCGCAGGAGATCGCGTTCACCCTGGCCAACGGCGTGGAGTACGTGCGGGCGGCCATCGACGCCGGGCTGCGGGTGGACGACTTCGCCCCCCGACTGGCCTTCTTCTTCGTCTCCAGGACCAGCCTGTTGGAGGAGGTGGCGAAGTTCCGGGCGGCACGGCGGATCTGGGCCCGCCTGATGCGGGAGGAGTTCGGGGCGACGAACCCCAAGTCCTGGACGCTGCGGTTCCACACGCAGACCGCCGGCGTGCAGCTGACCGCGCAGCAGCCCGAGGTCAACATGGTGCGGGTCACGGTCCAGGCGATCGCCGCCGTGCTCGGCGGCACCCAGTCCCTGCACACCAACTCCTACGACGAGGCCATCGCGCTGCCCACCGAGAAGGCCGCCCGGCTGGCGTTGCGCACCCAGCAGGTACTGGCCAACGAGACGGACCTGACCTCCACCGTCGACCCCTTCGCCGGTTCGTACGCCGTCGAGGCGATGACCGACGAGGTGGAGCGCGCGGTGGTGGAGCTGATGGGCAAGGTCGAGGACCGGGGCGGGGCGGTGGCCGCCATCGAGCAGGGCTTCCAGAAGGGCGAGATCGAGCGGACGGCCTACCAGAACGCGCTGGACATCGACTCCGGCGACCGCGTCGTCGTCGGCCTGAACCGGTACACGGTGGACACCGAGGAGCCCTACGAGCCGCTGCGGGTGGATCCGGACATCGAGCGGACGCAGTCCCGGCGGCTCGCGGAGCTGCGTGCGGAGCGTGACGGCGAGGCGGTGCGCGTGGCGTTGGCGGAGCTCCGGGAGGCGGCCAGCGGCCGGGAGAACGTGCTGCCGCCGATGAGGAAGGCCCTCGCTGCCAGGGCGACCGTGGGTGAGGTCTGTCACTGTCTCCGGGAGGTGTGGGGACGGTACACCCCGTCGGACGTCTTCTGATCCCCACGCCATCCGGGGGCCACCCGGCCCGGTCCGGCCGCCGGGCGGCCCCCCGCCCACGACGGTGTGAAATGTCCGCTAAGTACGGGGTAAGCAGGGAGAAGACGCGGCGGCGTACCACTGCCGATCTACCCCCCGGCCCACCGTCCGCCCCTGGTGCCACGCGGTCGACCACGGGCGGCGCGGCGAGGGCGTGCGCCCGGTACGCACCCCCGAGGATCGCGGGAAGCACCCCGGAGAACCGGTACGGTTGTTCCGGCGGCTTGCCACTGGTAGCAACCGGTTTCGCCCGGAACGGGCGATCAGTCGGGGCGGTTGTCCGGCAGGCACCACCGAGAACGTCGACCTAGGGAGCTGAGCACCACACCAGGAAGGACACCCGCTGTACCAATCGCGGACAGCGGGCGCGGGCGCCACGCGGCAGCGGAGGAGTTGTGAGGCGCACGTGAGTCCGTCCGTACGATTTTCCCGTCTTGCGCGTTCGGCGAGCGGCCCGGATGGAGGGCCGCCCGCCGCTGGCGCGGGTCGTGGCAAGGTCAGCCCCGCGTCCCGGAGGAGCTTATGAGCGAACGCAAGCCGGCGGTCGTCCCGAGGTCGGGGAGGTCCCGATGCTGCTCCTGGTGACCGCCCACCTGGTGTTGGCGGCCCTGCTCCCGACCGTCAGCAGGTGGCTTGGGCGCTGGGCGTTCGCGGTGGGCGCCATCCTGCCGGCCGTCTCGCTCGGCTGGGCGCTGACCAGCCTCACCGAGGTGCTGGCCGGCGGGACCGTTGACGAGTCGGTGGCGTGGGCGCCCGTTCTCGGGCTGACGTTCACGCTGCGACTCGACATCCTCTCCCTGTTGATGATCTTCCTGGTCTCCGGGGTCGGAGTCCTGATCCTCTGCTATTGCGTCTACTACTTCAAGCCGGACGCCCAGAGCAACTCCCGGACGTCCGCGCTGCTCGTCGCCTTCGCCGGGGCGATGCTGGGCCTCGTCCTCGCCGACGACCTGTTCACCCTCTACATCTTCTGGGAACTGACCACGGTCTGCTCGTTCCTCCTGGTCGGGCAGGACGGCAACACCAAACAGCAGCGGCGGTCCTCCATCCAGGCCCTGCTCGTCACCGTACTCGGTGGGCTGTCGATGTTGCTGGGCTTCGTCCTGCTCGGCGAGCAGGCCGGGACGTACCGGATCTCCGAGATCGTGGCCAGCCCGCCGGCCGCCGGCGCTCTCACCAGCACCGCGCTGGTGCTCATCCTCCTGGGGGCGTTCACCAAGTCCGCCCAGGTCCCGTTCCACACCTGGCTGCCGGGCGCGATGGTCGCGCCCACCCCGGTCAGCGCGTACCTGCACGCCGCGTCGATGGTCAAGGCCGGCGTCTACCTGGTCGCCAGGCTCTCCCCCGCGTTCTCCGACCACACGCCCTGGTGGCCGTTGATCGCGACGCTCGGGATCTGGACGATGCTCATCGGCGGCTACCGGGCGCTGTTCGAACGTGACCTCAAGACCCTGCTCGCCTACGGCACCGTCAGCCAGCTCGGGTTCCTGATGGTGTTGATGGGCGCCGGCTCGCACACGGTCGCGATGGCCGGGGCGACGATGCTGATCGCGCACGGCCTGTTCAAGTCGACGCTGTTCCTCGTCGTCGGCATCATCGACCACCAGGCGGGCACCAGGAACATCGACGAGCTCTCCGGGATCCGACGGCGCTTCCCGGTGCTCACCGTGATCGGCGCCATCGGCGCGCTGTCCATGGCTGGCATCCCCCCGCTGTTCGGGTTCCTCGGCAAGGAGGCGGCGTTCGAGGGGTTCCTGGAGTCGGGTACCACCGGTGACCTCGTGGTCCTGGTCGGTCTCGTGCTCGGGTCCGCCCTCACCGCCGCCTACAGCTTCCGGTTCCTGTGGGGGGCGTTCGGCACCAAGCCGGGTGTCGAGGACTCCTCGGCCCCCAAGCCCTCGCTCGGCCTGATGGTGCCGGCGGCCGTGCCCGCGGCACTGACCCTGCTCCTCGGGGTGGTCGCCTCGCTGTTCAACGCGCTCGCCACCACCTACGCCGAGCCCTACCCGGCCGGGGACCACCCCTACTACCTGGCGCTGTGGCACGGGTTCTCGCTCCCGCTGCTGCTCTCCGCGGTGGTCGTGGCCTCCGGTGTCGGGTTGCACCTGGCCAGGGACCGGGTGGTTCGCCTCGGGGGGTGGCTGCCGGACTTCCTCCAGGCACAGCCCGGCTACGAACGCACCGTCGCCGGGCTGGACACGGTGTCGTACGCGGTGACCGGCCGGTTCCAGGCCGGTTCCCTCCCGACCTACCTGGCCATCATCCTGCTGACCTTCGTGCTGGTGCCCGGCAGCGCGGTCCTCACCGGTGGCTCGATGCCGGAGGAGCTCCGGCTGTGGGACTCGGCGGTCCAGGTCCCGGTGGCCATCCTGGTGCTCACCGCCGCGATCGCCGTGACGATGGCGAAACGCCGGATGACGGCCGTGATCCTGACCGGCGTGGTCGGATACGGCATCGGCGCGTTCTTCGTCCTCGACGGTGGCCCCGACCTGGCGCTGGCCCAGTTCCTGGTGGAGACGCTGACCCTCGTGGCGTTCGTGTTCGTGCTGCGCCGCCTGCCCAGCCGGTTCACCCAGGTCGAATCCACCCGTTCCCCGCGCTGGCCCAAGGTGGCGGTCTCGGTCGCGGCCGGTGCCCTGGTGGCGGTGTCCGCCCTCGTGTTCAGCGGGGCGAGGCAGGCGCCACCCGAGGCCAGTGAGGGCTTCGTCGAGGCCGCTCCCGAGGGGGCGCACGCCAACAACGTCGTCAACGCGATCCTCGTCGACTTCCGCGCCTTCGACACCGTCGGCGAGATCTCCGTCCTCGCGGTCGCCGCCACCGGCGTCGCCAGCCTGATCCTCGCCACCAGGAGGGCGCGCCGCCCCTCGGCGGCCGAGGAGACGGAGGGACCGCGCAAGTCCAGGGAGGTGCGCAAGTGAGCGAGGGACCGCCGCGTTCCCAGCCCTCCGGTGAGAAGAAGCGCCGGACCAGCCTGTGGGAGGAGTGGGACACCCCGCAGGAGCACTGGCTGTTGGTCGGAAGCCACCGGGACGGCCGGGAACGGTCGCTCCTGCTGGAGGTCGCCGCCCGCATCATCTTCCCCACGGTGCTGGTGTTGTCGCTGTACCTGCTGTTCGCGGGCCACAACCGGTCCGGGGGCGGGTTCTCCGGTGGCCTGGTCGCCGGGCAGGCCTTCGTCGTCCGCTACCTGGCCGGCGGGCCGATGGAGGTGCGCGCGGCGGTCGGGCTGCGCCCGCCGGTCATCATCGGCGCCGGGCTCAGCCTGGCCGTCCTGACCGGCCTCGCTCCGATCTTCTGGGGTGAGGCGCCGCTGACCAGCGCCTACGTGAGCATGACGCTGCCGGTGCTCGGCGACGTGCACGTCGTGAGCAGCCTCTTCCTCGACATGGGGGTCTACCTGCTGATCGTTGGCGTGGTGTGCGACCTGCTCCGCACGCTCGGCGCGGGCATCGAGGAACAGTCGCCACGACCGAGGAGGAGGCCCTCCGGATGAACACCGTGAACGTCACCGTCAACCTGACGATGGCGCTGACCATCGGCGGGCTCTACGCGGTCGGCTTCTACCTGCTGCTCCAGCGCTCCCTGATGCGCATCATCATCGGCATCGTCATCGTCGGGCACGCCGCCAACATGTTCCTCCAGCTCGCCGGTGGCCCTCCCGGACGCTCCCCGATCGTGGGCGTGTCACCGGCGGAGGAGATGACGGACCCCCTGCCCCAGGCGATGGCGCTGACGGCGATCGTCATCACCTTCGCCCTGACCACCTTCCTGCTCGCGCTCGCCTACCGGTCCTCCGTGCTCCTCGGGCACGACGAGGTGCGTGACGACGTCGAGGACCGGCGCATCCGCCGGCAGCAGCAGCGCGTCGACGAGCGGGAGGAACCAGACGAGCCGGGAGCCGACCGGAAGTTCGAGTTCGGCACCGACAACGACAAGGAGGCCACGCGGTGACGATGTTGGTCGCGCTGCCGATCCTTCTGCCGCTGCTGGCCGCCGGGCTCTCGCTGGTGCTCGGCCGGTTCGCGACGCTCCAGCGGCTGCTGGGCGTGGTGGTGTTCACGGCGAACGCCGTGCTGGCGGTGGTCCTGCTCGCCGAGGCGGACAAGTCGGGCCCCGTGGTGCTCCAGCTCGGGGGTTGGGACGCTCCGGTCGGCATCACCCTGGTCGCGGACCGGTTGTCCGCGCTGCTGATGCTCATCTCGATGGTGGTGATGCTCGCGGTCCTCGTCTACTCGATCGGCCAGCGCATCACCGACTACGGCCGCAGCACCTCCAGCACCGCCTTCCACCCGATGTACCTGGTGCTGGGCGCTGGCGTTTCGATGGCCTACCTCACGGGCGACCTGTTCAACCTCTTCGTCGCCTTCGAGATCATGCTGGGCGCGTCCTACGTCCTGATCACCCGCCGGACGACGGCGACCCGGGTGCGGGCCGGGATGACGTACACGATCGTCAGCCTGACGTCCTCGCTGCTGTTCATCACGATGATCGCGCTGGTGTACGCGGCGACGGGCACCGTGAACCTCGCCGACCTCTCCGGCAAGGTCGAGGCGTTGCCGGTGGGCGTGCAGTCCGCGATGGCGCTGATGATGATCGTGGTCTTCGGCATCAAGTCCGCGATGGTGCCGCTGCACTTCTGGCTGCCCGACAGCTACCCGACCGCCCCGGCCCCGGTGACCGCCGTGTTCGCCGGCCTGCTGACCAAGGTCGGCGTCTACGCGCTGATCCGGACCCAGACCCTGGTCTTCGACCACGGGGAGAGCTGGACCCTGCTGCTCTGGTTCTCGGTGATCACCATGATCATCGGTGCCCTGGGAGCCATCGCGCAGAACGACCTGAACCGGCTGTTGTCCTTCCTGCTGGTCAGCCACATCGGGTACATGCTGTTCGGCCTGGCGTTGTACGACGTGACCGGCCTGGCTGGCGCGATCCTCTACGTGGTGCACCACATCACGGTGCAGGCGACGCTGTTCCTGGTGAGCGGTCTGCTGACCCGGCACACCGGGACGGTCGCGCTCCGGGGGATGGGCGGCCTGGCCAAGCTGTACCCGGCGATCGCCCTCCTGTTCGCGATCCCGGCGCTGAACCTGGCCGGGATCCCGCCGTTCTCCGGCTTCGTCGCGAAGTTGGCACTGCTGGAGGCGGGGGCCGAGGTCGGCACCACGATGGCCTACGTGGCCACCGGCGCGGCGGTGCTGACCAGCTTCCTGACGCTGTACGCGATGGCCAAGGTGTGGGTCTTCGCGTTCTGGGGCAAGTCGAAGCCGCCCCACCCCGATCCGGATCCCACCGACGAGCTGATCATCGGCACCGGTTCGACCTCCCGCACGATGGTCTCGGCCACGTCCGCGCTGGTGGTCTTCGGTGTGCTGATCGCCGTGTTCGCCGGACCGCTGTCGGAGATCAGCACGCGTGCGGCGACCGACCTGCTCGACGGCGGCCCCTATCGCACCGCGGTGCTCGGTGAGGAGGCGGAATGAGCAAGATGACGGCCCTGCTCGCGACCCGTCGGCACGCCTGGCGGCGGGCGCCGCTGGTGGTGTGGCTGACGCTGGTCTGGCTGATGCTGTGGGGCACCCTGGACGTGGCCACGGTGCTCGGGGGCGTGATCGTCGCCTCGGTGGTGGTCCTGGTGTTCCCGATGCCCCCCATCACGCGCCGGGGCCGCCTACGACCGCTGCGGGTGCTCCAGCTGCTGTGGTGGCTGTTGGCTGACCTGTTCACCTCGGCGTTCCAGGTGGCCTGGGAGTCGATCAGCTACGGCCCCAGGACGAAGGCCGGGATCGTGGCCGTGCCGGTGCCGGCCGACACCGACCACGTGGTGGCCACCGCCGCCAACCTGGTCTCGCTGGGGCCGGGGAAGTTCGTCCTCCAGATCGACCGCGAGCAGCGGGTCTTCTACGTCTACGCCCTGGGGATGCAGGGCGAGGAGGACGCCGCGAAGATCCGCCGTGAGGTGCTGGAGATGCAGTCCTGGGTCGTCCGGGCCATCGGCTCCGACGAGGACGTCCGGGCGCTGGACCACCTCGGCCCGACCGAGGCCGACCAGCCGGCGCCGCCGTCGGCCCCACCGTCGGCCGGGGCCCGGCCGACGCCGCCAGAGGAGGACCGCTGATGCAGATCGTCTTCGCCATCACCCTGGCGCTGCTGTGCGCCGCGGGCCTGGTCATCGTCATCAGGCTGGTCCGAGGCCCGACGACCCTCGACCGGATCCTCGCCGTCGACGTCCTGGTCGTGCTCATCGTCGGCGGAACCGCCGTGGGCATGGCGATCCAACAGGACGGCTCCAACATCGCCCTGCTGGCCGCCGTGGCACTGCTCGGGTTCATCGGATCGATGGCCGCCGTCCGACTGGTCGAGAAGAAGGGGACGCACCGATGAGCGTGGGTGACGTGATCTCCGCCGTCCTCCTGATCGGCGGTGCGGTCTTCTGCCTGCTGGGCGCGCTCGGTGTCCTCTGGTTCCCCGACGTCACGGCGCGGCTCCAGGCGGCGACGAAGCCGCAGACACTGGGCCTGATCATGCTGCTGGTGGGCACCGCGATCCAGCTGGACTTCCTGTACGGGTCCGGCCTGATCATGGTCGCGATGTTCCAGATGATCACCGCTCCCGTCATCTCGCAGATGGTGGGCCGGGTCGCCTACCGGACGGGAGCGATGAGGAAGGAGAGCCTGGTCGTCGACGAGCTCGGCGAGCGGCTGGCCCGCGAGGAGGGGACCGGGAAGTCCGGCTGAGCCGACGCGGCCCGGCCGGGAACAGGTCGGGCCGCGTCCCACAGTGGACGGACGGTCACCTCCGCCGCGCACCGTCGCAGGTAGACGGACCGTGGCGCGCCGACCTCGGGATCCTGTCGTAGCCTGTCGCCGTGCCGCGACCACGGACTCACGACGACGCCTTACGGATCCGGCTGCTCGACCGCGCCGGGGAACTACTCTCGGCGCACGGCCCCGAGGGCCTGAGCCTGCGCCGCCTCGCCAACGACGTCGGAACGTCGACGACGGCGGTGTACTCCCTCTTCGGTGGCAAGCCGGAACTCGTGCAGGCCCTGCTGGGTGAGGCGTTCGACCGCTTCGCCGTCTGGCTCGCCGAGGTGCCGAGCACCGACGACCCGGTGGAGGACCTGATCCAGCTGGGGCTCGCCTACCGCCGCAGCGCACTGGCGGACCCGCACCTCTACGGAGTCATGTTCAGCCAGGGCACGGCCCCCAGCCCGCTGGGCGAGGACTCCCGCGAGCGCGGCCGACGCGCGCTGCGCCCGCTGTTCGAGGCGGTTCGCAGGGGGCTGGAGCGGGGCGTGCTGGCGGAGGCCCCACCGGAGACCATCGTCATGGGCTGCTGGGGGCAGGTCCACGGACTGGTGTCGCTGGAGCTCGGTCACCGGGTCCCGCCCTACCTGGACGTGGAGGCGAGCTACGAGCGGGCGCTTCGCGCGAACGCCCGAGGCTGGCTCCGCTGACCGGGCGCCGGCACCGAGGCGCCCTCCCCCACCGTGGCCGGAGGTGGCGGGCGCCCCGTAACCCCCTGTGCCCGGCGAGCGGCGGGCCTGGGTGGCCCGGACCGGCGCCCCGCGACGAGCGGCGCGTCAGGCCGGGCCGTACTGCCGGTCACCCGCGTCGCCGAGACCGGGCACGATGTACCCGGAGTCGTTGAGGCGCTGGTCGATGCTGGCGGTGACGACGCGGAGCGGCAGGCCGCTCCTCCTGAGGTGTTCCACGCCCTCCGGCGCGGCCAAGGCGCAGACCGCCGTGATGTCCGTCGCTCCCCGGTCGGCCAGCAACCGGATGGTGTGTTCCATCGAACCCCCGGTGGCCAGCATGGGGTCCAGGACCAGCACGGCCCGTCCCTCCAGGCTCTCCGGCAGCGACTCCAGGTAGGGCGTGGGTCGCAGGGTTTCCTCGTTGCGGGCCAACCCCACGAATCCCATCTGCGCCTCGGGGATCAGCAGGTGCGCCTGGTCCGCCATGCCCAGGCCGGCGCGGAGCACCGGGACCAGCAGCGGCGGGTTGGCCAGCCGGTAGCCGGTGGCCATCGCCACCGGGGTGTGCACCTTCTCGGTCCTGACCTGGGCTTCCCTGGTTGCCTCGTACACCAGCATGAGGGTGAGCTCGTGCAGGGCTGAGCGGAAGGCGGCACTGTCGGTGCGCGCGTCCCGCATCGTGGTGAGTCGGGCTCTCGCGAGGGGGTGCTCGACGACGAAGACGTCCATAGCGGCCCACGGTAACCGTCGGCTCGTCGGAGCCCACCAGCCCGCCGCCCGACCCCGCGGCGGCGGCCGTCCGCTCCCGCCCTCGTCCGCCGTGCTCGGTCGTTCCTCCCCGTCCGCACGGGTGCGCCTCGGGTGGGCCCCGGCGGGCACCGCGAGCGTCGCGGAACCGTCCAGGGCGACGCCTAGACTTCGGGCATGCCATCCGGGTCGACCACGACAGCCCAGGCCACCGACGCGGTCAGCGGCGGGCCACCCCCCGAACTGACCGAGGCGAGCCGCGACGAGACCTCGCTCCGCCGTTTCCTGCACGCACTGCCCGGCATCGACCAGGTGGGGTTGGAGCAACGAGCCGCGACGCTGGCCACCCGCAGCGTCAAGAAGGACGCCAAGAGGTGGGCCATCGACGCCGCCATCTCGATGGTCGACCTCACGACCCTGGAGGGCGCGGACACGCCGGGCAAGGTGCGCGCGTTGACGGCGAAGGCCCGCCGGCCGGACCCCGAGTACCCGGACGTGCCCCCGGTGGGCGCGGTCTGCGTCTACCCCGACCTGGCCGGGGTGGCGGTCCGCGACCTGGCGGGCACCGGGATCGGGGTGGCCTCGGTCGCGACGGCCTTCCCGTCTGGCCGGTCGAACCGGCAGGTCAAGCTGGCCGACACGGCGATGGCGGTGGAGGCGGGAGCCACCGAGATCGACATGGTCATCGACCGGGGCGCCTTCCTCACCGGCCGGTACGGCCTCGTCCTCGAGGAGATCCAGGCCGTGAAGGCGGCCTGCGGCGACGCCCACCTGAAGGTCATCCTGGAGACCGGCGAGCTGGCCACCTACGACAACGTGCGGCGGGCGAGCTGGCTGGCGCTCCTCGCTGGCGCCGACTTCATCAAGACCTCGACGGGGAAGGTCTCGCCGGCCGCGACCCTGCCGGTCACCCACGTGATGCTCCAGGCCGTTCGTGACTGGCACGCCCTGACCGGCGAACACCGGGGCGTGAAGCCGGCTGGCGGCATCCGGGGCACCAAGGACGCCATCCGCTACCTCGTCGCCGTCCGCGAGGTCGCCGGTCCGGCCTGGCTGACCCCCCGCCTGTTCCGCTTCGGGGCGTCCAGCCTGCTCAACGACCTGCTGATGCAGCGTCGGCGGCAGCTGACCGGCCACTACAGCGGCGCCGACTACGTCTCGGTCGACTGAGGAGTCCCCCGCCGCCCCTCCCAACCACCTACCGCTGGAGCACTGGAATGTCCGAGACTCCCTTCGAGTACGCCCCGGCTCCCGAGTCCGCCGATATCGCCAACCTGCGACCGGCGTACCAGATGTTCGTCGACGGGAAGTTCGTCGACGGCGCCGGGGAGCCCATGAAGACCGTGAACCCCGCCACCGAGGAGGTCCTCGCCGAGGTCACCACGGCGGCCGCCTCCGATGTGGACCGCGCGGTGCGCGCCGCCCGTCGTGCCTACGACCGCGTCTGGGGCCGGATGCCCGGCGCGGAACGGGCCAAGTACCTCTTCCGCATCGCCCGGCTCATCCAGGAACGGTCGCGGGAACTCGCGGTGCTGGAGACCCTGGACAACGGCAAGCCGATCCGGGAGTCGCGGGACGCCGACCTGCCGACCGTCGCCGCGCACTTCTTCCACCACGCGGGGTGGGCCGACAAGCTCGACTACGCGGGGTACGGGCCCGACCCCCAGCCGTTGGGGGTGGCGGCCCAGGTCATCCCGTGGAACTTCCCGCTGCTGATGCTGGCGTGGAAGATCGCGCCGGCCCTGGCGTGCGGCAACACGGTCGTGCTCAAGCCCGCCGAGACCACGCCGCTCACCGCGCTCGTCTTCGCCGAGATCTGCCAGCAGGCCGAGCTGCCGCCCGGCGTGGTCAACATCGTGACCGGCGCGGGCGAGGTCGGCGCCGAGCTGGTCGCGCACGACGGCGTCGACAAGGTCGCGTTCACCGGGTCCACCGACGTGGGCAAGCGGATCCAGCGCGGCCTGGCGGGCACCGGTCGCCGGCTCAGCCTGGAGTTGGGCGGCAAGGCCGCGAACATCGTCTTCGACGACGCCCCGTTGGACCAGGCCGTCGAGGGCGTGGTGAACGGGATCTTCTTCAACCAGGGGCACGTGTGCTGCGCCGGGTCGCGCCTGCTCGTGCAGGAGTCGGTGGCCGAGGAGCTGGTCGCGCGCCTGCGAGACCGGATCGGCACCCTGCGGATCGGTGACCCGCTGGACAAGAACACCGACGTCGGGGCCATCAACTCGCGGGCCCAGCTGGACCGGATCACCGAGTTGGCCGACTCCGGCGACGCCGAGGGCGCGAGCCGGTGGACCAGTCCCTGCCCCGTCCCCGAGCGCGGTTACTTCTTCGCCCCGACGGTCTTCTCCGACGTCCAGCAGTCGATGCGGATCGCCCGGGAGGAGATCTTCGGCCCGGTGCTGTCGGTGCTGACCTTCCGCACGCCGGACGAGGCGATCGCGAAGGCCAACAACACCCCCTACGGCCTGTCGGCGGGGATCTGGACGGAGAAGGGCTCCCGCATCCTGTGGGCCGCCTCCCGGGTGCGCGCCGGAGTCGTCTGGGCCAACACCTTCAACCGCTTCGACCCCACCGCGCCGTTCGGTGGATACCAGGAATCGGGTTTCGGCCGTGAGGGCGGTCGCGCAGGACTGGAGGCCTACCTCAATGTCTGATCGTCTCGCGGTCGCGAAGACCTACAAGCTCTACATCGGCGGGAAGTTCCCCCGCTCCGAGTCGGGTCGCGTCTACCGGGTGAACGACGCCAAGGGGGGTTTCCTCGCGAACGCGCCGCAGGGCTCCCGCAAGGACCTGCGGGAGGCGGTCACCGCCGCGAGGAAGGCCTTCCCCGGCTGGTCCGGCGCGACGGCCTACAACCGGGGCCAGGTGCTGTACCGGATCGCGGAGATGCTGGAGGGCCGCCGGGAGCAGTTCGTCGCCGAGGTCACCGCCGCCGAGGGTGTGCCGGCCAAGCGGGCACAGGCCCTGGTGGACCAGGCCATCGACCGCTGGGTCTGGTACGCGGGGTGGACGGACAAGCTGGCCACGGTCCTCGGCGCGGCCAACCCGGTGGCCGGCCCCTACTTCTCCTTCACCGTCCCGGAACCCACCGGCGTCGTGGGGGTCCTCGCGCCGCAGGACTCGTCGCTGCTCGGGCTGGTCAGCACCGTTGCCCCGGCGATCGCCGCCGGGAACACGACGGTGGTGGTGGCCAGCCGGGAACGGCCGCTGCCGGCGATCTCGCTGTCCGAGGTGCTGGGCACCTCGGACCTCCCCGGTGGGGTCGTCAACCTGGTCACCGGGAACGCCGTGGAGCTGGCGCCGTGGTTGGCGGCGCACGCCGACGTCAACGCCGTGGACCTCGTGGG